>CAVPGM010000027.1:0-10116 GCA_963703945.1 uncultured beta proteobacterium | reverse complement strand
AAAGTGACACCGCACATGTATGTGATCGATCCCGAAGGGAACGCTGATCTACGCCGGTGCGATCGACGACCGGCGCAGCGCGAATCCCGGCGGACGTCAAAGTCGCGTCGAACTACGTCGCCGCGGCGCTCACCGATGCCCGCAGCGGCAAGGCGGTAACGGCCGCGACCTCGAGCGCATACGGCTGCACGATCAAGTACTGAGCGAGGATCGACCAAAAAAAACGGCCCGCGTCTGCGGGCCGTTTGTTTTGCAGGGGCAGCAACTGCGGCATGGAGCCGCAGCCGGCCTATTACATGTCCATGCCCATGCCGCCCATGCCACCCATACCGCCGCCACCGCCGGGCGAGGCCGGCTTGTCTTCGACGAGCTCGGCCACCATCGCGTCGGTCGTCAGCATCAGGCTGGCCACGGAAGCCGCGTTCTGCAGCGCCATCCGCGTCACCTTGGTCGGATCGAGCACACCCATTTCGACCAGGTCGCCGTACTCATGCGTTGCGGCGTTGAAGCCGTAGTTGCCCTTGCCGTTGGCGACAGCATTGCACCACCACGCTCGGCTCGTCGCCCGCGTTCTCGACGATCTGGCGCAGCGGCTCTTCCAGCGCGCGCAGCACGATCTTGATGCCGGCGTCCTGGTCGGTGTTCTCGCCCTTCAGCTTGGCGATGGCCTGCTTCGCGCGGATCAGCGCAACGCCGCCGCCGGCGACGATGCCTTCTTCGACCGCCGCACGGGTCGCATGCAGCGCGTCCTCGACACGGGCCTTCTTTTCCTTCATCTCGACTTCGGTCGCAGCGCCGACCTTGATCAGCGCAACCCCGCCCGCCAGCTTGGCGACGCGTTCCTGCAGCTTCTCCTTGTCGTAGTCGCTGGTCGCTTCCTCGATCTGCGCCCGAATCGCCTTGACGCGGGCTTCGATGGCCTTGGATTCGCCGGCGCCGTCGATGAGCGTCGTGTCTTCCTTGGCGATCTCGACCTTCTTGGCCTGGCCGAGGTCGGCCAGCGTGGCTTTCTCGAGCGTCATGCCGGTCTCTTCGGCGATGACCGTGCCGCCAGTCAGCACCGCGATGTCTTCCAGCATCGCCTTGCGACGATCGCCGAAGCCCGGCGCCTTCACTGCGCAGGTCTTCAGGATCCCGCGGATGCTGTTGACCACCAGGGTCGCCAGCGCCTCGCCTTCGACTTCCTCGGCGACGATCAGCAGCGGACGGCCGGCCTTGGCCACCTGCTCGAGGATCGGCAGCAGATCACGGATGTTGCTGATCTTCTTGTCGTGCAGCAGGACGTACGGGTTGTCGAGAATGCAGATCTGCTTCTCGGCGTTGTTGATGAAGTAAGGCGACAGGTAGCCGCGGTCGAACTGCATGCCTTCGACGACCTCGAGCTCGTTGTTCAGGCTCTTGCCGTCCTCGACCGTGATGACGCCTTCCTTGCCGACCTTGTCCATCGCGTCGGCGATGATCTTGCCGATCTCGGGATCGGCGTTGGCGGAAATGGCGCCGACCTGTGCGATCTCCTTGCTGGTCGTCGTCGGCTTGCTGATCTTCTTCAGCTCTTCGACGACGGCGATCACGGCCTTGTCGATGCCGCGCTTCAGATCCATCGGATTCATGCCGGCGGCCACGTACTTCATGCCCTCGGCGACGATCGACTGCGCCAGCACGGTGGCGGTCGTGGTGCCGTCACCGGCGTTGTCGGAGGTCTTGGACGCGACTTCCTTGACCATCTGCGCGCCCATGTTCTCGAACTTGTCCTTCAGCTCGATTTCCTTGGCGACCGACACACCGTCCTTGGTGACGGTCGGGGCGCCGAAGCTGCGCTCGAGCACGACGTTGCGGCCCTTCGGGCCCAGCGTCACCTTGACCGCGTTGGCCAGGATGTTGACGCCGCGCACCATGCGATGACGTGCGTCATCGCCGAAAAACACCTGCTTGCTTGCCATATGTGAAAACTCCTGTCTGTTCGGTATGTGGTGACGCTTAGGCGACGACGCCCATGAGGTCTTCTTCGCGCATGACGAGCAGTTCCTCGCCTTCGACCTTGACCGTCTGGCCCGAGTACTTGCCGAACAGCACCTTGTCGCCGACCTTGACGTCGAGCGCGATCACCTTGCCGTTGTCGTCACGCTTGCCCGGGCCGACGGCCACGATTTCGCCCTGGTCGGGCTTCTCGGCGGCGTTGTCGGGGATGACGATGCCCGACGCGGTCTTGCGCTCGTTGTCGAGGCGCTTGACGATCACGCGATCGTGCAGAGGACGAATCTTCATTAGGGTCTCCTACCAGTTGGATCTCTCGACGAGCGAGAAACGAAAAATTGGGAAGCGGATCTCCGACCTCGGTCCGTTGTTAGCAGTCTACCGAGGCGAGTGCTAATTATGAGGGCAGCCCGGTCGAGTTTCAAGGTCGCGGCGCGTCGATCTCTGCGTTATGACCTCGTCCAGCGCACATCTCGGCGTGTGAGCGCTTACTAACAATTCTGCTGGAGCTCCGGCGGGCGCACAGGCCGACCTGTCCAGCATGTGCGTCGAAGCGACAGTCGAGTCTCTGGGCATGCTGCCTTCTGTCGGTGCCGCGCCGCTGGTCGTCGACGGTCTAATGCGTATGCGTGATACGTAGGTGCTGCCGCAGTGCCGACAATCTCATTGGTTAACCGCATCTGGGGCGGAATCGTCCATGGACGTCTCCATAAGGCTGCCGACACACTGGCTTGGCGCATCGACCGCGAAGGGCAAGGGTCCGAAGACCCTGCGCGCGTTCGTCAATACGGTGATGAGCTACACCAAGATGGACGTGCCGACGGTCGAGCTGTACGAGACCGCAGTCACGTTCTCGCCGAAGCATGCCGATCCGCTGTCCGCCCACGCGGCGCTGACCCGCACCTTTGGCAAGAAGGCGGGCGTGAGCTTCGTGTTCCGCGCCGACACGGCGACAGAAGGACGCTACTGGGTGTATTCGGGCGACCCCTGGCTCGAGCCCCCGGCCGAGGCGGTCAGTGCGCTCGCGCCCAAGCGGCTGGTGGTGCAACTGTGCGAGGGCCTGCCGTGTCGCTTCGCGCTCGAGGCCTGCGTCGGCCGCGAACGCATGATCGATGGCGAAAAGGAAGTCGAGCCGTTCAAGACCACCCAGGAGGTCGAGGCGTGGCTGGTTGCGTTCGCGCCGAAGTTCGGCTTCAAGCCGGACTTCTTCAACGTCGCCATCAAGCAGCTGAACTTCCCCTACGGCAACCGCACCATCACGCTGCCGTATGCGTCGATCGAGGGCGTGCTCGAGATCACCGACGCCGAGCTGTTGAAGAAGCCGCTGATGCGCGGCATCGGATCGTATCGCCGCGTCGGCCTCGGCCTGCTGCAGCTCTCGAACTGAGAGCCGACGCGTGAAGAGAAAACGGCGCCCACGGGCGCCGTTTTCGTTCCGGGTGCGCGACTCAGGCCATGAATCCGAGACCGAGCTGCGTGAAGTTGGCAGCGTTCGGCAGCACGTCGGGCATCTGCGTCGCTGAGATTCCGAACCACGTCGCAAGCGTCGCCGCGTATTGCACCACCGACGTGGTCGGCAGCAGGTTGCCGCGGCCGACGTCGTTCGGCGCCGCGCAGCACGGTATCGGGCCACGTGCCGTAGAGGTCGCCACCCTTGACGCGCGCCGCCGACGATGAAGTGGTGCGCACCCCAGCCGTGATCCGAGCCTTCGCCGTTCGAATCCAGTGTGCGGCCGAAGTCGGACGCGGTGAATGCCGTCACGCTGTCGGCCACGCCGAGCGCGACGGTCGCCTGATAGAACGCCGCCAGCGCATCGGCGAGTTCCGTCATGCGGCCGCCGTGGCCGTTGATCAGTCCCGAATGCTGATCGAAGCCACCGATCGAGACATGAAACACCTGGCGGTGCGAGCCCAGCGCCTGGCGTGCCGCGATCATGCGAGCGACGTTGCGCAACTGGTTGCCGAGCCCGGTGTTGGGAAAGGTCGAAAACGGCGCGGCCGTTGCCGGGAAGCCGGTCAATGCCGAATTGAGCGTCTGCGCCGCCTCGGCCGAACGCTTGACGATGCTGTTGTAGTCCTTCTCGAGCAGGTTGCCACGGTCCTCGGTCATCAGGCGCCGCGCGGTGGCCGGGCCGGCCGATGAGCCGAACAGCGTCGTGCCGGTCAGCGCGCTGATCGCCAGCCCGCCGTTGTTGCCGATCTGCATCTGGACGGTGCTCTGTCCGGACAGGAAGACCGCGGTTCCGGAGGCCGACACGCAGGTGAAGTTCTGGTACTGGTTGGACGAGGCCAGCAGATCGCCGGCGCGGCCACCCCAGCCCACGCGCGCGCCCTCGCGGCGGCCGTCGTAGGTCTGCCAGACCGATTGCTGGTCGTTGTGCGAAAACAGGCTCGGCGGCAGAGGCACGCTGCGCGCGCGATATTGGGTCATGTTGGTCGGCACGACCAACGTGCCGACATTGGCGAGCACGGCCGCCTTGCCGGCGTCGTAGATCGTCTTCAGCGGCTGCAGCTCGCTCCGCAGCGAGACCTGCCTGCCGCTCATCGACGCATTGTTCGGCGTCGCCAGTGGCAGCAGCGCAGTCTGCGGCAGCGTCAGGTTGGTGCGCGACTGCGCGTAGAGCTGATAGCTCGCGTTGTCATACGGCACGATGGTGTTCGAATGATCGTTGCCGCCGTACATGAAGATGCACACCAGCGCCTTGTAGTCGGACGGCGCCGTCTGCGCCGCGGCGGCACCGAGCGTGGCGAGGTTCACCGCCCATGGAGTGGCGACGCCGGCGAGCGAGAGCCGGGATGCGGCGCGCAGCAGTTCGCGGCGGGAAGCGTTGATCGTCATCGGGCTCTGCGCCTATTTCTGCACGAGATACTCGGGCGATGTCATCGTCAGGTAGATCGCCAGCTGCGTGCGGTTCTGCAGCGCATTGTTCGCGGTCAGCGGGATCGCACTGACGGCATCGCGGATCGACGCGGCCGTCGCGCTCGAAAGCGAGTTCGCGGCGAGCCAGAGGTTGACGCGCGCCACCAGCACGTCCGGGTTGTCGGCGATGGCGTTGTAGCTGGTGTAGTCGGCGCGCACGTCGCTGCCGGTGCCGACGCCGTTCTGGATCACGCCCTGCATGAAGTTGGCGTACGCCGCCACCGAGATTTCGTGCGTGATCTGGAATTCCGGCGCAACGAGGTCGGCCGCGGCGAGGCTCGTATTCGGCGGCACGTAGCCCGGCCGGAAGAAGTTGAACACGCTCGGCGCGCGCATCGGTGTCTGCGCCGAGCTGGTTGTCCAGCACGCCGATGCGGAAGTTGCCGCTCTGCGAGGTCGCATTGAAAGCGCGCATCCATGCCGCGAGCCGCAGCGTCGGCTCGCGCAGCTTGCCGGCATTCGGCCCGCTGGCGGGCGTGACCGCCTCGGCGATCGAACAGCACCGCGCGCACGGTGGCCTTCAGGTCGCCGCGCACGCCGCTGCCGTTGTTGTTGAACACCGCCGCCACCCGGCCCACGTACGCCGGGCTCGGATTGCTCGTCACCATGTGCTGGATCAGGCGCGTGGCAATGAACGGCCCGACGTTCGGATGACTGGCGAGCGTGTCGAGCGCGGCCTTCAGCGCCTGCGGCCCGGCGGTGCCCGCCGGGACCGTCACTCCGAGAAACTGCTTTTCCAGCGGCGAGTGGTACTGCGCGTAGAACTGCATCGGGATCACGCGGCGCATCGGGTCTTCCGGGTTGTTGCCGGCGAACCTGCCATTGACCGGATCCGGCGTGCCGGTGTTGCCCCAGCCCCAACCGGTGAACACGCGCGCCAGCCCGCGGATGTCGTCCATGCCGTAGGTGTCGACCGGATTGCCGTTGACGAGCTTCGGCGTGCCGTCGACGTTGAGCTCGACCAGGCCGATCGAGAACAGCTGCATCACCTCGCGCGCAAAGTTCTCGTCGGGCACGCGGCCGTTGTCACCTCGGTTCGCCAGCGAGGTCAGGTACTGGCCCATGGCCGGATGCTTCGACACCGCCTCCAGCAGATCCCGGTAGTTGCCGAACGCATGGGTCGACAGCGTGTCGAGGTACGAAGCCAGCGTATGCGGCGCACGTCTGCAGAGCGGCATCGGCTGCCGAGGTCACGAAGATCTCCGACAGCGCATACGTCACGCGCTGGCGCAGTGGATCGGGCGCCGTGATCGCCTGCTTCCAGAACGTCTGGTAGAGCGGATCGATCGTGACCGTGACGCCCTCCGGTGTCGGGATCGGATACACCGCGAGCACGAAATCCAGATGCGAAGTGCGCGGAATGCGGAACTGCTGCTCGATCCAGTCGCTGTAGCCGAGACGCTGCAGCCGGGCGACTTCGGCGGTCGTCGCACCGAAGGTCGACTGCGCCAGGAAACGCACCGACTCGACATCGTTCGGCACCCCGCTCGGCGCCGCTGTCGGTCCAGACGCGGGAAAGCCTCCGGGCGGCGGCTCCGGAAGCGGGTTGGCCGGAGTCGGCGACGAGGGGGCCGGCGCTGGCGTCGGCGCTGTCGTGCCGCCTCCGCCGCCGCAGGCGGCCAGCGAAAGCGCAATGCCGGAGGCAACCAGTAAGCTTCGCAGCGTGGACGAGGGTGTGCGTGTCATCAATTGGGTTCGGCAGGGGCACAGCCTGCGTGCAGGCCGGCGCGCATCGGCGGTGGATCAGGCTACGCAGCGCACCATGGTCGGTCCATCGGGCGAACGAACTAGCTGTCGCCCAGTCCGGAGAAAGCCCTTGACTTCAATGGCAATTCGCCGCTTTGCCGGCCTCGTCGCGATGGCCGCGGCGTGTGTCAGCCCGCCGGCGTACCCGCAGAGGGCATCGACGCAGCTTCCGGACTCGGTCGCGGTCAGCACTGAAGGCCGCCGCCGTGCCCATTAGCGCGGTCGGGGTCAGCGTCGTGCCCTTGCAGGGTTCGGGCGTCGCACTGTCGATCAACGACACGGTCCCGATGAATCCGGCATCGACGATGAAACTCGTCACAACGCTGGCGGGTCTCGAGATCCTCGGTCCCCAGTACGTATGGCGCACCGAAGCGCTCGCCGTCGCGCCGCTGAACCAGGGCGTGCTCGAGGGCGATCTTTACCTGCGGGGCAACGGCGATCCGCGGCTGGTCGTCGAGCACCTGTGGTTGCTGGTGCAACGGCTGCGTGGTGTCGGTGTGCGCGAAATCCGTGGCGACCTGATGCTGGACCGGAGCGCCTACGAGCCCGCGACCCACGATCCAGGCGCCTTTGACGGCGAATCGCTGCGACCCTACAACGCCGGCCCCGATGCTCTGCTGCTCCCGAATATCGCCGGCAAAGTCGGCATGGATGATGTCGGGCAAATGCAGGTCGATGACCGCTTTTTCGATTGCCGCGGTGGTTTCCTCAATGGAGGCATCGGGTGTCAGATTGTACGAAATCGTTATAGACGGGAATTGACCCTGGTGGTTGACGGCCAGCGGAATATTGCCGCGCTCCATGCGCGTCACCGCTGAAAGCGGAACCTGTGCGTCGCCGTTACCCGGAACGTAGACTCGCGTGAGATCGCTCGGGTCACGCTTATACTGACGGTCGACTTCCAGGATCACCCGATACTGATTGCGCGTGCCGTAAATCGTCGAGATCTGTCGCTGTGAAAAGGAATTATTGAGCGCGTTGTCGATATCCTGGACACGCACACCCAGCCGCGCCGCGGCTTGGCGGTCAATATTGATATTGACCTGCAACCCGCCTTGATCGCGGTCGGTGGTGACATCGACGACGCCCGGCACCTGCCTCACGCGATCGATCACGCTCGACACCCGCTTCTGCAATTCCTCAATGTCGGAGCTCCACAGCGTAAACTGGTATTGGGAGTCGGTTTGCCGGCCGCCGACACGGACGTCCTGCGCCGGGAACATGAACACGCGGATTCCCGGAATTTCGGCGAGCTTGGGCCGTATGCGCGCGATGACACGCTGGGTGCTGAGGCCACCGCGTTCGTTGAGCGGCTTCAGGCTGATAAACAAGCGGCCGAAATTGACCGCGGCATTGAAAGGTGATGCGCCGACCGACGATCCGAGGCCAGCGACGGCAGGATCGGCAAGCACTACGTCCATCGCCTTGAGCTGCAAAGCTTTCATGGCATCGAAGGAAATATCCGGCGATGCGATCGTGCCGCCGAAGATCAGGCCCGTATCGTCCTGCGGGAAGTAGCCTTTCGGCGTCTTGATGTAGAGGCCAACCGTGAGCGCGATCGTTGCTACGAATACGATGAGCATCAATGGCCGGTGCGCGAGCGCGAGCGTGAGCGTGCGGCCATAGAAACGCACCAGCCGCGCCAGCAGACCCTCGACCCGGCGATCGAGCCACGTGCGATCGCGACTTGGCGGCTGCCGCACGAAATAGGCGCAGATCATCGGTGTTACCGACAATGACACCACCGTGGAAATCGCGATCGCGAACGCGAGCGTCACGGAAAACTCACGGAACAAGCGGCCTACCACGCCACCCATGAACAGCAGCGGGATAAAAGCTGCGACCAGGGACACCGAGATCGACACCACCGTAAAGCCGATCTGCCTTGCGCCCACCAGCGTGGCGCGCAGCGGAGAGGCGCCTTTTTCAAGGTGGCGGAAAGCGTTCTCGATCATGACGATGGCGTCGTCGACCACAAAGCCCACGCTGACTGCCAGTGCCATCAGTGACAGGTTGTCGATGGAAAAGCCCGCCGCCCACATTGCGGCGCAGGTGCCCGAGAGGGCGAGCGGCACGGTCACGCCAGCCGCCGCGGTTGGCGCAGCACGACGGAGAAACAGAAACACGACAAGCATCACGAGCGCGATGGTCGCGGCGAGCGTGAGTTGCATATCGTGCACGCTCGCCCGGATGGTTTGCGTGCGATCGCTCAACACCGAAATGTCGAGACCTTCAGGCACCCACTGGCGAAGCTCGGGCAGCAATTCGTATATCCGGTCGACAGTGTCGATGACGTTGGCATTCCCTTGTTTCGTAATGATGAGCAGAACGGAGGGATCCTTGTTGTACCAACCGGCTGAGCGCGTGTTGCGAACGCTCGGCCGAATTGTGGCAACGCTCGACAGACGAATGACCGTGCCGTTGACCGTCTTGACGACGACCGGATTGTATTCGTCGGTATCGCGCAGCTGGTCATTAATTCCGATGGTGACGGCCCGTTTGCTACCGTCGAAGGATCCGAGAGGACCGACGGCATTTGAATTGGAAATAGCGGTGCGCACGTCTTCGAGCGAAAGGCCCATTGCCGACAATCGCGCCGGGTCGACGCTTACCCGGATGGCAGGCTGCTCTGATCCTGCGACGGTCACGTCAGCCACGCCATCGACCTGCGACAGACGCTGCGCAATCACGCTGTCGGCTGCGTCGTAGATGGCGCTCGGCTGCAAGGTCTTCGATGTGAGCGCAAGAATCAGGATCGGGGCCGCGGACGGGTTGGCCTTGCGGAACGTCGGCAGCGTCGGCAGGTCGCCAGGCAGGTCGGCGAGCGCGGCGTTAAGTGCAGCCTGCACGTCGCGTGCGGCGCCATCGATACTGCGGTTGAGGTCGAACTGGATAGTGATGCGGGAAGTTCCGAGCGATGAGACTGACGTCAGTTCGGTCACGCCGGAGATTTCGCCGAGCCGCCGTTCGAGTGGCGCCGCCACCGTCGCCGCCATGACGTTGGGTTCGGCCCCCGGACGGCTAGCGCTGACATAGATGGTCGGAAACTCTACGGTTGGGAGGCTGGCAACCGGAAGAAACAGGTACGCGACGGCACCGACAAGGAACAAGCCGATTGCGAGCAGCGTGGTGCCGATCGGACGCCGGACGAACGGGTATGAGAAATTCACGGCCGGCCCCGTGCGGCCCGCCCCGGGCGTGGCGCGGCCGGCGGCGATGCAGGCGCAAGGCGCGCGCGCAGGCGCTCCATGTATAGATAGATGACGGGCGTGGTGTAGAGCGTCAGCAACTGCGACAGCAGCAGGCCACCGACAATCGTGATGCCAAGCGGATTTCGCAGTTCAGACCCTGTTCCTCCCTCCAGTGCGAGTGGCAGCGCGCCGAACAATGCCGCAAGCGTGGTCATCATGATCGGACGGAAGCGCAGCATCGCAGCCTGTACGATCGACTGCTCCGGTGACAGGCCCTGTCTTCGC
>CAVPGM010000026.1:0-82440 GCA_963703945.1 uncultured beta proteobacterium | reverse complement strand
ACTGATGGTGCCGCGGTCCGGCTTCAGATACCCGGTCAGCATGTTGAGGAAGGTGGTCTTGCCGGCGCCGTTGCCGCCGATGAGCCCGACCACCGTGTCGTCCTCGATGTGCACCGTCAGGTCGGCCGCGGCGGTCACCGCGCCGAAGTTCTTGACCACGCCGCTGGTTTCGATGATCGGCATCACGCGCCCTTGCTTCGCCGCGTGAACAGCGACCACAGGCCCGACGGCAGGAACATGATCACCAGCAGCATCGCGGTGCCGAGCACCAGTTGCCAGGTGTACGGCGTGTACTGGTAGGCGATGCTCTTGATCCACTCGAACACCAGCGAGCCGAGGAAGGGCGCGATCACGTTGCCGGTGCCCGACAGGATGGCGACGAACACGAACTCGCCGGAGGTGGTCCAGTAGGCGAGGTCCGGGTCGATGTGGCCGATCGACAGCGCCACCAGGCCGCCGCCGATGCCCGACAGCACCGCGGCGATCACGTAGTTCAGGTGTACGAGCCGGCGCACCGATGCGCCCATGTACTCGACGCGCAGCTCGTTGTCGCGGATCGCCGGACTCAGGCGGCCGGTGTGAGACTGCACGAAAAGATGCGTGCCGTAGAGCGCGAGCGCGACGAGCACGACCGTCACCGCGAAGAGCGCGTACAGGTGCGAGCCCGCCGGCAGCGCGATGCCGGCCGCGCTGTGTGAACGCGATGTTGAAGCCGTCGCTGCTGCCGAGCAGCGACGACTTGATCAGCAGCCCGTACAGGATCATCGAGAACGCCAGGCTCAGCATCGCGAAGAAGATGCCGCGGTAGGCCGCGAGCAGGAAGCCGAGCACGAACGCGATCACGCCGGCGACGAGCCCGCCGGCGAGCGGCATCACCACGGCGTCGGAGGTCAGCAGCGTCTCGGGCAGGCCGGCGATGCGCGTCATCGACACGGCCGCGTAGGCGCCGAGCGCGTAGTACAGCCCCTGGCCGAACGACACGAGGCCGCAGCGCATCAGCAGCAGCAGCCCGAGTACGACCAGCCCCTTGCCGAGCGCGAGGATCATCAGGCTCTGCGCCCAGCCCGGCAGCCAGCGGCCGCCGACGAGGACCACGGCGATAAGCGCCGCGAGTACGAGCGCGCGATTGAGCTTCATGCCCGGTCGGCCTTCATATCTTGCGCGCCTCGGCCGTGCTGAACAGGCCGCGCGGCCGAGCGATCAGCACGAGCGCCATCACCAGGTAGATGCTGAAGAGCTCGACCTCGGGCCAGTAGTGCACCGCGGCCGAGCGCACCAGGCCGACGATCACCGCGCCGAGCGCCGCACCTGGCAGGCTGCCGAGGCCGCCGATGACGACCACCGCGAACGCCAGCACGATCACCTCCACGCCCATCGCCGGCACCACCGACACCTTCGGCGCGATCAGCGCGCCGCCGAGCGCGGCGAGCATCGTGCCGAGCGTGAACGTGACGAAGTACACGCGGCCGACGTTGATGCCCATTGCCGCGCTCACTTCGCGATCGTGGATCACCGCCAGCAGCAGCTTGCCGTGGCGCGTGCGCGTCAGGACCAGCGTGAGCGCGACGCCGACCAGGATCGCGACGATCACCAGCAGCGCGTCGTACACCGTGTACGGCAGGCCGCCGAGGTCGATGTTGCCGAGCAGGCCGTACGGCTGATAGGCGGAATACGACTCGACGCCCCAGATCAGCGTGATCACGTCCTCGAGGATCAGGAACACGGAGTACGTGACGAGGACCAGCACGATCTCGTCCTTGCCGTACATGAAGCGCAGCAGGCCGCGCTCGATCAGCGGGCCGGCCACGAGGCCGACCGCGATGGCGGAGACCGCCAGCAGCGCGAAGCTGCCGTACGGATTGAGACCGCCGTTGAACCAGGCGCCGACCAGCGTCGCGGCCACGTAGGCGCCGAGCGCGTACAGGCTGCCGTGCGCCATATTCAGGATCTTCATGACGCCGTAGATCAACGTCAGGCCGACGGCGATGATGAACAGATACGACGAGTAGACGATCCCGTCGATCAGCAGGGACACGAGGCCGGTCATCGGCGGCTCGTTGGGCGGGAAGAGCGGCGGCGGGCGAGGCGCCCGCCTCCTATCTGCTCACCGTGCGCTGACTGAGGCGATCACTTCGCGGTTTTGAATCCCGACTTGATCCAGTCCTCGCTCTTAACGCCGTCGGGCGGCGTGATGCGCGAGGCCGGATAGCGCTTGACGTTGCTGACTGTGACCTTGCCGCCTTCGTGCTTGACGGTGCCGTAGGCGGTGCCCTGCACGGCCTGGTGGCCTTTGCCGAGCGACATCGCGACCGGCCCTCCCGGGCCTTCGAACGTCAGGTTCTCGAACGCGGCGATGACCTGGTCCTGGTTCGGACGCTTGCCGCCGTTGGCGGCCTGCGCCTTGTCGTACGCCGCCTTCAAGCCGAGCAGCGCCTGCGCCATCTTGTAGGCCGGATAGCTCGGCACCACCCCGTAGCGCTCCTCGTACACCTTGCGGAACCACTTGTTGAGCTCGGTGTCGGGCGCGAACACGTTGAAGGGCCCGCGCGCACCGATCACGGTGCCTTCCGGCACCTGTGTGCCGAGTCGCACCAGCGTCGGCTCGCCGGCGGTCATCAACACCGTCGACTTCTTGAAGAGCCCGCGCGGCGCACCCTGCAGGATCAGCGCCTCGGCGTCGCCGCCCCAGAAGCTCGAGTGCACGACGTCGGCGTCGCTGGTGAGCAGCGCGGAGATCTCGGCGCCGTACTGACCGGCCAGCAGCTTCGGCATCTGCGAAGTGCCGATCTTGACGTCGGGCTTCAGCACCTTGATGGCCGCCTCGAAGTCGTTCCACGAATCCTGGCCCCAGGCGTAGTTCTGGTTGATCGCCGCAACGGTCTTGAGCTGCGGCTTCATCTCCATCACGTAGAGCGCTGCTGCAGTGTTGTCGATCGTCGCGGTCGCGCCGGTCCGGAACAGATACTTGTAGTTCGCGTCCTCGAAGATGCGCGGCGTGCCGCAGTCGAAGAAGATCGTAAGCCGCTTCAGCTCCTCGGCCACCGGCGCCACCGCCAGGCAGTCACCGCTGGAGATGTAGCCGATCACCGCGTCGACGTTGTCGCGCTGGACGAGGTTGCGGTACTCGTTGACCTGCTTGGTCGTGCCACCTGCCTCGTCGACGAAGTTCACTTCGATCGGCGCACCGCCCAATCCGGTGCTGGCGTAGGGCGCCGGCACCTTGCCGGTGTTGAGCGCCTCGACGATCACCTCGGCGCCGTTGCGCGCCGGCACCCCGAACGGGCCGGCGGCGGCGCCCGACAGGAAGGTGACGATGCCGATCTTGATCGGCTTCTCGGGAGCGGCCTTGTCCTGCGCCGAAACGGGCGTCAATGCAAATGCGATACCGGCCGCGAGCAGAACCCGCATCACCAACGTGTGACGAACCATGATGTCTCCTCGTGTGTTCTAGTTATCGAACCGCGGCGGCGGCAATGGGGAACCGCGCTCCGCCTGCGCGCTGCGCGTCAGCATACGACTCTCAAGGCCGTCGTGCGGCAGATGCCCGACCGTCACGGTCGGCCATCGCAGCCCGCGGTGGGCGCGCCAGCCCGCCGCCGCGACGGTCCGTGACCCGGGAAACTGGCTATTGCGTTCTGGCGCGCATGGAGGCCGGCTGGCCCGCAACCGGACCTAGGAGAAGAAACGCTCGGAGAAATACCGCTGCACGTCTCCGCTTTGCAGGCGCACACCGGCGAGCCCGATGTGGCCGTCCGGCCGCAGCAGGTAATAGCTGGGGCCGCGGATGCCCGCGCGCGCCAGTGCGGCGACGTTGGTCGCCAGGTCCGGAATTTGGTGGATGGCGAGCGGCTGGTCGGCCGGAACCGCAGCGGTTGATTGGCCGATGAGCACTAGGTTGAATCGCGTGTCGTCGAGGCGCGCAAACAGATCCTCGGCGGTCGCACCCGACGTGAAGACGAGCGTCATCCACGGGAAGCGGTCGCCGGCGCGCGGCGATCCGTCGGGCAGCCCGGGATTGGTCTGCGACAGCGGGCTCGTCGGATAGCGGATGCCGATCTGTGAAATCGTGCCGAACGCGAACTTGCGCGCGGCATCGAAGCGCATCGCCAGCGCCGGGATGCGGGCGATCACGCGCGTGCGCAGCATCTTGCTGAACCAGTGGTCGGACACGATAAACGCGAAGGCGCGGTCGGTGGTCTGCAGCAGGCGTTTGGCGACCGGCTCGCGCTCGGCCGCGTAGGAATCGAGCAGCGTTTCGCGGGCCTGGCCGGCCACGACCAGCGCGAGCTTCCAGCCGAGGTTGTAGGCGTCCTGCAGCCCGGTGTTCATGCCCTGCGCACCGACCGGGCTGTGGATGTGCGCGGCATCGCCGAGCAGGAAGCAGCGGCCCGCGCGGAAGCGCTCGGCGCGGCGGTGATGGATGCGGTACGTCGAGAACCAGTGGCACTCTTTGAAAGTGAGTTCGGCGACCGCCTGCGCGCGCAGCGTCGGAATCACTTGCTCGAAGGTGAGATCGTCGCGATGGCGCAGTTCGGGCGGCAGGATGCCGACCAGGCGCCAGTGGTCCTGCCCGCGCATCGGGAAGAACAGATGGAAGCCGTCGCTGAGCAGGAAGACGTTGAGCTCATCGGCGACCATCGGCCCGGTCATGGTCGTGTCCGCGATGAAGAACACGTGCTGGTAGGGCGCGCCCGGAAAGCCGATGCGGTTCAGTTCGCGCACGGCGCTCTTCGCGCCGTCGCAGCCGGCGACCCAGCGCGCTTCGAGCGTGTGCGGTCGATCCGTCGGGCTGGCGGAGTTGCGCGATGACGCGGTCCGGCTTCTGCTCGAGGCCGATGAGTTCGGTGTTCCAGGCGACGTCGCGGCCGTGGCTGCGCAGCGCGTCGCCGAGCAGGCGTTCGTTGTCGTCCTGGCCGAGGATCAGCAGGAACGGATAGGCGGAGAGGTCGCGCCCGATATCGCCGAGCGGGATGCGCGCGGTGCGGCGGCCGCGCGACCAGAGGTTGGCGCCGGTCGCGCGCTTGCCGAGCTCGAGCGCGCGCTCCATCAGACCGAGCTTGGCGTAGATCTCCATCGTGCGCGCCTGCACGCCGAGCGCGCGCGTTTCGCGCGCCGGCCCGGCATGACGATCGATGATCAGCGCATCGATGCGATGCCGCGCGAGCTGGTTGGCGAGCATCAGGCCGGTGGGGCCGGCACCGACGATCAGCACGTCGCACTGCTGGGGAAGGGCTGGCATAGCGGTGTAAAGGGAAGCGCTGGGGAGGATTCAATTCAGCGCCATGCATCATCCTCCGCCTTCTGCGAGCAGCCAAGCCGTTCGAATGAGCGCTCCCGCGTGAACCTGTGCGAGATTCGTAGCGCGCCGTGGAGCGTTCTTGCGCGATACTAAAAAGGGGGAATTGCCTCTGGCACTTGGCTGAAAGGGCCCATGCGATTCAACGGCAAGTTGGAGAAGTGGAACGACGACCGTGGCTTCGGCTTCATCACGCCGCTGCACGGCGGCGAGCCGGTCTTCGTTCATGTCTCTGCGTTTCCGGCCGACAACCGCCGTCCAAAGATCGGCGAGCCGCTGACCTTTGAGGTCGAGGCTGCCCGCGACGGCAAGAAGCGCGCGGTCAATGTCCAGCGCCCAGGGCACACTCCGCCGCCACCAGCTCATCAGCAGCGGCCGAGAGAGCACGGGCGCAGCAACGGTTCGCCCGTGCTCAGCATCGCGATCAGCGTCGCTGTTGCACTGGCGCTGGTCGGGCTCGGTGTGTACTCCTACAAGCAGTACGCGGGCCGCAGTCACCGGGCGCCGGTTGTGGCGCCCGACACGTCCGGCGCGCCGACCACATCGATCCCCGGCCCGGCAGCCGCCAAGATTCCAATGTGATGGCCGGACGCGCTGCTCGCAGATGACGTCCTGCGAGGAGGCAACGTTCTTCCTCAGGAACTGCCCCGGTGCGCAGATGGACGGGGATGGCAACGGCATCCCTTGCGAGAAGCAGTGGTGCAGAGGCGGGTCCGGGCGCTGAGCGCTACGCGCGGCCCGAGTCAGGCCTTGACCTTTGCCGCCTTGAAACTCCGATCAAGCGCCCACCGTCCCCGGCTGAAGTTCACCCGCGCGAGCGCAACGGCGGTGTCATCGGTGCCCGGCGCGAGCGTTGCGCTGAAGCTTTCCGTGATGCGCGAGTAGCGCGCTTGCGAGTCCGCCTGCGGATCCATCGCCGGCGCCGCCACCGGGCGGCACGGCTGCTCGGTGTAGTGCAGCAGCACCAGCAGCGATTTGCCTTGAGCGGGTAGCGGCAGCGAGGTGGGCACGCTCACCTCGATCTCCTCGCCGCGCGAGTTGAACGCCAGGCCGGGCGCGATGACGACCTGTGCGTTGCTGCCCGTGCGCTCGAGCGTAACGCGCAGCCCGGTCACGACGCCGGCGCCATGCAGCACGCGGTTAAGACGGTGGCTCTTGCCCCGGAAGTAATCCTGCTCAGCCGTGAAGTCGTCTGTGCCAAGCAGCATGCCGGAGAAGTAGTTGACGCGCTGCGGGCCCGGTGGGCAGTCGTCCGTACCGATCGTGTCCGCCAGCGAATCGGCCAACCGCGCGACGTGCCGAGCCAGCGCGCGGCCATTCGCGTCGATGGTGTTGCTGCGGTACTGCAATTCAGTCAGTGCATACGAGAGCAGTTCGAGCACCGTGATACCGGGGTCATGCGTGTTGTGCGCCGTCCAGTCGGGCGCCAGTCGCGTCATTTCACGCTGCCACGGCACTCGCCAGGGATTGCCACTGCTCTTCGCTGAGCTTCCGCATGCCGGCTACGGCTTGAAGGTGGCGAGGTAGTACGCCAGGTTGGCGAGGTCCGCATCGCTTAGCCGTACAGCGATGCGGCCATGATCGTGTCGCGGCCGAGCCCGGGGTTGTCGCGAAACTGCTTCATCGACTGCACGAGGTACGCCTCGTCCTGCCCGGCAAGGCGCGGAACCTGTTTCTGCCCGGTGTAGTCGGGCAGGTGACAGGTGCCGCACAGCATCTTGCCAGCCGTCGCAGCGCCGAGGCGGGCCTTGTCCTGATTCACCGGCACGGTCTTCGACGCCGGGGTCTGTGCGGCGAAGTGCTGCGCCAGCGCGATGATGGTCTCGTCGCTCATGCCGGCCATCGAGGTCCTTCATCTGCGCAACCTCGCGCAGCCCTTCGCGGATCAGCACCAGCTGGTTCTCGATGAATAGCTTCGGCTGCCCGGCCAGCGATGGCGTCTGCGCGATCTGCGAATTGCCGCCCGGGCCGTGGCAGCGCGGTGCAGGCCGCCAGCATCGCCGGCGGCGATGCTGCGCCGGCACGGCGCCGGGCACCAGCAGCAGCGAGGCCGCTGTCAGCTTCGTCACCAGCCCCGCTAGCCACGCACAGCGTTCAACGCCCATACGTGATGCGATAGATGGCACCCAGTTGTTCGTCGGACACGAGCAGCGAGCCGTCGGGCAGCTGCAGCATGTAGGTCGGGCCGGCCGCTGAACGCGTCGGTGTTTGGGTCGAGGAAGCCCGTCATGAACGGCTCGACCTTCGGGTTCTTGCCGTCGGCATCCGTGCGCACCGTCACCACGTCGTAGCCGTACTTCTTGGTGCGGTTCCACGAGCCCTTGCGCGCCACGAACATCACGTTCCTGTACTCGGCCGGGAACATGTTGCCGGTGTAGAAGTGCACGCCCATCACCGCAGCGTGCGGGCCCATCGTCGTCACCGGCAGCGTCACGCCTTCACACGGATTGGCCTTCTTGATGTCCTTGTCGGCCACGCCGTTGGCGTGGCAGTACGGGAAGCCGAAGTTCAGGCCGGTCTTGGTCATGCGGTTCAGCTCGTCCTCGGGCGTCGTCGTCGCCCATCCAGTCGCGGCCGTGATCGGTGAACCACAGCTCGCCTGGTCACCGGATGCCAGGCGAAGCCCTGCGTGTTGCGCATGCCGCGTCGCGATCACTTCCATGCCCGAGCCGTCGGCGTTGTAGCGGCGGATCTGCGCGTACTCGTCGGTCGGCGGCACGCAGATGTTGCACGGCGCGCCGAACGGCACGTACAGCTTGCCGTCAGGCCCGAACGCGATGTACTTCCAGTTGTGGTGCTGCTCCTTGGGCAGCTTGAACACCGCCGTCATGTCGACCGGCGTCACGGTCGGGTTCTTCTCGATGCCGTCGTAGCGCAACGCCTTGTCGATCGCGATCACGTAGAGCGAACCGTTCCTGATCGCGACGCCGCCGGGCTGGTTCAGCTTGTCGACGACCACGCGGCTGGTGCGCGTAGAGCCGTTGTCGGTCACCTCGTACACGCGCCCGATGGCGCGCGTGCCGATGTAGATCTTGCCGCTGTCGCCGCGCGCCATCGCGCGCCCACCCGGGATGCCGGTGGCCCAGACTTCGGCCTTGAAGCCCGGCGGCAGCTTGAAGTTGGCGACCGGAATGTCGCTCGCCGGCGTGGCGGTCATCTTGCCGCGTGCGGCGCCAGGGGCGAGCTGGCCTGGTCGGCGGTGCGGCCTTGTTGCCACGCCGGGGCGGGCGCAGGCGCGGGTGCTGCCGCGGCCGGCGCTGCGGGCGCCGGGGTGGGCGCGGCGGCAGGCGGCGGCGTCGTGGTCTGGCATGCGGCCAGCGACAAAAGCGCTGCGACCGCGAACGCGGTTCTCATCGTCATGCGTGTCTCCTCTTCTTTGGACTGTGCGCAGTGAACGGCTGCGTGCGGGGCATTATGCCCACGGCACCCACCGCTGCGTCGAACGCCTAGCTGTCAATCCGCTTGCGCGGGAAGCTCACCCGTCGATGAAGACGCCGGCGCCAGTCGCCGCCGAAGTAGGCTTCATCGATCTCGGCGGGCCGGCTGGTCGCCACGACCGCCATGCCCTCAGCATCCCAAGGCCGCGCGCTGGTATCGCGAACCCCCCGCGTGCATAGTGCAGGCGGCCGACGATTGCGGCCCGGACGGCAGTGAATCGAGCTGCCGCCCCGGGGTCCGACAACCAAAGCGATCCGCGCTCGGGCGATCGGCACGATTTGCACGAGTGAACGCGGACTGCGCTTTTCGAGGGGGCGACATGAAGCAATTCCTCGTCGTGTTGTGCTCACTGATCCTGCTCGCCTGCGTTGTCGTTCCGGTGCCGCCCAATCTCGGCACCGAATCCGACGTGCCCGCGACCGGCGCGCAGGAGGCGCTGGCGGGCTTCGACGACAAGACCAACGGCATCGTCGACCAGGCGACCTTCGACGAGGACCAGGCCGCGTTCAACGATGTCGAGGTCATCTCGGACGGCCTCGGCCCGCTGTTCAATGCGGCGTCGTGCCTGTTCTGCCACCAGAATCCGGTCTCCGGCGGCGGCAGCCAGGTCACGGAGCTGCGCGCCGGCGTGCGCGATTCGCACGGTCGGTTCGAGCCGCCGCGCGTTCCGATCGCGCACGGCAAGGTGGTGATCGAAGGGCGGACGCTGATCAACGACCGCGCGATCTGCCCGAGCGGCGCCTTTCCCGATATCGAGATCCAGGAGCACGTGCCGGACAACGCCAACGTCCGCACATTTCGTCTGTCGCTGAGCATTCTCGGCGACGGACTGATCGAAGCCGTGGCCGACGACTCCTTGCGCGCGTATGCGGTGCGCCAGTGCAAGGAGACACAGCAAACGATCTGCGGCCGCGCGTTCGAGGTGCCGGTGCTCGAAGCCCCAGGCACCAACCGCGTCGGGCGCTTCGGCTGGAAAGGCCAGCAAGCGAGCCTGCTGTCGTTCTCGGCCGACGCCTACCTGAATGAGATGGGCATCACGAGCCGCCTGCAGCCCGATGAAGTGACGACGCTGTGCGACACCGTTGCCGATCCGGAGGACCGGCCCGAAGCCCCTGAAGCCGCTGTACGTGCTGTGCGTCGCACGCAGGCCCGTGTGCGTGCCGCGAAAGCAGGTCGCCCCGTGCCGGTGGCGGAGGAATTCGCCGACATCGATCGCTTTGCGCGCTTCGCCCGCGCGACCAAGGCACCGCCGCGCGACGCGGCCCTCGCGAAGACCGATGTCGTGCGCAGGGGTTCGGGTCTGTTCGACAGCATCGGCTGTGCGACCTGCCATGCACGCAACCTGGTGACGGCACCCGCGGGCACCAAGCTCAACGGCGGCACGTACACCGTCCCGCCGGCACTCGGCAACCGTCTGTTCCATCCGTTCAGCGATCTGCTGCTGCACGATGTCGGCACCGGCGACGGGATCGAGATCGCGGTCGTCGAACACTTCGGCCGGCGATACGCGCACATGCAGGAATACATGTCGCCGACCGCCAACCGGATCCGCACGCCGCCGCTCTGGGGCGTTCGCCTGCGCAGCCGGCTGATGCACGACGGCGAGTCGCTGACGCTGCGTGACGCGATCGGCCGCCACGACGGCGAGGCGAAGGCAGCGCGCAACCGCTACTCGTCGCTGAGCGCGGACGAGCAGGAGGCGCTGCTGACGTTCCTGCGTTCGCTCTAGCGAGGCAGCCGCCCCGCCGCGAGGCGAGGAAGGGGCAGCGTGGACGCGGTACATTGGGCACTGCCCCTAACACGCGTCCACGCGCTCCATGTCCCTCACCCACATCCTCGTCGACTTCGACAACGTCAAGCCGAGCGCCGCCGACATCGGCTTGGCGCACGGTGACAAGTACCGGCTCGCAGTCGTGCGCGGGCCACAGCAGACCCGCTACGAAGCGGACCTGGCCGAGGCCTTGCACGGCATGGGCGATCGGGTCACGTTCACGCGTTGCGCCAAGGCCGGCAAGAATGCGGCGGACATGCAGATCGCGTATCACCTGGGCGAGCTGGTTGCGACGATGCCGGCCGGCGCGCACAGGACCACGCGGTTCATCGTGATCTCGCGGGACAAGGACTTTGATCCGCTGCTGATGTATCTCCAGGGCAAGGGCTTTGACGCCACGCGGGCCGCGAGCTTCAAGGCCGCGCTCGGCGGCAAAGCGGCAGAGCCGCACGCGAAGCCCGCCAAGGCACGCGCGACCAAGGCCGCGCCGGCACCCGTGGCTGCGAAGCCAGCACCGGCGAAGGCGCACGCCGCGAAGAAGGCGGTCGCGAGGAAGGCGCCCGCGGCGAAGAAGGCCACTGCCGCGCAGCCGGCCGCGAAGAAGGCCGCGCACTCGGCCGCGCGAACCGCCAGTAAGAAGCCACCCGCGCCGGACCCGATCACCCGGGTCATCGAGGGCCTGCAACGCAAGGGTGACGAGCGCCCCGGCAAGCGCAAGGGGCTGGAGCGTTTCATCGAGTCGCACCTCGGCCGCAACCTGGCGCCTGGGCAGCTGGAGGCGCTGATGGAGCAGCTCGAACGCGACGGCGTGCTGGTGTTCAACGACAACAAGGTCGAGTACCGGCTGCCGAAGGCGAGGAAGTAGCGTCTCTGGCTCAGAGACGCGCGGCTAGTCCGTCCCAGCGTGCGCGCGTAGGATCGCCCGCACCTGGTTTCGCGACGAGTCCGAACATGACGCGCACGCTTCGCATCACCGTTCTGGTTTGGGCCGCGGCATTCGCTGCGTACACGGCCGCGCTCGCCGCGCCGGCGACCGGCGCATCGGTGTCCGAACAACCGCTGGGCGATGCGCCGAAGGAGACGACGCAGAAGCAGGGCACCTATGGTCTATGCAATGCGCCGCAAAACGCAGACGCGTTTCCGTCGAGCCCGGTGTCGGTAACGGCGGCTCAGTGCGAAAACTACCAGCGCTACACAGCGACATCGGCCGGACCGAGCACCGGCGGCAGCTGCGGCGGGTTCACGGTCGCGTTCGGGCCGAAGGGCGATCTGAAACCGTATCTGGATCGCGTAACGCTGGCGGCGGACTGGGGCGACACGCCGCTGACCGAAGCGCAATGCGCCAAGGCGAGAGTGGCGGCGGTGGGCTGGGGTGCACGTTGTCTCGACGACGCGTGCACACAGGCTGCATGGGAGAAGATCGGCGGGCCGCGGCAGCGCGCCGGCACCTGGAACTCGGTGAGCAGCGTCTGCTACATCGGCGTGTCTTTCAATGCGTCGGGCAAGAAGTACAAGACGCTCGACCTCGACGTCATCACGACACTCGACGAAGGCGGCGGAAAGATCGTGCGCAAGCGCGCCAAGGGCACGATCACCGCGAGCAAGCCCAACGGCAAATGCTTCGGCACCACCGTGCAGCCGCGCTAGCCCGACCGATTTAGAAGGTTCTACCTTCAATGCGGCGGCGCTGACCGCACGCATGACGCTGGGCGCCAGCGGACCCACCATGTAATCGTCCGGCGCAGGTTGGCGTCGGCTGAAAGTCCGCTCGTGAAGGGAGAAAGTATGGTCAGGACTAGTCCGATGAAAAGCCGCACACGCACTACACGGCGCACACCGCGGCAGATGCCCGCGGCGGTGATGCCCCCGTTGCCCACCGCCGAGGCGAGGGCACGATTCGAGATCGCCGAGCGCAGGCTGATGCGGGCCGGCCGCACCGCGGCCCGGTTTGCGCGCAACTCCACGCGCGAGGTGATGACGGCGGCGCAGGCGCTGCGCGAGCCGATGCAATCGATGCTGCGCACGATGCGTCGGGCCAGCCGCAACATCGCGCGTGACGCGATGGCCGCCTGGCGCGAGGTTGTGCCGATGCCGGTGATGAAGCCGGCCGCAACGCGCGCGGGACGCAACGCCGCGTAGGCGCTTTCGTACCGCCAGGGAGCCGCGGTTCTGCCGCGGCTGACGGGCCGGTGCGCGCGTTCGTTGTCATCGTCGGGTACGACGCGCGCGGCGGCCCGCCGTAGTCACCAACCGTTGCGAAGCAGTATCGCTGCGCGCCCTATCCGCGGCGGTGGTGATGATGAGATACGCGCGGCTCGGTGTAGAGTCGCGCGGCTTTCATCCGATCCATCGCAATGGCGACACGTCTCTACGATCTCGTGCTCTACGGCGCCACCGGCTTCGTCGGCCGGCGCGCCGCGGCGTATCTCGCGCAGCAGCGCACGCGCAGGAAACTGCGCTGGGCGATCGCGGGGCGCGATGCCGCCAAGCTCGCCGCGCTGCGCCGCGAGCTGGCCGCCGACCCGGCATCGCTCACTGAACCGGCGATCATCGTCGCCGACAGCGCCGACCCCGCCGCGGTCGGCGCGATGGCTGCGTCCACGCGCGTGCTGATCACCACCGCCGGACCCTTTGCACTGTACGGCGACGCAATCGTCGATGCCTGCGTGGCCGAGCGCACGCACTATGCCGATATCACCGGTGAGACCGTGTGGGTGCGCCGCGTGATCGACCGCCACCACGCGCGCGCGGTGCGCGACGGCACGCGCATCGTGCCGTTCTGCGGTTTCGATTCGGTCCCGTCGGATCTCGGAACGCTGCTGCTGGTCCGGCATATCGAGCACGCGTTCGGTGCCCCGTGCGCGGAGGTCAAGGCGTACTTCCGCATGGCGGGCGGCTTCAACGGCGGCACGCTCGCTACGAACGCGCATCGACACGCGTCCGGCGAAGTCGAACTCGGCCGCCATCCGTTCCTGCTCAATCCGCCGGGCCGGCATTCGGCCGCGCAGCTGGTGAGCAACCAGGACCCGCGTGATCCGCGTTATGACGACGCGATCGGCACGTGGGTCGCGCCCTTCATCATGGGGTCGATCAACACGCGCGTGGTCCGCCGCAGCGCCGCGCTGAACGCCGCATGGGGCGAGCCGTACGGTCCGCGCTTTCGCTACCAGGAGTTCGCGGCTGTGGATCCGCCGCTCGCCGCGGCGAAGGCCGTCGCCCTGGCCGCTGGCCTGCGCAGCTTCGAGCGCGCGATGGAATACGCGCCCGCGTGCGCTCGCTGCTCGGCCGCGTGCTGCCCAAGCCGGGACAAGGTCCGTCCGAGCAGTCGATGGCGAGCGGGTGGTTCAGCACCGATCTGGTCGGCCGCACAGCCGACGGCCGCAGCGCCCGCGCGCGGATCGCGTACGCCGGCGATCCGGGCAACCTCGCAACGCTGCGCATCCTGTGCGAGTCCGGGCTCGCGCTCGCCTTCGACGGGCCGAAGCTGCCTGGCGGGCCCGAGCGCGGCGGTGTGCTGACCCCGGCCACCGCGCTCGGCGAAACACTGGTGGCGCGGCTGCGTGCCGCGGGCTTCGAGATCACCGTCGGCGATTCGCCCGCTCCAGCCTGACAGTCACGCGAGTGCTCAGGAGGCGCGCGCGTGCCGCGCCGGCTCTCCGATCCGTAGCGCGTCGGCCAGCGCGCTGACCTTTGCGGAAGCGGCGTTGCGCCGCCAGACCAGCAGCGTGCGCGCGTTCCGGTAGCGGCCTGTCATTCGATGGACCGACAGCCGCCTGCGCTCTGTGAAGGTGTCGAGCACGATCTTCGGCAGCAGCGCGACTCCCATGCCGGCGACCGCGCAGCCGAGGATCGCGTGGTACGACCCCATCTCGATCACGCGGTCCACCGGCACGCGGTGCTCGGCAAACCATGCTTCGAGCCGCATGCGGTGCGGGCAGCCGTGCTCGAACACCAGCAGCGTGCGACCCTGCACATCCTTCGGCGCGCGGATCGGCGGATGACCCGGGCCCGGCGATGATCACGTAGTCCTCGACCCAGGCCATCTGCGACGCGAGCCGCGCGTCGTCAACCGGCTCGGCCACCAGCGCTGCGTCGAGTTCGCCCTTGATCACGCGCGGCAGCAGCTCGCGCGGCGCACCGGTGCGCAGTTCGACCGTCAGCGCCGGATGCTTGCGCGCCAGCAGCGCGAGCGGGCGCGGCAGTCGCGCGGCGGCGGTGCTCTCCATCGATCCGAGCCGCAGCACACCGCGCGGACCTGACTCGTGCAGCGCCTCGCGCGCCTCACCAGCGAGCGCAAGCAGACGGTCGGCATAGCCGAGCAGCACAGTGCCGGCCGGCGAAAGCTGCAGACGGCGACCTTCGCGCACGAAGAGCTCGACGCCGAGGTCCTCCTCGAGCTTGCGCACTCGCGTGGTGACGTTGGACTGCACGCGATGCAGCCGGTCGGCCGCGCGCGTGACGCCGCCGGACTCGACGACAGTGCGGAATACGTGCAGATCTGACAGCTCCATGGTCTTTCAGATATCTCGTTTCGTGATGGAGTTGATCAGAATAATTCATTTTTCTTGAAGGTGCTCTGTCCTTACATTGCGCTCATCAACCGCTCCAAAGGAACGACGATGAACACGATGGACGGATACAGACTGGATGGATACCCGCTGGACTCGTACCGACTGCACCTCGCCGCACGCCGGGCACGCGCCGCCGAGCAGGGCGAGATGCTGCGGCGTCTCGCCGCCGCCACGCGCCGCGGCTGGGCTCGCCTCTGGACGACGTGCAAGCGCCGGCTGCGCCTGCGCGAGATCGCCGAGGCATGAAAGAAAGGGCCAGCCCAGCGGGCCGGCCCTGAACCAGCAACAGAAGCGAGCCGGTTTCGGGAACCGGAATCAAGTAGTTGGCAAGGCAAGGTCGGAGGCCGATGCCAGGTGCGGATGTTTCATGCGCGTGTCACGCACCGAACCTGTGGCGGCGCCGGGGTGCGGGCACGCGGCTCGCCTTGCACTTCGAAGGGCGCGTGCGCCGCGTGAAACTGCGGTGCGAACGCGGCACTCTTCGGCGGTTGGGATAGCGCCCGCTTGCCCCACTCTGGTGCTTCACATGGTTTCGAGAATCGTCTTCGCCGCTCTCCTCGCCTTCGCCTCCGTCGCGCAGGCGCAGTGGCGATTGCTGCCGGGGTTGGCGTCCGATATCGGCGTCGGCCCGCGAGGCGAGGCCTGGGTCACCGGCATCGACCGCGTCGAAGGCGGCCACTCGATCTACCGCTGGAACGGCAGCGACTGGCAGATCGTCGGTGGCGGCGCCGAGCGCATCGACGTCGATCCGTCGGGAAACCCGTGGGTCGTCAACTCGGTGGGCCAGATCCTGCGGCTCACGCCCGGCGGTTGGCAGCTGCTGCCGGGGCTGGCGCGCGACATCGGCATCGGCGCCGACGGCAGCGTCTGGGTGATCGGCGTCACTCGCGCGCCCGGCGGTTACACGATCCACCGCTGGAACGGCAACGACTGGGAACTGGTGCCGGGCGGCGCCGTGCGCATCGACGTCGACCCGCGTGGAAACCCGTGGGTCGTCAACGACCGTGGCGATGTGCTGCGGCGGTCGCCCGACGGCGGATGGCAGAAGCTGCCCGGACGCGGCACCGCGATCACCGTGGCAAGCGACGGCACCGTGTGGCTGCTCGGCCGCGACCGCGTACCCGGTGGTCACTCGGTGCTGCGCTGGAACGGCAACGGCTGGCGGCAGGTGCCGGGCGGCGCGGTCGCGCTGGCGGCAGGGCAAGTGCCGTGGCTCGTCAACGCCGATCGACGCATCTACCGCTGGGACGGCCGCCGCTAGGCGAAGCGTTCGGCGTATCCGGGCGCTAGCGGCGCGGCGGCCGCGCGAGCCGCCGCACTACGCGCCGCAGCGATCCATCGTCGGGTACGAAGTGCACTTTGAAGCCGAGTCGGCGCGCGAGTTCGAGCATCGCGGCGTTATCGCGCAACACCAGTCCCTCGATCGTGCGGTAACGGTCGCGCGCGGCCCGGCGCATCAGGCTGCGCATCAACGTCGCGGCGAGTCCGACGCGCTGCCAGTCGTCGGCAACCGTCACCGCGAACTCGCAGGTGCCCCGCGCCGGAGCGGCGACATAGCGCACGGCACCGACGATATCGATGCCGTCGGCGGCCGGCACAGTCGCCACCAGCACGAACTCGCGACCCGCGGCCGGATGCACGCCGTGCTGCAGCCGGTCGGGATCGAGTTCGCGCTTGTGCTGCATGAACCGCATGTAGCGTGATTCGGTCGACATGCGATCGAATGCCTGACGGATCTCGTCGGCATCGTCGGGGCGCACCGCGCGGATCAACACCTGCCGGCCGTCGCGCAGCGTCGCGCGACGGGCGCGGTAGGTCGGCAGGGCGGCGCCGGCGTCGGCCTGCATAGGGCCTAGTCAGCGACGCCGCGCCCGCCCGCTCAGGCCGGCTGCGCCGAGCGCAGTTCGCGCCGCAGGATCTTGCCGATGTTGGTCTTCGGCAGCGGCTCGGTGCGGAACTCGACCAGCTTCGGCACCTTGTAGGCGGTCAGGTGCTTCCTGCAGTGCTCGATCAGCTCGGCCTCGGTCAGCGCCGGGTCCTTGCTTCACCACGACGATCTTGACCGCCTCGCCGGAGCGCTCGTCGGGCTCGCCGATCGCGGCGACCTCGAGCACGCCCGGGTGCATCATCACGACGTCCTCGATCTCGTTCGGGAACACCTTGAAGCCGGACACGATGATCATGTCCTTCTTGCGGTCGGTGATCTTGAAGCGGCCGCGCTCGTCCATGAAGCCCATGTCGCCGGTGCGCAACCAGCCGTCCGCGGTGAACACCTTGGCGGTCTCGTCGGGCCGGTTCCAGTAGCCCTTCATCACCTGCGGCCCGCGGATGCAGATCTCGCCGACCTCGCCGAGCGGCATCTCGCGTGCCATCGTCGTCGAGGATCGCCGCCTCGGTCGACGGGATCGGCACGCCGATGTTGCCGGTCCAGTCGACGATGTTGAGCGGGTTGGAGATCGCCACCGGTGCAGTCTCGGTCAGGCCGTAGCCTTCGACCAGCGGCACGCCGGTCATCTTCTTCCAGCGCTCGGCCACCGCACGCTGCACCGCCATGCCGCCGGCCGACGCGACCTTCAGCGCGCTTCAGGTCGAGCTCGGCGAAACCGGGTGCGTTCAGCAGCGCGTTGAACAGCGTGTTGACGCCGATCATCGTCGTGAACGGCACTTTCTTCAGCGTCGCGACGAAGGCGGGAATGTCACGCGGGTTGGTAATGAGCTCGATGCGCGCGCCTTTCTTCATGTAGACGAGGCTGCAGGTCAGTGCGAACACGTGGTACAGCGGCAGCGGAATGACCGCGACCTCCTTGCCGTCCTCGAGGTCGCGCGCGATCCAGGCCGCGACCTGCTGCAGGTTGGCGACCATGTTGCCGTGGGTGAGCATCGCGCCCTTGGCCACGCCGGTGGTGCCGCCGGTGTACTGCAGGAATGCGAGGTCGTCCGGACCGAGCACCACGTCGTCGAGCGAAACTGCGCCGCCCGGCGCGCAGCGCGCGCGCCGAATGCCGTCGTGCCCGGCAACGTCCACGCCGGCACCATCTTCTTCACGTGCTTGACGACGAAGTTCGTCAGCACGCGCTTGGCGCCCGGGAACATGTCGCCGATCTGCGTCGTGATCACGGCGCGCACCGGGGTGCGCGCGATCACCTCCTGCAGCGTGTGCGCGAAGTTCTCCAGCACCACGATCGCCGACGGCGCCGGAATCCTTGAGCTGGTGCTCGAGCTCGCGCGGCGTGTACAGCGGATTGACGTTGACGACCGTCATGCCGGCGCGCAGCACGCCGAACAGCGCCACCGGGTACTGCAGCAGGTTCGGCAGCATGATCGCGACGCGGTCGCCCTTCTTCAGGCCGACCACTTTCTGCAGATAGGCGCCGAAAGCGCGGCTCGCCTCATCGAGCTCGCGTATAGCTGATCGTCACGCCCATGTTTCCGTACGCGGGCAGCGCGCCGAAACGCCGACAGCTTGCTTCGAGAATCGTCCTTCAGCGATGCGTACGCGCGCACGTCCACTTCGGCCGGAATGCCCTGCGGATATTGCTGCAGCCAGCGTTTGGCCATCACTACTCTTGGTCCGTCGTCCATTGTTCTTCCTTTCAATGCGCTCCTTCGACCTCTCCATTGTGTGCACATGGCGGACCGACCCGATGCCGGGGATCAAGAGGTTCTATGCTTTTCGGCCTGTTCCGACCGCCGGGATCCCGATGACCGCACCGAACCTGCGCTGGCCGCCGGCCACTGATGAGCCGCGGCTGGCGACAATCGAGTCGTTCGTGCTGATCAGGCGGCCCGCCGCCGCGGTTTTCGAGTTCGTGACCAACGCGTCGCTGTGGCACTACTGGCACCCTGCCACCGCCTCCGTGTCAGAAACGCCGCCACGGCCGCTGGTCGTCGGCGAGCAGGTCACCGAGTCGATCCGCGCAGGCGGCTGGCGGTTCCGGGCCACCTGGACGGTGCTGGCCTGCGAACCCCCGGCGCTGTGGGTGATCGCGACCACCACCGCGCAGGGCGAATCGCGAATCGTTTACGAACTCCGGTCAGACCATGGTGACCTGACGCGCTTCTTCCGAACGCTCGCGTACCGGTCGCTCAACTGGCCGTGGAAGATGTTCGACCACAACCTGACGCGCTCGGTGCTGTTGCGCCAATCGGAGCGCGCGCTCGCCAACCTCAAGCGCGTACTAGAAGGCGGTGTGCCATGACCGAGAAGTCCGTGTTGACACCGCGCGAAGCGGAAGCTGTCGTCGAAGACCGCATCGAGCTCTTCGGTCTGGGCGCGCTGCCTCGCGTCAGCGTCACCGAGCTCGCCGACGGCACCTGGCGCGTGCAGTGGGAGCGACTCGAGTGCGTTGTCGCACCGATGACGCAGGAGGCCTGGCGCGCATGGCTCCAGAAGAACGTGGGTTCCCTCGATGCCGACGACCTGGAAACAACGGAGAGCTGACGACAGGGCGGTAAGCGCGCCGAATGCTCAGACGGCGTCCAGTGCGCGTTCGATGGCTCGCCACAGAACCTCTCCCGGCTCGCAGCCAACCGACATCCGGATGAACCCTTCCGCGACCGCGTCGCCCCAGCGCGCGCGGCGCTCGGCGCAGGTGTGCACGCCGCCGAAGCTCGTCGAGGCGCGCACCAGGTCGCAGCCTTCGATCAGGCGCTCGGCCGCGTCACGCCCGGAAAGTGTCACGGCGATCAGGCTGCCGCCATAAGCCATCTGCCTGCGTGCCAACGCGTGGGCCGGATGCGAGGCGAGTCCCGGATAGCGAACCGACGCGACCTTCGGATGCACGCTCAGTCGATCAGCAATCAGCTGAGCATTAGTGCACATGCGCGAGTAGCGGACCTCGAGTGTTTCCAGGCCGCGGTGCACGAGCCATGCTTCGAACGGACCGGGAATCGCGCCTGCGATCCTGCGCCAGTCGCGCACTGCGCTGACGATGCCGGCGTCGCGCGAACTCACATGGCCGAAGAGCACGTCCGAGTGGCCATTCAGGGCTTTGGTGTCAGCCGAGACAACGACATCGGCGCCCAGATCGAGCGGCCGCTGTCCGAGCGGCGTCATGGTCGTGTTGTCGACGACCATGACAGCCCCGGACGCCTTCGCCTTGCCCGCGATCGCGGCGATGTCGGCCAGGTCCAGTCCGGGGTTTGAGGGGGTCTCGACCCAGACGACTCGGTAGCCTTCAAGCGCACGCCCGGCAGTTTCGGGCGTGGAGACGTGTTCGACGACGACACCCATCGGCAGCAAGTACCGTTCGGCGAGAACGCGCACCGTGTAGTAGCCGTCCGACGGCAGCAGGATGCGATCGCCGGGTTTCAGGATCGAATACAGGACCGCGGTGATGGCGGCCATGCCCGAAGGAAACGTGATCGTCTCGGCGTCCTCGAGGATCGAAAGCGCTTCCTCGAGCGCGGTCCAGGTTGGATTGCCCCATCGCGCGTATTGATACGGGCCGCTTGGATCGGCCTCCAGCCGATAGACGCTGGTGTTGACGATCGGCGGCGTGAAGGCCTCGCCGAAGGCGGTGGACTTGCTCGCGTGATGCAGCGTGCGTGCGAAGCGCTCGTCGATGTCGGTCATTCGGGCTCCCGGCGTCGATCACCGATTATCGGCAACTCGCCCGAGAGATTGGCGTGCTTCGGCGCGAAGGATGCTGACGGCGCCCGAAGCCGATCGCACAATCAGTCCAGAGCGATCGCGTTGCCCGGGTCGAGCCTGATCGCGTTCGGTCCCGGTTCACCTCGACTCGGTGGTCCCACATCATCGCTTTCCGGCCGTCGTTGTGCCCCTACTTCTTCGCCGCGTAAGCCTCCAGCAGCAGGTTGCCGTTCAACAGGTCCAGAGCTTGTTGCGCTGGGGTTCCATCTCGATCGTCGAGACGTTGCCGCCGCGGTCCGACGGCGCAAACTGGATGTTCATGTACAGCGGCTTGTGCCCGGCAAGCGTCGCGCGGACGATGCGGGAGCCGCCCAGCGCTTCGCCCGGACAGGCTCCGCGCACCTGTTCGAACTTCGTGCCCTTCGGAAATTGCGACGAAAGCAGCTGCGACACCTTGGCGAGCTCGATGTCCTTCGGCCAGTTGACGGTGGCCGACTGCACCAGCTTCTGGCTTCCCACGAGGGCAACTTCGCCGGTGCCGACGCCATCGAGTGGCAACTTGGCGTTCCAGTAGTAGGAATTGCCCCCGCGCTTCGGCGCATTGCCCTGCCACTTCGCGCCCTTGAGCTTGGAGAACGCGGCCCAGTCGTTCGTGGCCTGTGCCGAACCGGCGGGCGCGGCCAGTGCGGTGGCGACCTCGCCCAGCGTTGCGGCGAACGCGGTCGAGCCCGCGAATAGCGAGAACGCCAGCACCGCGGCTCGCAGCACGGTTGCACGTTGATCTTCTTCTCTGCTTGCCGTCATGTCCCACTCCTTGCGCGTTGGCCGATGCCCGGCTACTGCTGCGTCGAGCGCCACTCCTTCTTCCACAGTGCGCCGAGTTCGGTGAATATCGCTGCCGGCGGATCGCCGATCAGGGTCGTCTTGCCCTTCTCGTAGATCGTCCCGTAAACGACCTTCTTCTCGGGCGAGTACAGGATCACCGCACTGTTGTTGTTGCAGTCCTGGTTCTTGCAGAAGGCGTTCTTCACGTAGCGCTGCCCGGCGACATTGATGAACTTGTCTTCGGGCGCCGGCCCATCGCGCCTGGCGAGCCACGGCGTGTTGGCCTTCGGTCCGAGCGCCCTCATGTAGGCCGACTTGAACGCCGGTTCCTTCAGATATTCCCAGGCTTCCTTCTGCTTCTGTGCATGCAAGCCCGTCGTCAAAGCGAAACCGATCGGCACGATGGCGGCGCATCCGAGTCGACGCAGGGCTCGAGTCATGACGGATTCCTGAATGCGTTTCGAGGCTTCGACCGGACTGTCTACTTGGCCTGTACAACCGAAACGTTCTTCGGCTGGGTCGTGCGGTCGCGATGGCCCGAGTTCACCTGCGTGATCCAGTCCTTCACGCAGAGGGTCAGGTACTCGTACTTCTCGGCGGTGGCGAAGACCGTGATCTTGCCGCGCGAGAAGATCGCCGCCTCGACGAGGCCCGGTGAATACGGGTTGACGCAGATGACGCCTTCCTCTTCGCCGCCCTTGTGCGGCGCGTTGCCGCTGACGACGAGACTGCCCCCGTCGTAGGCAATCGAGCCGCGCACGTTGGTGTTCTGCATCAGCTTCGGCAGCTGATTCCCGACCACCCGCTGCAATTCGGCGCGCACTGCGGGTTCCTTCAGCAGGCCCTCGCTGTCATCGCGTCCGGGCGCCGCCGTGTACTTGGCGAGCAATGCCTTCGCCTGCGCTTCGCGCGCCTTGGCCTGCTCCATGTTCTTCTGCTGTGCCGGAGTCATCGTCTGGGCTATCGCGTACGGCGCGCTCGGTCCGGCGCCGAGCGCGACCAGGGCGACTGCGGCAAGGCAACGCGCAAAGCCGAGGCTTGCCCCACCAAGGGCAGGTGTTGCATTCATGACGGACTCTCCCCTCAGGAACTGTGTGTGCCAGCTAGCAATGTGCGACTGCTGCGCGGCAGCGTCAATCGCTCAGAACTTCGGCGCAGGCAGGTCCTTCGGATCCGCCTTCTCGCACTGCATGCCGAAGCGCGCCAGCGAGATGTCCTCGTTGTTGAGTATGTCGCCCTCGAGTCTGCCGCTCTGACGATCGATCGACACCCTGATGTAAGCGAGTCGATCCAGACGCGGGTCCCAGCGGAACAGGTACCCCCGGCGCCAGTCGTAGTAGACGCGCGATCGAGTGTCCGGCGAACGGTAGACCATGCTGTACGCCGCCGGCGAGACCTCGTACCTCATCTTCTCGCCGACGGGCAGGATGTTCGATCGCTGGATCAGCGCCGACTGGTTGTTGTCGCGCAGCGCAAGGTCGAGGTTGGCGCCGGTCTTGCCGACGGCCGAGGTGACCTGACCTTCGCACTTCAGGTACAGGCTGAAGTATTCCGCCGAAGCGAGTGGGGGGGCACCAAGACATGCTGCGCCGACAATGACCAGTGCGACGCCGCGAAGTCGCGAAATGCGTTTGCTCATCGGCGGCTCACTGCCTGGGTTTCGAATCCACTTCCCGCGATGCATCGGTGCTTCCGCCCTGGACACCGAGTCGACCGCCGGTTCCGAGTCCGCCCCGCACGGTCTGCGCCTTGTAGTTGCGCAAGGCTCGCACCATCTTGTTGTACGAGTCGGTAAATGCAGCAAAGATGACCTTGCCCTGCGGCGTGCTGGTGTAGGCACCCGCACCGCCCGCGGCTCCGCCGCCAAAGAAGCCACCCATCCCGGCAAAGTCGATGTTCTTCGAGTAGCCCTCTGCGGCGGCCAGCTGAACCGTGGAGCGGTTATCGATGAGCGTGAGGATCGCACCGGCTTCGTTGGTCGATACCGAGCCGGCGACGCCGCGCAATGACGTTTCCGAGGCTCGAACGACCCACCAGCCCACCGAGGCCCGCCGCCGGCTCGCGTACCGCCGCGGTCCGACAGGATGACTTCGGGAATCATCGTGTAGTCGGCGGCGGCGATCTGTCCCTTGCCCATGTTGCTGCCGGCACGGCCTTCCTCGCCACGGATCAGATCCGCCTCGCGGTTGCGCGCTGCCAGGCCGCGCCCGCGGTCGACGATCACGAAGCAGTTGGATTGCTGGATGATCAGGCGCAGCGCGGGGACCGTCGAACCCATCTTGTACTGGCTCTGGTAGGCGCTGTACCAGCCCGCGTTGGTCTGCTCGTCGATCATGATCGTGCCCAGCGTTTCGGGGCAGGATTCGAGCTGCGCGTTGGACTCGGTACTCGTTCCGCCGGCCGCAGCGCCCTGCGCCTGTGTTGCGTGTCCGCCGCCCGGTTGCGGCTGTTGCTGGGCCAGGCACGTGGTCCCGTAGGCGGCGCCGGCTCCGATCAGCAGGGGAAGCAGCAGTCTGCTGCGGCGAGAGCCGAAGCGCGATTCTTGGGTCTGATTTGTGTTCGCACTGATCATCTGCATGGTCAACCTCCCACTGATGAAACATCCCCGAACCTATGACGCGCACCGTAGCGAGAAAAGCGTTACCGGGCCGTTACCGCGTTCGGCTGGCGGCCGCAACCAGGGCTCGGTTCACCGGATTGCGGTTCAGAAAACTGTCACGGTACGCCTCCGGGACCTGCGGCAGGGCAGTTTTCCGGATCCATTCGACCCCTCGGGCCAGGCAGGCGGCTGCACGATCGGGATCGCGGCGCGCGAGAAAGATGTCACGCCCGATCGCGGCGGCGGTCGGCCGGGTAAAGATCGGCCGGCTGCAGCGTCGCGAGCAGCGGCTCGAGTTCGTCCCAGCGTGCGGCCGCCGACGCAGGGTCACCCGCCTGCTGGGCCGCGCGCGCCGCCAGCAGGCGCGCCTTCAGCGCGATGCCGCCGTACTCCCGCGAGTCGGCGGCCCGCTGCACGGCATCGCACAGATCCAGCGCCTCGGATGCGTCGAGCACTTCGGCGCGTTCGAGCGCGAGCAGCGCCCCGATGTAGTAGTCGTCGTCGCGCGCCAGTTCATCGCCGGCGCGCCGCAGATCGGCCGCCGGCGATGAGCCCAGCAATCGCGCAATGCGCGCGGCCAGCAGCGCGCCGCGCGCGACGACATGCGTGACCGAAGGAATTTCGTAGTCGAGCACCTTGCGTGCGCGGGAAAACTGGCCCAGGTCGATCAGCGTCAGCGCGAGGTTGTTGCTGCAGACCGCCACCCACAGCGTCTGTCCGTCGCGCCGGAAACAGTCGAGTGCCCGGTCGAACGCCTGCAGAGCGCTGCCGTAGTGGCCGAGCGCCGCGCCGTACAGGCCCACGTGGGCCTCGATGACGCCGCCGATCGGCCCTCCGGTCGCACCGAGATCGACCTGAAGTGCACGCGCGCGCAGCGCGTGCTCGTAGGCCTGGTCGACATGACCGAGATTGCCGTGAACGGTCGCCAGGTTGGTGGTCAGCATCGCGAGTTCGGCGAGGTCGCCCTGTTCGCGGGCGCACTCGATAGCGCGGCCAAGCGCATCGGCAGTGCGCCGCAGCCGGCGTGCCGAGTTCAGCACGTAGGCCATGTCGGACCAGTAGTGGCCCCGCTGCTCGACCGAACCTTCGGCCATGACCGCCGCTTCGAACGGACTCAGCACCGCCTCCGCCTCGTCGGTCTTGCCCTGCTGCGACAGCCCGACCGCGAGCAGGCGCGCGGCCTCGAAGCGCTGCCAGCGCGATCCGAGGGCCTCGGCCAGCGTGAGCGCTTCGCGCGCGCTGGCCACCCCGGTGACGTGATCCGCCGCCATCAGTGCAGCCGTCGCGCGAGCCGTCAATGCGGCGGATTTCTGTGCGTCACTGCGCGCCGCGGCGAGCATGCCCTCGATCACGCCTTGCGCGTGCTCGACGCCACGCACCAGGATCAGGCTTTCGACGCTGGCGCAGCGCGCTTCGAACGCCGCCTCCGTGTCGCCCGCGCGGTCGAAGCACCCGACCGCAGATTCGCGGTGCTCGACTTCCTCGGCGCGGCGTGAGGCCTGTCGCGCATCGTTCGCCGCACGCAGGTGGAAGGCCGCCGCCTGATGCCACGCGCCGGCCTCGGCATAGTGCTGCGCGATCCGCGCCGGCGGGGCCGAGCGTGCTTCGAGGTATTCCGCGATCCCGCGATGAAGCAGTTCGGCAATGGCGCCCGGGACCGCCCGCGCCGCCACTTCGCGCACCAGGTCGTGAACAAAGCCGTCGCCGCGCAGCACGTGGGCCCGTTCGAGTTCGACCCAGGCTTCCGTCAGATCGATCGGATGAGACTGCAGCGCATGCGCTGCCAGAGCGGCCGAGAAATCGGCTCCCGCCAGTGCAGCGACCCGCGCCAGTCGGAGCGCGGCCGGACTGAGTTGCGCCAGGCGACGTTCGATCAGCGCGCCCACCGTCGGCGTGGTCGGCAGACGGTCGCCGGCGTTGCCGGGCTGCACTGCGAGCGCACCGAGGGTTTCGAGGACAAAGTAGGGATTGCCACCCGTGTGCCGGGCGAGCGGCGCGGCGAGCCGCGCGGAATCGATTCCCTCGAGAGCCAGCGAATCCAGCAGCTGCCGCACGTCAGCTTCGGTGAGCGGCGGCAACGTCAGTTCGATCAGCGTCGAACCGCCCTCCACACCCTGCCATGCGGCCAGCGCGACCGGCGTCTCGGCGCCGCGCACGGCCAGTGCCAATCGGATCTCGGCTCCGAACTGCGGCAGTAGTTCGAGCGAAGCCGGGTCGGCGAAGTGCAGGTCATCCAGCGCCAGTCCGGCGAGGCCGGCAGAACGGCGCGCGACGATTGCCAGCATGACGGCCTGGCGAAAGCGTGCCTCGTTCATATTGCCGACCGACGGTGCGCCGAGTTCCGGCAACACGCGAGCAAGCTCCGATCGCACCTGGCTATCGAGCGACACGGCGGCGTCGGCCCCCGGCCCCAGGACGGCACGCAGCAGTCGCGCGAGCAGCGCATAGGGCACGCGCTCGTCGCCGGGGCGCGCGCCGATGCATGGGATGCCGTGTGCCTGCGCGAAATCGCTGAGCAGGCGCGTCTTGCCCATGCCTGCATCGCCGATCAGCATGACCGGGCGGCTCTGCTTCCAGGCGTCTTCGAGAGCGCGCCACTGGCGGTCGCGCCCGACGAGCTGCGGCGGCCGGGCAATCGCGGGCGGCACCGGCCGCGACGCGCCGCCCGGCAACTCGCCCGAGCGTTCGATCAGCTGCGCGAGTTCGCGCGTTTCGACGCTCGGTTCCGCGTCCAGCTCCCTCCCGAGCAATTGCCGGCAGCGCGCGTACGCGGCGAGCGCCGCCGAACGATCGCCGCGCCGGTAATGCAGCCGCATCAGCAGGCGGTGCGCCTGCTCGGAAAGCGAGTCTTCAGCGACCAGCCGCTCCGCGAAGATCAGCGCCCGCGCGACGTGTCCGTTCGCTTCTTCCTGTGCCAGGGCAGCGGCGATCGCATCACGGCGCAAGACGCGGATCCGCTCACGCGCGCTGCGGACCCAGTCATCGAACTCCTCGCAGTCCTCGTAGCCGAAAGCGCCGAGCAGTTCTCCGGCGGCCGCCGAGGGATCATTCGCAAGCCGCGCCGGCAGCGCAGCGAGGTCGTGATCGACGCCATCGGCCAGCGCGAGTGCCGAGTCTTCGACGACGACATCGCACCCCGCGCTGCGCCGCAGGCGGAACAATCGCTGACGCAGGCTGTTACGGGCCTTCTGCGGCTCTGCATCGGGCCACAGCAACGCAGCAGCTCGCGCGCGCGGCATCGGACCGTCGACGGCGAGCAGCGCCAGCAGCGCTGCATCCTTGCGTTCGAGGGCGATCGGCGTGCCACTGCCCAGTACCAGCGCCGGCACCGCCAGCAGGCGCAGGTGAACCACCGCCGATGCCGAGGTCTCGTGCACGGACCGCTCCGTGGGGCGCAGCCAGTACTGCAGCGCGAGGGCTGCAGTCGATGAGCGGATCCCCAGATCGCGCACGCTCGGCTCCGTCGGCGAAATCGACGGAGCGATCGTTAGGCGTGTGCGTTACCGGGACGTTATACAGAGCGAGGCAAGGCGTCCATAGACGGTCAAGGGAGCCTCCGCGCAGCCCGAATCGCGCGCCAGACGCGCTCGGGCGTGGCCGGCATCGCGATGTCGTCGACACCCAGCGGCCGCAGCGCATCGACGATTGCGTTGACGACGGTCGGTGTCGCGCCGACCGTGCCGAGTTCGCCGACACCCTTGGCGCCGAGCGGATTGATCTTGCACGGCTGCGATTCGTCGGTATGCGTGTCGAAGTCCGGCAGGTCGTCGGCGCGAGGAATGCCGTAGTCCATGAACGAGCCGGTCAGCAACTGGCCCTCGGCGTCGTAGACGACCTGCTCCATCAAGGCCTGCCCGACCGCCTGCGCGATGCCGCCATGCACCTGGCCGGCAACGATCAGCGGGTTGATCACCCGGCCGACGTCGTCGACCGTGGTGTAGCGCACGATCTCGACCTGTCCGGTTTCGGGCTCGACTTCGACTTCGCAGACGTGGCAGCCGTTGGGCCAGGATGGCCCGCCGACTTTCTGCACGGTGGTGACCGCGATGCGGCGCTCGGACTGCTTCTGCGCGAGCGCAGCGAGGTCGATGCCGAGGTCGGTGCCGACCACGCTGTAGCGGCCATTCGAATAGGTCAGATCGGCCGCCGGGCGCTTCGAGCGCTTTCGCGGCCAGCGCGCGCGCCTCATCGATCGCCTGCTGCGACGCGGTCTGCATCGCCGAGCCGCCGATGTAGAGCGAGCGGCTGCCCATGCTGCCGATGCCCTGCGCGACATCGCTGTCGCCCTGGACGATCTCGATGCGATCGGGATCGATCTGCAGCGTCTCGGCGAGGATCTGCACGTAGCTGGTCTCGATGCCCTGACCCATCGCCTGCATCGCGGTGAACACGCGCACGCGCCCGTCGGCTTCGACATGCAGCCGCACCGTTTCCTCGTGCACGACGCCGGTCCACTCGAGGAAGGTCGAGACCGCGCGGCCACGCAACCTGCCGCGCGCCTGCGACTCGCGCTTGCGCGCGTCGAAGCCGGCCCAGTCAGCGGCTTTCAATGCGCTATCGAGCAGGTTCGCGAAGTTGCCGCTGTCGTAGGTTTCGCCCATCGCGTTGCGATAGGGCATCTGCTCGGGCCGCACCAGGTTGCGCCGGCGCAGTTCGGTCGGGTCGAGCTTGAGCTGCGCAGCCGCGCGATCCATCAGCCGCTCGATCAGGTAGATCGCTTCGGGCCGGCCCGCGCCGCGATACGCGCCGATGACATTGGTGTTCGTCAGCACTGCCTTGGCCTGCAGGTCGAGCACCGGCACGTGGTAGACGCCGGTCGTGACCTTCGGCCCGATCGCCAGATGGATGACTGCGCCGGCCGCGTGTCCGTAGGCGCCGATCGAGCCCGCGATGCGCACGCGCAGCGCGAGGATGCGGCCGTCGGCATCGAGCGCGAGTTCGCCCTCGGCGCGCTGGTCGCGGCCATGGCTCGACGCCTGGAATTCCTCGAGCCGCGTCGCCCGCCAGCGCACCGGGCGCCCCAGCTTGCGCGCCGCGTACGCGCAGACGACATCCTCCGGATGCACCAGCGCTTTCATGCCGAAGCCGCCACCGACATCGCCGACGACGACCCGCACCTTCTCGGGCGGCAGATCGAGCAGCTTGGCGAGCGTGCCCTGGTAGCCGGCCGGGTTCTGCGAAGTCGCGTGAAAGGTGAGCCGTCCCGAGGCCGCGTCAAATTCGGCGACGCAGCCGCGCGGCTCGAGCGTCACAGGAGCCAGCCGCTGGTTGTCGACCGTCATGCGCACCTTATGAGCCGCCGCGGCAAATGCGCGCTCGCAAGCTGCGCTGTCCCCGTAGTTCGTGCTGCCAGCGACGTTGCCCGGTGCATCGGGCCAGACCATGGGCGCCGACGGCGCGAGCGCGGCATCGAGACTGGCCACCGCCGGCAGCGGGTCGTAATCGACCACCACTAAGTTGGCGGCGCGCTCGGCCGCTTCGCGCGACTCCGCGATCACGACCGCCACCGGTTGCCCGACGAAGCGAACCACGTCGAGCGCGAGTGCCGGGAAAGGCCCGACGGTCGGCGGCTGGCCCGGCGCCGACTTCAGCATCGGGTTCGTCGGGAAGTCGCCGACGCCGTCGGCCCGCAGGTCGGTGCCGGTCAGGACAGCGACGACACCGCTGCGACCGTGCGCGCCTCGGCGGCGTCGATCGCTCCGACCCGCGCGTGCGCGTGGGGCGACCGCACGAACATCGCATGCACCGCATTCGGCATCCGGATGTCATCGACGAAGCGCCCACGCCCCGTCAGCAGCCGATCGTCCTCGCGCCGCGTGATCGCCTGGCCGATGCCGAACTTCACCATGTGCCGGTTGCCTCGTCAGTCGTCTGGCGCGAGAGTCTAGGGCCTTGTCGAATTTGCGACCTTGTGGGCCGTCGCTGAATTCGGAACGATGCTGTTGCGACTGATTCCGAGACTCAGAGCACGCGGTTGAACCACAGCATCGACAGCAGCCCGGCGGCGGTCGCCAACAGCGCTCCGAGTCCGGCGAACACCGCGGTGACCTCGGTTGGCCGCTGCTTCTCGAAAGCGAGCTTGGCGCCGAGCACCCGGTAGATCTTCTTCAGTTCGTTCGCGTTGGCAGCGCGGAAGTACTCGGCATGGGTGGTCGACGCGACCTTCTGCAGCGCATCCTCGTCGAGCCGCGTTCGCATCGTCCAGCCGTCGGTCTTGACGATCGCGCCTTCGGGCGTGCCCATGCCGACGGTATACACGCGCACACCATACTTCGCGGCCAGCTCCGCCGCCTTCTGCGGGTCCGGGCCGACATTGCTCTGTCCATCGGACAGCAGCACGATCGCCACCGAGGTGTTCTCGCCGGGCGCGATCGACTTGGCCGGATCGGCTGCCTTGTCGACCGCCGGCACGCGCTGGGGGCGCGGGTTGATGAAGCCATCGACATCGATATGCGCGTCGGGCAGCGCGGTGTCGAGCGCGATCACCAGGCCGCTGCCGAGCGCGGTGCCGCGCTGCGGTTCCAGCCGCTCGAGCGCCGACAGGATGTCCTCGCGCTTGGTGGTGGGCGACTGCATCACGGCCGCCGCGGCGGCGATGCCGACCACACCGATGCGCACGTAGTCCGGTTGCTCGCCGACGAACGATTTGGCCGCCTCGCGCGCCGCAGCCATGCGGTTGGGCGCGATGTCGGTCGCTTTCATGCTGCCCGACATGTCGACGGCCAGCATCACCGTTTCGACCCTCGACGGCAGCGTGATGGTTGCCTGCGGTCGCGCGACCGCCAGCAGCAGCGCGGTGAGCCCCACCAGCCACAGCAGCAGCGGTAGCGCGCGTCGCCAGCCGTGCATCGAGGCGCCGATTGTCTCCAGGCTCGCGAACTGCGCAGCCGCGCGACGTCGGCGCTTCAACAGTGCGACGTAGAAAGCGACGCCGGCCGGCAGCACCAGCAAGCAACCACAGCAGCCGTGGCCACAAGAAGGACAGCTGAGTCATTCCGCCACTGCGCTCAGCGAGCCTGACGCTCGGCCACAATGGCCGGAACGCCTCCGACCGCGAGCTGGCTGCGCCGCTTGCGCAGCCGTGTAAATCGCAGCAGCGCCGCATCGAGCGGCTCGTCGGTGGCCAATTCCAGGCAGTCGACGCCGGCTTCGGCAAGCGCCTCACGCAGCTCCCGCTCGCGCCGTTCGGCCGCCTCGGCAAAACGCCGGCGAAACGCGCTGTCATGCGTATCGACGGTCAACTGCTCGCCGGTTTCGGCGTCCTGCATCACGATCAGGCCGAGATCGGGCAACTCGGTTTCCATCGGGTCCGTCAGCCGCACAGCAACCACTTCGTGACGCCTCGCGAGTTGCGCGATGCGCCGGCCCCAGCCGGGCGCGCTGATGAAATCCGACACGACGAACACGACCGAACGGCGCTTGATCATCGTCTGCGCGACGGCGAGCAGTTCACCGAGATCGGTGACCTTGCCGGGGCGCGACGGGCCCGCCCGACCCTGCGGCGCGCTCAGGCCGATCGCGCCGATCCGGTCGAGCAGATGCAGCACGTGGCGGCGACCGTTTCGCGCGGGGATCACTTCGTTCGCGCGATCGGCGTGCAGCACCGCCCCGACCCGGTTGCCGTAGCGTGTAAAAAGCCGCGCCAGCACCGCCACAAGTTCGGCCGACAGAACCCGCTTGCGCACTTCACGCGAACCGAAGTCGATCGAGGGCGACAGATCGAGCAGGAACCAGGCCGCCACCTCGCGATCCTCCTGGAACTCGCGCACGTGCGGTATCTGCAGGCGGGCGGTGACGTTCCAGTCGATGTATCGCACGTCGTCGTGCAGCTGGTACTCGTGCAGGTCGGCCAGGTCGAGGCCGAAGCCGCGGAAGAGCGTCCGGTAATCACCCTGCAGCAGGCCGTCGAGTCGCCGCAATACCGTCCACTCGAGCCGACGCAGCAGGCGCTCGGGATCGACCCGACCCCCGACGCGAGCGGAATCCGCGACCGCCTCGTTTGCCGCGGCCGCGCCGCCGGGTGCGACGGCGGGCGGAGTCGCCGGCTGTTTAGCCGACCGCCGCCACCCGAACATGGCTTTCCAGCGGTGCCTCGGGGGCCTGGATGGCCTGCAGCACTCGCATGATCAGCGCGTCGGCCGTCTGCCCGTCGGACAGCGCTTCGTAACTCAGCACCAGCCGATGGCGCAGGACGTCGGGCACGAGGTCGATCACGTCCTCAGGCAACGCGTAGCTGCGCGCGCGCAGGAAGGCCAGTGCGCGGGCACCCTCGATCAGGTTGATCGTCGCGCGCGGGCTGGCGCCGAAGGTCAGATAACGCTCAAGATCCTTCAGCCCGTACTGCGCCGGGGCGGCGCGTGGCGGCGACGAGCTTGACCGCGTACTGGATCAGGTTCGGATCCACGTAGATGCGCCGGCACTGCTGCTGCAACTCGGCAAGCTGCTGTGTCGTGCAAACCGCAGAGACCGTCGTCGCCGGACCGGTCACGCGCTCGACGATGACGAATTCCTCCTCCTCGTTCGGATAGCCGACCAGCACCTTCATCATGAAGCGGTCGACCTGCGCCTCGGGCAGCGGGTAGGTTCCTTCGGTTTCGATCGGGTTCTGCGTCGCCATCACGAGGAACGGCTCGGGCACCTTGTGCGATTCGCCGGCGATCGTGACCTGGCGCTCCTGCATCACCTCGAGCAGTGCGCTTTGCACCTTGGCCGGCGCGCGGTTGATCTCGTCGGCCAGCAGCAGGTTGGCGAACACCGGGCCGAGCACGGTCGAGAACTCGCCCGACTTCTGGTTGTACATCCGCGTGCCGACCAGGTCCGCCGGCAGCAGGTCGGGGGTGAACTGGATGCGCTTGAACGTGCCGCGGATCGTCTTGGCGAGCGTGTTGACCGTCAGCGTCTTGGCCAGTCCCGGCACGCCCTCGACCAGCAGATGGCCCTGCGACAGGATCGCCACCAGCACGCGCTCGAGAAAGTGGTCCTGGCCGACGACGATGCGCTTCACTTCATACAGCACTCGCTGCATCAGCGTGCCGACCTCGGTGGCCGATAGGGATTCGCTCATGGTTGACCTTTTGCTATCGCGACGCCGTCGCGCCTTTCATTGCGGTTACCATCAAAAAATCGTCTGGCTTCGCCAGCGATTTTTTGGAAGCCAGTCGCGCAAAAGTAGGTGTGCACTTTTGCGCGCTCAAAACGGAGGAATGCCGACCGCGCCGCCCGCGCTCTCGATCGTGGCCGCAAAGCCGATGCCGATGAAGGTGCGCGCCGGAGTCGGATTGAGGATCGCGGTGACGATGCCGACGACCTCGCCGTCCATCGTGACCAATGGGCCGCCCGAATTGCCCGGATTGGCCGCCGCGTCGAACTGGATCAGTCCCGTCATCACCTGCTTGCCTTCGGGCGAGCGGAAGCTGCGATCAAGCCCCGACACCACGCCGGCGGAAACCGACGGCCCGATGCCGAACGGAAATCCGACCGCCACCACTTCGTCGCCGGGGCGCAGGTTGGCGGTCGATCCGAGCGTGGCCGTTTCGAGATCGTCCGGCAGCTTGCGCGCCTTGATGACCGCGAGGTCGTTTTCAGGATAGGCGCGCACCATGTCGACCTCGGACTCGCTGCCGTCGAAGAACTTGACCGTGACCCGCTTGGACCCGGCGACGACATGCAGGTTGGTGAGGATGATGCCGTTGTCGACGATGACGACACCTGAGCCGACTCCCTGCATCTGCGTGCCGGACCCGGGCTCGTCGTTTTCCTCGCCGTTGTAGCCCTGTACGCGGACGACCGAGGGCATGACGATGTCCGCGGCCTTGGCGGCCCGTGACGGAAGCGTCTTGTTCTCGAAGGTGTGAAGGACGGCGCTGTCGATGTCGTCCTGGGTCAGCGCCATCGGCTTCGGTCGCATCGCGTCGCGCGCGACGATGACCGCAAGCGCGCAAACCAGGCCGGCGCAGAACACCAGGGCGCGATCATGCCGTGTGAGGAAACGCCGCAACTTGCCGCCACTGCGCGGAACCGGCTCGATTGCGGGTGCCACAGCGGCAGCAGCAGGCGCCGCGTTTGCGGCAGCCGGCCGCGGCTCGCCGCCGGCGGGCCGGCGGGCCGTGCTGTATAGCGTTGGCTTCTTCATCGACTAGAACCTATCGAACCCCGGTGGTCGCGGCGGGGTCGCATGGGGCGCAGGGCTGCGGGCGACGGGACCACTGCTGTAAAGCCCGAGCCGCTTCATGCCATGCGCCCGATGCGCCGCCCCGCAGGGTCGCCACGAAACAAGTGTCACGTTGGCTGCTCGGCCGTAGGCTGCAGTCCTTCCCAGCCGCCTGCATCCGCCCGCTTCTCTTGCAAGCGATCCAGGGACTTCTGAGATAGTTCTGTCCTCGCCGGGGAAAAAGTATCACGCCGCGCTGGCGCCGGGTGACCGAATAAGACACCGATCGCCCCGTCTGCACGCGACATGCCTGCGGAACCGGAATTGCTGCAATCCGACTGCACTTTCAGCCGCTGAAACGGTCAGTGCTAGAGTGTCCGCACGGACCGCGCCTCTGGCTTGGTCCGGTGTTTGATCGAAAAGGTTCTGCGAGGACCGGCGATGCGATTTCTCTGGCCGGAAATGCTGTGGCTGCTGCTGCTGATCGTCCCGCTGGTCGGCGCTTATGTCGTGGCGTTGCGGCGTCGCAAGCGCACGGCGCTCCGTTACGCCAGCCTGCTGCTTGTGCGCGACTCGATCGGCACCGGCCAGCGGCTGCGCCGGCATGTCCCGCCCGCGCTGCTCGCGCTGGCGCTGCTGTCGGGCATCCTTGCGCTCGCACGACCGACGGCGTCGGTCGTGCTGCCGGCGCAATACATGACGATCGCGATGGCCATGGACGTTTCGCTCAGCATGCGGGCGACCGACGTCGAACCGAATCGACTGATCGCCGCGCAGAACGCCGCCAAGGCGTTCATCGAGGAGCTGCCTGCGCAATGTACGCCTCGGTATCGTTTCGTTCGCCGGCACCGCGGCCGTCGTTCAGACGCCGACCGAGAACAAGCCCGACATGCTGGCCGCGATCGATCGCTTTCAGCTGCAGCGGGCCACCGCGACCGGCAGCGGACTGATCCTCGCGCTCGGCATGCTGTTCCCGGATGACGGGCTCGACCTCGAGTCGGTCAGCATGGCCCTGCGGCCGACCGGAGTACTCGATCGACCGGCCACGCTTCAGCGACGAAGGCCGGCCGCCGCGCGAGCCGGTCGCCCCGGGGTCTTTCACGTCGGGCGTGATCATCCTGATGTCCGACGGCCGTCGCACCACCGGCCCGGATCCGATCCAGATCGCCAAGCTCGCGGCCGACCGCGGCGTGCGGGTGTACACCGTCGGCTTCGGCACGCTGCGGGCACGACGATCGGCTTCGAGGACTATCAGATCTACGTGCGGCTCGACGAGGAGACGCTGAAGGCGATCGCCAAGATCACCGGCGGCGAATACTTCCATGCCGGCACGGCCGCCGATCTGCGTAGCGTCTATCAGAACCTCAATACCCGGCTCGCCATGGAGCGGCAGCAGACCGAGATCGGCGCACTGTTCAGCGGGATCGCGGCGGGATTCGCACTGCTCGCGGCGTTGCTGTCGGTGCTGTGGTTCCACCGCGGCCCGGCCGCTGCGAGGACGGCCGCGACTCGCTAGGCGGCTTCGGCAGGCGCGCGGCTTACCCGAGTTTCCGGTACGGCGCTCTTTGTCGGTTCGCAACGCACCGATGCGTTTCAGCGGCACAATGCTGAGGGACTTGCCGGCTGGGAGAGGCTCGTCTCAACATCCAACGACAGCGAGGAAACCCCTATGAATGCTCGGACATCTGCTCAATGGCTGACGCGCGGAATCGCCGCACTTGCTGCAACCACGGCCCTGGTTCTTGCACCGGCTGCGCCGGCCGCAGCGGCGTCGGCTGCCGAACTCAGCCGCGACGCCAACCAGGCACTGCAGAGCCTCTATGCCAAGGTTCCGGCCGCCAAGACGATCGGCGCCAAGGCGCAAGCGATTCTCGTGTTCCCGAAGATCACGAAAGCCGGCCTGGGCATCGGCGGCCAGTATGGCGATGGTGCTTTGCTCAAGGGCGGCAAGGCGGTGGGCTACTACAACACGTCCGGTATTTCGAGCGGCCTGCAGGCCGGAGCGCAGACCTATGGCTACGCGATGTTCTTCATGAACGAAGCCGCGCTGAAGTCGCTCGACAGCACCCAGGGATTCGAAGTCGGCGTCGGCCCGACCGTCGTCGTGATGGACGAGGGCAAGGCCAAGTCGACGACGACCACGACGATGAAGGACGACATCTACGCCTTCATCTTCAGCCAGCAGGGCCTGATGGCCGGCCTCGGCCTGCAGGGCAACAAGATCACGAAGATCGATCCGAAGTAAGACGGCCAGGGCCGACCGCAAGGCCGGCCTTCGGTGCAATGGCCGGCCGATTCGACCGCGGACTCCCGAAGCGCGGCTGGATCTTCGTCTGCATCAAGGACGACCGGAAAGTCATATACCCCGCACCGCGCTGAGGCGAGGCCCACCCCGAGCGGGCCGTAACATGCGCGGAAGGATGCCGTGCGTCCGCGATCAGCCGTTTCTTCAGTGAGCAAACGCAAGCCCCACCGCCAGACGATCTCTTCGGTCCCCGTATCGCCCCCGGCCGCCGAGCGCAAGGAGACCCGCGCGTCGCCGCGCTGGGCCTGGGTGCTGGCCGCGCTTGCGGCGGTGGCGCTGCTCGCGGCTCTGGCGTGGCTCGTCGGGCGCGCACCGGCGCCCACTAGCCCGACGCCGGCCGCGCCGGCTGTACCGGTCTCGGCGAACTTCGTCGGCAGCGGCGAGTGCAAGGCGTGCCACGCGCAGGAATACGCAGCCTGGACGTCTTCGCAGCACGCACGCGCGATGCAGCACGCGACCGCCGAGACCGTGCGCGGCGACTTCAACGACGCGAAGTTCACCTTCCAGGGCGTGACGTCGAGTTTCTTCACGCGCGACGGCAAGTTCTTCGTCCGCACCGATGGGCCGGACGGCAAGCTCGCCGACTACGAGATCAAGTACACGTTCGGCGTCGAGCCGCTGCAGCAGTACCTGGTCGAATTGCCGGGCGGCCGCCTTCAGGCTCTCGCGCTGAGCTGGGATACGCGCCCGAAGGAGAAGGGCGGCCAGCGCTGGTTCCGCCAGTACCCGGACGAGAAGCTCGATTTCCGCGACGAACTGCACTGGACGCAGCGCTCGCAGAACTGGAATTTCATGTGTGCGGACTGTCATTCGAGCCAGATCACCAAGGGCTACGACGCCGCGAACAACGCGTTCGATACACGCTGGAACGAGATCGCGATCGGCTGCGAGTCGTGTCACGGACCGGGATCGGCGCATATCGCCTGGACGCGGACGAAGTCCGCTGACGATGCGAAAGGCTTGACGGTGCAGCTCGACGAGCGGCGCGGCGTCAGTTGGAGCATCGATCCGGCGTCCGGCAACGCGAAACGCAGCCGCGAGCGCACGACCGAGCGCGAGATCGAAGTCTGCGCGCAGTGCCATGCGCGGCGCGCGCAGATCGCCGAGGGCTATCGGGCCGGCGCGCCGTTCCTCGACCACTATCTGCCATCGCTGCTGGTGGCGCCGCTCTACTGGGTCGACGGCCAGCAGCGCGACGAGGTCTTCATCTGGGGTTCCTGGCTGCAAAGCCGGATGCACCGACAGGGCGTGACCTGCAGCGACTGCCACGATCCGCATACGCAGAAGCTGCGAGTCGATGGCAACGCGGTCTGCGGACAGTGCCACGCGCCGGGCAAGTACGACGCACCGTCGCATCACCATCACAAGGCCGGGTCGGCCGGCGCGCAGTGCGCCGACTGCCACATGCCGACGACGACCTACATGGTCGTCGACGGGCGACGCGACCACAGTCTGCGCGTGCCGCGCCCCGATCAGTCGGTCGCATTCGGAGTGCCGAATGCCTGCAGCGCCTGCCATAAGGATCGCGACGCACGCTGGGCCGCCGACGCGGTGCGCGGCTGGCTCGGGCGCGATGCGGCCGGATTCCAGAACTTTGCATCGACGTTTCATGCGAGCGAAGCCGGACAGGGCGCCACGGCCTCGCTCGCGGCGATTGCCAACGATCTTGCGATGCCGCCGATCGCACGCGCATCGGCGATCGAGCGCCTGGCTCAGACCTCCAGCGACGCTTCCAGTGCACAGCGTGCGGCACGCGACACCCAGCCGCTGCTGCGGCTGGCGGCCGTGCACCTGGCCGAGGCGCTGCCGCCACAGGAGCAGTCACGCCTGCTCGCGCCGCTGCTGAGCGATCCGCTGCGCGTGGTCCGCATCGAGGCCGCGCGCGTCCTGGCCGGGCTGCAGCAGACGCTGACAGCGGAGCAGCGCGCGGCGTGGCAGAAGGCCTCCGACGAGTACCTCGCGACGCTGCGCTACACGGCGGATCGCCCCGAGGCGCGAACCGCGCTGGGATCGTTCCAGGCGCGGCTCGGCAAGCACGACGAGGCACAGGTTGCCTTCGCTCAGGCTCTGGAGCTGGACCCGAACTTCGTCCCCGCCTACCTGAACGCCGCCGACGCCTGGCGCGTACAGGGCCGCGACGACGAAGCGCGCGCAACGCTGAGCAAGGGGCTGGCACGTGCGCCGCGGGACGCCTCGTTGCATCACGCGCTCGGCCTGACACTGGTGCGACTGGGCGACCACAAGCTGGCACTGCAGGAACTTGAACGCGCAGCACAGCTCGCCCCGGCAGAGCCGCGTTACACCTATGTCTACGCGGTCGCGCTTCATTCGGCGCGGCGCCCGGCCGAGGCCATCAAGTTGCTCGAGCGGGCCGTCGCACGCTGGCCAAACAGCCGTGACATGCTGATCGCGCTGGCGACGATGCAGCGCGACGCGGGGCAGCCCGAAGCAGCGCGGCTGACGGCGACGAAGCTGGCGCAAGCCTTCCCGAACGACCCGGAAGTCAGCGCGCTGGTCCGGCAGTTGCGCTGAACGCGGCGAGCGCACTGGACCGAATGAGCCACGGCAGCGCCGCGCGGTCCATTCGTGTAACTTTCCATTTTCGTGGCGGACCGAGACCGCCGGGATCGGGAGAAGGTGCAATGAGGTTCGTGCAGAAGATCGGCCCCTGGCTGCTCGCCCTCGCTGTGGCGACGGCCAGTTTCGCGCAGTCCACGCCAACCGCGCAGTCGAAGGTCTTCAGCAACGAGCAGCTCGACCAGATGCTGGCGCCGATCGCGCTGTACCCGGATTCGCTGCTGGCGCAGGTGCTGATGGCGTCGACCTATCCGGCGCAGGTGAAGTCCGCCGCGGCGTGGTCGAAGGCCAATCCGAAGCAGCAGGGTGACGCTGCGGTCACCGCGGCCGAAAAAGAGGGCTGGGACCCCGCCGTCACGTCGCTGGTGGCGTTCCCGTCGCTGATACAGCAGATGGCCGAACACCCGGACGATACGCAGAAGATCGGCGACGCGTTCCTTGCACAGCCCAGCGACGTGATGGACTCGGTGCAGCGGCTGCGCGCCGCGGCACAGAAGGCCGGCAACCTGAAGACCAACGAGCAGCAGAAGGTGGTCGGTCGAGCAGCAGAAGATCATCATCGAGCCGGCGCAGCCGCAGGCCGTCTACGTGCCGACCTACAACCCGGCCGTCGTCTATGGCCCGTGGATGTACCCGAGCTATCCACCGTACTACTGGCCGCCTCCCTACGGGTACTACGGCGGCGCGGTGCTCGCGACCGGCATCGCGTGGGGTGTGGCGATCGGCGTCGGCAACGCGCTTTGGGGCGGCTGCAACTGGGGCGGCGGTGACGTCAACGTCAACGTCAACAAGTACAACAACATCAACCGGAACAACCAGATCAGCGGCAGCGGCAACCGCGCCAACTGGCAGCACAACGCCGCAACCGGGAGGGCGCGCCGTACCGCGACCAGGCGAGCCGCGAGAAGTTCGACAACCGCAAGGCCGGCGCTGACGGCCGCCAGGACTACCGCGGCAAGGGCGACTCACGCGACGCCGACCGCGCGCGCGCGGACCAGGCGATGCGCGACCGCGGTCTCGACACCGGCGCCGCTTCGCGTGACCGCGCCGGCGACAGAACCGGAGACCGGGCGGGGGACCGTACGGGTGATCGCGCAGGTGATCGCGCGGGTGACCGCGCCGGTGATCGCGCGGGCGATCGTGGCGGGTGCCGGGCAGGGCGATCGTGGTGGTCGCCAGCGCCAGCACACGAGATATGGACCGAGGCGGCGGCGCGCGGAGGTCCGAGCGCCAGCACGCGCGACATGGATCGCGGCGGCGGCGGTTTCGACCGCTCCTCGCCGTCGGCTGGCAATCGTGACAGCGCCTTTTCGGGGGCCGGCAACTCCGCCCAGACGCGTCAGTCGTTCGATCGTGGAAACGCGAGCGCGGGCGCAAGCCGAGGCGGTGGTGCTTCCGCATCGCGTCCATCGGGCGGTGGAGCGTCGCGCGGTGGTGGCGGTGGTGGCGGTGGACGCGGTGGTGGAGGTGGTGGGCGCGGCGGTGGGCGGCGCTAGGAGCGATGACGATGAAATCGATCCGCTTTTCCCTTCTGAGTCCAACGACAAACCGCACGGGACTGCCGATGAAACTGAGATCCGCTGTTGCCGTTGCAGCGCTCGCGACCTCGCTGCTGCTGCCCTCGATGGCCTGTGCACAGAAGGCCTTCGCGACGCCCGAGGCCGCCGGCAATGCGTTCATTGATGCGGTTGCGACCAATGACGAGGTCGCGCTGCATGAACTGCTGGGTCCGGACCTCCGGCGTTTCATTCCGGAACGCGTCGACGATGCAACCCGGACCGCGTTCCTCTACGCCTCGTCCAAGGGCCGCAAGATTGTGACCGACGCTCCGGGCCACGCCCATTTGGCCGTCGGACCCGATGACTGGACGTTGCCTATCCCGCTCGTGAAGTCGGACGCGGGCTGGCGCTTTGACGTCAGGGCCGGAGCCGAGGAAATGCGCATTCGGCGCATCGGGCGCGACGAACTTGCAGCAATGCAGGCACTGCTCGCCTACTACGATGCGCAGAAGGACTACGCGACGGTCGACCGCAATAACGACGGCGTGCTCGAGTACGCACAGCGTTTTGCCAGCACGCCGGGCAAGCGCGACGGGCTGTACTGGCCGAACGATCCGGCGAGTCCGCTCGGCCCGCTGTACGGCAACGACACGAAGGATGGCGTCTACCACGGCTATCGCTTCCGCATCCTGAAGGGACAGGGACCAGACGCGCACGGCGGCGCCCGCGACTACGTCGTCAAGGGCCACATGACGCAGGGCTTTGCCGCGGTCGCGTGGCCGGCGAAGTGGAACGAAACCGGCGTGATGACATTCATCGTCAACCACGACGGCAACGTCTACCAGAAGAACCTCGGCCCGGGCACCGATGCCGCCGCGCGCGCAATGACGCGCTTCAATCCGGATTCCAGCTGGGCCGCCGTGCCCGATAGCACGTTGCTCGCGAAACCCTAGTCGCCGGCGGGCGCTGGGGGCGTCCGCATAGCGCCAGCACTACCAGCGCAGAACCCGCGGCCCGATCAGCGCACCGATCGCGGCCGGGATCGCGATGCCCAGCACGTACCACACGCCAATGAAGGGCGCAGCGAGTTCCGGGCAGTGAACGGTGTAGGTCAGCGTCGCCAGCGCCCCGGCGAGCGCACCGGATGCCGCGCCGGCGGACCGCAGGCGGGTTGGAGCGAGCGAGCGCACGGCGGCCAGCATCAGCACGAGCGCCGGCAATGAGATCAGCGCAATATTCCAGGGACACGATCGCCAGCTCGAACCGAGCACCAGCTCGGTTCGTTCGGCCGGTGCGGCGTCGATCAGCACGATTGTCGCCAGGGCCCAGATCGCGATTACCGGCAGCGTCATGACGCCCCACGCAACGCGAACCGCGGCCCCCGGACGCGCCAGTCGACCGACCAACTGCACGCCGGCGATGGCCAGCAGCGCCGCGAAAGCGGCCCGCACCCAGAACATCGGCAGCCGCGCATCCGACGCCAGTTCCGGATTGATGCCGAGCAGCCACGCCATGATCGCGAGCGCGCCGCACACACCCAGCAGCGTGGCCGCCGCCAGCCGCCGCGCGGGGACACGGGGATCGACGACGCCCACGTGTGACGCCAGCACCGTGATCAGTTCGTCGGTCTTCATCGTTGTTCCCGCACGCGCGCAGCCAGCACCTTCAGTCCCCGGTGCACGCCGACCTTGACCGCCGAGACCGAAAGTCCGGTCAGACGCGCAGCCTGACCAACCGATAGCCCTTCGATTTTCACGTACTCGATCGGCAGCCGCTGCTTGTCCGGCAGCTCGGCCAGCAGTCGACGCAGGTCGCGGCGAGCATCCTGTGCCTCGGACTCGCCGTCGACGGCGAACAGCTCTTCGTCTTCATCGAACGCGTCGTGCAGACTCTCCCGCCCGGCACGTGACCGCCATAGATCGACCAGCTTGTAGCGGGCGATCGCGTGCATCCACGCCGTGATCGGCTGTCGCGGCTGGTAGGTGTGTCGCTTGTTGTGCACAGCCAGCAGGGTCTCCTGAACCAGGTCCTCGACGTCATCCGGCCAGCGGACGAGGCGCCGCCTGAAAAACGCCCGCAGAAGGGCTGCGACTTCGCGCAGAAACTCGGCATAGGCGCGCGCGTCTCCCGCCTGCGCAGCGACCATCAGGCCGTGCAGGCACTGCTCGCGGGCGGCCAGGGTCGGAATCAAGCGGACCTGTCCGTAGGTTCGTGGGTGGGAAGCGCCCGGTTACACACGACGAAAGAAAGATATTTGAGGGATGCGGTGCCGAAACTGTAACGCGCGGCGGGTCTGCACCGAATAAGCAGGCAGCCGCAACGCAATTCGCGACGGTCGAACCCAACCGGACAGGAGATCTCTCGCATGAAGCAGACACTGACCCTCACCGCCTTTCGCGCTGGCTGCCCTCACGGCCGGTGCCGCCCTGGCCCAGGAGAAGGGCGCGGACATGAAGCCCGGAACCGAAAAGTGCTACGGAGTCGCCAAGGCCGGTCAGAACGACTGCGCGGCCGGCCCCGGCACGACCTGCGCCGGCACTTCGAAGGTCGACTACCAGGGCAATGCCTGGAAGGCGGTTGCCAAGGGCACCTGCACGACGACCAAGACGCCGAAGGGCACGGGCTCGCTGACGCCGATCAAGAGCTAGTCCACCTGCCGCGGCCCGGATAACGGCAACGTCACTCCTGGAACGGGTGCGGAAACTGTGCACCGGACCGCGGCAGCCCTCTCTTTATTGATATGCCACTCCTCAGCGCCGGCCTCGGACTCAAGCCGCAGCATTTCAGCGACGCGCGCGACTGCCGCGCCGCCGGGCTGTGGTTCGAAGTCCATCCGGAGAACTACATGGTGGCTGGCGGCCCGCGCCCGGCGTGGCTGGAAACGCTGCGCTCGACGCACCCGCTGTCGTTCCACGGCGTCGCGATGTCGCTCGCGTCGGACGAGGGCCCGGATGAGACCCATCTCGAGCGATTCGCCGCGCTGGTGCGGCGCTACGACCCGGCGCTGATATCCGAACACCTGGCATGGAGCACCTGGCGCGGGAGCTACCGGCCCGATTTGCTGCCGGTGCCGCGCACCGCGGACACGTTGCGGCGACTGGTCGACAACATCGGCCGGGTGCAGGACCGGCTGCAGCGTCCGATTGCGCTGGAGAACCCGTCGCACTACCTGACGTTCGACGAACACGAGTACGGCGAGGTCGAATTCCTGACCGCGATCGCGCGTCGCAGCGGATGCCACCTGCTGCTCGACGTCAACAACGTCTTTGTCAGTGCGCGCAACCTCGGCGAGCGGCCCGAAGACACGATCGATTCGGTCCCGGCCGACCTCGTCGCGGAAATCCACCTGGCCGGTCACAGCGTTGATCCGGCGCTGGGCGAACGCTTGCTGATCGACAGCCACGATGCACCGGTCGCCCCGGAGGTTTGGTCGCTCTATCAGCGGTTGATCGATCGCATCGGGCCGCGCCCCACGCTGATCGAGCGCGACGCGCACATCCCCACCTTCGCGGAGTTGCTTGCCGAGCGCAACCAGGCCGATGCGCTGCTGCGCATGCAGCCCCTGGCGGAGGCAGCCTAATGTTTTTGTCAAGCGTTCGCGGTGACGTTGAGGTGGAAGGGCTGGCGATCGCGCAGCACGGCCCACAGGACGTTGACGCGACGGCGAGCGAGTGCGATGACGGCCTGGTGGTGCCGTTTTCCCTCTTGGCGCTTGCGGGTGTAGAAGGCGCGGCTGTCTGGGCTGTGCAGCGAGGCGAAGGCGGACTGGTAGAAGACGCGCTTGAGGCCCTTGTTGCCGCCGTGGGGTCGTTGCAGTCGGCGCGACTTGCCCGACTGCTTGAGTACGGGCGCGAGTCCGGCGGCGGCGGCCAGGGCGTCGGGGGACCTGAAGCGTTCGATGGTGCCTGCCTCGGCGATGAACTCGGCGGTCATCAAGGCCCCCATGCCGGGCAGGCTACGGATGAGGGCCGCATCAGGGTGCAATGCAAGGCGTTGCTCGAGTTCGCGATCGAGCGCGGCCAGCTGCTCGATGGTGCGCAGCGCTTCGGCGGCGAGCTCCTTGATCAGGCGCGCCGTGAGCGCCTCGCCGGGCACGGCGATGGTTTGACGCGCGGCCACAGCGCGTGCGGTGGTGATGAGCTTGCGGGCGAAGCTGCGGTTGGCGAGCGCGCCGAGCGCTGCGCGCAACTGATCGTCGCTGGCCTGACGCAGCTCCAACGGGGTGACGAAGCGGCTGAGCAACGTCAGTGCAGTCTTGCTGGTCAGGTCCAAGGCATGCTCCAGCTCGGGGAAGATGCCCACCAGGAGGTCGTGCATGCGCGCCAGGCGACGCGTCTGCTCGGTGCTCAGGTCGCCTCGGCGCGACACCAGCAGCCGCAGTTCGATGTCCAGTTCGGTCTGAGCGGTGACGGCGCGCAGGTCGGTGCGGGTGCGCACCTGCTCGGCAATGACTCTGGCATCGCGCGGATCGCTCTTGGACTCCCCGCCGACCGTGCCTTGGCGGGCGCGATTGACGGCCAGCCCTGGCACGTGCACCAGCGCCAGGCCGGCTTGCAGCAGCACGGCTTGCGCCAGCGAAGCGATGCCTCCCAACACATCAATGCCCACGCGCTGTGGCGCAGGCAACGCCAGCAACTCGACGACGAGTTGCTGCAGGTCTTCTGGGGTGTTGAGAAGCTTGCGGTTGAGGACGACCTTGCCGCCAGAGTCGATAGCACAGACCCAGTGCACTTCCTTGGCGACATCGATGCCGACAGACGTGGTCATTGGCACTCTCCTTCGCGATCGATCAGGCAACCCTTCCTCGCCAACTTCGCCCTACACAGCGATGACTCGCAAAGCCTAATCAGCGGTCGAGAAGGGAAGGCGGAGAGGGGGGAGATGCCTCCTGAGCCATCGCAGGCAGCCAGCATGAAAGCCATCCCCTCCCGCCGCCTGGAGTCCATCTTGGCATGCCACTCCAGGCACCGATCACTCGGCAACGAGAAAGGTAGGGCCGCATGAGTGTCGCGACACTCGCCGAGTGGCAGGACGCGTTTGCACACGCGCTGCTGGCCGATGAACCACGAGCGGGTGCACCAGCCGCGCTTGCGCGGCTCATCGACCAACCAGGCTTCTCGGTCTATCGCAACACGGTGCTGACCGGCTGCATCGACGCGCTGCAGGCGAATTTTCCCGCGGTCGAGCGGCTGGTTGGCGAATCCTGGTTCCGAGCGGCGGCGGCCGTCTACGCGCGCGCTCATCTGCCGCGCGATCCGACGCTGCTGACCTACGGTGAAGGCTTCGCGGACTTTCTCGAGAAGTTCGAGCCGGCTCGCGAGCTCGACTATCTGCCGGCGGTCGCACGTGTCGACCGCTTCTGGAGCGAGGCCCATGTGGCTGCGGACGATGACGTGCTGGACGCTTCCGCGCTGAAAGAACTCACCGAGCACGACATGAACCGCCTGGGCCTGCGGCCTCACGCCGCGGCACGCTGGCAATGGTTCGACGGCCAGCCGATCCATAGCGTATGGAGCCGCAACCGGCACGGCGCCGCGGACTTCGCAACGCCGATCGAGTGGGTCGGTGAAGGCGTGCTGCTGACACGGCCGCACGGCGCGGTGATCGACCATGCGATCGGCCGCGCGGGCGTCGCGCTGCTCACGGCATGCTCCCAGGGACGATCGATCGCCGACGCCGTAGCCGCTGCACGCGATGCCGATGCCGACGCCGACGTCTCCGCGGTGTTCGGACTCACCCTGCGCGCCGGCGCCTTCGCATGCATAACCTCGACAAAGGACACACCATGATGACCCACGGACCGGCTGCAACCGCGTTGCCGACCCGCGGACCGCGCGCTCTCTACAACCGCTGGGCCGATCGGCTCACGCGCTGGATCGGACACGATCTGCTGGCGCTCGCCGCACGCTTCGGCATCGCCGGCGTCTTCTGGCTGTCGGGCCGCACCAAGGTCGAGGGCTGGTTCACGATCAGCGACGGCGCGGTGGCGCTGTTCGCAGACGAATATCAGCTGCCGCTGCTGCCGCCGGTCGCGGGGGCTCATCTGGCCGCGGTCGCCGAGCACCTGTTTCCGATCCTGCTGGTGCTCGGTCTCGCCACGCGCGTATCCGCACTGGCGCTGCTCGCCATGACTGCGGTCATCCAGTTCCTCGTCTATCCGAGCGCTTGGCCCACGCACCTGGTGTGGGCCACCGCGCTGTTGTATCTGGCCGGACGCGGGGCAGGACGACTCGCACTCGACAGGAAACTTGGCCTGGACTGACCACGCCGAGGATTCGGCCGCGGGCTGGCGATTCTGGGTTCCCGATGGCACGCCTGCAAGGCGAGTCGTCGCGAAGGAGACGTACGCGCAGCGATGAATATTCCAAACGCGTACGTTCATTTGGCAGCATCAATCAACTCTTTCGGAGCACATATATGAAGAAATCCTTTCTCGCTGTATCGGCTGTCACGCTGGGAATGCTGGCCGCGACGGTCAGCCTGCCGGCCCGCGCCGACGGCGGCGACATCGACTTCAACATGATCTATTCGATGGCGGACAAGAACAAGGACTCGATGATCACCAAGCAGGAATTCCTGGACGCCATGGGCAAGGCCTACGACATGAAGATGGCCAAGATGAAGGCGTCCAAGGACAGCGCGATGATGATGAAGGGCGATGCGATGACCAAGGAAGGATTCAAGTCGCTGATCAACGACATTCATCACGGCTCGTAGGTCGCTCCGGTCGCAGGCGAGCCGGCTCCCGGACGCGGCTGCAGCTGGACGCCGCGCTCGGGGATCCGGCCGATCGCAGGCTCAATCTGCCTTGCCTGCATCACAAGCAGATCGGAGAAGGATTGAGATGCTGAGCGCGTTACTGCTCGCGACGGCCACGGTGGCCACTGCCGCCTCACCCGGCTCGTGCAGCGCTGTCAGCACTGCGCACCAGACGGCGCTGGTCGAGCTCTACACCTCGCAGGGCTGCTCGAGCTGCCCGCCCGCCGACCGCTGGCTCGGCCAGCTCGAAGGTCGCTATCCGCGAACCCAGGTCGTTCCGCTGGCGATGCACGTCAGCTACTGGGATTACATCGGCTGGAAGGACCCGTATGCGCGCCCCGAGTTCACGCTGCGCCAACGCGAGCTCGCACAGGCGGCCGGCAGCGGCACGGTGTACACGCCCGGAGTGTTCGTGCAGGCGCGCGAGCTGCGCGGGTGGTCGGCGGCAGCGCAGTTCGACGCCCAAATCCGCGCGATCGTCGCAGCGCCCGCCGAGGCACGCGTGGCGATCGCAGCGCGCGTGTCGAACTCAACGATCACGGTCGAGCCGACCGCCGTCGCATTTCGCAGCACACGCGACCCGCGGCTGGTGCTCGCGCTGGTCGAAAGCGGACTGAAGACCGCCGTTTCTGCCGGAGAAAATCGAGGCGAAACCCTGACGAACCACCGCGTCGTGCGCGCGTGGAGCGGGCCGCTACCTTTAACGGCCGGACCGGTGCAATGGCCGTTGCCGGCGGCGGACCTCAATCGCCTTGCGATCGTCGCCTTCGTGCAGGAATGGACCGGGAGGACGAGTGCTGCAGGCGCTCGACCTTCCCCTCGGCGGTTGCTGATGCCGCGCTCGACCGTCGCAATCAGCCGCGACCGTACAGCGTCACCACGCAGGCGCCGCCGAGACCCAGGTTGTGCTGCAGGCCAAGGCGCGCGCCCTCGACCTGCCGCGCGTCGGCGCGGCCGCGCAATTGCTGCGTCAGTTCGTAGCACTGCGCGAGTCCCGGTGGCGCCGAGCGGGTGCCCTTTCGACAGCAGGCCGCCCGATGGATTGGTGACGACCGCGCCGCCGTAGGTGTTGTCGCCGTCGGCGACGAACTTCGCCGCCTCGCCCGGTGCGCAGAAGCCCAGCGCCTCGTAGCTGATCAGTTCGTTCTGCGCAAAGCAGTCGTGCAGTTCGCAGACGTCGATATCCTCCGGTCCGATTCCGGCCTGCTCGTACACCGCATCGGCAGCCGCCTTGGCCATGTCGGCACCGACCAGGCTCATCATCGAACGACTCTCGAAGCTGCTTGCGGTGTCCGTCGTCATCGCCTGCGCGAGGATGCGCACCGTCGTGTCGAGGCCGTTGCGGCGCGCGTACTCTTCGCGACACCAGCAACGCGGCGGCCGCGCCGCAGGTCGGCGGGCACGCCATCAGCCGCGTCATCACGCCCGGCCAGACCTGCACGTCGGCCAGCACCTGCTCGGCGGTGACCGGTTTGCGGAACAGTGCGAGCGGATTGTTCTCCGCATGGCGGCTCGCCTTGGCGCGGATCTGTGCGAACGTTTCCAGCGGCGTGCCGTAGCGCTGCATGTGCTCGCGGCCCGGCGCCGCCGAAGTAGCGCAGCGCGAGCGGGATCTGCGACTCGCCGACCAGTTCCTCGGTGACAGCGTCGAACCGGTCGAACGGAGTCGGCCGGTCGGTGAACACCGCGCCGAGCGCGCCCGGCTTCATCTGCTCGAAGCCGAGCGCCAGCACGCAATCGGCGCCGGCCTCGATCGCCTGCCGCGCCAGGAAGAGCGCGGTCGAACCGGTCGAGCAGTTGTTGTTGACGTTGACGATCGGCACGCCGGTCAACCCGACTTCGTAGAGCGCGCGCTGCCCGCAGGTCGAATCGCCGTAGACGTAGCCGACATACGCCTGCTGGACCTCGCGCGTAGCCGACGCCGGCATCGGCCAGCGCGAGCCGCGCCGCTTCGGCGCCCATCTCGTAGTACGGCGGATGGTCGCCCGGCTTGCGGAACGGGATCATCCCGACCCCGGCCACCACCACCTTGTCTGCCATGACCGCCTCCGGTTCTACAGCGAGCGAGCGATGATCTCTTTCATGATCTCGTTGGTGCCGCCGTAGATCGGCTGCACCCGCGCGTCGACGTACATGCGCGCGATCGGGTATTCGAGCATATAGCCGTAGCCGCCGAACAGCTGCAGGCATTCGTCGACGACCTTGCACTGCAGATCCGTCAGGTACCACTTGGCCATCGAGGCGGTCGCGGTATCCAGCGTGCCGTCGATCACCTGCTGGATGCAACGATCGATGAAGGTTCGAGCGACCACGGCCAGGGTCTTGACCTCGGCCAGCTTGAAGCGCGTGTTCTGCATCTCGATCAGCTTCTGGCCGAACGCCGAGCGCTCGCGCGCGTACTCGATCGTCAGCCGCACCGCGCGCTCGATCGCCGAAACCGCCCCGATGCCGACCAGCGTGCGCTCGTACGGCAGTTCGCGCCATCAGCTGCGCGAATCCCTTGCCCTCGATGCCGCCGAGCAACGCATCGGCCGGGACACGCACGTTGTCGAAGAAGAGTTCACAGGTGTCCTGGCCCTTCTGGCCGATCTTGTCGAGGATGCGTCCGACCCGGAAGCCCTGGACGTTGCGCGTCTCGACCAGCATCAGCGACAGCCCGCGCGAACCCGCCGCCGGCATCGGTCTTCGCGACGACGACGATCAGGTCGGCGAGGTAGCCGTTCGAGATGAAGGTCTTCGAGCCGTTGATGACGTAGCCGTCGCCGTCACGCACGGCGCGCGTGCGCACGCCCTGCAGGTCCGAGCCCGCAGCCGGCTCGGACATCGCGATCGCACCGATCATCGCGCCGCTCGCAAGCTGTGGCAGGTAGCTGCGCTTCTGCTCTTCGGTGCCGTGGTTCAGCAGGTAGTGCGCGACGATCAGGTGGACGTGGATGCCGAACGACGTGTCGCCCGCGGCGCCGAGTTCCTCGAAGAGCGCCGCCATGTGCGCAAAGCTGCCGCCGGCGCCGCCGTACTCCTCAGGGATGTCGGCGCACAGCACGCCGAGCTCGCCGGCCTTGGTCCACAGCGCGCGGTCCACATGCTGCTGCTTGGCGAAGCGCTCCTGGTGCGGAACGATCTCGGTCTCGACGAAGCGACGCAAGCGTGTCGCGATAGACCTCGAGGTCCGGAGACATCCAGGGCGAAACTTGTGAAGTCATGACACGGCGATCTGTGGTGAACGCGATATTGTCAACCTTACACGTCTGCAAACATCGGGAGAGCCTGAGGTCGCGGCCGGACTAGACGGGAGTCTCGAACTCGCGCCGCAAGCGCCGGCGCGCCTGTCCCGACTCACGCAGTTGACCGAAGGTCTGACGCAGGCCAGTATCCAGAGCCCGCGGCCTCCGGCCCCGCCCGCACGACACAAGGAAGGACCCGACGATGCGACTGCTCCCCGTCTCTGCTTTGCTTGCCACCTGCGCCGCCGTGCTATTCGGCTGCGCCACCCCGACCAAGCCCGTCAACGATGGCGAGGTGGCTCTGCCGGCCGACTACAAGACCTGGCCCAAGTTCCTGAGCTCAGTCCAGCGGCCAGATGCCAAGCAGGTGCGCGACATCTACATCAATCCGACCGGGACCGGCAGCAAGGCGGACCAGCCCTTCCCGAACGGCACGGTGATCGTGATGGAAAACTTCGCCGTGCAGGTCGACGCCGCAGGCAACCCGCGGTCCGGTGCCGACGGCAAGTTGGTCAAGAGCAATCTCGTGCGGGTCTTCGTGATGGCCAAGGGTCGCGGCTATGGCGCCAACCTGCCATCGGAGCTTCGGACTGGCGACTGGGTGTTCACCGCGTACGACGCAAGCGGCACGAAGACCGCCGACAGCCTGACCGCCTGCCGCAGCTGCCACATTCCGCTGGCGAGTTCCGACTTCGTGTTCCGCGTGGACGAGTACTACGCGCGCGCGTCCGAAGAGCGGCTACTGAGCCGATGCCGAGGGCGTGGCGTCGTTCCACCACCGGCTCGAGCGATCCGACGCGCACGCCGAGCAGCCGGATGCGACGTGACAGGTCGACGCGCTTCAGGCATTCGCCGGCGGCGCGACGAATCGCCTGCGCGTCGCTGACCGGCGCCGGCAGCGTCTGGTCGCGAGTCACCGTGCTGAAGTCGTCGAAACGCAGCTTGATGCCAATCGTGCGTCCGGCATAGCGCTTGCGCGCGCAGGTCGGCAGCGACGCTGCGTGCACAGCGCGGTGAAGATGCGCGACAGCTGCGCGCGGTCGCGCACCGCGTGCAGGTCGCGATCGAAGGTGGTTTCCCGGCTGATCGACTTGGGCTCGCTCGTCGGTCACGATCGGCCGCTCGTCGCGACCGCGCGCCGCGTCGGCGAGCCAGCGCGGCGTAGCTCGCGCCGAAGTGCCGGGCCAGCCACTCACGATCGGCCTGCGCCAGCTCGCCGATCGTCGCGATGCCAAGCCGCGCCAGCTTCGCCGCCGACTTCGGCCCGACGCCATTGCAGGCGCCGCACCGACAGCGGCCACAGGCGCGTCGCGACGTCCTTGTCGGTCACGACCGTCAGGCCATCGGGCTTGTCGAGCTCGGAGGCAATCTTCGCGATCAGCTTGTTCGGTGCCAGCCCGATCGAGCAGCTGAGTCCGGTCGCGTCGCGCACCGCCTGCTTCAGTTCGGCGCCGACTTCGCGTGCGCACCACCAGACGTTGTGCTCGGCGTCGTCGGGGTCGACCGGCCTCCTCGTCGTCCGGCAGGCGCGCGGCGACGACGTCGGTCAGATCGACGTAGATCTCGTCGATGCCGCGATCCTCGACCTGCGGTGCCAGTGCGCGCACTGCGGCCTTGAACAGCCGCGAGTACTTGCGGTACTCGTCGAAGTCCACCGGCAGCAGCACCGCGTCCGGCGCCTTGCGCGGCCGCCTTCATCATGCCCATCGCCGAATTGACGCCGAGCGCGCGCGCCTCATAGGTCGCGGTCGTGATGACTCCGCGACCGACATATCCCTTCAGCGTGGCGAAGCGGCGCCGGCGCTCCCCGGTCGCAGGATCGGTCTCCCAGACCGGTTGGTGCGCGCGTCCGCCGCCAATGACCACCGGCCGTCCGCGCAGTTCCGGATAGCGCAGCAACTCGACCGACGCATAGAACGCGTCCATGTCGAGGTGGGCAATGACGCGGGGCGTGTTCATGGTGCGCGGGCAAGCCTAGCGTCTATCCTGCCGAATCGCTTCTCCGCAGGTGTGCACATGGACCCCACTCCGGTTGCCGACAAGCTCCAGCTCGGCGAACGCGCCGGCGAGTCGTCTGAGGCCCGGCGCTTCGGCATTCCCTCGGGCGGCTGGCGGCGGCGCCTGTTCGTCGTCATCTTCGAATCCGACACGCGCGCCGGCAGGCTGTTCGACATCGTGCTTCTGTGGGCGATCGTCGCCAGCGTCATCGTCGTCATGCTCGACAGCGTCGCCAGCCTGGAGGCACGCTATGGGACGCTGTTCAATGTCCTCGAATGGGGCTTCACGCTGCTTTTCACGGTCGAGTACTGCGTTCGGCTGTGGTGCGTCGAGCGCCCGATCCGCTACGCGCGCAGCTTCTTCGGCATCGTCGACATGCTTTCGGTGCTGCCGACCTACCTGGCACTGTTCTTCCCGGCCCTGCACGCACTGATAGAGATCCGCCTGCTCCGCCTGCTGCGCGTCTTCCGGATTCTCAAACTCACCGAATACATCCAGGAGTACCGCCGCCTGGGCGGAGCGCTGTACGCAAGCCGGCGAAAGATCTCTGTCTTCATCGGCACCGTGTTCATGCTGGTCGTCCTCATCGGGACCCTGATGTACCTGATCGAAGGGCCAGAAAACGGCTTCACCAGCATACCCATATCCGTCTACTGGGCGATCACGACCGTGACCACCGTCGGGTTCGGTGACATCACGCCGAAGACGGATCTCGGCCGCGCCCTTGCAAGCCTCAGCATGCTGCTTGGCTGGGGCATCCTGGCCGTTCCGACCGGCATCGTCACAGCGGAGATGACCAGCCAGCGGCTCCACGACGCGGATCGCGTGCGGCGCTGCAGCTCGTGCGGCAGCGCCGATCACACCGATAGAGCACGCTATTGCCAGGATTGCGGCGCGGCGCTGGATCCGGCATCCGAAGCCGTAGGTCACCCGTAACCTCGCTATACGCATGCTGGACGAAGCCGAGATCAGACGCCTACTGCTCGATTCCGCGACGCGCGGCAGATCGAGCGCTGCGGCGTTCGAACGCCTGTACCGACTGTCGGCACCTGTGCTGCTGGGCGTTGCGCTGCGCATCGTGCGGCGGCGCGAAGTGGCCGAGGAGGTGCTGCATGACGCCTTTACTCGGATCTGGAATTCTGCGGGAAGTTTCGATCCGGTCGGCGGCGCGCCGGTCGGCTGGATGACCGCCATCGTGCGTCATCGCGCACTCGATGTGATGGAGAGCCACGACGTGGCGCGTGTCGATTCGTACCACGAGTCAGAGGACGCCGACCCGGAAGGGGCGCTCGATCGCCTGTACGACTGGGCGAGCGACGGCGAAGACGAGCGCCTCGATGCGCGGCGTGTGCGCGCCTTCCTGCGTCGCTGCCTCGGCGAACTGGCGGCCCCCGAGCGGCAGGCGCTGGTGCTGGCGTACGACCAGGGCCTGAGCCACGGCGACCTGGCGGCGCACCTGGGCAAGCCCCTCGGTACCGTGAAGAGCTGGATCCGCCGCGGCATGGATAACCTCAGGCGCTGCGTCGAATCCTGTCTGGAGGCTCCGCGATGAAGCTCGCGCGTCATCGCGCACTCGACGCGTTGTGCGGCGAGTACCTGCTGGGAACGCTGCGGGGTCCCGCGCGCACGCGCTTCGAGCGCGCCCTGCGCGACGAACCGATGGTGGCACAGCGGCTGGCTCACCTGGAGCGCACCTATGCGCCGCTGCCGGGGGAGGGCGGAGCGGTGACGCCGAACCCTGGCGGGTGGGCGCGCCTGCAGCGCGAGCTGAAGCTTGCGCGACCTTGGCACGCGCGGCTCGGCTGGCCGGTATGGGCGGCGCTGGCGACAGCAGTGGTGGCGCTCGGTATTGCGTTGACCGTGCTGCGCCCACCTGCTGAGGCGCTGACCGAGCTCGCGCGACTCGCTGGCCCCGACGCACCGACGACGGTCACGGCGATGGCATCGCAGGACAGAAGAACCCTGGCGCTGCGTGCGGCGCGACCGTCTACCGCGCCGGGCGGATCGAGCTACGAGCTGTGGCTGTTGCCCGCGGAAGGCGGCCCGCCGATCTCGCTCGGGGTGCTGGCTGCGCTCGACGCACGCGTCACCGTGCCCGCGGCCCACAGTGCGCGGCTGCGCTCAGGCGCGAAGCTCGCGGTGTCGGTCGAGCCCAGCGGAGGATCGCCCACCGGCGCGCCGACCGGCCCGGTGATCCTGGTCGGTGCCATCAGCTGAGGCTGCATCCAAACCGCGTCGTGATCCGTATCGGCGCTGCAGCCGTTCGTGGCTGCATCCACGACGGAGAGAAACGATGACGACCTCAATGCCGCTGGCCCGCCGCCAGTTCCTGTCCCAGTCCACGTCGCTGACGCTGTCGGCAGCCGCCGTCGGCGTGCTCGCCGGCGTTCCGCGCCTCGCACGCGCCGAGGGCGATCCCGCCAAGGACACCGCGATACTGAACGTCGCGCTCGGACTGGAGCACGAGGCGATCGCGGCCTATCAGCTCGGCGCGCAGAGCGGCCTGCTGCAGAAGCCGGTGCTCGAGACGGCCGTGCTGTTCCAGTCGCACCACAAGGGCCATCGCGACGCACTCGTGGCGACGATCCAGAAGATGGGCGGGATGCCGGTCGCCGAAAAATCGCTCGACGACTACGCGAAAGCGCTGAACGCCGGCATGCTGAAGAACCAGGCCGACGTCCTCGCGCTGGCCACGCGACTGGAGCTGGGCGCCGCCAATGCCTACCTCGGAGTCATTCCGTCGTTCCGCGATCCCGCACTGGCAAAGATCGCGGGCCGGCTGGCCGCCGACGAAACAATGCACTGGACCGTGCTGTCGAGTTCGCTCGGTCGTGCCCTGCCCGCGGCGCCGCTGTACTTCGGCGCGTGAGATTCGCAGCCCTTGTGCGCCCCGGCAATGCGCCGGGGCGCGGAGAACGCATGCTGCGAACATCCCTGCTCACTGGCGCGGCCCTGCTCCTCGTCCTCGGCGAGGTTCAGGCCGGAGATGCAATGCGCGGTCGCGAACTGTATGAGGCCCGCTGCGGGGCGTGCCACTCGGTCGATCAGGATCGCGTGGGACCGCGCCATGCCGGGGTGGTTGGACGACGCGCCGGCGCCGTTGCGAGCTTCGAGTACTCGCAGGCACTCAGGAGTTCAACGATCGTCTGGGACGGGGCGACGCTCGACCTCTGGCTCGCCGATCCGGAAAAGCTGATCCCCGGCCAGCGCATGGGATACCGCGTCGATGAAGCGCGCGATCGGGCAGATCTGATCGAGTATCTGTCGACACTGCGATGACGCGGTGATCGGCCGTCAGAGCGTCGTGCAACGACGCTTGACGATTCGGCGCCATCCGGATCGATAATCCGCGCTCGCGACCGCCGGCCGCATCCTTCGGGCGTCACGGCTAACGGCGCGTCCCATGCGCATATAGGAGGCGGCTCAATGAGCACGGCTGGCACAGGCGCCCGCACCGTCGCGGAGTGGGTGGCCGATTTTCTCGTCGCGCATGGAGTCGTCCGCGTGTTCGGGCTGCAGGGCGGCCACATCCAGCCGATCTGGGACCATCTTGCGTCCAAAGGCGTGCGCATCGTCGACGTACGCGACGAGGGCGCCGCGGTCCACATGGCTCATGCGGAAGCGGTGTTGAGCGGCGGTTTCGGTGTCGCCATGGTGACCGCCGGACCCGGCGTGACGAACTGCGTAACGGCCATGGCGAATGCCCAGCTGGAACGCGTGCCCGTGCTGCTGGTCGGCGGCTGCGCCCCGGTGCCGCAGGACGACCTCGGGCCGCTGCAGGGCATCGATCACGTCGGCATCATGCGGCCGGTGAGCCGTTCGGCACGCACGCTGCGCGTCGCCGGCAACCTGCTGCGCGATCTGGACAAGGCGCTTTCCACAGCGCTCGGCGACGGCAACACTCCAGGCCCGGTGTACGTCGAGATTCCGACCGACGTATTGCGCCAGACCGTGCCGCAGCGCGTTGCCTTACCGGAATACCTGCAGCCGCGGCCGCCCCGTCGGATCCCGCCGGACGCGGCGCAGGTCGAGCAGGCTGTACAGCTGATTTCGCAGGCCCGCCGCCCGGTCGTCCTCACAGGTCGCGGCGCGCAGGCAGCAGCAGCCGAGCTGCTGAGCTTTCTCGATGCAACCGGCGCGCTCTACCTCGACACGCAGGAGAGCCGGGGGCTGGTGCCGGGCGAGCATCCGTCGGTCGTCAGTGCCACGCGAGCGCGCGCGATGAACGAGACCGATCTCGCGATCGTCGTCGGGCGCAAGCTGGATTACCAGACCGGCTACGGGTCGCCGGCCGTCTGGCCGCAGGCGCGCTTCCTGCGGATCGGCGACAACCCCGAGGAGCTGCGCGAGAACCGACGCGGGGCGGTCGAACTGTTTGCGCACCCGGCTCTCGCGCTCGCCGCAATGGTGCGTTCACTGCGTGGACGTAGCCCAAACCTGGATACCGGGTGGTGCGAGGCCCTGCGCATCGAGCACCTGAGGCGCGCGCAGAAGTACGCGGCAGCACTTGCCGATGCACCCGCCGGCAAGGACGGGCGCATGCACCCGAATCGCATCTTCGCCGCGCTGCTCGAGGTCCTGCGACCCGATGCGATCACCGTCGCCGACGGCGGCGACATCCTGAGCTTTGCCCGCATGGGGCTCGACACGCGCTGCTACCTCGATTCCGGTGCGTTCGGCTGCCTTGGCGTCGGCACGCCCTACGGCGTGGCGGCCGCGCTGCTGCATCCGGACCGGCAGGTGGTCGTCGTCACGGGCGACGGCGCATTCGGCATCAACGCGATGGAGATCGACTCCGCGCAGCGACACGGCGCCAAGGTCGTCTTCATCGTGGCGAACAACGCTGCGTGGAACATTGAACGGGTGGACCAGGTGATGAACTACGGCGGCCGCATCGTCGGCACCGAGCTGGCGTGGAGCGACTACGCGGCGATGGCGCGCGCGTTCGGCCTGCACGGCGAGCGCGTCACCGATCCGGCGCGGCTGAAGGGCGCGATTACGGAGGCGTTCGCGAAGGCTCCCGCGCTGATCGACGTGGTAGTGACACGCGACGCGCTCAGTTCGGACGCCGGCAAGGGGCTTGCATTCGCGGGCGACTTCCAGGCGCTGACCGCCTGGGATGATGCGGAGCGGGCGAGGCGATCGTGAGCGGTGTGCTCAACGTCGGCGAGATCGTCGCCGCGCATGCGCGGCTGCAGCCCGCCAAGATCGGCGCGCGCGACTCAAAGCGCGCATTGACGTTCGCTGAGTGGGACGAGCGCAGCAACCGGCTCGCCAACGCACTGCTCGGCCTGGGCCTGGCGAAGGGCGACCGCGTCGCACTGCTGGCCTACAACTGTGTCGAGTGGCTCGAACTGTACGTCGCGCTGGCCAAAGCGGGACTGGTCGCGGTGCCGGTCAACTTCCGCCTGACGCCACCGGAGATCGAATACATCGTCGCCAACTGCGAAGCGCGCGCGATGGTGGTGCAGGACGCGCTCGTCGAGCGCGTCGAACCGCTGCGCACGGGCTCGACGGCGATCGGCGGCGCGGCCTGGGTGCATTTCGGGACGCAGCGGACCCCGCGGGGCTGGCGCGGCTACGAGGCGCTGATCAAGGCGGGCTCGGCCCGACCGCTTGAGCAGCGCGTGCAACCCGCCGACACCTGGGCGCTGATGTACACCTCGGGCACCACTGGTCGGCCGAAGGGCGCGATCCGCAACCACCAGGGCAGCGCATTGATTTCGCTGGTGACCGCGCTCGATATGCAGCTCACCGCGCGTGACACCGCGCTGCTGGTGATGCCGATGTGTCATGCGAACTCGTTGTACTTCAGCTTCAGCTTCACCTATCTCGGCGCGACCTGCGTGGTCGACGACCATGCGAGCTTCGACCCGGAGGCGCTGCTCGGCACGATGGCCGAGCAGCACGTGAGCTTCACCTCGCTGGTGCCGACGCACTACATCATGATGCTCGGCCTGCCCGCTGCGGTGAAGGCGCGCTACGACGTGTCGCGGATGCGCAAGCTGATGATTTCATCGGCGCCGGCGCGGCGCGACACCAAGCTCGCCATCCTCGAGCATTTCCGAAACTCGGAGCTGTACGAGCTGTACGGCTCGACCGAGGCGGGCTGGGTCACCTTGCTTCGGCCCGATGAGCAGCTCTCGCATCTGGGCTCGGTCGGCCGCGAATGGACCGGCTCCGGCCCGGTGCGATTGCTGGACCCGGACGGGCGTGAAGTGCCGGACGGCGAGCTGGGCGAATTGCATTCGCGCACGCCATACACCTTCGACGGCTACTGGAACAACCCTGAGAAAACCGCCGAGGCCCTTCGCGCGGACGGCAGCTGCAGCGTCGGCGATCTGGCGCCGTCGCGACGCCGAGGGCTACATCCATCTGGTCGACCGCAAGAGCAACATGATCATCAGCGGCGGCGAGAACGTGTACCCGTCCGAAGTCGAGGACGTGATCGGACGCTGCCCCGGCGTGAAGGACGTTGCGGTGATCGGTGTGCCCGCACGAGAAATGGGGTGAAGCGGTCCACGCGGTGATCGTGACGCACGCCGGAGCGACGGTGACCGAAGCCCAGGTTCTCGAGTGGTGTCGCGACAAGATCGCCGGCTACAAGCGGCCGCGGTCGGTCTTGTTCATCGATGATGCCGAGATGCCGCGCACGGCCACCGGCAAGATCCTGCATCGCAGGCTGCGCGAGCGCTACACGGGAATCTAGGGCCTAGAAGGTGTACGTGGCGCTGGCGCCGACCAGGAAGTTGCGCGTCGGCGCTGGCGCGTAGTAGCGGCCGTTGGCATCGCCGACGATCACCGCGCCGATGTACTCCCGGCCGAACAGGTTGTTGGCGCGTGCGAACTCGCGGAAGCGCCAGCGTCCGGCCTGCTGCGCGAGCCCGGCCCACAGGTTCGCAATGGTGTAGCCGGCTGCGTACTCCGAATTGAAATCGTTGACCGGCACCGAGCCGGCGGCGATCACCTCGAGCGCGCCGGTGAGCCCGAGTGCGGGATTGCGATAGGCCAGGTCGGCGAACAGCGTTGCATTGGGAACACCCGGGATGCGGTTACCGGACGGCACCACCGCAGTGTTGGCGCCGGTGATCGGATTGCAGAACGCGGCCAGCGGAGCACACGTGCGAAACGCAGTATCGAAGCGGGCGTTGAGCAGTGTCAGTGCAACGTGGGTGGAAAGGCCGGCGCCGAGGTCGCTCTCGAACATCAGCTCGGCGCCGAGCCGCGACGAGTCGCCGGAGTTCTGGTACGACGACCGCCCTCCGGTGTTGCGCGCGATCACGATCTCGCCCTGCGTTTGGATGCTGAAGACTGCGACGTTGATGCGGGTCGCCGCGCCCAGGATCGCCTTGGCTCCCACTTCCAGCTGGTTGCTGATCGACGGTTCCATCGAGAAGTTGAGTCCGCTGGCGCCATCTGGCCGATACGCCAGTTCGATGCTGGTCGGCGTTTCGAACGAGCGGCCGTAGCTCGCGTAGACGTTGAGCGTCGGCGTGACGCTGAACACGAGTCCCAGCGTCGGCGTCCATTCCGCGTAGCGGGTCGAGCCGCTGTCGTCCGGATTGCCGGCGGCGATGTAGTGATCCTCCGACGTGAACTCGACGGTCGTGTAACGGACGCCGGCGGAGACCGACCAGCGCGGAGAGAACTGCCAGTCGGCCTGAAGGTAGGCGCCCAGGCTGTCGACGATGTTGTCCTCGTCGCGCTTTAGGGCGCCCTGCACCCCGAAGTTGTTGATGAAGCCCTGCCGCGCCTCGGTCGAACCGTCGTACTCGACACCCGACGTCACCGTCAGCGGCCCCCCGGACACATCCTGCCGGTGCGTCCAGCGCACGCTGCCACCGCCAAGCTGGCGATCGAGCGATGAAACTCCACCCGAGCTCGACGCAGCCAGCTGCGCGTCGATCGGCACCGCAAGGAACTGCTCGTTGCTGCGGCTGCCCGCGTAGGCCACCACGCGCAGGCTGTCGCGTGCGCCGAGCGTGCTGTCGTACACCAGCCCACCCTGCAGGTTGTCGAGCGAGCGCTGCGTGTTGAATGCGATTGCGACCGGCTGCGCCTGTCGCGGATTCTGCTGCACCTGCGCCTGCGTCAGTCCGAGCGGATCCTGCGCGTCGGGCTGGTTGAACGCGGTCGCTACCAGTGTCAGCCGATTGCTCTCGTTGAGGTCGTAGCCGAGCTTGGTGCTGAACTGCGTCTTGGTCGCAGCACTGTGGTCGCGGTAACCGTCAGTGCTGAAGTACGAGACATTCGCGAACCCGTTGAACGCGCCGCTGGCGCCCCCGCCTTTCAGGCCGTAGCGCTGGAATCCGTAGCTGCCGAACTCCAGATCCGGCACGACCGCTGGTGGTGTCGCGCCGGTCTCGCTGAACACCTGCACCACGCCGCCCGAGTGATTGCCGTAGAGCGCCGAAAACGGGCCGCGCAGCACCTCGATGCGATCGGCGGCGCCGAGGTCGAACACGCCCGGATTGCCCTGTCCGTCGGGCGAGCTGGCCGGCAGGCCGTCGACGATCAACTTGACGCCGCGCGTGCCGAACTGCGAACGCGCGCCGAAGCCGCGGATCGTGATCTGCAGTTCCTGCGCGAAGTTCTCGCGGTTCTGCACGAAGGTACCGGGAGCGCGGTTCAGGTCCTCGGAGACATTGACGCGCGGCTTGGCCTCCTGGATCGCGTCGCGCGAAATGACGTCGACCGACATCGGCAGGTCGAACGCGCGCCGCTCGGTCCGGGTCCCGGTGACGACGACTGGCTGCAGGCTGTCGGCGGCCTCCTGCGCCGGCGCGCTGCCCGCGGCCGCAAGCAGCAACGGCAGAAGGAATGCGGCCGGCCAGTGGCTCACGCGGGAGCAGGCCCTCCTGGTGCCGGAAACCGGAGCCCGCGTCATGACGCAGCAGCAGCCGTAGTACGCAGCACGTCGAGCAGCCGGTCGGGCGCGCTGACCATCGGCGTGTGTCCGGTGGCGATTTCGACGATCCGCCAGCCCGGCTCGGAGCGCACTCGCGTGCGCGACACTGCGATGGTGGGCAGGGCCGGCTGGTTGCAGTCGACGAATGTTCTGGGTCGCGCAGCCACGCGTGCCTCGTCGAATTGCAGCGGTTCCTCGTACATGCCGCCCGGGTGTGGCCGCTGGCGGCGACCGACCCACTCGGCGTCGGCCCCGGCCAAGCCGAACGCCGCGGGCTCGGCCGGCGGAATCGTGCCCGTTTGGGCAATGCCTTCGCGCCGCGCCTTGCGCGTGGCTTCGTCGTGAAAGCTCGACCAGCTTTCGCCACTGCGGGGCACGATCGCATCGACATAGACGAGCTGCGTGATGCGAGCCGGCATCCGGTCCGCGACGGCGGTGATCAGCAGTCCCGCGTAGCTGTGGCCGACCAGGATCACACGGGCCAGCTCCTCGGTCTCGATCACGGCCGCCACATCGTCGATGTGCGTCGCGAGGCGGATCGATGGCGCCAGCTGGTGCACGCGTTCCCCGACACCGGTCAGGCAGACCGGGAACACGCGGTGTCCGGCGGACCACAGCGGCGCCAACAGTCGCTTCCAGCACCACGCACCCAGCCACGCACCGTGCACCAGTACGAATTCCGCCATCTGCTCTCCTCTATGGTCCGCGACGGTTACAGGCTTCCGCAGCGTCCGGCCGGACCAGATCCGTCTGCGCGCGAGGACTTCGATCGGTTCGATGCTTGCTGCCGCCAGACCTCGTGCGACATTCGCCATCGCCTGCGCCGCGAGTTCGCCATGGATCAGCATGACGGCGCGATGCGGCGGCTTTTCGCCGCGCTCGACCATCGCACGCGAGCGCCGGCCGTACTCCAGCGCTTCCGCGGCGGTGCTGCGCATCCGTTCGATCTCGAAGCCGGCGTCGAGCAGGCCGCGCCGCGTGGCCTCGGCCGTCGCCAGGAAGCTCGTGCTCGCGCTGGCAGCCCACGGCGTCGGATAGTCGAGTTCGGGGCCCTTGCCGCGCGTCATCTCGGAAAGGACCAGCCAGCCGCCCGGCTTCAGAACGCGATGGATCTCGCGATAAAAGCCGCCCTTGTCGGCGATGTTCATCGAGACATTCATCGAGTAGGCGCCGTCGAAGCTGGTGGTGGCAAACGGCATGTCCATTGCATTGCCGACCTCGAACGAAACCCGGTCCTGCAGACCGAGTGCGCGCGTCAGCGTGCGCGCCACATCACAGAACTCGCTCGTCAGATCGATGCCCGTGATCCTGCAGCCGAAGCGGGTGGCGATCACGCGCGCCGGTCCGCCGATTCCGCTGCCAACGTCGAGCAGGTGGTCGGTCGGGCCGGCTTTCATCAACCCGGCCAGTTCCAGCGTCGCGTCCAGCCCGCGTCCGTGGAACTGGTCATAGGGCGCAAGCGACTCGATCGTCGGTCGATCGGGATCGACGCCGTCGGCTGCCAGTGCGGCTTTCAGCCGCGCGAGCAGTCCGCCGCGGCCGTAGTGCGTGACGATGTCGTCGATCTGACGTCATTCGGGCTCCCGCAGTGCGCGAGCCTAGCGATGTTCACGCCATGAAGCCAGCGCCAGCGTGCGGTGCACCGGCCAGCCCTTGCGCGGCCGGCCGCGCGCGCCGAACATTCGTGCCAACCCGCACCGCTTTTGCTCATGAACATCACCGACCTGCCCGCACACGCCCTGTCCGCCGCGATCCGCACGCGCCAGGTCTCGTGCCGCGAGGTGATGCAGGAAACGCTCGCGCGCATCGACGCAGTCAATCCCAGGCACAACGCGATCGTCAGCCTGCGCGACGGCGATGCGCTGCTGCGCGAGGCCGACGAGCACGATGCGCAGCTGGCCCGGCATGTCGCCTCGGGCGAGCCCGTCGGCTGGCTGTACGGCATCCCGCAGGCGATCAAGGACGCGGCTCAGACCGCCGGCCTGCGCACCACGTTCGGCTCGCCTCTGCTGCGCGAGTTCGTACCGAGTGAGGACGGACTGATGGTCCAGCGGATGAAGGCGGCCGGCTGCATTGTGATCGGCAAGACCAACACGCCGGAATTCGGGCTCGGCTCGCACACCTTCAACGAGGTGTTCGGTGTGACGCGCAACGCCTTCGACCCTTCGAAGTCGGCCGGCGGCAGCAGCGGCGGAGCGGCGGTCGCGCTGGCCACGCGCATGCTCGCCGGTGGCCGACGGCAGCGACTTCATGGGCAGCCTGCGCAACCCGGCCGGCTGGAACAACGTGTTCGGGTTCCGTCCGAGCCTGGGTCGCGTGCCGCTGTGGCCGGCGCAGGACGTGTGGGTGACGCAGCTCAGCACCGAAGGTCCGATGGGACGCACCGTGCAGGATGTCGCGCATGCTGCTCGAGGTGCAGGCCGGGCTACGACGCGCGCGTGCCGCTTTCGCTTCCGCGCGATGCCAACGGCTACGCGCAGTCGCTGGACGGGTTCGATCCGCGCGCGATCCGCATCGGCTGGCTCGGCGACCTCGAAGGCTATCTGCCGATGGAGCCCGGCATTCTCGATTGCTGCGAACGAGGCCTGGGTCGCCTGCGCAACGCCGGCTGCGCGGTCGAGGCGACCGCGCCGGAGTTCGATCCGACGCAGGTCTGGCAGGCCTGGCTGCTGTGGCGACGCTGGCTGGTCGCCGGCGCGCATCGCGCCGTACCTGGCGCGCGCCGAGAATCGCGCGCAGATCAAGCCCGAGGCGCTGTGGGAATACGACCAGGCCGCGAGCCTGACCGGCTGCGCAGATGCTGGCTGCGAGCGGCAAGCGCAGCGCGTTTTATCAGCGGATGCTGGCGCTCCTCGCCGCGTTTCGACTTCCTCGCCTTGCCGACCGCGCAGGTGTGGCCGTTCGACGCCGCGCAGCGCTGGCCCAGCTCGATCAACGGCCGCGAGATGGACACCTACCACCGCTGGATGGAGGTGACGATCTACGCCACGTTTGCCGGGCTGCCTTGCATCAGCGTGCCGGTGGGGTTCAACGCGGCGGGCCTGCCGATGGGCATGCAGCTGATCGGCCGACCGCGCGCTGATGCCGCGGTGCTGCAATTGGCGCACGCCTACGAGCAGGCCGCGCAGGATGTGCTGCAGGTTCGGCCGCTCGAGCCGGCAACTCCCGCCGCCGTGTAGGACCGCCGTCGCGGCCCGGAACCCCGGGGCTCTAGTCGGAGAGCTGGCGTGGCGGGTTCTGCAGACTGCGCCACAGTCCCGGCAGGTACAGCCCGCGGCGGACGAGCTGCCCTGCCACCATGATGACAATCTGGGCGATGTCCGCGACGGGCCGGAAGTGGCTGGGGCGCGACGTGTCGTACAGCGCCGGCACGCGGACCGCCAAAGTTTGGAACCGGCGGTGGCCGCATTCGATCAGCAATTCGCTTTCGAACACGAAGCCCTTGCGACGACTGCCGTCGACCGCTGGGTAGCGGTGGACCAGGCGCGGCAAGACTGCGCGCAGCGCTTCGGCCGGGTAGAGGCGAAAGCCCGACTGGCTGTCGATCACGGGACAACCCGACGCCCACGCGATCCAGAAATTCGCGAAACGATTGGCGCGATACCGCGCCGACGGGATGCTGTCGCGATCGGCGAGCCGCGCGCCGACGACGATCGTCCGCGGATGCCCGTCTGCGGCTTGCAACAGCCGCACGATGTCAGCGGGACGATGTTGACCGTCGCCGTCCATCGTGACGATGCGATCGGCGCCCGCGGCGATTGCCAGTTGCATGCCGTCGATCAGAGCGCGCGCCTTGCCTTCGTTGCGGACGTGACGGATGAGCCGGACGCGCGGATCGCTCGGCAGACGCGCGACCGTGTCGTCGGTCGAGCCGTCGTCGACTACGATGACCTCGTCAATCAGCGCCACTGGGGCGCCGATTACTTGATCGACGAGCCCACCGAGCACCGCGCCCTCGTTGTACGCGGGGATGATCAGCGCCGACTTCAATCGTGCCTCATGTCAGCTTCAAGGTAAGTTCGCCCCGCGCCGCGACCGTCTGGCCGCCACGAATCTCGAATCGATAGTTCGCCGCCTCCGACGAAGCGAGCAGGCAATGCGCCGAGATCTGCAGCGGTTGCGGCAGTCGATCGAGCCAGCGCACCAGAAACTCAGCTTTCCTGATCTGCAGCAGCAGTCCGCCCGCTGCACTCCGCTGGTGGCTTGTCAGGCATCGATGCAACGCCGCCGCCTGCGCCCCGTATTCGATCGCATGCTCCACCGCGACGCCCTCAGACTCTCGCAGCGGGTGGTCGTCGCGTGCAGCGTCGGCCAGGCAGAGCAGCGCGCTGCCTTCATGCGCCGATACGGAATCGATCAAACACATGGCCGCCTTCTGCGGCAGCAGGCGCTCGATCTCGCGGCGACCGAGCACGGTGGTCACGACGAAACGCGCTCCACCGCGAGGGCGCCGCCCAGATGCGACACGCGGCGCCGCCAGTTGAGGCCCGCTTCGCCGTCCCGACGGATCGACTCGTCGAGCGCCGGACCCGGGCCGACGGGATGCGTCGATGCCAGGTCGAGTTCACAGCGCCAAGTGCCCGGGCGGACCGCAGGTTCGCACCAGCACGCGATCGCGAAGTCCTGCAGGTCGGGCCGCACACGCTGTAGCTCGGCAGGAAAGCTGCGGTTGGCGAACAGCATCACGACGGGCCCGTCGCGGACGACGGCCTGCAGGCCGGCTTCCAGCAGCGCCACTTCGAGGGTTTCATCGTCGCAGGCAATGGCAGTCGAGACCGCTTGCGAGGCCAGACCGATCGTCCAGTAGCCGGCCGGCGAGTTGTGCACGGAATTGTGGAACTGGGTGGGGGAAACCGGCTCGTGCGCGCGCAGTGCCGCCAGCAACTTCATCAACACCGCGCCATCACCGTCTGCGCTGCCGAAGACCAGCGGCGTAGTCTGCAGCTCGGCACGCTCGCGTCCGGCCACCAGCTTCTCCCCGACGCGCAGTGCCGCCGTCGTCAGCGGGTTGAGGCGTCGGCGCTCGGCCGCCGGCAGGTCGAGAATCCGGGACTCGTCCTGCCTCTGATTGACCAAGCCGGCGCAGCAGACGTCGGAAGAGGCGTCGCTCCACACCCAGGCGGACACGCCGAACGCGAGTGCGCTCATCGGCGGCCGTTCACCCGGGTTCGCCCGAGGACCAGCGAGCAGTTGCTGCCGCCGAAGCCGAACGAGTTCGACAGCACCCGCTCGATACGGCCGGGATGAGCCGATACGGCGAGGTCGATCGGAAACGCCAAATCTTCGCGCCGGATGCCGACATTGCCAGGCACGATCTGATGCTCGAGGGCGAGGTCGCAGATCAGCGCTTCGATCGCGCCCGCAGCGCCCAAGCAGTGCCCGGTCGCGCCCTTGGTCGAACTGCATGCGGTGCGACCTCCGAGCAACCGCAAGACCGTACTCGCCTCGACAGCGTCATTGGCGTCCGTGCCGGTGCCGTGCAGGTTGACATAGTCGATATCCGACGCCCGCAGCCCGGCGCCGGACAAGGCGTCGTTCATCGCCCGTTCGGCCCCGAGTCCTTCGGGATGCGGCGACGACATGTGATACCCGTCGCTCGACTCGCCCGCGCCGACCAGCGCGCTGGCTCCGGACCCGTCCCGCACCAGCAAGGCAAACGCCGCTCCTTCGCCGATCGAGATCCCTGCCCGGTCTCGAGCGAAGGGCCGCGCCGGGGTCCTGCTTAACAGCTCGAGCGACTTGAAGCCGTACAGCGTGGAATAGCACAGCGAATCGGCTCCGCCGACGATCGCGGCGTCGCACACACCGAGCGCGACGAAGCGAGCCGCCGCCGCAAACACCTTCGCGCTCGACGAGCAGGCGGTGGAAACGCTCATCCTTGGGCCGCTGAGGCGCAAGGCCGTTGCAACGAACTCGCTGACCGAACCGAGGTCATGGCGTTTCCTGAAGCGTTCAGGCGCCAGTTCGGCCTCGCGTCCTGACCGAAATAACTCCTCAGTGTCGAGGATGCCCGCGGTGCTGGTGCCGACAAAGACACCGATGCGGTGCGCGCCGAACCGCTCGGCGACGGCGTCGACTTGCCCGGCAAAGCCGTCCTGTTGCAGAGCAGCCCAGCTCAAGCGGTGATCGCGGCAATCCCACACCGCGAGCGATTCCGGCAACGCCTCGTGTTCGATGCCGCGGACCCGCCCGATGTACGTGTCGACATCGGCCGCCGAGTCACCGAAATCGTTCGGCTCGAGGCCGCAGACTCCCGAGAAGATGGCGTCGGCGATCTGCTTGCGCCCGCGTCCGATACAGCAGATCCCGGTGAACGCCTCGATGGTCAGCGGATAGAGACGTCGACGCGGCAAACGATCGGAGTTGGACGCGCTCACTACGGATTGTCCTGTCGGGCTTCAGCGACGGTGAAACGGTCTCCTCGTGTCGCAACCAGCCACCCGAGTCCGATGATGATACCGACGACCACGGTCAGGCCGACCGATTCGACGACGGCGATCCCGCTCAGCGCGAGCGCCCCGAACACGGCCAGCGTGGTCGAGCTCGCCACGATGAGCGAGAAGATCGTGTGCACCCGGCTCTGGTCTGCATCGGTGGAACGCGGCGGCGCGTGAATGAAGAGCGAATAGTTGGTCAATACGCCGAGCGTCAGCATCAGGGCGACCACGTTGAAGAGGGTTAGCGGGCCGAAGGCGGCACGAACCACGGCCGCGGTCAGCACGATCCCGGTCAGTACCGGCAGCATCACGCGCCCGTTGCGCGCGACCGATCGCAGGTCGACCTGGACGACCGCACAGACGACGAGCGCGCACACCGCCAACAGTGCGACCAGGCGCTGCCGGACCGACGCCAGCAGCTCCGTCAGTTCTGCCCGAGTGTCGAACCACGCGACCTCGACTGCGGACGCGAGCACCGCGTGGCGGGCCGAACTCAGCAGCTCGTCGCGGGCGGCCGGGCCCGCAATCGGTACAAGTCCCACTCGACGTCCATCGACGCTGGGCAGCAGTCCCTCGACTCGCTGCCTGAACAATCCCTCGGGCAACGATTCGAGCGTTAGCGTCGTCGCGCGCGCCTGCGCCGCATCCGCGAGGAACGGCTCGAACGCATCGACGTTGAACGGCGTGCCGTCTGCTGCCCGCGCCAGGCGGGAACGCAGCACGGCTCCCTCGGGTATCGCTGCCAGCCGCTCGGCCTGCGCTCTTCGGCTGGGCAGATAGAGCGCGGCCATCTCGACGCGGTCGACCGCACCGCGCTCGCGGAGCCGCGCCAGGCTGGGCATCCACGCTTCCTGCGCCTGCAACACGCTCTCCACGTCGGGCCCGGCGAACAGCAGCACGCTCTGATCGAGCGGCAGGCCCGCGGCGTCGCGCAACGTGCGATCGACCGCGACGCGATCCGGCGGCAGCGGATTGATCGCGCCCACATCGTCGTTCCATAGCGGGCGAGCGGCAAGCATTACGATCAGCCCCGCCGCCATCGCCATACCGTTGACGAGCAGCGGCCCCCGCGCCGAGAGCGGGCGGCGCGCCGCACCCGTCATCCGACCGACAGCAACGGGCGGCGACCAGGTGACGCGACGCTGCGGGTCCAGCAGATCGGGCACCAGCCAGCGCGCTGCGACCCCCGCCACCAGCAAACCGACGCCGCATAGCAGGCCGAGCTGCTGCAGTCCGCGAAACTGTCCCAGCAGCAGCACGGCGAATGCGGCCGTGCTGGTCAGCACCGCCAGGCGCAAGGTGGGCCAGACGCGTTTCGCTTCGTCTCCGATCGGCTCGCCGAGCCGCGACTGCGTCAACAGATACGATGCATAGTCGGATCCCTCGTCCACCAGGATGCCGGCGAACGCCAGCGCGAGCAGGTTGATGTCGCCGAACACGACGTGGGTGACGACGCAGCCGGCCGCGACACCCAGCAGTACCGGCGCGAGCGACAGCACGACGGGACGCGCACGGCGGTAGCTCGCCGCCAGAATCAGCGCCACGAGGACGCTGCTGATGGCAGCCAGGCGCTCGACGCGCGCCCGCGTTTCGCGTTGCGCCTCGGCGGCGAGCAGGCCCAATCCAGTGAATTCGATGCGGGTCGAGGCGTCGCGCCGTCGGGATTCCGTGACAAGCTGCCGCAGTGTTGTCTCGACGAGACTTTGCGCAGCGGCATCGTCCCCGGCCGCACGCGTCGTTGCAAAGATGAGTGCACGGTCGCCGGACCGGGAGAACCACACGCCGTGTCGCAGCGGCAGACTCGCGCCGGAACTCCATTGCGTGACCAACTGCAGCGTCTCCAGCGTCGGATCGCGCGGAAGTAGCCGCTCGACGAGCCAGGCGCGCGAGTCGCCCAGCATCGCGTGCGCTTGCGCGAGACTGGCTCTCAGGCGCGCCTCGGAGAAGGACGCCGCGTCGATTCGCTGGCTCAGCTGGTATCGAAACGGCACGATGGCATCGGCTTCGGCCATCAGCGGACCCGTGTCGCCGTTGTGCACGCTCGAGAAAAGCCCGGATTTTCGCAGCTCACCCACCCATCGGCGACTGGTGTCTGTTGCATTGCGCGCGTTGTCCGACTGCACGCCGATCAGAACGAGTCGACCTGCCGGACCCTGCTGGATCGCGGCCGCCAGCCTGAGTACGGCACGGGGATGACCGGTCGAAATGAAGCGGGTGACATCCGGGTCGACGCGGATCAACGTCAGCGACAGCGCGAGGGACGCGGCCAGCAGCAGCCACAGGACGAGTCGGAGGTTGCGGGTCACCACCACCGGCGGCTACCGCGTGAGGGTGGTGACCGTCTTGTCGCCGTTGCGCTCCAGCACTTCGATCTCGCCGACGAGCCCGGAGCTGCCGGACAGGCGGATCGCGCGGACCGCGCCGGCGGTGTCACGGGGATCGAGTTGCAGCATCCAACGATCCAGCGGTCCCTCGGCCGTGGCGCGATAGACGGCATCGAGCTCATTCACCTGGCCGCCGAGGATGGCGCGCAAAGCCTGGACCATCGCGAACTGCGGCGTACCCGCCATCAGTGAGAGCTCCGTCGTGGTGCCGCCGCGCTCGATCGTGACCTGCGTGCCGTCGATGACGACGAGTTCCGCGACAGGTTGCCGGGTCTCCCGCTCGAGCCGACCGTTCGACTGGTACCGCAAGCGACCGCTGGATACCAGCGGAGACTTCAGCAGCCGCGTGGTTCGGACTTCGCGGAATCCCACTTCGGGTGTGACGGCCGCTGCGACGCGCTGCAGGATTTCGGCCGGCGTCATCGGATCGTGCGGCGGCTGCGCAGCGGACGCGAACGGAAGCAGGGAGAAGACTACTGCGGCGGCCCTGCACACGCTCATCAGGCGCTCCGGCCGGCGCGAATCGATGTCGCCGCGGCGCCTCGCCAGAAGTCATAGAAGTTGAACCAGTTCAGCGGATACTCCCGCGCGCGCCGTTCAAGGTGCCGCGCAAACGCGGCGGCCTGTGCCGCGATCAAGTGCTCGCGATCCGCAACCGCTCCGGCTGCGGGTGCCTCCATGGGCTCAAAGTGAATCGTGTAACCGGGCTCATCCAGCACGGCGCAAGCAAACACCACTGGCACGTCCAGCACTGCGGCCAGTCGGTGCGCACCGAGCGGAAAGGGCGCCGGCTCGCCCATGAACGACACTTGCACGGAGCGCTCGGCAAAGGGTGAACGATCGGCAAGCATGCCAACGATGTCGCCGTCTTCCAGTGCCGCGCGGATCTCGAGCATCGCGCTCGGCCGGCCCGCCAGGATCACGTCGCGCGCGATGTCGGGATTGAGGGCATCGAGCAGCGACTGCACCTTGCGCGCATTGGCGACGTACATCACCGGGCGAATTCGCCGCCCGCATAAACGGCTCCCTGCGCCGCGCAACGCCTCGAAGCTGCCGAAGTGAGCGCCCAGGACGATCAGTCCGTGTCGGCGGCTGGCGAGCATCGCTTCAACGGTCTCGGCGCCGACGATGCGAACCGGAATGCGCGGATGCGCGCGCGACAACCAGTAGACGCGGTCCAGCAACATGCGCGCGAACGTCAGGTAATGGGCAAAAACCTCGGACCAGCGCGCCGGGCGCGACAGCGCACGCGCGAGGAACTGTCTCGACGCGGCGCGCTGACGCGGCGAAAAGATGACGAAGTAGGCGACGATCGGATACAGCAGCGGCCTCACCAGGTTGCGCGGCAGCAGCCGGCCGAGCCGTACGATCAGCGCAAGCAGCCGCGTGCTGCCGCGTTCGGGTGCTCGTGTCCAGTCGCGGTAAGCGGTCTTCAGCCCCGGGTCGATTGCCACTCTCCGCGGGCGACCGTCTTGCCTTCGATCGTGATCTCGACGCTGCCCCGGTCGTCCGACGTCGGCGTCATCGTGACGTCTATCGCCTCACCCGGACGGACCGGGCGCAGGAATTTCATGCGCTCGACCGCGGCCAGCTGCCGACCGAGCTGTTCGAGCGTGCGTGCGACGAAGCGGAGCAGGATGGCTGCCGGAACGATCGGATTGCCGGGGAAGTGCCCCGCAAGTGCCGGGTGCGACGCATCGACCACGTAGCGGGCCGTCGACGCCTCAGCGAACATGCTGCTCGACGCCTTTCCCTGCTTGTCGCACCGGCCTGCGCGCGCCCGCTTCCACCAGCGCCGCCAGCGCGTCCAGGCGCAACTTCCCGTTGGCATCTCGAGGCAGCGCATCCAGCAGCACGATGGGGCGAGGCAGGAAGGCGGCGTCGATGCGGCGGGCGAGCGCGGACCGGATCGCCTCGCTCGACAGGCGGGGCGCCACGACCAATGCGGCCAGCCGCCGCTGGCCGATCGCTGCGCCATCGATGAACGCGCCATCGATCACGTCATCGATTTCACGCAGTATCGCGGTCAAGGCTTGCAGCGAGGTTCTCTTGCCGGCGACCTTCACAAGGTCGGTATCGCGGCCGTTGAGTTCGAATCCGCCATCGACCTGCACGACGCGATCGCGCAGCGGCAACGCGCCGCCGACGCGCGCGCCGACGAGGGTCGCTGTCCCGTCCGCCTCGACGACGAGCCGCAGATCGCCGGCGAGCCTCCATTTGAGATCGCGTGTCGTGCGCCTCGTCGCGATGCAACCCGCCTCCGTGCTGCCATAGATCTCATCGACCGCCGCGCCCGAGCCGGCTTCGATCCGGCCGGCCAGATCCGACGCGAGCGGCATCGTCGCTGAAACGATCCGCGCAAGGCCGGACGGCAGACGCCCGCCTTCGGCAAAGACCTCGAGGTGAAACGGGGTCGTCACCAGCCACTTCTCCTGCGCTCGAGCAGCACAGAATTCGGCGAGGTCACCCGAGAACACGATCCGGTGGCCCCAGACGGCCGCCGGGCCCCGCAGCGACTGCATCACCAGCATTTCGAAACCGAATTTGTGCGAATGGATGACGGTACCCCCGAGCAGCGGCGATGCGCCGTCGAGCCCGAGCATTTGGTTCATCGCGTCGGCACCCGCCGCCAGCTGGCGCCATGTCTTGGCGTGGGCTGCCGGTTGCCCGGTGCTGCCCGACGTAAAGAAGACGGCCGCGACGTGCGCAGGCGCCAGACATATGGGTCGAACCGGCGATGGCTCGCGCGGCAACGCAGCCCGCAGCGCATCGCCATCGATGGCCAATGTCGGCACCGATCCCGGCGTGGTCGCCGGCCGGTCGGTGATGATGCAATCGAATGCGCCCTGCACTGCCCGTTCGGTGGGCACCTTTAGATCGGGCGGCGGCAGAACCACCGTCCGTCGCGCAGCCCAGGCGGCCAACACCGCCCACAGGAATACGGAACGGTCTTCGCAGACCACCAGGATCCTGGAACCGTTCGGGAGCTTGGCGGCCAGGGTCCACGCGGCGGCCTGGAGTTCGCCGGCCGAGCATTCGCCGTCCCGCCAGACGATCAGGGTGCGCCCCGCGTCGGCGGACATCACCGGCTCCGACGCCCTCATCAGGCGTGCAACACTGGCCAGAGCTTCCTGCCGGAGTATGTCTGACGCGATCCGCCATTGCTGCGCCACCGGGCCGACCGACGCATCGCCGAACACCCGTCGACGCACCAGGCGCTCTCCGAAGAACAGCAGCACCGCGGGTGCGATCGGTGCGGCCAGTCCGGGATAGCCGAGCAAGACCGGGCTGCCTGCAAGCCGGCGGCCCACGAGATACGCCGCAGTCAGCAAGGCGAGCGTCCACAGTGTGGTCAGCCAGCGCAGATAGCGCTGCGCGGCCGGATGCTTCACTGTGGTCGGATCCTCTGCCTGCGCGAAGCGGTGCACCAGCGGCGTCGCCCCCGGCAGCAACGATCGCGCGAAGATCCAGCTGACGAGCAGCAGTCCCGTGGCGCCGACGGTGCCCGCCGCAACCAGCGCAGCGTCAATCATCACGGCTACCTGGATCGGTGGCAGCGGATGTGCTCGGCCAGCGAGCCGAGCGAACGGAATATTCTCTCGTTCTCAGGATCGTCGGATCGCAGTTCGAAGCCGTACCGCCGGGACACCACCAGCGCGATTTCGAGGATATCGATCGAATCGAGGCCCAGTCCTTCGCCGTACAACGGCGTGTCGGGTCTTAGTTCGTCGACGCGAACATCCGGCAGTCCCAAGGTCTCAATGATCGAGTCCGCGAGTTCCCTTTCCAGCGCGTTGAGGCGCTGTACCTCCACTGCATGCGCAGGTCCGCTCGCGCCCGCCGGATTCAAATCGCGTCTCATCAAGTCATCAGTTGACGACGGATCGCCTGGTCCAGGTTCTGTACCCACCCGTTGTAGTTCTTGTGGATCGTGTCGCCCTGTTGGTCGAGGTCGACACTGCTCTTGTAAATGATGCTGTAGGTCGAAGCCGTGAAAGGAATATCGACCACGGCAGTATGAGTGCGCAGATTCAAGGTGCCTACGATCAGTCCCGGTTTCTCGACTTTCATCTGCCATCCCAAGCCATTGCCCGCCCGCATGATCGCCTGCTCGACGGTGGACAACGTCGCTGTTTGCCCGGCCGGGATATTGACCGGCGCATCCTTCACGTTGTGAATGGGTGCGGTACGGCAACCCATCACCAAAAACGCCGCCGCCACAACAGCGATCCACACCTTGGTGCGCATCTGCTTCCTCCTCCGGCGTTGTCGGGAACCAGCCCGGGGTTGCTCATCGGTCCCGCGTTGTTGTTTCATCATCGCCACCGATGCCAACGTATTCTTGACATACGGCAAGGCAACGCGCCCCGGGCCATTATTGCATTGCCATCATGGCCGCGCATTCGCAGGCCCGTCTAAAAGGACGCCAAATCGCTGCCAGTTCGAATGAACGGAACTCTGCCGGAGTGAGCGCACTCGCGGGAGAAACGGGAGTCGTCGACGCACGCTTCGAAGCGCAGCGCATTGCGTTCGCGCCGGTGGTTTTCCAGGTTGTGCAGGTGATGCGCCGCACCGGACTGCTGCGCCAGCTTGTGAACGCTCGCGACTGGATCCCTCAGGTTGCGTTGGAAACTGCGACCGGTCTCACCATGCGGTCACCGTGCTGCTCGAGTCGGCCGGCCGTAGCCCGGGTGGTCGAGCGCCGGCAAGACGGGCCTGACTCGGCCGGCAATCGGTTCGGGCTAGGCGACCCGATCAGGGAAGAGCTCCTTCAACTTCGCGTGGAACTTGTCGGCGAACAGATCGAAGCCCCCGCGCGAAGGGTGCAGTTCGTTGTGCCACGAACTTTTCTGCGGGACCAACGTGCCCTGACCGTTGAGCAGCGTCACGCCCGGTTTGGCCGCCAGTGCCATCAGCCTTGCCGCGAATTGCTGCAGCATCGCTTTCACCACTTCGAACGCTGCTTGCTGCGTAGGAAATCCGCGCAGGTCAAAGGTGGGCTTCAACCATGGGCCGAGAAAGCAAACGCCACGCCCGTCAGGGATGGCGAAGTCGTAGTCGTGGAAAACCACTTGCGTTGATGGGCTCAGCTCGTCGCGCAGCGCGATCAGGTCTTCGTAGCCGGCAGACACGAGGTCGAGCGCCGAAGCAAAGCGCGCGGCGTGGATGAGATCGGCCGGCGCCTTCGCCGGATCCCACGGCCTGACCCATAGCGCCATCGGATTGTCGACGATGTCGTTGCCGCCGCCCGAGAACAGCAGAACGTCCCACGGCCCGCCCGCGGGACAGCCCGCCGTCAGGTGCGAGCTCAGCAGTTTGCGTTCCTCGACGCCCAGCATGTAGCGCACCTCATCGCCGGCCTTCGCCAGATTCAGGATGGGTACGCCGAGCCGCTCCTCGAGGCGCGGGACAATGCCACCGCCGAACAGCGGCACCGGATAGTCGAACCAGGAATCGCCTTCGGCGAACACCTGCAGCGGCGCGAACGATGCTGCACGCGGCGCCGGCTCCGGCAGTTCGCGCCGCGCCGCGGCTTTCGGCGGCGACCGCTTCGCGCCGCGCTTCTTCATGATTGTCATCGTCGCCCTGTATTCCCGCACGCGTCGGGCGATTTCCTGCTGGCGTTCCTTTTCGAGACGCTTCCGTTCGGCGCCGACTGCCGCCGGCGATGCCGGGGGTGCCGCAGCGCGCACGGCCCGGGCGGCGATCGTTGGCTGCTTGGCCAAGGCGAGAGCGCGCGCCTCGGCGAGAGTGACCGGTCCGGTCGCGGGAACCGACGCCGCGCGAGCCACCGTTCGCGTCACTTTCTTGCCAGCCGTCTTTCTCGGCGCCGGCTTGCGGCTCGCCGGTTTCTTGCCTGCTCTGCGCTTTGCGCTCGTGCTCATAGAAAGGCCCCCATGGCTCGCTTGTGAACGTCGAAGGCTGCGGCAACGGCGCGCGTTCGCACATCCCCAGAACGTGGCGCAACTCGGGGCGCTCGCGTGCCCTCCGACGGCGGCGGTAGCAAGGAAGGTGTTCAAGTCCGCCGCGGGACAGCTCGGCAAGACCCCGTTGCGAATCCTGCAGCCAGACCGTGCTACCGCAAGCCGCCTGATCCCGGCCCGCTACAAGACCGCCCTGCCGAGGGCCGCAGGGCTGGTCAGCGCTGGCCCGCGCAGCACCGGACTGAGTGAAATGCTCGAATACACTTGGTCGGCGCGGAAGAAAGTCGATGGCCTCGCCCAGATTCTCATGCTCAAGGTGCGTGCGGATGCCGAGAGCAATGTATTGCGCTCGCGCCTACTGCACAGCTCCTGATAAAGCCGTCGCGCGAGTGCGCGCGGAGAAGGCCGCGGCGTGCCGCGCGTGAAGTCTGGCTCGTCAAGCGAAGGCCCGGAACGCGAACTGGTCCGGGTCAAAGGCCGCCTCGAACGCGAGGTCGTCCGGCGCGGCACCGGCAGCGAGCACGACAGCTGGGTTCTGGTCAGCAAGACCCATGGTCAGTTGCTGCTCAAGCGGCTCGGTGCAAATCCGTTCGAGTTGGGATCGCCCCCGGCCGACCTCGGCTGCGAGGTCGAAGCCGAGGGCTACCTGCTGTCGGGCGAGCTGCGCTACACATCGGTACGCAAGCTTTAGGGTGATCAGCCTGTCTCGCACGAACGCCTCAGTGCTGAGCAACGACTGTGCGTCCGCTGCCCGCCATTTGCGACTCGACGCTGTAATGATCGGCCAGGCTCACCACCGAGCCGACGACCAGACCACTGACGAGCAGCGATGCGGTCGCAAACAGCGCGCGGATCAGCGTCGAGGTCGGGTTGAATTCGCGGTTCATCTGGGTCTCCTCTGGATCGGGTTGGGTCGGCGGTGGTGCTTCGTCGATGGCTGCACTGTGCGCGCCCACCCCCGCTTCAGTCCTTTGGCGGCCTGAAACCGGCCCTTAAATGTTCTGAAACCGTCGCGAGCTGAACCGGATCCACGCCACGGCCAGGGGCGGCTTGCCTGCTCGCAAGGGTTTGTCCAGACTCAAGCAGTCGCAACTCCAAGCCGAGGACTTCGCTTGCCCGATTCGCTGCGTTTCGGCCGGATCGAAGTACGGCCTCGCGAGCGGCAGCTGCTGATAGAGGGCGCCCCCGCAAGCGTGGGCGCGCGCGCCCTCGACGTGCTGCTGGCGCTGATCGACCGGCGCGACCGCCTCGTTGCCAAGACTGAACTGCTCGATCTGGTCTGGCCCGGATTGGTGGTCGAGGAAAACAACCTGCAGGTCCAGATCAGCAGCCTGCGCAAGCTGCTCGGCCCTCAGATCATCGCCACCATTCCCGGGCGCGGATACCGGTTCACCGCCGCGCTGAGCGGCGAGGCGGGCCATGGCCTGAGCGCGGCACGGCCCGATTCGGCAGAGGGACACTTCCCCGCGGTTCGCCGTACCAACCTACCAGACGAGCTGCCGATGCTGTACGGCCGCGACGAGGATCTGGCGGCCCTGCGTTCTCTGATGGAGCAGCACAGGTTCGTCACGATTGTCGGCGCGGGTGGCATCGGCAAGAGCCGCCTGGCCCAGGCAGCGGCCCACGCGTGCGCGGGGCAATACCCGGACGGTGCGTGGATGGTGGAGCTCGCCGGCCTGTCCGAGCCTCCGCTGCTCGCGAGCACCGTCGCCGGCGTGCTCGACATCAGGATCGCCGGTCAGGACACTGCACTGGAAGAACTGGCTGCCGGCATCGCGCCACGAACGATGCTGCTCGTACTCGACAACTGCGAGCACCTGCTGGATGCGGTTGCCCAGCTGGTCGAAGTTGTGATGCGCGCCGCGCCCCGCGTCACGCTGCTGGCGACCAGCCAGGAACCGCTGCACGCCCCCGAGGAGCAGCAATTCCGCGTCGTGCCGCTGGCCGTGCCGTCGGAGTCCGAGGCGAGCGGCGCGCTCGAGTACGGGGCCGTCGCGCTGTTCGAGGCGCGAGTGCGGGCGGTGGATCCGCGGTTCACGCTCAACGACGAGAGCGTGAAACTGGCGATCGACATCTGCAGGCGGCTCGACGGGCTGCCGCTGGCCATCGAGCTGGCGGCCGCGCGGGTGGGTACGCTCGGTCTACGCTCGGTGCGCGACAAGCTCGACGCGCGCTTCAAATTGCTCACTGGAGGCTCGCGGGCCACGTTGCGCCGGCACCAGACCCTACGCGCCGCGCTGGAGTGGAGTCATGGGCTGCTCAACGAGGCAGAGCGGATCGTGTTCCGTCGTCTCGGCGTGTTCGCTGGCGGCTTCACGATGGAGCTCGCGCAAACCGTGGCCGGGGACGGGCAGCTCGATGAATGGGCGGTGCTCGACCACATGAGCGCGCTCGTCGACAAGTCATTGGTGGTGGCGGACCCGGGCAAGTCACCTCGATACCGCCTGCTCGAATCGGCCCGTGCGTTTGCGCTGGAACAGTTGGCCGCAGGCGAGACCGCCGAAGCGCTGAGGCGGCACGCCATGGGCATGCTGGATTTTTTGCGGCAGATCGATGAAATCAACCTCGAGGGTGAGCTGCGGACCGACCAGTACGCCGCACTCGTGGTTCCGGAGGTGGACAACCTGCGGGCCGCCCGCGCCTGGGCGACCGGAGAAGATGGAGATCCGAAGGTCGCGATCGCACTCGCGGCGCACGCGGGCTCGCTGATCGATTACGCGGCCGAATGTGCCGACTGGTTGTTGCCACATCGGCAGCAGGTCGAAGAAGGCGCCGTCGACGAGCCCGTCGCAGCGCGCTACTGGCGCGCTCTGGCCGCCGGCAACATGTCCCCACGGGTCCCGCTGGCGCTCGCCGCGGATGCCGCAGAGCGCGCACGCGCGATGTATCAATCCCTTGGAAAGCCGCGCCGTGTGTTTGGCAGCCTGATGCGGCTGGTCAACTATCGACAGACGCAAGGCAACAAAGCCGCCGCCCAGGCCGCGCTCGCGGAGGCGCGAGGCCTGATCCGCCCCGACTGGCCGGCCGAGTTCCACATCCACCTGCTGCGGCGCGAGGCCTCGCAGGTCCGCGCCGCCGGCAAGTTCGCCGATGCGCTCGCGATCCTCCGCGATGAGGTCAGGCTCAGCTCAGCGACCGGGGACTGGCGGCTGGAAGTGATCACCCGTAACAACCTCGTCGACCTGCTGTGGCAGGTCGGGCCGATCGAGGAAGCGGCTGTCGAGGCACGCCGGCTCGCCCAGGAATTGCGAGGAAGACCGGCGGCTCTCACCGACACGGACGTGCTGTACGCCAATCTGATCGGCGTTTTGAGCGAGATGGACCTCATCGATGAGGCGTCACAGGCCGCGCGCGAGGCGTTGCCGGTGATGCGCCGCAGTCATAACTACTTTCTGGAGGAGTGGGTCTATCTCCTCTGGCGCCGCGGTCAGCCGGACACCGCTGCGCTGCTGCTCGGCGCACTGGATGAGTCGTCCCGGAAGAGCGGGCTGCCGCCGCAACCCAACGAGCGGCGCCTGATCACCAGGGCGCGCGCGGGGCTCGAGGAATCACTGACGCCGGATGCGCTGGCGGCACATCGCGCCGCCGGTGCCGCACTCGGCATCGAAAATCTGTCCGAGGTGCTGTCCGGGGCGCTGGCGATTTCGGCCCGCGGGTAGCCGCATTCCTCGATGTGTGGCGAAGGCCCCCAGCGACTGAAACGCTCAGCCTCGGCTCGAGATGATCGCCGCCGTCCAGTCGGCGGTGGCATCCGCCATCGCGCGCAGGACATCGTCATCGCTCACGCGGCTCCTGGCCGGCACGTGAAACGAATGGTCGGCGTCCTCGAGCTTCTTCAGACTCGCGCGGTCGCCGAGACCGGCTACGACAACCTGAACCAGACCGGGATCCGCCAACGCGTCGCGAGTCCCCTGCAGGAACAGCATCGGGATCCGGACCGTCGCGAGATGCTCCGCGCGCTTCATCGACGGTTTGCCGGACGGGTGCAGCGGGAAGCCGACGAAGACAAGCCCCAGAACTCCCGGCAATGGCGCCTCAGCCTGTGCCTGCGACGTCATCCGCCCACCGAACGACTTGCCGCCGGCGAAGAGCGCAATGCCAGGAAGCCGACGCGCGGCCTCGGCCACCGCAGCCCGCACTGCAGCGTGCGCAACCGGCGCTGCGTCCGGGCGCTTCATGCCCTTCTCCATGTACGGAAACTGGAAGCGCAGCGTGGCGATTGCTCGCCGCGCGAGCTCGTTGGCCATGAACTCCATGAATGCATGCCGCATCCCCGCGCCGGCGCCGTGGGCGAAAACGAGTGCCGCCTTGGCCCCTTGTGGGGCAAGAAGGAGCGCGGACACGGTGTCACGCTCGTTTGCCGCGAAAGACAGGGACACGGCTTGATTCGGCATGGGCCCACTTCCGTTTGCCATCGCGAGCTCGCAGCGTCGCCGACCTGCGCGAGGTGATCAGCTGCGGAGTCCGACTTCGATGACCAGACTGCGACACGAGGAGGCTAGCGGCAATTGCACCTTGAAGCCAACCCGGCAATGCGGCGTCATGGCCCCACAGCAGCATCGAGTGACTGCATCCATGGACCGCCCCGTCCTGCTTCTGGCAGCAGCAATTGCATCGGCTGCAAGGGACCGCTGCGACAGCGCTGTGAGTTCTCCTGTGCAATGCTGTTTCGATGGTCACCGCGACTTTCCGCTTCTATGAGGAGCTGAACGACTTCCTCGCGCCCGACCGGCGCGGCCACGAGTTTGTCTGCGCGTGCGCGCGCGCGGCGACGACCAAGCACATGATCGAAGCACTCGGCGTGCCGCACACCGAGGTCGAACTGGTGCTGGTCAACGGCGAATCGGTTGGCTTCGATTGCCTGCTGGGCGACGGTGATCGCGTGACCGTGTATCCCAAGTTCGAAGCGTTCGATATCGCGCCACTGCTGCGCGTGCGCGAGCGGCCGCTGCGCGTGACGCGTTTCATCGCCGATGCTCATTTGGGCGGGCTTGCTCGACTGCTGCGCATGAACGGATTCGACACCCTGTACGACAACCACTTTCGCGACGACGAAATCGAGCGCATCGGCAGCGCGGAAGGCCGCATCGTGCTGACGCGCGATCGCGAACTGCTCAAGCGGCGCGGCATCACACATGGCTGCTATGTGCATTCCCTGCGATCGGCACAGCAGTTGCGCGAGATCGTCGATCGCCTTGACCTGGCCGGCAGCACTCGGCCGTTCACGTTGTGTCTGCACTGCAATGCACCTCTGCATCCGATCGACAAGGCGCAGGTGGCACCCGTGCTGCCGCCAACCGTGCTCGCGCATTACGAGCGCTTCAGTTTCTGCGACGTTTGCGAGCGCGTATTCTGGGAAGGATCACATTGGCGTCGCATGCGCTCGATGCTCGAGGGGCTGCTGGCGCCGTCGTGACCGGTCCCATGGTTGAGGAAACCCGTCGATGGATGGAAGCCTCGGATGTGATTCCGATGTTTCCCACGCTGGTCTGGAAGATTCAGATCGACCCAGACCTACGCGACCTGCTGGGCGCCGGGATCCTGGCGGCGCTGGCGGAGTTGCGACGCGACCTGCCGCCGCTGCCCGCCGGTCAGGGCTGGCAGTCAGGGCACACGCTGCATGAACGCGAGGAGTTTCGCGAGCTCGTTGCCTGTGTCGATCGCGGCGCTAACAGCATTCTGCGATTCCTGCGCATCGGCGCAGAGGCATACGAGATCACCGGCTGCTGGGCCACGGTGCTCGCCCCGGGCGCGGCGCACAAGGCGCATAGCCACCCGAACAATTTCCTGAGCGGTGTCTACTATGTAAGCGTCCACCCTGGCGCCGACACCATCAACTTTCATGACGCGAGACCTCAGACCGGCGTCATCCGACCCCCGGTGGTCGAGCTGACATCCCAGAACACCGACCAGGTCGTGGTCAGGGTGCGCAACGGCACGCTGCTGATGTTTCCCGCGTGGCTGGAACACTCGGTGGACGCCAACATGAGCAAGGAAGAAAGAATCAGCGTCAGCTTCAACGTCATGTTTTCGTCCTTCACCGAGCTCCTCAGCAAGCCGCTTTGGTAGGGCTCGTAGGGGACGCCGCCCGCTACTGGATCCGGAACCCAAGCGCGCGCAGCGCCGCGCGCATCCGCTCGCTCTGCAGGAGGTCGCGAAACGCGCGGACCGCCGGACGCTCG
>CAVPGM010000025.1:0-298975 GCA_963703945.1 uncultured beta proteobacterium | reverse complement strand
ACGCACTGAGCGACCGGGCGCGCGTGCAGTCTCGAGACCGCACGGCCGCTGCTGCGTTGCTTGCTCTCGTTAGCTCCGCGCCAGGCCATGGTGCGCGAGATCCGGAGATCCAAACGGGCACGTTACTTGCGCGCTCGCTGCGCACATGGCACCAGCTGATGTCGTCGGAACAAGGAGGCATCGAAATGAAGGACAGTTTTCGTTCAAAGCGTCGAGCGCTGCTCGGCGTCGGATTGGCGGCGGCGGGCGGCGCGATTTGCGCTCGGGCCGCGGCGCAGTCGAAGGTCTCCAAGGACCAGGCCAAGTACCAGGACAAACCCAAGGGCGAGCAACGGTGTGACGGCTGTGCCCAATTTGTAGGCCCCGACAGCTGCAAGGTCGTCGAGGGCAAGATCAGTCCGTCTGGGTGGTGCGCCCTTTACGCTGCGAAACCCAAGTAAGCGGAGAGTCTTTCCGCGGCCTCTCCGAGTCTGTCCGTCGCTACGACGCAGCAGGAATCTTGCTCGACGCCGCGTGCCTCTGCCTCCAATTGAGTAAACGGAGGATCCGATGCGTGCAAGGTATGTTTTGACGATTGTGATTACGGTGGCCCTGCCGGTGGCGGTCCTGGCACAAGGATCCGGAAAGACGGCCGCAAAGCCCGCGGCGAAATCCGCGGACAGCCGACTGGTTGTCATGCCGTCCAGCGACATCAAGTGGACCGATCTCGACCCCGGCGCCCCGGGAGTCAAGGTTGCAAACTTGTGGGGCAACCATGCGAACGGCGCATTCGGCGCGCTGTTCAAGCTGCCGGCGGGATTCACAGCTCCGCTCCACACGCACAGCTACGACATGAAGGTGGTGATCGTGTCGGGGACTTACATCCAGGCCCCGGAGGGGAAGACCGAGTTCCGGCTAGGCCCAGGCTCCTACTTCCTGCAACCTGGCGGCAATTACCGCCACACGACGAGTTGTGACAAGGGCTCCGACTGCGTGTTTCTTGTCGAAAGCAAGGGACCCTTTGATCTCAAGCCGGTCAAGGTGGGAAAGGGCACCACGAAGTAGAGCCGCAGAAAATACAGGCGGCGGAACCGCAGATTCAGCAGACGGTGAGCGGTTCGGCCGCGGTGCAGACTTCGTTTCAGTCGCGCATAGCGATGTCCGCGTGTCACGTGCCGCGGGCGTGGACGGAGCGCGATGGCTTCGCCGTGAAGAACCTGCGGACTCCGTACGGGCTGCTGAGCTACTCGCTGAAGATCGACGGACAGCAGCGCGTACTCGAAGTGGCTGAGCTGCAGATGCCGACGGGCGGTGTGGCGATCGCCTGGCCCGAGGGTGCGCAGCCGAAGAATCAGTCGCTGCAGCGCGGCTCGGGTCGTTGGATCGGTACCGAACTGCGTGTCACCGAGCTGCCGCTGAAGATCACATTTTCCCGCTGATGTAGGCGACCGCCTTGGATAGACAACAGACGGGAAAGGACGGCTATTTCTTCTCGCAGGCCAGCTTTAGGAAGTGCTGTACATAGCCGTCATTGGCACCCACGGCGTGCCAGGGATGGGGCGTTGGAAAGTTCTCGGAGCCGATAACGGTTCCCTTGCCGAGATGCCCCGCATAAGCAGTGGCAGCAAGCATTCGCCGCCGTGAGCCTTTGCAGTCGTATTCCATCAGGTTCCTGATTGAAAGGACCGGCTTGCCGTCGATCATCGTCGCTGCCTTGTTGTCAATCATCTCCCACATCTTCGCCAAATTGCCGGATCTTTGAATCGTGGAGCGGGCGGCATAGAAGGTGGACTCGCCTTTGAGTGAGGTCCCTATCTCCTCCCACTCCGCCGCCGCGACCGCGGTCGCGACGTCCACCGTAGGTCCTTGGCGCCGCGGAGCCGGCTGCGGTGAAGCGCCCTGATAGGCGGGCGCTGGAGCTTGGCCGGTCGGCGCGTTCAGCCGCGACGACTCCTCCTGCTGCCGGCGTGCGTTCTCGTTCATCAGTTGTTGCTGGCGCTGCTGCTCCTGGCGCTGCTGCTCCTGTTGACGCCAGTATTCACGTTGCTGGCGCTCGTATTCCATCTGCGATGGCGTCTGCGCCCTGATGCCCTGAGGCGCAACGGCCAGAACCGGGAACAGCAGTGTGGCCGCTACGAAGATCAATCGCGGATTGGCACTCATCGCAAGTCTCCTTCAAACGCCGACAGCGTCGGATGGAGTCTCCACACTAGGGAGGTGATCGTTACTGTCGGGTTACTGCTCACTCTGGCCGCCGCATGTCGGCGCTTGTCCGGCTGGGGTCCCTGGCAAGAACTGACAACATCTTCGTCGAGGCCAACCGCATTGCGTTTGTGAATGCTGCCACCGACGTGATCCGGCGGTCGAAGCACTCCAATACCGGGCTTGAGTTCGTTGCACGACGCAACGGGTCTCGGATGGCCGTGCGGCGGCTTCTGCCTACTACGAACTTCCGCCAAGGGTGGACAGCCGTCATTAGTAAAATGTCCACCGTCGGTATTCGGTGATGTCCGCCGTCGACCCATGGCGGAAGTCAGCAGATTCCGGAAGCGGTCATCGCTTTTATCCAGAGAGCTGCCCAGGACCAGCAGCGGATCGCGGACCCATAGCCGACGTCGCGTCTTGCCAAATGAGACGCCTTGTGCTTTCCCTGTTGCTGGGCCAGCTTGTATAGGCCGCCTTACTGAACCGTCCAGTCCCGCTTCTGGTTAGGCGCAGGACGAGCGTCAAGGCGGCGTCTTGGCTGCAGCCGCGGCCATTCAAACGAAGGAGGCCATCCAAAACGTTTACCTACTTTTCTGTTGGCACCTTTTTCAAGGCATGACGCCCAACATGGAGATACTCTGACTTGCCATCGGCTCCCCGAACCAGCACAAATTCCTCCGCTTCCGTGCCGCTGGGCTTGACGATTGAGAAGCGATGATCGCCGATCTTGGTTATCGGAAACTCGCCGTCCTCTCGCTTTAGGACCAACTTGCCCCGCTTCACGAGGAGCTCGACGCTCTCTGGCTTATTCGCGTATGTGCCGACATAGCCACTTAACTCTGCCTTGCTGATCGACATAGCCTGCTCAGCCTTATCTTCGGCCTTCGCCTCCAACGGCAGGATAAGCTCCATGGCTTTCTCGGCCGTCTTGTTCAGCAGCGACCCGCTCCGATTTGCAAGTACGATGACCGCGAAACGGCGCGCCGGCACCATTTGCAACAGCGCACCGAACCCCGGCATCAAGCCTGCATGCCACACCAAGGAAGCGCCGCGATATTCGTGGACGAATAGTCCATAGCCGTATTTCCCGTCGGCAAACACAAAGCGACTATGAAGGTCGGCGTAAGGGGTCGAGAGCTTGGCCACCACTGCGGGAGCTAGAACCTGCTTCCCGTCAATTCTGCCGCCGTTCACGAAGGCAATGGCGAAGCGTGCGAGGTCATTCACGCTGGAAAACATGAAGCCGTCAGGCCACGCAGCGACATTGTCGGTGAAAGGCCTGATAACAGTCGGCTTCCCATTCGCGGCACTATGTCCTTGGGAGAGCGGGTACGTCATCGCCACGGTCGGGCGGAACGTGGTGCGGCTCATCCCCAGCGGCGCGAAGAGTCGGTCGCTCATCACATCGGCATAAGACCTGCCGCCCAGTTCCTCGATCAGAAGCCCGGCTACGTCGTAGCCTGGATTCGAGTAGGAAAAGATTCTGCCGGGCTCGGTGAAGAAGTGGTCTGTCTGCAAAGACCGCACGTACGCAGCTAAAGCGGAGTCATCGTGCGATCCGTAGTCGGGCGGAGACTCATCTGTCATCCCCGCCGTGTGGCTCAGGAGCTGATGGACAGTGACAGCCGATAGCTTGGCGTTCAGTCCACTGAGATATTTGCCGATCGGCGCATCGAGTTTGATGTGGTTGGCGTCGGCCAGAGTTACCAGGACGGCGGCCGTGAACATCTTGGTTACCGAGCCGACTCGGAAGAGCGTATCGGGTGTCACGGGAGTCCCGGTCTCAATATTGTCGCGGCCGAAACCTTTCGCAAAGACCAAGCGGTCGCCGCTAACGACGGCAACCGCCGCGCCGGGTGTGTTGGTCTCTCGCAGTTCGGCGAGCGCGACCTGTGCTAACGGGCTGAAATCTACCGCTTGCTGTTGAGCGAGCACCGGAGACACCGGTAGGAGAACTGGGAGCAACACCCAATACAGAGGAACAAGGCATCTCTTCGTGCTCATTAGTTCGACCAGGTGTTATCCAGTGCCTATGGGACGCGCACAGATTCGTGGGTCGCGGGCATTGCTGCATCGACAATGAAGCGTGTGCACAACGCGACGAGCGATGGTCCGTGTGCTTCGCAATAGGCATGCCCCCCCGGGCCACCCGTCCACTCGTGCCGCAGGTCCGGGATCGCGATATGGCGCGCGACCAGACGGCCACTGGCGCGGTATTCGATCGTGCGGGTCGATTGGTCCGGGTGCGTCTGGGAGTCGACAACCTCGCGGCGATGCGAGGCAACGGCCTGTTCGGTCAACTGCACACCGCAGATGGGGCTTACGACCGGGTCGAGCTCGCCGTGGATCACCGCGAGCGGTGCGCACGGAGGCAGTAATGCGATTGCGCTGGCAGGCGGAACCCGCAGCCCGTGTCGCATGACATCGCGGGGATTCTGCATATTTGCCGGACCGAGTAGCGGTGGTGCGGCCACGGCGACCGCCGCAACGAATCGATCGGGATGATGGAACGCCAGTAGCGCCGCCATCGCGCCGCCAGCCGACAGCCCGACCACACTTGTCGAGTCAGCAGCGATCGCGCACCGCTGGGCGACGGCATCGATCGCTCCGAGCGCCACCGCGAGTTCGCCGCCGCCGCGCTGCGCCGGCAGCAGAAACCAGTTCCAGCAGCCGAGCGGATTGGCGCGCAGTCGCTGGCTCGGGCACAGCAAGCGAACGCGTGCACGATCGGCGTAGGCGGTCCAGCCACTCGCGACTGCGAATCGCAGGGCGTTCTGCCGGCAGCCGTGAAGCAAAACGATCAGCGGTGCTTCGTCGCGATCCTCGATCCCGGCGGGGCAGTAGAGTCCATAACGCCAGGAGTCCACCGACCACCATCGTCCCAACGCCAACGGCGGCAGCAGCGACGCCGCTGGCGCGCGCACCGTGCCTCGTTGCCACAGACCGCGCGCGAGTCCGATCCGAACCCGAAGCCAGGTGCGGGCGGTGCGCCACGTTCGAACGATCCAGCGCCACATCGTCGCAAGCTAGCACGTGAGGCGTTGCGTCGCAGAACGCTTGTCTGACACCTCGGGCGGTGCGAGCAGACCTATTTCAGGGCACGTACGCCTTGCGCACGTACTCGTCGATCATCCGCTCGGTGTTGAAGAACGACCCGTTGAGCGCGATCGCGTTGCGCATCACGTCGATCCAGCGATCTCGGTTGCGGTAGTACAGCGGCACGATCGTGTCCTGCAGCTTGCGGTACATCGACGTCGGCGTCGCTCACGCGGTTGTCGACCGCGTCTCCGGCGCCTGGGTCGTTCCCGATGGCCCAGCCGGTCACGCCCTCGATGCAGCCTTCCAGCCACCAGCCGTCGAGCACCGATAGCTGCGGCACGCCGTTGACGGCCGCTTTCATGCCGCTGGTGCCGGACGCCTCGAGCGGGGCCTGCGGCGTGTTCAGCCACAGATCGGCGCCCGCCGACGAGCCGCGCGGCCATCGCCATGTCGTAGTCGGGGAGGTAGGCGACCTCGATCTGTCCGCGCAGCGCCTGCATCGTCCTGTGCAGTTCGCGGATCAGCGCCTTGCCGCCGTGGTCCTGCGGGTGCGCCTTGCCGGCCAGCACGATCTGGATCGGCCCGGCCTCGGCATGGATCGCGAGCAGGCGCGCGAGATCGAAGAACAGCAGGTCGGGGCGCTTGTAGGCCGTGACCCGGCGCGCGAAGCCGAGCGTGAACGTGTCGAGCGTCGCAACTGCGCGCCGCTGCGCTGGTTGACGAAGTCCACCAGCGCATCTTTCGCGGCCTGGTGCGCCGACCATACTTCCGCTGGCGGGATGCTGAGCGCATAGCGCAGGCTGTCATTGTCCTCGCGCCAGCCGGCGATGTGGCGGTCGAACAGCGCCTGCATCGGCGGCGCCGTCCAGGTCGCGACGTGAACGCCGTTGGTGATCGAGTCGATCTCGTACTCACCGAACATGCGCCGCGAGACCTCGCCGTGGCGACTGCGCGACGCCGTTGACGTAGCGGCTCGCCGTCCAGCGCGAGGTAGGTCATGTTCAGCGTTTCGCCGATCAGCAGGTCGGCGGCGAGCGCGTCGATACGCGTGCCCGTAGTCGGTCATCACCTGCTGCACCAGAGCGAGCGGGAACTGGTCGTGCCCCGCGGGCACCGGCGTGTGCGTCGTGAAAACGCAGCAGCGCTTGACGTCGGCGGCGATTTCATGCGTCACCATCGTCATGCCCCGGCGCCGCATTTCTTCGAAGCCGAGCTCCAGCACGAGCGGGGCCGCGTGTCCCTCGTTCATGTGAAAGCGGCGGATCTCGTGGAAGCCGAGCGCGCGCAGCATGCGCACGCCGCCGATGCCGAGCAGCAGTTCCTGGCACAGCCGGTAGCGCAGGTCGCCGCCGTACAGGTGGTCGGTCAGTCGGCGGTCCGCTGTCGGCGTTTTCCGCCACGTCGGCGTCGAGAAACAGGACGGGCACGACATGTCCGCCGACGCCGGTCACCTCGTAGCGCCACGCCCGCAGCTGCACGGTGCGGCCCTCGATGCCGACGGTGGCCCGCGCAGGCAGTTCGGCCAGCCGCTCGGCGGGCGACCAGGGGAGCGGCTCCTCGCTCTGCGAGCCGTCGGCGTCGAGCTGCTGGCGAAAGTAGCCGCGCCGGTGGACGAGGGTGACCGCGACCATGTCCAGGCCGCGGTCGGCCGCGGAACGGATGGTGTCGCCGGCGAGGACGCCGAGCCCGCCCGCGTAGGTCGGAATGCCGGCCACCAGGCCGATCTCCATCGAGAAGTAGGCGATCGAGGGCGAGAGGTTCATGCCGGGCAAAGATCGGGGTCAGGTGCCGGACGGGCCGAAGTCGGCCAAGGAGCGATCATGCCTTGCGGCCAGTGGCGTTGGGAACAGACGCTCGCGAGGGTTGCGGCTGCAAGGGCCGTCACGCCACACACTCCATCCGATGCGACGATCAAGACCGGATATAGTCCGCCCATTTTTGCCTGTTACTTTGCGATTTCTTCGCTCGTGAAAATACGACACTTCGAAGAGGCCGCCGCACAGGCGCGAGGAATCCGCACAATGCTCTGCGCTGATAGCTGCACATGAATACGCGCGATCGCGCTGACTTCCCCGTTGCGTCACTCCAAGCGGTACACCCTGCGGCGGTCGAATTGGGGCATGAGCACTCGTCAGCAGCCGACAAGGACCGAGACCTGCTCGATCGTTGCACGAACGAGTCGCTGCGGCTGTTGTACGACAATCTGACGCCGCGTGGCATCCTTGCCGCGCGGCGCTGCGATGCGGCCGATGCCCGCGCCTACACTCGTATCTTCGGCCGCGACGCAGCTATTTGCGCACTCGCGATGGTGGGCAGTGGCGTCGCGGCGCTCGAACTCGGCGCGATCGCGAGCCTCGACTCGCTCGCCGCCGGGCAAGCGCCGAACGGACAAATCCCCAAGTACGTCGAGGCCGATGGCACCGGGGCCGACTTCTGGTACGTGGGTTGCATCGATGCAACCCTGTGGTGGTTGATCGCGGTCGATCACGTGCGCAGGTCGAGCGCGGACAGTTCGGTTCGCAATCGCTGGCAGCCAAACGTCGAACGGGCGATCCAATGGCTGATGGCGCAGGAGCACCAGCGCTTCTTCCTGCTCCAGCAGAACGAGGCAAGCGACTGGGCCGACATCATGCCGCGCTCGGGCTTCGTGCTGTACAGCAACGCGCTGTGGTATCGCGTGAAGTGCCTGTACGAGCTGCCGCGGCGGGACGAAACCCATCATCACTTCAACGCGCTGTTCCATCCCTTTGGTCGCGACTTGCCCGACTATCGGCGCACCCGTCTGCTCCGGCACTACACGATCCGGCAGCAGCGCAACCGCGGCCTGTATTTGAGCTTCGTCAACTTGTCGAGCGCGGGCGACGAGGGCGACGTTTTCGGCAACCTGCTGGCGATCGTCTATGGGCTTGCCGGCGACTCACGCGCGCACGAAATCCTGCAGGCCCTGCTGACCGCGGCCGTCTCCGATCCATACCCGATTCGGGCCGTGACGCGTCCCATCGGTCGCGGTCATTCGCTATGGCGCGCCTACATGCAACGCCACGGCCAGAATCATCCGCACCAATATCACAACGGCGGCATCTGGCCGCACATCGGTGCGTTCTGGGTCCTGACGCTGATGAACGTCGGCAAGCCGCAGCTGGCGCGCACCGAATTGCTGCAGCTGGCTCGGCTCAACGGGCTCGACGATTGGCGATTCACCGAATGGTTCCACGGAACGTCGCTGGAGCCGAAAGGCATGGCTGGCCAAAGCTGGAACGCGGCGACCTTCCTGCTCGCCCGACTGGCCGTCGAGCGCGGCATGCAGAACCTCTGAGCCGCTAGGGAGCCTCCTAGCTTCCCGAGCGGAAGTGAAATACGGCGCCGGGAAAGCGGTTCAACAATCGAGCCAGCCGCAAGGACCGTCCTGCCGGCAGCGTTTCTCCGGTCAGCGCGTTCGTCAGCTCCGATATGTTGTCCACACCTTCCGTATCGACGGTCGTGTCGTCCCAGGTTTCGACGCCGACCGGTAGTGTTCCGACCGGCCGACCGAGCTGAGTAAACAGGCGTCCGGCGACCACCAGCAGTCCCTGGCGATCGAAGCGCCTCATATACGCGACCACATTGCCGGCGCGCGCGCCCGAGACCTTCAGCGGCCGATAGTCGCCCTGTTGGTAAAGCGCGCGATGCCGCCTCCGTGAATCCAGCAGACAGCGCACGACCCACAGTTTCGCTCGGCCGTTGGCCGCCGCGAACATCGCGGGCAGCGCGTCTTCGATCTGTTGCGATGGCTGCCGCGCCAGTGCCTCGAGCTCGGCGAGCAAGCGGCGACGCAGTGGATAGTCGATCGGACGACGGTTGTCCGGGTCCACCATGCTGAAGTCGAGCAGTTCGTTGCCCTGATAGAAATCGGGTACTCCCGGCGACGTCAGTTTGACGATCGTCAGCGTCACGCTGTTCAACAGCCCGAACCAGTGGAAGTAGTTCTGCTGCTGGCGCAGGTCTTCGATGAAGAGATTGTCGCCATCGGCCAGGATGTCATCGACGAACGACGTCACGGCATGCTCGTACTGATCGTTGACCGCGACCCAGCTGGTGTGAACCTTGGCTTCGCGCACCGCCTTGATCATGTATTGCCGAACCCGGTCCCGGTAGACGGCGCGATCGTCACCTGATTCCGGCCAGGTGCCGATCAGCGTCTGGTACAGCAAGTACTCGTCGTTGCGCGACGGCGCGGCGACTTCGTCGACCTGCCGTTTGCGGCTCCGATTGAACCGAGCCCAGCGACGCAGTGTCAGTCGCCACGCGGCCGGCACTTCCGACAGTCACGTCGATGCGCGCGCGTACATCCTCGGAGCGCTTGTTGTCGTGCGTCGATGTTGCCAACAACGTGGACGGCCAGCGCGCCGCGCGATCGCCGCTGGCGCCGTGGAACGCCCTTACCGTCATGCCGAACTGATCCGGATCGGCGCCGACGTCGGCCAGCGAGATCAGCCGGTTGAAGCGATAGAACGCGGTGTCCTCGATGCCCTTGGCGGCAACCGGCGCAGTGAACTGCTGGAAGCGCATGGCAAAGTACAGGCATTGCTCGACCGGGATGCCTGACTCGCGTGGCTCGGCCAGCAGCAACTGCGCGCAGAAAGATCGAACACGCTGGCGTCCGTGACGCGGCTGCGCTGGGCCGCGCGCGCGACCGCCCAGTCGATGTAGCGCCGGTCCTGCGGCCCGACGCCCGTCGCGCGATACGTAGGTGCGGTACACCGGAAAGCACGCAGCGATCTCTGCCAGCCCCTGGCGCAGGCTGGCCAGCGTGTGGTCGCGGCTGTGACGGTCGCTGCGCGCGAGCCCAGCGCCTGATTGCGCGAGCACGGTCAGTCCGGCGGCGAGCGGGCCGCGCAGCACTGCGCGTCTGGCTTCGTACGCACATCGTCTCGAAGTCGTCCGCCTCGTCGCCGACGAACGCGCGCCAGATGCGGTCGATGCGGGACCGTGCGCCGCTGTCGACCAGCAGACCGTTGACAGCGTTGGCGTAGCGATAGCCGGTCGTCGCCGTGCACGGCCACGCCTCGGACAGGTGTTCGTGAGGCGCGATGATCTTCTCCACCACCACGTAGAGCGGCCGTGCCGCCGCGTCGCTGCCAGGCCGGCGCGTTGCTGCATACTCCTTCTGCAATTGCGCGAAGTAAGCCGCCGGGTCGTACAGGCCGTCGGGATGGTCGATGCGCAGACCGTCGATCATCGCCGACGCGGCAAGCTCGAGCATGAAGTCGTGCGTCATCTCGAACGCCGGCCGATGCTCCATCCGCAGCGCGGCGAGCTCGTTGATGTCGAAGAAGCGGCGATAGTTGATTTCGTCGAATGCCACCCGCCAGTAGGCGAGCCGGTAGGCCTGCGCTTCGAGCAGTTCGTGCAGACGGTCGACGTTGCGACTTGACGCCGTGTCGACGACGCGGCCGATCGAGTTCGACGAGTTGCGCGATCGCTTGCGGCGAGCGATCGCCAGCTCGCGGTTGCCCGCTGCACGCCCGCCGGCGCGCGTCGAGCCGCGCTGGTCGCGACATCGCGCGCCGGAATCGCACGCAGCGCATCGGTCAACCGCGCGAGCGCCCGCGATCGACTCGGGGGCCGCGCCATCGCCCACCACCTGCGTAGAGGATCATCGGATACGTCTGCGGGTCGAGCGGAAAACGGTGAGCCGCCGTACCAAGCCGCGATCGCTCCGCGTTCCGGCTCGAAGCGAAGCTCGATCTCGCCGCCTTCGAGCGCCGTGCCGTACGCGATTGCCAAGCACCGGCAGCAGCACGCGTCCGGCGAGGTCGCGGTCGATCGGCGACCAGTCGATGTCGAAGAAGTGCGCGTAGCGCGACGCCGGCCCGTTTTCGAGCACGTCCATCCACCAGGCGTTGTCGGCGCCCATGACGCCCATGTGGTTGGGCACCACGTCGGCGATGTGCCCCATGCCGTGCTGCCGCAGCGCTGCAACGAAACGCTCGAAGTCGTCGCGGCGAGCCGATCTCCGGGTTCAGCGCGCCGTGGTCGACGATGTCGTAGCCGTGCCGGCTGCCGGCACGCGCGCGCAGGTACGGCGAGCAGTAGACGTGGCTGATGCCGAGCGCGGCGAGATACGGGACCAATCGCGGTGGCATCGGCGAACGTGAACTCGCGGTGCAGTTGCAGCGGTAGGTCGCGCGCGGAATGCGGCGGCCTCGTGCGGCTGAGCGTCGGCGCGCAGCTGCCTTGCAGCGCGCTGCGCGCAAGAGTCGCGAAAACGCGCGAGCTCGTCGTCCGGCCCAGCGCTTCGAGCGGCACCGGAAGCTTGCGCTGCCAGTTCGGATGTGCATCGATCGTGCCCGGCAGATTCGCCTGCTCGCGCACGCCGAACACGTCTTCGGGCTGCACGACCATTAGCGCCGCCGGCGTGCGCGCGAGAAAGCGCTGCACGGCGCGCGCGAGCGTCGGCGACACGCCCCGGAAGCCGTCGGTCGTACCGGCGATGCGGCCCCGTGCAGCGCCTGCAACAGCGCTGGCACGGTCGGAGCGATCCGCTCCTGCTTGCTGGCGCGCGTACTCGGTCCTCGGACGCCAACAGGCCGCTCGTGCCGGCAGCGTCGATGTCGTGTCCGTCCCACCAGCCGGCGAGCGTCGGCAGATCGTGCGTGCTGGCGGTGGCCAGCGCGCGCTCCGGATACGCGGCCGGAGCCTTGAAGGCGCCGGTCGCGTCGCGTTCGAACAACAGCACGCGGTACGACAGCACGTCGTTCGCGGCCAGCGCCGTGCGCACGTCGTCGGGCACCGTTCCGAGATCCTCGCCGATCACCAGGCAGCGGTGCCGGTGGCTTTCCAGCGCAAGCAGGCCCGAGCAGGTCGTCGAACGGATAGCGCACGTAGGTGCCGTTCCGCCGGACGCACGCCTGCGGGGATCCAGAACAGCCGCGCGAGTGCCCATCACGTGATCGATGCGCAGCGCGCCGGCGTGCCGCATGTTGGCGCGCAGCGTGTCGATGAACGGCGCGTAGCGCCGCCTCGCGCAGCCGTGCCGGGAATCATCGGCGGCAGCCCCCAGTCCTGCCCGTGCAGGTTGAACGCGTCGGGCGGCGCGCCGACGCTGGCGTCGAGCGCGTACAGGTCCTGGTTGGCCCAGACCTCGGCGCCGCCGCGGTCGACCGAGACGGCGAGATCGGTATAGATGCCGATCGACAAGGCCGGCGGCGCTCGCGCGAACTCGGCCGCGGCCGCAACTGCAGCTCGGCCTGCCACTGCAGGTAGGCGTGGAACTCGACGTCGCTCGGCGTGTTCGCGACGAAGCGCGCGACCGCCGGCGCACGCGGGTCGCGGTATTCGGGTCGGGCCAGCGGGCCAGCCCCAGATCGACGGATCGGCCGCGGTGGAAGTGCTCGCTGCAGCGCCTCGAACAGTCGCCTGCCGGTGCAGCGCCTCGCCCTCCGCGCTTGACGTAACGCGCGAACGCCTGCGCGCGCGCGTTCGGTCCGGCGCGCGAGGTGAGCGCTCGTCGAAATGGCGATAGCAGCGCGTCGCAGCACCTGGAGCTTGGCCTGCGCCACGCCCGCGTAATCGACCGCGCTCGCTGGCGCGCAGCGCCGGCGAGCCGTTGCTGGAACGCCGCCGACTCGCACCTGCTGCTGCGCCTCACGACATTCGCGCAATCCGTCACGGCGGTCGACGTCGATGTACAGCACGTTGCGGAAGCAGCCGGCTCGACGGGCCGTACGGACTGCGTGCCGCGGGTCTGTGCGGGAACAGCGCGTGCAGCGGATTGACGCCGATGATGCCGGCGCCGCGCTGCGCCCGCAGGTCCGGACGACAGCGGCGCAGGTCGCTGAAGTCGCCGATGCCCCAGTTGCGTGCCGAGCGCAAACCGTAGAGCTGCAGCGGCAGACCCCAGGTGCGGTGACCGTCGCGCACCGATTCCGGCCGATAGCAGGTGGCGGGAGCTACCGCGAGCCTGCCGCGCGCGACGCTGCGACCGTCGGCCAGAACTTCGATGCCGTGATAGCCGAGCGGCGGCATTTCGCTGAACTGCAGACGCAGCTCGTTGAAGCGGTCGCCGTCGACTTCGACTGAGGCCAGCGATGTCACCGTGTCCGGCGTCAGCGCCAGTTGGGCGCCGTGCTCGGTGGCGACACGCAGTTCGAACCTGCGGCTTTCATTTGCGGGCAGTACGCACCGTCAGCTGTAGCGGACCGCTGTTCGCGCACGACAGTGAGCGGAGGCAAAGGCCGTAGCCAGCGGTCGCGCTCGAGCGCCACGAGTGCATCGTGCATCGCCGCGTCGCTGTCGGCGGCGATGCCCATGGCGCCGAGCAAGGCACGGCGCACGGGATCGCCGGTCTCGTGGCGCCGCCCCCAGATGTCGTCGTAGTCGGCAGCGATGCCCAGCGCATCCGCCAGCCGCCGCAGATCAGCGCTCATGCTGCGCGAGGACGACCGCCAGGCCGTGCGCTTCGAGATGGACGTGCTGACCACCACCGCGCGGCACAGCCCGCTGCAGATGGATCGGCGTCCCCGTGGGCAGCAGCACCGACGCAGTGCTCGCCGAAATTGCCGATCAGATGCAGCGAACTTCCTCCCGCCAACGGCCAATCGACCCGAAGCACATGTCCTTCAACTCCCCACGAGCCGCCGGCTGCGGTGCCATCGAGCAGCGGCGTGATGTGCGCCGCACGCTTGCGCAACAAGCTTGCATAGAAAGCGCGCCACTGACGCGTGCGGTGCGCGACTGACCTCGGACCAGTCGAGGCGGCTGGCAGCGAAACGTCTCCGAAGTCATTCGGATCCGGAATCGCCGCCTGCGACGCCGGATCGCGAAAGCGCGTCGAAGCGGCTGAACTCGTTGCGCCGGCCGCGCGTGACGGCGGCCGCCAGCTCGGGTCCGAAGTCGCAGAAGAACAGAAACGGGCGTCGACGCGGCGAACTCCTCGCCCATGAACAGCATCGGCACCGACGGCGACAGCAGCACGGCCGCCACGGCCTGCCGCAGCGCGTCGGCATCGGCGAGCATCGACAGGCGCTCGCCGCACGCACGGTTGCCGACCTGGTCGTGCGTCTGCGTGTAAATGACGAACGCGCTTGGGGGCAGCTGGCCGCTCGGCTCGCCGCGCCGCGCGCCACCACGGAACGCCGAGGGCTCGCCCTGGTAGGCAAAGCCTTCGGCGAGGCAGCGGCCGAGCTGTCGGAGCGGGCGGTCGGCGTAGTCGGCGTAGTAGCCGTCGGTCTCGCCGGTCGTGATCACGTGCAGCGCATGGTGCACGTCGTCGTTCCATTGCGCGTCGGCAATGCACAGCCCGGCCATGCCGCGATCGCGCACCAGGTAGCGCGCCTCGTTGTGGTCGTTCTCCAGCACGAGGTGCACGTGCCGGCCAGCACGCATGCCGTCGGACCGCGGTCAGCGAGTTCGCTGACGATGTGCTGGCTCGCTGTCGTCGAAGATGGCATGCACCGCATCGAGTCGCAGCCCGTCGAAGTGGAACTCGTCGAGCCAGTACAGCGCGTTGTGCAGGTAAGAAGTCGCGCACCGTGCGGCTGCCGGGTCCGTCGAAGTTGATCGCGGCGCCCCACGGCGTCTCGTGTCGCGTCGGTGAAGAATTGCGGCGCATAGAGGTGCAGGTAGTTGCCCTCCGGCCCGAAGTGGTTGTAGACGACGTCGAGCAGCACCATCATCCCAAGCTGGTGTGCGGCGTCGACGAGACGCTTCAGATCCTCGGGCGTGCCGTAACTCGACTCGGGTGCGAACAGCAGCACGCCGTCGTAGCCCCAGTTGCGCCGCCCCGGAAAGTCAGCCACCGGCATCAGCTCGATCGCGGTGACGCCGAGTTCGGCGCAGGCCGTCGAGCCGCTCGCGCGCGGCGGCGAATGTCCCCTCCGGAGTGAACGTCCCGACGTGCAACTCGTAGATCACCGCCTCCTCCCAGCGGCGACCGCGCCCAAGTCGCGTCGATCCAGTCGTACGCCCCGGGATCGACGACCATGCTGGCGCGATGTACGTCGTCGGGATTGCAGCGCGATGCCGGATCGGGGACCTGTTGTCCGCCGTCGATGCGGTACGCGTAGCGGGTGCCAGCGCCGATGCCCCCAACGAACAGTTCGAACCAGCCGCCTTCGAGCGACTGCAGCGCTCGGTGTTCGCGCCGTCCGGCCACGTCCAGCTCGACATCCACGCGCGCGGCGGCGGAGCCCACAGGCGGAAGCGCGTACCGTCGCCGGCCAACTCAGCCCCGAAAGGCATCGAGTGTCGACGCTTCATCCAGGAGGACGGACCTGCTGCAGAAGCGCCAGGCTGCGTCCCGCCAGTTGGTAGGTGCCGTCCGGCTGATAAGTGCCCTCGGGCAGCAGACCGTTGCCGAACGCGGTGTCGACCAGTGCCAGCCAACCGTCGGCGCCGAGGTCCGGCAGCTTGAACGGAATCGCGTCATGGTGCGCGTTGAACAGCAGCAGGAAGCTGTCGTCGACGCACGCGCCGTCCGCGCTCGTCGACCTCCTGCAGCGCCTCGCCGCCGAGAAACACGCCGAGGCAGCGCGCGAAGTCGTTGTTCCACTCCTCGTCCGACATCTCGGTGCCGTCCGGCGTCAGCCACGCAATGTCCTTTTCGCCGCTGCCGCGCACCGAGCGGCCCTGGAAGAAGTGGCGCCGTCGAAACACCGGATGGTCGCGCCGCAGCGCGATCATGCGGCGCGCATAGTCGAGCAGCCGTAAGCGCGGTGGGTCGAGAGCCCAGTCGACCCACGAGATCTCGTTGTCCTGGCAGTAGGCATTGTTGTTGCCGCGCTGCGTGCGGCCGATCTCGTCGCCTGCCAGCAGCATCGGCACCCCCTGCGACAGCAGCAGCGTGCGCCAGCAGGTTGCGCACCTGGCGCTCGCGCAGTTCGCTGATGGCCGGATCGTCGGTCGGCCCTTCGACGCCGCAGTTCCACGAGAGGTTGTTGGCGGCCCCGTCGCGGTTGCCTTCGCCATTGGCTTCGTTGTGCTTTTCGTTGTAGCTGACCAGGTCGCGCAGCGTGAAGCCGTCGTGCGCGGTGATGTAGTTGATGCTGGCGTGCGGCCTTCGACCCGAGCGGCCATACAGGTCCGACGAGCCGGTCAGGCGGCGCGCGAAATCGCCGATCAGGCCGCCGTCGCCTTTCCAGTAGGCGCGCATCGTGTCGCGGTACTTGTCGTTCCACTCGGCCCAGCCCGACGGAAAGTTGCCGACCTGGTAGCCGCCTTCACCGAGGTCCCACGGCTCGGCGATCAGCTTCACCTGCGACAGCAGCGGATCCTGCCGGATGATGTCGAAGAAGGTGCCGAGCCGGTCGACTTCGTGCAGTTCGCGCGCCAGCGCCGAGGCCAGGTCGAAGCGGAAGCCGTCGACGTGCATCTCCTGCACCCAGTAGCGCAGCGAGTCCATCATCAGCTGCAGCACGCGCGGATGCTGCATGTCGAGCGTGTTGCCGGTGCCGGTGAAGTCCATGTAATAGCGACGATCGTCGGGTCGCAGCCGGTAATACGCCGCGTTGTCGATACCACGGAACGCCAACGTCGGTCCGAGCTCGTTGCCTTCGGCCGTATGGTTGTAGACGACGTCGAGGATCACTTCGAGGCCCGCCGAATGCAGCGCCTTGACCATCGTCTTGAACTCGTTGACCTTGCCCGATGCCGAGTAACGGCTGTCGGGCGCGAAGTAACCGATCGTGTTGTAGCCCCAGTAGTTGCGCAATCCAGCCTGCACCAGGTGCCGGTCGTCGACATACGCATGCACCGGCATCAGCTCGACCGTGGTGATCCCGAGTCGCTGCAGGTAGTCGATCACCGGCGCAGTCGCCAGTCCGGCATAGGTGCCGCGCAGCGGCGGCGGAACGTCGGGATGCTGCATCGTGAAGCCGCGCACGTGCAGCTCGTAGATCACCATTTCGTGCCACGGCACCACTGGACGCCGATCATCGCCCCAGGTGAACGCTGGATCGATCACCTTGCACTTCGGCATGCCGCCTGCGCTGTCGCGCCGGTCGAACGACAGATCGCCGCGCTTGTGACCGACCGTGTAGCCGAACAGTGCGTCACTCCAGCGCGGACCGAACCGATGATGTTCTTCGCGTACGGATCGAGCAGCAGCTTGTGCGGATTGAAGCGGTGGCCTTCCAGCGGCCGGTAGGGACCATAGACACGGTAGCCATACACCAAACCTGGACGTGCCTCGGGCAGATAGCAGTGCCACACCTGGTCGGTGTGCTCGCCCAACGAGATGCGTTGCACCTCGCGCCGTCCGCTGGCATCGAAGAGGCACAGCTCGACGCGTCCGGCGTTTTCCGAGAACAGCGCGAAGTTGACGCCTTCGCCGTCCCATGTGGCCCCGCGTGGATGCGGACGCCCGGGCCAGACCTCCTTGATCACCGACATTCCCGAACGTTCTTGAGGCTGGATCAGCGTGCGCTGTTACAGCGGCGGCAGCCGCTCATCGTCGCGATCGTCTCCCTGACGCGAGCGGAACCAGCGATCGATCGCCTCCCTGGCGCGATCGCGGCCGCCGAGTCCGAAGGCCAGCGCAAGGCCGAGTGCGATTGCGCCGACGATGATCAGGAAAGTGTGCCGGATGACCTCGCCAAGGCCGAGCTGGTCGAGCGCGATCAACACGACGAACACCATGATCGCGTAAACGGAGAAGCGGCCCAGCAGCCGCGCATCGCCCATGCCGAGGTCGCTGAAATAGGTCGTGACTGCAGCGCCGACGAAACGCGCGAAATAGGCACCGAATGCGATTAGCAGGATGGCGAGGATCACGCGCGGCACGAACAGCAGCACGCGGCCAATCAGTTCGGTCACGTGCTCGAGGTTCAGGCTGTTGAACGCGATCATCAGCGCAATCAGGATGATCAGCCAGTAAACGAGCAGCGCCAGGATTCTGACCGTGTCCACCGTGCCACCGCCTTCGCGAAGGAAGCGATCGAGGCCGCTTTTCTCGCTGACCACCTGCAGGTTCATCGCGCGCAGCGCGCGTTCGAGCGCGAAGCGGATGCCCTTGGCAAGCAACCAGCCCAGCAGCAGGATCACCAACGCCAGCAGCAGCCGGGGCAGGAAGGCGCCGATCTGGTACAGCAGGCCGCGCAGCGGCTCCAGCATCATGTCGATGTCACGCATGGCTTCTCCCGATCATCCGCTCGTGCCGAAACGCTCGATCAGGCCGCCCAGCGGTACGGCGATCCAGTCCGGACGGTTCGCGGCTTCGTAGTCCAGTTCGTAGGCGAGCTTCTCGAGCGTGAACAACTCGACCAACCCCGACGCTTCTTCGCGCACGCTGGCCAGGCCGTGCTGCTGTGCGACCTCGTCGTAGGCGGTGATGAATGCTTCGATCACGGCTGCGCGCCAATCGCGCGCCAGCCTGCCGAGCGGCGCGGCCGCATCGGGCCGCTCGCTGATCACGCTCGAAAGTGCGACGTGCATCGCGTAATCGAACGAGCGCAGCATTCCAGCCACGTCCTTCAGCGGCGAGGTCTTGTGCCGGCGTTCGTCGAGCGAACGGCTGGGCTCACCTTCGAAGTCGACGAGCACCCAGTCGTTTTCGACCAGCAGCACCTGGCCGAGGTGATAGTCGCCATGCACGCGCATCCTGGCGCCGTGGGTCGCGTCCGTCGCATGGCGCTCGACGGCACCAACGATCTGCTCGCGCCGCTCGAGCACGAGCTGGACGTCGGCCCGTAGTGACTGCGGCAGCGTGTCGAGCCGCGTCGACACACGCTCGAGCACGCCCTCGATGCCGCGTCGTACCTGAGCGGTCCAGTCGCGGATGTCCTGCGGCTGAACGGGCTCCGGATCGAAGGCGGGATCGCCGCGGCTCGCTGCAAAAGCAGCATGCAGCTCGGCCGTGCGCGTACCCAGGGTGCGGATCAATGCGAGGTAGCCGCCGTGCTCATTGACGTCCGCCGCGTCGGACTGCGGTGGCCAGCGTTCAAAGAACTGGCGCAGATAGTTCAGCGTGTAGTCCCAGCCGTTGCCCTGGTTCTCGACATAGCCTTGCAGCAGCACCAGCGTCGTCGTCCGCCCGTCCTCCGAGACATAGTCCAGGCTGCCGGCCACCGGCACGCTGTTGCGGAAGTGGACGACGTCGGTCAGATAGCGGCCGATCTCGACTTCCGGATTGACGCCGACCTGCAGCCGCCGGTAGGCCTTGATGAATAATCGCTCGCCGAGCGCGACGATCGTGTTGCTGCTCTGCGCCGGTGGCACGACGATGTGCTGGCGCTCCAGTTCCGAGCCGGCGATCCGTTCGAACTCGCCGGTCGGGTGGAATGACAGCGTGCCGTACGCCGACTTCAGCGTGGGCGCACTGCCCATCGCGGTCACGAGCGAGCGGCAGAACGACTCGTCGCCAAACGCGTCGGCCAGGATGCCGACTTCGGCCTGCTGCCGGATCTTGGCGATCGCCGCCGGCGCCAGCGCCTTCATGCGCTCCTCGTCGCGATCCTCCCACGCCAGCGTCAGCGGCAGGAAATACGGGTCGCCAGGGGCGCCGTCCTCCCCGGTCTGCACGCGCACCAGTGCGAGCAGCGAGCTGCGACCGTCGTGCGTCCACTCGACGTGATCGACCAGCGCGACGCGCCGGATCGTCTCGCCCTTGTCGGCGAACCACCGGCGACCCTTGACGAAGTCCGGCAGCACCTCGCGTTCGAACTGCGCGCGCACCTTCTCGGACATCGCGATGCGCCACGGCACGACGCGCTCGCGGAACAGACTGGCCCATGCATCGAACAGCACCAGCACCGGCAGTTCCTCGGGCGGCAGCCGCTCGCCGTGCCACGACGGCGCTTCCACGTCGAGCGCAAGCCGGAACCACATGAAACCGTGGCCGCCGAGCGTCAGCATGTACGGCAGGTCACCGACCGGCGGGAATGCCGTGCGCCCCATCAGCTCGATCGGCACCCGTCCCTTGTAGCGCGCCAGGTCGAGTTCGACCGGCTCCGGATTACGGGCGAGGTTGGCGACGCACAGGATGATCTCGTCGCCATACTCGCGCAGATAGGCGAGGATCCTGCGATTGCCCGGCTTCAGGAACGTGAGGCGTCCGCGGCCGAATGCATGGAAGCCGCTGCGCACTCCGAGCATGCGGCGCGTCCACTGCAGCAGCGACGAAGGGTCGCGCATCTGCGATTCGACATTGACCGCCTCGTAGCCGTAGATCGGATCCATGATCGGCTGCAGGTACAGACGCTGCGGATCGGCACGCGAAAAGCCGCCGTTGCGCTCGGGCCGCCACTGCATCGGCGTGCGCACGCCGTCGCGGTCGCCGAGGTAGATGTTGTCGCCCATGCCGATCTCGTCGCCGTAGTACAGGATCGGCGATCCCGGCATCGACAGCAGCAGGCTCTTCATCAGCTTGATGCGACCGAGGTCGTTTTCCAGCAGCGGCGCCAGACGACGGCGGATGCCGACGTTGATGCGGGCGCGCGGGTCGGTCGCGTACATCTGGTACATGTAGTCGCGTTCCTTGCTGGTCACCATCTCGAGCGTCAGCTCGTCATGGTTGCGCAGGAAGATCGCCCACTGGCAGCCGTCCGGGATATCGGGCGTCTGCTGCATGATCTCGATGATCGGGTGGCGGTTCTCCTGTGCGATCGCCATGTACATGCGCGGCATCAGCGGGAAGTGATACGCCATGTGACACTCGTCGCCGTTGCCGAAGTACTCGCGCACGTCCTCGGGCCACTGGTTGGCCTCAGCGAGCAGCAGTCGGTTCGGAAAACTCGCGTCGACCAGTGCACGCAGCTGCTTCAGCACCTCGTGCGTCTCGGGCAGGTTCTCGTTGTTGGTGCCCTCGCGTTCGATCAGATACGGGATGGCATCGAGCCGGAAGCCGTCGACGCCGGTCGCGAGCCAGTGGCGCATGACGCGGAAGATCGCCTTCAGCACCTGCGGGTTGTCGAAATTCAGATCGGGCTGATGACTGAAGAAGCGATGCCAGTAATACGACTGCGCTATCTCATCCCACGCCCAGTTGGACTTCTCGGTGTCGGTGAAGATGATCCGCGTGCCGGCGTATTTCTTCGGATCGTCGCTCCATACGTAGAAGTTCCGCTTCGGCGATCCCTTCGGCGCGCGGCGCGCCGCCTGGAACCAGGGGTGCTGGTCCGAGGTGTGGTTGATGATCAGCTCGGTGATCACCCGCAGCCCGAGCCGGTGCGCTTCGCGAACAAAGTGCTGGAAATCTGCAAGCGCACCGTACGACGCGTGCACGTTGCGGTAATCGGCTACGTCGTAGCCGTCGTCGCGCAGCGGCGACGGATAGAACGGCAGCAGCCAGATCGTGTTGACGCCGAGATCGCGAACGTAGTCGAGCCGCTCCGTCAGTCCGCGGAAGTCACCGATGCCATCGTCATTGGAATCGAAGAAGGCCTTGACATGCAGCTGATAGACGACCGCATCCTGGTACCAGTGCGGGTCCGCCACAGTCGCGAAGGTCGCGGCTCCGCCCAGCGGCTCGCGGTTGGCGTTGCGTTGCCTCATTCGCTGATACGCCGCTGCATCACGCACCCTGCGGATCGAAGTCGCGTTCGTTGTGCACGCCGCGCCGCACGCGGAACACGTGCGCCGGCACGCGCGCCGGGTCGAGTTCGACGTAGTTGCGTGCCCCGCTCCACAGGTAGCGCGCATCGGTCAGCAGGTCATGCACATGAAACGGCTGGCTCGCATCCAGGTGCAAGGCGTCGAGATCGAGCGTCACCCAGCCTGACTGCACATGGTGGAAATCGAGGTTGACGACGACCAGCACTGCGTTCGGGTGCGTCTGTCCGCTCGCCTGCGCGACCTTGGCGTAAGCGATCAGCTCGGGATTGTCGGTCGGCATGAACACCAGTCCTCGATCGCTCTGTAGGGCCGGATTGTCGCGCCGCGCGGCGTTGACGCGCGCGATGAACGCCGCCAGGCTGTCCGGACGGCGCAGGTCCCACTGCTTCAGCTCGTACTTCTCGGAGTTCAGGTACTCCTCGGCACCCGGCTCGCGCGGAACATGCTCGAGCAGCTCGAACGCGGGACCGTAAATGCCATAGTTCGCAGCCAGCGTCGCGGCCAGCACCAGCCGCGCCATGAACGCCGGCCGGCCGCCGATCTGCAGCACTTCGGGCAGGATGTCAGGCGTGTTCGGCCAGCAGTTCGGACGAAAGTATTCGCGTCCCGGTCCGTGCGCCAGCTCGTTGAAGTAATCGGTGAGCTCCTGCTTGGTATTGCGCCAAGTGAAGTACGTGTACGACTGCGAGAAACCGATCTTGGCCAGCCGATGCATCACCTTCGGGCGGGTGAATGCCTCCGACAGGAAGATCACATCCGGATGCGCGCGCTTGATCTCGCCGATGGTCCATTCCCAGAAGGGAAAGGGCTTCGTATGCGGGTTGTCGACGCGGAAGATGCGCACGCCTTCGTCGATCCAGAAGTTGAACACGCTGGCGAGCTCGTGCCACAGCGCCTGCCAGTCCTCCGACTCGAAGTTGAATGGATAAATGTCCTGGTATTTCTTCGGCGGGTTCTCGGCGTACTGGACCGTGCCATCAGGACGCTTGCGGAACCACTCAGGGCGTGCCGCCACGTAGGGATGATCGGGCGCGCATTGGTACGCGACGTCGAGCGCGATCTCAAGGCCGAGTTCGCGTGCGCGCGCGACGAAGCGGCGGAATTCATCGAGGTCTCCGAGGTCCGGATGCACGGCCTTGTGACCCCCCTCGATGGCGCCGATCGCCCACGGGCTGCCGACATCGTCAGGCGTGGCATTCAGCGTGTTGTTCTTCCCCTTGCGGCGCTCACGTCCGATCGGATGGATCGGCGGCAGGTACACCACGTCGAAGCCCATTTGAGCCGCGTACTCGAGCCGTGCATAGCCGTCTGAGAAGGTGCCGTGCGTGTTGACACCGGGCCCGCAGGAGCGCGGGAAGAACTCGTACCACGTCGAGCAGCCGGCACGTGGCCGATCGACGACCAGCGGAAACTCGGCAGGGCCGACGGTCGCGTGGCGACGGTCGGGATGGCGGGCAGCCATCAAACCGAGAGCGTCGTCAAGCGCCAGGTCTCGCAACTTCGCTGAATCCTGCGGTGCGCGCAGCTGCCTGGCCCACGCCTTCAGGCGTTGACGATCGTCGCCGTGTGCTCGCGCAGCCGCAGCGTCGATCAGGTCCGCACCCACTAGCGCGGCGATGCGCAGGTCTTCGGCGTCGATCCTTCGTTCGAAGTCGTGCCGCCACGACAGGAAATGGTCGACCCAGGCCACGATCGTGTACCGATACCGTCCCACCTGAGGAGCAACGAACGATCCGCGCCAGCGGTCGTTGCCAAGCGCGCTCATCGGTACTTCGTCGACGCCGTCATTGCCTTCCCGCCACCAGCGGACGACACATGCGACCACATCATGGCCGTCGGCGAAGCAGTCGGCCTCGACCACGACCTCGTCTCCGACGATTCTTTTGACGGCGAAGCGACCGCCGTCAACGGCGGGGGCGACGCCTTCGATCACCACGCGCGTCCGGCCGTCGACGAGCGCGCGAGCAGACGTTGGGGCGGATCGGGGCTCCCGGTTCTTGGGCATCGGGTTCGAACCTATCTAGTCGAGTTGCAGGAACAGCGCAGCCAGAGGTGGAATCGTCAACGTCAGCGCCTGATAGCGCCCGTGCGCCGGAATCGGAACCGAGTCGACCGCGCCGAGGTTACCGACGCCGCTGCCTCCGTAGATCTCGGCATCGCTGTTGAGCCGTTCGCGCCAGCGTCCGGGCGTCGGCACTCCAACCATGTAGTTGACCCGCATCAACGGAGTGAAGTTGCAGACCACCAGCAGCGACGGGCCTGTGCGGCCATGACGCAGGAAGGCGAGGATGCTCATGTCCGCATTGTGAGCGTCCACCCATTCGAAACCCGGCGGCTCGAAGTCGATCTCGTGCAGCGCAGGGTCGCCGCGATAGAGCACATTCAAGTCGTGTACCCAGCGCGCCAATCCCGCGTGCTCGCGCTGCTGCAGCAACCCCCAGTCGAGGTCGCGCTCGTGCGCCCACTCGCTGCGCTGTCCGAACTCGCCTCCCATGAACAGCAGCTTCTTGCCCGGGTGCGCCCACATGTAGCCATACAGCAGCCGCAGGTTGGCAAACTGCTGCCACAAATCCCCCGGCATCTTGTTGATCAGCGAGCCTTTTCCGTGCACCACTTCGTCGTGCGACAACGGCAGCACGAAGTTCTCGTTGAACGCGTACCACAACGAAAACTTCAGGGAGTCGTGATGGAACTTGCGATGCACGGGTTCGCGCGTCATGTACGCGAGTGTGTCGTGCATCCAGCCCATGTTCCACTTCATGCCGAAACCCAGCCCGCCGGCGGACGTCGGACGCGACACCATCGGCCATGCGGTCGACTCCTCGGCGATCACCTGGGTGTCGGCGTGATCGCGATACACCGCTTCATTCAGCTGGCGCAGGAACTGCACGGCACCGAGGTTCTCCCGTCCTCCGTGCACATTCGGGATCCACTCCCCCGGCCTGCGACCGTAGTCCAGGTAAAGCATCGAAGCGACTGCGTCGACGCGCAGTCCATCCATGTGGTAGCGCTCCAGCCAAAACAGCCCACTCGACAGCAGGAACGTGCGCACTTCGTGTCGGTCGTAGTTGAAGATCGCGCTGCTCCACTCGGGGTGAAACCCCTTGCGCGGATCGGCGTGCTCGTAGAGAAACGTGCCGTCGAACATGGCCAGGCCGTGCGGGTCGGTCGGGAAATGCGACGGCACCCAGTCGAGGATCACACCAATGTCATGCTGATGCAGGAGGTCGATCAAATACATCAGGTCCTGCGGTGTTCCATAGCGCGCGGTCGGTGCGAAGTAGCCGGTTGTTTGGTAGCCCCAGGAGCCGTAGAACGGGTGCTCGGTCAGCGGCAGCAACTCGACATGGGTGAATCCTTGCCGGACGGCGTACTCCGCGAGCGGGCGCGCGATGTCCCGATACGTTGGGAGTGCGTTGTGTTCGGTGCGTCGCCACGATCCGAGGTGCACTTCGTAGATTGACATAGGCGACGCGAGGCCGTTGCGACGCGCGCGCTGCGCCATCCAGGCGCTATCGCCCCATTCGTACTCCAGGGTCCATGCACGTGACGCGGTTCCCGGCGGCACTTCTGAGAAGAACGCGAACGGATCGGCCTTGTCGCGCGCCCGGCCATCCGGGCCGACGATCCTGTACTTGTACCGCTGGCCGCGCTGCACACGCGGGTCGTGTCCTTCCCATACACCGGAGGAATCAGCGCGCGGCCGCAGCGCGCAGTCACCGGCTTTCCATTCGTTCCAATCGCCGATCGTCGAGACCGCCGACGCGTTGGGTGCCCACACGCGAAACGTTGCGCCATGCTCATCGACATGGCAGCCCATCTGGCGATAAAAGCGCGAGTGGGATCCCTCGCGGAAAAGGTAAAGGTCCTGCTCACCCAGTAGCGAGGACATCGGCCGGAGGAGTCAGTCGGACGACATTGAGGAGGACAATCGAGAAGGATAATCGTGCGCTTGCACGGCTGGCCGGCCAAGCGCCTCCCAGACGCTCATCCGTCGTGCCGCCGGGTGGTTGGGGCAAAGGGAATACCCGCTAATCGCTGGCGTGTCCCCCGTAAAGGCTACAGGGTCATACGTGCGTGGCGCAAAACTCATGCGGCCAAATCCGAAACCGCCCCCTATTTGCCAAGCGGGCCAAAGGAATTTGAAGACCTGAAACGGTGCGGAGCAAGCATCAGCGGGACCCTCCACCGCACCGTTTCGATCCATTCGGCGCAATTATGGTTTCCCGAACGGGGCGAAATCTGTCGTTTCGCTGCCCTTTCGGATCGCGATGGCGTATACCTTGCTTGCACTTTGGGGGTTGGAGGGTGAAGTGGACATGGGCGCACAGTTGTCAACTTCGAAGGGTCCGCTATTGGCTCCCGCACCAGACAGCAGCGCGGCAGTGCCGTTCGCGAGGCTGGTCGGCCGGTTGGCGCACGCCGAAGGCGAGTGGCTGGTGGCCGATATTGGCGGCACCCATGCCCGTTTCGATCGCTGGGCGGACGGCAGGCTCGAACGAGGCGCACGCCGGACGTATCAGAACGATCAATTCGCGGACATTGCCGCATTGATTCAACGGTACCGAGAAGACAGCGGTTCACAGTCGTCTCAGGCGATGCTCGCGGTCGCGTCGCCGATAAGCCGCCGGGAAACGCTGCGGATGATCAATCGCGACTGGTCGGTCGATGCGGTCACTGTCCGTGCTGGTGCCGGATTGACTCGCCTGTGCCTAGTCAACGATCTCGTGGCTGCGGCAGCCGGTATTCAAGCCCTGGACGCCAGCGAGGTGGAGGTCAGTCCCGGTGACGTTGATGAAGCAGCACCGAAGCTTGTCATCGGAGTCGGTACCGGACTGGGTGCCGCCATCATTCTGACGGGCCCAGATGGGGTCCGAGTGCTCGCGAGCGAGGCTGGCCACATGACAGCGGCCGTGCATGAGGACGCGATCGCCGTTCAGCACCGGGGCGTTCGTCTGCACGGTCGGGCGTCCTGGGAGCGACTGCTGAGCGGTTCAGGTCTTTCGCTGTTCGAGGCGGTGGTGCGCGGCGACGACCGGATTGCTTCAGCCGGAGACGTCGCGGCGCGCGCGCTCGCTGGCGAGCCTGCCGCCACGGAGGCCGTGCGAGCATTCGTCCGTACGCTCGGGGAGTTCGCCGGCGACCTCTGTCTTGCGGTCTGCGCCTTCGGCGGCGTTTATTTCGTCGGCGGTGTTGTTCACGGCCTCGGTCGCCTGCTCGACCTCGGCGAGCTGCGCCCGGGCTTCGAAAGCAAGGGTCGCTTTGCCGCGTACCTGCGCGACGTCCCGCTTTATCGCGTCATGACTGACGATCTGGCAGCACGCGGCATGGCACGACTGTTGGCGGGTGCTGTCGAGGCCCCGTTACTAGAAGCGTAGGCGCGATCCTATGCCAGCATCGAAGTCCAGCCTCGAACTTGCGGTCATCGGCAATTCACGCATCGGCGCACTGATCGATTCAAGTGCGAGCGTCGTCTGGATGTGCGTGCCGCGCTTCGACGGCGACCCGGTGTTCCGCGCGCTGCTCGTCATTATGTGTGCCAAACGGCTGAGTCGGTCATGGGACGAAGCTTTCTGAGCGCGCTCGGCGAGCGGGCAGGCGCCGGCGGAGCGTTCTCGACGATGCTGCGCAGTCTTCGCCTCTCGCTGCGCTTTCGTGGTTCCATTGCTGATCGCAATGGTCGGCTTCGCCTACGTTTCGGTTCCGCTCGTCGATTCGCTGACGACCCGATGGTTCGCGCGCGACCTGGACATTCGTTCCACGTTCGTGGCGCGTTCTCTTGATGAACAGACTCGGCGGCCTGCTCGCCTCCGGTGCCTACGGCCGCATCGAGGCAGTACTCGAGCGGGAGGCCGCCGACGAGCGGCTGATCGGCCTCGGTCTGTGCGACCCTGAGGGTCGGGTAATGATCCGCACCCGCAACTTTCCGCGCGAAATCGACTGCGAAACGAGTCGCAAGGCCGTCGACGGCCCCGGACTGCTTCTCAACCTTCCCGCCGGCCCGGTGCATGTTGCGGCGGTGCAGATCCAGCAGGAGGGCAAGCCGCCGGCGATCCTGCAGATCGTGAACGACATGAGTTTCGCCAGACGCAGGAGCGAAGACACGCGCCGATACCTGCTGATCCTTTTCACGGTTCTTTCCGTCGTCGTCGCGCTGATCACGATAGCTGTCGCTCATCTCAGCTGGCGCGGGTGGGTTGCCGGTGTGCAGGCCATGCTGCGCGGCGAAGGAGTCATCCGGCCATTTGCCCATCCGCGGCCGGAGCTCCAGCCGCTGGTGCGGGACCTGCGCGCGCTGTTGCGCGACATGGAAAGCGAGCGCCGTAGCCAGGATGACGCGGCCGTGCGCTGGAATCCGGGCGCCCTGAAACGTCTGCTGCAGGAACAATTCTCGGGCGACAAGGTCGTTCTGGTTTCGAACCGGGAGCCTTACATCCATGTGCGTACCCCGAGGGGCGTGCAGGTGCAGCGACCCGCAAGCGGGCTGGTCACGGCGGTCGAGCCGGTGATGCGCGCGTGTTCCGGAACCTGGATTGCGCACGGCAGCGGCTCGGCCGATCGCGAAGCAGCGGACTCCGCGGGCCGACTGCTCGTGCCGCCGTCGGACCCGTCGTACACACTGCGGCGGATCTGGCTCAGCAAGGAGCAGGAGAAGGGCTACTACTACGGATTTTCCAACGAAGGCCTCTGGCCACTCTGTCACATTGCTCACGTGCGCCCGGCGTTCCGGACGTCGGACTGGCAGCATTACGAGACCGTGAACCGCCTCTTCGCCAAGGCCGTAGTCGAGGAGGTGCAATCGGAGGATCCGGTGGTCCTGGTGCAGGACTACCACTTTGCTCTGCTGCCGCGAATGGTGCGCGAGATGCTGCCGCGAGCCACGATCATCACGTTCTGGCATATCCCCTGGCCCAACCCGGAGTCCTTCGGCATCTGCCCCTGGCGTGGCGAGATCATCGACGGCCTGCTCGGCAGCACGATTCTGGGTTTTCACACACGGTTCCACTGCAACAACTTCCTGCAGACCGTCGACCGCTTCATCGAGGCGCGCATCGAGCAGGAGAACTCCACGGTGTCCTTTGGCGGACATCTGACGCAGGTGGAGAGCTACCCGATCTCGATCGCCTGGCCCGATGGCGTCAAGACGCCGGAAGCCACACGCGAGACGCGCGAACGCGTACGCAACACGCTCGGCATCGCCCCCACCATCTGCTCGCGCTCGGGCTCGACCGCCTCGACTACACCAAGGGCATCATCGAGCGAATGCGCGCGGTCGAACGCCTGCTCGAACTGAAGCCCAGCTGGGCCGGGCGGTTTACATTCATGCAGTTCGCAGCCCCGTCGCGATCCTCGCTCGACGAGTACCAGCACTTCGAGGCGGAGGTACGTGCGACCGCGGCACAGATCAACGCCAGGTTCTCCGAGGGCTCATGGCAGCCGATTGTGCTTCGCATCGAACACATCGATACCGAATCGGTACATGAACTTTACAAGTCGTGCGACGTTTGCCTTGTTACGAGCCTGCACGACGGCATGAATCTGGTCGCCAAGGAGTTCGTTGCGGCGCGCGATGATGAGCGCGGCTGCCTGTTGCTCAGCCAGTTTGCGGGCGCCGCGCATGAACTGCACGAAGCGCTGATCGTCAATCCTTATCACATCGAGCAGGTCGCCGAGGCGCTGCACCGAGCGCTCAGCATGCCTGAGGAGGAACAGCGAGAGCGCATGCGCAGCCTGCGCCAGTTGGTGATGGAATTCAACGTCTACCGCTGGGCCGGCCGCATGATGATGGACGCGGCTCGCCTGCGGCGCCGAGAGAGGATCGCCGAACGGATTGGCGACTACAGCGAAGCCAGTTGAGAGAAACGTGAAAAACCTTTGGTCGCGCGAGGGAGAGGTGGCGCTGTCGAGCCTGGCGGGCCCACACGCGCTCCTTGCGTTCGATTTTGATGGGACGCTCGCGCCGATTGTCCTGCAACCCGACCGGGCTCGAGTGGCGACCGGCGTCTTTTCACGACTGGCAAAGCTCGCGCGTCTGGCGCCCGTGGCGGTGATTTCCGGGCGCAGCCTCTCCGACCTTCGTTCGCGGATACCGGCCGATGTGCGCTTGTCCGTCGGCAATCACGGCTCGGAGCGCGATGAAACCGACCCCCATTTGGACCCGATGCGCGAGATATGCCGGCAATGGCTGGAGCAATTGCGACCGCGGGTCGATGCCCATGACGACGAGGGAATCTTCGTCGAGGACAAGGGCATCACGCTGTCGGTGCACTTCAGAATGGCGCGCGATCGCGAGCGCGCCGAGCGCGCCATTGCCGATTGGACGCGTGATCTGATTCCGATCCCGCGCGTCATTGGCGGCAAGTTAGTATTTAACCTGCTGCCCGCACAGGCGCGAACCAAGTTCGAAGCCCTGACGGGCCTCGCGGCGGACGAATCGGCGGAAGCTGTGCTGTTCGTCGGCGACGATCTGACGGATGAAACTGTCTTCGAGCAGGCACCCGCTGATTGGATCACTGTACGCGTCGAAAGGGACCGTAACAGCCGGGCGCGATTCTTTATCCAGGATCAGTCCGATGTCGCGAACCTGCTGGATCGACTGATCGCAATGCGAACCAGGGATCCGGCGGGCTCGCGTGGCACGCATCCAGATCGCGGTGCGCCGAGGCGGTAGGCTCCTCCTATGCGCGCCGACGCCGATCCTTGCGCCCGCAGGGCCTACGCTCGGAGCATCAACCGCGAGGATATGAGCTGCGCGCGGTCGGCGTGAGCGCCAGGCACGCCGATCGAGCCGCGACCGGAGGCCGCACGCGTCCGCTGCCTGCCGGCATCGCTTCAGACGCCGCACCACGTCAGACGTGCAGCGCGTGACCGAGCGCCCGCAGCGCCGCCTCCTGCACCGCCTCGCCGAGCGTCGGGTGCGCGTGGATCGTGCCGGCGACGTCTTCCAGCCGCGCGCCCATCTCGATCGACTGAGCGAATGCCGCCGCGAGTTCCGACACGCCGCGGCCGACCGCCTGCCAGCCGACGATCAGATGATTGTCGCGACGCGCGACGACGCGGACGAAGCCGTCGCTGCGTTCCAGCGTCATCGCGCGGCCGTTGGCCGAGAACGGGAACTGCGCGCTGGATGCAGTCGACGCCTGCCGCGGCCGCGTCGTCAGGCGACCGTGCCGACCGACACCACCTCCGGGATCGGTGAAGCAGACGGCCGGGATCGCCGCCGGCTCGAAGCGCCGCGTCGCGCCGCCGATGATCTCGGCCACCATCTCGCCCTGCGCCATCGCGCGGTGCGCCAGCATCGGCTCGCCGGTGACGTCGCCGATCGCCCAGACGTTGCGCATCGAGCGTGCGGCACTGCTCGTCGATCGTGATGTAGCGGCCGGCCATGTCGAGCTGCAGCGACTCCAGGCCCCAGCCCTCGGTGCGCGGCTGGCGGCCGACCGCGACCAGCACCTGGTCGGCGGCGACTCGCTGACTCCGCGCCCTGCGCATCGCGCATGCGCACGCGCGTCGCCGCTCGTCGTTCATGCCGTCGCACCGTGCACCCCAGATGCACGTCGACGCCGAGCCGGCGCAGCGACGCCGCCACCGGACGCGCGAGCTCGGCGTCGTACGCCGGCAGCACGCTGCTGCAGCGCCTCGACCACCGTGACCTCGGCGCCGAGCTTGCGATAGGCGATGCCGAGCTCGAGCCCGATATAGCCGGCGCCGACGACGACCAGGCGCCTCGGCAGCGCCTGCGGCGACAGCGCCTCGGTCGACGAGATCACCGCGCCCGCCGAACGGCAGCGACGGCAGCGCGACCGGCACGCGAGCCGGTGGCGAGCAGCAGGTGCTCGCAGCCGATGCGCAGCGTCTGCGTGCCGCCCTCGGCGCGCGTGCGGACGTCGACGGTCTTGCCGTCGACGATGTGCGCCCAGCCGTCGACGACCTGCACGCCGCTCTTCTTCAGCAGCGCCGCGACGCCGCCGGTGAGCCGGCGCACGATGCCGTCCTTCCAGCGCACGGCCTGGCGAGGTCGATGGTCGGCGCCTGCACGCGGATGCCGAGCGGCGTTGTCGCCCGCGTAGCGGCGCGCGCTGCTCGAACTCGTCGGCGGCGTGGATCAGCGCCTTCGACGGAATGCAGCCGACGTTGAGGCAGGTGCCGCCGAGGTGCTCGCCTTCGACCAGCATCGTCGGCGATGCCGAGCTGGCCGGCGCGGATCGCCGCGACGTAGCCGCCGGGGCCGCCGCCGATGACCAGCAGCGTCGTCGCGTCGGTCTTCATCGCGCTACTCGACGAACAGCAGCGCCGGGCATTCGAGCAGCGCCGCGCAGCGCCTGGACGAACTCGCGCCGCGTCGCAGCCGTCGACGACGCGGTGGTCGAACGACGACGACAGGTTCATCATCTGCCGCGGCACGACCGCGCCGTCGCGCATCACCGGCCGCTCGACGATGCGGTTGACGCCGACGATCGCCACCTCCGGATGGTTGATCACCGGCGTCGTGACGATGCCGCCGAGCGCGCCCGAGGCTGGTGATGGTGATCGTCGAGCCGGTGAGCTCGTCGCGCGTCGCCTTGCCGCGCGCGCGCCGCCTCGGCCAGGCGCGCGACCTCGGCCGCGCGTCGACCACAGGTCGCGCGCCTCGGCGTGGCGCACCACCGGCACCATCAGGCCGCCGGCGGTCTGCGTCGCGATGCCGAGGTGCACGGCGCCGTGGCGGGTGACGATGCCGGCCTCGTCGTCGAAGCGCGCGTTGATCTGCGGGAACGTCGCGCACGCGCGAGCACGATCGCGCGCATCAGGAACGGCAGCAGCGTGAGGCGGCCGCGCGTCGCGCCGCGCATTGCGCGTTGAGCCGCGCGCGCAGCGCCTCGAGCTCGGTGACGTCGACCTCCTCGACGTAGGTGAAGTGCGGGATGCGGCGCTTCGACTCCTGCATCTTCTGCGCGATCTTGCGGCGCAGCCCGATCACCGGGACGGCCTCCTCGTCGTCGCGCTCGGCGTAGCGCGGCGGCGGCCGCGGCCGGTCGCGCCGGACCGCCGACGCGCCGCGTAGGCGTCGAGGTCGGCGTGCGTGATGCGGCCGGCCGGGCCGCTGCCGGCGACGAACTGCAGGTCGATGCCGAGCTCCCAGGCGCGGCGGCGCACCGCCGGCGAGGCGAGCGGGCTTGTCGCCCGGTGCGCGCGGCAGTCGGCCGGCGCCGCCGGTGCGGCGCGCGGCGCGGCCGGTCGCGGCGAGCCGCCGGCTGAGCCGTCGGCGAGGGTGCCGGCGCGGCGCGCGGCGCCGGCGCGGCGCGCCGGTACCGGCGCAGTGGGCGCCGGCGCGGCGTGACGCGCCGGCGCGCGCCGCTCCGACGTTGCCCGCGCCGTCGACCTCGAGGCGGATCAGCTCGGTGCCGACCGCGAGCACCTCGCCGACCTTGCCGCCGAGCGCGAGCACCGTGCCGGCGACCGGCGACGGGATCTCGACCGTCGCCTTGTCGGTCATCACGTCGGCGAGCGTCTGGTCCTCGGCGCACGGCGTCGCCCGGCTGCGACGTGCCACGCGACCAGCTCGACCTCGGCGATGCCTTCGCCGATGTCCGGCATCTTGATCGACGTGCATGTCCCATGTCAGGCCTCCATCGCGCGCTTGCAACGCCGCGCCGACGCGAGTCGGGCCCGGGGAAGTAGGCCCACTCCTGCGCATGCGGATACGGCGTGTCCCAGCCGGTCACGCGCTCGATCGGCGCCTCGAGGTGATAGAAGCAGTGCTCCTGCACCAGCGCGGCGAGCTCGGCGCCGAAGCCGCTGGTGCGCGTCGCCTCGTGCACGATCACGCAGCGGCCGGTCTTCTTCACCGAGGCGACGATCGTCGTCGAGGTCGAGCGGCCACAGGCTGCGCAGGTCGATGATCTCGGCGTCGATGCCGGTCTCGCCGCGCCGCCGCCTCGGCGACGAAGACCATCGTGCCGTAGGTGAGCACGGTCAGCGTCGTCGCCGGGCCGGAACACCGCGGCCGATTCCGAGCGGCACCGTGTAGTGGCCCTCGGGCACCTCGCCCAGCGGGTGCTTGGACCACGGCACCACCGGCCGGTCGTGGTGGCCGTCGAACGGGCCGTTGTAGAGGCGCTTCGGCTCGAGGAAGATCACCGGATCGTCGTACTCGATCGCCGCGATCAGCAGGCCCTTGGCGTCGTAGGGGTTGCGACGGCATCACCGTGCGCAGGCCGCAGACGTGCGTGAACAGCGCCTCCGGGCTCTGGCTGTGCGTCTGCCCGCCGTAGATGCCGCCGCCGCAGGGCATGCGGATCGTCGATCGGCGCGGTGAAGTCGCCGGCCGAGCGGTAGCGCAGGCGCGCCGCCTCGGAGACGATCTGGTCGTAGCGCCGGATAGAAGTAGTCGGCGAACTGGATCTCGACCACCGGGCGCAGGCCGTAGGCGGCCATGCCGACGGCGGTGCCGACGATGCCGCCCTCGGTGATCGGCGTGTCGAACACGCGCGAGCGTGCCGTACTTCGCCTGCAGGCCTTCGGTGCAGCGGAACACGCCGCCGAAGTAGCCGACGTCCTCGCCGAACACCACGACGTTGTCGTCGCGCTCGAGCATCACGTCCATCGCCGAGCGGAGCGCCTGGATCATCGTCATCGTGCGCCATGGTCAGACTCCCGAGCTTGCTGGCGCTGGCGGCGCAGGTGCGGCGGCATGTCCTTGTAGACGTCCTCGAACATCGTCGCGCGGCGCTCGGCATGTGGCCGGTCGGCAGCGTGCCGTAGCTCTCGGCCTCCTTCTGCGCCGCGATCACCTCGGCCTCGAGCTCCTTCTGCAGCTGCTCGTGCTCCTCGCTCCGACCAGGCGCCGATCGCGATCAGGTGCTGCTTCAGCCGCGCGACCGGATCGCCGAGCGGGAAGTGCGCCCAGTCGTCGGCCGGGCGGTACTTGGACGGGTCGTCCGAGGTCGAGTGCGCGCCGGCGCGGTAGGTGACCCACTCGATCAGCGTCGGCCCGAGGTTGCGGCGCGCGCGCTCGGCCGCCCAGTGCGACGCCGCGTAGCACGGCGAGGAAGTCGTTGCCGTCGACGCGCAGCGACGCGATGCCGCAGCCGACGCCGCGCGCGGCGAAGGTGGTCGCCTCGCCGCCGGCGATGGCCTGGAAGGTCGAGATCGCCCACTGGTTGTTGACGACGTTGAGGATCACCGGCGCGCGGTAGACGTGCGGCGAAGGTCAGCGCGGTGTGGAAGTCGGCCTCGGCGGTGGACGCCGTCGCCGATCCAGGCCGACGGCGATCTGCGTGTCGCCCTTGATCGCCGAGGCCATGGCCCAGCCGACCGCCTGGATGAACTGCGTGGCGAGGTTGCCGCGAGATCGAGAAGAAGCCGTGCGCGCTTGACGAGTACATCACCGGCAGCTGGCGGCCCTTCAGCGGGTCGCGCTCGTTGGAGAACAGCTGGCACATCATCTCGACCAGCGGATAGCCGCGCGCGATCAGCAGGCCCTGCTGGCGGTAGGTCGGGAAGCACATGTCGCCGGGCTCGAGCGCCAGCGCCTGGCGCGACGCGCGATCGCCTCCTCGCCCAGGCACTGCATGTAGAACGAGATCTTCTTCTGCCGCTGCGCGATCAGCATGCGCGCGTCGAAGACGCGCGTCCGTCATCATCGCGCGCAGGCCGTCGAGCAGCAGCTGCGGTTGCACGTCGGGCACCCAGGGCCCGACCGCGCGACCGTCGTCGTCGAGCACGCGGACCAGCCCGTAGGCGAGGTCGCTGGTCTCCGACGGGCAGCGATTCGATCGGCGGGCGGCGTGTCTCGCCGGCGCGCGACAGGTGCAGGTAGGAAAAATCGGTCTCGCGCCCCGGTCGTTCGGCCGACTCGGGCACGTGCAGCTTCAGCGGCGGGTACGACTTGGCCATGTGTCTCCTTGCTCGACCGTGTCTTGCGCACGATGCGTGGCGGCGCCGGCGACTGTACTCCGCGACCGGCCGCCGGAAGAGTCACCTGCTCATCATTTTGTTCGTCACGTGCTGCTTCGAGGTCGCTTGAGCGAGATGGGTCGCGAAAAGATCTCGAAGGATCATGTGCACTTAACGTTCGTCATCAACCCGCCTGTCAAACATTCAGATAGTTCTTTGCGCGCCCTGTTTCTGCTGGCGGGCTTCGCTGCGGTCTGCGCTCGCAGGGTCTACGCTCGGAGCATCAACCGCGAGGATATGAGCTGCGCGCGGTCGGCGTGCGGCCCGACGAGAATCTCGACTTCGCCCGGCTCGAACACCGGCCGCAGATCCAAACCCAAGAAGCGCAGCTCCGTCGCCGGCAGCTGCAACCGCGCCGTTCCGGTTTCGCCGGGCTGCAGGGCGATCTTGGTGACGCCTTTCAGCTCGAGCATCGGGCGCGCGACACTCGCGACTCGATCGCGCACGAACAGGAACACGGTTTCCTCGGCCGCGCGAGCGCCTTCGTTCGTCACATCCACGGTGACTTCGATCACATCTCTGTCGGTCGCGGTTTCGGGGCTCACGTGCAGGTTCGTGTAGGCGAAACGGCCGTAGGTGAGGCCGAAGCCGAAAGGAAACAGGGCCGAGCTCGGCGAGTCGAGATACTTGCTCGTGTAGCGATCCTGCGGGTTTTCGGGCCGGCCGCTGGATCGCTGACCGTAGAACAGCGGAACCTGCCCGAGCGCGCGCGGCCAGCTGATCGGTGTTCGCCCCGACGGCGACACGCGGCCCGTCAGCACGTCGGCAATGGCATTGCCTGCTTCCGTGCCCGGGAACCAGGCGACGAGCAGCGCGTCGGCCCGCTCCGCGAGCCACGGAACGATCAGCGGCCGGCCGCAGAACAGCACGACCACGACCGGTATTGCATCTCGCGCGGGCGCGCTCGAGCACGGCCTCGGCGAGCGCGCGTTGCTCGCCGGGCAACTCGGGGAAAGCGCGCGACGCGGCTTCGCCGCTCATCTCGGCCGCTTCGCCGAGGCAGAGCACGACGACATCCGCGCCGCTCGCCCAAGAGGTCGACGGCCGCGGCGATGCCTGAGCGATCGGCGCCGGAGATCGTTACGCCCTCGGCATGCACGACTGTCGTGTTCGGCAGCGCTTCGCGCAGGCCGGCGAGCACGGTGACGCTCGGCTCTTCGTAACCCGCAGCCGCCCACGGACCGCGCATTTCGCGCCACGCGTCGGCCAGCGGCCCGATCACGACAGACACGGCCAGCGCCTTCGGGAAGCGGCAACGTGTCGTCGGAATTCTTCACCAACACGAGCGACTTCGCGCCGACGTCACGCGCGAGGCGGCGGCGCGCGGCGACGGTTTGCGGCCGCCTCCGCGCTCGACCCGCGCCGATAAGGATCGTCGAAGAGTCCGAGACGTTCCTTCAGACGCAGCACCCGGAGCACGCACTCGTCGATCTCGTCCATCGTCACGAGGCCGCGCTCGAGCGCCACGGGCAAGCCCTTGCGATAGGCCTCCGCCATCATGTCGATGTCCACGCCCGCCTTCAGCGCGAGTACGGCTGCCTCGACGATGTCAGCCGCCACGCCGTGATGGATGAGCTCGCGAATGGCGTTGTAGTCGCTCACGAGCACGCCGTCGAAACCCAGCTCTCCGCGCAGGTAGTCGCGAAGCAGCGCCTTGTGCGCCGTCATCGGGATGCCCGCGAGATCGGTAAACGCCGGCATGATCGCCGCCGTGCCGGCGCGAACGGCCGCCGCGAATGCCGGCAGATGCACTTCGCGCAGCGTGCGCTCGGAAATGTCGACCGACGCGTAGTCGCGCCCGCCAGTCACGGGGCCGTAGGCGCAAAAGTGCTTGGCCGTCGCGGCCACCGACTCGGCAGAAGCCAGATCGGCGCCCTGGAAGCCGCGGACCTTCGCGCGCGCAATCTGCACGGCGAGCCACGGATCTTCGCCCGGACCTTCCACCGTTCGGCCCCAGCGAAGGTCGCGCGAGACATCGAGCATCGGCGCGAACGTCATCGCGAGGCCGTCGGCCGCGGTCTCCCGAGCGGACTCGCGTGCCGTGAGCTCCCAGATGTGCGGATCGAACGTCGAGGCCTCCGCGAGCGGCACGGGAAAAAGCGTGCGGTGACCGTGGATCACGTCGAACCCGATCAGCAGCGGAATGCCGAGCCGCGACTCCTCGACGGCAATTCGCTGCATGTCGTGAACATGCTTTGCGCCGACGAGGTTGAGCAGGTTGCCCAGCGTGCCGTTGCGGATGGAGTCGGTGGAATCGCCCGCGATCACGGGCCCGGTCACGGCGTAGCCCGCAGCGGTCATCGTGAGTTGGCCCAGCTTCTCCGCCAGGGTCATGCGAACTAATCAGCTTGTCAATTGTGCTCATGGAGACAATCATGATTCATCCGCGGAAAAATCGCAGGCGCCTGACGGACGCCGGAAGAGTCAGAGGTCACTTGCCGAAATCGAAAGTGTCCCGGGCGGCCAGGTCCGCCGCAAAACGTAGCCGTTCGCGAAGTGTGGGGTCGGCCGCGAGAGTCTTGCGTGCCGGCTCGGCTACAACCCGCGATCCAGCGAAGCTCGCGGCGTTGCCGGACGACGCGCTGCTCGAGATCGTGCAGCGCCAGACGTTCCGCTATTTCTGGGAAGGGGCCCATCCCGTCAGCGGTCTGGCCCTCGACCGGCGCACCTCAGGAAAGCGAGGCCGGACGACAAGGTCTCAATCGGCGGCTCGGGCTTCGGAGTCATGGCGCTGATCGTTGCCGCGGAGCGCGGCTGGGTCACCCGCGATGCGGCTCTCGAACGCCTCGGCCGCATGCTAAAGCTGCTTCTGCGTGCGCGCTGTTATCACGGTGCGTATCCCCACTTCATGAACGGGCGCACGGGTGAGTCCATTCCGTTCTGGCGCAAGGATGACGCGGCGGATCTCGTGGAGACGTCCTTCCTGATGATGGGCCTGCTCTGCGCACGCGAGTATTTCGCACGAGATACGCCGGAAGAAGCGGCGGCGCGGTCGCGATATCTCGATCCTGTGGGACGAAGTGGAGTGGAACTGGTTTACGCAAGGCGGGCGCGAGATGCTCTACTGGCATTGGAGCCCGTACAACGGCTGGGCCATGGATCACGCGATTCGCGGCTGGAACGAGTGCCTCATCACGTACGTACTTGCGGCTTCGTCGCCGCGTTATTCCGTCGAGCCGGCGGTCTATCACCGCGGCTTCGCGAGTGGGCCCGGATTTCGCAATGGCAAGCCCTGGTACGACATCGAGCTACCGCTCGGCATGCCCTATGGGGGCCCGCTGTTCTTCACGCACTACTCGTTCTGCGGCCTCGATCCCCGTGGGCTCACGGACCGATACGCAGACTACTGGGAACAGAACGTGCGTCACGTTCGCATCAACCGCGCCCATTGCGTCGCGAATCCGGGCAACTTCGCGGGCTACGGCGAATCCTGCTGGGGGCTGACGGCCAGCGACGATCCTTCGGGGTACTCCGCGCATGCGCCCGACAACGACAACGGCACGATCACCCCGACGGCCGCGCTCGCGAGCCTGCCGTATGCGCCCGCCGAGGTCATGACCGTGCTGCGGCACTTCCTGAAACGGTACGGGAAGCGCCTGTGGCGTGAGTTCGGCTTCGTCGACGCGTTCTGCGAGAGCCAAAACTGGTACGCAGACACGTTTCTGGCCATCGACCAGGGACCGATCATCGTCATGATCGAGAACCATCGGACGGGTCTCCTGTGGAAGCTTTTCATGGCAGTGCCGGAAGTGCAGGCCGGACTGCGCCGGCTCGGTTTCTCCAGCCCGCATTTGAAAGCCGCCGAGCGGTGACGGAAGTCCCTCGAGCAATGGCTCGGTCGCGAGTACCGGCACGCCGCGACCGCCATGCTGACGAGCGTTTCCGCCTGCGACATCGTGAAAGAGCGCCCGGGCTTCGGGCAGACCGTGAGGCCGGTCGCGGGCTCCATCGTCGCTTCGCCGGTGCCTGCGGCCTACGACCCGGATCCGGACTACTTCTTTCACTGGTTCCGGGACTCGGCGATCGTCATCGACGCCGTGCGCCTGCTCTACGAAGCAGGACACCTCGGTGCGGAGGCGCTCACGCACTTCGCCGATTTCGTGCGCTTCAGCCTGTCTCTGAAAGAACTCGATGGGCGTGCGCTCGTCGCGTTGCCGCACTGGCGACAGAAGGTGACGCCGGACTTCGAGCAATACCTCCGCGGTGATGACCTGTTGACCGTTTCGGGCGACGCGGTCTACGCGGACACGCGCGTGAATCCGGACGGCACGCTCGATATCTCCCGCTGGACACGTCCGCAGCATGACGGCCCGCCGCTCCGAGCGCTGGCCGTGCTGCGGTGGTTGCGAACGCTTCGTGCCGAACACGGCGCGCGAACGAAACCGTCTCCGCGGGCACGCTTGCCGACGCCGAGCGTCTGCTGCGCATCGACCTCGCGCTGACGGCCGCCCGCTGGCGCGAACCGTCGTTCGACATCTGGGAGGAGGAGCTCGGCCTCCACTACTTCACGTTGCGCGTCTCCGCGGCGGCGCTGAACGAGGGCGCCGAGTGGCTTCGGGCCGCAGGGGAAGCGACCGAGGCAACCGCGCTGCGCACCGAGGCGCGGGCCATTCGCGAGACGCTCGATCGTTTCTGGCTTCCCGACGCGGGCTATTACCGATCCCGCATCATGCCGCCCGGCGTGGCGTCGACCAAAATGCTCGACATCGCGGTGATCCTGAGCGCCGTCCACTCCGGTGACGGCGACGAGGTCCATTCGGTGCGCGATGCTCGAATGCACGCCACGCTGGATAAGCTCGAGCGGTTGTTCGACCGGCTCTATCCGATCAATCATGAACGGCCGCGCGAGCGCGCCCCCGCGATGGGCCGGTACGAAGGCGACGTCTACTATTCCGGCGGCGCCTACTATTTCTCGACGCTCGGTGCCGCCGAGTTCTGTTTCCTGGCCGCCGCGGCTCACGCGCCCGGCGGCGACGAGCGCCGGAAGTGGGTCGCGCACGGCGATGGATTTCTCGAAACCGTTCGCGCCTTCACGCCGGCGAGCGGCGATCTTTCCGAACAGTTCGATCAACGCACCGGCGAGCAAACGTCGGCGAAGCATCTCGCGTGGAGCTATGCCGGTTTCATCTCGTGCGTGACGGCACGCCGGGCGGTGGTTTCGCCATGACCGAAGCCTCCGACACGAGCAGCGCGGTGGGTCTCGACGAGGCCGCGCGAGCGGGGGCCGTCAGCCAGGCCCGCATGATCTACCGCGCGATCTTCGCGTCGCCGGTGGGCCGGCGGCTCATCGTGCTGCTGACGGTGCTGGTGGTCGCGATTCTCGTGACGACCTACGGGCAGATCATCCTGAACCGCTGGAACCAGCCGTTCTACGATGCGATCACCCGCCGCGACTTGAACGATTTTCTCTACCAGCTCGGCGTGTACTTCGTGATCGTCGGGAGCCTTCTCGTTCTCGACGTCGCGCAGCGCTGGCTCACACGAGACCATCAAGTTTCGCCTTCGCGAAGGTCTGACGCGCGATCTGTTCAAGCTCTGGATGGCTCCCCGTCGTGCGTTCTGGCTCGCCACCAGCGGCGGTCCCATGGGCGTGAACCCCGACCAACGCATGAGCGAAGATGCGACCAAGCTCTGCGAGATATCGTCCGATCTCTCGATCGGGCTCTTTCGTTCGAGCGTGTTGTTGGTGAGCTTCGCGGGCGTGCTCTGGACCATTTCCGAGGACTTCACATTCCGCGTCGGCGGCGTCGACTACGCCGTGCCGGGTTTCATGCTGTGGGCCGCCATTTCATATGCCGCCGTGGGCTCGCTTCTGAGCTATTTCGTGGGCCGGAGCCTGATCCGGCGCAACGCCGACCGCTACGCGCGCGAGGCGGACCTGCGCTTCGCGCTCGTCCGCATCAACGAGCACGTCGACGGCATTGCGCTCGCGGACAGGCGAGGCCGACGAGCGCCGCCGCCTCGAAATGCATCTCGGCAACGTCATGATTGCCATGCGCCGGCTCGTTCGCGGCCTCACCAATCTCACATGGGTGACGGCCGGATTCGGCTGGATCACGGGCATCGCGCCGATCCTCGTCGCCGCGCCGCTGTATTTCGGCGGCAAGACCACGTTCGGCGGCATGATGATGGCGGCGGCCGCGTTCACCCAGGCGCAGGGCTCGCTGCGCTGGTTCGTCGACAACTTCAGCGCGATCGCGGACTGGCGAGCCACGCTTCTGCGCGTTGCGAATTTCCGGGCACGCGCTGATCGCCACCGAATCACAGCACGACGTCGGGAGCCGGATCGAGTACGCCGAAGGCGCACCCGGCGCGATGGCGTTCGAAGAGCTCCAAGTCGATTCGCCCGTAGGGCGCGAGGGGTTCCAGGAGCAACACGTCGTCATCCGGGCCGGCGAGCACGTGCTGATCTGCGGAGCGCCGGGCGAGGGGAAGACGCCGCTCTTCCGCGCGCTCTCGGGACTTTGGCCCTGGGGCAGCGGTCGCATCGTCCGGCCGCGCGGCGAATCGGTGATGTACGTGCCGCGCGGCACGCCGTACCTACCCCGCGGCACGCTGCGCGAAGCGCTCGCCTACCCGTTGATCACCGACCGCTTCGCAGACCGCGCTTACGTGCAGGCGCTCGAGCGCACGGGCCTCGGGCGGTACGTGAGGAGCCTCGATGCGGACCAGCGATGGGATCGCGAGCTCAGCGAGGACGAGCAGATGGCGTTGGCGCTCGCGCGCGTGGTGTTGCACGCTCCGCCCTGGGTCGTGTTCGACGACACGTTCTCTTCGATGGAGGACGAGACGCTCGAGCGGGTCATCGACATGTTCACGCACGACGTCACGCGGACGACCATCATTCACATCGGGCGCAGTACGCAGACGCACCTGCCGCTGTTCGCGCGGGTGCTGCATCTGACGAGGCTCCAGGGCGAGGCGGGCGAAGAAGAAGAGCGTGTAACCGAACGAGTCCTGCGCTCAGCGCCATGAAATCCCTGGCGCCGAAAATCCTGCTCCTGATCGCGATCGCCGTGCTGCCGACGCTCGCGGCCGCGCAGGATTTCGGATTCGAGCCTCCCACGAATGCCACCGACCCCGCGCTGCCGGCCGCCTTGCGCGATCTCGCCCAGCGCATCGTGCCCGTCTACAAAGACGTTGTTTCCGATCGCTACCTGGCGAACCTCGCGGCGCTGCAAATGGTGGCCGGCGACCCGGCCGCGGCGCACGCGACGCGTCTCTCGTTGCAGAAGCGGCGGCAGAGCGAGCAACGGGCACCGCCGTCGCCGCGCCGTGGTCTACGACATCTACACGCAGGCGCGGGCGATCGAAGCGGCGCAGCGCGTGCCGTTCGCGAGCGCATATGCGAAAGCGTTCCGGGATACGTTGAATCGTCTCGACGATCTCCGCGCCTACAAGCTGGAAGACGAGTTCATGAAACCGACCGAGCCGCTGCAGAAAACCGTCCAGCGCGCGCTCGACCAGCGACGCGGGAAGAGCTCCATCGCGCTCGATGAAGCACTCGAGCTCGTGCAGGCCTGGTTCGCGTTCGACGCCTATCGCAGTTTCGGCGGCCTCGTACGACCGCTCCTCGCAGAAGACAAAGAAAGGCGCTACGTCATCGAAGAGGTCACGATCCCCGCTTCGAAGGATGCGACGATCGCAGCGACGTTGGTCCGTCCGCGGCAGCGCTACCGGCGCCGGCACACTGCCGACGCTGCTCGAGTTCACGCTCGATCGATCGAGCCGGGATGCGCGAGAGCCCGCGGCCCACGGCTACGTCAGCGTGCTCGCGCTTGCGCGCATCGCTGGGGATCCGAAGTTTCGGCCGCGCGCGCCGTTCGAGTCCGACGGCGACGATGCGCGCGCCGTCATCGAGTGGATCGCCAAGCAGCCGTGGAGCGACGGCCGGGTCGGCATGCAGGGCGCGGGCTACGGCGGCTTCGTCGCGTGGTCGGCGGCGAAGCGACTGCCGGCTGCATTGAAGGCGATCGCGACGTCCGACCCGATGGCGCCCGGCATCGACTGTGCCGATGTCCAACGGGATCGTGCTGAACTCCGCCTATCGTTGGGTCTACAAAATGCTGGCTCCGCTCGATGACGCAGTGGCGCCCGACGCTGCTCGCTGGCGTGGCCTCGACGAAGACTGGTTCCGATCTGGCCGTAGCTATCGCGAGTTTCCTACGCTGCCGGGTCGAGCCAGCGCCGTTTTCCGAAGCTGGCTGAATCACCCGAGCTACGACAGGTTCTGGCAGAAGTGGCTGCCGTTCGGCGATGAGTTCGCGCAGATCGACATACCGGTGCTCACCGTCACCGGGTATTACTCGGCCGGCGAAACCGCTGCGATGTACTACTTCACGCAGCACCATCAACACGAGGCGAAGGCCAATCACGCATTGTTGATCGGCCCATACGACGATCACAGTGTCGAACACGGCGCTTCGTCCTCGCTCCTCGGGTTGACTCTGGACCCGGTGGCGCGCATCGACCCGAACGACGCGCGATACAAATGGTTCGACCATGTCGCTCAAAGGGGCGGAGCGGCCGGCGCTCTTGAGCGCCAACGTCAACTACGAGCTCGCCGGCGCGAATGAATGGCGCCACGAGCCCTCGCTCAAGACGCTCGAAAGCAAACTCCTGCGCTTCTACCTCAAGGCCTCGCCGGGCGAGACGCCTCATGCGCTCGTGGCGGAAAAACCCGCAGCGCCGATGTCTCTCACCGAGACCGTCGATCTTCGGGACCGCACCGACGTTGGATGGCGGCCCGCGCGGGAGCTCGTTCGGCGGGAGTTGCAGGCGCGTGACGGCGCGCTATTCGTGACGGAGCCCTTCGGCAATGGAGTCGACCTCGCGGGCCGGCTCCGGGGCGTGCTCGACTTCACGATCAACACGCACGATGTGGACTTGGTCATGATGCTGTACGAGCTGCGTTCGGACGGCGAATACGTGAAGCTCTTCGAGCCCGCTTATGCCTTCCGTGCGAGCTACGCTAGCAACCGCGTCCGTCGTCGCCTGCTCCTGAACGGTGTGAGGCAGCGGCTGCCGTTTCAGAGCGAGAGGATGGTTGGCCGCAGGCTGCAGGCCGGCAGCCGGCTGGTTTTGGCGCTCGGGATCAACAAGCGTGCGGATCAGCAGATCAATTACGGCTTCGGAGACGATGTGAGCGAAGAATCGATCGAGAATGCGGACGGTCCGGTGCGCATCCGCTGGCACGACGGCAGTTTCATCGAAATTCCGTCGCGCTGAGAGGCGAGGGCACCGTCCTTGCGGCGCGGCTGACCCGCCCTAGTCGGCGGACAGAGGGCGCGCGATCGCCTCGAGCGGCTTGCGCTCGGCGTCGATGCCAAGCAGCGCCGCGACCAAGGCCGCGCTACCCATGAGAATCGCGGCGACGGCGTAACCGGCGAACAGCGCCGAACGGCTACCCATTTCGATCAGCGTGCCGTACAACGCGGGCCCGACGAAGCCACCGACGCCGGTGCCGATCGCATAGAAGATGGAGATCGAGACCGCGCGCATCTCGAGCGGAAAAATCTCGCTGACCGTGAGATAAGCGGAGCTCGCAGCCGCCGACGCGAAGAAAAAGATTACCGACCAGCACAACGTCTGGGTGCGCGCATCGAGCCAACCCTCTGCGAACGCGTATCCGGACACGAGCAGCCCCAGGCCCGCGATCGCGTAAGTGGCCGCGATCAGCGCGCGCCTTCCGACCGAATCGAACAGCCGGCCGAGGATTAGCGGTCCCAGGAAATTGCCGACGGCGAATGGAAATATGTAATAGCCAACGTCGGCGGCAGCGACACCGTAAAAGCTCGTGAGCACAAGCGCATAAGTGAAGAAAATTGCGTTGTAGAAGAACGCTTGCGCAGCCATGAGCACGAAGCCGAGCAGCGTGCGCCGGCGGTAGCGCGTGAGCAGCAGGCGCAAGATTTCCCGCCAAGAAACGTGCGGGCGCACCTTAATCGCGAGGACATCCTTGCACTCCGGGCAGGGGCCGTGTTCGCGCGCGACCTCAGCTTCGATGTCGGCCACCACGCGCTCGGCCTCGGCGAGACGGCCGCGCGTCATCAACCAACGCGGACTTTCGGGCAGATTGCGTCGTACGAGCAGAATCGCAATCGACAGTACGGCGCCGAACGCGAACGCGACCCGCCAACCCACATCGGGGCCGAAACGGCCGGGCTCGAGCAAAACGACACTCAAAGCGGCGCCCCCCGCGGCGCCGATCCAAAAGCTGCCGTTGATGGCAAGGTCGACGAGGCCGCGTACGCGCGCCGGGATCAACTCGTCGATTGCGGAGTTGATCGCTGCGTACTCGCCGCCGATGCCGAATCCGGTGAGAAACCGGCAAAACACGAACGACTCGAAGTCGAACGTCGCGGCCGTGAGCAACGTGCCGACTAGATAGACGGATAGCGTGGCAAGGAACAACGGCTTGCGTCCGAGCCGGTCCGCAAGCCGCCCGAAGAACAGTGCGCCGAGCACGGCACCAGCGACGTACGCCGAACCTGCCCAACCGATCTCGCTGGCCGAGAGCCCGAGTGTGCCGGGGTCTTGCAATGCCGGGCCGAGCGAGCCCACGACCGTGACCTCGAGGCCGTCGAGAATCCACGTGACGCCAAGCGCCGCCACGACGTGCCAATGCCAACGTGACCAGGGCAGCGCGTCGAGCCGCCCGGGCAGCGTGCTTGTCAGCGTCTCGGAACTCGACGACGTCATTCGCGCTCGCGGTATTCGCTGGTCCCGTGTTCGGTGTGCAGCACGGTGCTGCGGAGCGTCGCTCAGGGCGCGATTACCTGCTCGCGGCCATTCTCGCTTCTCAATTTCAGGGAGCTGGTAGTTCCCTTGGCCCCCAAGATCACGTAAGTGTCGGTCGTCCCCGTCGGGCCAGCAAAACTGAGACCAGAAGCTGGCTCGGAAGCTGCGATCTTGACTGATGGACGCCCCCGCTCAGTGATCAGGCGCAGCAGTACGGTCTCAGCTTCCTCTTCGCCCTTTTGCGGCTTGGCGGGCGGGAGCACCTTGATGCTCGCTCGAACGCGACCTTCGTCGTCGACAATTTCGAGACCGCGCCCCCGCAGTACGGGGAGCCCGGTTTGCGCGAATGCCGGACGAAACTGCTGAGCAACTGTAAGAACCAGCAGTGCGAAATTCACGACAGTCAGCACAAAGAGGATCCGTGGGTTCTTCATGGGAAGGCCTCCATAGCGGAGCAACGCGAATTAGAGCGCGGTGACGGCCAGCATGAGTTGAGGACGCAGAGCGACGAGCGTGATCAACGCGGCAAGCCGTCGCATGAACGTCGTGGTCTGACGTTCAAGGAAACTGGCTATTTCGCCGCGATGACCATTATCTCGACCAAAGCCCTGGGATCAGCGAGCTTGGCCTCGACGCAAGCGCGCGCCGGAAGGTTGTTCTTGTCTATCCAATCGGTCCAGACCTCATTCATCGGCGCCCGATTGCGTATGTCCGTTACCCAGATATGGCACTGGATCAGTTTGGACTTGCTCGAGCCGGATTTGGCGAGCAGCCGATCGATTTCCTCGAGGACCTCGCGAGTCTGTCCCCTGACATCCTTATTCAAGTCTTTCGCCACGATGCCGGCCAAGTAAACCGTGTTCCCGTGCTCGACAGCCTGCGAAAGAATGGTGCTCTGATCGTGTCGCGTAATACTCATTGCGGACATGTCCTCTCGGTTAAGTGTGCGTCGTCTCGACGGCGCGGCACGCGTGACCGGATATCGAGTTCAGCTTCCATCACGGAATGACCGGCGGGTGATATTGGAGTGTGAAAGCGAGCGCCCAGAGCAGGAAGAGCACGAGTGGCAGATGAACCAGCAGCTGGAGGAATGTAAAGCCAACGATGTCGCGCGCGCGCAAGCCGAGCACGCCCAGCAGCGGCAGCATCCAGAACGGGTTGATGAGGTTCGGCAACGCTTCGGCCGCGTTGTAGACCTGCACCGCCCAGCCAAGGTGGACCTTCAGGTCGTTCGCCGCCTGCATGACATACGGCGCTTCCAGCAGCCATTTGCCGCCGCCGGACGGAATGAAGAAGCCCAGCACGGCTGAATACACGCCGATCACCAGCGGAAAGATGTGCTGGGTCGAGATGCTCACGAAGAAGTGCGAGATCTGGTCGGAGACCGACAGTCCAGCGGTGTTCTTCGCCTGTGTAAGCATGGCGGCGATCGCGCCATAGAACGGAAACTGGATCAGCACTCCGCCAGTCGCCGGGACCGATTTCGCGACCGACACGAGAAAGCGCTTCGGACGCCAGTGCAGCAGCAGTCCCGCCATGATGAAGATGAAGTTGTAGGTGTTGAGGTTCGAGATCGCGATCATCCAGCTCTGGCGCGAGAACTCGAAAATGATCCATCCGGCCGCCAGCAGCACGAGCAGGACTGTCAGCAATGGGGAGTGCTCGAGCCATTCGCCGGGCTGCTTCGGCGGCGGCACCTTGATCTCGTCCTCCTTTGCGAGATCGATGCCCATGCTTTCTGCGGTGACCGCGCTGTCACGTCCAGGCGCCGACCAGAATGCGATGAGGACGGACACCACGAGCAGGACGAGCGTCACCACGATCGACTGCCAAAGAAAGATCGTTTCGGAGAAAGGAATCACCCCCGTGATCGGCAGCAGAGCCTTCGGCAAGCTCGCAGGATTCGCCTGCAGCTGCGCCGCCGAGGAGGAAAGCCCCATTGCCCAAGTGGCACCGAGTCCCAGATAGGCGGCGGCCGCCGCCGCCCGGTAGTCCATCTTCAGTTCGGAGCGTTCGGCCAGCGCACGCACCAGCAAGCCGCCGAAGATCAGACTGAGCCCCCAATTGATGAGCGACGCCAGGATGCTGACGGTGGCAACCAGTCCAACCGCGCCCGGACCGCTTTTCGGCAAACGCGCGAGCGCATGGATGAGGCGCGATGCCGGTGGCGATGTGGCAACGACGTATCCGCCGATTGCCACGAACGCCATCTGCATCGTGAAAGTGATCAGGCTCCAGAAGCCGCCGCCGAACGCCTCGCTCACCGCCAGCGGCGAGGCGCCGTTGGCGAGCGCCGCAGCGGCAACGACCACGACCGCAATCGCCACGAAGATGAAAGCATCAGGGAACCACTTCTCAGCCCAAGCCGTGAAGCCGACCGCGACCCGAACCATCAACCCTTCGCGTTGAGTTCCAGCGTGCGACATAGCCTCTCCTAGTCAGACCTTCATCTGCGGAATTGCTTTGAGTACCTCCAGCTTGGCTTCGGTGGCGGCGAGCACAATTGGCATGGCCGCTTGCGGCATTCTGCCCCGGGGTGGACACGTCAGCAATTGGCCGGTAGTCGATGCAGCCTTCTCACGGCGGCGTCCAGACTTGTGTTCTGAACGCCACCATGGATTACAACGTTCGCTTTCTCCGAAATGCGGTCGAACGCATCCGGCCGGCCGCAAAGACATCGCGAGTTGATGCAATGCCCGGGTTGTTGCGGGGACCTCAGCCAGGGCCGAGAGCGGACGCAGCGGCTCGTCTGTAAGCGGACAAGGCATCAATCGGCAGATGGCGACTCCGTGGCAGACCGCCGCTTGGCAAGAAGCGGGCACGAAAATACGCACAAAGGCAGACACTCGGAGTCGAGCGGCGAAGCTAGTTGGCGGGCACGCGCCACACAGCGCGCGCTCGTCGCCGCGAAGCTGCCCCGTCCGATAAGCAAGGCTTCCCTTGTGGGGTCGTGGCAGGTCGCGCAGGTCAATCCCGGAACGCGGTTGTGGGGCCACCCTCCTGCGTTCAGGCGCTCCGCAAGATCTCCATGGCCTTGTTCGCATCCGCGACCGAATCAACTGCAACGTAGGCTGCGAACTGTTGCCCGATGACTGAGGCCGAGAAGCCGCGCAGGTTGATTCCCGCATCCGCCAGCTTCTGAGTCAGTTCCGCGGCCACGCCCGGCCGGTCCTGACCGATGACCCGAACGGAGTGCAGGCTTTGCGAAACGTTGAAGCCCACTTGTGCGGCGACCCGGATCTCCCTGTCGTTCTGCAGCGGAGTCACGAACACGACACCGGTCCCGGGCTTGTCGGGTGCGCGGCGCGCAATGATGAATTGCAGATCCGCGCCAGCAGACCGCAGCGCATCCAGCAGCATCGCGAGACCGCCAGGTTTGTCTTGAATCGTTGCGGCCCAGACGTCCACACGTTCAACAAGAGGTTCCACGGCGCCCTCCTTTCGAGTTCTTCTTGCGCTCCGCAAAGGCTAGACCTTGACCGGCACGCCGGCAAACCTTGGATTTGCGTCACTGGCGGTTCACGGGCGCGTGCCACAGTCAGGCGAACTCCGAGATCTCAATCAGGTTGAGGTCGGGGTCGCGCACATAGACCGAGCGGATCGTCTGCGTGGCGCCGGTTCGCATGATTGGGCCTTCGACGATGGGCCAGTTCTGACACTGAAGCTGCTCCATCACCTGCCCGAGAGGAATGCTCGCGATGAAGCACAGTCCCAGCGCCCTCGGCAAGCGTCTCGTGCGCCGCACTCCGCGCGCATTCAGCGGGGTGTAGGATCGTAAATCGCGTTGGCGCGGAGGTTCGGCTTATGAACGCCTTGGCTAAACGCGCACGCATGATGGCTGGCGCACTGCTGACGATCGCACTCGCGTGCGCGCCGGTGGTTGCGCAGCAGAGCAGGTCGGTGGCCGGCCTCGTGATCAATCTCGGCATCGTGCCCGCCGAGGTCGCGTTGCGGGCAGACGGCCATCGAGATATGCACCCAGCGCATCCGCCATCCGGATCGCAGCATCTGCTCATCACGGTCGATGAGGAGAAAACCGGCAAGCGGATCGGCGACGCGGAGGTGGTGATCGAAGTGACCGATCCACGAGGCCACGTCGAGAAGAAACCCTTGCTGCATACGCAAGCAGGCGGTATTCCCGATTACAGCGAACTCTTTAGGTTCGGCTGGGAGGGCGAATACTCGATTCGCGTGATCATCACGCCCCAGCCGGGCGCGAAGCCCATCAACGCGCAATTCACCGTCCATCACAAGTTCTAAGGAACCAATCGTTTCCGCGCGCGCGACCGCGAACCGGGGGTCGTGTCCCTTCGAGTGGCGTAAGTCCGCAGGTTTCGAAGGTGGAGGTTTTCAGTGCTCAGCTGACCGGCGGATTGGACTTGACCTTCCTCGGTCGATGAAGGCGGCCTTTGATTCGCCGAAGCCTTTGCTTGCTCCGTCGCAATTTGCAGAGTGAAGGCGAACCTGCCCTCCATGTCCGGTTTGAGCAATTTCTGATCGAGTGGAATGTGACTGCTTCTGGGCCGCACTCGGCCGTGCAGGTCTAACAACCAGGTCCCGTTCCGAACTCAATTTGGTATCACCTGCCCACCATTCCGAACTTTGTTCGCTCGTTCCGAACTTAATTCTTCTCCACCACAGGTAGGGAAGCCGCCGTTGAGGCGGCGCCTACCGCCCTATGCGGCGCGGAATGGTTCCGGGTGCTTCACGGTAATCGAGACATAGAGCCAGAATAGCCAGGTCAGTACGATCAGGAGCAAGGCGACGTATGGCAACCACCACGCCAACAGGGCGAGGGAGGCGTAGATGACGAATCCGTACTGTGTCCCCCGGTATGCCTTCTTCCCGAGTTCTCTGGCTATCGGATCTTTCACAAGGGGCGGATCGGCGCTGGCAATCGATCGATGCAGCACGAGCCACCCGGTGTTGTGCAAGAGCGCGACGAGGGAGTAGCACACGATGGCTGGCTGGGCGAATGGCGTATTCAGATACTCGGCCATGAACGCCGTGAAGAACGGCATCAGGATGACCGTAAATAGCAGGTAGCCATTCGCGAATTGAAAAGGAGTTGATGTCCTTTCAATGTTCTTCAGGAGATTGTGATGGCCGAGCCACGAAATGAAGATGATGCCGAAACTCAGTGAGAGGGCAAAAAACGAGGGCCACAGGTGGAGGACCGCCCGCCAGACATCGGCCACGGAGTGGACCGACTCCACGGGCGGCACCTTGATCTCGATGATCAGGAGGGTGATGGCAATGGCAAAGACGCCATCGGAGAATGTCTCGAGCCTGGCATTCATGGTCAGGCTTTTCCGCGCTTAAAGGAACGAGGAGCGCGCGGCCGCGGCGGATCATGCGGACTCATGACAGGGCACTCCGTGTCGGCAGGATGTCCAGAATAATGTCCGCTTTAATGCTGACCGACTAGAGGCGACGATTTGTCCGGAAGTGGCCGACTCAGGTCACTTGTTTGGCTCGGCCGCATTCGCCGCTTTCCAGTCCATGGCCATCCGCACGCGCCGCTCCACCGAAGGATGCGAGTAGAAAAGCGTCTCTTGCACCGGATTCGGCCGCGGGTAACGGTATTCCGCCGTCTTCACCAATGCGGTCGCTAGGGCGTCGGGCAGGCCCACCGTCTCCAGTGAGTAGCGGTCGGCCTGCTTCTCGCCGATCCGCGTGAACGCATTAATCAGCGGCAGAGCGAGCGTGAAGAGCAATGACACCATCACCATGACCACCGGTAGGCTCGTCGGACTGGACAGCGGTGCACGAGTACCCAAGGCCGCGGCAAGCCGGCCGTAACTGCGATCGGCGACAAAAAACGCAAGCATCGCGATCAAAGAGAACAACAGGACGGACCGCCACACGTGACCCAGGGTGTAGTGCCCTATCTCGTGGGCCGTCACGGCGCGGACTTCATCCAGTGACGCTCCCTTCAAGGCAATGTCGGAGATGGCGACTCGGGCGTAAGGTCCGAGCCCGCTGACGTTCGCGGTGAAGTTGTTGGACTGGCGGGAGCCGTTGTAGATGAAGATCCGATCGGGTTGGATGCCGGCGTGTTGCGCCATGTCGGTCAGCGCTGACCGTACCGGGCCATCCGGCAATGGCTTGTACTCGTTGAATAGCGGCTCTATAACCACCGGTGCCACCAACAAAACGGCCGAGATGCCCGCTACGGCCAATGCACCGGTCCAGACCCACCAACGCTTGCCAGCGCGCCGAATGAGCGCGTACACACCCATGAAGAACAGCCCGCCGATCAGGGCGGAGATTGAAATCCCGAGCAAGCTTTGTCCGAAGGCGTCGCCCAATGGTTGTGAGGAGCGGCCGTAGCTGGTCTCCCGCCACCACCCCTCGTACATCCCCCAGGGCAGAGACAGGACGCCGGCCAGAAGGAAGTAGGCAGCGCTCACCACGAATGCTCGCGTGTTCGGGCCCCGCTTGCCCAGTCGAGCTTCGACGCGATCAAGAAGTCCAGAGCGGATGATGAGCCAAGCGACGGCTATGCCTACGAGCAGACCCCACAGCAGCAGCCAGTGACTCCCCACGGTGTAGGCCGCAGATTTGGCGAGTGCGTCGGTGCCGATTGCGTCGATATAGGCCGCCGTTGCGGACTGAGGATCAAATGCCAAAAGCGCGCTCCACTATGAGGAACCAGACGAGATTCTGTCTGCTTTTCGGCGGACTGTGGAAGTGACAGCGGCGTCCGATAGTGGCCGGTAGTCGATGAAACCTCGCTCAGCAGCGGCGTCTAGACTTCCGTTCTGAAGGCCGCCATGGATTGCACCATTCATTTTCTGTTCCGCATCAGCTTCTGCGTCTCCATGCTCACAGCGGTCAATGCACTAGCTCAAACGCCGCATACGCACGAGCACCGCTTCTCGGATGCAGACAGTTGGGCCAAGGTATTCGACGATCCCGAGCGCGACCGCTGGCAGAAACCGCACGACGTGATCATGGCGCTCAAGCTGGCACCGGACGCGAAGGTCGCGGACATCGGTGCTGGCACGGGCTACTTCGCCGCACGTCTCGCGCACATGACCCCGAATGGGCGCATCTACGCGGTGGATGTCGAGCCCGACATGGTCAAGTACCTGGCAGAGCGCGCCAAGCGCGAGGGCTTGGTCAACTTGGTGGCGGTGCAGGCGAAGGCCGAAAGCGCAGCGTTGCCGGAACGAGTCGATCGAGTCCTACTCGTCGACACCTATCACCATATCGGTGATCGAATCGTCTATTTCAAACGACTACGTGACAGTCTCAAGCCTGGTGGAGAAGTCGCGATCATCGACTTCACCGCCGAGTCACCGATCGGTCCACCAAAGAGTGAGCGCATCTCGGCGCGGAAGGTTTCCGAGGAAATGACGCTCGCCGGCTATTCGCAAGTGGCACAGCACGGATTCCTTCCCAACCAGTATTTCCTGGTTTTCCGGCCTAGTCCGTAATGGATCTGTTGCGTATATCCAGTTTGGGACGGGTTGGAGAGAGCTCGAATGCGGCCGTGGACTCGCTCAGTCTGCGCAAAGCAGGCGCATCTTGCGTTCTGCGCGGTCGAACTCCTCGTCGGTCTGCGACTTCAATACTTCGTCCTTCGCCGTGGTACAGGCATTGGCCTCCCGGGCGGCGGTGGGCAGTGGCTTGGCCTTCGGTGCGCATTGCGAATCCGCCACGAGTCGCAGGTTTGTATAAGCCCCGCGCTCGACTGCAACGCAGTCGCCGACGCGCATGCCCGCCTCATCGGTAACAACCGTGGTCGTCGCTCCGCCCACGAGGATGGTGTACTCGAAAGCCTGCTTGGAGCTTGCAAGCTTGCCCACTTGCTGGCCGGCCACACCGCCGCCAACGGCGCGCAGCGCCTTGTTGCTGCCCGACTGGCCGCGCCCCGAAGCAAGGCCGATAACCCCACCCACGAGCGCGCCTGCAGTCTGCGCGGACGGGTTCTCGACCTTGACAGGCTTGACGGCGGTGATCTTGCCGTAGCTGACAGCAGTGTTTGCCGACAAGGGAAAACTTGCGACGAGCGCTGCGGCGATGACGATCGGTCGTAAACGGTTAGGACGGGCTCTTGCCATGACGTTTCCCAGATTCGTCCGTTTTGCGGCGATTTTCGCCTTACCCAGTCGCGTCCGCAATTGGACGAGCGATTCTCAGGGGGTGACCCGATCGCAGGCGGAATCACGGTGATTTGTCGGCGGTACGCTCACGCGTTCGAATCCTCCAGCGACGCGGCGTACTTTCCTTCGCGCGCCGCGCTATTGAGTCGGGCGCGCTCGAACAGGGCTTTCTGAGTCTGTTGCCGGTTGTCAGTCTGGCCCCTCCAGGCCTTCAGCGCGGGATCCTGCAGTGCGCGCCCATACGAAAAGCTCAGTTGCCACGGCTGTGCGCCGAGCCGGTTGATGGCGTCAAGATTCGCAGTCGCCTCAGTCGGCGTCTGGCCACCGGAAAGGAAGAAGATGCCCGGCACTGCGGCCGGCACCGTGCGTTGCAGCGTGCGGATCGTGTAGGTGGCGACCTCGGCCGGCGCTGCTTTCTGCGTGTGCTCCCTGCCGGGCACGACCATGCTCGGCTTCAGCAGAGCGTGCTCGAGAACGACCCGATGCCGATTCAGCGCGTGGAAGACTTCATGCAGAACGGCCTCGGTCACTTCGGCGCAGCGATCGATGCTGTGGTCACCGTCGCTCAGGACCTCGGGTTCAACGATCGGAACGAAGTCCTGCTCCTGGCAGATCGCGGCGTAGCGCGCCAGCGCTTCGGCATTGGCCTCGATCGCCAGCCGACTCGGCAGCGTGCCGGATACGTTGTAGACGGCGCGCCATTTCGCGAACCGCGCGCCCTGCTGCTTGTAAGCGTCCAGGCGCTTCGCGAGTCCATCCAGACCCTGGGTGATTTCATCCCCGGGCGCGTGCGCCAACGGAATCTTGCCGGCGTCGACCTTGATGCCGGGCACGATGCCCTGGCGTGCCGCCAGTTGCGGCAACGGCGTGCCGTCTCCGGCCCGCTGGCCAAGCGTCTCTTCAAAGAAGATGACGCCGCTGATGTACTCACCGAGCCCCGGTGTCGCCAAGCAGGTACTCGCGATAGACGCGGCGGTTTTCCTCCGTCGACTCGACGCCGATCGACTTGAACCGCTTGGCAATCGTCGGGCTGCTTTCGTCGGCTGCCAGTATCCCTTTGCCCTTCTGAACCAGCGCTCGTATCGTTGCTTCCAATTCGCTTTGACCGTCCATAGGTTGCGTACCTCCTGCGGTTGGTCCCTGGGATGCGGCCTCGGCACCGGTCGGGCGCCCCAGCCACACAGGGATAGTGTCGATCCGGACGACAAGATCCGCTATGACCTCCACCAGCAACTCGCGATCCTCTGCGGACGGGGCACCGGCTCGCGTGGCAGCCCAGGGGACATACGGGAAACGCGGAAAGATTACTTCCTCTGGCCAGTTGCCGCCGATCCCGGGTAGCCACAAAATAGCCGAAAGGCGGCCATTCCTTCGAGGTCGGGCCCGTGCGGAGGTACTGTGCTCTTCCTGGTCATCGAGCACTTCAAGGATGGCGATCCGTCGCCCGTCTATCGCAGATTCCGCGAATCCGGCCGCCTGGCGCCGCCCGGAGTGACGTATGTCGCGAGCTGGGTGACCACTGATCTCGCAAACTGCTATCAGGTCATGGATTGCGAGAGCCGAACCGCGCTCGACCAGTGGATTGGCCGCTGGTCCGATCTGGTGGATTTCGAGGTCTTGCCGGTCATCACATCTGCGGAAGCGGCGAGCCGAGTTCCCTAGTCAGACAATCGCTGCGGAGGCAGCCGCATGTCGCCCGAACGCGTGCTTCGCGACTACTTTCATGCAAAGGATGAAAACCGTCCTCATCTGCTGAGCAATGTCTTCGCTCACGACGCGCACCTGGAGATCAACAACCGATCCGCCGAGATCCAGTTCCCGTCGATGACCCGCGGTATTGAAGCGATAGCCGATGTTCTGGTTCGACGCTTCAACCAGACCTACGAGAACATCTACTCGTTTTACATGTCTCGCCCAGGCGAGAACGACACGGAGTTCTCGTGCGACTGGCTGGTTTCGATGTCCGAGAAGGAGTCACAGAGCATTCGCGTTGGCTGCGGCCGATACGATTGGACATTTCTCGCTGACCGCATGCGTTTGGCGACTCGCTTGGTGATTGCGATCGATCAGATGCTGGTGCTGCCGCCGGAAGCCGCAATCGAAGTCCGAGCCTGGCTGCTTCGCCTTTCGTACCCGTGGGCGTCAGCCGCCATCGTCAAGTCGACGCCGCATCCTTTCCTTGTCGAGTCCGTTGTTGAGTACCTCGCGCGCGATAGGGGCCAGGCGGAAGGGGAGTCCTAATGACAGGCGGCGATTTGCGAACCTCTGATCGTTAGGTTTGATTTGCCTCGGAGCGGACGAACTTCACTTTTTACTTGAGCGTTGCCTGGCGCTCGTCGCAGGATGCTTGCTTGCAAGAACGTCCATAAGGAGACGGTATGACCGCGTTGCGCGTCACCCAGCTCGACCTCGAGAAAGCGGTGCACGACGGCGTGATCAGCGCCCAGCAGGGGTCAGCTCTCTGGTCCCGCTGGAGTGCTGAGCGGGCCGCCGCGCCCGACGTCGCTCCGCGGTTCTCCATCACGCACGTCCTCTACTACCTGGGCGGCATGATCGCCATCGGCGCGATGTCCCTTTTCATGAACCTGGGCTGGGAGCGGTTCGGCCCATGGGCGCTGTGCGCGATCGCCGTGGCGTATGCCGTCGGATGCGTCTTGGCTGCTCGTTCGCTCGCCGCCCGCAAACTGATGTTGCCAGCCGGGATCCTGGCGACCTTGGCGATCGTTCTGGTTCCGCTCGCCGCCTGGGCGCTGCAATCGGGCCTGGGCTGGTGGCCTCCCGGAGGCGCCGGCCAGCACTACCGCGCCTACCACACGCACATCGACTGGCGCTGGATCACGCTCGAGTTCGTGACGCTGATCGCCGCCACGATCGGGCTGTGGCGGCTGCGGTATCCGTTCATGGTCATGCCGCTCGCCGTGACGCTTTGGTACATGAGCATGGACCTGGCCCGGATGATCGTCTTTGCAGACCGGCCGGGATGGAACGAGTGGCAGTACTACCGCGACTTCTCGCTGGTCTTCGGCCTCGGCATGCTGGCCATCGCGGTGTGGGTCGACTTCCGGGCCCGCAAGTCATACGCGCAGGGACGCGACTTCGCGTTCTGGCTCTACATCTTCGGCACGCTGACCTTCTGGGGCGGGCTGACGATGCAGGACTCGAGTTCCGAGATCGGCAAGTTCGTTTACCTGCTGATCAACCTCGCCATGGTCGCGATCGGCGCAATCCTGGGTCGTCGAGTCTTTGCCGTCTTCGGCGGAATCGGGATCGCCTGCTACCTGGGGCACCTGTCCTACAAGGTGTTCCAGGACAGTTTGCTGTTTCCGTTCGCGCTCACATTCATCGGCCTGGCGATTGTTGCCGTCGGAATCTGGTGGCAGCGCAACGAGGCGCGTATCAGTGCGGCGCTACGCAGCAGCCTTCCTGCAGGCTGGCGCGAACTGCTCGAAACGCGGCATCAAGCGCTCGGCATCAACGCGGAGCGGGCCTGAGGCTTCGGAGCAAGCGGGCGCCGGCGTCAAAGCCCTGACAAACTCCGGTGGCGATCAGGCCGGTGACGGTGAGCATCGCCGCCGTGTGGACGCCGACCGCCGCAAGCGCCAGCGTCAGCGAGCCCGATGCAGTGATCTGCCGGGCCGGCGCGTCTCCGATGCAAAGCGGGATCAGCGCCGGCACCAGCATCAATCCGGCGCCGTGCGCGCTGGACATCATGAATGACCAGAGCGCCAGCCCGGCATGTCCCGCCGGCGCGCGAGCGCGCCTGGGTGTGCGGCCCGACAGGTGAACGATCGCGACGACGACAAGCAGCCCGCCCGCCAATGCTTGCAGCGCAACGCGGTCCATCGCCAGGCCGAGTGCGACCGCGGCGGCCACAAGCGCGACCGATGCGCCGTGCCCGACCGCGATCGGCATCAGGGCTCGCAGCGCCCGCGACCGATCGCGCGACTGCACGCCCCAGGCGGCGGCAAACATCCAGCCGGTGGCAGGGTTCAGCCCGTGCAGGGCGCCGAGCCCTGCGACCGCGAGCCATGACCAAAGGCTTGCCATGACAGGTGCGCAGCACAGGCCGTTCGCCCTTCAGGCGTGCGCCTCGTGCCGAGCTGGCCGCTGCGCGCCGCCTGTGTCGATTCGTAGCGGTCGTGGTGGCGCGTCCAGGCCATGCCCTCGCCTGGCTCTTCGTCGCGACCCTTGGGTGTGAGATCAAGCAGGTTGTACGTGCCCATCATCACTTCGACACCGCGCCTGTAGGTCGAATAGGTGTGGAAGACCTCGCCCGCGTCGTCCTTGTAGAACACGCTGATGCCGGGCAATTCCTCCGATTCAAAGGGCTGTATGCCGTAGTTGTAGTAGACCTCGCCCTTGGCCCTTTCTTCCGGTGTGAATGAAACGGCAAAGTCGTAGTTGAAGTCGCTGCGATTCGAGGACACCCACCTGAACCGCCAGCCCATGCGCTTGCGAAAGCGCTCGATCTCGGCCAGCGGCGCGCGCGAGATCGCGACGAACGTGACGTCGCGATGCGCCAGGTGCACGGTCATGCCGTCGCTGTGGTCGGCCATGAACGAGCAGCTCGGGCAGCCTTGCTCCCACCCCGGGCCGAACATGAAGTGCTGCACCAGCAGCTGACGGCGGCCTTCGAACAGTTCGGCGAGCGTGCGCTGGCCCTCGGTTGTATCGAACACGTAGTTCTTGTCGATGCGCACCCACGGCAGCGCGCGGCGCTCGCGGGCGACCTGGTCGCGCAGGCGCGTCAGCTCCTTCTCGCGCGCCAGCAGCGTCTTGCGCGCGGCAATCCATCGGTCCCTGGACACGACGGGATGGTTCACGGTGCTCGCTTCTGCAATGGCGGTGTTCATGGTGTGCTCCTTGGTTCGAAGATTCGTCCGAGGTTGCTCGGTCATCGTTTCTCTCTCTTAGGGCGTCGCACGGCCCGCACCTTGCCGGTCGCTCCGCCGCCGCAATAAAACAGGTCTGCCCCGTCGGACTCCATGCCGCTGACGGCGGTGCCGCGCGGCATCTCCAGCCGCTCGAGCACGGCGCCGCTGTCCGGGTCGATTCGGCGGATATCGCTCTCGTCGCCTTCCCAGGTGCCGTGCCACAACTCACCGTCGACCCAGGTCACGCCGGTGACGAAGCGGTTGGACTCGATGGTGCGAAGGATTGCGCCCGTCGCGGGATCGATCTGGTGGATCTTGCGATCGCGGTACTGCCCCACCCACAGGCTGCCCTCGGCCCAGGCGAGGCCCGAGTCGCTGCCGTTGCCTGGCGCCGGAATCGACGACACGACATCGCCAGTAGTGGGATCGATCTTGTCGATGCGCGCTTCGGCGATCTGGTAGAGGTACTTGCCGTCGAATGCGGTGCCGGCGTCGGCGGCGCGCTCGAGCGTGCGCGCGAGTTGGCCGCTCTCCGGATCGAACGCGACCAGCCTGGGTCCGGTGGCGGCCCAGACGCGGTGGCCGTCGTGCGTGACGCCGCCAATCTGCTCGACACCGGCGAAGGGACCGTACTCACGAACGATCTCGGCCGCGCGCGCCGGTGCTTGCGGTCTTGCTTTGCCTGACTTGCTCGTCATTCCCTGGCTCCTTGTGGCGCGCTTCGTAACGGCGCCGTGGAGCCAATCTACCCAAGTGGCAGCGCAGCAGGGAGTAACAAGTTCGTCGTGAATCCGGCCAGCGGCGGCGACAGCCAGCGCTGTGCGCGCGCGCGCCCGATCGAGCGCGCCTGTCCGGTGGCCTCGAGCTCGACGAGTGCGCGCTGGACCGTGCGCTGGCTCGCTCCGAGGGCCAGCGCGAGCGCCGAGGTGGACCAGGCCACCCCGTCTGCGAGCAGCGCGAGCAGGGATGCCTGATCGCCGTCGATCGGTGGCACCAGGACCACGACGGCGCGCTCGCCCTGAGGCGTGAGCGCGAAGCCGTGCGCGCTGGCCTCGATGCGCGCCAGCGGCGCGGCGAGCGCGCGCAAACGACCGATTTCGACGCGCAGGCGCGCGCGGTGCGACTCGTCGGGGCGGCGGGTGCGGAACGCGTGCGCGATCAGGACATTTCGATCGACGTCGCCCGGCCACGCCTCGGCGAGCGCGCGCGCCAACGCGAACAGCACTGGCCGGCGCGCCAGTGGCCGCCAGATGGCGCCGGCACGCAGGCCGCGGCGGCAGGCGTCGATCACCAGCGCACCCGAGGCGAACAGCGCTTCTACTTCAGGCAAACGCAGCAGCTCGTCGTCGCCGGAGCGGACGCGCCGGGCGGCGGGACGATCAAACGCAGTGCGCGCCTCCGCCACTTCGGCGAGCAGCGCCGGCACGCGAGCGCGTTCGGCGGCCTCGTGGGCGCGCGCGAGCGCCGCCTGCGCCGGTCCTGTGCGCAGTGAGCGCAGCGCCACCTCAGCCGCGGCCAGCTCGGCCACCGCCAGCAGCGACGGTGGCACGTCGCGCGCGTCGGCGTTGAGGTCCACGAGGGCCAGCGCAGATGCGGCTTCCTCGAGGCGCCCGAGCAGCAGCAGCCGGCGCACCGCGATCAGACGTGCATGCAGCGCGTTGGCGCGGTCGGTGTGCGCATCCAGTGTGGCCGCAGCGGCCGCCAGCGTGCGCGGCGCGCTGCGGAGGTCGCGCATGGCCAGCGCCACCTCGGCCTCTGCGACGACACAGCGGGCGCGCGCCAGCTCTTCGTGAGCGCCGAAGCCGCGCGCAGCGCGTCGCAAAAGCTCGCGCGAGCGCGGGTACTCGCCGAGTTGTGCCATCGCGATGCCGCGCAGAGCGAGCGCCGGCGGATCGTCACGCAAGCGACGCGCTTGAGCGCGCCGAGCGCGTCGCCGGCGGCGAGCGCGCGCGCGGCAGCGGCGATCAGGGAGTCCATTGCGAGAGGCTACTGCGCGGCGCCTGGCCGCACCCGCAGCCTGTCATCTGGCGTAGGCGACGTACCGCTTCCAGGCCAGCAGCGGCCCCGCGGTCGACGCGATTCCGCAAAGCTGGTACGGGCCGAGGGCACGTCTGGAGGTCGAGTCGCGCCGCAGAACTGCTGCCGACATCCAATCGACCGGGTCGCCCGTACAGCAGACAAGACGCTTATCCCGGCAGTGCCTGCCGGGGGCGTTGCGGCCGGCCACGTCTTCCGGGGCCGAACCAAAAGTCCTCAAGCGGAGAGCAACCATGCCCATGATCACACAGGCGCCCCGACTCGCACTGATGGCCGGCGCATGCGCCGCCGCGCTGCTGGTGCAGCCGGCGGCCCAGGCCTCGAGCCATCGCGAAGCTCCATTTATCACGACGCAACCCAAGGTCGACGGGACCGACCTCTACATGTTTCGCAGCTACGAAAACGGCCGCAGCAACTACGTGACGCTGATCGCCAATTACATCCCGCTGCAGGACCCCTACGGCGGCCCCAACTACTTCGCGATGGATCCCAACGCGCTGTACGAAATCCACGTGGACAACAACGGCGACGCGGTCGAGGACATCAGCTTCCAGTTTCGCTTCAAGAACAACCTTGCCGACATCGCGCTGCCCGTCGGCGGCAAGAGCATCTCGATCCCGCTGATCCAGGCGGGCGGAATCAGTGCCGGCAGCAACGCCGCCTTGAACCTGAAGGAGACTTTCACACTCGACGTCGTGCGCGGCGATCGCCGGGGCGGCGCAGCGTTCCGCTGTCACCAACGCGACCGGTGGGGGTCGCGAGTTCACCAAACCGGTCGACTTCATCGGCACGAAGACCTTCGGTTCGATCGCCGGATACGAGGCGTATGCCGCGCAGTACATCTACACGGTCAACATCCCCGGCTGCGACGGGTCTGCCCGGGTGTTCGTCGGCCAGCGCAAGGATCCGTTCGTCGTCAACCTTGGCCGCACGTTCGACCTGATCAACCTGAATCCGCTCGCCTCCAGTGGCGGCACCGACGACCTGGCCGACAAGAACGTCACCACGCTCGCGCTGGAAGTCCCCGCGTCCTGCCTGACCGCCGGCAATGACCCGGTGATCGGCGCATGGACGACGGCCAGCCTGCGCCAGGTGCGACTGCTGGACGGCACACCGAAATCGGGTCATCAGACCACGGAAAAAAGCGGCGGTGCCTGGGTTCAGGTGTCCCGCCTCGGGATGCCGCTGGTCAACGAAGTGGTGATCGGACTGAAGGACAAGGATCGCTTCAACAGCTCCAAGCCGCGCGACGATGGTCAGTTTGCCGATTACGTGACCAATCCCACGCTGCCTGCGCTCGTGGAGATCCTGTTCGGTTCCGCTGGCGTCAAGGCGCCTACCAACTTTCCGCGTACCGACCTGGTGACCGCGTTCCTGACCGGTGTTCCCGGGCTCAACAAGCCGGCCAACGTGAAGGCCGCGGAGATGCTGCGGCTGAATACCTCGATCGCACCGACAGTCAAGGGCAGCCAGAACACGTTGGGCGTCCTCGGCGGCGACAACGCCGGATTCCCGAACGGCCGTCGCCCGGGCGATGACGTGGTGGATGCGGCACTGCGCGTCAGCATGGGGGTGCTGTGCACGCTGAACGCGCCCAGTGCCTTCGGCTGCGTTCCGTCGGATGCGCCGTCGGGTGCGTCTGGCGCTCACCGATGGTGGCGCGAACATCAGCGATGCGATGTTCAACGCCACTTTTCCCTACCTGCTGACGCCGATTCCGGGCGCGAACTAGGGAGCCGCCATGATCAGCCGATATTCCATTCGGTCCGACCGTGGCCGCGGCGCTGGCCGCGACACTCCTGGCCGCCTGCGGCGGCAGCGACTACACGCGCCGGCCGCCGCACCACCACCGTCCCCGCCCAGCGATGGCTTGACGCAGATGCAGCGCGAGGACCGCGACGCTTCTGCAAGCATGTCCGGCCTGCTCGCTCTCGCTACCGCGATGCTCGCCTCGATGACGGGAGAAAGCGGCGAGCCGCGCGCCATTGACGGGATCACGCCACCGACGTCGGAGAGCGTCGAGCCGTCCGCGGCGCCGTAAGCCGCAGAACCGCTGCGCGAGCTGGATCGCCGAGCGGGCCCTCCGGGCCTGCTCGGCTCACCGAGCACCGTGAGGTACACATGCGTGTTGCGCTGGTCTTTGTGATGCTGCTTGCCGTCGGCGCGGCGGATGCGCAGCCGGCACGCGACGAGGTCGTCGCGCGCAATCTGCTGCCGCCGGCGGTGAAGAAGTCGGTCGCCGCCCTGGTGGCGCAGAGTCCCGTCGACCAGGTCAACGCGCATCAAGCGCGCGCAGGCATTGCTGACGACCGGGCGCGTCGATGGCGATCCCCGGGCTCTGGGTTACGCCGAATCGCTGCTGGCCGGCGCCGAGCAGGACTGCCGACGTACTCGTACTGCGCGCGACGATCGAACAGAGCCGCCATCGGTTTGCGGAAGCGGGCCGACTCCTCGACCAGGTGTTGTCACGCAATCCGCGTCATCCACAAGCCTTGCTGACGCGCGCCACCGTGGCGACCGTCACCGCGAACTACGAACGTGCCGCGGCCGACTGTCGGGCCCTGCAGTCACTGCATGCCGACGCGGGTGCGATCTGCAGCGCGCAAGTTGCTGCGGTGACCGGCGGACAGGACCACGCCGCCCGCGTGCTGGAGATCGCCGGGCGGCGAACCGATGGCCCGCTGCTCGCCTGGGCGTTGGCGCTGCAGGGTCAGTTGGCGGAGCAGCGTGGCGACAGCGACGCGGCGGTCCGCGCCTACCGCGCGTCGCTCCAGCAGGCCAACGATCTGACGACACGGCTGGCCTTGGTCGATGTCTTGCTCGCGAGGCGCGAGTTCGGCGCTGTCGCGGATTTGCTGCGCGACGCGCCGCCGGTCGACGGTGTCCTGGTGCGGCGCTGGCTGATGGCCCATGGTGTCGGGGAACGCGCGATCGTCCCGGAGGAGCAGCTGGCACAACGCTTCACCGAAGCGCGCGCGCGAGGCGAGTTTCTGCATGCGCGCGAAGCGGCCGACTTTGCGCTGGCCCGGGGTCGTCACGACGAGGCCTTGCAGTTGGCGCGCGACAACTGGCGTACGCAGCGGGAGCCTGCGGACCTGCTGGTCCTGGCGCGTGCAGCACGGGCAGCCGTGGACACGGCCGTACTGAACGAGGTTAGGGCGACGCTGCAACGGACGGGGCTGAAGGACGTTCGGATCGAGCGGGTGCTGGCCGCCGGCAAAGGAGTAACGGCATGAAGCAGTTGATCCTGCTGGTGGCGTCGCTGCTGCTTCTCACCGTCGCGCGGGCCCACAGCAGCAGCACCGCCTACCTGGAGATCGATTCGACCGGCGCCGCGCCGATGCTGGTCTATCGGCTGGCTTTGCGCGACGCCGACGCGCTACTCGATCTCGACCGCAACGCAGACGCCATGCTGACGTGGGGCGAAGTGGACGACCGGCGTGCCGACCTCGATGCACTGGTGCGCCGAGCCGTGGTCGTTCGTGTGGACGGGCACCAGTGCACGCTCGACTTCGCGCGTCCGACCTATGCACCGGATAGCGCCAACGGCGACAGCGGCTTCGTGCTGCTCCGGGCTCCTCTTGACTGCGTCGGATCATCGACCGCGCTCACGATCGACTACCACCTGTTCGAGGGGATCGATGCCTCGCATCGAGCCCTGATGCGTGCAGCCGCAGGCAGCCCGGTCCTGCTGGAGCCCGGCAGCCGTACCTCGGTTTCTCTCGCGGAGAGCGGCAAGTCGGTTGATCTGACCGGTTTGCTTGGGCAAGGGATCACCCATATCTTTGGCGGGCTCGATCATCTGCTGTTCCTGATCGCTCTGATGCTTCCGGCCGTCCTGACCCGGGCAAACGGTGCGTGGCAGGCGCGTCGAGATCTTCGCTCGGCGCTCGTTCAAGTCGCCTGGATTGCCACAGCATTCACCGTCGCGCACTCAGTCACTCTCGCGCTGGCGAGCTTCGAAATCATCAGGATTGCAACCGAGGTCATCGAGCCTCTGATTGCGCTAACGGTGTTGCTCGCCGCGCTGAATAACCTCTGGCCGGTCGTGCAGCGGCGCCTGACTTGGGTCGCTTTCGCGTTCGGCCTCGTTCACGGGTTTGGCTTCGCCGAGGTTCTGTTACCACTGCAGCTGCCACCAATGCAGCTCGTGACCGCGCTCTTCACTTTCAACTTTGGAGTTGAAATCGGCCAGTTGATCGTTGTCGGCGTCAGCTTCACCTTCCTGGCTACCGTGCGACTGTGGTCCGGCTACGCGCGCTGGATTCTCGGCGCGGGGTCTACGGCCGTCGCGATCATGGCTTCCGTATGGATCGGCGATCGCGTTCTCGGCACGCAGATCACTGGGTTGCTCGGGCTGGCGTGAGGCAAGCCGCGCCCGCGGCAATCAGTCCGATCCGCGGATAGACTTGAGCGAGGGGAGGGTGTGCTGTACCCATCATCTCGAAGGAGGAGAAGCCATGCCAAATTCGATGACTGACCAGTATGTGGCGAACAACGAGCGTTACGCCGGCGGACAGGCGACACACAAACCTTCCTACCCCGGTAAGCAGCCGATCCAGCCGGCCAAGCGCGTGGCGGTGGTGGCGTGCATGGACGCGCGGCTCGACGTGGAGGATCTGCTCGGCCTGCAGACGGGCGACGCGCACATCATCCGCAATGCCGGAGGCGTGGTGACCGATGACACGATCCGTTGCCTGATCATCTCGCATCACCTGCTGAACACCAACGAGATCATCCTCATCCACCACACCCGCTGCGGCATGCTCGCGTTCACGGACGACCTGCTCAAGGCGGGTCTGGAGGGTGATGCGGCGGCCGAGAAGCTGCTGGGCCAGGCGACGAAGCGTGCCTTCACGAGTTGCAAGAAGTCCGCGTCGACGCCTTCCCAGTTCCATGCCTTTCGCGGCGCGATCGAACCGCTCGACGCCCCGCGCGACGCGAAGAACATGAACGCCTCGAGTGGGACGTGCGGCGAGGCATATCGTCGATCCTGAACCATCCGTGGATTCCGACCAGTGGGCCCGACGCGGTCACGGTGCGCGGCTTCATCTACGACGTGGACACTGGGAAGCTCGACGAAGTGAGCTACCCGGGGCCGATGGGATCGATCGGCTGACGCGCTGTGGCTGGCTCCACGGCAGTGGCACGGTCTCGATGTTGCTTGTCGCTGAGCGCTCGGCGCCACGCCGCAGGCGGCATGCCGACGAGCCGCTTGAAGGCGCGCGCAAATGCCGCCTCCGAGTCGTAGCCGACTTCGAGCGCGATCGTGGCCACGGTCGAGTTCGAGCTGCGCAGCAACCCGGAGGCGAGCTGCATGCGCCAGTGTGCGAGATACTGCATCGGCGCCTGGCCGACGAACTGCACGAATCGCTCGTGCAGCGCTGAGCGTGACAGACCGACCTGCCGTCCCAGTTCATCGATGGTCCAGGCCTCCGCTGGCTTCTCGTGCAGCAGCGCCAGTGCGCGGCCGACGAATCGGTCGCGCAGCCCTGCGAGCCAGCCCGTGCCCTCCGGTGGCAAGACCTCCACGTAGCGCCGCACCGCATCGACGAACAGCATCTCGCTCATACGCGCGAGCATCGCCTCGCTACCCGGGCGGCTCGCGTGCGATTCAGCGACCGCCTGCTGCAGAAACTGCGCGCCCCAGCCGCCGGACTTCGCTGGCGCGCAGGTGAAGCAGGCGCGGTAGCGTGGCGATCAAGGGGTTGAAAGGCTTCACATCGCAGCTGATGAAGCCACACACGATCGTCGTCAGCCCGCTCTGGCCCGGCAGCGCAGGTGTCGGCCCGTCGGTGCCCTCGTAGGCGATGCGGATCGGCAGCTGGTCGATCTTCGCTTCGTAGTACCAAGCGACGTTCGGCTCGGCTCGCATGCCCGGAGCGCTGGAAATTACATGCGCATCGCCGAGCGGAAACAGCACGATGTCTCCCGCGCCGAGCCGAAGCGGCGGCTGACCAACGATGCCAGCCCAGCAATCGCCGGCGATGACGACGTGGTACTGCATCACGTGCTCAGCGCCTGGCATCACTGCAGGCGCGATGTCTTTCGAGGCGGGCGACTCGGCCGCCCACTCGCGCCCGCCGCTCACATAGAAGAAAACTGCGCCCCGCAGACGCACGGTCCGCAACACGTCGGACAACGTGTCCTGGCTCATGTTGATCTCCTCGCCGGAGTCCTGATCAAGGCGCGTGGACGGGCGAGCAAGTCGCCATCCACCAGTGCTGCGGATAAGGACGGGCGAGCAAATCTGAACGATGCCGGGTGAAGCGTCAAGGCGCAGGGCGGCCAAGAATCCGCCTGTCGTATCAATCGACATCAATCACCAGGAGAGACAAATGACACAGGTTGAAGTCCGTTCAATCAACGAGACGCGGAAGTCGCCACCGCAAGATTTCGCAGGCATCAAGCAGAAGCAACAGGTCACATGGGCCAGCGGCGACTACGCCGTCATCGGAACCACGCTACAGATCGTCGGCGAGTCGCTGGCCGAGGCAGTCGGCGTGCGCGCCGGCGAGCGCGTGCTGGATGTCGCCGCGGGCAACGGCAATGCAACGCTGGCCGCCGCGCGGCGCTTCGCCGACGTCACGTCGACTGACTATGTGCCCGCCCTGCTGGACAAGGGCGCGAAGCGTGCCGCTGCCGAAGCGCTGGATGTGAAGTTCCAGGTCGCGGACGCTGAGGAGCTGCCGTTCGGCGACGAGAGCTTCGATGTCGTGCTGTCGACGTTCGGCGCCATGTTCACCCCGGACCACACGAGGCCCGCACGCGAGATGCTGCGCGTAGTGCGTTCCGGCGGCCGCATCGGGCTCACGAACTGGACGCCCGAAGGCTTTATCGGTCAGCTGTTCAAGATCGTCGGCTCTTACCTGCCGCCGCCCGCCGGGCTCAAGTCGCCCGCACTGTGGGGCACCGAACCGCACATCGTTGCGTTGTTCGGCGCACAGGCTGCCGACATCAAGGCTGTGCGAAAGATCTTCAACTTCCGTTACCGCTCCACCGCGCACTGGGTCCAGGTGTTCCGGGACTACTACGGCCCGACGCACAAGGCGTTTGCGGCACTCGACCCCGCGCAGCAGGAGTCGTTCGAGGTCGACATCGTTGCGCTGCTCAATCGCCTGAATGTCGGCGGCCAGCACTCGCTCGTCGTGCCGAGCGAGTACCTCGAAGTCGTCATCACGAAACGCTGAGATCGAAGGAATGAAAATGGCAACGACGCAAGAAGTTCTGAACAATCACTTGAAGTGCTTTGGCGAGCGCAATCTCGAAGGCATCCTGTCCGACTATGCGCCCGGCGCAATCCTGTTCACGCCGGACGGGCCGCTCAGAGGACGCGACCAGATCGGATCGCTATTCACGGCGATGCTTGCAGAGTTCGCAAAGCCCGGCGCTGCCTTCAGCATGAGGCAGCAGTTTGTCGACGGCGACTACGCCTTCATCCTGTGGACGGCGGAGACCGCCGACAACGTGTACGAGCTCGGTACGGACACGTTCGTTGTACGAGACGGCAAGATCACGGTTCAGTCATTCGTGGGCAAGACGACCGCCAGGAACTGAAGGAAACCCGCCGCCGCCGGGGGGCGCGTTGATCGATCGTCTCGCCGAAGCACCGTCCCCCGGCGAGCGGGCAAGAGAGCTCCTGACCTCACGTTCTCAGTCGCGCCCCGAGCGCCAGATCGAGATGATGATCCAAACGCTGTTGACGAAGGCGAGCAGGTAGCCGAAGAGTCCGAGCACCGTGAATATCGGTATGCCGAAGAGTTGCGGGCCGGAGGAGACGGTCATCACGATCGACGATCCGATGACAACCGACGCGGTCATGATGCCGATCGTGCTGCGGTCGATCGTGGTGTGCAGCCTGCGGCCGAAGCTGTCGAGCCGCTTCAGGTCCAGATCGACACGCATGCGGCCACGACGCGCGTCCTTCAGCAGCCGCCCAACATCGCGCGGCACCGAGCCGATCAGGCCAAGGAACTGACCAAGGCTTGCGCTGCCGCGGCGTCCGACCTCGGCCGGCGCGTAACGCGCCGCCATCGCGCGTTCGAGAAACGGCTCGAGTCGGTCCGTGAGGCGGAACTCCGGGTCGTACTTGCGGCCCAGCGCCTCGAGGTTGATGAAAGCCTTGAACAACAGCGTGAGGTCGGTGGGCAGCACGATGCCGTGTTCGCGCACGATCGCCGTGATGCGCTCGATCAGCGCGCCGATGCGGAGGTCCTTCAGCGGCAAGTCGGCGAAGCCGGCGACGAGCTCATCGACATCGGCAGCGAGCCGTTCCTCGTCGACCGCGTCCTCGCCCGCCCAGTCGAGCAGCACTTCCAGCATTGGCTCGTTGTCGCGGTGGGCGACTCCGGAAAGCAGATCGATGATCTGGTTGCGTCGCGTCGACGACAGCCGTCCCGTCATGCCGAAGTCGATCATTGCGATCCGGTTGCCGGGCAGATAGATCACGTTGCCCGGATGCGGATCGGCGTGAAAGAAGCCGTCCACCAGCATCATCTTTAGCACCGCATCGACGCCGCGCCGCGCGAGTTGCTTCGGATCGAGGCCGGCGCGTTCGATCGCCGCCACGTCTTCGCCGCAGATGCCGTCGATGTGTTCCTGGACGTTCATCACACTGCTCGTCCACTGGGTGAACACGTGCGGGATCAGGATGTGGGGGTCGTCCCGGAAGTTGCGCGCAAAGCGCTCGATGTTGCGCGCCTCGGCGGCCAGATCGAGCTCGCGCATCAGCGAGCGGCGAAACTCCTCGACCACGCGCGTCGGCCGGTAGCGGCGCGCCTCGGGCATCTCGCTTTCGACGAACTGCGCGAGATACGAAAGCAGGCGTACATCGGTTTCGACCTTGGTCTCGATTCCCGGGCGGCGGACCTTTAGCACGACCTCGCGGCCGTCGCGCAGTCGGGCTCGATGCACCTGCGCGATCGATGCGGAACCCGAAGGTTCGCGCTGCAGGTCGACAAACACTGCGGAGGGCGAGGCGCCGAGCGCATGCTCGATAACGGGCAGGATCTCGTCGAACGGCACCGGGGCGGCGCTGCTGCGCAACTGCGCGAGTTCTTCGGTCCACTCGGGCGGCAGCAGATCCTCGCGCAACGACAGCATCTGGCCGAGCTTGACGAAGGTGGGGCCGAGTTCCTCGAATGCCAGGCGCAGCCGTTGCTGTGGCTCGAGCCGCGCGCTGCGTGACACCTCGCCCCAATGAAGCATGGCGCCGGCACGCTCGAGGATCGACGCGACTCCGACGCGACGCACCAGGTCGCCGAGCCCGTGCCGAATGAACACCCGGCTGATCTCCTGCAGGCGCGGCAGGTCGTGCACTGCACGGAGCGCCCGCTCGGCCACCGGTGGACCTATCTTGTCTTCTTCGACTCGGACTGCTGGCGCAGCGCGTCGGCGAACCCGGCCAGCAGTCCGCTCGTGAGCATTGTCATGTTCGCTCCGTATTCGCGTACTGCATTGATCCCGGGGCGGCCTGTCCGCGGTACGCGCCGGTCATGCGGCTAGCAAACTCGCTCATCATTTGCGCGACGCGCACGCTGGCGTCGGCACCGACACGTTGCGCGTGCAGGGTCAGGTCGACGAGTTCGCGGCGGATGTTGCCGGTGGTGGCGTCGGCGATATGGTTGGCCGTCGCGACGTAATCTTCTTGTAGCTTCTGCAGGGCCGCGAAGGCGTTCTTCAGATCGTTGTCGGAAAAGTCCTTGCCATGCGCTGCGAGCGCTTGCAAGGTCTCGTGCGCCGCCTGTGCCGAACTCTGCAGCGCTTGGTCGAGTCCGTTGATTGCAGCCGCGAACGCCTCGCGCGCCCGCGCATCGTCCAGCGGCGGCCTGAACACGGCGCCCCCGCTCATGGTCCGCACGACTTCCTTGACGCCTTCGGTGTTCAGCGGACCGCCGGCCAGCACCTGGGCGGTAAGTTCGCGCACGCGCTCCCGGATTGCCTGCTCTTCGGCAGGCACGGAGGACGTGTTCGCCGACGCTGAAGGATCGGTCATCTCGTGTCTCCCGTGTATCGATGGGGAAGTCAGGATAGTCCGATTCGCCGCCCGCTGGCCACAGTCTCAAGCGCGTCCGGCAAGAGTTACCGATTCAATCGACTGCGGCCGCACTAGGGAACCTTTCCGTCAGCTTCCGACGCGCTAGTCCCGTCCTTCGGCAGAAGAGTCACCGGCCGACGCCATGATGGCGCGGTGGTGGCGTGGTGGCGCGCTTGACGGTGCGCGGCTGCGGTCCGCGACGAAGGACTCGCTGCGCTGAACAGCAACGCCGCCATCGCGGCAAGCCCGAGGACGATGTGCGCCCCCGCCACGCCGCGCGCGCCCGCCTGTTCGACGACCAGCCCGAACGCCAGCGTCAGGACGGCATAGCCCGCCGCTGCGGTCAGCGGCGATGCATTGCGCTGGCCCCTCCGCGCCGGCGCCCACAGCTGACCGCCCCAGGCCAGACCCCAAGCGGCGCCGTGCGCTATGACCAGACCCAGCAAATCAAACGGCGTCGCGGCCCACGCTGCGAACGCCGCGCCTGACACCAGCAGGATCGCGCACACCATCGACAGCGTGCGCAGCGACCAGCGCGCGATGGATTGCCGGAGCAGCAGCGCCGGGCCGAACATCGCCGCCAGATGCAGCAGCACCATCGCCTGCGGCGCGATGGACTGGCGCGCGGCACCAGGCCGCCATCAGCGGCAACGCAGCCATCATCGGCAGCATCGCCAGGCTCGCGAGCAGGATCGGCCACTGCAGCGGGTCGCGCCACGCGCCGGCCGGCCAGGCGGGCAGCGAGCAATCGAACAGGCCGGCGCGGCAACCTGTCGCGCGGGGACGGTCCTCGATCCGCCGCTGCAGAATCACCAGCACCAGGGTCGTTGCGCCGACGAATGCTGCAAGCCGCACTGAAAGCCCAGACAAATCGGCCAGGTCACCCAGCAGCAGGCCCGCGCACAAGCGCGCCGAGGCTTGCGGCGCCGATCGGCGGTGCGGGCACTGCGGACTGCGTCAACCGCAGCGTGCGCACGACTCCCGAGGCAAGCGCGGTCAACGCAGCCCACGCAAGCAGGGCCGCGAGCAGTGCAGGCAATCCCTGGCCTCGACCCGTCTCCAGCAAGCCGATGCCAGTGATCGTGGCAGCTGACGCACAGTGCCAGGGCGCGTACCCACGGACGCATGCCGCCGCGCGTGCTGACGGCGGCGGCCGCGCCGAGCGCCAGCAGCCACAGGGCAACGAGCGCAAAGCCAACCGCGACACCGTTGCCCACCGCGGGAGCGAATTGCAGCGCCAGGCTGCCGATGCCGATCCAGCCGGCGACCAGCAGCCCCCACGCACAGGCGCGCGCCAGCGTCAGGCGCAGCAGTCCCGCGCGGGCGGCGTCGATCATCCGACCGCCTCGCGCGCAAGGCTGGCGGGCCACTGCAGCGTGTGGCCGGTGGTGGCCGCGAAGCGCTCCAGGTCCTCGGGCGTGTCGATGTCGATGCGGTAGCGCCGGTTGTCGGTATCGAACCAGTGCACGCGCTCGGGATGCGCGAGACGCCACTTGCGGCACGCGAGGTCGGCACTGCCGGCGAGCCACTCCTCGCGCAGCGCGGCGTCGAAGATGACCGGGTTGCCCGGCAGTCGCTCACCATCTTCGCTCGCCACGCGCGGCACCACCATCGACGCATCGCCGCGTTTCTTGAATGCGCCGATCAGCGCGGTGATGTCCTGCTCGTTGATCAGCGGCTGGTCGGCGAGCGCGACCATCACGGCATCGAGCTTGGGCGACAACGCCTGCAGCCCGATGCGGACCGACGAGGGCTGACCGTCATCGGGCGCCGCGTTGTGCGCGAGCGTGATCGGGAACGGGCGCACGGCGGCTTCGATCGCCTCGGCGTGATGACCGGTCACGACCACGACTTCGTCGACGCCGGCTCCGGAGAGCGCGACCAGCTGGCGCAGGATCAGCGGCACGCCTCCGAGTTCGAGCAGCGCCTTCGGACGCCCGCCAAGGCGCGATCCGGCGCCGGCCGCCAGCACGACGGCACCGACCGTCATGCGGCTGTAAAGGCCGTTGGCTTTCAGCAGACAACCCATGCCCGGACTCCTCCGATCACGCGCTCAACGCAGCGCCTCGATGAGCTTAGGCAACACCGCGCGGATACTGTTCAAGTCCGCCCCAGGTGCGAGCAGGTCCAGATGCGGCATCGCGGCCTGCATGCCCTGGCAGATCGGTGCGTAGCCGGGACGATTGCACAGCGGGTTCAGCCAGACGATACGCCGCGCGCGGCGCCTCAACTGGACGAGAGCGTCCGACAAGTGCGTCGGATCGCCGGTGTCATAGCCGTCGCTCAGGATGACGATGGCCGTGCGCGAGTGCACGACGCGCGGCGCGTGCTCGCGATTGAACTGGGACAGGCTTTCACCGATGCGCGTGCCGCCGGCCCAGCCCTGTGCGATCAGGTGCAGTCGCTCCTGCGCGCGCCATGGGTCCGGATCATGCAGCGCCTCCGACACGGCGGTGATGCGCGTGTGAAAGATGAAGGTGCGGATGTCGGCCAGTTCGGCGCTCAACGCGCGTGCGAGCCGCAGGTAGAAAAAGCTGTAGAGCGCCATCGACCGGCTGACGTCGATCAGCAGCACGAGGCGCGGCCGCACGCGCCGGCGGTCGCGCCAGGCCAGGTGGAACGGCGTGCCGCCGCTCGCCACGCTGCGCCGGATCGTCGCCGGCAGATCGAGTCGGCGGCCGTGGCGCACCCGCGCCTCTCGACGCAGCCGGATGTGCCTCAGCTGGCGGGCGAAGCGCCGCATCAGCGCTTCGATATCGAGCGCATGCTCGCGCTCGGTGAGCGCACGGAAATCGGTCGAGCTCAGCACCTCCTGGCGGCTGGCCGCGTGGCGCGGGCGCACCTCGTCGCGCTCGTCGGCGGTGTCGCTCTCCTGCGAGCCGTGCGGTTGTTCGCCGCTCGGAACCGCACCATCGGCCTCGCGCCGTTCGGGGCGCTGCCACGTGTTGGCCGGCAGGAACCACGCGTCGAACAGTTCGTCGAAACGCGACCATTCGTCGGCGCGACCGCACAGCAGCGCCTGCAGGCTCCAGCGCAGCGCATCCGGGTCGAGCACGCCAACCCGTTGCGCGGTGCGCAGCACGGGCACACCGTCGGCGCCGCCCACCGCAAAGCCGTTGGCGCGCAGAAAGCCGGGGAAGCCTGCCAGCCGTGCGGCGGCCCGGGCCTCCAGCGTCGGAGCGAGCGCGGTCAGCATGCGGCCGCCAGCCGCGCGACGACCTCGCGCGGAAACGCCGCGCGGTCGTCGCGTGTCTTGATCAACGCGCTGAGCGTTTCCATGATGCGCTCGACGCCGTCGACGTCGATCACCGAAATGCCCGAGCCGCAGCAGCGCGGCGGTCCAGTCCAGCGTCTCGGCGATCCCGGGCTTCTTCTGCAGTTCCATGCGGCGCACGCTCTGCACGAAGGCGACGATCTGCTGCGCCAGTTCCGCGGCCACCCCGGGGGCCTTCTTGCGCACGATCGCGAGTTCCTTCTCGTAGTCGGGGTAGTCGATGTACTGGTACAGGCAGCGTCGACGCAGCGCGTCGGACAGTTCGCGTGTGCCGTTCGAAGTGATCACCACCATCGGCCGGCTGGTCGCCGCGCACGGTGCCGAGTTCCGGGATCGAAAGCTGGAAGTCCGACAGCAGCTCGAGCAGGTAGGCCTCGAAGGCCTCGTCGGCCCGGTCGACCTCGTCGATCAGCAGGACCGGCGGCTGCGTCGCAGGTGATGGCTTCGAGCAGCGGACGCTTGAGCAGGTAGCGCTCGGAGAAGATGTCCTGCTCCTTCTGCGCGATGCCACGCTCGTCGTGCTCGAGCAGCTTGATCGCCAGCAACTGGCGCTGGTAGTTCCACTCGTACATCGCCGCGTGGGCGTCCAGGCCTTCGTAGCACTGCAGCCGGATCAGTCGCGCGTGGCGCACCGTGGCGAGGACCTTGGCCACCTCGGTCTTGCCGACACCGGCATCGCCCTCGAGCAGCAACGGCCGGCCGAGGTCCTGCATCAGCAGGAGCGCGGCCACGAGCCTCGGCTCAGCGATGTAGCCGGCGCGCGCCAGGTCCTGCTGCATCGCAGTCAGTTCCAGCATGCGCTCGGCACTCATGTTCTCTTCGCTCCGAACAACGAACGCAGCCAGTCTTTGATCACTGCCCAGATCAACGCCAGTGCGTTCAACTGCTTCGGCTGCGACGCAACCGCCGGCGCGGCGGGGGCGCTTGCCTGCGCCGCCGGCAGCGCCGACTCGCTGAGCCTGAGCCTGCTTCGCCTGCACCTGGGCAGCAAAGTTGGATGCAAACTGCTTGAGCACCTGATCGGCGACCGAATCGATCATGCGCCCGCCAAAGGCGGCCGCCTTGCCGCTCATCGACACTTCACTCGCGCCGATCAGATTGCACGCAGCGGCGTCGATCGCCTCCACGCGCGCCGTCAGATCCATCGATGCGCCCGAGCTGCCGGTGCTGTCGGTGCCCTTGCCGACCATGTGCAGGGTCTTGCTCGCTGCTTCGAGCGACACGACTTCGACATCGCCGCGGAACGACATGCTCGCCGGGCCGAACTTCACCGCGACCGTTCCCTTGTAGAGCCGGTCGTTGATGCGCTCGGTGATCTTTGCGCCGGGCATGCAGCCCGCCACGCCTTCGATGTCCTGCAGCAGAGCCCAGGCGGCGTCGGCCGACGCGGGCACGGCGAAGGTCCTCTGAAGCGCGACCTTCACGTCGGCCCTGAGTCGCGCGCCGGCCCGCCGCGTTCATTCATCGCTTGTTGATTCCCAGCGCGTTGCACTGCTGCCAGACGCGGTACGCGCTGTGCGGCATGTCCATGTGGGTCACGCCCAGATGGGCGAACGCGTCGATCACGGCGTTGCTGAAGCACGGGATGCCGCCGACATGCGGCGACTCGGCGACTCCCTTCGCGCCGATCGGGTGGTGCGGACACGGCGTCACCGTGTGGTCGGTTTCCCAGTGCGGCGTCTCCATCGCGGTCGGCAGGAAGTAGTCCATCAGGCTGTTGCCCAGGTGATTGCCGTTCTCGTCGAACGGGATCTGCTGCCCCATCGCCACCGCGAACGCCTCGGTCAGTCCGCCATGGATCTGGCCTTCGATGACCATCGGATTGATGCGCGTGCCGCAGTCGTCGAGCGCGTAGAAGCGCCGCACCTTGACCTCGCCGGTGAACTTGTCGACGTCGACCACGCACAGGTAGGCGCCGAACGGGAAGGTCATGTTGGGCGGGTCGTAATAGGTGACGGCGTTCAGGCCCTGTTCCATGCCAGCGGGAATGTTGCCGGTGTGCGCGACCATGCAGATCTCCTTCATGGTCTTGCTCTGGGTCGGGTTGCCCTTGACCTTGAAGCGGTCGATCTCCCATTCGAGGTCGCCCTCGGCAACCTCGAGCAGGTGGGCGGCGATCTTCTTGGCCTTGTCCTTGATCTTGCGCGCGGCCTGCGCGGTGGCGGCGCCGGAGACCGGCGTCGAGCGCGAGCCCCAGGTGCCGGCACCGTAGGGCGCCTTGTCGGTGTCGCCTTCCTCGACGACGATGTCGCTCGCCGGCAGGCCCAGTTCGGTGGCGATGATCTGCGCGTAGGTGGTCGCGTGCCCCTGGCCCTGCGTCATCGTGCCCAGGCGCGCAATCACGCCGCCGGTCGGATGGACGCGGATCTCGCAGCTGTCGAAGAGACCAATGCCGAGGATGTCGCAGACCTTGGTCGGGCCGGCGCCGACGATCTCGGTGAAGGTCGAGATGCCGATGCCCATCAGAGTCTCGCTCTTTGGGTCTGCGCGCCTGGCAGCTTGCTCACGCCGCAGGCCGTCGTAGTCGACGGCCTTCAGCACCTTGTCCAGCGCCGCGTGATAGTTGCCGCTGTCGAGCGTCCAGCCGAACGAAGTGGTGTAGGGAAACTGCTCGGCCTTGACGAAGTTGCGGCGCCGGATCTCGGCCTTGTCGACGCCGACTTTCAGCGCCAGCACGTCCATCATGCGTTCGATCAGGTAGATCGCCTCGGTCACGCGCAGCGAGCAGCGATAGGCGACACCGCCTGGCGCCTTGTTCGTGTAGACCGCGTCGACACGCGCATACGCGTTCGGGATCGCATACGAGCCGGTGCAGATCGAGAACAGGCCCGCCGGCAGCTTGGTCGCCGATACGTGCGAATTGAACGCGCCGTGATCGGCCAGCGCCGTGAAACGCAGCCCCTTGATGACGCCGTCCTTGGTCGCCGCCAGTTCGCCGACGCCGTGGTAGTCGCGCGCAAAGCCGGTCGTCGAGATGTTGTCGATGCGCGATTCGATCCACTTGATCGGCACGCCGGTGACGATCGACGCGACGATCGCGACCACGTAGCCCGGGTACACCGGCACCTTGTTGCCGAAGCCGCCGCCGATGTCGCCGCCGACCACGCGGATCTTGCTTTCGGCGATGCCCGACAGCATGGCGAGCACGGTCCGCACCAGGTGCGGCGCCTGCGTCGTCATGTAGACGGTGAGGTAGCCGGTCGCCTTGTTGAACGAGGCGACGCAACCGCAAGTCTCGAGCGGGCAGGGATGGACTCGCGGGTTCAGGATCTCCTCGCGCACCGTGATCTCCGCGCTCTTGAACGCGGCATCGGCGGCGGCCTTGTCGCCGGCCTCCCAGGTGAAGATGTGATTCGGATGGGTGCGCGGGCCATGCCCGACTTCCTTCTTGTCGGCGATGTCCTCGCGGATGATCGGTGCGTTCTTGTCCATCGCCTTCTTCGGGTCGACGATGGCGGGCAGCTCTTCGTAGTCGACTTCGACCAGCGCTGCGCCGTCGGCGGCGGCATAGCGGTCGGAGGCCAGCACCATCGCCACTTCCTGCATCTGGAAGCAGACTTTCTTGTCGGCGAGAACGGCCTGCACGTCGCCACCGAGCGTGGGCATCCAGTGCAGGTTGACCGGTTTCAGGTCATCGGCCGTCAGCACCGCCACCACGCCCGGCCAGGCCAGCGCGTTGCTCTTGTCGATCGACTTGATGCGCGCGTGCGCATAGGGGCTGCGCACGATGGCACCGAACAGCATCCCCGGCAGTTTGATGTCGTCGACGTAGCTGCCCTGGCCGCGAATGAAACGAGCATCCTCCTTGCGCAGCAACGAGGTGCCCATGCCCTGCAGTTTCTGTTCGCGTTCCTGGAGTTCGGACTGGTCGCCCATGAGTGTCTCCGGTCGATACTGTGTGAGTGCTTCGTGCGAGCGCGATCCGAACTGCCTAGGTCGCGACGCTGGGCGCGGCCGCCAGTTTGCTGGCGGCGGACTGCACGGCCTTGACGATGTTCTGGTATCCGGTGCAGCGGCACAGGTTGCCCGAAATGCCGTAGCGGATCTCCTGCTCGGTGGGATTCGGGTTCTCCTTAAGCAAGCGATACGCGCGGGTCAGCATGCCCGGCGTGCAGTAGCCGCACTGCAGGCCATGCTCCTCGTGAAACGCCTGTTGCAATGCGTGCAGCACGCCCTCCTGCTCGAGACCCTCGACCGTGAGCATCTCCGACCCGTCGCACTGCACCGTGAGCACGGTGCAGGCCTTGATGGACATGCCGTCGACGTCGACCGTGCAGGCGCCGCAATGTGTGGTCTCGCAGCCGATGTGAGGGCCGGTGTGCGCGAGCTTTTCGCGCAGCGTGTGGATCAGCAGTTCTCGCGGCTCGACCGCGACCTCGACACCCTTGCCGTTGAGCTGGAACGACACCTTGTGCGTGTTCGCCATTTGTTGACTCCCGCCTTCTTCTTGATCAGGACTTGCTTGCGCGCGCGTGTGCAGCCTGCAGCGCGCGTCGCGTCATCTCGCCGCACATCGCGGTCTTGTAGGCCGCGTCACCACGCTGATCCGGTGTCGGGTTGCAGATGCTCATCGCCAGCCGCGCCGCCTCGTTCAGGCCGGTCTCGTCGATCGGTTTGCCAGTCAGGAAGGTTTCCGCCGCGCGAGCCTTGAGCGGCGTCGGACCGACATTGGTCAATCCAATGTTGACCTTGGCGACGCGTCCGGCGCTCATTTGAAGCAGGACGGCGGTGGCCGCTGTCGCAAAGTCGCCGACCTTGCGCTTGAGTTTCTGGTACGACCAGCCGCTGCCGGCCGCAGGGATCGGGATGCGAACCTGCGTGAGGATCTCGTCGGGCTCGGCCTGCGTCGAATAAAGGCCGAGGAAGAAACCGTCCGCCTTGACGACCCGTTCGCCACGTGGGCCGCGGAGGACGAACGACGCATCGAGCGCCAGCATCAGCGCCGGATGGTCGTTGCCCGGGTCGCCGTGCGAGATGTCGCCGCCGATCGTGCCCTTGTAGCGCACCTGCGGGTCGGCAATCCAGCCCGCGCCCTCGACCAGCAGAGGGACCTTGTCGGCCAGCAACGCGGAGCGCAGCAAGTCGTTCTCCGTCGTCATCGCGCCAATGCAGATCTCGTTGCCCTCCTGCTTGATTCCGCGCAGCTCCCGGATCTTGCCCAGGTCGATCAGTGCACTCGGCTGCGCGAACCGCAGCTTCATCATCGGCAGCAAGCTATGCCCGCCAGCCAGCAGCTTGGCGTCGGGTCCAATTGACCCCAGCAGCTTGATGGCGTCGTCGATAGAGCGGGGCGCGTGGTAGTCGAAACCGGCTGGAATCATGATCTGTGTCCTCTCCTGCTGCCGACAGAGCCCCGGGGCGGACGACATTAAGCATTCTGACCGGCGAGAGCAACGGAGCGGTGCAGCAACTCTGAGGTTCATTGCGGACAGACTTCGTTCGCTTCCTTGCGTGCGCGCTTCCCGAAGGGGACAACATGGTCGCGGGCCGGCGTGCCTGGAGCTTGCATGCCGCCCAAACTGAAGGCGCACCCGCGACCTGGAGAGCCACCCTTGGACGTTCGATTCGGACGGGCAGGTTGCCGGCTTTCGGCATTCCGTCGACACACATCAGTGAGCGCAAGCGTGCAGGTGGCCGATAAGCCTGCGTCGCTCAGGACAGTGGTTTCGCCACACGCTCGCGAACCATCCAGGAAGCAGACGGGTCCGACACGTCACACGGCGATGGCTCCGCGTGATCTGAACCACTTCGGCCGCAGGGCCGTTTCCCGTTCAGATGAGCATTGGGAGCATGATGCGAGTCATGCCCGGGCGCTCCGGCGACCTGACAACGGCATACAAGGCGCTAGCGCCACAGGGGAAGGGCAGTGAGAATTCGGGGTTGCGCGATCGCGCTGGCGATGGCATGCGCCGCCACACCCGCTTCGACCGGCGCCGAACCAGGTCACCCGGCGCACGAGCGCACGACACTGCAGTCGCGTAGCGACGGCGCGGGCATCACCACCTACTGGGGCGAGGGCGCGACTTACGAGATCGTCGGCCCGGGCATGACGGTGTTCTTCATGCGGCGTGACGACGGCAAGCTGGGGCCGCCGATGATCCGCGTCGCGTACGTCGGCGATTCGTGGATCCATGCGGAGAGTGTGACCTTCACCGTTGGCGAACGCGTCTATGGGCCCTTTGACGACGTCTACAGCACGCCGACGCGCACGCGCGTCGGCCCTTCGCTGGTGGTCGAGGCGCTGATGTTTCCGGTCGATAACGACGAGAAGTGGCGCATGGTCGAAGGCATCGGTGAAGCCGCCGAACTGGGCCGACCGGTGATCTTCGTCTTCGACGGCGATACGCGCTACGGCATCGAAGTCGATCGGGACAGCAAGCGCGCAACCGGCAGCGCCATCGACGGTTTTCGCCAGCTACAGAGCCATTAGGTCGCGGTCACGCCCCGCCGCAGACCTTGGGCGCGCAGGACCAGCCTGAACCGCCGCAATCGGGCCAATTGCGGCCGTAGCGCCGAACAGAGCAGTTCGCTACATAGGGGACATGGTTCGTGCCACCAATGTCGCTCTCAGCGGCGGAGACAACTCGATCAGAAGGTTTTCACTTGGGTGCAAACCGGTGCGTTTGAGCGATTCGAGTGCTAATTCCCTGTTGTGAGTACAACCCGGAAGCGGGCCTTGTTGCTCATCATGCGTTCGTAGGCTTCGGCGGCCTTTTCGAGCGGAAACGTCTCCGTCATTGGACGAACACCTGTCATGGCGCTGAAGCGCATGGTGTCTTCCGAATCGATCGAGCTTCCCGACGGCCAGCCATAGATTCCACTGCGTTGGCCGATGAGAGCGGCGGTGACGAGCTGCATCGGCTTGAAATCTGCACCCAGCACGATCAGGCGTCCGTCCACCGAGAGTCCACCCAATGTGGCAGCCATGGCGTCGGAGCTCGTCGCGGTCGCCAGAATGATCTTCGCGCCGCCGACGTTGCGCAGAGCTTCCGAAACGCTACCAACCTGGCTGTCGATGTAGTGATGTGCCCCAAGTTGCCGAGCCAGTGCCTCCTTGTCCTTCCCGCGGGCAATCGCGATCGTGCGAAAGCCCATCTTCGACGCGAACTGCACACCGAGGTGCCCAAGGCCGCCGATCCCAAGGACCGCAACGGTATCTCCCGGGCGTGCACCGCTGTTACGCAAAGAGTTAAACGTTGTGATGCCTGCGCACATCAGCGGGCCTGCTTCGATTGGACTCAAGTCGTCTGGAATGAGAGCCAATCCCTCGAACGGGACCGAAACGTAGTCCTGGTAACCACCATCCATCGATATGCCGGAGATCAGCTGGTTGGCGCAGGTCACGAAACTGCCGTGCCGGCATGATGCGCAGTAACCGCAGTAGCCGCCGAGCCAACCGACGCCGACCCGTTGGCCGGGTTTCCACTGCGGAACTTCGGAGCCGACCGCGTCGATAACGCCCGCTATCTCGTGTCCGGGTACCCGCGGGTACTTGATTCCAGGCCAATGGCCCTCTTTGGTCAGCGCATCGCTGTGGCACAGGCCGCAGGCTTGCACTTTGATACGAACTTGGCGCGGTCCTGGCTCGGGATCTCGCGTTCCACCATTTCAAACGGGCCACCGGGACGCGACACTTGTACCGCACGTGCCTTTTTCATCGTTGTGCTCCTCCAAAAGGCCGCGTTGTCAGATGCGCCATCAATCGACTGAATCCAAACGCACTCTGGACGCGCAAGGCAAGATTACGCGCTGGCCAAGGAAATAGTTGCGGCTGGCGCGCCGGGTCGTATCCTGGCCGATGGACTTTGGGAGGACCCGTGAATCGGCTTAGGCCCGCCGGTAACCGACCTTTCGGATGGTTGCCGACGTGACTGCAAAGCGGCCTAGTCTTCGGAGCAGTTCTGCCATGTCGGTCGCGGCCGCGCAACTCTTTCGCGAGCGCGGCTTCGGGGGCATCGGCGTCGCGGACTTGATGAAGGCGGCCGGGCTTACCGATGGCGGTTTTTACGGCCACTTCGAATCGAAGGAAGACCTGATGGCGCAGGTGTGCGAGCACGCTTGGGCGCGGTCGAAGACACTGTTCGGGAAGGGTGGGCGGGATGATCCTCGCGCGGGCTGTCGAAGATCGCGCGCTCTCGAACGAGATCCTCGACGCGGTCCGTGTGTCGATCAGGCGGTGAGCCTTCCTGGCGATATACACGCGCGGTCAGTCTTCGCGAAGCTCGCTGAAGCGGGCGCCGAGATAGTCGAGCAGCGCCCGCACCGAGGGCAGCAGGCCGCGCTTGGATGCATACACCGCATGGACAACGTAGCGCTTGGGGGCCCAGTCGGGCAGCAGATGCACCAACTGCCCATTGCGGATTTCGTCGTCCACCATCAGCAGCGGTAGATGCACGACACCGACACCGGCGATGGCGGCACTGCGTAGCGCAATCATATCGTCGCTGACCAGCCGCGGCTGATGGTGGATGCTGGCCTGCGCGCCGTCGGGGCCTTCAAGCTTCCAGATGTGGTCCTGACGCGGCGGTCCTAGATCGAGGCTGGGAAGGCCGCTGAGGTCCGCCGGCACGCGGATCACTCCCGCTTTCTCGGCCAGATCCGGACTAGCCACCAGCGCATGCCCGCGTTGCGCCAGGATTTTCATCATCAGATCACTGTCTTCGATCGGCATAGGGCGGACGCGGATGGCCACGTCAATGCCTTCGGCGATGAGGTCGACGCGCCGGTTGGTCGCTTCCAGATGCACAACCACTTGCGGGTAATGGGCCATGAAGCCGGCGAGCATGACGCCAACACGGGCATGCAGCAGTGCCACTGGGCAGGTGAGGCGGACGATACCGGTCGGCTCGGAGCGGATCTGTTCGACGGCCGCCTGGGCGGCGTCGGCTTCGACCAGCATGGCCTTGCAGTGGGCGTAGTAGTTCTGGCCGATATCGGTCACCAAGAGGTGGCGCGTCGAGCGTTGGATCAGCCGTACGCCGAGGCGCTCCTCCAGCAGGGCGATGCGCCGGCTGAGTTTGGACTTGGGTTCACCCAAGGCACGCGCGGCGGGAGCGAAGCCGCCGTGATCGACCACCTTCACGAAATAGTAGAGGTCGTTGAGGTCGCGCATGGCGTTCATCGTTCTTTCGTTGGAACGATGAGTCTAAAAAATGCCGTCTACTGGCGCCAGCACTCTACTTATATCGTCTGACACGTGGCGGCTCTATCCGAGCCGTCGATCAGGGGATCTACGCCGCAGCCAGGCGACGTTTGCTGCCGGAAAGCGTGCCGTTGTTAGTAACCCCTGCGAAAGGTGAGCAGCCATGAGGCTCTGGTTGTTATGGGCGAGTGTGAGCGCCATCGTTGTGAGCGCACTGGCTGCTGTGGCGCTCCTCGGTTGCACCTCATTGGGTGCGCAACCCAGCGGCGAGCGGCTGAGTCGGATGCGTGCCTCGCCGCATTGGTCGGAAGGGGGCTTCACAAACGAGCAGCCCATGTGGGTGAACACGCTCGGTGGGCTCTTGCGCTCGCTTAATTCCGCGCCGGCTGAAGTTCCGGATACTCCAGTCCCGGTCGTGGTCGACGGCGGCAAGTGGTTGCGTAGCCCGCCCGCGTCTGGGCTGCGCGTGACCTGGTTCGGGCACTCTTCCGTGCTGGTCGAGATCGATGGCGCGACGGTGCTGATCGATCCCCTGTGGAGCGAGCGAGCGTCGCCGGTGAGTTGGGTCGGACCGAAACGGTGGTATCCCGCTCCCGTTGCGTTGCGCGAGCTGCCGAGGATCGACGTCGTCCTCATTTCCCATGATCACTACGATCATCTCGATCGGTCGACGATTGCTGCCATGACGAATTGGGATGCAACGTTCGTCGTGCCTCTCGGCGTGGGTGCGTATCTCGAACGCTGGGGGATACCGGCCGCTCGTATCGTCGAAGTGGATTGGTGGCAGTCCGCGCGCGTTGGCTCGCTTGAGATCATCGCCACGCCTGCACGTCATGCCTCGGGACGAATCTCGCTGCAAAGTGACGCCACTCTATGGGCCGGATACGCGCTACTCGGCGCGCAGCATCGCGTCTGGTACTCCGGTGATACGGGATTTCATTCTGCGCTGGAGGAAATCGGCCGACGCTTCGGACCTTTCGACGTCACTTTGATCGAGGCCGGCCAATACGATGCAGATTGGCCCGACTGGCATCTCGGCCCCGAGCAGGCGGTGGAGGCGCATCGGCTAGTTGTGAAGCGTCAAGAGGTTGTTTCTTGACGACGTGAGTCGAGACATGGGGGTGGCGCCGCCGATGCCCTGATGAGGTCGGTGCCAGTTGTAGTGGTGCATCCACGCCTCGAGGGTTGCGGTTCGTTCGTTGGAGTGCTGGTAGGTGAAGGCATAGGCCCACTCGCGCAGCGCGGACTGGATGAAGCGTTCGGCCTTGCCGTTGGTCTGCGGCCGGTAGGGTCGAGTGAAGGTGTGGTGGAGCCGGAGCGTTCGGCAGGCCGCAGCGAAGGGACGGGAGCGGAAGGCCGAACCGTTGTCGGTCAACACCCGCCTCAGGCGCACCCCCAGGGAGTTGAAGTAGGCCATCGCGTTGTGCAGGAACTGCACGGCGCTCGGGGCGCGCTCGTTGGCGTAGACGTCGGTGAAGCCGATGCGCGCGTGATCGTCGACCGCAACGAACAGGAACTCCCAGCCAGCCCCGCTGGCCGAGTCGCGGCGGTTACCGGTCACACGGTGGCTGGGCCGTTCGATGCGGCCGAGCTTCTTGGTATCGATGTGCAGCAGTTCGCCCGGGGCCGCATGCTCATACCGCCGCACGGCGGCGGCTGGCTCCAGATCGCGCAGCTTGCTCAGACCGGCGCGTGCCAAAACCCGGCTGACCGTGCTGACTGACACCGCCAGGCTGGCCGCGATGCGCGCCTGGGTCAGACGGCGCCGGCGCAACTCCACGATCGCCAGGGCGCAGCTGGGCGCGATCGAGCGCGGGCTGACGCGCGGCCGCGAGGATCGGTCCACCAGTGCCGCCTCGCCAAACGCCAGGTAACGGCCCAGCCACTTGCGCGCTGTCGGCGCGCTCACGCCCTGCGCGGCAGCTGCCGCGCAGGGCGTCATCCCGCGTTCAACCATGTCCGTGACCATCTCGATTCGACGCGCGTACGTCAGTCGGGCATTCTTGTGCGTGTTCATTCGGCTGAGCTCCTGAGAGTTTGGTCGGCGTAGAGAACCGCCAGTCTCCCAGACTCAGTCCGAGTGAACAGAAACAACCTATTGGAACTTCACAGCTAGTGGGCGGCAAACGAATGATTCCAGTGCATTGGGGACTGCTCAAACAGGCCCATCACGGCTGGACGGAGCCGGTCGAGCGCGTGCTCGCGGCGGCAAGGTGCCGCAACGTCGATGTGCTGGTGCCGCGTCCCGGAGAAAGTATCGAGCCCACCAGCGCATCGTCTGGCGCTCGATGGTGGCCTGACCTGCCGTGGCGGTCCGCGCATGAAACACCCATCGTTGCTACACGCGCTGGAGTCGCCTCGCAGCGCTTCGCAGTCTCCCCTTTCGATTCCTCTGGCCGTTAGCGTTCATCGTTCCTTCAGTGGAACGGTGAGTCTGCAAATCGCCGTCTACCGGTACCCGCGCTCCGTCTTTATCGTCCAAGTCGTGACGGAACGATGGAAAAGAGGAACCTGGAATGAATGGCAAAGAAATAGTCAGCAAATTTCTGGAAGCGGAAGCAAAGCAGGATGTTCAAGGAATGGGCGACGTCTTGGCGGAGAACATTGTTTTTGAAATGCCATTTGCCTTGCCGGGCTTGCCTGACCGCGTTGAAGGAAAAGGTACGGTGGTTGAATTTCTGGAGCAGTTTCTCGGCAAAGAGCGCGGCCTCTTTACCGGCTGGGATCTTCACAATATTCGTATTCATCCCGGCGGCGATCCGGATCTGTTCTTCGCTGAACTGGATGGGCAAGGTGTGGTAGCCCAAAGTGGGTATCAGTACCGTCAAAAGTACATCATCCTGTTTCGCGTCTCCGACGGACGCATCAGCCACTGGCGCGAGTACTTGAACCCCATTCCGCTGCGCGAGGCGATTGCTTCCGTGCGAATAGGTCAAACGACCCCTTCAGGTGTATCACCGCAGCAAGTGAAGGACGTAGCTACGGCCTTCTCACGCCGCAGCGCTTCTCGCGCTGGTGGGGAAGACCTCGTTCCTTCAGTGGAACGATGAGTCCACAAGACGCCGTCTACCGGTGCCAGCGCTCTACCCATATCGTCTTGACGTGGCGGCTCGATCCGAGCCCTCAATCAGGAGAAAGGCAATGAAGAAGATTCTCGGCATCTACAACGCTCCCGGCCAGCACTGGGTCGGCGACGGCTTTCCGGTGCGCTCGCTGTTCTCGTACAACAGCCACGGCCGGCATCTGAGCCCGTTCCTGCTGCTGGACTATGCCGGCCCGGCGTCGTTCACGCCGACCACCGACCGGCGCGGTGTGGGCGAGCATCCGCACCGCGGCTTCGAGACGGTGACCATCGTCTACCAGGGCGAAGTGCAGCACCGCGACTCCACCGGCGCCGGCGGCACTATCGGCCCGGGCGATGTGCAGTGGATGACGGCGGGCGCCGGCATCCTGCACGAGGAATTCCACTCGCAGGCTTTTGCCAGATCCGGCGGCACGCTGGAGATGGTGCAGCTGTGGGTCAACCTGCCGGCCAAGGACAAGATGACCGCTCCGCGATACCAGACCCTGCTGCGGCAGGACATTCCAGTGGTCGACCTGCCCGAAGACGCGGGCCGCTTGCGCGTGATTGCCGGCGAGTACGGCGGACGCACTGGCCCGGCTCATACCTTCAGCCCGATGGACGTCTGGGATCTGTCGCCTGCAACAGGGTCGTAGCACCAGCCTCGCTTTCAAAGCGGGGCGTACGGCGGCTTTGGTGGTGCTGCGCGGAACGGTGCAGGTCAATGGCGGCGAGATCGTGCGTGAAGCGCAGCTGGTCATCCTGGACCGCGACGCTGGCGAGGTGATGCTGGAAGCGAACAGCGACGCCTCCCTGCTGGTGCTCAGCGGCGAACCATTGAACGAACCGATCGTCGGCTATGGCCCCTTCGTGATGAACAGCGAGGCGCAGATCGCCGAGGCCATCGAGGACTTTAATTCCGGCCGCTTCGGTCGAATCACTCCACAAATCAGGTCTAGCGCCCAATGAGCCCGGCCCTACTAGTTGTCAATGGAGAGTTACTTCCTCAATCCCTCAACCCTGAAAGAAAGCGAGATCCATCATGAATGCACCGGCAATCAGCATCGTTTTGATCCACGGCGGCTTCGTCGACGGCTCGGGCTGGCAAGGCGTCTACGACATCCTCAAGAAGGACGGCTACAACGTCACCGTCGTTCAGAACCCGACCACGTCGCTGGCCGACGACGTGGCGTTCACCAAGCGTGTGGTCGCTGCCCAGAGCGGCAACGGTGCTGCTTGTCGGCCACTCCTACGGCGGCGTGGTGGTCACCGAAGCCGGCACCGATCCCAAGGTCGCCGGGTTGGTGTACATCGCCGCCTTCGCGCCCGACAAAGGCGAGTCGGTCCAGTCGCTCATCTCCAATCCGGCGCCCGGCGCGCCCGTGCCGCCGATCCTGCCGCCGCAAGACGGCTTCCTGTTGCTCGACCAGGCGAAGTTCGCGGCCTCGTTCGCGGCCGATGTCGACGAGCGGACCGCCAGCTTCATGGCCGCGTCGCAGGTGCCGTGGGGCGTCAACGCGCTGAGCGGCGAGGTGAGCACGCCAGCCTGGAAGACCAAGCCGAGCTGGTACCTCGTGGCCGCTGACGACGGATGATCCCGCCGCCGGCGCAACGTGCGATGGCCGCTCGTGCCGGCGCACGGGTGACGCGAAGTGCCTGGCAGCCATGCTGTCTATGTTTCGCGGCCGCAAGCGGTCGCCGATGTGATCGATAAGGCGGCGACATCAGTGACGAAGTAGTGGCATCAAGCCCGCCGCGGTCGCCCGCGGCGGTGCACGCCTAGTGTTCTGCCGCAAGACGTGATGTCCCCTTCTTAGCGAGTCAGTGTGTCCCCTCTCGAGAATGGCTTAAGGTCCGCAAACGGTCGACAACGGCCGTGCGTGAAGGATCAGATCCTCGGGCGGCGGCAGGGTCGCTTGCCAATCGTTTCACGACATTCCTGCTCAAAAACAGCCGTCGCACCCGCTCGGCCGTCGCGCTGCGCCGGGTGCGGTTCAATCTCGACCGATCGGTGCCACGCCCTGACGTAGCCGGGCAGGCGCAAGATTCGCATGCGCATGCGAACGCGTCCCCATCGTTTCTGTAAGCGCAGCGAACTATGTCCGGGCAAGCCACCTTCTACTTCGACGTGATCTCCCCATGGTCCTACCTGGTCGACGTGGTGCTGCGGCGTGAACCGCTGCCGGTCGATCTGGAGCTGCGGCCGGTGCTATTCGCCGGGCTGCTCAATCACTTCGGCCACAAGGGGCCGGCCGAGATCGAGCGCAAGCGCCAGTTCACCTACGAGCTCGCCACGTGGACGGCGCAGCAACTCGCTATTCCATTCCGGATGCCGGCGGTCCATCCGTTCAATCCGATCCGTTACCTGCGCCTGATCTTGGCTTGCGGCGGCACGCCGCAGGTCGTTTCTTCCGTGTTCGATGTCCTTTATACGGACGGCGCGGACCCGGAGAGCGAAGCGATGTGGCGAGCGGTTCTTGCGCGGCTGGCGTCTCGAACGCGAGCCGCCCGAAATCGATGCGCCGCATATCAAGGCGGCGCTCAGGCAGAACACCGAAGCGGCGGCCGCGCGAGGTGTATTCGGGGTCCCGACGCTGACGGTGGAAAATCGGCTGTTCTGGGGTCTTGACTCGCTGCGGATGCTGCGAGCTTTCCTGCGCGGCGATCCGCTGTACGACTCGGAGGCGATGCGGGCCGCGCGCGAAGCGAAGATCGGCGCGCGCCGCTAGCTCGTTTCCTCTCCGGCGTGGACTTCACCGCGCCATCCGCCGGTTTCCCGGCCCAGGCGCTCGATGAATTCGCGGAAGCGCTGCAGGTCGCCTTCGAGGCGACGCTCGACGAAGCCGAGCGCATCGCCGACGTTCTCAACGACGCCCTCCGGGTCGTACTCGATCACCACGGTAAGCGTCGTCTGATCGGTGCCGTTGGGGCTGAAGATGACACGGCCGTGGTTGAGCTTGCCCGAGGTGCTTTCCCATGCGATCACTTGATCGGGGACCTGTTCGGTGATGCGCGAGGTCCATGAGACGTCTTTGCCGGCGACCTGAGCGGTCCACCGCAGCGTCGTGTCATCGATCTGCTGCACCGAGCGCACGCCTTCCATGAACTGTGGAAACTGCTCGAACTGTGTCCATTGGTTGTAGACGCTGCGCAGCGGCGCGCGCACCGTAATCGAGCGGGATGCCTTGGCCATGAGCTGCTCCCTGGTCTGTGCTTCCATTCGCGGAGCAACCGATGTGCCGCGCGCGCGGCGCAAGGACTTAGCAGATCGCTGTCTGCAGTGCGCGGTGCCGCGCCAGGTAGGACGGCGTTCGCGACTTCGGCATCTTGCGCACGAAGTTGTAACGGGCCACGTGGTAGCTGGAATCAAAGCCGAAGAAGTTGAGCCGCATTTTCTCCATTTCCTCGGCGCGGTAGGCCGCGAGCGGCTTGCGGGCCTCGTCGGCGGCCCGGCGCTCGCACTTTTCGGCCAGCCGGTCGGTGAAATCTTCGACGGCGAGCCGAGCGGCGTCTTCGAGGGCGCGACTCAGGAAGGCTCGGCGGCGTTGTGTCGTAGCAGTCGTCGACGAGGCCAAGCTGCCGCGCCGTCGAGGCACCCATCGGCAGCCGACCTTCGGTCAATGCGCGCGCGCCGGCCTCGCCGAGGCGCCGCGGCAGCAGATAGGTCCAGTACTCCGAGCCGTAGAGGTTCCCCATGCCCTTGTAGTGCGGATTCAGCACGATGCCGTCGCGCGCGACGACACGGTCGGCGGCAAGCGCAAGAAAGACGCCGCCAGCGCCCGCGTTGCCCTGCAGCGCCGCGAGCGTCAGGTGCGATCGGGTCTCGAGGATCGCCAGCGCGAGATCGTCGATCGCATCGATGTTGCGCACGCGATTCCTCGGCGGGCTGGGCCGAGGCCTCGATCACGTTCAGGTGGATGCCGTTGCTCCAGAAGTCGTGACCGCCGGCCAGCACGATGACGCGCGTCGGCCGGCGGCATGCCGCGCGATAGGCGGCGGTCAGCCGCTCGCACTGCAGCGCTCGACATCGCGCCGTTGTAGAAGGGAAAGTGCAGCACACCGACGTGGCCGTGCTCCTCGTACCGGAGGTCGCTCCAGGTCGAGTCCGCCACGGCGCCGGCCGGCGCGGCGATTTCGGGAACGCCATCCAGCCGCTCGCGCAGCACCATCGCGGCCGGCAGCTTGAACGGACGCTCCGCATCGGCGACGGCCTTCAGGTGCGTGATCCAGACCGCACCGTCGACGGTCGCGCGGCAGATGGCCTGGTGGCGCTGGGCGATCACGGTCGCCCGGCGACCCGCGCAGCAGACGCTCCGGGTGCGCGTCATAGCAGTGCACGTCGAGGCCGAGAATGCGGTCGGCGACGCCGGGCACGCCGTCGGCGGCGCGCAGCTTGCGCAGCACGGTGTCGGTCGCGTCGCGATGCCAGTCGATCGCACGGTCGGCCTGGCGCATCAGCGGCCGCTGGCGTCCGCGCGCGCCGGGCCATTGCGACAGCGGCGTCGGCGCGGCGCCGGCCGCGATCCGCTTCCAGCGCCGCGCGCACCGCGACCACGGCCGCTTCGGTCACCTCGTTGCGATACAGGCTGCCCTTGCTGGTGGCGCGCATCGGGAATTCGGCGGTCGCCCAGATGTCGCCGGCATCCATGACGGCATTGGCCTGCAGCACCGTCACGCCCCAGTCGGTCTCACCGTCCTGCACCGCCCAGTCGAGTGCCGACGGTCCGCGGTCGCCGACGATGCCGGGGTGGACCACGAGGCAGCGCACGCTGCGCCAGACGTCTTCCGGAATCGCGCGCTTCAGGAACGGCGCGAGCACCACGTCGGGCGCGAAGCGCCGCACCGCGTCTGCGGTCAGCGCATCGCTGACGTCGAGTTCGAGCGAAAGCTCGTGGCCGAGCGCCGCGAGTTCGACCCACAGCCGCTGCGTCAGGCTGTTGAACGAGTGCGCGAGCAGCAGGATGCGCACGGCGCGCGGCCTCCGACCTGTCTCAGCAGATGCGCGGCAACTGCTCGCCGGTGAGCCAGTCGACGACGCGGCGGCCGCCGAAACTGGTCTCCATCTGCACGAAGCAGTGCGCATCGGCGACGACCTCGCCGATGATCGCGCTGTCGGCGCCACGCGGATGAGTGCGCATCGCCGCGAGCAGGCGCTCGGCATCCTCCGGCGGACAGATCGCGATCAGCTTGCCCTCGTTGGCGACATACAGCGGGTCGAGCCCGAGGAATTCGCAGGCCGCACTGACTTCGGGTCGCACCGGGATCGCCGCTTCGCGGATCAGCATGCCGACGCCCGACTGGCGCGCGAACTCGTTCAGCGTCGTGCCGAGCCCGCCGCGCGTCGGGTCGCGCAGGCAACGGATCGTCGGCACCGCTTCGACCATCTGCGCCACCAGCCCGTGCAGCGCGGCCGTGTCCGAGCGGATCGTCGTTTCGAAGGTCAGGTTCTCGCGCAGCGACATGATCGCGACGCCGTGATCGCCGATCGTGCCGGACACCAGGATCGTGTCACCCGGCCGGGCGCGATCGCCCGAGATTTCGCACGCCGGGCGGCACGACGCCGATGCCGGTCGTCGTGATGAAGACGCCGTCGCCCTTGCCCTGCTCGACGACCTTGGTGTCGCCGGTGACGACCGGGACGCCGGCTTCGCGCGCGGCCGGCGCCATCGACTCGACGATGCGCTTCAGCGTCGCGAGCGGCAAGCCTTCCTCGAGGATGAAGCCCGCCGCGAGGTAGAGCGGCCGGGCGCCCGCCATCGCGACGTCGTTGATCGTGCCGTGCACCGCGAGGCGCGCCGATGTCGCCGCCGGGGAATTCGAGCGGCGACACGACGTGGCTGTCGGTTGCCATCACCATGCGGCCGGCCGGCACCGTGAAGAGCGCGTTGTCGTTGCCCTGCGCGAGCCACTCGTTGGCGAACGCGCGGGCAAACAGCTCCTCGATCAGCTGCGCCATCGCGCGGCCGCCGCCGCCGTGGCTCATGTCGACGCGGCCGTGCTTGAAGTCGACCGGTCGGACGTAGTCGCTGCGGACCTTGCTCATCACTGCTTGCCCGGCTTCATGCGGCGCGGACCTCGACGTCCTTGAAGCGGCCGTAGGTGTAGTGCGCGGCGCACGCGCCTTCGGAGCTGACCATGCACGAGCCGATCGGGTTCTCCGGCGTGCACACCGTGCCGAACACCTTGCAGTCGGTCGGCTTCTTCACGCCGCGCAAAATGGCGCCGCATTCGCAGGCCTTGTTGTCGGCGACCGAGCGGTAGGTGACGCCGAAGCGGCGCTCGGCGTCGAAGCCGGCATAGGCTTCCTTGATGCGCAGCGCCGAATACGGCACCTCGCCGAGACCGCGCCACTCGAACGAGCGGCGCAGCTCGAAGACCTCGGCGACCAGCGCCTTCGCCTTCTCGTTGCCCTCGCGCGTGACCGCGCGGGTGAACTCGTTCTCCACTTCGGCGCGGCCTTCGTTCAGCTGGCGCACGAGCATCAGGATCGCCTGCATGACGTCGAGCGGCTCGAAGCCGGCGATGACGACCGGCCGCTGGTATTCCTCGGCGAAGTACTCGTAGGGCTGGCTGCCGATCACCGTGCTGACGTGCGCCGGGCCGATGAAGCCGTCGAGCGGCACGATGCCGAGCTCGCGCACCTCGGGGGATTCGAGGATGTGCGTGATCGCGGCCGGCGTCAGCACGTGGTTGCAGAACACCGTGAAGTTCGCGAGCGCGAGCGCCTTTGCCTGGCGGATCACCAGCGCGGTCGGCGGCGTCGTCGTCTCGAAGCCGATCGCGAAGAACACGACTTCGCGCGCCGGATTGTCCTGCGCGATTCTGAGCGCGTCGGCGGCCGAGTAGACCATGCGGATGTCGGCGCCGCGTGCCTTCGCCCGCATCAGCGACAGGCCGTTGGACGCCGGCACGCGCATCGTGTCGGCGTAGGTGCAGACGATCGCCGCGTGCCGGGTCGCGAGCTCGATCGCGCTGTCGATGCGGCCGATCGGCAGGACGCAGACCGGGCAGCCCGGCCCATGCACCATGTTGACGTTGCCCGGCAGCAGGTCCTTGATGCCGTAGCGAGAGATCGCGTGCGTGTGGCCGCCGCAGAACTCCATCAGGTGGTAGCTGCGGTCAGACCTCGCTTCCGCGGCGATGCGGCGGGCAATGCCGCGCGCCAGCGCGCCGTCGCGGAATTCGTCGATGTACTTCATGCGGCCTCTTCGGCGTCGTCCGGCAGGCCGGCTTCGGCAAACAGCGCCAGCGTGCGCTCGGCCTCGACCGCATCCAGCTTCTGCAGCGCATAGCCGACATGCACGATGACGTAGTCACCCGCCCGCACGTCTGGCACGAGTTCGAGCGAGATCCGCTTGCGCACGCCGCCGAGATCGATCACGCCTTCGGCGGCAGGCAGCAGTTCAACGATCCGGGCAGGCAGGGCGAGGCACATCGTTCATTCCATCAGTTGAGCGGCACCTGCCAGCATCTCGCGGGCGATCCAGGCCTGCCCGAGCGCGAGTCCGCCATCGTTCGGCGGCGCCTGGCGGGCCTCGAGCACTTCGAGCTGCTCGGCCCGCAGCCTTCGCCGCAGGCCGGATGCGAGGATTCCGTTGTTGAAGCAGCCGCCGCCGAAGACGACGGTGCCGAGCCGCTGCTCGCGCGCGCAGGCGACGCACCACTCGGCCAGCGCCTCGATCAGCGTCGCGTGGAAGACCGCGGCGCCGCGCGCGCGATCGGTCTCGTCCGCGAGGCATTGGAGCCAGCGGCAGAAGGTCGAGCACGCCATCGACGATGCGATGGCCGTTGCTCAGCGCGGTCGCTGCACCGTGGCGCGCCGCCAGTCCTTCGAGCAGCATCGGCGCCTGCCCTTCGAACGCCTGTAGATCGCGCACGCCGAGCAGGCCCGCGACCGCATCGAACCAGCGGCCCATGCTGCTGGTCATCGGGCAATGCAGGTCCTGCAGCAGCATCTGCTGCACCGTGCGCGCGGCCGGCTGCCGGAAGCGGGCCGCGATCTCGCTGCCGCGACCCATCAGGTGCAGCGCTGCGGCCGCCATGCGCCACGGCTCATGTGCAGCACGGTCGCCGCCAGGCAGTCGCGATGCGCGCCAGGTGTCCGAGCCGCTCGCAGTGCGCGCCGGCGACGCGCAGCAGTTCGCCGCCCCACGCGGTACCGTCGGCGCCGAGGCCGACGCCATCGAGCGCGAGGCCCAGCACCGGGCCTCGGACGCGGTGTTCCGCCAGCACGGCCGCGATGTGCGCATGATGGTGCTGCGCGCCGACCAGCGGCACCGCGCGGGTGCGCGCAAATCTGGCGGCGAAGCGCGTGCTGTAGAAGTCGGGATGCAGGTCGTGCACGACCGCCTGTGGTGTGATCTCGAGCACTTCGCACAGGTGGTCGACCGTCTCGTCGAGCGCGCTGCAGGTCGGCGCGTTGTCGAGCGAACCGATGTGCTGCGACAGGAACGCCTCGCCCGCGCGCGTCACGCAGACGGTGTTCTTCAGGAAGCCACCGACCGCGAGGACCGACGGCCCGTCGTCGGCGAGGCGTATCGGCAGCGGCGTGTAGCCGCGCGCGCGGCGGATGAACACGGGCGCGCCGCCGCCGTCGGCCTGCGCGCGAACGACGCTGTCGTCGCAGCGGAGCAGCACGTCGCGGTCGTGCACCAGCAGGGCATCGGCGATGCGTCCGAGCCGCTGCACGGCCTCGGCGTTGTCGATGACCAGAGGTTCGCCACCTGGGTTGGCGCTGGTCATCACGAGTACGAGTTTGTTGGCACGCTGCAGCCAGCCGGTGCCGGCGGGACGGCCAGCAGCCTCGTGGAACAGCAGTAGGTGCAACGGTGCCGCCGGCAGCATCAGCCCCAGCGTCGTCATGCCGGGGGCCACGCCCGGCAGCGCGGCAGCGGCCGCGGGGCCTTGCTCGATCAGCACGATCGGGCGCTCGGCCGACTCCAGCAGCGCGCGTTCGGCCGCATCCGGGAACGCGAGCGGCGCGCACGACGCGACGTTCGCCACCATGACTGCGAACGGCTTCTCCTCGCGCGCCTTGCGCTCGCGCAGCCGGGCGACGGCCGCGGCGTTGCGGGCATCACAGGCGAGCTGAAAGCCGCCGAGGGCCTTGATCGCGACGATCTCGCCCGCGTGCAGGCGCTGCAGTGTCGCGCCGATCGGATCGTCGACCTCGACCGGCTCGCCGTCCGGGCGCAGCAGGGCGAGCCGCGGTCCGCAGACGGGGCAGGCGTTTGGCTGTGCGTGGAAGCGGCGATCGAGCGGATCGTCGTATTCGCGCTGGCACGCCGGGCACTGGCGGAAGCGCGCCATGCTCGTGTTCGGCCGATCGTAGGGCAGGGCGAGGGTGATCGTGTAGCGCGGCCCGCAGTTCGTGCAGTTGGTGAAGGCGTAGCGCCAGCGGCGATCGTGCGGATCGAACATCTCTTCGATGCAGTCCGCGCAGGGCGCGGAATCCGGCGTGACACCGGTCGATACCGGCCCGCCGGCGCTGGCCGCGATCACGAAGCCGGGCTCATCCGCGTGCGGCGTGATCGCGCGCGATTCCAGCGCGTCAATGCGCGCCAGCCTTGGCACTTCGCGTTGGAGCCGGTTGCGGAACTCGTCGAGGCGCGCATCGGGGCCTTGGACCTCGATCTCGACCCCGGCGCCGTCGTTGAGGACGCGGCCGGAGAGTGCGAGGTCGTTCGCGAGGCGATAAACGAACGGCCGAAAGCCGACGCCCTGCACCTGACCACGCACCCGCAGCGCGCGTCGCATCACCGGAAGCGCCGTGTCCATCGCTCCTCAGCCGGGCTGCTCTGCCGGGTGCGACTGTATGGCCGTCGCCTGCCGTTCACGCGCATGGCGCGCGATCACGGCCTGCAGCCGGATCCAGTCGATCCAGAGCTCCATGCCGTCGCCCTTGGTCGCCGACACTTGCATCACCTCTATCGATGGATTCACGCGCCGTGCGTACTCGATGCAGCGTTCGACCGCGAAATCCACGTACGGCAGCAGGTCGACCTTGTTCAGCAGCATCACCGCGGCAGCGCGAAACATGTCCGGATACTTCAGCGGCTTGTCCTCGCCCTCGGTGACCGACAGCACGACGACCTTGTAGGCCTCGCCGAGGTCGAATGCCGCCGGACACACGAGATTGCCGACGTTCTCGATGAAGAGCACCGTGTCCTCTGCCGGCTGCAGTCGCTCGAGCGCGCGCTCGACCATGCTGGCGTCGAGATGGCAGCCCTTGCCGGTATTGATCTGCAGCGCGCGCGCACCGGTCGCGCGGATGCGGTCGGCATCGTGGGTCGTCTGCTGGTCACCCTCGATGACCGTCACGGCAAGCGGTTGCAGCCGCCTGATCGACTCGGTCAGCAGCGTCGTCTTGCCGGAACCCGGGCTCGAGACCAGGTTGACCGCGAAGATCCCGCGCTCGGCGAGGAACTCGCGGTTGAAGCGCGCGTGCCGGTCGTTCTTCGCGAGGATGTCCTGCTCGACCTGCACCATCTTCGCCTGGCTCATGCCCGGCGCATGTGCGTGCGCTGGTCCCTCGCCGTAGTGGAGGTCCGCGCCACCGTCGTGCGCATGGCTGTGGCGCACGACGCTGCCGTCCGGCATCACATGCTCGTGCTCGTGCTCGTGCTCGTGCGCGTACACGTGCGCATGGTCGGGCGCGCCGCCGTGCGTGTGAAGATGGGAATGTCCATCGGCGTGGCCGTCGTGCGTGTCGGCCGCGTGCGCCGCCGTCGCGCCCTCGATCTTCGTCTCACCGGTCTGACATCCGCAGGTCGTGCACATCGTCGTTCTCCGCGAGGGGCTCACGCCACCTCGATCTCCTTGACCTTCATCTCTTCGCCATGCGTGACCTGCAGCTGGTAGCTGCCGCAGCGCGGGCAGGCATCGCCGAGGCGAGCGAGCGGCACGTTCGCGCCGCACGGCATGCACCAGGCGCGGCCGGGCGTCGCGAGCACGTCGAGGCGCGCGCCCTCGGCCACGCGTGCCGCGCGTGACGGCGTCGAAGCAGAACCGCAGCGCCTGTTCCTCGACGTGCGACAGCGCACCGATCTCGAGCAGCACCGACGCGCACCTGCGCCGCGGCATTGGCGCGTGCCGTGTCCTCGACGATCTGCAGGATGCCCTCGGCGAGCGACATCTCATGCATCGGTGACCTCGACCGAGAACGCCACGCAGGGATCGAGAGCCTGCACGAGCAGCACGGCGTCGCGGCGCGCGTGCGCCGCGTCCGCGACGCGGCCGGCCAAGCAGTCCCTGCGCGAGCGCGCCATCGGGATGGAAATTCCACTCCGTCGGCGCGACGATGCGGAAGCGCTGCACGCGCCCGTCGCACACCTCGGCCTGGTGGAGCAGCAGACCGCGCGCCGTCTCGGCGAGCCCGAGCCCGACGCCCGGCGCAGACTGCGTGCTGGCGCACCGTCTCGACGCTCGTCGCAGCCAGCCACTCGGCGAGGTCGACCAGCTGCGCGACGAAGCGCGCCGCCGACGCGTGTTGCCATGCGTCGCGTGTGTAGGCCGACACCAGCGGGTGCTGTGCGCGGCGCGCAAGCGGGCCGGTCTCGACCGGTGTGCCGTGCCAGTGCCGGCGCGCGCGCGAAACTGTCGCCGTCGCCGAGCGCAGGCAGAACGCGCGAGCAGGCTCTCGGCGCTGGTGCTCGGCATCACGCGGACCGCGCTGCGGCCGAGGTCGAGCGCTCGAGCGCTCGATCCGCTGCAGCAGCCGCGCCGGCAGGGTCGTACCGCGGCCGACCCAGTCCGCAAGCGCGCTCAGCGATGCGTCGCCGAGCCAGGCCTGCGGCTCGACGCCGTAGACCGCGTCGCGCGCCGCTGCCGCGCAGCATCGGCGGCAACGCGTCGCGCGGCCGCCTGGCGCAGCCGCGCAATGGTCTGCGGGTCCGGTGGCAGCTCGAGCGCGCGCGGCCAGTCGAGCAGCAGGCGTGTCAAGAGCTCGATGACGATCTCGTCGCGCACTGCGGCGCTGCGCCGAGTCATCGAGGCCGCGTTGGCCGTCGGACGCCGTGCGCCGCATCGAGCGCGGCCGCAGCCGCGGCGCCCTGCGCGCGTGCGCAGATCGAATACAGCAGCGGCAGCGTGCGCGCGACCTCGTCGGCGTCGCGTCCACGCGTGAATCGCTCGGGCAGCGGGCTCCGTGTCGATCGGATGTCCACCGAATCGATGCGTCCGCAGTGCAGCCCGAGCCGCACGCTGATCTCACCCTCGCGCAGCATCGGAGTCTTCGCGAAGGAAGCGCCCGCGCAGGAAGTCACGCTTCGACATCGGCGCGTGCGCTTGCTCCTTGATCCGCGTCAGCGGGCCGGGACCCGGGTCTTCGCCGGCCGGTTTCCGGAACCGGCGCGTTGGCGGGGTCGAGCAGCGCGTCGCGGGCGAGTTCGGCGACCTCGCGCGCGGTCGCGTGGTCGGCGAAGTCGAGCAGCGGCGAGATCAGCGAGCACATCTGGTATTCGCCGACCGTCTCGTCGTGCGACGAAATGAAGTCGTAGTCACCGGCCGGGAAGTGATAGCGCAGTGTCTTGCCCTGCGGCACCGAGGTCCATGCCGACACGTCGCGCGGCAGCAGCATCAGGTTGATGAACCACGGCGTCACCATCACGCCGAGCCAGTGCGATTGCCACGGCGCGAAGGCGACGGCCTCGACCTGCACGGACGGGTTCACGAAGTTGAGCCCGTCCATGCGTTTGGCGATCGACGCGATAGGCGGCGTTCAGGCGTGCCGACGGATCGGGCAGCAGCGGCTCAGTCATCGCTCAGCACCAGGAAGGCGTCCTTGCTCGCCGCGCAGTTGGGGCAGGTCCAATGCCCCGGGAGATCGGTGAACGCCGTGCCCGGCGGCACCTGCCAGACCGCGTCGCCCTCGGCCGGGTCGTACACGTGCCAGCAGATCTTGCACTCGAGGCGCGTGGCAGGCTCGATCGGAACGCGTTCGTTCTGCAGCGTGTCCATGGTTGTCAGGCAGGGCAGGATTCGCTCATCCACTCGATCAGCTCGGCGAGACGCTCGCGCGTGTCGTCGAGGTCCTCAGCGGCGGCCAGCGGCCACTTCCGGCACGTCGACGACCTCGATCGTGTTCAGGATCAGCGTGTTCATGCTGTTGAAGTACTGAACGCGCCAGATGCCGCGGGCGGTGGTCGAAGTGATGCGGCAGTTGCCGAAGCCGCGCGAGATGATTGCGACGCCGCCGACTGGCAGCGCGCGCTCGAGCACCTGGTGGTCCTCGGGCGTCATCGGAAACAGCGTCAGGTTCAGCACGTGCGGCGGATCGCCGGGCCGGCGCGATTTCAGCTGGCCCTGCAGTTCCTGCAGCAGCGCGGGGGAGTTCATCGCGCCCGGCGGGATCTCCACCGGCATCAGCGCGTCGCGCGCGCCTTCGCGGGCGGCGTCGAGCACCGCGGCGGGCAGCGGCGCGGCCTCCAGCCAGTCGGCAAGCAGGCGCCCGGCGCCATCGAGTTCGATGACGCGCCACAGGCCCGTGAACACGCTCTCCTGGACCTTCAGCGTGCGGTTGCCGTGCACCTGGATGCTGACTTCGCCGTCGCCGAGCATCTCGTTGGCGACCGTCTGCGCCGGCTGCGACATGCTGCGCATGTCCAGCACCGGATATGGCGCACCGGGCTTCCATTGCCGCATCAGCGCAAGCAGCCGGGCCAGCGTGTCGCGCGCGATCAGCAGCGACTCGGCATCGTCGGTCTCCGGAACGCTCGGCATCTCGAATGTGCTGACGTCGCGCGGCATGTCGAAGTACTGCAGTGGCTCGTCCTCGACCTGCGAACCCGGGCCGGTCACTCGCACGGGTATCGGAAAGGATTTCATGGCTTCTCGCTTTGCTCCACTAGTCTCAATGACATGCCGACGCGCCGGCGCTCTTGACGGCGATGCCGACCGTCGGCGCGCGGGTCGGCTCTGCGTCGAGCAGGCGTTGCACGTTCTCGACGTACTCGATCCCAGTTGCGCAGGCCGTCGATTGCGCCGACGTACATGCCGTCCTTCAGCATGACCAGGGCCGGCCAGCGCGCGAAGCCGTAACGCGACGCCGCCTTGCGCGCATCGGACGGCAACAGCACGCCGACTCGGAAACTGCCGGCAAACGCCTTCGCGACTTCGGGAGCGATGACCGCCAGATCGAGCGTTTCCTTGTAGCGTTGCGGATCCTCGGTGAAGACGAGCAGTGCGTGGCCCGGTGCGGCGGCGAACGCATCGAGCGTGTCCGCAGCAACGCGCGTAAATCCATGTCGCGTGAAAAGCTGGTCGAGCAGCGGATGCAGCACGGTTTCGGCGGCCTGTGAGCTCATGCCTTCGTGTCCTTCAGATGAGGGGGCAACGTCGGCTCGCGCGCGACGAGATCGGCGAAGAAGGCATCAACATCATTGCCGGCGAGCGCGGCCTCGAGCGCGGCCAGTGCCTCGCCGGTCCGCAGCGCTTCGTCCTCGCTCATCGTGCGCAGCGCCGAGCCCTGGTGGGCCAGCACCCAGGTGCCGGCGCGGCACATCGCCGATCAGCATCAGGTTCAGCCGCTCGTTTCGCCCCTGGCCGGCACACTCGGCCATGCCATTGTCGACGTGCAGCACCCGCATCGGAATGCCAATGCACATGGCTAGCGTCCGCAGTGCGTCGAGCAGGCGCGGATCGCCGATGCGGCAGGCGCTTCTTCGGCGGTCGGCCGGCCACTCTCGTAGGGACTGAGCGCGAGCGACCCGGCGTTAAGCGGCTCGACAACTTCGTCGATCGCGCGCGCGCGGCCGGCATAGCCCCAGTCCGCGAGTTGCACCGCGGCCAAAGCAACGGCCTCGGCGAGGCGCATACGCACCGGCTCGGTGAGGCTTCCGCCGAAGTCGTCGAGCAGCAGCGGCTGAACGCCGATCGCGACGACCGAGTCCGGCGTGCGCGCGTGCAGCTGCGCCAGCGCCAGTACGTCGTTGAATCCGTTCTGATGCGGACTCATCTTGCGAGCGCCCCAGCGCGGCACGTCGCCATCGCGCAGCACCTTCAGCGACGCCGGGCGGCAGACCGAAATCGATCGCGTCGAACACGAGCACGCGCCGCGACGATTCGACGTACTCGAGCAGATTGAGTCCGAGCGTGCCGCCGTCGAGCAGCAGCACGTCTGGCGCGGAAACGCATAGGCTGCATTCAACGCCTCGACGGCGCGCACGCCGAAACCTTCGTCGGCCCAGAGCAGGTTGCCGATGCCCAGGACCAGGACTTCTCGCCGCTCGTTCATGCGCTCGCCTGTAACGCAGTGGGTTACAGCTGAAGTTACGCGCAAGCGAACGCACCCCGTTGCGTTACGTCAACCGGTCATGGATCGAGTGAAATCTAGATCAGGGGCGACGCGTCGATGCGCGCACTTCCCGCACGGCCGTGTGCATATCCCAGGCCACCTGGAGGTGCATCCAGAAGGCCGCCTCGTTGCCGAAGTACATCGCGAGCCGCACGGCAGTGTCGGGCGTGATCGCCCGCTTGCCGTTGATCAACTCGTTCACCCGCCGGCGCGACACGCCGAGTGCCTCGGCAAGCTCGGTCTGGCTGATGCCGAGCGGCCTGAGAAAGCGGCTGTCGAGAAAATGGCCGGGATGCGGCGGACGCCGCGCGGGCACGCCGAGCGAGCCGGGCTGACCGCGACGTACGCTGTGGGACGACGACACCGTGGGGACCATCGGAGGCAGGCCGCGGAGTGTGCCGTGGCCCGATGCGCTCAGCCTTCCTGCGACGACTTGAACGTGCGCAGGCCGTTGATCATCGTGCCCACGACGCTCTCGCCGCTCATCACGTCCTCGCGCAGGACCATGTACATGTGAATCACCGCAAAGATCAGCAGGTAGTACATCGCAAGATGGTGCACCAGGCGGACCATCCCTGAGCCGCCGAGCAGCACGCTGACCCAGCCGAACAGGTTCATCCACACCGAGCCCCAGCCGTACTGCTCGGAGAACAGCGACAAGCCGGTCAGGATGATGACGACCGTGCCCAGCACGTACATCGCGAACATCGCGAACTGCGCCAGCGGGTTGTGCCCGATCCACAGCGGCGATTCCCTCTTCATGAACGCGTAGTACAGCGCCCTGACGGAACATCCCGCTCCACCAGCTGCCGCTCCACACCGGCGGCACGAAGATCGAGCGCGCGTGATGGTTGCCGGCGATGGCCCAGTACAGCCGCACGACGAAGGCGACCACAAATACTGCTGCCGCCAGGAAATGAATCAACCGGATGTTGCCGAAGAAGTAAGTGAACGTGGCCTCGCGCGAAGGCCCGCTCCACGGCGAACCGATCAAATAGCCGGTGACGGCGAGCACGATCATCGCGACCATCATCACCCAGTGCCAGATGCGCACCGGGGCTTCGTACACGTACACCTCTGACAGAGTGCCGCCGAGGACTTCTCCGCTCGCCGCGTCGACCACCATCGAGCCTTCGCGCGCGGTCCTGCGACCGGCGGTTATCGGCCGGGGCGAAACCGCAGCGCGGTTGCCTGCTTGAATCGATGCCATCGTGCTTCCTCTCAGCGAACCTTCACGGCGACCAGTTCTTCACCCTCCGGCGACATCACGTGGGTGGCGCAGGCGAGGCAGGGGTCGAAGCTGTGGATGGTCCGCAGAATCTCGACCGGCTGCTCAGGCTTCGCCATCGGCGTGTTCATCAGCGCCGCTTCATAGGCGCCGATCTGGTTCTTCGCGTCGCGCGGGCCGGCGTTCCAGGTCGTCGGCACGACGCACTGGTACGAGTCGATCTTCATGTTGCGGATCTTGACCCAGTGCGCCAGCGCGCCGCGCGGGGCTTCGACCGGTGCCACGCCCTTGCACTCGCTGGCCCAGGAACTCGGCTCCCACTTCTCGGTGTTCGCGGTCGCGAAGTCGCCGTTCTTCATGCTGGTGATCAGCTGGTCGTAGAAGTACTTCATCTTGTTCGCCGCCCACTGCGCCTCGAGCCCGCGCGCGGCCGTGCGGCCGAGCGTCGAGAACAGGGCGGTCACTGGCACGTCGAGCGTCTTCAGCACGCCGTTGACCTGGTCCTGGATCTCCTTGTTGCCGCGTGCGTACGCGACGAGGTAGCGCGCCAGCGGCCCGACCTCGACCGCCTGGCCCTTCCACCGCGGCGACTTGACCCACGAGTACTTGGCCGACTCGTCGAGCTCCTTGATGTCGGTCTTGCGTGCCCTTGGTGGCGCCGCCCAGCGCGAAGTTGGGATCGGTCACGCCGTCGAACGGATGCAGCCCCTTGGATTCGTCCGCGTACTTGTACCAGGAGTGGGTAACCCATTCCTGCACCTGCTCAGGATCCTTCAGGTCGACGTCGTAAACCTTCTTCAGGTCGCCGTTGAGGATCACGCCCGACGGCATCAGCAGGCTCTTGTTGCTGTAGTCGTTCGGGATATCGGGGAACTCGCCGTACGACATCACGTTCTTGCCGGACAGACCGCCGCCCCACTGCGCCCAGTCCTTGTAGTAGCCGGCGACCGCAAGCAGGTCAGGGATGTAGACCTGGTCGATGAACGTGATCGTGCGATTGATGATGTCGCTGACCATGTTCAGCAGCGCCATGTTGACCGCGCCGACCGCGCCGGTGTTGTCGACGTTCAGCGGCGATGGCACGCCGCCGACGAGCCAGTTCGGATGCGGGTTCTTGCCGCCGAAGATCGTCTGGATCTTGACGATCTCCTTCTGGAAGTCGAGCGCCTCGAGGTAGTGCGTCGTCGCCAGCAGGTTCACTTCCGGCGGCAGCTTGTAGGCCGGGTGACCCCAGTACGCGTTGGCGAAGATGCCGAGCTGGCCGCTCTCGACGAACTTCTTGAGCCGGTTCTGCACCTCGCGGAAGTAGCCCGGCGAGCTGTTGGGCCAGTTGCTGATCGCCTGCTGGATCTCGCTGGTCTTCTTCGGGTCGGCCTTCAGCGCCGAGACGACGTCGACCCAGTCGAGCGCGTGCAGGTGATAGAAGTGGACCAGGTGGTCCTGCGCGTACAGCGTCGAATGCATCAGGTTGCGGATCGTGTTCGCGTTCTTCGGGATCTTGATCCCGAGCGCGTCCTCGACCGAGCGCACCGACGCCAGCGCGTGCACGCCGGTGCACACGCCGCAGATGCGTTCGACGAAAGCCCACGCGTCGCGCGGGTCGCGCCCCCTGAGGATCACCTCGAGGCCGCGCCACATCGTTCCGGTGGACACCGCGTTGTGGATGACGTTGTTCTTGTCGAGGTTCACCTCGATGCGGAGGTGCCCCTCGATGCGGCAGATCGGATCTACGACGATGCGCCGGCCGCTGTTGTCAAGCGTATAGCCTTGGGTCTGGATGGTCGGCATGATTACTTCTCCACCGTCTCGTTGACTTTGTCATTGCGGGTCGTGCTGCGCGCCTGCTTGACGGCCGAGAGCGCGGCGTGTGCGGCGATGCCTGCGCCGGCGAGCGCCAGCGCGCCGACGCCGAACTGCGTGGCTGTGCCCTCGATGCCGAGGTTCGCAAGGCCCGGTGCGCGGATCGTCGTCAGGTGGTCGTAGAACGAGCCCTTGTCCCAGAAGTCCTCTTCGGAGCAGCCGATGCAGCCGTGGCCCGACTGGATCGGGAATGAAAGGCCTTCGTTCCAGCGTGTCGCGGAGCACGCGTTGTACGTGACCGGACCCTTGCAGCCGACCTTGTACAGGCAGTAGCCCTTGCGCGCGCCCTCGTCGTCGAAGCGCTCGACGAACTGGCCGGCGTCGAAATGCGGCCGGCGATAGCACTTGTCGTGCACGCGCTGGCCGTAGAACATCTTCGGGCGCCCCTGCGCGTCCAGGTCCGGCAGGCGGCCGAACGTCAGGATGTAGGTGACGACGCCGGTCATGACTTCGGCGATCGGCGGACAGCCCGGCACCTTGATGATCGGCTTGTCGAAGATCACCTTGTGTATCGGAGTTGCCTGCGTCGGATTCGGCTTCGCGGCCTGGATGCAGCCCCACGAAGCGCACGAACCCCACGACACGATCGCCATTCGCGTCCTTGGCGACTCCTTGAGCACGTCGACGAATGGGCGTCCGTAGTAGATGCAGTGGATGCCGTCATCGGCGAGCGGCGGATTGCCTTCGACCGCGAGGATGTAGTTGCCCTTGTACTTCTTGATCGTCTCGTCGAGCGTTCGCTCGCACCTGGTCGCCGGCCGCGGCCACAGCGTGTCGTCGATAGTCGAGCGAGATCATCGACAGCACGATGTCCTTCGCCAGCGGGTGCGCCGAACGGATGAACGATTCGCTGCAGCAGGTGCACTCGAGGCCGTGCAGCCAGATGACCGGCGTGCGCGGCTTGGTTTCCAGCGCCTTCGCGATCTGCTGCGCGCCGGCCTCGCCCAGGCCCAGCGACGCTGCGGTCAGGCTGCAGAACTTCACGAAGCTCCGCCGCGAGATGCCCTGCCGCCGCATCACTTCGTATGACGTTTCGAGCATGGTTCCTTCTCCCCAATGTATTCGTGCGCTGGTGGCCCGGCCGGTGCGGTCGGCACCACATGCGGGCATCCTTCTCCTTTGCGCAGGTGCGCCGTTGATGCACGTCAACCGGGCCCGGAGCTGCAAGTTCAACAATGTCAATCGTTGGCGAGTGTTACGGACCCCGTTACAGTCGAGATCACAGCTGCGTTGCGCCACCGAGCGGAGAGGACACGATGACAGACCCGCGCTTTGAAGCGCTGCGAGGATCGCGCCTCGCGGCCGAATTGGACGACGCGCAGTGCCGCACGCTGGCGGCGCTGACCGAATTGCTGGAACTGAAGGACGGCGATGTGCTGGTGCGCGAAGGCACGTCCGACGATCACCTGTTCATCGTGATCAGCGGCGCACTCGGCGTGGTGCGGCACCCGACCGGCGAGCCGCCGGTGACGCTGCATACGCTGGTGGCGGGCGACTTTGCCGGCGAGATGTCGTTCATCGACGGCACCGAGCGCTACGCCTCGCTGCAGGCGGTCGGGCCGACCCGGGTGATGTCGCTGCGGCGGCCGCAGCTCGAGTCGCTGCTGAAATCCGACCCCGAGATCGTCTACCGCGCAATGCGCGCGATCATCCGCACCGCGCACGCGATCCAGCGGCGCCTGTCGGTCCAGTCGGTCGAACTCGCCAACTACATCTACAAGCAGCACGGGCGCTACTAGGGCGGCACGGTGCCGTCGTGACGGGAACCACCTTCGAAACGGGCACCGTAGCTCGACAGTCTCGCGGGGCACCGTTGGCAAAATCGGCACTACCGACTCCGGTGCGTCCGGGCCGTCGCCTTATGAGCAGACGCCCCCGTTAATCCCGAGCTGCGGTTCTGAAGTGCTCAGTCGGCTGAGTCACACGGCGTCGGACTCTCGGCGCTTGACACAAGCCTATATTTCTATAATCATTTAAAGATGAAAACGAAGGATGCAGTCCGCGCTCTGGCTGCTCTCGCTCAGGACACCCGGCTCGCGGTTTATCGGTTGCTGGTTCAGCAGGGGCCGAGTGGTTTGGCCGCGGGCGAGATCGCGGCTGCTCTCGACATCTCTCCGGCGACCTTGAGCTTTCATCTGAAGGAGCTGAGCCATGCCGGCCTCGTGACGTCGCGGCAGGAGAGCCGGTTCATCTTCTATTCGGCCGACTTCGCTGCGATGAACGAGCTTCTGGCGTTCATGACGGAAAACTGCTGCGCCGCTGACTGTGGTCCCTGTTCTCCGGCGCAAGCCTGCAAACCTGACAAAGCCAGCCGAGGCGGCAGGGCCGCCGCTCGCACCACCAAAGGAGTCAAGGCATGAAGCGCTTCCATGTCCATGTATCGGTCGAAGATCTGAACCAGAGCATCCGCTTTTACTCGACGCTGTTCGGCACCGAGCCCGCCGTCGTCAAGGGCGACTATGCGAAATGGATGCTCGAGGATCCGCGCGTCAATTTCGCGATATCGCAGCGAGGCGGAAAGGCGGGCATCAACCATCTCGGCTTGCAGACGGACTCCGACGAGGAGCTCGAACTGCTGCACGGCCAGCTGCAACAGGCCGACGTCGCTGCGCACGCCGAGAAGGACGCCGCGTGTTGCTACGCGCTGTCGAACAAGTACTGGGTCACTGATCCGACCGGCATTGCCTGGGAGACGTTCCACACGCTCGGAGCCGTGCCAACCTTCAGCGGCGAGGATTCCGCCGAGCCGGCCGCGGCGGGCTGCTGCACGCCGGCCGAGCCGGCCAAGGTGGCCGCGACGATCCCGGTCCGCTCGGCCACTGCCTGCTGCGGCTGATCCGTGATCGCCACCGCGGTCATTCGCGCGGCGCAGGCGGAGGACTGGCCTCGCGTCCGGTCCTTGCTGTCGGCGGCGGGGCTGCCGACGATCGACCTCACGCCCGACTCGCTGTCGGACTTCCTCGTCGCGGCTGATGCGGGCGAGGTCGTCGGCGTTGTCGCGGTTGAGCGCTGCGACGGGCACGGCCTGCTGCGTTCGCTGGTCGTGGATCCCGCCTGGCGCGGCACCGGACTCGGGCGCGCGCTTGTGTCGGCCGCAGAGGACGCAGCGGCTCGCCGGGAGCTGCATTCGCTGACGTTGCTGACGCAGACCGCCGCGACGTTCTTTCGCGCGCTCGGCTATCACGACATCGCGCGCAACGACGCCCCGGCCGCTGTTCAGGCCGACTGCCGAATTCACCCACCTCTGCCCGGGCAGCAGCACCTGCCTGACGAAACGCCTCGCCGACACCGCACCATGACTGAAGTCAATCCCACTCGCCCCTTCAACGTACTGTTCCTGTGCACCGGCAACTCGGCGCGTTCGATCCTCGCCGAGGTCATGATGAACGCGATGGGCGCGCCGCGGTTCAAGGCCTACTCGGCCGGGTCGCATCCCGCCGGCCGCGTGAACCCGTTCGCCATCGAGCTGCTGCAGAAGAACCGCCTGCCGATCGATGGGCTGCGCAGCAAGAGCTGGGACGAGTTCGCCGCAGCCGGGCGCGCCGGAACTCGACTTCGTCTTCACCGTCTGCGACAACGCGGCCGGCGAGGTGTGCCCGATGTGGCCGGGCCAGCCGATCACCGCGCACTGGGGCGTCGAAGATCCGGCCGCCGTCGAGGGCAGCGACGAGGACAAGCGCAAGGCGTTCTTCCACGCCTACAACCGGCTGCAGAACCGCATCCAGCTGTTCCTCAGCCTGCCGTTGACCAAACTGGATCGCGTCGCGCTGACGCAGCGTCTCAAGGAAATCGGCAAGCAGTGAGCGCAGAGCGCATCGAGCAAGGACGCCTGCATCGCATGAGCAGCGACAGTGCCGTTGCGCAGCGCCCGGCGCGACGGCATGAACGTCTTCGAGCGCTACCTGACCCTCTGGGTCGCCTTGTGCATCGTTGCCGGCGTCGTGCATCGGTCAGATGTTTCCGGCGCCGATCCAGGCGATCGGCGCGCTGGAAGTGGCGCGCGTCAACCTGCCGGTGGGCATCCTGATCTGGGTGATGATCATCCCGATGCTGCTGCGGATCGACTTTGCGGCGCTCGGGCAGGTGAAGGACCATGTGCGCGGCATCGGCGTGACGCTCGCGATCAACTGGCTGGTGAAGCCGTTCTCCATGGCGTTGCTCGCCTGGATCTTCATCAAGCAACTGTTCGCGCCCTGGCTGCCGGCGGACCAGATCGACAGCTACGTCGCCGGCCTGATCCTGCTCGCCGCGGCGCCGTGCACGGCGATGGTGTTCGTGTGGAGCCGGCTCACCAACGGCGACCCCTACTTCACGCTGACGCAGGTGGCGCTGAACGACACGATCATGATCTTCGCCTTCGCGCCGATCGTCGCGCTGCTGCTGGGCGTGGCGTCGATCGCGGTGCCGTGGGACACGCTGCTCACCTCGGTGGTGCTGTACATCGTCGTGCCCGTCATCGTGGCGCAGGTCGTGCGCGCGGTGGTCCTGCGCCGCGGCGGACCGCCGGCGCTGGACCAGCTGCTGCATCGGCTGTCGCCGTGGTCCGTCTCGGCGCTGCTCGCCACGCTGGTGCTGCTGTTCGCGTTCCAGGGCGAGCAGATCCTGAAGCAGCCGCTGGTCATCGCGCTGCTGGCGGTGCCGATCCTGATCCAGGTGTTCTTCAACGCCGGTGCTGGCCTACCTTGCCAACCGCGCGCTCGGCGAGAAGCACAGCGTCGCGTGCCCGTCGGCGCTGATCGGCGCCTCCAACTTCTTCGAGCTGGCGGTCGCTGCCGCGATCAGCCTGTTCGGCTTCAACTCCGGCGCGGCGCTCGCGACCGTGGTCGGCGTGCTGATCGAGGTTCCGGTGATGCTTGCTGGTCGTGCGCTGGGTCAACGCCAGCAAGGATTGGTACGAAGAGCCGCTTTCCGCGCAAGCCCGCAGCCGACCTTGATGCAGCAAAAACCGCCGAAGGCCCAGTCGGGCCCATCGGCGGCAAAGGTACAGCAAGGAGACAACCGCTCAGGCGAACTGCCGGCTCTTGAAGCTGACCGTCCGTTTGTAGTCTTCCATCGTTCCAACGCGGCGAATGCTTGCCCAGGTTCCCTTGTAGTAGGGAATGATGTTGCGGTCCGTCCATTCCGTGGTCACATCGCCCTGGATGCCGTTGACGTACGCGAAGAGCATGAAGGTCTGGCCGCGCTTCGCGGTCGGCGTCGGGTACACCATCGCAAAGGTCGAGCCGTAGTCGTTGAACACTTCGACGATGTCACCGCCTGCCGCGCCGAGTTCAGTGGCGTCCTGCGGATTCATCTCGATGAACGCCATCGGCCAGCGATTCTCGACGAACTCGTTGTACTGGTCGTGATAGGCGGTCTGCCAGACCTCGTTGACACGGCCGTTGTTGATCCAGAACTTGTGCTTCGCCTTCTGTTCCGCCACAGGTTTCGGCAGCCCGGGCCATGGCGACGGCTTGAACTCAGCGCGGCCGTCCTTGGTGTCGAACTTGCCGTCGGTGTAAAGCATCTCGGTGCCGACGAGCTTGCCGTCCTTGACTTCCTTGATCGGCAGCTGCACGCCATTGTTTCCGGCCGATCGCAGCAGCGCGTAGGTCGCGAGGTAACCGGTGTCGCCCCCCTGACTGTCGATCGGGGGCGCGCCCGGACGACCCGCCTGGCGGAAGCCATCGTTGAAGGCGTCTTCTTCCGTCTTCCAGTCGAAGCCCTCGAAGCGTTTCACCATCGCCGCATTGTTCTCGCGCTGATACATCGCCTTCATCGTATTGGCGATGCGCGCGGCGATCAGGCAGTCCGGCATGGCGGTGCCCGGCGCGTCCATGAACTTCTCGGAAAGCCGCATTCGGCGCTCCCCGTTCATCGACGTCAGGTTCATTTCACCGGGGTGCGTCGAAGGCAGCATCAGGTGCGCCGCCTGCACCAGCATCGTCGGATACAGGTTGATGCTGGTGACGAACAAGTCCACCCTTGGTCGTGGCGTCGTAGACGACATCGGCCATCTGCTCTGCCGAGGCACCACGGGCCTTGACCATCGCTTCCTTGACGATCTGCGAACGGCGCAGGACGACTTCGCGCAGCTTCTGCGCGTTGTTGCTGGTCTGGAAGTTGTTGCAGGCCCACCAGGTCATCATCCGGCCCTTGCCGTTGATCAGTTCCTGGTCGATGTAGATCTTGGAATTTCCCGGATAGGGCGGACGCGTGTAACCCTCCTGGTGTCCGCCCATCCGCACGACGCCGGTGCCACGCCGGCCGACGTTGTGTGTGGCCAGCACCAGGTCGACCAGCGACGACTGGATCAGGTAGTTGTCGTTGCCCCAGATGATTCCCTTCTCGTACGCGTGCATCGTGCGGGTCGCTTGCCCGGCGGCTTTGGGCTTGTAGGCCCACTCTGCGGCCTGTTGCAGCTTGGCCACCGGAATGCCGGTGATCTTGCTGCCCTCCTCCAGCGACAGCTTGTTGGCCGACATGGCCGCGTCGAATCCCTGCGTGTTCTTGGCGATGAACTCGCGGTCGACCCAGCCCTGCGCCACCACATGCGTGAAGAGCGTGTTGAACAGCGCGATATCCGTGCCGGGCTCGATATCGAGATGCAGGACATTGTCCTTGCCGGCAACCTGCTCCGCGATCGCGACCGTCGTGGTGCGGCGAGGATCGACGACGATCAGCCGGGTCTTCGGCGTCGCTTCTCCAGGGAAACGCTTCTTCTTCTTGTCTGCCGTCGCGCCCTGCAGATTCGGCACCCAGTGGTTCAGGAAGTAGTTCGTCTGCGTCTCGTAGGCGTTCGTGCCGACCGCCACGATGACGTCGGCCAGCTGCGCGTCCTCGTAAGAGTTGTTCAACTCGCCGACCCCCATCTCGCGAGTGGCGTGACACTCGGAGTTGTAGGCGGGGCGGTTATGAATGCGGACCATCGGGGTCTGCAATGCCGTGAACATCAGCTTGCCGCTGCCCCAGGTGTTCTCGAAGCCGCCACCGGCGCCGCCATGGTCGAACGCGGAGAACACGATGCCGCTCGGTCCGTCCTTGTCGAGCGTGCGCTTGAGGACGCCGGCGTACAGCGCCATCGCGGTGTCCCAGTTGGTCTGGACCCACTGGTCGCCCGCGTACAGCATCGGATAGCGCAGCCTTTCCTTGCCGATGCCGTCCGCCGTGTACATGTAGGAGGCCATCTTCCCGCCCCGTGTGGACGACAGGCCGCTGTTCACGACGCATGCCTTGTCGGGGACGATCATGATGTTGCGACGCGTGCCGTCGCGGTCCGTCACGACGTTGGTCATGGCCGGTGTCAAGATCACCGTAAGAGGCGGTAGCTGCTTCCTGTAATCCAGCTTCAGCGCGTTCTGCTCGGGCGCGCGGCCGCCTTCCTGGCCCTCCGGCCACGAATAGACGTGGTAACCGCACCCGACGATGCAGAAGTGGCATGTCATGTTGGTGCGCTTTGCGCTCGCGGGCGGCAGTGTGATTCGATCGTCACTCATCGTGGCCTCCCCTTACAGAACGTTGGCCTGGCGGCCGTAGAGCATTCCGTCGACACCGGTCGCGGTAATCGCGCCGGTCTGCGCGTTGTAGTCGAGGCGTATTCGCGGCAGGTTCTCCGTGGCCTGCCCGCAGATCATCTGGCCCGACTTCTCCGCGTCGAACATGCTGTAGTGACACCCGCACTTGAACGTATTGGTGCCGCTATCGAACGCCACCGGACATCCCATGTGCGTGCACATCGTGCTGTAGGCCACGATGTCGCGGTCGGGTCCCACACCGCCGGGCACCGGGGCGCCGAGCTTGACCGCGACGCATGGCGACGACGCATCGGGATAGTTGAAGGTGACCGGCGTTCCCTTGGTCATTTTGGTCGCGGTGCCGACCGCTTTACGAGGGTACGGAAGCACGGTGTGGCTGGTATCGACCCCGGCAGCCGCTTCAGCGTCGCCAGGCAGGACTGCGCCCACGGCGCCGCCGAACGCGGAAGCCCCACTCACTTTCAAGAAGATGCGGCGCGAGACGCCGCGATCGTCGCTGGTCATAATGTCTCCGGTCCTGGTTGTGCTTGAAATGCGATGCCACTAAGCGCAAGGACCGCGCCATCGCACCGCACAACGTTCAAGGTCTTGATTCCGCGGGACTCGACGCGTTCCAGGCGGAACGAAGGCGGAGGAAAGCGTGGCGAAACCGTGACGGGGCAGGGCGTGAAAGCTTCGATGGCGTTACAGGAAAGTAACCGTCGCCGACTGCTTCAAGCAGCGGCAGCCGGAGCTCTGCTGAGCGGCCTCGGCTCCGCCGCCGCCAAGACAACATTGCGCTTCGGTACAACCCCGGTCTTCCTGGACGACCGCATCGCACTGCTCGGCTCGTGGCAAAGGTACCTGGAGGAGAAGCTCGACCGTCCGGTGCAGTTCGTCCAGCGCGGCAGCTACCGGGAAATCGTGGACCTGTTGCTTGGCAACATGGTCGACGTTGCCTGGGTATGCGGGTACCCATTCGTGCTGTACGAGGGACAGCTCGACCTCGTCGCCATCCCGACCTATCAGGGCGTCCCGCTATACCAGTCGTTTCTCATCGTTCCCGAGCGCGACACAGACGACGTCGGTCATCACGGACCTGCAGGGTCGCGTATTCGCATTCAGCGACCCCCTTTCAAACAGTGGACACCTGGTCCCGCAGTTCCAACTGATTCGCGCGGGCAAGCGCGCAGGTCAGTTCTTCCGGCGCACGTTCTTCACCTTCGCCCACAGGAAGGTCGTGGAGGCGGTACAGGTCGGACTGGCCAACGCCGGCTCGGTAGACGGGTACGTGTGGGACACCCTGCAGAAGCAGCAACCCAACGCCACCAAGGGCGTTCGTGTCGCGTGGCGCTCGCCGCGTTTTGGATTTCCGCCCGTCGTGGCGCGCGCGTCGCTTCCCGCGGACGAGCGCGTGGCGGTTGCTCAGGCACTTTTGGGAATGCGTGACTCCGAGGCTGGCGTTCAGCTGCTGCAGAGCCTCAACCTCGAAGGCTTCGAGTCGGGTTCCCTGAGAGTCTTCGACGGGATTCGCGAAATGGCTCGCGTTTTCGAGCGCGCAGGCGAGGGCAAAAAGACTTGAAATTTTCGGACGTCAGTTACCGGGTCAAGATTCCGCTCGCCATTAGCGCGGTCATCTCTGCTGACGGAACTTGCGGTCACGACCGCACTGGTGACCCGGGCGTACCGAGACGCCCGCTCAGACCTCGAGGCCAGTGCTCGCAATCTAAGCACCGTGCTTGCGCGTTCTCTGCGCGATCCGTTGGTACGCGACGATCTGTGGCAGGCCTATGAGGTCATCCGCACGCCGATCGTCGCGCGTACGGCTGACAACGCCCTGCAGGACATCATCGTCCTGGATGTCTATGGCCGTGTATACGTCGCCAGCGACCCTGTACGTATCCCCGTCATGACGCCAGTGAAGTCGCTCGATGCGGCGCTTGTCGCATTGGCGGGTAGCGGTGAGCCGGCAGGATTCAGCCTCCTGGTGACACGCGGCGAGTCCGGCAGCGAAATGGCGGCAGCGGGACCGATTCTCGCGGACGACGGAGCGAGGCTGGGAACCGTTCTTCTTTCATTCGATGCTGAGCGGTACTACCGCCGCATCAGGTCCACGTTGGTCGATCTGGCGCTGGTCAGCCTGCCAGGACTGCTCCTGCTGATCCCGTTGGGTTGGTACTGGGGCAAACGCATGGCGGAACCGCTGGCGGGCATGGCGCAGGCGCTGTCACGGGTGGGACGGGACGCCCCGAGCGGCCATCGCAGCGGACCTGCCTCGGGAAAGTCAGGACGAGATCGGGTCCCTGGCCCGGCAGACTCGCCGGATGCTGGATCATTTGGCCCGGGAGCAGGCCATGGAACAAGAGATGATCGCCTCCGAACGCCTGGCGGCCGTCGGCCGCGTATCGGCCGCGATCGCGCATGAAATCAATAATCCTCTCGGTGGGATGCTGAATGCGATCGATACGGCGCGGCTGCACGGGGAGCCGAATCGCTTCACATTAAAGACGCTGGACCTCCTGGAACGCGGCCTTCAACAGATCAGGACCACTGTGAGCGCTTTGCTGGTGGAAGCACGGCTCGACTCACCGCAGCTTTCTGCGCAGGACTGGCAGGATCTGCGGACTTTGATTCAGCCCCAACTTGGCGCCCGAGGACTGCACTTGAAATGGGACGTTGACCTTCCTCGATTCGAGCGCCTGCCACTGCCGGCGCATCTGATTCGCCAACTCGTTCTCAACATACTGCTTAATGCGGTCAAGTTCGCGGCTGACGATTCCGAAGTGCAACTCGGCGTCGGGATCAAGGATGGTCATCTCCTTGTCTCGGTCGCCAACGCGGGCGCTCCGATTGCACCGGATGTCCTCGGGCAGTTGTTCGAGCCGTTCGTGGTCGCTACCGAGCGAGACGGCAAACGATCATTTGGGCTGGGGCTGTGGGTCTGCTACCAGATTGTTCAGCAGCTCAGGGGTACGATCACTGCCGAGAGCGGTGACGAACAGACCCGCTTCGCGGTGTCGATTCCGATCGACCAAAGCGCCGAGGCCGCGCGGGCGGCGTGAGACGGGAGACGCTGCATGGCGCACATATGCCTGATCGAAGACGATCCGATCATGGGCGAATCCCTGTCGGACCGGTTCCTCCTCGAAGGCTTTTCCCTGGATTGGTTCAAGCGTGGCGGGGCCGCACTCGAGGCCCTGCACGGACGGCCCTACGACGCAGTGATCAGCGACGTTCGCCTGCCGGACGTTTCGGGGGAAGAGGTTTTCATTCGGGCGAAGGATGAGGTCGCAGTCGTTGCCGCCATTCCTATTCATCACGGCGCATGCCTCTGTCGATCGCGCCGTTGAAATGCTCAAACGAGGCGCACTCGACTACGTCACCAAGCCGTTCGACATTGGCGAGCTCGTGGCCAAGGTGCGGCGCGCCGTGGAGTCCTCCGAGCTTGCCGTCGCACCGCTTGAGGGAAGAAGCGGGCCCGCTTGGCCCGTCTCCGGCCATGCGGTTACTGGCAGCGCAAGCGCCGCGCATTGCCGAACGGGCTCGAACCGTCCTGATCGCTGGCGAAAGCGGCGTCGGGAAGGAAGTACTTGCGCGTCACCTGCACGCACTCGCCCATCGGCGCAGTGCACCGTTTATCGCGGTCAATTGCGGAGCCATCCCGGAAACGCTGATCGAGGCCGCGCTGTTTGGTCACGAGCGCGGCGCATACACGGGCGCCGACCGATTGCGTCGGGGTCACTTTGAACAGGCGCACGGAGGAACGTTGTTCCTCGATGAAGTTGCCGAACTGACTTCGTCAACCCAAGTTGACCTGCTTCGGGTCCTTCAAGAACGACGCGTGCAGCGATTGGGCGGGGAAGAATGGATTGACGTCGACGTGCGACTTATCTGCGCCACGAACCAGGACCTTCGTGCTTTAGTGCAGCAAGGGCGCTTTCGGGAGGACCTGTACTACAGGATCAACGTCGTCTGTTTGACCGTCCCGGCGCTTCGTAGTCGACCGGGCGACGTTCTTTGGCTGGCACAGAATTTTTTGGCGGACCTGGCCGCCGAGATGCACGAAGCTCCGCGCACACTGGGCCCGGGAGCGCGAGCCGCACTTTTGGCGCATTCGTGGCCGGGCAACGTCCGAGAACTGCGCAACAGAATCGAGCGCGCCTGCGTGCTGTCGTCGAGCGCCGTGTTATCGGCTGCTGATCTCTTTGAGTCCGTCGATGCAGAGGAGAGGGAACCCATTGAGGGATTGCCGACATTGGCTGAGTTCCTGGCCGAGTCGGAGCGCAGCTATCTTCAAGCCGTCCTGCAGCGTTTTGAGGGCAGAGTTGGCTCGGCCGCGGCAGCGCTTGGAATCTCACGCAAAACCCTTTGGGAAAAGAGCAAGCGGTATGGCTTGAAGGCAGAAGACTCGGCGCCGAATTGATTAGTTGAGGCCAACTTCCTGCCTCCGAACGCCGCAAAGAATGGCGGCTTTCGGATAGCGAGCAGGTCCGCTTTTCGACAGCATCGATGGCCGCTATGGGTGGTCGAACTGAGTCCTTCGGCCCGCCCAAGGCTCAGCGCTGGTGCTGCAGATGCTCGCGCCGGCGCTCCTCGGATACGAACTCTTCGAGATCCGGATCGAGCGCGCTGCGCGACGAGACGATTCCGATCGGGTGGCCATTTTCGACCACTGGAAGATGACGGAAGCCGTTCTCGTGCATCAGAACCATCGCGATGCCGAACGTCTTGTCGGGTGCGATCGTCTTTGGATCGGCTGTCATCACTTCGGCGATTGTGAGCTTTGCCGGATCGAGCCCGCGAGCGACGACGCGAAACACGACATCGCGTTCCGTGAAGATGCCGAGCAGGCGCTCGTCGTCGACCACAAGAACCGCACCGACCGCGCGGCGCGCCATCGACCGCGCCGCCTCGCGCACGGTTGTCTGCGGCGCGGCGAGCAGCAGCTTGCGCGCGTCCATGACTTCTCTGACCGGTGTGCTGAACATTGCTCCCCCTGAATTTGCCTGTGCATTTCGATCGGCACAGATCATTCAAGGCAAGCTAGTGACCGGCCGCGAGGCCGCATTGATGCGGGTCAACCGTGGCCAGTGGAGTACCACTTCCGGTCGATGTCGCGGACCGTTACCGCTGGTGCACGTACTCGCCAGGTGCCGGCGCAAGCGGCCGATGCTTGCGCGAGCCCGCCCGCTTGGGCGCGGCCACCAGTTCTCCCGACCGCTGCTGGATCCATGCGCGCCAGTGCGGCCACCAGCTGCCGTCCTGGCGCGTCGGTTGCGCAAGCTTCGCCCATTCGAACGGGTCTTCGACGCTGGCCGGCGCCGAGAAGAAGAACGACTTCGGAGTCCCAGGCGGATTCAGCAGGCTCTGCAGGTGCCCGGCGTTGGCCAGCACGAAGGTCGATTCCTTGCCGAACAGGCGCGCCGTTCCGTAGCAGCCGTTCCACGGCGTGATGTGGTCGGTGATGCCGCCGATGACGTAGGCGCCGACCTTCACCTTGGTCATATCGATCGGCACCTCGTCGATTTCGAGCCGGCCCGGATTCACGTACGGATTGTCGCGCAACCAGGTCGAGCAGGTCGCTGTGGAACTGCCCCGGCAGCCGCGTCGTGTCGGCGTTCCACGCCAGGATGTCGAACGCGGGCGGCTTGTTGCCGAGCAGGTAGTTGTTGACCCAGTAGTTCCAGATCAGGTCGTTCGGTCGCATCCACGCGAACATCGACGCCATCTGCGGACCGGTGATCACGCCCTTGGTGGCCGAACGCGCCTTGGCCATGCGGATGGTCGACGGCGTGTTGAACAGTCCCAGCGTCGTGTCCTCGAGCGCCGAGGCGGTGTCGAGCACGCACACCGCCCAGGTCGTGTTGGCAACCTTGTGCTGCTCGCCGGTGGCGGCGAGCCAGCCGAGATAGGCGGCGAGCGTCATGCCGCCGGCGCACGAGCCCCACATGTTGACGTCGGGACTGCCGGTGACCTGGCGCGCGACCTCGACCGCCTCGTCGAGCGCCAGCGCATAGTCCTCGAGGCCCCAGTGCCGCTGCTCGACCGTCGGATTGCGCCAGCTGATGACGAACATCTGCACGCCGCTGTCGACCGCCCACTTGATCAGGCTCTTTTCCGGCGTCAGGTCGACCGCGTAGTACTTGTTGACCTGCGGCGGCGACATCACCAGTGGCCGCCGATGGACCTGCGGCGTCGTTGGCGTGTACTGCAGCAGTTCGAACATCTCGTTGCGGAACACGACATGCCCGGGCGTGGTCGCGATGTTCACGCCGACCTTGAAGGGCGATGCATCGACCGACGACGGCAGCATATGGTTGTGGCGCACGTCGTGAACCAGATTGCGCGCGCCCTTGACGAGGTTCTCGCCGCCGGTATCGAGGATCTTGCGCAGTGCAGCCGGGTTGGCGAAGATCCAGTTGCTCGGCGCCAGCGCATCGAACAGCAGCGAAACGAAGAACCTCGCTCGTCCCTTTTCCATCTTGTCGAGCTTTGATTCTTCGACGACCTGCGCGAGTCCTTTCTGCGTGACCATGTGGGCCTGCAGCAGGCGCCGGAACAGGAAGTTCGACTGCCAGGCCGGGTCGACGAAGCGGCGGTCCTTCGGATCGGGCGCCACGGTGGATTCGCCTTTGATGACGCCGGCCAGTTCACTGGCGTATCCCTTCAGGTGGGCAGTCACCGGCTGGCGTGACAGCGCGATCGCCTTCAGCAGCGACTTCGCCGCGCTGGCGATGTCGCGCGGCTGAAGTCCGATCAGCGGGTTGGCCGCCAGCGTGTTCTGGCTCGCCTCGGTCACCAGTTCGGTCAGTTCGCCCGTGACCTGCATCGCGCCCTGGCTCGCGGTGGCCACCGTGTCGCGCACCGCCTGCGCAGCAGCCTGGCCGGTGCGAGCCGCGCGCTGCTTCACCGTCACACGCGCCGCCTGCTTTGCGCTGCGTTTGGCGGCCGCGCGCGCGCCGGGCGTCAACTTGCCAATGCGACCGCGTTGCGACGTCTGCTCCGGTGCGGCGCTTGCCATCGTGCTCATCGCCTTCTCCCGTGTCGTTATCGACGCTGCGGCGTCGTTCAGCTCATCAACATGGCCTGCGACAGTGCGACCAGTGCGGGCTTTTCTTCTCCCTCGATCTCGAAGGTGTGCTCAGTGGTCAGCAGGAAGCGGCCGCCGCCGCGGTCTTCGAGCGCGGTGATCTTGATGTGGTTGCGCACGCGCTTGCCGGCGCGCACCGGTGCGATGAACCGCACCTTTTCCAGGCCGTAGTTCACCGCCTGCTTCACCGTGAGCTTCGTCATCAGGACCTCGAACGTCGTCGGCGCCACCAGCGCCAGCGTCAGGAACCCGTGGGCAATCGTTCCGCCGAACGGGCTTTCCTTCGCCGCGCGGGCAGGATCGACGTGGATCCACTGCCGGTCGTCGGTGCAGTCGGCGAACTCGTCGATCTTTGCCTGGTCGAGCATGTACCACGACGACACGCCGACTTCCTTGCCGATCTGCGTCGCCAGGTCGGCGGGCTGCATCATCTTAGTGTCCATCGCTCTGCCTCCTGGAAGGTCGTTCTTTCAGAGCGCGTCAGCGCCGGTCGAGAAACTCGTTGATCACGCGCGCCGACTCGTGCGGTCGTGTCATCAGGAAAAGGTGACCGCAATCGAAGACATGCAGCTCGCTGTTGGGCAGCAGCGCGTGCATCAGGCGCGCGTTCAGCAACGGCACCAGCGGATCATCGCGGCCGGCCAGCAATAGCGTCGGCTGGCGGAGCCTATGCAGGTAGTGGATGCTGGTCCAGCCCCATATGGCGGCGAGCTGCAGGTAATAGCCCAGACGCGATTGCCACTTGACGTGCTTCAGGTGCAGATCGACCAGTCCTGCATCCTTGCGAAAGTCGCCGCCGTAGATGTCACCGGCAACGCTGCGCGCGTAGCGCTTGCTGACGAATCGCTGCGGGGTGGCCATTTTCCACGCGACCCGCGGATGCGTGGGAATCATGACCATGCCGGTCGCGGTTGCGGCCAGGATCAGGCGTCGGCAGCGCGCCGCGCAGGTGCGGGCGAACTGCTGGGCCGCCCCGCCGCCCCAGGAGATTCCCAGAACGTCGGCCTGCGCATGACCATAGTGATCGAGGATCGCTGCCGCGAGCCGCGCAATGCCGGGCATTCGATACGGGCGATTCGGCAGCGCCGAGTGGCCGACGCCCGGGATGTCGAACGTGATGACTTCGCGCTCGGGCATCCAGCGCGCGATCGGCTCGAGCAACTCGATGTTGCCGCCGATCCCGTTGAACAGCAGCAGCGGAACGCCGTGGCCGAGTCCACGCTGGCGCCCGACCCGCAGCTGCTGTCCGTGCAACTGCAGCATCTCCGCCCGGAATGGATGGTGAGTGGCGCGAGCCGCCGTTTCGATGGGCATGGCGAGTTCGTCTGGCATGACTGAGAGTGCTGCGGCTTGTGGTCGCCGTCTGGGTGTCGGGCCGGATCGGCCGAGGGACGAATCTTACCGGCCATTGCGTTCGCGCCGCAGCACGGCCGGCTGCCGATCATTGGCGGTTAGCGCCGGTTGGGCAGGAGGTGCGCGGCTGACCCGCAGGAAGACGCGCACCCGTTTCTCTTCGTTCTGCGGCGCGAAACGCAGAAGATACGAAGTGATCGGTCCGGCAGCGCGGCGAAAAAAACGCGCGAAGCCGGGCTTCGCGCGTCGGGCGTGTTCAAGCGCCGGCTGGACGCTTGCCGTTACTTGGTCTTCGACATGTGACCGGCAGCGCTCAATTCGGCTGCGTCGAGCTTGCCGTCCTTGTTGGTGTCTGCCTTGTCGAAGATTGCGGTCAGGCTCGGCGAGGCCTTGGCTTCATCCTTGTCGACAGTGCCGTCTTTGTTCTTGTCGAGTTGGCTCATGCTGAAGCCGGTGGGGGCATTGGCATCCATCGCCGGCCGAGGGGTTTGCCGGCTTGGTTTGTGAATAGGGCTGGTTTTGCGGTTGAGTTTGCGCAAGCGCGAGACCACTCGCCAAAGAGGCGGCGGACAGCGCGACTAAGAGGGTAGATTTCTTCATCATCGATTCCTCCGCGGGACTGGGGACTTTCCCAGCCTAAATTCGCGGCAAGCCCCGTGCCGCCAAAGCCCTCAAATCGTTCGGCGTCGCGGATCGATGTGACCGATGATGCTATCCGCTGATGGTGCTCTCTGGCCGTCTCCGGACGGGACTGAATTCGGAGCAGGGAGCAACGCAGCGCCGGCCTTGCGGCCGGCGCTGCGTTGCGGTTCACTCGGCCGTCAGCCGGCGATCGCGAGCCACGGCAGTCCGATCACGAGCAGCGCGACGATGAAGATCACGCCGAAGATCGCGCCGAGGCGCCAGTAGTCCTTCGACGGGATGTAGCCGCTGCCGTAGTACACCGGGCTCGGGCCCGTGGCGTACGGCGTCAGGATGCCCATGATGCCCAGCGTCATCGCCAGCAGCATCGCGAACGTCTGCATCGGCATGTCGGGGATGCCGAGCCCGACGGCCAGCATGACCGGCAGCATGGCGGTCGACGTGCGCCGTGATGCTCGCGAACAGGTAGTGCGTGAAGAAGAACACGGCCACCAGCACCAGCATCGCCACCGTCGGCGACACGCCGGTCATCTGCGCGCCGATCGTCTCGGCGAACCACTTGACGAAGCCGACCCTGGCCAGCCCGTCGGCCAGCGCCACCAGCGTCGCGAACCACACCAGCGTGTTCCACGCCGGCTTGTTGGAGAGGATGTCGTCCCAGCCGACGACGCGGCCGATCACCATCAGCGCGATGACGGCGATCGCCACGGTCGTGGCATTGATGAAGTCGCCACCGAAGATCCACAGCGCAAGCGCGAGCAGCACCAGCGCTGCCGAGGCCGATTTCGCGCGTGGTGAGGCCACCCATCTTCTTCAGTTCGCTCGCGGCCCAGTTCGGCACCTCGTCGCCGCTCTTGACGGTCGGCGGGTACAGCACATAGGTCAGCAGCGGAATCGCCAGCAGCAGCAGGATGCCGACCGGCGCGAAGGCCATGAACCACTCGGTCCAGCTGAACGTCACCTTGGCGGTCTTGCTGATCAGTTCGATCGCGAGCAAGTTGGGCGCCAGCGCGGTGATGAACATCGAACTCGTCACACAGGTCACCGCGATAGCGGTCCACATCAGATAACCGCCGATACGACGCGACGACGGGTCATTGGGCTTGCTGTCGTACAGCGCCGGCAGGTTGCGGATCACCGGGTACACCGTGCCAGCGCTGCGCGCGGTGTTCGACGGCGTGAACGGCGCCAGCAGCAGGTCGGCAAAGGCGACCGCATAGCCGAGCGTCAGCGTCCGCCGTCCCATCGCTCTTGACCAGACCGAGCGAAATGCGCCGCCCGAGTCCGGTCTTCTCGTAGCCGAGCGCGAACATGAACGCGGCGAAGATCAACCACACCGTCGCGTTCGAGAAGCCCGATAACGCCCAGGTCAGACCGGCAGTGGCCGGCTTGAACCCGGCCTTCGCCAGTTCGGCGGGACCGAACAGCACGTAGGGCGCCAGCACGGTCACCACTGCGACGCCGATCAGCCCGATCGCTGCACCGGGCAGGGGCTCGAGCACGAGCCCGACGATCACGCCGGCGAAGATCGCGAAGAAGTACCACGCATGCTGCGCCAGACCTTCCGGCGGCGGAAACGCCGCTATGACGAGCGCAACAGCAATTGGAGCAAGTGCCTTCCAGGGGAAGGCATGCCCGCCTTTCGTGCGCGGCTATTGCCGATGGTGCTGCGACCGGCAGGCTGCCGGGGTGGACCGCGGTTGTCATGAATTCCTCCCTTCCTGGTAGTCGGGTCGGTCCGGAATTCCACAACACGGTCGGTATTCCGGACCGGGTATGGAGCAAATTGTCGTCCTGGCGACAGTGAGCAACATGACGATCGCTCAAGGTCGACACGAACGCAGGCATCGCGTTTCGTGATGGACTGAGAAGCAGTCAGCGGTCAGTGCGTCTACGATTCAGTCCATCTTTCACTGCGACGTTTCACGATGAGGACAAGCATTCCGGAAGCCGACATCACGCTGCGCGATGGGCGCGTTGTTCACCTGCGCGCGATGCGCGCGTCGGACGAGTCGGAACTCCTGCAGGCGTTCGGCCGCATGAGCGACGCTGCCCGCTACATGCGCTTCATGCGACGTCGTGCGCGAACCCAACCTGGACCGGCTGCGCAAAGTGCTCGGCTCATTTCCCGAGGACGGGATCGGCCTCGTGGCGACCGTGCCGGCCGCCGATGGCATCGACATCGTCGGAAGCGCGATCGCGATCATCGAGAGCGACCAGCACCACCTGCGAATTCGCGATCAATGTCGATTCGAAGTTTGGCGGTGCCGGACTGGCGACAGCGCTGATGAAGCATGCTGATCGACGCCGCGAAAGCGCGTGGCCTGCAGGTGATGGAGGGCTTTGTGCTGGCGGAAAACGAATCGATGCTGCGGCTGGCGAGGCGCATCGGCTTCAACGTGGCCCGTGACCCGGACGACGGCGCGGTCCGCGTGTGCCGGCTCGAGCTTCAGCCGGGCGCGGCCTAGGCGAGCGCGATCGCCGGACGTGGAACTAGAATGCAGACTCTTCGCGCTCCGCAGGAACTGCCATGACAAGTCGACATGCAAGGGCTGTAGTGATCGCCATCGCCGCGGTGCTCGGCGCTGCCCTGCTGATGAAAGCCGTCGACGCGCAGCAGGCCTCGCCGGATGCGGTCCGCAAGGCCTTTGCCGAAGCCGATGTCAACAAGGACGGAGTGCTGAACATCGACGAGTACATCGCCAATGTCATCTACGTGTTCAAGCAGGCTGACCGCAATGGCGACGGCTTCATCACCGAGCAGGAGGCGGCGGCGTTCAGCGCCAAGCTACAACCCCGCGCTGTTCAAGGCCGCTGACCGCAATGGCGATGGCAAGCTCTCGCTGGGCGAAGCGGTTGCGGCCAAGGTCATCGACTTCTTCGAGATCGACACGAATCACGACGGTGTCATTTCAATCGATGAAGTTCTCGCGTACGAACGGCCGCTTCCCGCCGCCGCAAAGTAGGAGTCAATCAATGAACACCACACGCACGCTTGCATTGCTTGCCTTCGTCGCCGCCGCTAGTCGTTGCGGGCTGCTCGAGCATGACGCCAGAAGACAAAGAAACTCGCCGGCCAGGTCGCCGGGGGTGTCACGGGTGCCGCGGTGGGTTCGCTCTTCGGCGGCGGAGCGGGCCGCGTTGTTGCGACCGGCGCCGGTGCCGTGCTCGGAACCGTGGTTGGCGGCAAAGTCGCCGAAAAGCAATAGTCGTTTCGGCCAAAGTGCAACGTCGGCACCAGCTGGCGAAATCCGGGCGCGCTGGCGCTCAGATGATCGTCGTGCAGCCGAGCTTGCGCTCCTTCCAGAACAGGCCGTTGAGACGGTCCGCGAGATTCTCGACCGAACCGAACTCACCGCCGGTGAACGTCATGAAGGCGATGGGCCGCGACCCGTCTCCCGCTTCGCGCTGCAGGGCCACGCAGTTGAGTTGCGGAGCGTATTTCTTCACCAGCGCGTGCAGCTCGTCGTCGCTGGCCTCGGGGGCGACATTCGTCAGCCATAACCGGGACATAGAGTCTCCTTAGTCAAAGTTGAGCTCGTCGAGGGATCCGCAAGCCGTTTACGACGTCGCCGCCGATCCTGCTGTCGACTGCATCGCTTGATAACGCTCGATCGCCGCGCGGGCGTTGAACAGCATCCGATCGCGCCCGAGCCGATCGGCCAGGCCGGCATGGCGCACGATCTCCAGCACACCTGGATTGAGAGCGACCAGCCACACGATGGTGCCACGATCGGTGAAACGCTGCTCGCCCTCGATCAGCGCCTGAAGCGCCGAATACTCGAGGTCGGGCACGCGGCTCATGTCGAGCGCCACCACGCGCGGCTGGTACTTGTCGATCAGCGCCTTGATCTGATCCGACACGTTCTGCGCATTGACGAAGAACAGGCGCCCCTCGGGCCGCACGATCAGCAGTCCCTCGAAGGTTTCGTCATCCGGGTGTTCCGGCGACAGCGGGCGCAGCACGTCGGCGCCGCGCTTGCGGCCGATGACCGATACGCGCGGGTGGGCGGTCTGGCTGGCCAGGCCGATCATCGACACGATGATCGCAATGACGATGCCTTTCAGTGTGCCGAAGAGCAGCACACCGATGCACGCGATCACCGCCCAGCGGAACTCCATCCTGCGCACGGCACGGATGGCAAGGAACTCTGCAGGTTTGATCAACCCGATCGAGTAGACGATGACGATGGCGGCCAGTGTCGCGTTCGGCAGCAGTCCAAGCAGCGGCGCCAGCAGCAGCATCGTCGCCAGCGCGGCGGCGCCCGTCACCAGCGACGCCTTCTGCGATTGCCCGCCTGCGTTGCGCACCACGGCGGTCTGCGAGGTGCCACCGCCGGCCGGCATCGCGCCGAGCAGAGCGCCGCCCACGTTGCCGAGCCCGGTGGCGACCAGTTCGCGGTTCGCGTCGATCGGAGGGTCGGACGGCCGCGCAAAGGCACGGCCCGCAGCGATCGTTTCGGTGAAGCTCATCAGCGCGATGCCGAGCGCGCCAGGTACCAGACTCGTCATCAGCGAGACATCGGGCAGCGTGATCGACGGCAGCCCCTGCGGAATCAGGCCGACCAGCGAGACGCCCATCGCCTTCAGTCCGAAGAACCACGCGGCGGCGATGCCACCCGCCACGGCGACCAGCGGCGCCGGCGAGTGCGGCCACAGCCGCTCCATGCCGATCAGCACGACGAAGGTCGCCACGGCCACCGCGAGCGTGATCATCGAGGTCTGCGGGCAGGTGCTGCGCGACGCTGACGATGTCGAGGAAGAAGCCCTGCTTGGTGATGTGAATCCCGAGCAGCTTCGGGAACTGGTCGAGCACGATGACCAGGCCGATGCCGGCCTTGAACCCGGTCAGCACCGGCGTCGATATGAAGTTGGCGACGAACCCGAGCCGCAGCAGCCGAGCCAGCCAGCAGCATCGACGCCTACCAGCGCGGTCAGCGTCGCGGTGGCCGTGATGAGGCGCGCGGGATCGCCGTCCGGCACGCTGAGTCCCAGTTGCGTGCCCGCGAGGATCGCCAGCGTGGTGGTGGAGCTGACGCTGAGCACGCGCGACGTGCCGAGCAGCGCGTAGATCACCATCGGAATGAACGCCGTATACAGGCCGACCTCGACCGGCAGGCCGGCCACCGTGGCGTAGGCCATCGCCTTGGGCAGCACGACCGCGGCTGCCGTCAGTCCGGCAACGATGTCGAAGCGCAGCCCCGGGCCGGCGGTCTCGGCGGTGGTGGCGACATGGTTGTGGGTCATTCGCGGCTCCGGATACGTTGGCGGCGGAGGATTCCGTTCAGAAGGACAGCACCGATCATGCTGACGACAATCTGGTCGCTCGATCCCGGGTTGAACCAGTACCCTCCCACGGTAATGCGTCGCCATGTGAACTGCACGAACGGCCCGCGCTGGATGTCGCGGCCGCTGTCGTAGGCGTTCGTGCGTTGGCCGGCGAATCCGACGCGCAGCCATTCCACCGGCCGGTATCCGAGCTCGCTCCATGCGTAGAGGTAGCTGTCCCGGACGTCGACGCCACTGCGGACGTACTCACCTTCCAGATAGAAATCGAAGGGGCTCCAGCCCAGGCTCACTTCCACTCCCGGTACGAATCCACGCGTGGTGCCCCAGACGCCACCGAGAAGCGGCGTGACTTCCCAGGTGAAGCTTTCGCCGCCAGCCAGCGTCCAGCCGACGAAGGCCGAGCGTGCACCGATCGATTCGTAGTCGTAGCGGGCCTCCAGATGCAGCGCGCCGCGGTCCGCTACCGCGATCGCCGAGGTGTAATTCTCGCCGTCACGGACAAACGTCGGATACGCGGTGAGACCGAACTCCCATGCGGGTCGCTCGGGGCTGGATGCGCGTCGACCGCTGGCCGCTTCCTCGGCCGCGCATGCCGTCGTGGCCGCCGCGGCGGTCAGCACGACGAAAATGGCGCGCCGCATGGCTCTCATCCGCCGAGCGCCATCACCGCGGCCACCAGCGCTGCACCCAGTGCGGCCATCATGAAGCCCGACCTTCCAGCTGCCGTAGCCGGCGTAGCGGCCGAGTGCGAGGCCGCCGAGGAACAGCATCACGAGCGCGATTGCGCGCGACAGCGCCTTCGCGGTCGCGACGTCCTGAATGAACACGAAGGGCAGCACGACCGGAAACGTCGACGCAACCACCAGCAGGAACACTGCGAGGGCGGCCAGCAGATCGTTCGCCTTGAGCCTCGGCCGTTCGGGTACCGATGGCAGCGCGAGGACGCGTCCGCGCATCGCCTCGATTTCCGCTGCAGACAGAGGCTCGCAACCGTCTTCGACAACGAACCCTCGATGATCCTGCGCCCGGTTTCGGCGTCCGGGGCCGAGCGCACCGAGCGGATCAGCGTGATCAGCCGGCCGCGGTCTGCCACTGTGCGGACCAGGTACATGACGGCATCGACGAGTCCCCATGCGAGATTGCAGCCGAGCGCCGCGGCCAGCATCGCGCGGATGTCGTCCTGTCCTGCCTCGGTCACCGACACGGCACCCACGAAGGTGAGCGCCATGAAGAGTCCGAACAGGAGCTCCGAGATGCGGTCCACCGGACTCAGCACCGGCTCGCGCCGCGTCGCCGCGGCAGGTGTCTCTGTGCTCATCGTGACGTTTCGCTGTTTGTCGGGTCGCGCGAAGGTCCGCTGGCCCGGACACACGCGCAGGTGCGTGCCTTATCGCCTCAGCGCCGTCCGGTGGGTCCTGCCACCAGTCGGCCGGGCGCTGGCCGTGCGCCTGGCGCGGGTCAGAATCGTTCCGGCACGTACTTGAACGGATAGTCGATCGCCTTGTACTTGCCGATCTTGCGCTTCGGCAGCTTGACCTTGGCGGCCTTCACGTCCTTGTAAGGCACCTGCTTCAGCAGGTGGCTGATCACGTTGAGCCGCACACGCTTCTTGTCTTCCGAGCGCGCGACGAACCAGGGAGCCCACGCCGTATCGGTTGCCTTGAACATCTCGTCGCGGACACGCGTGTAATCGTCCCAGCGATCGTAGGACTTGATGTCCATCGGCGAGAGTTTCCAGACCTTGCGACCGTCGTCGATCCGCGCTGTGAGCCGCCGCGTCTGTTCCTCCGGACTCACTTCGAGCCAGTACTTCAGCAGGATGATCCCCGATTGAATCATCAGCTTTTCGAAGAGCGGGACGACCTTCAGGAAGCCTTCGGCCTGCTCTTCGGTGCAAAAGCCCATCACGCGCTCGACGCCCGCACGGTTGTACCAGCTGCGATCGAAGATGACGATCTCGCCTGCGGCCGGAAAATGCGGGACATAGCGCTGCGCGTACATCTGCGACTTCTCGCGTTCGGTCGGAGAGGGCAGGGCGATGACACGGAACACGCGCGGGCTGACGCGCTCGGTGATCGCCTTGATGGTGCCGCCCTTGCCGGCACCGTCGCGGCCCTCGAACACGATGCAGACCTTGAGTCCCTTTTCCTGGACCCACTGCTGCAGCTTCACCAGCTCTACGTGCAATTTCTTGAGTTCGCGTTCGTAGTCCTTGCCCGACAGCTCTTGCACGCCCTTCGAAGCATCACTCTCGGTCGCAGCTGACTTGACCTCGACGCGCTTGACCTTGCTCGACTTGCCCTTGGGCTCGTTCTTCGTTTTGGCGCTCTTCCTTCCCATCATCGTCTCCATGTTGTGTTCCGGTGCTCCGCGTGCCTGTCTTAGGACAATCTCGGACTCTTCGAGTCTTCGGTCGGTGCTCTATGCGCCAACCAGCAGCGCCGCTCGCCGGCGCGTCGATGCGTTGCGCTTCGCCTCACCGGCGGCTCTTGATTCATCCGAGAAACGGATGCCGTCCACCAGAGGCTACCTCGTTTCGCCCCAAGCGCGAATTCGTCGCGAGAAGTCCGCCGCCCCATCAGCCGCCTGGGCGCGCGCATTGACATGCGCCCGTTGCTGCAATTCCGGGAAAGACAGGCCCATCGTTTCCAGCCGTCCCTGTTCATACAGATACTCCGGCACATAGCCGCTCGCCAGGATCTTCCAGCTCAGCGGCACGCGCCCCGCATTGACGTGGTTGTTCGTCCAGATGTTGGTCGTGCAGTTGGTCGTCAGCGTGTTGTAAAACTCGGGTTGCGTCCTCAGCGCGTTGATCCTGTGCATGTACTCCAGGAACAGTCGCTGCACGACCTCGATCGAAGCTTTGGCCCGGTAGATGTACACATCCTCGGTCGGATCGCGGCGATAGTTGGTGCGCAGCCGGATGATGTCCCGCTCGTCGGCCACGACGTAGACGAGCTCGTACTGGCGGAAGAAGCCCTTGAGCGTCGAGTAGCCCTCGCCTTTCGGCTTGCGTACCTCGATGGAAATGGCGAGATAGTCGTCCCCCGTGAAACCGAAGCTCACGAAGACATGCGCAATCGCCGGACCCGTCCAGTAGGAGGTCACGAGGTCCACCGATCGCAGTTCCCGCACGTCGAAGGACTTGTCGTAATAGGCGGGGGTGAAGTCGGTCTCGCTGCGATAGTCGAAATTGCGGATGTTGTGGACGGTGACGCGATCGCCGGCAATCGTGGCGTACGGCAGCACCGCCACCTCCGGCTGCCAGTCGCGTTCGTTGGTTGGCTCGATGCTAGACCACAGGACCACAAGGCCTGCGCATAGAAGCCCATATACGCCGATCGCACGCCAGCGCCAGCGGCGCACGAAGAGTGCGATCAACGCCGCCACGGCAGCCAGGGAAAAGCCGATCACCAACGCCCTGTGGGCCACGCTCATTACGCGGCCCCGCATACTCGAGCAGCAGCGCCCCCCAGACCCCGATCCCCGCAACCAGCAGAGCCAGGGCAACGAGGCCCGTGCCCTTGGCGATTCGAGCGAGCGAACGTCGCAGGGACATCGTGGCGGTCGTTCGAGTCCTGGCGCTGCGCGCGGCTCAGTCAGACCCGCCGGCACCACCCTTCGTCTCGGCTTCCGGCAGGACTCGCCAGAACGGCCGCTTGACCTCCTCCAGCGGGCGGCCCGGTTCGTTGGGCTTCAGCCCGTATCGAATCATCGCGATGAGATCGGCGCTCGCCCTCGGGTTCGAGACGAAGTAGCCGTGTCCGAACAGGTCGGTCTTCCCGCGAATCTGAATCACGTCGAGGAAGCCGAGACTTGCCGCAAGTTCGATCTGCTCCGGAGTCAGTACCGAAGTATCGACGCGTCCCAGCCGGGCAAGGCTACCGAACAGCCAGCCCGACGTGGCGAGGGCCTTGTCGTCGGGCGAAACGTAAATGGTGAGGTGGAACGGGCGCAAGGCCCGGAACACCGCATGCGGGTCCGGCGTCGCGCCGTATGGCACGTCGGGATCGGAGATTATCGCCAGGATCTTTTCCGGAGCCACCTCGACGTCCAGATCCGGTGCCATCAGCACGACGTTGCCGAGCTTGGCGCGCCGGGGCAGCGTCGTCTGCTGCATGTACGACTCGAAGGAAAGCTCGGACAGCGCGGTGGCGAGCACGTCGGTCCCGCGACTGTGGGCCAGGATATGAATTCTCTCGAGCCCCGGCGTGTCCGCGATGGTGCGGATCGCCTTCCGCAAGTGCTCGACCGCGAATGTGCTCGATTCGTAGTCTTCTTCGTAGCCGAACAGGATGCCGTGCTTTCCGCCCGCGGGCCAGGTGAAGATCGCGCAAACGAACTCGCGGCCCAGGAAGTGGCACATCTCGCCCATCGTCAAGGCCGCTTCGCTGAAGGAATTGCTGACGCCGTGGATGTACAGCACCATCTCCTTGCGCGGGCTCAGGGCAAGGCGACGCGCGATCTCGGCCTGCAGCGCCCGGTTGGCCGCTTCGTGCGCATCGACGACAGCGGGAGCGCGCGTCAGCCCTTCGGGCGTCACGGCAACCGCGTAGGGAATGCGCGGGTAGCGCCCGAGTTCCTTCGTCGGACCGAGCTTGAGGTCCGTCGAAGTCGAGCGCTCGACGAGCAGGCTCTGCTTGACCAGCGCGTCCCACGTCGTGTGTTCGCCGAACAGGATCGTCGTTGACCCGAACGCCATCGAGCGCGACCGGTCCGCCGTGTACGGTTCAGGCTCATCGGGGCTCGTCGCGGGCGCGCGGTCGGTAATGAAAAGCAGATCCAGCGGCGGTGTCCGAACCTCGGCGGGCGCCTTAGTGAACAGCGGCTTCGCCTGCGTCCCCGTGTACAACGTCGGCGTCGGCATCATCGGATGCGTGGTCGCGCACCCGGCCAGGCCGAGCAGCGCGGCCAGCGCAATCGCCACCAGGAAGCGGACTTCAGTCATTGTGCGACTCCGTGACGGCTATCGGGGCCGATAGTATTGTTGTATTCCCAATTTTGCCGAGGCCGGCAGCGTCACAAAAACGAATCGACAGAACCCATAATTGCTCGCTCCCTAAGATACGCCGCCGCCTTACTCCATGAATTCCACACTCATCGCCGTCATCGTATTCGTTTTCGTTTTTGGCGGGGCACTGGCGGGCGTCTCCGTCCGCGTCCCCACGCTTCATCAGGACGCCGATACGAGGGACGTGGTCAAACTGGTCATGGGGCTGGTTGCAACCATCGTCGCGCTGGTCCTGAGCCTGCTGATCGCGTCCGCGCACAGCTCATACGACAGGCAGGAGAGCGAAGTGCAGCAGCTCGGAGTGGAAATTGTTCAGCTCGATGGCCTATTTGCCCACTACGGCCCGGAAGCGAACGACGCCCGCGCGCAGCTACGTCGCATGGTCGAGGCCGAACTCGCGCGGCTGTGGCCCGATGCTGGCGCGGCACGAGCAGCCGTGCACGCGTCGCAAAATTACGTCCCGACGGAAGACCTGTTTGACACAGTCGCCCGCTTGACGCCCAAAACCGAGGCCCAGCGATCTGCCCAGGTCCGTGCCCTGCAGCTCATGACGACCGCGGGTACTACCATTCGGCTGCTGTACGAACAAGCCGGAGGCGCCCTGTCCTGGCCCTTCCTCGTCGTGCTGGTGTTCTGGCTTGTTGTGCTCTTCGTTGGCTTCGGCCTCTATGCGCGCCGCAACGCCACTGCCATTACGGCGCTATTCGTCGGCGCGCTGACCGTCGCGGGCGCGATCTTCTTGATCCTGGAGATGAATCGGCCATACAGCGGATTGATGCAAATATCCAGCGCGCCGATAAGGCACGCGCTGGCGCAGATGGCCGCTGATGGTCGCTGATCGGTACCGCGTGGCGTTCATTCGGCCGCTTCGATTTAGGTCGGAACCCGGCCGCGCCGCGGGTTGGCGGCCTCATCCGCCCACGGCAAGAGCGGAGCAGAAACCCACCACTGTCCATGTGCCGGCACTCTTCGAGCGCTCATGGGCAAAGGGAATCAGGGAATTGGCCAGCATCGCCAGAATGCCGCCCGACGCCAAAGCGGCCGCGCGCGAACCATTGGCGCCGCTGAAGGTTGTCGCCGCGAAGTGGCCGAACGCGGCAGCGACACCGCAGGCGAGCATCACCCATACCCACATGCCGGCGACGCGGCGCCAGGTCCAGCCGCTTTCCGCGAGGCCGGCGGAGGGTGCCAGCGCCTGGGGAATGTTCGAGACGAAAACAGCAGCGAGAAACGCCAGACTGATCTCGGTACCCCGGGCCATCTGCACGCCGAATATGATGGACTCCGGCACGCCATCGACGATCGCCCCGACGACGATGCCGAGCGGACCGCCGGCGCCATCGGCACCGAACTTCCGGTCCACGTAGCGCTCGCCGAGAATGAAGATACCGGCGCCGAGCATGGTCCATAGCGCGACCTGCCAAACCTCGAGGACCTTGGCGTTCGGCAACAGGTCTGTGGCAACGGCGGCAATCAGCGCGCCCGCACCGAAGCCCGCGAGATCGCCGACCGTGCGCGTGGGCACCTTGAACAGGAAGACCGCAAGGCCACTCAGGACCAGCGACAGCTGCGCGAGCGCGCCAAGGCCGAAGGACGTAAACATATGAGTGTCGTCCGGTCAGGCTTTCAGGGCGACCAGGACCTCGACGAACAACTTATTCGCGTCGCCGAAGAGCATTCGGTGAGCATCCTCGTAGAAGAGCGGATTGTCGCATTGCTCACCAAACTTATCCGAGCGAGGCTCAAGATCGAGCCCCACTGAGTGATCGGTGAATCTGCTTCGCCAAGGAAATTCGCCATAGCCCCGTGCTCCGGCAGCCGGCGTTCGTAGTATTCATCATTTCGCGCCGGTCGGCGCCGCGTCGGCGATGCCGACGGCGCTTGCTGGCACGCGTAAGAACCGCCGGACCTCAGCGCGAGCATGGCGTGCTGTACGTCTTGCCGCCGACGGGGCTGTGAGACGAACTGCGATCCTCGGCAATTGCCACGGAGAGGCTGTGACGTATGCGCCCGGTCGCAGCTGCACGTTTTTTGGCACCGCCACTCATCGGCGAATGGACGGCCGTCTGGCCGAGGTTTCACTGTGCATTGGCCAGATCGGTCTGCCTCAGGACGGAATTCGCGCTGTTTCAGTCCACCGGCTCGTCGCCGATCCGCGTCCCCTTTGGTCGGAAGGAGACGCGACGCCCGTAGTCTGCTGCTGTCCGACGCGGCTGCTTCAGCCGCAAGACTGCGACCGCGTCCGCGTACGCCAGCGGCGTCTTGGTCCTTGCGGTCTTCGAGCAGCTTGGTCTGCTCATTCAGCTTCACACCGTACTTGGCAAGGTTGTACAGCAGGTACATCACTGAAGAGGTTGTCCGAGTCTTCGTACTCGCCCTGCTCCCTGCGGAAGTCCCGCGACAGCACCGACGGGAAGCGGTTGGGCAGGTCCTTGAACGCGACCTTGTCCTCGTCGTGCGGATCGATGTACGGCGAGCCCGGGTACTTCTTGTACAGCACCGCATCCAGTCGATATCCGCGCGCGTTCCATTGCTCGAGCAGCTTCATCGCCATCTCTGTCGGAATATTGGCGTTTGCCGCAGCGACGATGCGACGACCGGAAAGAAAGCGCGCGCTCGTGACGTCGAGCTCGTTATAGCCGGCGCCGTAGCGAAACGCCGACCCGATCGTCTTTGCGCAGTTCAGCCGCAGGTAGTCGTACTTGACCTCGCGGTCGTGGTACTCGGTGTCTCGTGCCCGCTTGTGATAGTCGTCGTTGATGCGCTTCATGAACTCGGCGACCGCCTGTTTCTCATGCGCGGGCACGCCGTAGACACGCACCCCGATGACGGATCGCTTGTAGATCTCGCCGAAATCGAGGCCGAAGGACGCGGTGTCGCCGAGCGATGAAGTCGTCTTGAACAGGTATTCCGTTTTCGGTATCGCGAGCATCAGGTCGGCCGTGTAATAGCCTTTTGCGTGCTCGCGCGACCGGTCGGCGTAGAAGTTGGCCGAGTACACGGTTTCTTCGGCGCGCTCGGGGTTGTTGATCGCCAGAGCCAGATGTCCTGCGGAGCCACCCTTCGATGTGCCGTAGCTGATCAGCAGTTCGAGATCGTACGGGTCCTGCCGGAGGAAGCTGGCGAATTCCTCGATGTTCGCGGGCTCGGCGCCGCCCTTGGTTCCGAAATCGGCCGCTGCCGCACTTGCAGCGAGAGCCAGCCACGCAAATGCCAGGCCGAATGCAGCATTTCGCCTGCGTTCGGCGCGGTCCCGTTTCATTGGGCGCTTGCGCTGGCGACTCTGGGCGGAGAACCAGCAGATGCGGCGACCGTGGCGGATTCCGCCTGCCATCCGCCGCCGAGCGCCTTGTACAGCTGCACCACGCTGACCGACTCGTCACGTCTTGCGCCAGGACAAGATCGCGCTCTGCGTCGAACAGCTGGCGCTCGGTATCCAGGACTTCCAGGTAACTGGACACGCCGCCTTCGTACCGCATGTTCGCGACCTGGCTGGCATCCGCCAGCGCGTTGACCAGCAATTCCTGCTGCTCGCGAAACTCCTGCCGCTTGCGGACGTCGACCAATGAGTCCGACACCTCGCGCAGCGCCTGCTGCAGCGTCTGCTGGTAGCGCAGGGCCGCTTCCTGCGCTGCGGCCTCGTTGAAGTCGACGTTGGCCCGCAAGCGGCCGGCGTTGAAGATCGGCAGGGTGATCGCGGGCAAGGCGCTGAACACCCCGTACGGTCCGAAGTTCGAGCCGCTGATCGTCGAGCTGCCCGCTCCGGCGAAGCCTGAAATCGTGACCTGCGGATAAAGCAGGGACTTGGCGACGCCGATCTGCGCGTTGGCCGCGACGAGTTGCTGCTCGGCCGCCCGAATGTCCGGCCGCCGCGTCAGCAATTCCGTCGGGAGGCCCGGCGGCAGCGCGGGGGCGGCGATCTGCTGTTCGAGCGGACGTCCGCGCTTGACGGGCCCTGGATTCTGTCCGAGCAGGATGTTGATGAAGTTCTCCTGCTGCTCGATCTGGCGCTGGATCTCGGGGATCGTCTTCGTCGCGGTGTAAAGCAGCGTCTCGGCCTGTCGCACGTCGAGGATCCCGGCCACGCCGCCCTCCAGCCGGGCGTTTACCAGTTCCAGAGACTGCTTTCTGGAGGCCACCGTGCGCTTGGAAATTTCAAGCGTAAGGTCCAGCGCCCGCAGCGTCAGATAGGCACTGACCGACCTCGGCAACCAGCGTCGCGATGACCCCGTACCGGAAGTCCTCGCTGGCGAGCAGCTGGGCCTGTGCTGCCTCCGTGCCGCGGCGGTACCGGCCCCAGATGTCCAGTTCCCAGGCCACGTCGAATCCGGCCTGCGGCTGGAAGGTGTGTCGGGCAACGGCCGTTCGGACCCTGTGTAGGCGTTGTAGGGGCCGTTGACGCTGCCGTCCACCGTCGGGAAGATCGGCGAACGCGCGATCGTGACCTGACTCTGCGCCTGCAGGATGCGCGCCGCCGCCACGCGGACATCGTAGTTCTGTGCCAACGCGGTGCGGATCAGCTCCTGCAGATCCGGGTCCGGAAAGACGCTCCACCACGCGAGATCGCCGTACGTCGGTGCATTGGCGGCCGTCGGCACCGCATCGGCACCGCGATAGTCCGGAGGAAGCGAACACGTCCGGCCGCTTGTAATCAGGCCCGACCATGCAGCCGGCTGGCGATGACCGCCGCGGCGCAGAGCAGGAGAGTTCGTCCGTGGCCCATTCACTCTGCTCCTTGCTCTTTCGGAGCGACCGGAGGCACCGTCGGCTGCTGTCTTCCCTCGGCGCCCGAGTCCTTCGACGAACGTGTAGTTGCCCGGAATGATGAACACGCCCAGCGCGGTGGCGACCAGCATGCCCCAGAACACGCCAGTGCCCATCACGTTCTGCGCGCCGGCGCCGGCGCCGCTCGCCAGCATCAGCGGCACGACGCCGAGGATGAAGGCGAAGGCCGTCATCAGGATCGGACGGAAGCGCAGGCGCGCCGATTCCAGCGCCGCCTCTTCGAGCGACGCGCCGCCTTCGTGCTTCGCCTTGGCGAACTCGACGATCAGGATCGCGTTCTTGGCCGCCAGGCCGATCAGCATCACGAGGCCGATCTGCACGTACACGTTGTTGTCGAAGCCCATCAGCCAGACGCCGAAGAAGGCGCCGAGCGCCACCAGCGGCGAGCCGAGCAGCACCGCCCACGGCAGCCGCCAGCTTTCGTACAGCGCCGCCAGCAGCAGGAACACGCAGACGATGGCCATGATGAAGGTCGGCCCGGCGGGCGGCGCGATCTTCTCCTGGTAGGACATCGACGAGTAGGCGAAGCCCATCTCCGAGGGCATCGTCTCGGCGAACACCTGCTCGAGCGCGGCGAGCGCCTGCCCGGAGGTGTACCCGGGCGCGGGCGAGCCCTGGATCTCGACCGAGCGCTGCAGATTGAAGCGGGTCGTCAGCTCGGCGCCGGCGATGTCGCGGATGGTGACCAGCGTCGACAGCGGCACCATCTCGTTGGTCGTCTTCGAGCGGACGTAGATCTTGCCGATGTCCTCCGCCTTCAGTCGCTGCACCGCGTCGGACTGCGCGTAGACGCGATACAGGCGCCCGAAGCGATTGAAGTCATTGACGTAGGTGCCGCCCAATGTGGTCGACAGGGCCTGAAACACCTCGTTGACCGGCACGCCCAGCGTGCGCGCCTTCTCGCGGTCGAGGTCGACCCTGACCTGCGGGTAGTTCGGGTCGAAGGAGGTGAACACGGTGCCGAGCTCAGGTCGCTGCCTGGCTGCAGCGAGGAACTTCTGCGTCTGCTCGCCGAGCTGCGCGATCGTCAGCGAGCCGCTGCGGTCCTGCAGCAGGAAGTTGAAGCCCGACGCGGCTCCGAAGCCGGACAGCGTCGGGATGTTGAACGGGAAGATGACCGCCTCGGGAATCGCCGCGAACTGCGGCCGCAGCCCGCCCATGATGCCGTTGACGTGCAGCGCCTTGGTCTTGCGCTCCTCCCACGGCTTCATCCGCACGAAGATCGTGCCGTAGTTCGGCTGATACGTGCTGGTCACCGCTCCGTAGCCACCGATGGTCTGGAACGATTCGAGTCCGTCGGTCTTGGCGAGGATGTCCTCGATCTTCTTCAGCACGAGGCTGGTGCGTTCGAGCGAGGCGCCCGGCTGGGAGCTGGACGTTGACGCCGAAGATCCCCTGGTCCTCGTCCGGGATGAAGCCGGCCGGCAGCACGCGGGCGAAAAGTCCGGCACCGATCGCCACGGCCGCGACGATGCCGATCGTCAGCAGCGACTTCCGCACGAGCAGCGCGCGACACGTTCACGTAGCCCTTGGTGCTGACGTCGAACGCCTTGTTGAAGCCCTTGAAGAACGTTCCCAGCGGCCCGCGCATCGGCTTCGGCTGCTTCAGCATCATGGCGCACAGCGCGGGCGTCAGCGACAGTGCATTGAACGCCGACAGCAGCACCGAGATGGCGATGGTCAGCGCGAACTGCTTGTACATGCTGCCGACCAGCCCGCCGAGCAGGGCGACCGGCACGAACACCGCCGACAGGATCAGCGCGATGCCGATCACCGGAGCTGTCACCTCCTCCATCGCCTTGATCGTCGCTTCCTTCGGATCGAGCCCGTGCTCCAGGTGGTGGATCACCGCCTCGACGACGACGATGGCGTCGTCCACCACGATGCCGATGGCGAGCACGAGGCCGAACATCGACAGCGTGTTGACCGAGAACCCGAGCAGCGGGAAGAAGATGAAGGTGCCGATCAGCGACACCGGGATCGTGATCAGCGGGATGATCGTCGCGCGGATGTTCTGCAGGAAGATGAAGACGACCAGCGTCACCAGGATCAGCGCCTCGACGAAGGTCTTCATGATCTCGTGGATCGACGCCTCCACCGCCGGCGTGGTGTCGTAGACGATCTTGTAGTCCATGCCCGGCGGGAACAGCTTCTTCGCCTGTTCCATCGTCGCGTAGATCGTCTCGGCGGCCTTGAGCTGGTTTGCGCCCGGCAGCAGGTAGACCGCCATGGCGCCGGCCGGCTTGCCGTTCAAGCGCCCGAAGGCGTTGTAGTCCTGCGAGCCGAGCTCGGCGCGGCCGATGTCCTTGATGCGGACCACCGCGCCGGTCTCGCTCTGCCGCACGATGATGTTCTCGAACTCCTCCGGCGTGACGAGTCGGCCCGGCGCGCTGACGGTGCTGGTGAACTGCTGGTCTGCCGGCGTCGGCGCGGCGCCGACCTTGCCGGTGGGCGCCTGCAGGTTCTGCTCCTTGATCGCGTTGATCACGTCCGCCGGGGTGAGACCCAGCTTGGCGAGCCGGTCGGGCCGGAACCAGATGCGCATGCCGTAGTCGGTCCCGCCGAACAGATCGACCTGCGCGATCCCCGGGATGCGCAGCAGCTGGTCGCGCAGGTTGATGCCGGCAGTAGTTGATCAGGAAGTTGGCGTCGTACGAGTCGGTCGGCGAGTAGACCGAGATCAGCATCAGGATGCTGGGGCTCTGCTTCTTGACGGTGACGCCCTGCTGCGTGACCTCCTGCGGCAGGCGCGCCTGCGCCGCCGAGACGCGGTTCTGCGTGAGGACGTTGGCGATGTCCTGGTCGGTGCCGACCTCGAAATTGACGTCGAGCTGCATGCGGCCGTCGCTGGTGTTCGACGACTTCATGTAGATCAGCCGGTCGACGCCGTTGACCTCCTGCTCGATCGGCGTCGCCACCGACTGCTCGACCGCCTCGGCCGACGCGCCCGGGTAGTTCGCGGTCACGCGAATGTTGGGCGGCGCGAGGAACGGATACTGCTCGACCGACAGCCCCCTGATCGTGACCAGCCCGAGCATGACGGTCAGGATCGCAATGACGATCGCGACGATCGGGCCGGCGGATGAAGAAGTTGGCCATGGCCTACTTCTCCCCGGCCTTGGCGGCGGGCTTGCGACGCCGGACGGCGCTGCCTTGGCCTGCCCGTCCGCCTTCGCGTCCGCTGCGCCGCTGGCCGACGCGGTGGTCGGATTGACCTTCGACCCCGGCCGCGCCTTCTGTATTCCGTCCACGATCACGCGGTCGCCGGGCTTCACGCCATCGAGCACGATCAGCATGTCGCCGACCGTCTCGCCGGGCCGGATCGTGCGCAGCGCGACCATGTTGTCGGCACCGACGACGAGCACGCTCTTCATGCCCTGGATTTCCTGCACCGCTCGCTTCGGCATCAGGATGCGCGTCCTTGGCCATATCCGCGACCGCACGCACGCGCCCGAACTGGCCCGGGCGCAGCTGCCCGTGCGGGTTCGGAAACTCGGCGACGATCGTGCAGCGTGCCGGTCTTCTGGTCGACCGCCCGGTCGACGATGACGAACTTGCCCTTGTGCGGGAACACGCTGCCGTCGGCGAGGATCAGCTCAAGTCTGGAGTTGGCACGTCTTCGCGCTCGTTCCTGGCGGCGAAGAACCGCAGGTATTCCGCTTCGCTGATCGTGATGTTGACGCGGATCGGATCGATGCTCGACACGGTATCGAGCAGCGTGGCCTCGCCCTTGCCGACGAGGTTTCCCGGGCGCCACGAGGCGCTTGCCGATCAGGCCGCTGATCGGTGAGCGGATCGTGCAGTAGCCAGATCCAGTTCCGCCTCGACGACATCGGCCTTCGCGGCCGAGACTCCGGCGCTGCGCGGTGAGCAGATTCGCCGACGGCGTTGTCGTAGTCCTGCTGCGGCACCGCCCGGCGCTCGGCCAGCGGCTTCAGGCGCCGCTCGTCCGTCTCCGTCTTGCCGAGTCTCGCCATGGGCAACTCTCGAGCTGCGCCTTGGCCTGCTGCAGCTTCGCCTCGTACTCGCGCTTGTCGAGCGTGAACAGCAACTGGTCCTTCTTGACGATCGTGCCTTCGGTGAAGTGCTGCGCCTCGAGGAACGCCTGCACCCGGGCGCGGATCTCCACCGTCTCCCTGGCATCGGTCTGCGCCACGTACTCGCCGTAGATCGGCACCGTCTTCTGCACGACTTCCGTGACGACGACGCTCGGAGGTGGCGGAGCGGCGGCCGCCTGCTTGGCCTTGTCGCCTTCCTTGTCTCCGTCGCAGGCGGCCAGCGCAGCGGCCAGCACTACGACACCGAGTGTCGTCACCACCGTGGCCCGTGACCGGCCCTTCAGGAACCACTGCACCATCTCACTCTCCTCACGGCGGGATCCGAGACCACGATTGAAGCCCAACGCTGAATGCCTCTAAGCCGGTCTGGTTCGTTGCGCGGACCAGACCGGCGGCTCGGTGAACGGCTCCGACCTACTTTTTCGGCTTGGCCGGCGTCACAGACAGCGCGAGAGCCTCGGTGTAAGTCGCCTGGATCTGGTCACCCACGGCAATCAACTTGAACTGCTCGGGGTCACGCACCTTGAGTTCGACTGTCCGTTGCGGACCTTTCACCGTGACAGTCTGCGTCGCCGCATCCAGCGCAATGACATCGCCGACCACGGTGACCTGCCGGCCCACTACGCCCGCTGGCGTCTCACCGGGCTTTGCGCCCACGGCGGCGGCCTTCTCGGTCTTCTCGACCTTCATGCCGCCGCCCTTCTTCAATTCGAGCGCCAGTGTCTCGCGGTACCTCATGTCGACGACGTCGCCGACCTTCAGCTGATCGAAGTTCTTGACCTCGGGCCCGGCCTCGACCTTGACCTCGTCGCCCTTCGGACCCTTGAGCGTGATCGTGCGGCTGGACTTGTCGATCGCCGTGATGGTTGCGCTGACGTCGACCGTCTGGGCGACGCCGACTTTGCCGGGCGAACTGGACATGGCCGTGCCCGTCTGAGCACTGACGGGCTGCGCCAACGCGAAGGCGGAAACGATCGCTGCAAGAAGAATCGAGATACGCATGGTGTTGCTCCTGTTGCTTGGGGTGAGGGAAACGCTGGCCAAGTGCGATCCTACTTGACCTTGCAGCCGCCGCCTTCGAGGCCGGCAGCGCGCGCCCTTCCGCACGCGGCCGGCTGGGATGTGGGCCGACAACCGACTAAACAGGTCAGCTCGCTGAGGCGGTATCGCCTTCCCGCTGGGGCTTCTCTGCATTTCCGTTGTCGGCCACCCATTCCATAAAAATCTGGTAGCCCAGCGTCAGCAACGTGGCGCCGACGAACATTCCGAGAATACCCGCGGTTGCCATGCCGCCGAGCGCGCCGAGCAGGATCACCACCATCGGCGCCTTGACGCCACGGCCCAGCTGTGGTGGAAGAGAACATTGACGTAAGTCCATCGTTCCGCACGGGGTCAGGAAAGCATGTCTTCGAGTGGCCGGGTCGATTCGAGCCGGTTCAGGAAGCGCTCTTCCGACTAAACTGAGCGATTCCCGGCCCGCCTTGGCGGGGTCAAGTTTCCTCTTTGGCCTTGCTGAACCAGGTGCAAACACAGCCGCTCCTCCCGGTACCGACTTTCTTGACCGTGAGCAGAGCGTGGCGCAGGTAAGCGACTAGGTTGCTTCAGGTGCGCCCCGACGCAGGTACTGCCGCGCGTCTGGGAAAGGAACCGTTTACAACGCAGGAGATGACGATGGTAAGAAGAATTCTCATTCTCGGCCTGCTGGCCATGTCGCTCGCGGCGCCTGGGGGCTACGCACAGACGCCGCCCGCAGCGGCGGCACAGCCCGCCGCGAACCCGGTCGACCCCGCAGCGGTGCAGGCCCTGAAGGACATGGGTGCCTTTCTGCAGACGCTGAAGCGGTTTCAGGTGACGACCGAAGTGACCGGCGAGCGAGTTCTGGCCGATGGCCAGAAGCTGCAGCACACCGCGACGGCCAAGCTGGACATCGTGCGCCCGAATAGGTTACGTGCAGTGATGAGCAGTCCGCGCTCGCAACGCGATCTCATCTACGACGGCAAGACGGTAACGCTGTATGCACCCGCGCAGAAGTACTACTCGACGGCCGAGTTCACGGACACGCTCGGAGCCCTGGTCGACAAGCTGGAAGCGCGCTATGGCGTGCAGATTCCGCTGTCGGACCTGTTCGTCTGGGGGACACCGGCCGCCCAGGTGGACAAGTTCGAGTCGGCACTGAATGCGGGCCAGGACATCGTTGGCGGCGAGGTCTGCGATCACTACGCGTTCCGCGAAGGCACCATCGACTGGCAGATCTGGATCGCGAACGGAAGCCAACCGCTTCCGCGCAAGATCGTCATCACCAACCGCGCCGATGAGGCGCGGCCGCAGTCGGTCAGCATGATCAGCTGGAATCTGAAGCCGACCTTTGCGGATTCGGTGTTCAAGTTCACGCCGCCGAAGGGATCGACCAAGATCGAGATCCTTCCGCGGAAGGCCCAGTAGAGGAGCGCCAACATGAAAGCATCGTTCAACAGGCTTGTTTTTGCGGCGGTGACCGCGATCGCGGCCAGCATGGCGCTGGCTCCCCTTGCCGATGCAGCGGGTGGAGGCGGGCGTGGCGGAGGTGGTGGCGGTGGTGCGAAGGCGACACCGCAGGCGTCTGGCGGCGGTGGCGCGCGGGCCGGTGGAGGTGGCGGCGGCGGGGGCAACCGGCAAGCTGCGCAGGTGAACAACACCAAGGCCGATGCACGTACCAACAACACGCGCAGCACCAGCGTCAACAACGTCAACAACACCAACGTCAACGTGAACCGCAACGTCAATGTCCAGGGGAACAGCGGCTGCTGCAACAATGGCTGGGACAATGACTATCACCCGGTTGCGACGGCTGCCGCGGTCACAGCGACGGCGGTTGTCATCGGGTCGATTGTGGCCAGGCCGCCTGCGGGCTGCGTCCCGGTGAATTACGGCGGGATGGTGTACCAGCAGTGCGGCAGTACGTGGTATGCGCCGCAAGGATCGCAGTACGCGGTCGTCAATCCGCCATACTGAGGTCGGATTGGAAAGGGGGCCGCGCCAGCGTGGCCCCTCTCGGGAAGAGCGGCCTCTGCCGTAACCGGTTCTTGACACCGTCGGTCCGAATGTCCCCTAAGCGGACGTCTGCGGAAAAGGCTGGTGGACTAGTTGATGCGAGGTCGTCGGGAGTGCTAGTCGGGCGGCAGCCCCAACACCTGGAACGAGCGCTCCAGCTGAACGCTCATCGGCACCCCGAGGCGCACGCCTGACGGCAGGCGTCGCGTGAACCACTTGTCGTAGATCCAGCGGATCTCGCGCGTCACCGCGAGCCGGCGAAAGGTCGCGTCGACGACTGCCGCCAGCGGCGCATCGTCGCGCGCGAACATGATCCCGTAGGGCTCGTAGGAAAGCAGATCCCCAACGACGGCGTACTGCCGCTGCAGACCATGCTCGGCCAGGTAGGCGATGATCAGGATGTCATCCGCGGCCATTGCCTCGGCCTGGCCATCCGCGAGCCGTGCCAGCGCCTGCGCGTGATCGTCGACGTCGAGCACGTTGAAAGCGGGCGCGGTCCTGGCGGCGAGTTGGCGCATCACGTCCGCGTTGGTCGTGCCGCGAACGACGACGACACGCCGGCCCGCAAGATCGCGCAACGAATGCACCGGGCCGCCGCGTCGGACCAGCAGGCGTGTGCCCGAAACAAAGGTCAGCGGCGAGAAGGCAACGCGCGTGCGCCGCTCGGCGGTATTCGTGCTGGCGCCGCATTCGAGATCGACCCGCCCGTCGGCGACCTGATCGATCCGGTCGGCCGGCGTCACGCGCCGGTACTCGGTGCGCAACGAGGCAACGCCAATCTCGCGGGCGATGTCCTCGACGATCGCCTCGCACACGTCGATCGAGTAGCCGTAGGGCCGGCCCTCCCGGGCCTCGTAGGAGAACGGCACCGCCTGGGCCCGGTAGCCAATTCGAACCACTCCCGAAGCCTTGATGCGCTTGAGCACGCCGGTCAGCGTTCGGGCAGGGGGCTCGTCGACCTGAGCGACCGGCGTTGCTCGCTACCAGCAGAGCGGCGAGCGCGATCAGGCTGACGCGGGCTGAAATGCGGATCCGACCTGCTGCCGCTGACGCGAAAGCCGCAAGCATCTGTTCCCCGATCCTTCCCGCCCGGGTCAGGCGACGGTCACCGCGGCACCCGGGCCGGAAGGTTCCACAACCGGCTCCCCGAGCTGCCCCTCCCACTTGGCCACGACCGACGTCGCGATGCTGTTGCCGATCACATTGGTCGCCGTGCGGCCCATGTCGAGGAACTGGTCGATGCCCATGATCAGCAGCAGCCCCGCCTCTGGCAGCCCGAAAGTCGGCAGCACCGCCGCGACGACGACAAGCGAGGCGCGCGGCACGCCCGCCACCCCCTTGCTGCTGACCATCATCACCAGCAGCAAGGTGAGCTGCTGGCCGAAGCTCAGATCGATGCCATAGGCCTGCGCGATGAAGAGCGCCGCGAACGACTGGTACAGCATCGAGCCGTCGAGGTTGAACGAATAGCCGAGCGGCAGCACGAACGACGTGACGCGGTCGTTGACGCCGGACTTGTGCAACTGCTCCATCAGCTTCGGATAGGCCGCCTCGCTGCTGGCTGTGGTGAAGGCGACCAGCAGTGGTTCCTTGACCAGGCCCATCAGGTGGAACACCCGCGGACCCAGGAACACGAACCCGGCACCGATCAGCACGGCCCACAGCACCAGCAGTGCGGTGTAGAACGAGCCGATGAACTTGCCGTAGGTCACGAGGATGCCGAGCCCCTGCGTCGTGATCGCGGCGGCGACCGCGCCGAAGACGCCGGCGGGAGCGAACCACATCACGAAGTCGGTGACCTTCAGCATCACCGGCACCATTTCACTGATGAAGGACGTCACCGTCTTCGCCGGCTCGGTCTTCAGTGACGCGATCGCGAATCCGAAGAAGCAGGAGAACACCAGGATCTGCAGGATCTCGTTGGTCGCCATCGCCTCGAAGAAGCTGCGCGGGAACACATGCGCGATGAACTCGCGCAGGTTGAGCCCGCCGGTCTTCAGGTTGGTCGCCATGTCCTTCTCGGGCAGCGGCAGCCCGAGATCCAGCCCCGGGTGGAACAGGTTCGCGAAGAACATGCCGAGCAGCAGCGACACCAGCGAGGCCGTGATGAACCACAGCAGCGCCTTGCCGCCGATGCGGCCGACCGCCTTGGCGTCGCCCATGCCGGTGATGCCCGCCACGACAGTGGCGAACACCAGCGGCGCGATGATCATCTTGATCAGCCGCAGGAAGACGTCCGAGAGGATCGAGAAGTAGCCGGCGACGGTCGCTGCCGTCGCCGTGTCGGGAGAGAACTCGTGGGCGGCCCAGCCGGCCACGACGCCGGCCACGGCCGCCGCCAGGATCCACATCGCGAGCCGGGAGCCTTTGGGTGCTCCTTCGTTTGCGGCTCCGGCTGCCGGCTTCATCGGGTTAGAACATCACCTTGGCGAGTGCGAGGCCGGTGATCACGGCCACCGTGGTGGCGACGATTCCCGGAATCATGAACGAGTGGTTCAGCACGTACTTGCCAATCTTCGTCGTGCCCGACAGGTCGAAGTTGATCGCCGCGATCAGCGAGCCGTAGGTCGGGATGAAGAAGTATCCATTGACCGACGGGAACATGGCAATCAGAAACTGCGGCGGGATGCCGAGCGCGATGCCGAGCGGCATCAATGCGCGGGTCGTCGCCGCCTGGCTGTACAGCAGCACTGACGCGAAGAACAGGCCGAACGCGAAGGTCCACGGCGCGGCCTTGGCCCAGTCGCCGATGGCCGGCACGATGACGTCCTTGTTCGCGGCGATGAAGCTGTCGCCCAGCCACGCCAGGCCGAAGATGCCGATCACGGCGACCACGCCGGCGCGCAGCGTCGCGGTCTTCGGCACCTCGTCGACGTTGATCTTCGTGACCATCAGCATGATCGCGGCGACTGACATCATCACGATCTCGATGACGATCGGCATCGCCAGCGCGCCTTTGGCGCCCGGGCAGCGTGCGCAGGCCGGGGAAGAAGCCGAACAGCACGACCAGCGCCACGCCCGACCAGGAACAGGTAGGCCGAGAGCTTGGCCGACGGCTTCAGTGCCGCCTTTTCGGCGAGTGCCTTGGGCGGCGGGACTTCACCGGCTTTCAGGCGTGCCTGGTACTCCGGATCGTCCTTCAGGTCCTTGCCGACGAACATCGAGACGATCGCGGCCGCGAGCACGCCGGTCAGCGTCGCCGGCACGCACACCATCAGGATCTGCGGCAGGCCCCACTGCGTCATCCCCTTTTCGGCAAAGAGCCCGATCATCGCGGCCGTGGCCGCCGCCACCGGACTGGCGGTGATCGCCTGCTGCGAGGCGATCGTCGCCACCGCCATCGGCCGCTCGGGTCGGATGCCGCTGCCGTGCGCGGTCTCGTAGATGACCGGCAGCAGCGGGTAGACGATGTGGCCGGTGCCGGCGACGAAGGTGAAGCTCCAGGTCGTCAGTGGTGCGACGATCGTCACGTACTTCGGATTGGCGCGGATGATGCGCTCGGCGATGCTGACCAGGAAGTCGATGCCGCCGGCGGCATCCATCACGCTGGCGGCCATGATGACCGCCAGGATGATCAGCATCACGTCGATCGGCGGCGAAGTCGGAGCGACGCCGAACGCCACCACGAGCACCAGCAGGCCGACCGCGCCCCACAGGCCGAGGCCGACGCCGCTGTAGCGCGCACCCATCCAGATCGCGGCCAGGACGACCACGAACTGCAGAACAATGGAGAGTGTCATGGTTCCCCTCCCCGGGGGCGAACGGCTCGATCGGCCGGCTTGACCGGCCGGCGCGACGCGCCGTTACTGTTCGAATTTCGGAGCGATCAGGTTTTCGAACGAGAAGACCTCGTCCCACTTCTCCTGTGTCAGCAGCTTGCGTTCCTTGACCACGATGTCGTGCAGGCTCTTGCCGGTCTCGTAGCCTTCGCGCGCGAGCTCGGCGCACTGCTTGTAGCCGAGCGAGGGCTTGAGCACCGTGACGATGCCGAGCGAGTTCAACACCATCTGCTTCGTGCGATCGGCGTTCGCGGTGATGCCCTGGATGCAGTTCGCCCGCAGGCTGTTGACGGCGTTTTCCATCGTCGAGATCGAAGTGAAGAGCGCGAAGGTGATCACCGGCTCCATCACGTTGAGCTGCAACTGCCCGGCCGAGGCCGCCAGCGTCACCGTCAGGTCGAGGCCGATGACGAGGAAGCCGGTCTGGTTGACGACTTCCGGGATCACCGGATTGACCTTGCCCGGCATGATCGACGAGCCCGGCTGCATCTGCGGCAGGTTGATCTCGTTGAAGCCGCAGCGCGGGCCCGAGGCCAGCATCCGAATGTCATTGCAGATCTTCGTCAGCTTCGACGACGTGCGCTTCAGCACGCCGGAAAGCAGCACGTAGGCGCCGGTGTCCGAGGTGGCCTCGATCAGGTCGCCGGCCAGGATGAATTTGAAGCCGGTGAGTTCCGACAGGTACTTGGTCGCCAGTTCCGGATAGCCGGGATGCGCCGTCACGGTGGTGCCGATCGCAGTGGCGCCGAGGTTGATCTCGTGCAGGAACTGCCGCACTTCGGCGATGCGCTGCACCTCTTCGCCGATCGTCGTGCCCCAGCCGTGGAATTCCTGGCCGAGCGACATCGGCACGGCATCCTGCAGGTGGGTGCGGCCCATCTTCAGGACCTTGTTGAATTCCTTGCCCTTGGCGAAGAAGGCCTCCTGCAGCTTCGTCAACGCCTCCATGTAGCTGCCGAGCCGCAGGATCAGCGCGAGCCGAAAGGCGGTCGGGTACATGTCGTTGGTCGACTGCCCGAAGTTCACATGGTCGTTCGGGTTGACGTACTGGTACTCGCCTTTCTTGTGTCCAAGGCTTTCCAGCGCGACATTGGCGATCACCTCGTTCGCGTTCATGTTGGTCGAGGTGCCGGCGCCGCCCTGGATGAAGTCGGTGACGAACTGGTCGCGCAGCTCGCCGGCGATCAGCCGGTCGCACGCCGCCGCGATGGCATTTGCGACCTTTGGATCAAGCACGCCGAGGTCGCGATTGGCAAGCGCGGCGGCCTTCTTGGCGTACCCGAATGCCTTGACGAAGTAGGGCTCCGTCGACATCGGGATGCCGGTGATGTGGAAATTCTCCTTGCCGCGCAGCGTCTGCACGCCGTAGTACGCGGTGTCCGGGAGCTCCTTCTGGCCCAGGAAGTCCTTCTCGATTCGTGCCATTGCGATTTCCCTTCAGGTGATCGCAGGCCCGGTGGTCGTCTGCTTACTTCATTCCTTCGGCAACCATCTTCCTGCGGATGAAAGCGATCTGTGTCTGCAGCGGCAGGTCCTTCGGGCAGACGTCGTGGCAGCCCAGCAGCGACATGCAGCCGAACACGCCATTGTCGTCGCCGACCAGTTCGTAGTAGTCGGCGTCGGTGCGCGCGTCGCGCGGATCGAGGCGGAAGCGCGCGATCTTGTTGAGTCCGACGGCGCCGACGAAGTCCTCGCGCATGCGCGCGGTGCCGCAGGCCGACACGCAGCAGCCGCATTCGATGCAGCGGTCGAGCTCATAGATCTTCTCGGCGAGATCCGGGTCCATCCGCTCCTCGATGCGCTGCAGGTCGACCTCCTGCTGCTTCATGTGCACCCAGGTCTCGAGCCGCTCGCTCATCGCGCGCATCCAGTTGCCGGTGTCGACCGACAGGTCGCCGATCAGCTTGAACACCGGCAGCGGCGCCAGCGTGATCTCCGGGCCGACGTTCTTCGTCAGCGTGCGGCAGGCGAGCCCCGGGCGCCCGTTGATCACCATCGCGCAGCTGCCGCAGATGCCGGCGCGGCAGACGAAGTCGAACTGCAGCGACGGATCGAGCTTGTCGCGGATCTCGCTGAGCGCGATGAACAGCGTCATGCCCTCCGATCTGCTCGAGTTCGTAAGTCTGCTGGTGCGGGACGCTGGCCGGGTCGGCCGGGTTGTAGCGCATGACACGCAGACGGATCTTGTCGCCGACCTTCGGCGGGTTCTGGGATGGATTCATCGCTGTTCCCGGAGCTGAATTCGTCAGGACGGCTTACTCGTTTTCCCACAGGAAGCCGGTGTCCGCGGCTTCCTCCGCAGCGCTTGGCGGGGCTGGCGGAAGCTGCTCGTCGATCCGCTCGTTTTTGCCCCGCAGATTCTTCGGCAGCAAGTGCTCATACGGCATCAGCGCGCGCTGCCGATCGAAGCGGTCGGCGATCTTCTGCTTCACGGCATCGACTTCGGCCTGCCGCGCGGCAGTGTCCGGATGGTCGACGTAGTCCTTCGCGCCGTAGCCGCGCCAGCCCGGTGGCAATTCCATCTTCCTGATGTCGAGCGCCTCGTACGCCAGCGTCGGCAGCGTCGCGTCACCCTGCCAGGTGGCGAGCGTGCGCTTCAGCCATTCCGCATCGTTGCGACGCGGGTAATCCTCGCGGAAGTGCGCGCCGCGACTTTCGGTGCGCACCAGCGCGCCGTAGGACACGCACAGCGCGAGCTTCAGCATCTTCTGCACGCGATAGGCCGTGACGAGCTCGGGATTGACGCCGGGCGGCCGCGCCTTGAGGCCGATATTGCGACTGCGGACGAGCAGCTTCTGCAGTTCGTCGACGGCCTGCTCCAGGTCCTTGCCGCTGCGGAAGATGCCGACCTTGCCGGTCATGATTTCCTGCATCCGGGTCTTGATTGCGCTGGCATCTTCGGTGCCCTTGCCGAGCAGGATGCCGTCGAGCTTCGCCTGCTCGTGCTGCAGGAAATCGCGCACGACGCCGGTCGGTATGTTGACGTCGTTGTCGCGCTTGTCGCAGAAGTCAGCGATGTACTCGCCGACGATCATCCCCGCGACAACCGTCTCGGCGACCGAATTGCCGCCGAGGCGGTTGAATCCGTGCATGTCCCAGCACGCTGCTTCGCCGGCCGCGAACAGTCCTCGCAACGTCGGGCTCTCGCCGGTGTAGTTGGTGCGAACGCCGCCCATCGTGTAGTGCTGCGCCGGGCGCACCGCGATCATGTCCTTCGTCGGGTCGATCCCGAGGAAGTAGTGGCAGATGTCCCACACCTCACGCAGGTTCGTGTGGATGTGCTTCTCGCCCAGCAGCGTGATGTCGAGCCAGATGTGGTCGCCGAAGCGCGACTTCACGCCCTTGCCCTTCTTGATGTGTTCCTCCATTCGTCGGCTCACGACGTCGCGCGACGCAAGCTCCTTCTTCTCCGGCTCGTAGTCGGGCATGAAGCGGTGGCCATCGGCATCCTTGAGCAGCCCGCCGTCGCCGCGGCAACCCTCGGTAACCAGGATGCCGGCCGGGAAAATCCCTGTCGGGTGAAACTGCACGGCTTCCATGTTGCCGAGCGCGGCCACACCGGTCTCGAGCGCGATCGCGTGCCCGATACCCTCGCAGATCACCGCGTTGGTCGTCACTTGGTAGATGCGGCCGGCGCCACCGGTTGCGATCGCGGTCGCCTTTGCGAGGTAGGCCGATAGCTCACCGGTCACGAGGTCGCGCACGACCGCGCCGTAGCAACGGCCGCCGTCGTGGATCAGCGCGAGCGCCTCGGTCCGCTCGTGCACTGGGATCGATTCTGCGATCGCGCGGTCGGCAACCGCGGTGAGCATCGAGTGGCCAGTCCCGTCGGCGGCGAAGCAGGTGCGCCACTTCTTGGTGCCGCCGAAGTCGCGCTGGGCGACCAGCCCATGCGCCTCGTCACGCTCGGTGATCGTGACTTTCTGGCTGTTGATGACGACCTGGCGGTCGCCCTTGCGCACGCGGCTCCAAGGCACTCCCCATGCCGCCAGCTCCCGCACGGCCTTCGGCGCGGTGTTGACGAACATGCGGACCACGTCCTGGTCGGCGCCCCAGTCGGAACCACGCACCGTGTCCTCGAAGTGCACGTCCTCGTTGTCGCCCTGGCCCTTGATCACGTTGCCGAGGCTCGCCTGCATGCCACCCTGGGCCGCCTTGCTGTGCGAGCGCTTGGCCGGCACCAGCGACAGAATGATCGCGTCGTGCCCGCGCCGCTTGGCGGCGATCGCCATGCGCAGCCCGGCGAGACCGCCGCCGATGACCAACACGTCGGTGTAGACGACTTTCATCGCGGGCCCTCCCTGAGCCAGGACGGCCACCAGGCCGGTGGCGGCGCCTGCGGCGGTGTCTGCAGCCACGCCGGCGTGTAGCGGACGCCCGGGTTGTCCTGGTGTGCGTAGCCGATCTTCATGTAGGCGGCGAGCGTCATCAGCCCGAGCACGATGAAGAAGACGGACAGCGCCCACTTCAGCAGCTTCAGGTTGCCGGCGCGTCGCATTCGGCATCCTTGCCGGCGAACCAGCCCCACTTGACCGCGAGGCGGTACAGGCCGATGCCGCCGTGCAGCTCGACGCAGAACAGCAGCACCAGGTACAGCGGCCACCAGCGCCCGCTCCAGACCCGGTCTGCCGGATTCAAACGGGCCGATCATTCCGGGGTGCATCAGCATCTGATACAGGTGCACTGAGGCGAGGAAGAACATCGCGAAGCCGGTGACGACCTGCCACCACCACAGTGTGGTGTCCTCGTGATGCATCATCCCCATGTGGTCGCGGTAGACGCGATACTGCGCGTAGTTGATCGGGAACTTGCGCACCGCGAGCCCGGCGTGGGCGATGAACAGGATCAACACGACCGCGACCACCCCCGACACGATCACCGGATAGGCTCGTCCGAAGAAGAAGTAGCCCTCGAACATCTTCGTGATGACCCACATCGCGTCGTTGCCGAACAGGATCGACGAGACGAAGAACATGTGGCCCCACATGAAGAGGCCCAGGACCAGTCCGCTCGCGCTCTGCGCGAAATCGAGTCGGGCCGGCCAACGGCTCTTGCGGCGGGCGCGCGCCGGCCCGACGCCGGCGACGGCTTCGCTGGTCATGCTCATCTGATGTCCCCCGCGTAGCGCCGTCGGCGCGACGATACGGCATTGTTCCCTTGGGTCTGTCGGCGGCCTTGACGCGGGTCAATGGCCGAAACCCACATGACGCAATGGGGGATCACCATGCGATTGATCGGGGTCAATCGACGGCACAACCACGGCTGCCACGATGCAGCGTCATTCGACTGCCGCACGCGACGGCGGTGGGGCGGAAACCCGAGGGAGACATGCTGCAAGTGCGCATCCACGGCCGTGGCGGCCAGGGGGTCGTTTCAGGCGCAGAGGTGCTGGCGGTTGCAGCGTTTCTGGAGGGTCGGCATGCGCAGGCATTTCCCAGCTTCGGCTCCGAGCGCATGGGCGCGCCGGTGATGGCGTTCTGCCGTATCGACGACCGGCCGATCCGGCTGCGCGAGCCGGTGATGGAGCCGGATGCACTGATCATCCAGGACTCGACACTCCTTTATCAGGTCGACCTGTTCAACGGTTTGTCCCCGAATGGGACCGTGCTGATCAATTCCACCCGTCCGCTGGCGGACCTTGGATTGAGCACGTTGCAGGAGCGGACTCCCCAGGTGCGCCTGTTCGCCCTGGCGGCTACCGAAATCGCGATGCGCCACGTGGGGCGAGCGGTACCCAACGTGCCGTTGCTCGCCGCCTTTGCCGGGCTGACCGAAGCTGATCGGCCTCGAATCGGTCGTGGCGGCAATCCGCGACAAGTTCCCTGCGCGTCTGGCGAGCCCAACGTGGCAGCGGCGCGCGAGGCGTATGAAATCGCTGCGAGGGAGCCCGCCCATGCTTAGACAGATCGAGGGCTCGCGGGCGGTGGCCGAGGCGATCGCGCTGGCGCGCCCCGAGGTGATCTGTGCCTATCCGATCACCCCGCAGACGCACATCGTCGAAGGGCCTCAGCGAGATGGTGAAGGCCGGCGATCTGCGCGGCTGCGAGTTCATCAACGTCGAATCCGAATTCGCCGCGCTGTCGGTCGCGATCGGCGCATCGGCCACCGGCGCGCGCACCTACACGGCGACCAGCAGCCAGGGGCTGCTGTTCATGGCCGAGGCCGTCTACAACGCGGCCGGCCTGGGCCTGCCGATCGTGATGACGATCGGCAACCGCGCGATCGGCGCGCCGATCAACATCTGGAACGACCACTCCGACAGCATGTCGATGCGCGACTCGGGGTGGATCCAGCTGCACGCGGAAACCAACCAGGAAGCGCTCGACCTGCACATCCAGGCGTTCCGTCTGGCCGAGAACGCTGTCGCTGCCCGGTGATGGTGTGCATGGACGGATTCATCCTGACGCACGCGGTCGAGCGCGTCGACATGCCGACGCAGGTCGAGGTCGACAGCTATCTGCTGCCGTTCGAGCCGCGCCAGGTGCTCGATCCGCGCGAGCCGGTCAGCATCGGCGCGATGGTGGGGCCGGAGGCGTTCACGGAAGTACGTTACCTGGCGCATCACAAGCAGCTGCAGGCGCTCGAGCTGATCCCGCAGCTCGCCGAGGAATTCGAGCTGCGCTTCGGCCGCATTTCCGGCGGTCTGCTGCGCACCTATCGCGCCGAGGACGCCGAGACGATCGTCGTGGCGCTCGGCTCGGTCAACGGCACGGTGCAGGAGGTGGTCGACTCGATGCGCAGCGCCGGCGTCCGTATCGGCTCGGTGACGGTGACCGCTTTCCGGCCATTCCCGCTCGACGCGCTGCGCGCGGCGATCGGCCATGCAAAGCGCGTGGTCGTGCTCGAGAAGAGCTTCGCGCTCGGCCTCGGCGGCATCCTGTCGGACGGCGTGCGCAAGTCGCTGTCCGGCATCCAGCTCAACGGCTACACGGTCGATCGCCGGCCTGGGCGGCCGCAGCATCACGCGCGCTTCGCTGCCCGTGTGTTCGAGTCCGCCGGTCGCGACGAGCTCGAATCGGTCACCTTCCTCGACCTCAACACTGCGGTGGTCGAGCGCGAACTGGTGCGCGAACGCCTGCCAGCGGCGCAGCGGGCCGACCGCCGAATCGGTGCTGCGGCAGCTTGGCACCGTGGCTTCGGGAATCGGCTAGCCATGGACGCCCGCCAGCCTGTCAAGTTCTACCAGACCGGGACGTTCACGGTCGGCAATCGCCTGCTCGCCGAGGACGAGCGCAGCGTGCAGGCCAACATGGAGCGCACCAATTCGCTGAACTCGGGGCACCGCGCCTGCCAGGGTTGCGGCGAGGCGCTCGGCGCGCGCTACGCGCTCGACGCCGCGATGCGCGCCTCCGACAACCAGCTGGTCGCGGTCAACGCGACCGGATGCCTCGAGGTGTTCTCGACGCCGTATCCGGAGACTTCGTGGCAGATCCCCTGGATCCACTCGCTGTTCGGCAACGCAGCGGCGGTCGCGTCCGGCGTGGCGGCGGCACTCAAGGTGAAGGGCAGGGACCATGTGCGGGTCATCGCGCAGGGCGGCGACGGCGGCACCACGGATATCGGCTTCGGTTGCCTGTCAGGCATGTTCGAGCGCAACGACGACGTGCTCTACATCTGCTACGACAACGAGGCCTACATGAACACCGGCGTGCAGCGCTCGAGCGCGACGCCGCCCGCGGCGCGCACCGCGACCACGCCGGCCGTCGGACAAGAGCCGGGCAACGAGTTCGGCCGGGGCAAGAACGTGCCGCTGATCGCGATGGCACACCACATCCCGTACGTGGCCACGGCGAGCGTCGCCAACCTGCGCGACCTGGAGGACAAGGTCACGCGGGCGATGGAAATTCGCGGCGCACGCTATGTTCACATCCACGTGCCGTGTCCGCTGGGCTGGGGCTCGGCGCCTGCAGACACGATCAAGGTCGCGCGCGCGGCAGTGGAATCGGCACTGTTCCCGTTGTTCGAAGCCGAAAACGGCGAGGTCACTGGCCGCACGCCGATCCGGCATCGCGTGCCGGTCGACGACTACCTGAAGCTGCAGAAGCGCTTCGCGCACCTGTTCTCGCCGAAACGCGACGAGGCGCGACTGGCGCAGATCCAGGCGGTCGCCGACCGCAACATCGCCACCTATGGCCTGCTGGACGAGGAGGGCGCGCGTGGATAAGCCGTTCGCCATCACGCTCGACCCGGGCTCGTCGCTCGCCAACCGCACCGGTTCGTGGCGCACGATGCGGCCGGTCTACGTGGACCGCCTGCCTCCGTGCAACAACGCCTGCCCGGCGGGAGAGAACATCCAGCAGTGGCTGTACCACGCCGAAGGCGGCGACTACGAGGCGGCCTGGCGACAGCTGGTGCAGGACAACCCGCTGCCCGCGATCATGGGCCGCGTCTGCTACCACCCGTGCGAGACCGCGTGCAACCGCGCCCAGATCGACGAGGCGGTCGGCATCAACTCGGTCGAGCGCTTCCTCGGCGACGAAGCGCTGAAGCGCCACTGGAAGTTCAGCGCGCCGGCGCACGAGTCGGGCAAGCGCGTGCTGGTCGTCGGCGCCGGCCCGTCCGGCCTGTCCGCGGCCTACCACCTGCGCCGTCGTCGGCCACGCAGTGACGATCCTCGAAGCCGGTCCGATTGCCGGCGGCATGATGCGCTTCGGCATACCGACGTATCGGCTGCCGCGCGACGTGCTCGATGCCGAGGTGCGCCGCATCCTCGACATGGGCGTCGAACTGAAGCTCAACCACAAGGTGGCAGACATCGCGGTCGAAATGAGCGAAGGCGGCTTCGACGCGGCATTCCTTGCGGTCGGCGCCCATATCGCCAAGCGCGCCTACATCCCGGCCGGCGAGGCAGCCCACATGCTCGACGCGGTCTCGGTCCTGCGCAGCATGGAAGGCGAGGACAAGCCGATGCTCGGCCGGCGCGTGGTCGTCTACGGCGGCGGCAACACCGCGCTCGACGTCGCGCGGACTGCCAAGCGCATGGGCGCCGAGCCGATCATCGTCTACCGCCGCACGCGCGAGAAGATGCCGGCGCACGACTTCGAGGTCGAAGAGGCGCTGGCCGAAGGCGTGCTGATCAAGTGGCTGTCGACGATCCGCAATGTCAGCGACGGCGGCACGCTGACCGTCGAGAAGATGGCGCTCGACGACAAGGGCTTTCCGCAGCCGACCGGTGAAATCGAGACGCTCGAGTCGGACTCGCTGGTGCTGGCGCTCGGTCAGGACGTCGATCTTTCGCTGCTGGACAACGTGCCCGGCCTCGAAATCAAGGACGGCACCGTGCAGGTCGCGCCGAACATGATGACCGGCCATCCGGGCATCTTCGCCGGCGGCGACATGGTGCCTTCGGAGCGCACGGTGACGGTGGGCAGTCGGCCACGGCAAGAAGGCGGCGCGCCACATCGACGCCTGGCTGCGCGGCGCGACCGACGCAGCCTGCCGCCAAGCACGCGCTCGCGACGTTCGACCGGCTCAACACCTGGTACTACAGCGATGCGCCGAAGACCGTGCGGCCGATGCTCGACCTCGCTCGGCGCACGTCGACCTTCGAGGAGGTCCAGAAGGGACTGACCGAATTCAACGCGCAGTTCGAGGCGCGCCGCTGCCTGTCGTGCGGCAACTGCTTCGAATGCGACAACTGCTACGGCGTCTGCCCGGACAACGCGGTGATCAAGCTCGGTCCGGGGTCGCGCTTCAGCATCAATTACGACTACTGCAAGGGCTGCGGCATGTGCGCCACCGAGTGCCCGTGCGGTGCGATCGACATGGTGCCCGAGTCGGTATGACGGCCGGGCACTCGACGAGACACGGGGGAGAGATATGCCTCAGAAACACACTGCCCGGGTGCTGCCACCGCCATTGCCCGAATGGTTTCCGCGCGGAATCGCGCTGCTGCGAGACCCGACGCTGAACAAGGGAACCGCGTTCAGCGAGTCCGAACGCGAAATGCTGGGGTTGCGCGGACTGCTGCCGCCGCACGTGTCGGCCCAGGTCGAGCAGCTCGAGCGTGTGATGGAGAACTTCCGCCGACTGCAGACTCCGCTCGCGAAGTACATCATGCTGGAGTCGCTGCAGGACCGCAACGAGGCGCTGTTCTATCGGGTCATCCTCGAGCATCCCGACGAGATGATGCCGATCATCTACACGCCGACCGTCGGTCTCGCCTGCCAGCAGTTCGGACACATCTACCGGCGCCCGCGCGGCCTGTTCGTCAGCGCCGCCGACCGCGGACGGATGCAGTCGGTGCTGCGCAACTGGCCGTACCGGGAAGCGGCGATCATCGTCGTCACCGACGGCGAGCGCATCCTCGGCCTGGGCGATCTCGGCGCGAACGGGATGGGCATCCCGATCGGCAAGCTGGCGCTCTACACCGCATGCGCCGGCGTGCATCCGCGCCGCTGCCTGCCGGTGATGCTCGACGTCGGTACCAACAATGAAAAGCTGCTTGTCGATCCGCTGTATCTCGGGCTGCGACAGCAAGCGCGCTGGCCGGCGCCGCAGTTCGACGAGCTGGTCGAGGAGTTCATCGAGGCGACCCAGGCCGTGTTTCCCGGGCATCCTGGTGCAGTTCGAGGACTTCGCCAACCACAACGCGTTCCGCCTGCTGCAGCGCTACCGCGACCGCATCTGCTCGTTCAACGACGACATCCAGGGCACGGCCAGCGTGGTGGTCGCCGGCATCTTCTCGGCGCTGCGCGTGACGGGCAAACGGATGGCGCGAGCAGACCTTCCTGTGCCTCGGCGCGGGCGAAGCCGCAACCGGCATCTCCGACCTGCTGGTCGCGGCGATGCAGGCCGACGGCCTCAGCGAAGCACAGGCGCGCGGCCGCTGCTGGCTGGTCGATTCCAAGGGACTGGTGGTCGCGTCGCGGCACGGAGCTTGCCGCGCACAAGAAGCCCTACGCGCACGAACACGCGCCGGTCGGTGATTTCATCGGCGCGGTGAAGGCGCTGAAGCCGACCGCGATCATCGGCGTCAGCGCCACGCCGAACACCTTCACGCGCGAGGTGGTCGAGACGATGACGCGTCTGAACGAGCGGCCGATCGTGTTCGCCCTGTCGAACCCGACCTCGCGCGCGGAATGCACCGCCGAGCAGGCGTACAGCTGGTCCGGCGGCAAGGCGCTGTTCGCCTCGGGCAGTCCGTTCGACGCGGTGGACTTCAACGGACGCCGTTACGTGCCGCGCCAGGGCAACAACTCGTACATCTTCCCCGGCGTGGGCCTCGGCGTGGTCGCGGTCGGCGCGTCGCGCGTGACGGACGAGATGTTCATGGAAGCGGCGCGCACGCTGGCAGAAACCGTCAGTCGGGCGGACCTCGACCAGGGCAGTCTGTATCCGCCGCTGCGGAATATCCGCTGAGGTGTCGCTGCTGATCGCCACAGCGGTCGCGGAAGTCGCGTACCGCCGAGGGTTGGCCGATGTCGATCGCCCCGCTGATCTCGCCGCGCTGATCCGTGCGCAGATGTACCAGCCCGAATACCTGGGCTACGCAGCGTAGCCAGCGAAGACCGGACCGACCGTCATGAGCCCGTATGTCGTCTTCCTCGTCTACATGATCGCGATCCTGAGCGTGGTTGCGCTGATGCTGCTGCTCAACCGCGTCCTCGGCCCGCGGCCGGTCGACACGCGCGGTGAAGCTCGAACCGTTCGAGTGCGGGGCGACGCCGGTCGATCCACGCAACGTCAAGGCGGTCCCGATCAAGTACTACGCGGTGGCGATCGTCTTCATCCTGTTCGATCTCGAGACGGTGTTCCTCTTCATCTGGGCGCTCGGTGCGCAGCCGGTGACCGGGACGATGCTGATCACCTTCGTCATCTTCATGGCCCTGCTGGTGCTGATCCTGCTCTACGTCTACCGCGCGCGGCTGCTGGAAGGAGTGACCGAGTGAACAGCCGTGCCCCGATTCCGATCTGCGGCGGCCGGCACGAAGAGCGCCGCGTTCGAGTACCTGACGACGAAGAAGGACGAGCTTTGCGGCTGGGCCCGCAAGTTCTCGCTCTTCCCCTACCCGTTCGTCACCGCGTGCTGCGCGATGGAGTTCATGTCGGTGAGTTCCACGCCGTACGACACCGACCGGTTCGGCGCAGCGCTTCCGCGTTTCTCGCCGCGTCAGTCGGACCTGCTGATGGTGGTCGGCACGGTGACGCACAAGCAGGCGCCCATCCTGTTGAAAGTCTACGAGCAGATGTGCGAACCCAAGTGGGTGATGGCCTTCGGCGTTTGCGCCTCGAGCGGCGGCTTCTACCAGAACTACGCGGCGGTCGCCGGTATCGACCGCATCATCCCCGTCGACGTCTACGTACCCGGTTGCCCGCCGCGGCCGGAGACCGTGATCGACGGGATCATGCAGCTGCAGGACAAGATCGCCCGGCAGAAGCATCCGATCCTGACGAAGGACTTTTGATGAACGCGGCGATCTTCGACTCGATCCGCGCTCAGCAGGGCGGGACGGTTTCGCACGGCACTTTGGTGCTGGAAATCGCGCCCACGGACCTGACCGAGACCGTTCGACGACTGAAATCAGCATTCGCATTCGACATGCTGCTCGACGTCACGGCGATCGACTGGCCGGCGCGGGAACCCCGCTTCGACGTGGTCTGGCACTTCTATTCGACCCAGCACCGGGTTCGCGTGCGGGTGAAGACGCAGGTTCCGGAGCGCGAGCCGGTGGTCGCGACGCTGATTCGCGAATACGGATCGGCCGCCTTCATGGAGCGCGAATGCCACGAGATGTACGGCATCCGGTTCGACGGCAATGCCGACCTGCGGCCGCTGCTGCTGTACGAGGGGTTCGTCGGCTATCCGCTGCGCAAGGACTATCCGAAGGCGGGCGAACAGCCGCTGGTGGACTACCGCGAAGGCTTCGACCTCGCGGAGCGGGGAAGGGGAAGCTGACGTGGAGCGGCTGCCCGGCAGCGTCATTCGCAATCCGGTCCGACCGGCGTTCGACACGCCGCAGCGTGACGACACCGTCATCGTCAACATCGGTCCGTCGCATCCGGCCACGCACGGAACGATCCAGATCATCGCGGAGCTCGACGGCGAGAAGATCCTGCGCACCGACGTGCACTGCGGCTACCTGCACCGCGGCTTCGAGAAGGAGTGCGAGGACCACACCTGGCACAACCTGATTCCGTACGTCGACCGGCTCAACTACTGCTCGGCGCTGATCAACAACTTCGCCTACTGCGACGCCGTCGAGCAGCTGATGGGCGTCGAGATCACGCCTCGCACGAAATATCTGCGCACCCTGCTGGCCGAGTACTCGCGGCTGGCGGATCACCTGACCTGCATCGCGGCCACGCTGATGGAGCTCGGCGCGATGACCGCGTTCCTGTACCTGGTGATGATCCGCGACTACGTCTACGAGCACATCGCCGACCTGACCGGCGCGCGCGTGACCTACACCTACGGTCGCATCGGCGGGCTGGCGCGCGACCTGCCGGACGGGTGGCTCAAGCGCCTGGAAGAAATTCTCGATCAGTACGAGGAGTTTGTCGGGCGCGTGCACGGCCTGATGGACCGCAACCGCATCTTCATCGACCGCACGCGCGACGTCGGCGTGCTGTCGACGGCCGATGCGATCAACTGGGGCTACACAGGTCCGATCCTGCGGTCGACCGGAGCGCCGCGCGACCTGCGCAAGGACACGCCGTACCTCGCCTACGCGGAGCTCGACTTCGAGGTCCCGGTCGGCATCAAGGGCGACAACTACGACCGCTACTACGTGCGGATGCGCGAGATGGACGAATCGGTGCACATGATCCGCCAGCTGATCGACATGCTGCCGGCGGGGCCGATCGATGTCGACGACCGCCGCTGCACCTTGCCGCCCAAGCCGCTCGTCTACAGCGAGATCGAGTCGCTGATCAACCACTTCAAGCTGATCATGGAAGGTCCGCGCGTTCCGGCCGGCGAGATCTACGTCGCGCACGAAGGCGCCAACGGCGAACTCGGGTTCTTCCTGGTCAGCGACGGCAGCGGCACACCCTACAAGGTCCACGTGCGCTGTCCGAGCTTCGTGCACATGGGCGGCGTCCACAGGATGCTCGACGGCTACCAGCTCGCGGACCTGATTCCGACGTTCGGGTCGATCAACATGATCGGCGGGGAGTGCGACCGGTGAGCTCAATGAGACACCTGCTGCCCGAGTTCGAGCAGCTCAAGGAGCGCTATCCGGCGGGCTTCGAATCGTCGCTGACGCTTGCCGTGCCTGCGGCGCATCCAGCAGGAGCGCGGCTACGTCGCCGACGAGGACATCGACTGGCTGATCGAATACCTCGGCGTGCCGCGCATCCAGATCGAGGAGGTGCTGTCGTTCTACACGCAGTACCGGCGCGAACCGATCGGCCGCTGGCACCTGCAGGCCTGCCGCAACGTGTCGTGCTCGATGCGTGGTGCCGAACGCATGATCGACCACCTTGTCGCGCCGGCTCGGCATCCGGCCCGGCGAGACCACCGCGGACGGGCGCTTCACCCTGTCGCACGTCGAGTGCCTGGGCTCGTGCGGCACGGCGCCGGTGGTGATGGTCAACGACGCCTACCACGAGAACATGAGCGCCGAGAAGATCGACGCGCTGCTGGAGCAGCTGAAATGACTGGGCGCGCAAGCTGCTGATGACCTTCCCGGTCACGCCGACCTCGCACCTGCTCGTCGGAGGTGCGTGCGCGCGGCGGCTACGAGACGCTGAGCAAGGTGCTGACGTCGATGACGCCCGAGGAGGTGACCAAGGAAGTCAGCGCCGTCCGGCATCCTCGGGCCACGGCGGCGCGGCATTCCCGGTCGGACGCAAGTGGCAGGTGGTGCACCTGAACGACGGCCAGCCGCACTATCTGTGCGCCAACGCCGACGAAGGCGAGCCCGGCACGTTCAAGGACCGCTGGATCCTGGAGAACGCGCCGCACCTGCTGATCGAGTCGATGCTGATCGCGGCCTACGCACTGGAGGTTCGTCATGCGTTCGTCTACATCCGCGGCGAATTCGATCTGCCGTACCGGCGACTGGCGGGCGCGGTCGAGGAGGCCTACGAAGCGGGTCTGCTCGGCAGGAACATCCTCGGTCAGCGGCTTCGATTGCGACCTGGTCGTCTACCGCGGTGCCGGCTCGTACGTGTGCGGCGAGGCGTCGGCGCTGATCACCTCGATCGAGGGCAAGAAGGGCTACCCGCGCAACCGGCCGCCGCGCCTGACCGTGCGCGGGCTGTATCAGCGGCCGACCGTCATCAACAACGTCGAGACGCTGTCGAACGTGGCCGTGATCATTCGCATGGGCGCCGAGGCGTTCCAGCAAGGTCGGCACGGCCAAGAGTCCCGGCACGCAGCTGGTATCGATCTCCGGACACATCGAAAAGCCCGGTGTGTACGAAGTCGAGTACGGCTACCCGCTGGCGAAGTTCATCTACGAGGACTGCGGCGGCATCCTCGGCGGCAAGGGCCTGAAATGCATCATCCCCGGCGGCATCTCGACCAAGGTGATGACCGCCGCCGACATCGCGAACGTCACCTACGACCACAAGGCGATGGTCGCGGCCGGCTCGCAGGTCGGTTCCGGCGGCATGGTCGTGATCGCCGAGGGCACCTGCATGGTGCGGCTGCTGCAGGTGATGCTGCGCTTCTATCACCACGAATCGTGCGGCCAGTGCACGCCGTGCCGCGAAGGCATGGGCTGGCTGCACCGGATCATCGACCGCATCGTCGCCGGCCAGGGGCGCCCCGAGGACATCGACACGATGGTGCACATCTCGGAGGCCAACGACGGCACGACGATCTGCGGCATGGGCGATGCCGCCGGCTATGCGACGGTCGGCATCATCGCCAAGTATCGCGACGAGTTCGAGCACTACATCGCGCACGGCCGCTCGAAGTTCGACGGCCGCCTCGAAGTGGATACGGCGGTCGAGGAGGCGGCGCATGCCTGATTTCTTCATCAACGGCCAGCCGGTCACTGCCGCCAAGGGGCAGACCGTCATGCAGGCCGCTCGGGCAGCCGGATTCTTCATCCCGACCTTCTGCTGGCATCCGCATCTGTCGGTCTCCGGCAACTGCCGCATCTGCGTGGTCGAAGTGGAAGGCGAGGGCGGCGGCGGCGCTGGATGGAGATCGCCTGCAACATGCCGGTCACCGAAGGCATGCGCGTGCTGACGGACTCGGAGGCCGTGCGTGCGCGCCGGCGCGAGACGCTGCAGTTCATCCTGCTGAACCACCCGGTCGACTGCGGCATCTGCGACAAGGCCGGCGAGTGCACGCTGCAGGACTATCACTACGAGATGAACGGGCTGCCGTCGGTGTCGACGGTGCCGAAGGTGCACGCGACCAAGTACTTCGACCTGTCGAGCCGCATCGTGCTCGACAACGAGCGCTGCATCGTGTGCTCGCGCTGCGTGCGCTTCACGCGCGAGGTGTCGAAGTCGCATGCGCTCGGCATCCAGAACCGCGGTGACGGCTCGCTGGTGCGGCCCGTCGAGAACCGCGACTTCGAGGCCGATCCGTACTCGGACAACGTGATCGACATCTGTCCGGTCGGCGCGCTGCTGTCGCAAGCAGTTCCTGCACAAGGCACGCGTCTGGTATCTGAAGGCGACGCCGTCGGTATGCCCGGGCTGCAGCCGCGGCTGCACGGTCGACATCTGGCACCGCAAGCCCGAGTGGAAGTCTGAATGCGCTCGACCCGCGCGAAAACACCGCGATCGCGCGCGTCACGCCGCGCGAGAACCCTGCGGTCAACGGGCCATGGATCTGCAACAAGGGCCGCGACCTGGCGAAGATCTTCGAGCGACCGCGCGCCGAGCAGGCCATGCTCAAGGGTCAGGTCGCCCCGCTCGACGATGCCATCGCGCAGGCGCGACGCTGATCGCCGCCTCGATCCACCCGCTGGCGCTCGTGTCCAGCTGGGGATCGAACGAGGAACTGGCGGCATTCAAGGACAGCGCTCGGCGGACGGATGCGCTGCCGGGTCAAGTCCGACTGGGCGCCTGCAGCCGGGCGAGCGAGTCGAGGACGACCTGCTGATCCGCGCCGACAAGAACCCGAACACGCGCACCGCGACACGAGCTGTTCGGCAAGGCGGCGACCACCCGAAACGGCGACTGCCGACCTGGTGCTGGTGTGGGGCGAGGGATGCAACTTCGCCGAACTGCCGCGCGGCGTACCCGTGGTCCTGCTCGGTTCCTACCTTGCGCCGGAAAACGGCCATGCCGACGTGTTCCTGCCGATCAGCATCCAGACCGAGCGTGCCGGCAGCTACACCAACTTCAGCGGCGTCGTCAGCCGCTTCGAGCCGATCGTGCGCAAGAAGGACAGCGTCGCGCACGCGGAGCAGCTGTTCGCGCGGCTCGCCGCCACGGCCGAGGCGATCGCATGATCCAGGACCTCGTCATCACGATCGTCTTCATCACCTACGCGATCTCGGTGCTGATGGGCTTCGGCACCATCCTCACCTGGGTCGAGCGCAAGCAGGCGGCCGTGATGTCCGACCGCATCGGGGCCAATCGCGCCTACCTGCGCATCCCGTTCACGCAGGTCAAGCTGGTGTGGTGGGGACTGTTCCACGGCATGGCCGACGGCCTGAAGATGCTGCTGAAGGAGGACTTCCGGCCGAAGACGTACGACTGGTACGCCTACGCGGTGGCGCCGTGGGTCGTGTTCACGCCGGTGCTGCTGGTGTTTGCCGTCATTCCGTTCGGCGGCCAGCTGATTCCCGGCGAACTGATCCCGCCGCTCGCAGGCTGGTTCGGCGAACGCAGTTACCCGATGCAGATCGCGCGACTCGATGCCGGCGTGCTGATGGTGTTCGCGTTCGGCGGCATGACGATCATCGGGGCGATGCTGGCCGGCTGGTCGTCGTCCAACAAGTTCTCGCTGCTGGGAGCGCTGCGCGCCGGCAGCCAGATGATCTCGTACGAAGTGGTCATGGGCCTGACGGTGCTCGGGTTGATCGTGATCTTCGGTACGGTGGATCTCAACTCGATCGTGCAGCAGCAGTCCGGCACGGTGCTGGGCGTTCTGCCGGCATGGGGCATCGTCTACCAGCCGTTCGCTGCGATCCTGTTCATGGTCGCGGCGGTTGCCGAGAACAAGCGCATCCCGTTTGACCTGCCCGAGGCCGAGTCCGAGCTGATCGCCGGCTACTTCACCGAATACTCGGCGATGAAAATGGGCCTGTTCATGTTCGCCGAGTTCATCGAGATCGCGATCATCGGTGCGCTGTTCACGACGCTGTTCCTCGGCGGCTACAACCTGCCGTACATGAGCGACGCCGGCTTTGCATTTCCCGGCGGATACAGCGTCGCGATGAGCCACGGCGCCGTCGTGCTGACGCAGCTCGTCGTGTTCCTCGTCAAGGTTTTCGTCGTCTGCAGCTTCCAGATCCTGGTTCGCTGGTCGCTGCCGCGCTTCCGCTACGACCAGGTGCTGCGCTTCGCATGGAAATTCATGCTGCCGCTGGCGCTCATCAACCTCGTCTTCACCGTGCTTGCGGTGTGGGCGCTGGGGGGCGGAAATGTCTAGGGCTCCGTACGTACGCAAGAAGTACTGGAACGAACCCACGATGTCGTGGTGGGAGCAGGCGTACCTGTTCGAAATCATGCGCGGCCTCATCATCACCGGCCGGGTGTTCACGCGCAACATGCTGCGCTGGATGACCGGCCGCAAGGGCGCGCTGACGACGTACTACCCCGAGGAGAAGCGCTGGGACTACGCGAAGGGCAACCGCGGCAAGCACATCCTGACTCAGCGCGAAGACGGTTCCGGCCGCCCCCAGTGCGTCGCCTGCAACATGTGCGCGACTGTCTGTCCGGCCAAGGTGATCGAGATCGAGGCAGCCTTCGATCCGTCGGACGCCGCGCATCCGAAGTATCCGGCGCGCTTCGAGATCGACTATTCGCGCTGCGTATTTTGCGGGCTGTGCGTCGAGGCCTGCCCGGAGGACGCGATCCGAATGGTCGAGGACGTGCCGCACCTGCCGGCCGCCGACCGCGGGCGGATGTGGCTGGGCAAGGAAGAGCTGCTCGGCTGGCGTCCGCAGCTCGACGTCGCCAAACACTATCCGCCGTCACCAACCGCACCCCGGGGGCCAGCGTGATCGAAAGCCTGCTCGCCAACCTTGAGACGCTGCTGCTGGTCGTCTTCGGCGTCTGTGCGCTGATCGGCGCGGCGCTGATGCTGGTGCTGCGCGAACCGATGCGGGTGGCGCTTGCGCTGATCTCGACGATGGTGTTCCTGGGCGGCATCTACGGTCTGCTCGGCGTTCACTTCATCGCCGCCTTCCAGGTGCTGATCTATGTCGGCGCGGTCATGGTGTTCATCGTGTACGTGATCATGCTGCTCGATCCGCGCGACTCGGCGGTCGGACAGCGCTATTCGAGCCTGCTGGTGCCAGGAGCGCTCGGCTGCGGGGCGTTCATCGTCGTGCTCGGCATGATGGTGTCGGACGGGTCCGCCCAGAGTGCACGAGGAGCCGGCGGCGCGACCTTCACGCTGAACCAGTTCTCGTCGGCCTTCCTCAACGAATACTGGCTGGAGTTCGAGCTGACCTCGGTCCTGCTGCTGGCCGCCATCGTGGCGGCGATCGCCGTCATCCAGGTCAACCGGAGCCACCATGGATAAGGTCCAGCTGCTGCTCGGGCTGGCGATCGCGCTGTTCGCGATCGGGCTGACCGGCGTGATCATCCGGCGCAACGTGCTGGTGATGCTGATGTGCATGGAGCTGATGCTGAATGGCGTCAACCTCAGCCTGGTGACGTTCGCGGCCCAGATGGGCTCTGCGGTTGGCGCCGTGCTGGTGTTCCTGGTGTTCGTCGTCGCCACCGCCGAGATCGCGATCGCGATCCCGATCGTGCTGCTGCTGGTCCGACGCAAGCGCACGCTCGACCTCGACGCGTATGCCGACCTCAGGGGCTGAGCGATGAGCCAAGTTGCTCGCCTGGATCGTTCTGCTGCCGCTGGCTGGGCTTCCTCATCAACGGCCTGCTGGGCCGGCGCTTCGGTAACACGTTCGTCTCCCTCGTCGCCTGCGGGCTGCCGATCGTGTCGTTCGTGCTGGCTGTGATCTGCACTTCGTCGATGCTGGCCTCGGGCGAGCCGCTGGTACAGACGGTGTTCACCTGGGCGCAGTTCGGCGACCGCTCGTTCGAGATCGCCTTTTACTTCGACCGGCTGACCGCGGTGATGGCGCTGATCGTCACCGGTGTCGGATCGCTGATCCACATCTATTCGATCGGCTACATGAAGGAGGACGCGGGCTACGCGCGTTTCTTCGCCTACCTGAACGTGTTCCTGTTTTTCATGCTGATGCTGGTGATGGGACGGTCGCTGCTGGTGCTGTTCGTCGGCTGGGAAGGCGTCGGGCTCGCGTCGTATCTGCTGATCGGATTCTGGTTCGAGGACCCGGAGAAGGCCGCCGCGGGCAAGAAGGCGTTCATCACCAACCGCGTCGGCGATGCCGGCTTCCTGATCGGCATGTTCCTGCTGTACCGGACGCTCGGCACGCTCGATATCGACCGGATCAATGCCGCGTTCCTCGCCGGTCCGGTGGCGGTATCCGCCAGCCTGGTCGGAGTGTTCCTCTTCATCGGCGCGACCGGCAAGTCGGCGCAGATCCCGCTGCACGTATGGCTGCCGGACGCGATGGCCGGTCCGACGCCGGTGTCGGCGCTGATCCACGCCGCGACGATGGTGACCGCCGGCGTCTACCTGGTGGCACGGCTGCACGGCATCTTCATCAACGCGCCGGAGGCCTCCGCGCTGGTCGCGACCATCGGTGTGGCCACCGCGTTCTTCGCGGCGACGATCGCACTGGTGCAGACCGACATCAAGAAGGTGCTCGCGTACTCGACGATCTCGCAGCTCGGCTTCATGTTCGTCGCGGCCGGAGTCGGCGCCTACGGAGTCGCGGTGTTTCACCTTTACACGCACGCGTTCTTCAAGGCGTGCCTCTTCCTCGGCGCCGGCAGCGTGATCCACGCGATGTCGGGCGAGCAGGACATCCGCAAGATGGGCGGGCTGGCGAAGAAGATCCCCATCACCTTCGTCACATTCGCGATAGCGACCGCCGCCATCGCGGGGCTGCCTCCGCTGGCCGGCTTCTTCTCGAAGGACGAGATCCTGTGGTTCGCGTTCGCGAGCGAGAGAGGCGGATCGCCGTGCACTGTTCGCGGTCGGCGCACTGACCGCCCTGATGACCGCCTTTTACATGTTCCGGCTGCTGTGGCTGACGTTTTTCGGAACGCCGCGCATGGACGAAAAGACCGAGCACCACATCCATGAATCGCCGTGGTCGATGACCGGAGTGCTGGTCGTGCTTGCGGTGCTGTCCGCGGTTGGCGGCTTCTTCTCGATTCCGCACTTCCTCGAGCCGATGCTGCCCTGCCGCCCATCGCGCCGGAGCTGCATCACTACGAGACGCCGCTGGTCGCGCTGTCGGTGGCGATCGCCATCGCCGGGCTGGCGGCCGCTGCGTACTTCTATGCCCGCAACGGCGCGCGCGCATCGCGCGTGCGCGAGAGCGTCGGCCCGCTGCACCGGCTGCTTTCGGGCAAGTACTACATCGACGAGCTCTATGACGCCATACTCGGTCGGCCGCTGCAATGGATCTCGGACCGCGTGTTCCTGCGCGTCGGCGACCGGCTGCTGCTGGACGGCACGCTCGACGGCATGGCCGCGATGGCGCGACGACACGGCCGGGCAACTGACGCGGGTGCAGAACGGAAACCTGCACCGCTACGCCTTCCTGGTGCTGGCGGGAATGATCGTCGTGCTCGCCTGGAGCTGGGCTCATGTCTGAGGCGATCGCTCTCAACGTCATCCTGTTCATTCCGCTCGTCGGCATCGCGCTGCTGGCGGCCTGCGGCAGCGAGGACGCCGTGCGCCGGCTGACGTTCTGGACGATGGTGGTCCAGTTCGCGCTGACGGCGTGGCTCTATCTGCGCTTCGAGGCCGGCGTAGCCGGACTGCAGTTCGAAACGCGCATCCCGTGGATCGTGGACTGGGGTGTCAGCTATCACATCGGTCTCGACGGATTCAACATCCTGCTGGTGCTGCTGACCACCTTCCTCGGTCCGCTGGTCGTCGCCGGAGCCTTCACGGCCATCACCAAGGACGTGAAGCTGTTCTATGCGATGGTGTTCCTGATCCAGTTCACGATGCTGGGGACCTTCCTCGCGCAGGATCTGTTCCTGTTCTATGTGTTCTGGGAGGCGATGCTGATCCCGATGTTCCTGATCATCGGCATCTGGGGTGGCGAGCGGCGCATCTACGCGACGCTCAAGTTCGTCCTTTTCACCGCCTTCGGCTCGATCCTGATGCTGGCCGCGGTGATCTATCTCGTCTACGCGCTGCGTCAGGTGCACCGGCACGCTGTCGTTCTCGTTCGCCGATCTGTACCGGCAACGGCTGCCGGTCGGAAGTTCAGGGCTGGCTGCTGGCCGCTTTTGCGCTGTCGTTCGCGATCAAGGTGCCGATCGTGCCGCTGCACACCTGGCTGCCGGACGCACACGTCGAGGCGCCGACCGCCGGATCGGTGATCCTGGCCGGAGTGCTGCTGAAGATGGGAACCTACGGTTTCATCAAGCTCGGCTTCCCGCTGTTCCCGGATGCCGCGCGCGCCGCGGTCGACTGGGTGATGCTGGCGGCGGTGGTCAGCATCATCTACGGCGCCTGCCTGGCGCTGGTTCAGACCGACATCAAGAAGATCATTGCCTACTCGTCGATCAGTCACCTGGGCTACGTGATGCTCGGGCTGGCGAGCCTGGACCTGATCGGCATCCAGGGCGCGATCATCCAGATGGTCAGCCACGGACTGACAGCGGCCGGCCTGTTCCTGATGGTCGGCATGATCTACGAGCGGTGTCATAGCCGCGAACTCGCCGCCTACGGCGGGCTGGCGAAGACGCTGCCGGTCTACTCGGTGTTCTTCATGATCCTGACGCTGGCCGCGATCGGACTGCCGACCACCAGCGGTTTCACCGGCGAGTTCCTGGTGCTGCTCGGCGCATTCAATGCATCTTGGCCGCTGTACCTGGCCGGCGACAGCGTGCCGCTGGTGCTGAGCGTGACAGCGGTCGGTGGCGTCGTGCTGGGCGCGATCTACATGCTGTGGTTCGCGCAGCGCTTCCTGTTCGGTGCGACGCGCGCGCCGCACCTTCCGCTGGTCGATCTGAACGGCCGCGAGCGCGCGATTCTGGTGGCGCTGGTGGTCGCGGTGTTCTGGCTGGGCCTGTTCCCGCAGGAGCCGCTGCGCAAGACCGAGGTCGCGGCGCGGCAGTACCAGCAGTGGGTCGATGTCGCCGCGCGGCCGGCAGTCACGACGCCGCGCGTCGGTCGCAACGCCACCGGAGGCCGGACGATGAACTGGTCGCTCATGGTGATCGCGCTGCTGCCCGAGCACCTGCTGCTCGCCGGCATCGTCGTGCTGATCGGTATGGAAGTACTGGGCATTGGCGCGCGCGGCGCGACTGCGGTGGCGATGGGCTTCACGCTGATGGCTACGCTGTTCGCCGCTGCTGCTGGTGGCCGTGCAGTTCGAGGGGAGCCCGTTTCCCGGACACTTCTCGGTCGACCCAGCGGACGATGGCTGGCGAAGGCGATCGTCCTGGCCCTCGCGCTTCCGCTGCTGCAACTGTCGCGCAACGAGTTCGGCAGCGACGCGCGCTTCTACATCCTGCTGTTGTCGTCGCTGTACGGCGTGCTGCTCGTCACATCGCCGACGGTTTCCTGACGATGTTCCTCGGCCTCGAGATCATGTCGATGCCGATCTACGTGCTGGTGCTGCTCGCGTACCAGCGGCACGAGGCGGCCGAGGCGGCGCTGAAGTACCTGGTGCTCGGCGGCGCGGCGACGCGCGATGTTCCTGATGGGCGCATCGCTGGTCTACGGCGCGACCGGCTCGCTCGCGCTCGATCGGCGCTTCGTCAGGCCGCGCAGGCACCGGGACACGCTGGCCAGCGTGGCGATCATCCTGGTGCTGGTCGCGTTCTTCCTGAAGGCCGCCGTGGTTCCGTTCCACGCCTGGGCGCCCGACGCGTACGAGGCCGCGAGCGTGCCGGTCACGGCCTACATGGCGATCCTGATCAAGGCCGGCGTGCTGCTCGCTGTGGTGCGGCTGTTCGGCACCGCGCACGATCGGCAGGCTCGCTGGTCGACCTGCTCGCGATCCTGCCGCTGATCTCGATCGTCTGGGGCAACCTGGCAGCGATGCGACAGCCGAGCTTCCGGCGCATGATCGCCTATTCGTCGATCGCGCACGCCGGCTACCTGTTCTACGCGTTGCTCGGCGCCGGACCGACGCGGCTGCAGGCGCGTGACCTTCTACCTGCTGGCGTACGGACTGATGAACGCGCTGGCATTCGCATCGCTGCCGATCGGACCGGACGATGCGCGGCGCGATCGGCTCGATGCATTGAAGGGGCTTTACCAGCGGCAGCCGTATGCGGCCGTGCTGCTCGCCATCGCGCTGCTGTCGCTGGCCGGCATCCCGCCGTTCCCGGGCTTCGTCGCCAAGTTCCTGATCTTCAAGCAACGTCGTTGCGGCCGGCTACACGCTGTACGCCGTGCTCGGCGCTGGTAGGCAGCTACCTCGGCATCTACTTCTACCTGCGCGTGATCCAGCTGATGTTCATGGGATCGCAGCCGGAGGGAGCGCCGTCGCAGGGACGCGATCGCCGTCGCGGCCGGTGTGTTGTGCATGGTGCCGACCATTGCGCTGACGCTCTTCCCGGGCGTCATCGGCTGATCGGCCGCTGCTCGCGCGCCTGAGATCGCCCTGCATCGAAGCATCGGCTCGTCGGAGTCACAGCGCCTCGCGGTAGGATGGGTGCCTGGACCGCCACCTTGGGCGTCTCATCCGATGCATCGAGTCTGTCCGCATGGGCCGGACCGGGAGGTTCGATGACTGACGCACTTCCGGAGAGCTGCGAGTCGCTGCACCGCGCCCCCGATCTCGGCGCCGGCGATCCCGGAGGCGTCGGCCGGCGCGATTCCGAACCTGATCGCCGGCCTGGTCGAGACCGAGACGTGGCGCAACGCCGCGACGGTGCTGCTGGGTGTGCTGCTGATCGGACTCGGCTACTGGACCTACACCGGCGTGCGTTCGGCACTTGCCGAAACGCGCGTCGCCAGCCTGGAGGCGCTGCTCGGGCACCGTGGTCAAGGGGCTCGACGTCTGGGCTCTACGAGCACATGGCCGAGGTCGCAGCGCGCGGCGCGCAATCCGACGGTGGTGGCGCAGGCGACGCAGTTCGTCGCCGACCGCCGCGGCGCGCTGACCGAGCCCGGCCGCTGCACGCAGGAGGCCGAACGCCTGAGCGCCGAAGTGCAGTCGCGGCTGTCGACCTCGGGCGTGGTCGCTTTCCGCATTCTTGATCGCGACGGTCGGGTGCTGTCGTCGAAGGACCCGCTTGCGCTGCGGCCAGCGCATTCGTTCTGGTGTGTTCCGCGAGCGGCTCGACCGCGTATTCGAGGGCCAGCCGCAGTTCGTGCGGCCGTATCCGACGAAGCGGAACTGTCGGTGCGCGGCGCTGATGGCGCGCTGCGACCGGTGGCGTGGTTCATCGCGCCGATCCGCATCGGCGACGGTGCGCCGGTGGCCGCGCTCGCGATGGGCGTCGCGACCGATCGCGAACTCGAAACGATCTTCTCGGCCGCACGGCCGGGCGAACACCGGCGAGGCCTACGCGTTCGGCGACGACGGACTGATGCTGACCTCCAGCCGGCTCGCCGAGTCGCCGGACGGAGGGCGTGCCGACGCGCAGTCCGACGTCGACTGCCGGCGATCGCCTGCTATTCATGTGCGCGATCCGGGCGGCGAGCGGGTCGGCGGAAATGCGCCGAAGCTGGAGCCGGCCGCGCGGCCGCTGACGCAGGCGGCCGCGCTGGCGATCGCCGCGCGCGACAAGACCGCCGAGATCGACCGGCGCGGCGTCATCGCGACGCCGTACCGCGGCTATCGCGGCACCGAAGTGATCGGCGCCTGGCGACTGGCTGCCGGCCTACGACTTCGGCGTGGTCGCGGAGATTTCCGCCGCCGAGGCCTTCGCGACGCTGCGCTACCTGACGATCAGCCTCGTCGGTCATCGGCGGCATCGTCGCGCTGACGCTGGTCGCGGCGTTCATGTCGGCCTTCCTGCTGGCGCGACTGAGCCGCCAGTTCGGCCGGCGTGCAGCGGCTCGGCGCCTACACGCTCGAGCGCCGCATCAGCGAGGGCGGGATGGCGACGATCTATCTCGCGCGCCACGCGCTGCTGAAGCGACCGACCGCGATCAAGATCCTGAAGAAGCACGTCGCGACCGACGAATTCGTGCACCGCTTCGAGCGCGAGGTGCAGCTGGCGAGCCAGCTGCGGCATCCGAACACCGTCGAGATCTACGACTTCGGCCGCACGCGCGAGGGCCAGCCGTACTACGTGATGGAGTATCTCGACGGCGTCACGCTCGCCGAGCTGGTCGAGCACTCCGGGCGCGTGCCGCCGGGTCGCGTGATCCACATCCTGCGGCAGGTGGCTGCCGCGCTGCGCGAAGCGCACGAGCGCGGCCTGATCCATCGCGACGTGAAGCCGGAGAACGTCATGCTGTGCCGGCGCGGCGAGGACGACGTCGTCAAGCTGCTCGACTTCGGTCTGGTGAAGAACCTCGAGCGTGCCGACACGCGCGACATCACCAAGCAGCTGAAGATCGTCGGCACGCCGCGCTACATGGCGCCGGAACGGCTGCTGAATCCCTCCGGATGTCGACGCGCGCTCGGACATCTACGCGCTCGGCGCTGTCGGCTACTTCCTGTTGACGGGCCGCCCGATCTTCGACGGCGATGACAGCCTCGCGATCAGCAACCAGGTGCTGCATGCACCGGCGCCGCGGGTGCGTGATGCCGGAGTCGAAGTCCCGGAGGGACTCGACGCACTGATCGCAGCGTGCCTCGAGAAGGACCGCAACCGCCGGCCGCGCAGCGCTGAAGCCGTCGTCGAAGCGCTCGACCGGCTGGCGAGCCGTCTGGCGTGGACACAGCTCGATGCGGCGACCTGGTGGTCGGAGTTCCGCAAGTCTCGACGCCCGGCGACCAGCAGCGAACCCCTGTCTACCGACAAACAGGCAGTCGCGTAGCCGTCGTTCCATCGATGTCGGAGCGATAGCGATGCGTGGTTCGGCAAATTGCGTGGGCCGTGCACCGTCCACTCGGCTGATCCCGGATGCCTGAGATATGCGAGTCGCGGGCCTACGCGCGCGCCAGAAAAGCCATTAACTTGCGTCCAACATCCGCGCCCTACCGAGATAGTGCGGGCGTCACCGACCCGACAAACCCGGTAGCACCACATCCTTGATGTCGAACCGCGAACCCTTCCAACAGGCCCGCCACGACCTGCTCGCCGATGTCCAGCGACGGCTGCAGGCGCTGCAACGCCTGAGTTCGGTGCCCGTCGACAGCATCGAGGATGCGCTGGCGCGCCTGCAGTCGCTGCGCAGACAGGCCCTCGACGACTTCAACGAGATCCAGCGCGACCACCTGCTCGTTCTTGCCGCCGAATGGCTGGTGGCACATGGCGTCGCGGCGGCGTCGATCCAATGGCAGCTGAAGCCGCGCTCGGGCGGCGCGGACGTGTCGCAGCTGGTTGGGCGCGATGGCGATGCCGTGGCGATCTGTGCCGAAGTCAACGCGGCGACGGAGCCGGTCGGCGCGATCGATGCGCAGATGCGCCGCGTGCTCTTCAGGCTATCGGCGATGCCGGGGCGGAAGTTCTATTTCGTGCGTTCTGCGTCGATGAAGCGACGCGCGGTGACGAAGGTCATCAAGGCGGGCTGGGACGTTGCGGTGGTCCAGCTGGCACAGGACGGTCCGCTGCCTTCGGCATCCTCGCTCGCCCTGACGTCGTCGTTGCGAGCGGCATCGCTCGACGCCCCACGCTGACGTTGCACGGCGTTCGCCGGAACGCCGCTGTTCCCGCATTCGCGCGGTCTTAACCAAGCAGGTGACCGCCGATGACGCCGGCCGCGAGCAGTGCCGCGAATGCGAGTTCCAGCTTGAACGTGCGCAAGAGGATCGCATTGAATGCCGCTCCCGGCGCGCACCGCGAGAAATCGCGCTGCAGGTTGTGCGCCTTCGGAGCCAGCAGCAGCGGCAGCAGCACAGCAGCGTTGGATTCGATCCAGGCCATCGGCAGGAGCAGGACGAACGCGGCGATCAGGCTGGCCGCATACATGGCCCGCGATGCGTCCGGCCCGAAGATCACCGCAAACGTCCGGCGGCCGACGCGACGGTCGTGGGGGATGTCGCGATGGTTGTTGACCGCGAGCGCAGCGGCCGCGAGTGCGCCCAGCGCCACGGCCGCCAGCCCGGTCGTGGCGCCGACGCTGCCCGTCTGGATGAAATCGGAGCCGGTCACCGCGACCAGACCGAAGAACACGAACACCACTGCCTCGCCCAGCGGCGTGTAGGCAATCGGCCGCGGCCCGCCCATGTAAGCCAGCGCGGCCGCCAAGGAGGCCAGTCCCATGGCCAGCACCGGCCAGCCATGCGCCATCACCAGCGGTAGTCCAAGCAGCAGGGTCAGCAGCGAGCACGCCGCGATGGCCGCGCGGACCTGGCGGACGGCCAGCCAGCCACGTGCCGTGGCACGCGGCAGTCCGACGCGGTCGCCGTGCTGCTCGGCGCCGCGCGTCGTGTAACCGACGTCGTTCTGCAGATTCGACACGATCTGCAGCAGCACTGCGGCGACCAGCGCCAGCGCCATGGTCAGAGCGGAGAACTGGCCGGTTCGCGTCCACGCGAGTGCCGTTCCGACGATCACCGGACTGATCGCGACCAGCAGGCTGGGCAGCCGGCACGCGATGGCCCACGCGGCCAGGGAACCGGGAGGAATGACCGGAGGTGGCGGGACGAGGGGAGGACTGGTGATGCGCATCGCGGCTAGAACCTATCTCAGAATCTCTGTCACATTTCGGTGTTCACCCGTGCCACATGTCGAAGGCGGCCGCCGAGCGCGACCGCGACGGTGCCACAGTCTTGCGCATCGGTCCAGACGAGCGTGGCAGCCCCAGACGCAGTGCGCGGGCCGTCGGTGGTGTGTCGCAAGTTCCGCTGTGTCAGGCGCCGGCCTTGTGCGCGACCGGCCAGTACATGTCGAGCAGTTGCAGACGGGTCGCCTGCAGTCGTTCGGCAACAACGGCGAGCAGGCGATGCATTACTGTGTAACCAAACTTCGGATCGCGCTCGCACAGCGCCAGCAGGCCCGCGCCTGCAAAAGCGAGCGCCTCGACGCGCTCGAGCGAGCGCGCCTGGAAGTACTTGCCCTGACCCATCAGGACCGCAGACCAGCCGAGTTCATCGCCGGGGCTCAATGTGTGCACGCGGTGCGCAATCCCGTCGGACACGATCTCGAGCGCGACGCGTCCGCTGACGATCAGGAAGAAGTCGCCAATGTCGTCGCCTTCGCGGAAGATCACCTGGTTCGGCTCGAAGCCGACTCTTCTGGCCAGTGCCGCCAACTGCTCGACGATCGGCGGCGCAAAGCCGTGAGCGAACGGGTGGCGCGAAAGCAGCGCCTGAATGGACGTTTCGGCGGTCATCGATGGGTGTTCCTGCAGTGTCAGGACAATATGCGATCCGAGCGTAATAGGCTGCGCCCCGACGTCGGGCCGCGCGTTGACGGCCGTCAAGTTGCGTCGAGCAGGACCCCCTAAGGTCGCCCCACGCGGATTATGCAGAGTTTGGGTGCGACGCCACGAGAGAAGGTGGACGGCGATGACCGTGGTGCGTTCGAGCAAGGGACTCGATCTGCCGTTGGCCGGCGCGCCGGCGGCCTCGGTCGAAGCGGCGCGCCCGGTGTCGACCGTCGCGGTCCTGGGATCCGACTTTCCCGGCCTTAGGCCGGCCCTGAAGGTCGAGGTCGGCGATCGGGTCGCGCTCGGGCAAGCAATATTCGAGGACAAGCGGCACCCCGGCGTGCTGTATACGGCGCCGGCCGGCGGCACCATCAGCGCAATTCATCGGGGCGAGCGTCGTGCCCTGGTCTCAGTCGTCATCGCCGTCGACGAATCGGTGCCGCAGGCAATGCTGAAATGCTTCAGCGGCCGACCGGTGTCGGCGCTCGATGGCGCGGCGGTGCGCGCGCTGCTGCTCGAATCCGGGTTGTGGACCGCACTGCGCACGCGCCCGTTTTCGCGCGTGCCGTCGCCGACGGACCAGCCGGCGGCCATCTTCGTCACAGCAACCGACACGCGGCCGCATGCGGTGCCGCCAGCAAAGGCCCTGGCCGGTCGCGAGTCGGATTTCGAGACCGGACTGGCCGGGTTGGCCGCGTGTTGCGCGGACAGTGTTTGTGTGCATCGCGGAGGGCATGCGGGTCGATGGCGCCGCAGGACGCGCGGGTGGTCGAGTTCGCCGGTCCTCATCCGAGCGGCAACGCAGGCTGGCACGTACATCGCCTGCTGCCGGTCAGTCTGCATCGGAGCGTGTGGACCATCGGCTACCAGGACGTCCAGGCGATTGGTCGCCTGCTGACGACCGGCCTGATCGACGTCGAGCGGTGGTATCCCTCGCGGGCCCGGGAGTGCGCAAGCCCCGGCTGCTGCGCACTCGTGTTGGCGCATCGCTCGATGAACTGGCCGACGGCGAACTGCATCCGGGGCAGCAACGGGTGATCTCGGGTTCGGTGCTCGATGGGCGCGCACGCACTTGCCCGGCCGATGCGTTTCTCGGACGGCATCACCTGCAGATCAGCGTGGTTCCGGAAGGTGGAGAACGCGAGATGTTCGGCTACATCGCGCCGGGCGGCGAGAAATTCTCGGTGACCGGGACCGTGGTCGGCGCGTTCCGCAAAGCCCATCGCTTCGCGCTTTCCACCAGCACCAACGGCTCGCCGCGCGCGATGGTGCCGATCGGCAGCTACGAACGCGTGATGCCGTTCGACATGTTGCCGACCTTCCTGCTGCGCGCGCTGATCATCGGCGACGACCAGCGTGCCGCCGAACTCGGCGCGCTCGAACTCGACGAGGACGACGTGGCGCTTTGCACCTACGTCTGTCCGGGCAAGACCGACTACGGGCCGCTGCTGCGCGCCGCGCTTGACCGGATCGAGAAAGAGCACTGATGCGCTGGCTGCGGCAACGACTCGACCGCATTGCGCCGGACCTTCGGGAAGGGCGGCCGGCTGCATCGATGGCATCCCGCTCTGGGAGGCGATGGACACGTTCTTCTACTCGCCGCCGTCGGTCACGACGACCGGCTCTCACGTGCGCGACGCGATCGACCTGAAGCGCATGATGATGACGGTCGTCATCGCGACGCTGCCATGCGTCTTCATGGCGATGCTGCAACACCGGGTTGCAGGCCAACCTGGCGATCGATCCGGCGCGGGCGGCACAACTCGAGGGTTGGCGCCATGCGGTGATCCGGCGCGCTCGGCGTCGGCTATTCGCCGTCGAACGCACTTGCCAATCTTGTTCACGGCGCGCTGTACTTCCTGCCGCTCTACGTCGTGACGATGGTCGTCGGACTGCGCTGGGAAGTGCTGTTCGCGATCGTGCGCAAGGTCGAGGTCAACGAAGGCTTCTTCGTCACCGGCATCCTGTTTCCGCTGATCCTGCCGCCGACGACGCCGCTGTGGCAGGCGGCGCTGGGAATCAGCTTCGGCGTCGTGATCGCGAAGGAAGTCTTCGGCGGCACCGGCATGAACTTCATCAACCCGGCGCTGGCGGCGCGCGCATTCCTGTTCTTCGCCTATCCCGGCGACATCTCCGGCGACAAGGTGTGGACCGCGGTACCGGCTGGCGCAGCGGTCGACGGCTTTTCGGGTGCGACGCTGCTCGGGCAGATGCGCGTGATGACACAGCCGTTCGAGCAGGCCGGGTTCTCGTGGTGGAACGCCTTCATCGGGCTCGAACCCGGATCGATGGGCGAGACCTCGGCGCTCGCCTGCCTGATCGGCGCCATCATCATCGCGGTCACCAAGGTGGGGTCGTGGCGCACGATGGTCGCGGTGGCGCTCGGCACTATCGCGATGACGCTCGTGTTCAACGCGATCGGGTCGGCCACCAACCCGTGGTTCGCCGTGCCGTTCTGGTGGCACATGGTGCTCGGCGGCTGGGCGTTCGGCACCGCGTTCATGGCGACCGACCCGGTGACTTCGCCCTTCAGCGAGAACGGCAAGTGGATCTACGGCTTCCTGATCGGCGCGCTGGTCGTGCTGATCCGCATCGTCAACCCGGCGTACCCCGAGGCGATGATGCTGGTGATCCTGTTCATGAACGTGATGGCGCCGGTGATCGACTACGCGTTCGTCAAGGCCAACATCACGCGGAGGAAGCGCCGTGACGAAGCGTGACAGCACGCGCTACACGATCATCTTCGCCACCGCGGTATGCGTGGTCTGCGCGCTGCTGGTGTCGGTGGCGGCGGTCAGCCTGCAGCCGACGCCAGGCGGCGGCGGCGCGGCTCTACATGGAAAAGAACGTGCTGCTCGCCGCCGGGCTGCTCGAGCCGGGCGTCGAAGTGTCGATCCAGGAAGTCAATCGCATTTTCGATGAGCGCATTCGGGTGCGCCTGGTCGACCTCGGCACCGGCGAACTGGTGCCTGAAGGACAAGATCGATGCGCGTGGCTACGACCAGCGCAAGGCGCGCGGCGACCCGGCCACCAGCCGCGTGGCGCCTCCCAACAACGCCGGCATCGGCCGCCTGCCGAACCTCGGGGTCGTCTACTTCATCATGAAGGGCGATGCCGTCGACCAGATCGTGATTGCGGTCGAAGGTCTCGGCATGTGGGGCACGATCTACGGCTTCCTGTCGCTCGACCGCGACACCAACACCGTGCGTGGACTTACCTACTACGACCAGAAGGAAACGCCCGGCCTCGGCGGCGAGATCGGCAACCCGAAGTGGCAGGCGCTGTGGCGCGGCCGCAAGGTTTTCGACGAGCAGTGGAATGCGCGCATCACCGTGATCAAGGGAGCGGCGGGGACGCCGGAGGCAGATCCGCTGCGCGTCGACGGCCTGTCGGGCGCCACCGTGACGAGCAACGCAATCACGCGACTGATGCAGTTCTGGCTGTCGGACCAGGGCTACGGCCAGTTCCTTCGGCGCTTCAGGGAGGGGGCGACGACATGAGCGCGATTCCGCTGGGCAGCGACCGCAAGGTGCTGCTCGAACCGCTGATCCTCAACAATCCGATCGGCGTGCAGGTGCTCGGCATCTGCTCGGCGCTCGCCGTGACCACGCGGATGGACAAGGCGCTGGTGATGGGAGTCGGCGTGACGCTGGTCACGGCGCTCGCGAATCTGGCGGTCAGCCTGGTGCGCAACTACACGCCGGGCAGCATCCGCATCATCGTCCAGTTGTCGATCATCGCCTCGCTCGTCATCGTGTTCGACCAGATCCTGAAGGCGACGCTGTACGAGCTATCGCTCGAGCTGTCGGTCTTCGTCGGACTGATCATCACCAATTGCATCGTGATGGGGCGGGCCGAAGGCTTCGCGATGCAGAACCCGCCGTGGCGATCGCTGCTCGACGGCATCGGCAACGGGCTCGGGTATTCGCTGGTGCTGATGCTGGTCGCGCTCTCGCGAGAACTGCTCGGGGCGGGCAAGGTCTTCGGCTTTACGCTACTGCCGCTGGTGAAGGACGGCGGCTGGTACGTGCCGAACGGGCTGATGCTGCTCGCGCCGTCTGCACTCTTCGTCATCGGGCTGCTGATCTGGGCGCTGCGCGTGTGGAAGCCTCAGCTGCAGGAGAAGGACTAGAAGCACGATGGAACACTACGCCAACCTCGCAATCCGCTCGATCTTCCTCGAGAACATGGCGCTCGCCTTCTTTCTCGGCATGTGCTCGTTCCTGGCGTGTTCGAAGAAGGTGGAGACCGCGCTCGGTCTCGGCGTGGCGGTGATCTTCGTGCAGGTGCTGACGGTCCCTCTGAACAACCTGCTGCTGCACTACCTGTTGGCGGAGGGCGCGCTGGCGTGGGTGAGCCCACATCTCGCTGCGGTCAATCTGAGTTTCCTGTCGTTCATCCTTTTCATCGGCACGGTCGCGGCGGCAACGCAGATCGTCGAGATGGCGGTCGACCGCTACGCGCCCAGGCTTTACACCACGCTCGGCGTTTTCCTGCCGCTGATCGCGGTCAACTGCGTGATCCTCGCCGGGTCGCTGTTCATGCAGGAGCGCGACTACTCGTTCGCCGAAAGCGTGGTGTTCAGCGTCGGATCGGGGCTGGGATGGGCGATCGCGATCGTCGCGATGGCGGCCATCCGGGAGAAGATGACCTACTCGAACGTGCCCGACGGACTCAAGGGCCTGGGCATCACGTTCATCACCGCCGGGCTGATGTCGCTCGCCTTCATGATGTTCTCGGGAATTCAACTCTAGAGATCGGTCATGCTCGACATCGTTCTCGCCGTCGCGATGTTCACCGGAGTGGTGCTGCTGCTGGTTGGCGTGCTGCTGGGCGCGCGCAGGAAACTCGTGGCGGCCGGCGACGTGGCGATCGTGGTCAACGAGGACGAGTCGAAGACACTGAAGGTGGCGGCCGGAGGCACGCTGCTCGGCGCGCTGGCCGACAACAAGATCTTCATTCCGTCGGCCTGCGGCGGCAAGGGTGCATGCGGCGTCTGCGACGTGGTGGTCAAGGAAGGCGGCGGTGACCTGCTGCCGACGGAGACCGGATTCATCACGCCGGGCGAAGCGCGCCGCGGACACCGGCTGGCGTGCCAGGTCAAGGTCAAGACCAACATGAAGATCGAGGTCGCACCCGAGGTCTTCAGCGTGCGCAAGTGGAACTGCCGCGTCGTGTCGAACCGCAACGTGGCCACGTTCATCAAGGAACTGAAGCTCGCGCTGCCCGAAGGCGAGGAGGTGCCGTTCCGCGCCGGCGGCTACGTGCAGATCGAATGTCCGCCGCACGCCCTCGATTTCCGGACCTTCGACATCGATGCCGACTTCCGCGAAGCCTGGGACAAGTTCGACCTGTGGCGGTTCAAGTCGGCCTGCGAGACGCAGGTCACGCGCGCCTACTCGATGGCGAACTACCCGCTCGAAAAGGGCATGCTGCTGTTCACGATCCGCATCGCCTTTCCGCCGGAGTACCGCGAGGACATCCCGCCGGGGATCATGAGTTCGTGGGTATTCAACCTGAAGCCCGGCGACGAGGTGACCGTATCCGGGCCGTTCGGCGAGTTCTTCGCGCGGGACACCGATGCCGAGATGTGCTTCATCGGCGGCGGGGCCGGCATGGCGCCGATGCGCTCTCACATCTTCGACCAGCTGCTGCGACTTCAGAGCAAGCGCAAGATGACGTTCTGGTACGGCGCGCGCAGTCTGCGCGAGGCGTTCTACGTCGAGGAATTCGAGAAGCTCGCGGCGGAGCATGCGAACTTCGGCTGGCACCTGGCGCTGTCCGAGCCGCTGCCCGAGGACCAGTGGACCGGGGCGACGGGATTCATCCACAAGGTGCTGTACGAGAGCTACCTGAAGGATCATCCGGCGCCCGAGGACGTCGAGTACTACATGTGCGGACCCGGTCCGATGAACAGGGCTGTGATCGCGATGCTGCTGAACCAGGGCGTCGATCGCGAGAACATCATGCTCGACGACTTCGGTTGATCGGGACGACGGAGGAGACGATGCTGCAACAGACGGTCGAGGAAGTCGTCCGCAACAAGGCCAGCGACGAGCTGATATCGGTGCCGGCCTCGTCGACGGTCAGCGAGGCGGTCGCCGTGATGGCGTCGCGTCGTGTCGGCGCGGTGGTGATCAAGACGGAGGACGACCTCGTCGGCGGCATCTTCACCGAGCGTGACGTGCTGGTGCGCGTTGTCGATGCCGGGCGCGATCCGAAGACGACGCCGATATCGCTGGTGATGACGCGCGACGTGCGCTTCGTCACGCCCGGAACGACGGTCGAGGCCGCGCTCAGCCTGATGCACGTCAATCGCCACCGGCACCTGCTGGTGATCGACGGTCCGCGGGTTTACGGCTTGATCTCGATCGGTGACCTGGTGCGACAGATGATCGAACGCGGTGAAGGGCGCTTCGAGGCGGCGGTCCGTGGTGCCGCGCGCATCGAGCCCTGAACGATTGCAGGAGAACGAGATGGACACCATCCTTTCGCATCGCCGCCGCAGCGTCGTGCTCGGCCTGGGCGCGCTCACGCTGGGCGGCTGCGGCCGAGTGCCGGGCGCGCCAAAAGCCACCGGGTACCTGCAGTTCAGCGGCTCCACCATGGGATCGGGTTACACGGTGCGGCTCAGGGCGCGCGAGCAGGACGGGCCAGCCCTGAGCGATGCGGTTCAGGCTGCGCTCGACGGGGTCGATGCCCGCATGTCGATGTTCAGCCCCGATTCGGAACTGTCGTCATTCAACCGCGCGTCGGCCGGCGATCCGGTGATGCTGTCGGATCCGCTGTACGAGGTACTGGCGACGGCCGACCGCGTCAGCCGCTGGTCGCATGGCGCGTTCGACGTCACCGTAGCGCCGCTGGTCGAGCGCTGGGGATTCGGCACGCGCCGCTGTGCGCGCGGTGCCTCCGTCGTCGGAGCTCTGGCGAGAGCGTCGTCGCGTGGACTGGCGCGCGCTGTCGTTCGACGAGGCTCTGCGCTGTGTCACCAAGCGCGCTCCCGACATACGGGCCGACCTCGGGGGCATCGCTGCCGGCTACGGCGCCGACCGGGCGGCCGCGGCACTCGATTCGCGCGGCGTGACCGACTACATGGTCGAGGTCAGCGGCGAGGTACGGGCGCGCGGAGTCAACGCGGCCGGCCAACCGTGGCGCATCGGCATCGAGGAGCCCGACGCGTGGCCGCAACGCCCGCGCTGGGTCGTGCCGCTCTCGGGACGGGCAATTGCTACCTCGGGTGACTACCGCAATTACTTCATCGAAAATGGCCGCCGCTACTCGCATGAGATCGATCCGGCGAGCGGCGAGCCGATTCGCCACGGCCTCGCCTCGGTAAGCGTCGTGGCGGACAGTGCAATGCTTGCCGATGCCATGGCGACTGCCCTGATCGTGCTCGGCGCGGCCAGGGGCCGGGCGCTCGCCGAAGCCTCGGGCGTGCCGGCGCAGTTCATCGAGCGCTTGCCCGATGGCGGCTTCAGCGACTCGATGACCACGGCATTCGCGGTGCTGGGGGCCGCGCGCGCATGAGCGCGTACGGCCGCTCCGAAGCGCTCATCCCGAGGCGCGCAGCGCGGAGGTTAGGGCCTGTTCACGCTAAAGCCGGGAGTGCGAAAGCGAATGGCGGGATGCAGTGCGAGGCGCCGCGAGCGCCGTTGGCTGATGCCAACCAGCGAAGCGGCAACGACGCAATGCGCCCGCCATTCGCTTTCCCGCAGGGTTGGGCCGAAATGCGGCGTCTGCTTTGTCGGGCGGCTTGCGAATGGGAGCTACCATTCGCCGCGCCGCCCTTCGCGCATCCATCCGCATTGCGGCCCAACGCATCTCCCGCATTTAGCGTGAACAGGCCCTAGTTCAATGATCTCCGGAACCTTCTGGTTGCTGCTGCTCGCCGCGGTCGCGATCATCGGACTCGCCGTGCTCGGCATGGCGGTCGGTGTCATGACGACCGGCCGTTGCCTGCGCGGTTCCTGCGGCGGCCCGGAAGTGCGGCTGGCCGACGGACGCTCGGCGAGTTGCGCGGATTGCCCCAACCGCAAACGGCCACTGGCTTGATCTGGCGCTGCGGCGATCTTCGGCGCTGCGCTCCCGGGGCGCGTTACTCCAGCGTCAGCTTCTGCGCTTCGACCACTTTCTTGTAGACCTCGAACTCGGCCTTGATCTGCGCCGCGAACTGCTCCGGTGTGTTCAGGATCATCAGCGAGCCGGTGTCCTCGATGCGCTTTCGAACCTCGGGCAGCTCGGCCGTCTTCTTGACGGCGGCGGCCACCTTGTCGACCACATTCCTTGAGAGTCCCTTCGGACCGAGGACGCCGTAATAGGCCATGCGGTTGACCGGCTCCAGACCGACTTCCTTGAAGGTGGGCACGTTAGGCATCAACGCCAGGCGCTGCGGTGCCATGACGACGATGGGGATCAGACGGCCATCCTTGATGAAGGGCAGAGCGGAGGGCATGTTGTCCCAGATGATCGGCACCTGTCCGGCCACGATGTCGTTGAGCGCGGGGCCCGCGCCGCGGTACGGGATATGGGTGATGAAGGTGCCCGACAGGTTCTTGAACAGTTCCATCTGCATGTGGCCAATGCCGCCCGTGCCCGAGCTGGCGAAGCTGTACTTGCCCGGGTTCTTCTTGAGCACCTCGATGAAGGTCTTGTAGTCGCGCGCCGGAAAGCTCGGATGCACGGCGATGACGTTGGGCGTGGCGGCGATGTTGATGATCGGAGTGAAGTCGGTCAGCGGGTCGTAGCCGATCTTCGTGTTGATGGCCGGATTCGACGCCGTGGTGGAGACCGTAGCCATACCCAGGACGTAGCCGTCGGCCGGTGCCCGAACCACTTCCAGCGCTCCGATCGAGCCCCCTGCGCCACCCCTGTTCTCGACCACCAGGACCTGTCCGAGCGCCGGTGTGATGCTCTGGGCGATCACGCGCGCGATGATGTCGGTGGTGCCGCCAGGAGCAAAGGGCACGATCAGTCGTACCGGTTTGGTCGGATAGCCCTGCTGCGCCTGCGCAACGCCAGCACCCGCGGCGAGGAGCGCAGTGAGCCCGACGCAGCGAAGGACCTGGCGACGATTCATGGGGGAGATCTCCAGAGTTGAGGCGCTATGGCCTCAATCTAATGCCAGAGCAGTAGAAGGGGAAGCGGCCGTTCTTGCGGTAGCGGACCGCCAGTCTGAACCGCCCTCGTTGGCGCAGTTCAGACGTCCGGTTCATTCCACCAGGATGTGGCGGCCGATCTGGTCGACGCGATTGACTCCGGTCAACGCCATGCTGACCTCCAGTTCCTTGCGCAGAATGTCGATCGCCTTGGCGACTCCCGCTTCGCCGCCAGCCCCGAGCCCAAAGATGTAGGCGCGACCGATCAGGCAGCCCTTGGCGCCCAGCGCCAGAGCGCGCAATACGTCCTGGCCGGAACGTATGCCGCCGTCGAACAACACTTCGATCCCGGAGCCCACCGCGTCCGCAACCCGGGGCAGCATCGAAATCGAAGATGGGGCGCCATCGAGCTGTCGACCGCCATGATTCGAGACGACGAGTGCAGTGGCCCCGGACTCGGCGGCGAGCCTGGCGTCGCCGACATCAAGGATGCCCTTGATGATCAGCTTGCCGGGCCAGAGGCTCTTGATCCACTCGATATCCTTCCAGCTGAGCGATTGATCGAACTGGCTCCCGACCCATTGCGCGAGCGATCCGGCACCCGCGACACCTTTCACGTGGCCTTCCAGGTTGCCGAAGGTCCACCGTTTTCCTGAAAGCACGCCGAATGCCCAGCGTGGCTTCGTCGCCATGTCGAGCAGGTTCCTGAGCTTCAGTGACGGCGGCACAGACAGGCCGTTCTTGATGTCGATGTGGCGCTGGCCGAGAACCTGCAGATCAACGGTCAGCACCAGTGCACTGCATTTCGCTGCGGCGGCACGTTCGATCAGCGAGCGCACGAAGCCGCGGTCCTTCATGACGTAGAGCTGGAACCAGAACGGCTTGCCGACGGCGGCCGCAACGTCCTCGATGGAGCAGATCGACATCGTGCTCATCGTGAACTGGGTCCCGGCGGCATGCGCAGCGCGGCAGGCCAGGATTTCGCCATTGCCATGCTCGAGGCCGGTCATTGCCACCGGCCCCAACGCGACCGGGAGCGAGACCGGCTCGCCGGCCAGGGTCGTCGCGGTAGTGCGCGACGACACGTCCACCAGCACGCGCTGTCGCAGGTGAACCCGTTCAAGGTCGGCGCGATTGGCGCGCAGCGTTTCCTCGGAATACGACCCTGCCTCGGCGTAGTCGAAAAACGCCCGCGGCACCTTCCGCCGGGCGATCAAGCGGAGGTCCTCGATGCAGGTGACAGCCTTCACGTATTCACGGCCTGCTGATGATTCGGATACTGGCCGACCTCGACTCGCCAATCATGCAGGACGAGGGAAGGGACCGCGCTCGGGGCGGTCCCTCCGGGAGAGTGCGCCCGCCTCGTGCTTCGCCGAACGCGGCAACTGCCCTAGAGCATTCCCAACGTCCTGGGTAGCCAAATGGACATCGCGGGCCAGTAAGTCACGACGACCAGGAAGACGAGCATCGTCAGCAGCCACGGCCAAACGGCGATCGTCAGCTCCGTGATACCCATCTTCGCTATGCCCGAGGCCACATAGAGGTTCAGGCCCACCGGCGGGTGGCACATGCCGACTTCCATGTTCACCGTCATCATGATGCCGAAGTGCACTGGGTCGATGCCGAGTTTCATCGCCACCGGGAACAGGATCGGCGCCATGATCAGCACGATCGAAGACGGCTCCATCACGTTGCCGGCCAGCAGCAGCACGATGTTGACGAACAGCAGAAAGGCGATGACGCCGAGGTGCTTGTCGAGCATCCAGTTGGCGAGTTCCTGCGGGATGCTCTCGGACGTCATCAGGTAGCTGAACATCACCGCGTTCGTGATGATGTACAGCAGCATCGCACTCATGTTCGCCGAGTCGAGCAGGACCTTCGGCACCTGCTTGAGCGTCATGTCCTTGTAGACGAACACCGCGACAAAGAACGCATACACCGCGCTCATCGCGGCCGCCTCGGTCGGAGTGAAGATGCCGGTGTAGATCCCGCCGATGACGACGATGATCAGTAACAGGCCCCAGATCGCCGCGCGGAAGGTCCGCCACCGCTCGCCCCATGTGGCAACCGGCTGGCGCGGGTAGTTGAACTTGCGTGCACGCCACCACGTCGTGAAGCCGAGCATGCTGGCGAGGACGATGCCGGGAACAATGCCCGCGATGAACAGCGCACCGACCGATGTGTTGGTGGCGACGGCGTACATCACCATCACGATCGACGGTGGGATCAGGATGCCGAGGGCGCCCGATGTCGTGATGATGCCGGCGCCGAAGCGGGCAGGGAAGCCTTGCTTGATCATCGCCGGCAGGATGATTGCGCCGATGGCGACCACGGTCGCGGGCGAACTGCCCGACACGGCAGCAAATAGCGCACACGCCACCACACCGGCGAGTCCGAGCCCGCCGGCCCAGTGGCCGACCATCGACGAAGCGAACGCGATCATGCGTCGCGCCACGCCGCCATGGGTCAGGAAACTGCCGGCCAGAATGAAGAACGGGATCGCCATGATCTCGAACCTCTCGATGCCGGTGAACAGCTTCAGTGCCACCGATTCGATCGGCACGTTGGTCATCGTGAACAGGTAGGTGAGCACGGTGAGGCCGAGCGAGATCGAGATCGGCATGCCGGTGAGCATCAGGCCGATCAGCAGGGCGAAGATCACCCACGCGTTGTTGACGTCGACACCCACCAGTTTCAATACGATGGGCACTGGCGATCAGAACCGGCGGGATCAGCGCTGGCCAGCGCGGCGCGTTCGCGGGGACGGGCGGGACGAGTGTGGTCATTAGCGCCGTTCCTCGTTGAGCCCGGCCGGATGCAGGTTATCGGGCAGGTTGTACGGATTGATGTCCACTGGCGGCTCGATGCCTTCGACGTGCGCCACGTCGTGGTGCGGCAGCTGCACCGGTGCGCCAGAAGGCCCAGGCGACCTGCAGGAAGCGGAAGCACATCAGATACGAACCGAGCGGAATGCAGAGGTAGACGAGCCATTTCGGCAGTTCAAGGTCGGGCGACACCGAGTCGGTGTGGCCAACGTCCCAGACGAAGGTGGCTCCGAGCGTGCCGACGATGCCGGTGAATGTGGCGCCTGCGAGCAAGCCGAACAAGACGTAGAACTTGTGCATTCCGGGGGGCAGACGGTTGATCATCACATCGACGCCGACGTGGATGCCGGTGCGCACGCCGTAGGCGGCGCCGAACTTGGCCATCCACACGAACATGTAGATGCACAGTTCCTGCGCCCACGACAGGTCGATCTTCAGCAGAGCGTCCTGCACGCCGGGAATGGCAACTCCTGCTGCGTACCGATGCATCACTGCCACGAAAATCAGCAGCGTCGCGGCACCCATGAGGAAGGCGATGAGCCACTCCTCGAGATGGTCCAGGAACTTCATCCTTCCCCTCCCTGCGCACGCGATCGCGCTTGCGCGTCGGCCCGACGTTATGACAACGCCACTGGCAACCGTTGGCCGGTCGTCCAGTGGCGCCGCTGCTCGCCTTTACCTGAGTTTAAGGCTTGAAGTCCGTGGCCTTGTAGACGTCGGCGATGATTTCCTTGCCGATGCGCGATTCGTTGTCCTTGTGCACCACGATCAGCGCCTTCTTCATGGCGGCCTTCTGCTCGGGCGTCAGTGTCAGTATCTCGGTCTTGCCGCTCTTGCGGACCGCCTCGAGTGCATCTTCGTTTTCCTTCTTGGCGATGTCGTTGGCGAACTTGGTGGAGTCCTTCATCGCGCCTTCGAGCGTCGCGCGGATGTCTGCAGGCAGGCCGTCCCAGAACTTCTTGTTGGCGATCACCGCATAACCGAGGTAGCCGTGGTTCGTCACGGCGAGGTACTTCTGCACCTCCTGCATCTTCTGGGTATAGAAGTTGGACGGCGGGTTCTCGGTCCCATCGACCACGCCCGTCTGCAGCGCCTGGTAGACCTCGGAGAACGCCATCACCTGCGGAATGGAGCTCAACGCCTTCATTTCGTCGCCCAGGACCTTGGACGACTGGATGCGCATCTTCAGGCCCTTGTAGTCGGCAACGTTGCGGATCGGCTTGTTGGCGCTCATCACCTTGAAGCCGTTGTCCCAGTAGGCGAGCCCGACGATGCCCTTGGGTTCGAGCTTCTTGAACAGCGCCGCTCCGACCGGGCCCTGCGTCACCTTGTGCAGGTCGTCGTAGTCGTCAAAGATGTACGGCAGGTCGAAGACCTCGAACTCGCGCGCGCCCAGCGGTCCGAACTTGGCGAGCGACGGCGCCAGCATCTGGACCGAGCCCAGCTGCAGCGCCTCCATTTCCTCGCCGTCCTTGAACAGCGAACTGTTCGGATAGACCTCGACCTTGACCCGACCCTTGGTCCGCTCCTCGGCCAGCTTCTTGAAGTATTCCGCCCCCTTGCCCTTGGGCGTGTCCACCGCCACCACGTGGCTGAACTTGATGACGATCGGCGCCTGCGCGCGGGCGGTGATCGGCAATGCGGCGGTCGCGGCGAGTGCGCCGACGGTCGCGAGGGCGTCGCGACGGGTATATGAGCCCATGGTTGTCTCCTCGGTTATTTGTGATTCGCGCCGAGCCGTTATTCGGCGATGGCCTGAAGCAAGGCTTCTACGCAACTCCGCAGCTTGCGGCTTGATCCGGAACAAAGCCCGATATCAACACCTTGGCGGGGGTTCCGCAATGGGGGCTTCAACGGGCCTGACGTCAATGGCACCCGTTGGCTCCGATGGCCGCCAATCCGGGGGCCAACCGATCGAATCGGCGCCTCGTTGGGCTCGGCAACACGGCCGGCTTCATTGCGGGTAATGCTGCGACTGCGCTGCACAAAGCTCGACCCGCCAGTATGCGCAGGCGACCTATGGAGCCTGTAACAACGGGATCCTGTAACAACGCAGGCTGACCCGCTGGTTGCTGATCAGGCGGTCCAAAAACGCAGTTACAGCGGCCGTTACATGAGTAGGGGACACCGAGCTCGACAAACCATGTCGGGTTTGCTCCCGGTCAACATCAGGCCAAGACACCCGTGAACAATGCGTCCCAAAGGTCTGGTAGTCCGGCCGTAGGAGTTCCGACGGTCAGGTGATGAAAGGGCGACCGACCTGAGAAGAACAGTATGGAGTGAAGAGGGTTCTGGTTTCTGAAATGAGTAACGGACGTAGCAACCGAGTCCCTGGATCGCGAGGAGAGGCGATGAAGAACTGGCTGAGAGTTTTGTGCGCGGCTGCACTGATCGGCGTGGCGCTGAGTGGCTGCGGCGGAGATGATGGTGCTCAAGGTCCGCAGGGAGTCCCAGGTCCAGCGGGCGCTCCGGGCGCTCCGGGCGCACCGGGGTCTGCGGGACCTCCGGGATCGGGTGGAGGAGCTCTCACGCCGAACACGCCGCCGGCAGATTTCGCGGCCCTGAAGATCGTCGGGACCGTGACCAGCGTCACGATCGCCAGCCCGCCGGTCGTCAACTTCAAGTTGGCGACCGATCAGGGCGTGCCCATCACCGGCTTCGGCAGCACGTCGAAGAGTTCGACCGCCACGGTAGCCAGCTACCCGAACCTCGCATTCTCGCTGGCGAAGCTGGTTCCGGGATCCGGTGGCACGCCGAGCAAATGGGTCAACTACATCGTGACGACGGTGCCGACGACGACGGCGGCGGCTGCGCCGACGCGTCCATCGACCGACAACACGGGCACGCTGGTCGACAACAAGGACGGCAGCTACACCTACACGTTCTATCGCGACGTCCCGGGCATCAAGGCCCAGGTCGATGCGATGACCGTCGCCGCCCCGAACAACAAGGCCGACCTCGGCGACCTGACCTACGACGCCAATGCAACGCACCGCCTGACGATCCAGATCTCAGGCGCGGCGCCGGGTACCGGAACCAACACTGCGAACGGCGTGCAGACCACCCCTGCGGTGAACCTGCAGAAACCGGTCGACGTCATCTACGACTTCGTGCCGGCGACGGGCGCAGCCCCGGCGGCGAGCGCGAACCGGAAGATGGTCGCGAACGCGAACTGCGAGTCCTGCCACAGCACGCTGGGCGGACTTCCGGATGGGGACGGATCCTCTCTCGACTTCCACGGCGGCGGCCGCAACAACATCGAGTACTGCGTGATCTGCCACACGGACCAGCGCCGCTATGGTCGGACGGAAGCGACGTATGACGCGGCGACGAGGAAGTTTTCTGGCAACACGTACGTGGTCGACGGCCGGACGGTCGGCACCGTAATGAACTATATCCACAAGATCCACGTCGCCACCGTGATGACGAACACCGGCTACAACTACGGTGGCCTGACGTTCTCTGGCGGCTATCCGCAGGACATCCGCAACTGCGACAAATGCCATGACTCGACCGGCGCGTCGACCGGCGGGACGCCACTGCCGCAGGCCTCGCTGTGGAAGACCGAAGCCAATCGCCTCGCGTGCGGTTCGTGCCATGACGGCATCAACTTCGACACCGGTCTGGGACTTACGCTGGCGGACAAGGCAGCCGGCAAGACCTCGTCCACGGACTTCTTCGGCAAGGCACACCCGGACAAGGCAATCGACGGAACCTGCCTGAACTCCGCGTGCCACAACCCGGGCGCGGGTGGAGATCCTGACCTGGTGCACAAGCCGGTCACGCCGCCGAATCCGACGAACGCGCTGGCTGCTCGAACGGTACGCAACAGCCAACACGAACGCGGCGTGGATCGCCTCGAACACGAACCGCCTGCCGGCCGGCGCCATCAAGGTCACGTATGAGGTTAACGCCGTGGCCCGCAATACCGCCGGTAACCCGGTGATGGTGTTCCGCCTGCTGCAGAACGGTGTGCGGAAGGACCTGAACGTGCTTCGCCACCGCGACGCCCAATCCGGCCACGGGTCAGGTCGAGATCTGGGACGAACTTCATGGGTGCGCCCAGCGTCTACTTCGTGTGGTCCGTGCCGCAGGACGGCATCGCCAAGCCGCAGGACTTCAACGTCTCGGCGTCAGCGTCTACCTGCGCGACGTCTGGAGCGGGACGTCGCCGGTACAGGCGGACGCTGACGGGTCCGGACGCAATGGCTACTACACTGCCACGCTGACGCAGTTCACGGTGCCGGATAACGCGGTCATGCTGACGGGCGGCCTCGGTTACTCGTACAACGCTGACGACCGTCGCTGCCGCTGACGCAGACGAACCTGGTCGCCTATCCGACTGCGGTTCCGACCAACCCCGACCTACTGCCGGCACGGCCGAACTGCGGAGTGGCGGCCTGATCGTCATCGCGCCGAACGCCCAGAGGGTTGGGACGGGCTACACGGGCCGCCGCGCCATCGTCGAGGACAAGCGTTGCAATGCGTGCCACCAGGAACTCGGCACGTTCACGGAAGACGCGTTCCACGCGGGCCAGCGCAACGACGGCACGACCTGCTCGTGGTGTCACAACCCCGAACCGCGAACAGCGGTGGCTGGACAGCTGACTCGACGCAGTTCGTGCACGGCATCCACGGTGCGGACAAGCGCACCGTTCCCTACACCTGGCATGCGGTTTCGGCGGATCGACAACTTCTCGAAGGTCGTGTATCCGGGTGTTCTCGCGCGGTGCGAGCAGTGCCACGTTCCGGGCTCGTATGACTTCTCGAACGCCGCATCGGCGGATGCCGCGGGAATCGGCGCGGACGGAACGAACAAGCGCGAGTTCCGCTATATCACGGGTAACGTGGCTGCCGGTTTCGTGAAACCACCGGACGCATGGCTGGCGCGCTGGCAACTATGGCGACGGGGTTCAGCTTCAACGCCGGGACCGGCGTCACGACCGCGTGCCAGCGACACCAGCCTGCTGACGTCGCCGACGGTGTCGGCTTGCGTCGGGCTGCCATGACTCCGCTCTGGCGATCAGCCACATGCAAGTCAACGGTGGCCGGTTCTATGAGGCGCGGACCACCCAGTTCCAGCCGGGCTTGACCCGCCGAGTGCTGGCGGCGACGACCGAGCAGTGCCTGATCTGCCACGGCAGCGGCAAGACTGGCCGACATCAAGGTCGTGCACGCAAAGTAGTGTGAAGTAGCAACGCTGGCGACCGGAGCCTCTCCGGTCGCTAGCACATCAAGCCCGGCGGTGGCAACCCCGCCGGGTTTTCTTTTGTGAAGCCAGGTCAAGGCGCTCCGATTTCGCCTTGGGGCAGCATCGGTTGCATACTCACGGACGTGCGGAAAACGGGGGCGGGATTGAGTTACAGAAGCATTGCAGCGGGCTGTTTTGTCACCCTGGTTGTGTCGGGTGCAACGTGCGCGGCGGAGCCGGCGACGAAGGCGCAGGCGCAAGCAGCTTCGGCTGCGCCGCAGGCCCCCGCGGCCGCGTCCGTGTCGAAGTCCTTCGAAAGCGCCGTCGGCGCCTAGCGCGCCGAGACGCCACCTCAGCCGCCTCCGGCGGTGATGCCCCCCGAACACGGTACGAAGCCGGCAAACAAGACTCCAGCCGAGCCGGTCAAGAAGGTCGACCTGAACAACGCCAGCCTGGCGGAGCTGAAGACGCTGCCGACGGTGGGCGATGCCGAGGCGAAGAAGATCATTGCGCACCGTCCCTACAAGAGCAAAGGCGAACTCGTGACCAAGGCAGGATTGCCCGAGGGCGTGTACCAGGCGGTCAGGCACAAGGTCGAACTGCAAACGCCGCGCAAGGCGGCGCCGAAGAAGTGATGGAGTCGTCCATGAAGCGTTCGATCGCGTGGTGCGTGGCAGCGGCCCTCGTGCTGGCGGCGCTGTCCGGGTGCGGCGGCGGCAACGATGGCGGCGGTCAGCGCACCCGCGCCCCGCCGCCTGCCCAGCACGGGCACCGCGCCGTCGCAGGCGATCGCGGCGGCCGCGACGAACCCGGCAAACGACACGTCGATCAACTCGTCGTCCGCATTCAAGGTGCTGCAGGACAGCGGCGTGCCGGCGGTCACGGTCGCGGGCGCGCCGGTGGTCAATTTCACGGTGTTCTCGGACGGCGCGGTCAAGCAGGGCCTGACGCTCAGCGACATGAGCTTCGCGATCGCCAAGCTGGTCCCGGGCACGAACGGCAACCCCGACCAGCTGGCAGAGCTACGTCTCGCGCATCGAGACGACCACCGGCGCCAACAACGTCGGCTCCGGGCCGGGAGGCACGCCGGTGCTGGCGCAGGCGCTGCAGGCGACACCGATCCGAAGCCGGCCGGCCAGGCCGACCAGCTCGTCTACAACCCGGACGGCTACTACACCTACACGTTCAGCACCAACATCACCGATCCGGCCAGCACGATGGGCGTGGTGTTCGAGCCCGGCCTGACGCACCGCATCGCGATCCAGCTGAGCTACACGAACGCGGCGGGCGCAGGTCGATTCGCGTCAATCCGTATTTCGACGTCACCTTCGACGCGAACGGCAACTCGGTGGCGGTGACCGATCCGGCCAAGACGCAGGTCATCGCGGTGGTCAACTCCTGCAACGCCTGCCACGAGAAGCTGGCGCTGCACGGCGGCGGCCGCGTCGACGTGCAGTACTGCGTGATGTGCCACAACCCCGGCACGACCGACGCCAACAGCGGCAACGTGCTGACGATGTCGACGATGGTGCACAAGATCCACTCGGGGCGGCTGCTGTCGAGCCAGCTCGCGAAGGGCGGCGAGCACTACCCGATCTGGGGCTACCAGAGCGTCAAGCACGACTACTCCGAAGTCGGCTATCCCGCAGGACCTGCGCAACTGCCGCGTCTGCCACACCGAAGCCAATCCGAAGACGCCGCAGGGCGACAACTGGAAGACGAGGCCGAGCAAGGAAGCGTGCCTGACCTGCCACGCGAGCGCGCCGGGCTCGACGTTCTACACGACTCACACCGACTTTGCGCTCGTGATCGTCGGTCCAACGCGGCAAGCCGCTGGATATTCCGAACGCCAGCTTGCGCCGAGTGCCACCGCGTCGGCACGTCCGTGTCGCCCGAGCGCGTGCACTGGAACCAGACCGAGGACCACGCCGCCAAGTACAAGGTCAACATCGAGAGCGCGACCTACGATCCGGCCGCGCGCAAGGTGACGGTGAAGTACTCGTGTGCCGATCCGACCAACAACAACGCGCGCTAGAACCTGGTCACGCCGGACTGCACCGGTTCGCGGCGCCGACGTCTGCTCGCTGCAGCGCGACCACGCAGTTCGGCAACCTGCGCTTCTACCTCGCCTACCCGAACATGGTCGGGCAGCCGCTCTCAGTGACCGAGTTCACCTCGTACAACAACGGCGGCAGCGGCGCGAATGCGTACCTGTACAAGGGCGCGAACGACGGCAGCAACCACTACACCGTCGACATTCCGCTGCCGGCGGATACGGCCACTTCGGTCGCGCAGGGCACCGCGCGCGTGGTCGGCATCGGCCAGATCGTCGAGCCCGAGCTGCAGTCGATAGTCGGCGCTCGACCCGCGGCCGCCGGTGGTCGCCGACGACGCTGATCAACGTCGTGGCGCAGAACACCTACGCCGACGTCGTGATCTCCGGGGCGTTGAATCCGCGGCGCCAGGTCGTCTCGAACGAGAAGTGCAACGTCTGCCATGCCGCGCTCGGCACGACCACGGGATCCAACACGGAAGACTATGCGTTCCATGGCGGCGCGCGCCACACGGTCGAGTCCTGCGTGCTCTGCCACGACCAGAACCGTTATCGTCGACGGTGATGACCAACGGCCGGGCGCTGAGCGAGAACTACGCGTTCAAGCGCATGATCCACGGCATCCACGGCAACTCGCGGCGCGCAGCATCCGTTCACGCACGGCAACAACGTGATCGGCGCGTTCAACAAGGCGGGCATCCTGACGCTGGACGGCCTGATCGCCGCCAGCAGTTCGTCGACGGTGTCGGCGCCGGTCGGGACGCTGCTGCAGCCGTGGTCCACCGGCACCGTGGTCCCCGCCGGGACGGCGCTGGGCGCCTCGGGCAGTCACGGTCGACCAACTACGCGGCCGAGGTCGATTACCCGCAGGTCGGACTCAACTGCAACGGCTGCCACGTCAACAACTCGTGGCAGAACGATCCGAACCCGGTCGGCTCCGTGGTGGCCAAGCCGATCGACCAGGCGACGCTGAAGGCGGACACCGACCCGCTTGCCTGGCTCGTGATCACGCCGAAGGCAGCGAGCTGCACCGCGTGCCACGACTCGACGAACGCGATCAATCACGTGGTCGGTACCGGCGGGTCGGCGTTCGGCAACGCCACGCAGGCGCAGTCGTTCCAGACGCAGGAGAGTTGTGCCGATTGCCACGCGCCGGGGCTGCCGCGCGGAGTGGACGTGGTGCACGGACAGAAGTAAGGCACATGCTGCGTCGCGCGGCGCGGGCCGCCGCGCGCACGCAGCGTGTGAGAGGTGTTTCTGGAGGGGGTTCGAATGCAGATCAGAAGCGCGCTGCTGGCGGCCTGTCTCGGCCTGCTCGGCTCCATCGGCACGCGCTCGGGCGGCCGACGACGGCGGGCCGTCGGCCAAGTGCCTGGTGTGCCACGGCGGCGACCACGAGAAGATGGCGCGCTCCAAGCACGCCGTCGCGGCGGACGGTCGCACCTTCGGCTGCGTCGGCTGCCACGGGTCGAGTTCCGAGCACGCCGAGAATCCGACCGAGAAGAAGCCGGACCAGGTCTTCCGCGGCAAGAGCGCCATGGACGCGAGCGAGGCGAGCCAGGCCTGCCTCGCGTGCCACACGACGGCCACGCCGAAGAAGATGCTGCTGTGGGCGGGCAGCACGCATCCGGAATCCGGCGTCGCCTGCACCAACTGCCACACGATCCACGTCAACCGCGACAAGGTCTTCAACAAGGCCGAGCAGCCGACCGTCTGCTTCGCGTGCCACAAGGACGTCGCGCGTGCTGGCGAGCCGGCCGTGGCGTCATCCGATCCAGGAAGGCAAGGTGACCTGCTCGGACTGCCACTCGGTGCACGGCTCGGCCGGGCCGAAGCTCGCCAAGCGCGACACCGTCAACACACCTGCTACCTGTGCCACGCCGAGAAGCGCGGTCCCGTACGTGCACAACCACGAGCCGGTCCAGGAGAACTGCGCGACCTGCCACAACCCGCACGGCAGCAACATCGCGGGCATGCTCGATCGCGCGCGACCCGATCCTCTGCAACCAGTGCCACACGCCGCATACGGCCGGCGGCGTCGGCGCGTTGCGCGGGCAGCCGGGCGTGTTGCCGCCGGCGGTGCCGCCGCAGACGGTGTCGGCCGTGACGCCGCTGTCGAGCGGAATCAACACCGTCAACATCTGGCAGGGGCGCAGCTGCCTGAACTGCCACACGCAGGTCCACGGGTCGAACAACCCGGCGCGCGGCAACCCGCGCCGTCGAACCTGTTCCGCTGAGCCTGGAGTGACGCCATGACGAAGCAACAACGAGTCCGCGCATTCAGCCGCAGCGCGATCGCCCTCGCCGTGTGCGCCGCTTTCGCCGGCGCGCAGGCGCAGGAAAAGAAGGAAGAGGAAAAGAATCCCGTCTCGACGCAGGCCTCGGTCGAGGCCGGAGTTTCGGCGGCGTCGGGCAACCAGGCCGACCGTGCCTTCTGGGGCCAGTACAACGGCATGCGCAACCAGGACGTCTTCGGCATCCTGAACTTCGACTACAGCCGGCGCGACGAGTCGACCGGGACCTGGCTCGACATCCTCGGCAGCAACCTCGGCCTGCAGACGCGCGAAATCGGCGCTGAACTGGTCGAGGCAGGGCGACTGGACGTTCGGGGCCGACCTACAACGAACTGTGGCGCGGTCAATCCGTACACGGTGAACACCGGGGTGCTCGGAACCGGTACGACAACGCCCACGGCACTTTATCTGCCCGGAGGTCCGGGCTCGGGCGGCGATACGGAGCTCTCGACCAAGCGCAAGAGCTTCGGACTCAATGGATCAAAGTGGTTCGGCGGCGAACTCCAGCTCGAAGCCAGCGTCAGCAGCGAGAACAAGACCGGTGCGCAGCTGTTCGGCGTCGGCAACATTTGCCCGGGAGCGAGCACGTCCGGCTGCAGCTTCACGCCGGGTTCCACCGCCGGCTTCGGAGTCCTGTACTACCCGTTGCCGATCGACTACAACACACACGCAGGTCGAGGCCAGGCTGAACTACGCGGGCGACAAGCTGCAGCTGAGCGGCGGCTACTACGGCTCGTTCCTGTCGAACAACTTCGGTGCGCTGAATCCCGGCGTGCCGTCGACACTCAACGACGCGGTCGGCCAGCCGCTGCCCGCCGGGACCGGCGTGCAGGCGTACATCGGGCAGCCCGTCGCTTCGTCGCCGGACAACTCCTTCAACTACTTCGACCTGACCGGCGCCTACACCTTCATGCCGGAGCTGAAGAGCAACTTCAAGCTCGCGTACTCGCGCACGACCCAGAACCAGGAGTTCGCGAGTGCGGGCCTGACGGGTGCGCCGGCGGGCGTCGGCAACCTCGGCGGCGAGATCACCAGCACGCTGGCGCAGGTGCGCGTCATCGGCAATCCGATGCCGAAGCTGTCGATCGTCGGCGAGTATCGCTACCAGAACAACGAGGACAACACGCCGCTGCAGCCGTACAGCCAGATCGGAACCGTCGATCTCGACCAACCAGCCGGTCTCGCGCGAAGTCAACAGCGCGAAGCTCGAAGCCACCTACCGCTTCCCGTACTCGATTCAGGGCACGGCCGGCGTCGGCTGGAACTCGATCGACCGTAGCTATGTGTCGACCGCGTCCTATACCGGTATCAGCGCGCTGCGCCAGAAGACCGACGAGACGAGCTGGTGGCTCGAGGTCCGGCGCAGCATGACCGAGACCATCAGCGGTTCGCTCCGCTACCTCGGCAGCACGCGCAGACGGCTCGGACTGGCTCGCGCCGGCCTCGGGCGGTGTCGGCCTGGTGACGGTGACCGATCCGACGACGCAGCTCGGGCCGAACGCGATCTACATGCCGACGCTGGCCGATCGCGATCGCAACGCGGTGCGCCTGCTGCTCAACTGGATGGCGACCGATGCGCTGTCGCTGCAGTTCGCAATCGACTACGGCAAGGACAACTACAACGCGCCGACGCAGTACGCACTGCAGGACTCGCAAGTTCGACCTCTACACGCTCGACGTCACCTACGCGCTGTCCGACGCGTGGAGCATCAACGGCTTCCTCTCGGCCGGCAACCAGAAGCTGAACCAGGCGCGACCCGGCGGCTACATCCTCGCCTTCGAGGACAACACGTTCAACGCCGGCATCGGCGTCACCGGCAAGGTCGGGGAGAAGCTGAAGCTCGGCGGCACGCTCTCGTACATCAACAACACCGACAAGTACGCGCAGACGGTCGGCGCCGACCACGACGTCGGGCAATGCCGCGTTGCTGGCGGTCACCGGTGGACTGCCCGACATCGTCTACCGGCGCACCGAACTGCGGCTCTACGGCACCTACGGATTCAGCGAGCGGTCCTCGCTGCGGGTCGATGCGGCCTACCAGCACCTCACCTACGACGACTGGGGCTACGCCTACGGCGGGACTCCGTTCCTCTACAGCGACAACTCCACGGTGTACTTGCAGCCGACGCAGAACGTCGGGTACCTCGGCGTGAGCTACATCTATTCGTGGAAGTGATCGGCCGGACCCGCGCCGGATGAGCGGCGAGGGTTATTACCGAGGCGCGCATTGCGCGGCTTCTTCTTTTGTCCCACGTCATTCGGCGGATTGACCTATCTCCAATCCGGCTGTTACACAACTTGTAACGCTCGCTGCCGTCCCGTACTCTGCGCGCCGCAATATGAAGTACGCTGCCCCTATCCGATGATTGAAGCCGTCGACCTGAGCTGCGAGCGCGGCGAGCGGCTGCTCTTTTCCGGGCTGTCGTTCTCGGCCGAGCGCGGCACGCTGCTGCGCGTCGCCGGCCCCAACGGCACCGGCAAGACGAGCCTGCTGCGCATCATGTGCGGGCTGCTCGAGCCGAGTGCCGGCGCAGATCCGCTGGAAGGGCGAGCAACATCCGCCGCCTGCGCGAGGACTACTGGAAGGACCTGGTCTACATCGGCCATCTGAACGGCGTGAAGGACGACCTGACGGTCCGCGAGAACCTGCGGGTATCGGTGCGCGTGGCGGGACGGCAGGCCGATGAGGCCCGACTGGCGCACGCGCTCGAGGCCGTGGGGCTGGCCGGGCTTCGAGGACACCATGGCGCGCTTCCTGTCGCAGGGGCAGCGCCGTCGCGTCGCGCTGGCGCGGCTGTACGTCAGCGAGTCGGTCGCGCTGTGGATCCTCGACGAGCCTTTTACCGCGCTCGACACGCGCGGCGTCGCCAATCTGAGCGCACTGATCGCCCGTCACCTGCAGCGGCGGCAACACCGTGGTGCTGACCACGCACCAGGAGGTGCCGGTCGACGCGGCGCGACGCCAGCGCGTCGACCTCGGCGCAGCGCTCCTGCCGTGCCCGCCGAGGTCGAGGATGCGGCGTGCTGAGCGTCTATCTGTCAGATCGTTCGACGCGATCTGCTGCTGGCAGCGCGTCAGAAGGCCGACGTGCTCAACACGCTGTTCTTCTTCGTCGTTGTCGTCACGATCGTGCCGCTGGGAATCGGCCCGGAGCCCAACCTGCTGCGCTCGATCGCGCCGGGCGTGGTCTGGGTCGCTGCGCTGCTGGCGGCGATCCTTTCGCTGCCGCGCCTGTTCGCCAACGACCATGCCGACGGCACACTCGAACAGATGCTGCTGTCGGCCGAGCCGCTGCCGCTGATCGTGATGGGCAAGGTCGACCGCGCACTGGCTCATCACCGGATTGCCGCTGACGCTCATCGCGATCGTGTTCGGCGTCGTGTTCGACATCGGAATCGGCCGAGACGATCGTCATGGTCGCCTCGCTGCTGCTCGGCACGCCGGTGCTGAGTCTGATCGGCGCGGTCGGTGCGGCGCTTACGCTCGGTCTGCGCGGAGGGGGGGTGTTAACATCGTTGCTCGTGCTGCCGCTGTTCATTCCGGTGCTGATCTTCGGTGCCGGCGCGGTCGGCGCAGCGGCGTCCGGTGTCGGCTACGCCGCCTACCTCCTGCTGCTGGGTGCCTTCCTGCTGTTCGCGATCGTGCTGACGCCCTGGATCGTCGGGCTCGCGCTGCGCATCTCGGTGGAGTGAACGATGACTGCCACTCGCGCGAGTCGCGCTGAACACCGATGACGACGACCACAGCGCCCCGCGCTTCAGCCTGTACTGGTTCGCCTCGCCGCAGACCTTCTATCCGCTCGCCGGGCGGCTGATCCCGTGGTGTGTCGGGCTGGCCGTCATCCTGACGCGTGATCGGCCTGTACATCGGCTTCTTCACGGCGCCCGAGCGACGCGACGCAGGGCGACAGCTATCGCATCATCTTCATTCACGTGCCGGCGGCGTGGATGTCGATGTTCCTGTACGTCGTGATGGCGTTCTGGGCGGCGGTCGGGCTCGCGTTCAACACGCGGCTGTCGTCGATGCTGGCGACGGCGATCGCGCCGACCGGCGCGCTGATGACGTTCCTCGCGCTGTGGACCGGCTCGCTGTGGGGCCGGCCGACCTGGGGTGCGTACTGGGTGTGGGACGCGCGACTCACGTCCGAGCTGATCCTGCTGTTCCTGTACCTCGGCTTCATCGCGCTGCAGGCGGCGATCGACGACCGGCGCCGGGCCGACAAGGCCGGCGCGGTGCTGGCGATCGTCGGCGTGATCAACGTGCCGATCATCTACTTCTCGGTCAAGTGGTGGAACACGCTGCATCAGGGCGCGTCGGTCAGCGTCAAGGGTTCGACCGATGGCCACGACGATGCTGTGGGGAATGCTGATCATGGCACTGGCCGTCTGGATGTACGCTATCGCGGCCGTCCTGTTCCGTGTGCGCACGATCATCCTTGAACGGGAGAGGCGCGCCGACTGGGTGCGGGAACTTGCGACGCAGGAGAAGCTCAAGTGAACTGGGGAAGCTGGGAAGCGTTCTGGTCGATGGGCGGCTACGGCCTGTATGTCTGGGGCTCGTATCGGCATGGCGGCGGTCGATCGTGGCGGTCGAGATCTGGCAACTGAAGTCGCGTCGCCGCGCTGCCGTGGTCGAAGCGGTGCGCGAGAGGCGCGCGCACAGAGGTGCTGCATGAAACCGAGACACAAGCGCATGGCACTGATCGTCGGCGCACTGGCCGGACTGGGCATCGCGGTGGCGCTGGTGCTGTCGGCCTTCCAGGAGAACCTGGTGTTCTTCTACAGCCCGACACAGGTCGCGAACAAGGAGGCCCCGGTCAGGGCAAGGCCTTCCGCATCGGCGGGCTGGTCGAGCAGGGCAGCCTGAAACGCGGCAGCGACGGACTCACGGTCACCTTCAACGTGACCGACACGGCGAAGGTGATCCCGGTCACCTATTCGGGAATCCTTCCGGATCTCTTCAAGGAAGGGAAGGGCGTCGTTGCGCAGGGACGGCTGCGGCCCGACGGCACCTTTCGCGCGCACGAGGTGCTTGCCAAGCACGACGAGAACTACATGCCGCCCGAGGCGGCGCATGCGGTCGAGCAGGCGCACAAGGCGCAGAAGACGGTCAAGCTTCCCTAGGAGTCCAGGATGATCCCTGAAATCGGCCACTTCGCGCTGATCCTCGCGCTGCTGATCGCTGCCGTGCAGGCGGCGCTGCCGATCGCCGGCGCCGCGCGCGGCGACCGCGTCTGGATGTCAGTCGCGCGCCCGGCGGCGCGCGGGCAGGCGTTCTTCGTCACGTTTGCGTGGCTGTGCCTGGTCGCTTCCTTCGTCAACAACGATTTCTCGGTGCTCAACGTCGCGACCAACTCGAACTCGCAGCTGCCGCTGCAGTACAAGATCGCCGCGAGCTGGGGCTCGCACGAAGGCTCGATGCTGCTGTGGGTGTTGATGCTGGCCTGGTGGACGTTTGCGGTGGCCGACCTTCTCGCGACACCTGCCCGACGAGATGGTGGCGCGCGTGATCGGCGTGCAGGGATTCGTGTCGATGGGTTTCCTGCTCTTCATGCTGACGACGTCGGACCCATTCGATCGGCTGTTTCCCGCCGGCGGCCGACGGGCGCGATCTGAATCCGCTGCTGCAGGACCCCGGCATGGTGTTCCATCCGCCGATGCTCTACATGGGGTACGTCGGCATGTCGGTCGCCTTTGCTTTCGCGATCGCGGCGCTGCTGGGCGGCAAGCTCGATGCTGCATGGGCGCGCTGGTCGCGCCCGTGGACGACGATGGCCTGGTGCTTCCTCACGCTGCGGCATCGCGCTCGGAAGCTGGTGGGCGTACTACGAACTGGGCTGGGGCGGCTGGTGGTTCTGGGACCCGGTGGAAAACGCCTCGTTCATGCCCTGGCTGGTCGGCACCGCGCTGATTCACTCGCTGGCGGTGACCGAGAAGCGCGGCAGTTTCCGCAGCTGGACCGTGCTGCTGGCGATCTGCACTTTCTCGCTGTCGCTGATGGGCACATTCCTCGTTCGATCCGGCGTGCTGACATCCGTGCATGCCTTCGCGACCGATCCCCGGCGCGGTGTGTTCATCCTCGGCTTCCTCGTTGTCGTCATCGGCTGCTCGCTGGCGCTGTTCGCATGGCGCGCGCCGACGTGTCGGGCTGGGCGGGCGGTTCGAAACCGTCTCGCGCGAGTCGCTACTGCTGATGAACAACGTGCTGCTGACCGTGGCGTGTGCATCGGTGCTGCTGGGGACGCTGTATCCGCTGTTCCTCGACGCGCTGAACCTCGGCAAGATCTCGGTCGGACCGCCGTATTTCGGTTCGGTGTTCGTGCCGATCATGGCGCCGCTGCTGTTCCTGATGGGAGTCGGTCCGATTGCGCGCTGGAAGCGGGCCGAGCTGCCCGACCTCGCGACGCGGCTGAAATGGGCGCTGGGTGTCAGCGTGGTCGCCGCGGCGATCGCTCCGCTGCTTGCCGGCCGCTGGACGCCGCTCACGTCGTTCGGCCTGTTCCTCGCGTTCTGGGTCATTGCTTCCGCAGCGGTCAACATCAGGGAACGCGTGCGTCATCTCCGGGGCGGACTGCGCGAACGAGTGGCCGCGCAAGGCCGCGCCTACTGGGGCATGCAGTTCGCCCACCTGGGTGTCGCTGTGTTCGTCATCGGCGTCACGCTGGTCAAGAGCTATGAAGTCGAGCGCGACGTCCGCATGGACATCGGCGACTCGGTCGCGGTCGGCAGCTACGTGTTCAAGTTCGAGGGCACGCGCGAAGTCCGTGGGCCGAACTACGGCGGCGCCCGCGGGTCGATCGAGGTCAGCCGTGACGGGAAGGTGGTCCGCCACCTTTATCCGGAAAAGCGCATCTACAACGTCCAGCAGATGCCGATGACCGAAGCGGCGATCGCCACCGGTCTGCTCGGTGATCTCTATGTCTCGCTGGGAGAGCCGGTGGCAAACGGCGCCTGGAGCGTGCGCGTGTATCACAAGCCGTTCGTGACGTGGATCTGGGGCGGATGCGTGCTGATGGCCCTCGGCGGTCTGGTCGCGCTGTCCGACCGGCGCTATCGCCTGACCGCGCGCCGCGAAGCCATGGCCGGTGCCCGCGCGACAGCCTGAACGCCGATGCGCAAGGCTGCTCGTCTACCTGCTGCCGCTCGCGACCTTCCTGGTCGTTGCGGTGTTCCTGATGCGCGGCCTGTGGCTCAATCCACGCGAGGTGCCGTCGCCGTTCATCGACAAGGCGGCACCGGCGTTCTCGCTGCAGCAGCTCGCCGAACCGCAGGCGCCGTTCGCTCCGGCCGACATGAAGGGGCAGGTGTGGCTGCTCAATGTCTGGGCCTCGTGGTGCGTGGCCTGCCGCCAGGAGCATCCGCTGCTGGTCCAGCTGTCGCAGAAGAAGGAAGTCCCGATCGTCGGGCTCAATTACAAGGACAAGCCCGACGCCGCCAAGGCGTGGCTTGCTCAGTTCGGTGATCCGTACACGCTGTCGGTGAAGGACGTCGACGGCCGGGTCGGCATCGACTACGGCGTCTACGGCGTGCCGGAGACGTTCGTCATCGACAAGGCACGGCATCATTCGCTACAAGCAAATCGGCCCGATCACCGAAGAGATCTGGCAGAAGAAGATGGTGCCGCTGCTCGAACAACTGAGGAAGGCATGAGGCAACTCCTCGCGGCGCTGTTGATCGCCTGCCTGCCGCTGGCTGCGATGGCGGCGGCCGAGCCAACCCAGCTCGATCCGGTGGCGGCCAAGCGTCTGGTGGACCTGTCGGCTCAGCTACGCTGCCTGGTCTGCCAGAACCAGTCGATTGCCGAATCGAATGCCGAACTGGCGGTTGATCTGCGCAACCAGATCAACGAGCAGATCAAGGCCGGGCGCTCGGACGCAGAAATCGTCGACTACATGGTGACCCGCTACGGTGACTTCGTGCTGTACCGGCCGCCGTTCAAGGCCACAACAGTGCTGCTGTGGATCGGCCCGCTGGCGCTGCTGCTGGTGGCAGTGACCTTCTTCTATCGCACGCTGAAGGCCCGTCGGGCGCGGATCGAGGATCGCCCGTTGACCGACGCCGAGCGTGCCGAGGCCGAGCGCCTGCTCGCGCAGGCCGCCAACGACAAGACGACATCGTGACTGCCTTCATCGCCGTTGCCACCGTGATGGTGGTCATCGCATTGGGATGGCTGCTCTGGCCGCTGCTCCGCACCGGTTCGCGCGGCACCGTCGAGCGCCATGCGGCCAACGCCAGCATCTACCGCGACCAGTTTGCCGATCTCGAGGCGGACCTTGCGCGTGGCACCATCTCGGAGCCGCAGTATCGCGAGGCCCGGCAGGAACTCGAACGCCGGCTGCTCGACGAAGCGCGTGTCGACAGCGCACCCTCTGCACCGGCGGTGAGCTCAGGCAAGAAATCGGCGCTGGTGCTCGCGCTCGCGGTTCCGTTGCTGGCCGGACTGATGTACTGGAAGCTCGGCGCGCCCGATGCCTTCTCGCCGCTGGCGACGACGCCTGAGGCCGCTCACCAGCTGACGCCCGACCAGGTCAACGAGATGGTGGTGCGGCTCGCCGAGCGCCTGAAGAAGGAACCCGACAACGTCGAGGGCTGGGTGATACTGGCGCGCACCTATTACACGATGGGCAGGTTTCCGGAGGCCGCAGCGGCCTACGAAAAACTGACGCAGCTGGTGCAGAACGAGCCGGACCTGCTGGCCGACTACGCCGACGCGCTTGCGATGAGCCAGGGGCGGAACCTCAGCGGCAAGCCGAGCGAACTCGTGCAGCAGGCGCTCAAGCTCAACCCGACGCACTGGAAGGCGCTCGCAATGGCCGGCACCGCGGCTTTCGATCTCAAGGACTACAAGGGCGCCGTCGAGTACTGGGAAAAACTACGCGCCTCGCAGCCGGCCGATTCACCGATCGCACAGTCGATCACGAACAGCATCAACGAAGCGCGACAGCTGGGCGGCATGCCTCCGGGTGCACCAGTCGTCGTCGCGGAGCAGAAGGCGGCGGTCCCCGCAGTGCCGGCTGGCAAGGCTTCCGCGTCCACGGCGGCGAAGGCCGCGCCCGGTGCCACGGCGACCACGGTGGGCGGCACCGTCAATCTGTCCGATGCGATCAAGGCCAAGGCTGGGCCGACCGACACCGTGTTCATCTTTGCCCGCGCAGCCGAGGGATCGCGAATGCCGCTGGCGCTGACGCAGATGAAGGTGTCGGAGCTTCCGGCCCGGTTCACGCTCGACGACTCGATGGCGATGTCGCCGGACATGAAGTTGTCGACCGTCCCGTCGGTCGTGGTGGGGGCGCGCGTTTCCAAGACCGGACGGCCGATGCCGTCGAGCGGCGATCTCGAAGGGCTTTCCAAGCCCGTCGCGGTAGGCGCCAAGGACGTCACCGTCATGATCGACCGGGTCCTTCCCTGAGCGACTGCGAATGCGCGTACCTCTGAGGAGGTAACCTCGGCGGGCAACCGGATCGCCTTGATGGCTGTCAAGCGCGGGGAAACCCCGGTTGTTACCTTGGCCTCGATTCGTTAATCAGCGTTTCGGGGGAACAATGGGCAAGACAACGACAGTCCTGCGTGTTCTGCAGGCCGCTGCACTGTTCGGCGCGCTGGCCGCACCGATTGCGCTGGCACAGCAGGCCCCGGCCGCAACCAAGGCTGCGGCAACTTCGAAGAGTGCTCCTGCGGCCAAGCCGGCCAAGTTCGACGCATCCGGCTGCTTCGGCTGCCACGCACCGGTCAAGGAGTTTCACGACTCCGGCAAGCACAAGGGGCTGGCGTGCACCGCATGCCACAGCGGAATCGAGAACCACCTCGGCAACCCGGCGACGCCGCCCGGTGACGTCGACTGACCCGGCGACGTGCGGCGCCTGCCACAAGAACCAGTTCGACACCGCCTACCAGATGGACTGGCAGCGCACCGGCCGCTTCGAGAAGAAGCAGATGACCGGGCCGTCGCCCGATCCGTCGTTCGACCTGCTGTTGACGCCGCACGGCTTCACGCGCGAGCACAACCTGCCGCGCTCCCATTCCTTCATGGTGCTCGACCAGTTCGTCGTCGATCGCGCCTTCGGCGGCCGCTTCTCGCCGAAGGACAGCTGGCGTTACCTCGCCAAGCCCGCCGGCAGCTTCAAGGTGTGGGACGTCATCCAGGACAACTATCCCGACAACACCGACCAGAAGCCGTTCAAGCCAGGCACGGCTGCCGCGGCGAACCCGGTATGCATTTCGTGCAAGACGCAGGACCACATCCTCGAATGGGCCTACATGGGCGATCCAGTCCCTGGCGCCAAGTGGAGCCGCTCGTCGAAGGTCGTCGAGATGGCGAAGTCGGTCAACCACGCCAATAACTGCATCTTCTGCCATGACCCGCACGCGGCCAAGCCTCGCGTCGTGCGCGACGCGCTGATCCAGGCGCTGACGCGCAAGGACTTCCCGACGCTGTATTCGGAGGACCCGCGCAAGACCAAGTTCGAGGTCAAGGACATGGGCCTGCGCGGCTACACGCGCAAGATCGCGATGCTGGAGGGCTACGACAGCAAGCTGCAGTGCGCGCAGTGCCATGTCGAGTACAACTGCAATCCGGGAATCGATCCGAAGACCGGCGCAGCGATCGGCATGGCTGACCAGCGCACCAACGTGTTCCCGCTGGTCGACGTCAGCAACATCACGAAGTTCTACGACAGCATCAACTTCCGCGACTTCCGCCATTTCCAGACCGGCGCGCTGCTGACCAAGATGCAGCATCCGGACTCCGAAGTGTTCTGGAACTCCAAGCATGACAAGGCGGGAGTGCAGTGCCAGTCGTGCCACATGCCGAAGGTAACGGATCCCAAGACCAAGCAGACCTACACCTCGCACTGGCAGACGAATCCGAAGCACTACATCAAGCAGACCTGCCTGACGTGCCACACCGACTGGAACGAGGAGCAGGCCAGGTACGTGATGGAATCGATGTCGTCGCACTACGCGGGCAAGGTGCGGCACGCCGAGTTCTGGCTGACGCAGCTGATCAATACCTTCGGCGAGATCCAGGCGAGCGGCATCGTGCTCGATGACGCGACGCTGAACGCTGCACGCGCCAAGCACACCGAGGCACACGCCAACTGGGAATGGTGGACGGCGTCGAACGGTTCGGCGTTCCATAATCTCGACCAGGCGAAGGATTCGCTGGCGAAATCGGCAGCGGCGTCGCAGGATGGCATCAAGATCCTGCGCGACGCGGTGGCTGCCAAGCGCAAGGCCATGACCGCGTCTGCGACCACCCCTGCGCCGGCCGCCGGGGCGTCGACCGCTTCGACTACGCCGGCCAAGTAGCGTCGAGCTGCGATCGACTGGCCGACGCGAACACTGCGCGCGTCGGCCCGCTTTGTGACGCCTTATAGTTCGCTGGAAGGCACCGTGAACACGACGCTCGTCTTCCTGCTGGTGGCCGGCACGCTCGTTGCGATCGCGCTCGGCTTCGTGCTGCCGACGCTGTGGCGACCGCAGCGCGGACAGGGCATGTCGCGCTCGCAAATGAATGCCGAAATCTATCGCCAGCAAGACGACGAGATCCGACACGACGCAAGCGCTGGACTGCTCGCCGCTGACGATGCCGAGCGCGCCCGTGACGAGTTGCTGCAGCGGATGCTGGCGGATATCGCTCCCGATCGACAGCAACGCACGGCGCGCGGCCGCGCGGCCGCGGTGGCGGTTGCGATCGCGGTGCCTGTTTTCGCGACGCTGCTCTATCTGTACTTCGGCAATCCCCGCGAACTCGGCCGCATCACGATCGCGAGCGGTGCTGCTTCGAGCTCCGTTGCCTCGCGCAATGAACTCGAAGTGCATCTGCGGCAGCATCCGGAAGATGCGCGTGCCTGGGTGCTGCTCGCACGCGCACGGTCAGAACAGTCCGATCTTGCAGCGGCTGCCGACGCGTATCAGCGGGCGATGGCCCTGTCGCCAAAGGTTGCGCGCGACCCCGCGGTGCTGTGCGAGTACGCCGATGCACTTGCCATGATGCAGGGAGGCTCGTTGCGGGGCCGGCCTGCCGAACTGGTGGCGCAGGCACTCGCGATCGATGCGCGACATCCGGTGGCGCTGGAAATGGCAGGTGGCATCTCGTACGAGGAGGGTCGCTACGCGGACGCGGCGCATTACTGGAGCGAGTTGCTGGGGTATTTGCGACCCGAGTCGCAGCGTCATCAGGAACTCGCCGCAGCCATCGAGCGCGCCAGGCACCGGCAGGCAGCGGGAATGCGCTGATCAGGTTCGGCAACGCTACTTCTTGACGCTGCTGAAGTTCGGGTGCCGGCGTAACTTGTATACTCCCCGGTGTATCGGTGGCGACGGTCATGGGGCCGATCGCCGCTTGACCGGGGAGGACCGCAATGAAGAAGTGGCTGATGAGTCTGGCGCTGGCGCTCGCCGTGTCGGTGGCAATGGCGCAGACCATCGTCGATATCGACGCCGTGAAGCAGGCTGCCGCGCGCGGAGTGCTGATCTGGGACGCGCGCGATCAAGACGCCTATGCAAAGGGCCATATCCCCGGCGCGGTCAATGTCGGCGATCCCACGCTGACGCTGCGCGATGCGTATACCGAGGACTACCTGCCGACCGCCGATCTCGAGAAGGTTCTTGGCGCAGCCGGCATCGATCCCGCGCGCGAGATCATCGTTTATGGTGATCGCGGCCTGCCGTCCGTGTACTTCGCGCAACTGACGTTGCGGTATTTCGGCGCCGCCAACGCGCGTGTGTTCCACGATGGCATCGAGGGCTGGCGCACGGCGGGCCAACCCGTCTCAACGACCGCGACGAAGGTCAACCCGGTTGCGCTGAAGCTGACGCCGCAGCCGGGTGTCATCGTCAGTTCCAAGGAAGTCGTCGCGGCGCTTAAGCGCGCCGACATGCAGTTCCTCGATGTGCGCACTCCAAAGGAGTTCAATGCGGAAGATATCCGCGCGATCCGCGGCGGCCACATTCCGACGGCGATCAACGTGCCGTTCGAACAGAGCTGGGTCGATCCGGACACGCGCGCCAAGCTGCGCGCTGGCAAGGTCAAGGATTCCGCCGGTATGGCGTTGAAGCCGCGTGCCGAACTCGCGAAGGTCTATGAGAAGCTCGATCCTGCCAAGGAAATCATCGTCTATTGCCAGAGCGGGAACCGCGCTTCGGAGACCGCGGCGGTGCTGACGGACCTCGGCTACAAGAACGTCAAGGTGTACGACTCGTCGTGGCTCGGCTACTCGAGCTGGCTCAACGCGCCGGTGGAGGACGAGGTCTGGACCAACTTCGGTTCGCTGCCGGCTGCTGTCAAGGGTCTGGAGAACCGATTCGGCGAGTTGGAGCGGACAGCTGCCAAACCGCGCCAGTGACGCGCTGCGCTAAGGGCAAGCAGTTCCAGCCGCTTGCATCCTCCCGAGGAACGGCCACCGCGAGGTGGCCGTTTTCCTTTTGTCTCGCACTGGCTGCGCACGCCTGGAGGACCTCAGGCGATGCGCGGCCGCAAGTGGCTGAAGCGGCGCTGCAGCCAATCCATGCCCCGGGCGGCCAGCAGCAGGAAGGCCACGAAGGCCACGACCCACCAGCCCATGCCGATACCGGTCAGTGCCGGCAAGGTAACTTCACCGCTGCTCGTCGCCTTGATCCAGGCTTCGATACCCGGCGTGAACTCGGCGTACGCCATGACGCCCGCCAGCATGCCGAGCGCGAACACGAGGCCATCCTTCTTGCCGGTGGCCATCGCTGCGACCGAAGTCCCTGGGCAGTAGCCGCCGACGATGAAGCCGGCGCCGAATACCAGGCCCCCGAGCAGCTGCGCCGCGTACGAAGTCGGTTCGATGTAAAGATCGGACATGGCCATCATGCCGGCTGCGGACAGCACGAACAGCCCGACCATCGCCGTGACGATTGCCGTGAACATGACCTTCACGACGGACATGTCGAAGAAGTAGAACACGGCCGTCAGCTTGCGAGCGCTGCCGAATCCCGCCCGCTCGAGGCAGAAGCCGAACCCGAACCCGAGCAGCACGGCAATCGCCAGGTCAGCGATGGCACTGAACTCGATGTGATTGGCGAGGGGCAGCATCAGATCCACTCCTTCCGGACGAAATACGCCAGTGCGTAGGCCGCGACGAACACCGCGACCATGAACACCAGGCTGCCAACGTTGAGTATGGAGCCGCCGGTGAGCACCTGGCCGCTGGTGCAGCCCCTGGCAATCTTGGCGCCGAAGGCTGCGAGCAAGCCTCCGAAGAAGGCGAGCAGCAGGCGCTTGTTGTCGGTGATGCGCGGGCCGCGCTCGATCGACGGGCTGACGCGTCCGCCCAGCATTCCCGAGATGAGTGCGCCGATGAAAGCGCCGATCAGCAGGAAGATCGTCCATGACGCGAGCGGGGCACCGTCGTTCCAGTAGCGCGAGTGCACTGCATTCGCGGCAACGTGATCGGCAGAGAGCAGACCCGCCAGCCATGCCGCGACCGACGAGAACGCGCCGGTTGCTCCGAGGCCGCGACCGGTCACCATATAGGTCGCTAGCAGGACGAGGCCGAGCATGAAGCCGACGAGGTACGGGTTCCAGTAAGGCCGCACCGCGGTGTGTGCGCCGCCCAGAGTGGTGGCACCCGAACCGGGCATTCGGTGAGAAAGTGCATCTGACATTCGAGTCCTCCGGACCTTGGCGGAGTTGCGACGCCACGTGGCCTAGAGTAGGCGGTCCGAGGCGTTGCGCAATTGCCCGCGATCAACCCCGGCAAATATACCCTACGGGGTATGCGGTGTCACGCTCGGGCCGTGAAGCCTGTCGATGGTCACGTTGCGCGGATGCCGGCGGTCACCGCCACGTCGGCGACGGACAGCGTCGCGACAGCTAGAGTCAGAGCAGCCCGGCAGCCTGCAGTGCCTCTATCGTGACGCGTGCGAGGTCAGCGAGTTGCGCGGTCGTGTCACTGCCGGTGGGAGTGGTCGCGCGTCCGGTCCACATGAGTTTGCCCGTAGCGGCATCGACGATCGCCGTGTCTGCTGCATAGGCCTCGGTGACCGTGCCGCCGCCCACCGGGAGCGAAATCCCGCCCGCGGCGCCGCCGTGGTAGCCGCCTCCGCCAACGCCGATGCCGATGGTCGGCCCGGAACTGACGGCCGGCATGAAGGTGCTCAGCGAACTGCGAAACACCGCGCGCGCATTGGCGCGTTTGGCCGCCGCCTCGATCGCCTCGTTGGCCGGCGGTGCGCCCGTGCTGGCCAGCGAGAATTTCATCGGCTTCGCTCCGCGTGCGGCGAGTTGTGTCGCTGCCTGGTCCTCGCACACGGCCTGCGTCGTGAAATCGCGGGCCTGGCACGCCACCATGACAACCTGATCACGCAGCGACACACCCTTGAACTCCGGGTTGGACCATTGAGCGTCCATCTTCGTTGTGGCGCAGGCGGCCAGCAGACAGGCGCCAAGAATTGGCGGCAGCAGGCGGTGACTCGTTCGACTGTTCATGCGGATTCCGATGGCGCGCGTGTGGACGCATTGTGCGGGGCGCAGAGCCGGCTGCCAACTCCGAGCGCGTCCTGCAAGCCTGGTGCCCGGCCAGCGTCCTGGAGCCCCGTCGCTACACTACGGGCGAAGAGCGCAGAGGGAAGGGACGGCCAGGTGAATTCCAGTGCGCGCCGGTTGGCGGCGTGTGTGCTCGTGATGACGGTCACCACGACGGCCGATGCCCAGACGCCGGTGTGGCCGTCGATCGGCGAACCAACTGCCGCCGCTCGGGTGGCAGGCCGCTGGCTGTGGGCCGATCTGGTGACGACTGATGTTGCCCGCTCGTCGGATTTCTACGCACGAGTCTTCCAGTGGACCTATCGGACCGTGCCCGGCGCCGGAGGCGCACCCGGCTACGTCACGGTGCTCGCAAACGGCCGGCCGATCGGCGGAATCGTGCCGGCAGCGACCAGCGCGGGAGTCGCAGGCGCGCGCTGGATCGGACTCGTCAGTGGCGACCCGAAGACCATGGCCGCGCGTGCACGCGACCACGGCGGCAAGGTCGTCGTTTCCCCTCGAGCGCTTCCCGGGCGCGGCGAAATGACGGTGCTGAGCGATCCGTCAGGGGCCCGATTTGCAGTCGTCAGCAGTGAGCGAGGTGACCCGTCCGATCACCTCGGGGCGGTCAGTGAATGGCTATGGGCCGAGTTGTGGACCGGCGAGCCGGGGCGCGCTGCCGATTTCTATCGCGACGTGTTCGGCTATGCCCTCGCCGACAGCGGAGCCAAGGGAGCCGGCGAGTCCTACGTGCTGTCTGCCGGCGGGCGAGAGCGCGCGGGCGTGATGCGCAGTCCCGATCCGACGCTGCCTTCCGCGTGGATCCCGTATGTTCGCGTCGCCGACGTCGCCGCAACGATCGCGCGCGCGCAGAGCAATGGCGCCCGCGTCATCGTTGCGCCGCGCGCCCACCATCGATCACAAGTTGCCGTTCTGGTTGATCCTCTGGGCGCGCCGTTTGCGGTCGCCAGCTGGAGTCCCCAATGAACCGACGCTTGCGAGCGGCGGTCGTCGCGGCGGCCTTGGCATTAAGCGGATGTGCCGGGTACAACCTCCAGGTCGGCACCTCGGATAGCGATCTGGCCGGCTTTCACCAGGTGTACGACATGTCCGCGACGAGTCTGCAGCCGTGGACCGAGCGCACTCGTCCGCTGCCGCTGCCGCCGCCGCCCGACGGAGGCGGTTCTGGCGTCAGCACGCTGCCTGCAAATGCCGGAGCGCTGCCGCCCGAACGCCCGGCGCCGTCGTCGCCCGGCCGGTGACTTCGAAAACTTGCCCCACGCCAATTCGCGGTAACCAGAACCCTGAGACCCATACTGAAGGCAGACGATGGCCACTTACACCGCACTTGCTGCGACCACGACCGCCCTGATCCGCATGTTGTCGGACGGATTTCCGTCGAACCTCGGCGTGTCAGGCATCGAGGCGCACGACCCGTCGGCTGCCAACGAACCCGCCGACTCGCGGCCGCGTGTCCTGCTCTGGCTCTATCGCTTCGCTCCGGTGCCGGCGATGCGCCGGGCAGTGGCGGGCGCCCCGAAGCCCGAAGTCAGGACCGGCGTGCGTCCATCCGCGGTGGCAGCTGATCTGCATTACCTGCTGTGGACGCGTTCGGCCTCGCCTGCCGTTCAGCAGGCAGTGATCGGATGGATGCTGCGACGGCTGTCCGATCGCCCGATCCTGACCAGCGAGCGTCTCAACCACGGCGCGGACATCTTCAAGCCGAATGAAGACGTGGCGTTGCTGGTGGAGGATCTGCCGCTGGCCGACCTGCTCGCGCTCTCGCGGTCGCTCGCCGCCGCACCGCCACTGGTACTGCCGATCCACGCACGTAGCATTCACCTGGAAGGCGACTGAGGATCCGTCATGGCAATCCGCGTTGTTCGACTGGGAACGCCGCGCCATGCCGACGAAGGCCTGCGCATCGGAACGGTGCGCAGGCCGCCACGTGGTGTTCCGAAGGAACGGTTCGCCGCAGACAACTGGTACGACGTCTGGTTTCCCAACCTGGCGCCGAGTGCCGAACTGATGAAGCTCGGTCAGTCCGCCGCAAGTGAATCCGCGTGGCAGGGATTCGCGAGAAAGTACCGCGCGGAAATGTCAGCAGCCGAGCCGAGCCGGACGCTCGACCTGCTGGCCGCGTTGTCCCATACGGCGCGGTTTTCGGTCGGATGCTACTGCGAGGACGAGTCGCGTTGCCATCGCCCGTTGCTTCGGCAACTGCTGGCCGAACGCGGCGCGGACATCGTCGCGGACATCGTCCAGGCCCTAGTCCTGGCTCCACGGCAGGTCGTGGCGTCGCCAGCCGTCGATTGAGCCGCGACGGCCGGCGTGATTTCGCTGTCCCTCGAATCCTTCGAGCACGTTGTACACGCGACCGAATCCCATCGCAGTCGCTGCGCACGCGGCCGAATGAGAACGCACGCCGCTGCGGCAGATCAGCAGCACCGCGTCACCGGTGCGGACCACGTTCTTCAACGCATTGACGAACATCGCGCTCGGCAGGATATCCGCGCCGCGCCATTCGATGTTCACCGACCCGGGCACCGACCCGACGAACTTGTACTCGGGCGGAGTGCGCACGTCGACGAGGCGCGCCTTCCCCTGCTCGACCAATGCCCACGCCTCGGTCGGCGTCACAGCACCGGCGTACGGCAATTCGAGTTCAATGCGGCGGGCATCGGCCAGGTCGAAGATGACTTCGGCGGACAGCGTCGTGTCCGCTGCAGTGAAGGCGGTTGATAGGGACATGTCGAAGTAACGTGCGGCGAGTCGGGACGAGCAAGGTAGCGGAGACGCCATGGCATCCAATGACTTTGCGCTTATATGCATAGACCGAGCGGTGTGAGGCGCTGACCCGGGCAACGGTCCGCGGCTACACTCCGGCCGCGCGCCGGGCGCGTCTGACCGCCCGCGTCAACCGCGACCGCCAGCGGACCGTTGGGTCCGGGTCACCTGAAGGTTCTTGCGAGGAATTCGAATGATGAAGAAGTTGCTGACTGTGGCCCTGCTGTCGGCCATCGCGTTGATCCAGGCTCCGGTCGCCGCGCAGGACAAGCCAGCGGAGAAGAAGGAAGAGAAGAAGACCGAGGCGAAGAAAGCGGACGCGAAGTCGACCGACGCTAAAGCCGCTGACGCTACGAAAGACGAGAAGAAAGAAGAAGCGAAGAAGCCGAAGAAGGGCGGCTGCTAGGTTTCCTCGCGTGCTCCGCGCGGCGACGACCGCGCCAGTGCTCGCGAGTCGCCAGGTCAGTGCTGCACGCTCTTGCGCAGCACTTCCAGCTTTGCGGAATACAGGTCGCGGTCGCCGCGCGTCGTGCTGTAGTCGAGTGCGATTCCGAGATGCTTGGCCGCCTTGTCCATCTCGCCCAGCCGGTAGTAGGCGACACTCAGCCAGTAGTGCGAGTCCGATGAATCACGGGAACGTGCCGTCTCGCGCATGAACATGTCGCGCGCAGTCACGTAGTCGTTCGTCCTTAGTGCGGCCATTCCACGGTTGAAGTAGTAATAGGGCGGCTCGGGTTCGAGCTGCGCGAGCCGCGCCTGCCAGAGCGCAGCGTCGGCCGTTCGCCCCTGTCGCTCGTACAGATCGGCCAGATTGGACATCGAACGCGTATGCGCCGGGTCGATTTGCAGGACATGCAGGTAGGCCTGCTCGGCCTCTGCAATGTTGCCGTGGCGCGCATAGGTCGTGCCGAGGGTGTTCAGTGCACCGAGGTAATTCGGGTTGTACCGCACGGCTGCGCTGGCCCACGTATAGGCGTCGTCGAGCCGATCGAGCACCAGTGACTCGACCGCGCGGTTGTTCATGTACATCGCGACCACGGTGGCCTCGGAAATTTCGCGTGTCCGCAGTCCGCGCGTCTCGTGCTCCGGCAGGAAATCGATCGTGAACGTGCGTGACGGCTTGCCTCGATCCTGCAACCTGGGACCGAGCGAGATATTGATGTGACCCGAGCGCAGCAGCAGCGTCCCGCTGCGACTCCAGACCTCTTCGAAGATGGCAGTCTGGTAGCGGATTTCCAGCCCAAGTTCCTTGGCAAATGCTGCGGTCATCAGCACAAGTGACAGGCAGTTGCCGGTGCGGGCTTCGAACGCCTCCGATGCGTTGCGCGTGAACGAGGCGTCGTATTCGAGCCGCAGTTGCGCCCTGCTATGGACAGCCTCTGCGAGGGCGCCCTGCGCGCCTTTGGACCTCACCAGCCCGAAGATTTCGCGACTCAGGTAACGCCGCATCGGCTCGCTCATCGCGAAGATCTGGCTGGCGTCGACCGGCGCGGCAGGCACAGCAAACAATTGGTCGTGCAGCAGGGCTTCCGGAACGGGGGAAACGGGGGGCGCAGTGGCGCAGGCCGAAAGGGCAAGTGTCGCAGCGATGACCAGCCAGCGTGCCGCCGAGAGGGCGCGATGTCCTGTCGTGTGCCCGGTCGCTGTACCGCTCATGCCTCCTCCAAGGGCTGCGCTGGGCGCACAAGGCGAACCCAGCTGCCCCATCATCCGACAGCCGGGTCTAGCGTACGCCAGTTGGGCTGCACGTGGCGCGCCAGATCGACCGAAACAAGGCCTGCAACCACCCATACATCGCCAAGGCCGGGCGCCCCCGCAGGGCAGCGGGCCGCAAGTCAGCGCCGCGCCAGCACCTGGGGATTAACCACGTTGATCGGCTTGCCCTCAGCGAACGCGACAATCTGGTCGAACACGTCCGAGAACTGCAGGTCGTACTCCTCGCGCGTGACATAGCCGATGTGCGGCGTGGCGACGACGTTGTCCATCGCGAGCAGTGGGTGCGATGGGTCGCGCAGCGGTTCCTGCTCGTAGACGTCGACGGCGGCCATGCCCGGGCGCCCCGCACGCAGTGCGGTCACCAGCGCGCCGCCCTCGATCAGCTGCGCCCGGCTCGTGTTGACGAGCAGCGCGGTGGGCTTCATCGCCGCAAGGTCGCGCGCGGTCACGATGCCTCGTGTGGCGTCGACCAGCCGCATGTGCAGCGTTACCACATCGCATTCCCCAAAAAAGGCTTCCTTGCTCTCAGCTGCGCGATAGCCGTCGCCGATGGCGCGCTCGCGCGATTCGGGACGGGCCCAGACCTGCACCTGCATGCCGAACGCGCGGCCGTAGCCGGCGACTTCCGCTCCTATGCGCCCGTAGCCATATATGCCCAGCGTCTTGCCGCGCAGCGTTGCGCCGACTCCGGTCTGCCAGACGCCTCGGCGCAGCGCGGCGACCTGCTGCGGCAACCGGCGTGCTGCGGCGAGGACCAGCGCCCACGTGAGTTCGGCGGTCGCGTACGAGGGGGTGCCCGCATGCAGGTTCGACGACACGATGATTCCGCGCCGGGTGCAGGCGTCGATATCGATATGCGGATAGACGCTGCGCTGGCTGATCAGACGCAGGGCGTCGAGGCGATCGAGCAGCGGCGCGCGGATCTGCGTCCGCTCGCGGATCAACACCAGCGCCTCGGTGTCACGCAGGCGCTCGGCGAGCGCGTCGATGTCCTGGACATGGTCGTTCCAGATCGTCACCTCGTGCCCCGCAAGTCGCGCGAAGCACGGAAGCGTGCGCAGCGTGTCGAAATAGTCGTCGAGTATGGTGACCTTCATCACCGCCTCAACTGGTGAGCTCGGCAGCCTTTGCCGGGTCCGGCAGCGAAAATCCGATGGCCTGCAGTTCGGCCAGCAGTTCGCCGGCCGCAGTCGGGTCGAGTTCGATCAACGGCGGACGAACGCGCTTCCACGCGGAATCGGACCTTTGGTGCGCGATCGCCTGCTTCAGCGCGGCGATCATCGGATACCGCTGGAATATTGTGCGGACTGCATTGAGCTTCGACTGTGTGGCCTCCGCGGCGGCCGACTGCCAGTCGAGGAAAAGTTGCCGGATCGCTGACGGTTGCACATTGGCCGTCGCACTGATGCAGCCGGCACCACCGGCCCGCAGGTTGGCCAGCAGGAACGACTCGCTGCCGACGAACACGTCGAAGCCCGATGGAGCAAACCGCTCGAGCATGCGCTGCGTGTTGGCCCAGTCGCCCGACGAATCCTTGATGCCCGCGATCACGCCCGGAAAGTTCTTCAGCAGCCGCTCGATCAGGCCGTGGCTGATTCCGACCTGTGCGACCGGCGGGATGTGATACAGATAGATCCGCAGGCGGTCATCGCCGACCGCATCGATGATGGTGGCGAAGTTGCGGTACAGGCCTTCGTCCGCGACGCCCTTGTAGTAAAACGGCGGCAGCATCAGGCAGCCGGCCACGCCGTGTCGGACCGCATGCGCCGTCAGCGCGATCGAATCCGTGATCGAGCAGCATCCGGTGCCAGGCATCATCCGCGCCGGCGGCAGTCCGGCAGCGACGAGGTGATCGAGCAGGTCCATTTTCTCGTGGACCGCCAGCGAGTTCGCCTCCGAAGTGGTGCCGAATACGGCGAGACCGGCCCCGCTCGCGAGCAGCCACTCGCAGTGCTGTCGCAGTCGTTCGGCATCGGGGCTGAAGTCGGCGTGAAACGGCGTGACGACCGGGGCCAGCACACCGTGAATACGTGGGCTCATGCGGGCGCTCGTGCGCAGGAAAGTGAAGGCCGCAGCATAAGCGACCGGCGGCAGCACACCCTGGCGCCCCTGGCCCGCGCCAGCGAGGGCGCTCAACGAGTTCAGCGCGGAACGCCGCGTACCAGACCTGCGCGGATCTCGCGCAGCTTCGCCTTGAGTCGGCGGCTGTGATCGGGCCCGACGCGGATCAGCACCTTCTGTCCGGCCGAAAGCGCTTCGAGCTCGGCATCGACGAACTCGTATCGCACCCATGGCTGCACGGACGGCACAGGACCGCGGACCTCGGTAAGTTTCAGCGCGATCGGAGCGGCCGGCTCGGGCGTGGCCAGCAGCTGATCGATCGTCTCGATCACGCGATCGTTGAAGTAGCGCCCGGGAAATCCGAGCTCCTCGTAACTGCGCTGGAACCACGGATACCAGCGGACGTAGTGCGCGATTGCGCGCCGCGTATCGACGGATTCGACGAATGCCACGAACGGTGCATAGCGCTCGGCGTTGCCCGGTGCCATCACGATCGCGTCACCGCTCTGCATGACGGTGAAGCGGCCCGGAGTCGGGTTGACCGGCCACAGCCGGGTCGGCGCCCGCGCGCGCCCGAGATTGTCGAGAGTGGCGGTGGAGTGGCGCACGAACTCGTCAAGCTGAAGGAAGGACTGCACCGACGCGCGTCCGAGCCAGTCGACCAGTTCGCCACGGATCACCGCATCGGACTGTGCCAGCGGCGGCAGCTTGGTGTCGGTTGGCGGCAGGTCCGCCGCCTCGATCGGATGCTTGACTGCCGGTTCTGCGACAGTTGGCGGAGTCGAAGGCGCCGGCTCGGCGGCCGGCGGAGCCGATACCTGCGGCGGCGCGAGGTTGCGGTCCTGCCAGAGGTAGACCGCACCACCAACCGACAGGAGCACGATAGCGATGACGATTGCCGCTGTGCGATTCATCAGTCACCTCCGGACTGGCAGGACTGCGCCCGACCCTGATTGGAGACGCAGGCGCGGGCAAAGTTCGACGGACGGCGAAGCCACGACACTTCGATCGTCAGGCTGCCCTCAGGCGAGCCGCAGGCGGACCACCGGCCGCTGCGGCCGCCGGCGGGCCACCTCCTCGAAGCCGGCGCTGTCGAACATGGACTTTGTGCCGAACCACATGAACTCGGCACTCGATCGGTCGGGCTTGTCGACCGGATACGCTTCAAGCAGCCGCACGTTGCGTTTCCTCGCATAGACCACCGCGGCGTCGAGCAGCGCGCGGGCCACACCCTGTCCGCGAAACTCCGAGGGCACGACGAAGCAGACGATCGACCACACCGGTTCGCTGTCGACCGCCTTCATCACCGACGAGCGTTCGAGGCGCGCATAGTCCTCGCGCGGACCGAGCGAGATCCAGCCGACGGGAACGGTGCCACGATAGCCGATCAGCCCCGGAGGCGGTCCCGTCCTGGCCAGCGACTTCAGCGCGGCACGATTGACCTGGGCCCGTGTCTTGCCTTTCGGCAGCGGTGGGGCGGCTCCGCTGCGCCGGTAGTACATGCACCAGCAACCGCGCGCCACCGAGCACCCGCGCGCGTTGAACAGCGCTTCAAGGTCGGGCCACCGATCCTCGGTGAGGGGCCGGCAGACAATCTTCACGACCATGCCCGCGTCGTGCGTCGCTGTGCGCGCGCCGAGCGCGCGTCCGGCGGGTCGCTAGCGCGGTGCCGACACCGCGAGAACACCTGGTTGCTGCCGCAGCGACGCCAGGCACTGGTCGATGGTCCCCATGCGCGACGTGGTCGCGACCGCGTAGCTGAAGGTGTCGGTACCCGCGGCTTTGCCGAGGAAAACGATGTTGCAGCCGGTGTACGTCGACAGTGCGAATGCGCCCTGCTCATTGGGCGGGATGCGCGCCGGCTGGATCTGGACGTCCACGGTCTTCGATCCGGCGGGCGCAGCCATCGGCGGCTGGTTGGTCGCGCAGCCAGCGAGCGACACGGCCAGCATCAGCGTGCTCAGAGTTGTGATCGCGCCAGCTGACAGGCGCAGTTCGAAACGGCTCATCATTCCTCCCTTTGGTGCGAGGCCGAAACTACTGTCTCGCGTGCCGCTTGTCATCCCCCGTTCAGCGGATGACTGCGGCATGTCAACGGTGATCGGTGGGGCCACGTCCGGCCAGGACCAGTTCAACGTGCGCGGTGTCACTCGTGATCCAGACGTGATGCTCCTGGATGGTGAACGCGAGCTTCATTGAGCGCGCAACGAGCGTCTGCAGCGCTTCGGTGTCACCCGCGGTGAGTTGGATCACTTCGAGATTCTCCGCCCGATCGAGTGCCGAAGCGATCTGCTGCCGCCAGGCGTCGGCGCGCCGGGCGCCGTAGGCCAGCACGGCCACGCGCCGTGCACGGCCGCAGGCGCGGCGAATCTGCTTCTCATCAGGCAGTCCGACGTCGATCCAAAGATCGATCGCCCCGGTGGCATCGCGTCTGCAGAGCGCCGGCTCGTCCTCGGCAGAAAGGCCGCGGCCGAAGGCGAGGTCGGGCTCGGCATAGAGCACGAACGCGAGAAGTCGAACCATCATGCGCTCCTCGGTCTCCGAGGGATGACGCGCCAGCGTCAGCGTCGTCTGCAGATAGGCATTGCGATCGAGATCGGAAACGGTGATCTCGGCACGGTAGATGCTGGAGGGCAGGGCCATGCAGAGAATTGTAGGGCCGCAAGCTTGACCGCATCGTATACGGGAGTATAAAAAACGACCGATGAAGGCCGTTGCCGCTGCACCCCGCAGGACCGCACGCTCGGACGCGACGAGGGAAAGGCTGCTGCGATCGGGGATCGCGCTGGCGCGACGCTCCGGGCTGCGCGCGATCACCGTGCGTGCTCTTGCCGCGCACGCAGAAGTCAACCTGGGATCGTTCGTCTATCACTTCGGCACGCGCGAGGCATTTGTCGCCGAACTGGTCGAGCGCTGGTATGCGCCGATCTGGTCTGACCTGCAGGCGACGGTCGAGCAGCAACTGCCGCCGCTAGACAAACTGCGAACACTGGTGCTGAAGATCGTCGCGTGGGCAACGGAAAACCGCGGCTTCCTCGGTCATCTGCTGATGGACGCCAGTGCCGGAGAGCAGGCCGTCGTGCGCTTCCTGCGATTGATTGCGGGCCGGCACCCGATGCTGGTGGCCCAGGTGATACGCGAAGGGCAGGCTGCCGGCGAGATCGTGCGGGCAGATCCGGTTCATCTGATGCTGTTCACGATGTCTGCGATGGGCCTGCCGGTGCTGCTTGCACACGGCGCGTCTGCGGGGCGGGTCTTCCCGCCTGCCACCCGAAGCGCAGTGCTCGAGTACGCAACGGCACGCCGGCATGTCGCCGAACGCCTGGAATGGGTGATTGCAGGCATCAGCACCAACGGAGGGTCGCGATGAGCGAGTCGATACGGACCCTGTACCTGCTCTTGCGGTGCGCATGCGGCTTCGCCTTGGCGATGCTGGCGGCCTGTTCGGATTCACGCCTCACTTCGTTCCAGGGGCGCTGACCGAGCAGGCCGATCGGTCGGACGAGGTGCATCGGATCACGCAGGCGCGGTACGAGCTTGGCGGAGTCAGCCAGTCGGCGCTGCTCGACGCCGAGCGGCAACGCCGCCAGGCCGAGGTCGACCGGCTGCAGGCGTTGAGCAACCGGCATGCCGACACTGCGGCGCTCTTTCGGGCGCTTGGCGGCGGATGGATCGAGCACCGCGCAACAATTCCTGACAAGTAGTAAGCCGCGAAGAGCACCAAGCGTTGCTCCGATAACCTGATGGCGTCCCCCAGATGCGTGAGTCAGAGACCCAATCCCGCGCCGATGAGATGGAACGTCGTTCGCTCAGCCGCTGTGATCGATCGCACCCATTTGAAAGGGACGCCATGAAACGCCTTGTTCTCGCTACCTTGCTTGCCGCGACTGCCTCGGCCGCAATGGCCACCGACGTTGGCGTTTCAGTCAGCATTGGCCAGCCGGGTTTCTACGGCCAGATCGACATCGGTACAGCTCCGCGACCGGTGCTGATTTACCCGCAACCGGTGGTGATCCAGCCCGTGCAGGTGGTGCAGCCGGTGCAGCCGATCTACCTGCACGTGCCGCCCGGTCATGCCAAGAACTGGAAGAAGCACTGCCATAAGTACGACGCCTGCGCCCGTCCCGTGTATTTCGTCAAGAACGACTGGTACAACGGCGTCTACGTGCCGTACTACGAACAGGAGCACGGCAAGGGCAAGAGCAACGGCAAGGGCAAGGGCAAGGACAAGTAACCGCGGCCGGGCTGGTAGCGCGGCCAAGAAACTGGGATCGCGGGGAAGGACGGAGCCGGACGAACGCGCGCCCTCGAGTCCGGGACTAAGCCCCGAGGAGTGTGCGGGCTATCTGCAGCAGCACGAATCCGCAGGTTGCCGCGATGGCCGCCATCGTGGCACGCATCGAATGCACGTCGTGAAATTCAAGAAACCGGCGCTCGCGCCTCCGGCGGCGCTTCTCTCCGCTGCTCGCACTCATAACGCTCCTTGACACTCCCACCGATGACCGATCCTGCTCCTCAGCAGGAAGCGGCCGGAAGTGCCATGGAGCGGTCGAGCAAGAACCGAGCCAAGGACCTAACCGAAAGCAATTCAAGAATTTGCGCCGGCTTTCAGTCATTGATCCGCGACGGATGTAAAGCGGTTCGACAACGGGCTCTTGAATTTCGGGTCCTCCGAGGACGGCCAGAGTAAGACGCAAGCCGACGGCGCTCCCGCGACCGCGGGAGGCAAGCCGCTTCCGCGGTCGGGCAGGCACGGCTCAAGCTCGCAGGCGTTGCCCAACGCGAAAGGACAGACCATGAAACGGACGGCATCCGCGGTATGGAACGGCGATCTGAAGACCGGCAAGGGCGCTGTGTCGACGGCGAGCGGAGTTCTGTCGCGCACCCAGTATTCCTTCGGCACGCGCTTCGAGAACGGCGCTGGCACCAATCCGGAGGAACTCGTCGCAGCGGCCCACGCGGGTTGCTTCACGATGGCGTTGTCGGCACAGCTTGGCGAGGCGAAACTGGTTCCGCAGTCGCTCGAAACCCAGGCGACACTGACCTTCGACAAGACTGACGCCGGCTGGACGGTGACCGGCATCCACCTGCAAGTGACGGGCCGCGTTCCAGGTGCCGACGCGCAGACCTTTCAGAAGTGCGCAGCTGCTGCCAAGGCGGGCTGTCCGATCTCGCGGCTGCTGAACACGACGATCACGATGGACGCAAAGCTCGAAAGTTGATGATCAGGCGGGAATCGCTGCGACGAGGACGAACTCGCGGCCGATCTGACGCTCTCATCATGGCGGCCCTGCACGCTGCCGCCCGCTGTTTCATCACTATGCGCTGCACGACAGCTTGCTTCGGCGCATGACCATCGCCAGGGTCCGCTAGCTCGAGCTCTCAGTTGAACGACCAGTCCGATTCGACGATCACGGCATCGATGCCGACCGGGCTCTCGGCAACCGCGCCCGCGAAGGTCTCCACGCGGGATTTCCTTCAGATATTCACGGCAGTCATGCTGCCCATGTTCGTCGCTGCGATCGACCAGACGCTGCTCGCGACAGCGACGCCGGCGATCGCGCGGGAGTTCGGTCAATTGCGCGACACGACCTGGATCGCGCTCGGCTACCTGATCGCCGGCACGATCACCATCCCGATCTACGGGCGGCTGGGCGATCGGATCGGACGCAAGCGCGTCCTGATCGGTGCGGTCAGCGTGTTCGCTGTCGGCTCGCTCGCCTGCGGCGTGGCGAACTCCATGCTGATGCTGACTCTTGCTCGCGTGCTGCAGGGATTGGGCGGTGGCGGACTGATGGTGATGTCGCAGGCGCTGATCGGCGAACTCGTGCCTCCGCGCGAACGTCCGCGTTTTCAAGGGTACTTCGCGGCGAACTTCACCCTGGCAAGTCTCGCCGGTCCGATCGTCGGCGGGTACGTGGTGGCGCATGCGAACTGGCGCTGGCTGTTTCTTGTCAACATCCCGCTGATGGCGCTCGCTCTGTGGCGGGTTTCGCGACTGCCGTCCCATGCCGCGCACGGTGCAGCCGCCGGACAGCCGACCGACGTACGAGGAGCGTTGGTATTCGCCGTGGCCGCTGCGACAACGCTGGTCTGGGTGACCTTCGCCGGGCACCGCTTTGCGTGGCTGTCGCCGGAGAGCGGACTGCTGATCGCAGTGGCCGCGATGCTGTGGGCGCTCCTCACGCGGCTTGAGCGGCGCGCGGCCTCTCCCTTCCTGCCCATCGAATTGATGCGCGACCGTGGCATAGCGTGGATGGCCGCTACCGTTGTCCTGTTCGCCAGCTGCTTCTTCGCCGCCGTGTTCTTTCTGCCGATCTACCTGCAGCTCGGTGCCGGACTCGCCGCGAGCCACTCGGGCCTGCTGCTGCTGCCCTTGACGCTCGGCATGGTGACCGGCTCGACGACCACCGGACAGATCGTCGCGCGGACCGGGCGGCCTACTCCGATGCCGCGCTTCGGGCTGTCACTTTCGGCGAGCATGTTGCTTGCGCTTGGGCTGTTGCCGCCCACCGCACTGGCGGTCAGCGTTTGCGGCTTCCTGTGCGGCATGGGCTTCGGCACTGTGATGCCGACCGCGCAGCTGACCATCCAGACGCTTGCGGGTCGGCAGCGGCTCGGTGCTGCCGCCGCCATCGTTTCCCTTTCCCGCAGTCTCGGTGCCGTGATCGGCACGGCGGTCTTCGGCGCGCTCGTGTTCGGTCTGATGCATGGCGTCGACATCGCGGTCAGCATCGGCAGCGGCCAGAGGGATCTGGTCGTCCACGCATTCAGGATCGGCTTCGTGGCGACGTCGGCCGTGGCACTGCTCGGCGCCGCCTGCGCTTTCCGGCTTCCGCGTATCCGCCTTTGAGGCCGCGCAACACACTCGCGTCGACCTGGCATCGCTGCATGCAATTGTCGCGATCGGGGTCGACCCCTCTGCAAGCATGAAAAGACCCACGACCGGATAGACACCTGCCCGCCAATTGCCGCCGTAGCTGCCCGGCGTGACAATTGCTCCGGAGGACTCTTGGCACGATCGAGCCTTGCGTTCAAGTGCCAACGCTGACGGTCACGCGGCGCCACCCAGAGGAGTAATCAGCATGAAAGTAGGATTATTGGGCTCGGGCGATGTCGCCAAGGTTCTCGCCGCCGGCTTCTTGAAGCACGGCCATCAAGTACAGCTCGGCACACGCACTCCTGCAAAGCTCGCGGAATGGGCATCCACCCATCGCGCGGCCGCCGTCGGCACTTTCGCCGAGGCCGCCGAGTTCGGGGAACTGATCGTTCTCGCCGTCAAGGGGACTGCCGCACTCGAAGTGCTTGGACTGGCGGGGAAGAACAATTTGGCAGGCAAGACGATCATCGATGCGACCAACCCGATCGCCGATGCTCCGCCGGTCAATGGGGTACTGAAGTTCTTCACCACCCTTGACGAGTCACTCATGGAACGCCTGCAGAAGGCCTTTCCTGACGCCCGTCTGGTCAAAGCATTCAGTTCAGTCGGCAATGCCTGCATGGTGAACCCGCAGTTCCAGAGCGGGAAGCCAACCATGTTCATCTGCGGGAACAACGAAGCGGCGAAAGCGGCCGTGCGTGAGATTCTTGATCAGTTCGGGTGGGAGACGGCAGACATGGGCAAGGCCGAAGCCGCGCGCGCCATCGAACCTCTGTGCATGCTGTGGTGTATCCCCGGCTTCCTGCGCAACGACTGGGTGCACGCCTTCAAGCTTCTGGTGTGAGATCGACCGTCAGCGGAGGCGACATGAACTCGTCCAGCCTTCAGGCCGCGTGGAGAATCGCGTTGATCGTGGGTGCGCCACTTCTGTTGGCGATTGTCGAATTGTTCCACCCGCATCCCGATGATCTGCTGAAACTCGATGTGGGGACCTGGCTTGCCGTTCATTACGCGCAAATTCCGCTGTTTCCCCTTTCGGCGCTGGCCGTGACGGCATTGGTCATTGATCGAACGGGCCTGGCAGCCACGATTTGTCGCGCGGCGATGTTCATATTTGCGGTGAGCTATGTCGCGTTTGACACGGCGGCCGGCGTGGTCACGGGGATTCTCGTCGACGCTGCGCAGAAATCGCGCGACCCCGAGACATGGCGCGCCGCGATCGACGCCGTTTGGACCCATCCTGTCATGGGCGGGTCACCACTGCTTGCGGCGCCTTTCCTCGCCGTGCTCGGCTCTATTGCGCTATCGGTAGGTGCGGTTGCTGCCGCAGTTGTGCTGAAGCGAGGCGGGGGTTCGTGGGGGCCGATCGCGTTGCTGGTAATTTCCAGCTTCGGTATTGGCATCTTCAGGACACACGCATGGCCAGGCGGTCCCCTTACGTTCGGCGGAATGGCCATCGCGGCCGCGTGGCTCCTGTGGGAGCGTAGCGGCGCGCTGCACGACGCATAGCTGGTGACTACCGCTACGCTGGTCCGGCCAGGATCAGCCGTTTGGCCCAGTCGTCCGTGTGATCCGGAAGCGGTCACAGGGCAATAACGGAAGCACAAAACACGAAACAATTGTGCCCGCGGCTGCGAGCTTCGAACTGATGGGTGTCACTGAAACGCGAGATTGGTCCGGTGCCGCGACACCGCCTGAGCGAACTGGCCGCCTCACTCGCCTCTTCGTTGCCTTGAGTCAACGGATCCGCAATACACCGAATCGATCTGCCGCTCGCGCGACTAGAGTGAACCATTGCATATGAAGTCACTAAGGAGCCACAGATGAGTGAGAAGCAAAAGCTCACGACAAACGCCGGTTGCCCGGTCACCGACAACCAGAACGTCATGACCGCGGGCCCGCGCGGGCCGCAGTTGCTGCAGGACATCTGGTTTCTTGAAAAGCTTGCGCACTTCGACCGCGAGGTGATTCCCGAGCGGCGCATGCACGCCAAGGGCAGCGGCGCCTACGGCACCTTCACGGTGACCAACGACATCACCCGCTACACGAAGGCGAAGATCTTCTCGCAGGTCGGCAAGAAGACCGAGCTGTTCGCACGCTTCACCACGGTGGCGGGCGAGCGCGGCGCGGCCGATGCCGAGCGCGACATCCGCGGCTTCGCGGTCAAGTTCTATACCGAGGAAGGCAACTGGGACCTGGTCGGCAACAACACGCCGGTGTTCTTCCTGCGCGATCCGCTCAAATTCCCGGACCTCAACCACGCGGTCAAGCGCGACCCGCGCACCAACCTGCGCAGTGCCAGGAACAACTGGGACTTCTGGACTTCGCTGCCGGAAGCGCTGCATCAGGTGACGATCGTGATGAGTGATCGGGGCATTCCGGCGACCTACCGGAACATGCATGGCTTCGGCAGCCACACGTTCAGCCTCATCAATGCGAAGAACGAGCGCTACTGGGTCAAGTTCCACTTCAAATGCCAGCAGGGCATCAGGAACCTGACCGATGCCGAGGCCGAGGCGATCATCGGCAAGGACCGCGAGAGCCACCAGCGCGACCTCTACGAGGCGATCGAGCGCGGCGAGTTTCCGAAGTGGACGCTCCAGGTTCAGGTCATGCCCGAGGCCGACGCCGCCAAGGTGCCGTACCACCCGTTCGACCTCACCAAGATCTGGCCGCACAAGGACTATCCGCTGATCGACGTCGGCGTGATGGAACTGAATCGCAATCCGGAGAACTTCTTCGCCGAGGTCGAGCAGTCCGCGTTCAATCCGGCCAACATCGTGCCGGGCATCGGCTTCTCGCCCGACAAGATGCTTCAGGGAAGGTTGTTCGCATACGGCGATGCCCAACGTTACCGACTCGGCGTGAATCACCATATGATCCCTGTGAATGCGGCGCGCTGCCCGGTGCACAGCTATCACCGCGACGGCGCGATGCGGGTCGACGGCAACTACGGCTCGACCCTGGGCTATGAGCCCAACAGCTACGGCGAGTGGCAGCAGCAGCCCGAGTTCCGCGAGCCGGCGCTGGCGCTGCAAGGCGCCGCCGATCACTGGAACTACCGCGAAGACGACGACGACTATTACTCGCAGCCCGGCGCGCTGTTCCGCCTGATGACGCCGGCGCAGCAGCAGGTACTGTTCGACAACACCGCGCGTTCGATCGGCGAGGCACCGAAAGAGATCCAGTTGCGGCACATCCGCAACTGCTTGAAGGCCGATCGGGCTTACGGTCTCGGCATTGCCAAGGCGCTCGGCATCCCGCCGGGCGAGACCAGCGAAGGCCGTTCGCAGCGCGAGATGGAGCCGGCAACGGCCTAGGCGTTCGTTGAACGCTTCACCGGTGCAGTGAACGGGCCGCTGGAGTCAGCTCTGCACCGGTCGGCGATGCATCCGCGGCGCGTTCGGCGCGCTCGCTCAGTCGAGCCTCGCCGGACTTCAGCCCCAGCCGAGTGCGAGCGTGACTCGGTAGGTCAGGAAGGAAGCCAGCCAGGCGAGGGCGAACAAATAGCCGGCCATCACCAGCGGCCACTTCCATCCGGCCGTCTCGCGCTTGACTGTCGCGAGCGTTGACAGGCACTGCGGCGCAAAGACGTACCACGTCAGCAGCGAGAGCGCGGTCGCCAGGCTCCAGTTCGCGGCGATCAGCGGCGCCAGCGCGGCAGCAGTGTCCTCGCCGGTGGCGGCGAGCGCATAGACGGTGCCCAGTGCACTGACCGCGACTTCGCGGGCCGCGAGCCCGGGGACCAGGGCGATGCTGATCTGCCAGTTGAACCCGATCGGTTCGAAGATCACCGCGAGTGCGCGTCCGAGGGCGCCGGCAAGGCTGTATTCGATCGCTGCCCCGCTTGCGCCGGCAGGTGGAGCCGGAAAGCTGGCCAGAAACCACATCAGGATCGTCAGCGCCAGGATGATCGTGCCGACGCGTCGCAGGAAGATCAGCACGCGCTGCCACAGGCCGAGCAGCAGGTTGCGTGCCGTCGGCCAGTGATACTGCGGCAGTTCCATCATCAGCGGCCTGACCTGCCGGCCTGACTTCGTGAAGCGCTTGAGGATCCAGGCCACCGCCATCGCGGCAACGATGCCGGCCACGTACAGCATGAACAGCACCAGTCCCTGCAGTTCGATCCAGCCCGCCAGCGTGCGTTGTTGAACGAAGGCGCCGATCAGCAAGGCGTAAACCGGCAGGCGTGCCGAGCACGTCATCAGCGGCGCGATCATGATCGTCACCAGCCGATCGCGCGGATCGGCGATCGAGCGTGTGGCCATGATTCCCGGAATCGCGCAGGCGTGGCTCGAAAGCAGCGGGATGAAAGATCGCCCGGACAGTCCGACGCTGCCCATCAGTCGGTCGAGGAGGACCGCCGCGCGCGGCAAGTAGCCGGTTTCCTCCAGTAGCAGCACGAAGAAGAAGAGGATCACGATCTGCGGCAGGAAGACGAGCACGCCGCCGGCGCCTGCGATCACTCCATTGACCAGCAGGCTCTTAACCCACCCGTCGGGCAGCATGGCGCCGACCTGCGCTCCGAGCCACGCGGTCGCACCTTCGATCCAGCTCATTGGAGCTTCGGCCCAGGCAAATACGGCCTGGAACACTAGGAACAGCAACGCAGCCAGAAGCAGCGGTCCGACCACCGGATGCAGGACGACACGGTCGATCTGGTCGGTGGCCTCATGCGGAATGAGTTCGTCGAGCCCGAGCTCTCGCAGGATTGAGCGGACGGTTTCGTGATCGGCCTGCGTGCTGGCGGGCGCGTCGTCGGCGGTGGCCGGCTTCGACCACAGTGCCGGATCGTCGAGCAGCCTGCGCAGCGCGGCGTCGCCGCCCTGCACGATGCCGACTGTGCGCACGACCGGCAGACCCAGCGCCGCTGCCAGCCGGTCGGTATCGATCGTAATGCCACGCTGTTCCGCGAGGTCGGCCATGTTCAACGCGATGGCGCAGGGGATTCCCAAGCGCTTGATTGCCAGCACCAGCCTGAGGTTGCGCCGCAGATTGGTCGCATCGACCACGCATACGACCTGGTCCGGCCGCTTTTCGCCGGTGGCCCGGCCCGCCAGCACATCGCAGGTCACGCGCTCGTCGGGTGAGTGCGGATGGAGGCTGTATGCGCCGGGCAGATCGAGTATTCGAACCGTCTTGCCCGCATGCGTGATCAGCCGCCCCTCCTTGCGCTCGACGGTGACGCCGGCATAGTTGGCGACCTTCTGCCGGCTGCCGGTCAGCAGATTGAACAGGGCAGTCTTGCCGCAGTTGGGATTGCCGACCAGCGCCACCAGCGGGCCGCGCGGATGCAGGTGAACTACGGCCTGATTCACGGTTGAACCTCCTCCGGCCAGGGCCGAACGAGGACACATGAGGCCTCGGCTCTACGCAACGCGTAGGTGGCATGCCCGACGCGCACCACCAAAGGCTCGCCGACGAGGCCATGCCTGAGGACCGAGACGCGTTCCCCTGGCAGGAACCCCAGCTCTTCGAGGCGCTGCGGCCAGTCTGCGCCGCCCGTGACATACGACAGTTCGTGGACGGCGTACGGGAGCGCCACAGGTGCTTGATCGAGCCTGATGACTGCTGGCGACATGTCTTCCACCGACGGGGACGCGGCTGGGCTCGGACGTGAGCGCCCAGGTCCGCTCGCACTTAGGGTGAATTTACATCAAATAAGAATCATTTGCATTCAGGAATCACTCACGATAATATGCGAATGCGTCTCATTTGCGTCCGTATCTAACTCTCATCTGGACAGTTAGCCACGGGCCATCTCGGCATAACCCAAGAAAAACAAAGGGCAAATGAAAACCCAGTCGTCGGCCAGGTTGCGCAGCTCTTGCGAACTCGATGTCCGCAGCCTCAGCGTACTGGCCGCCATCGGTCTGGCAGCTGCCCTGGAAGGCTGCGGGGCAGGCGCCAGCTCCGTGGCAACCGACGCGCCAGGCTCGGCCAGCCCCCCGCAACTGAGCGCAGCTGCCCAACTGGGCGAGAAGATCTTCAGTGACAAGAGTCCGTCGACGTCGGGTGGCATGTCCTGCGCGACTTGCCACGACCCACAGACAGGGCACGCCACTAACGATCCCGACGTGATGGTGCCGCCCGGCGGGCCTGCACTTTCGGTCCCCGGCTTTCGCAATGCGCCTTCGCTGCGCTATCTGACGCTCAATCCGACGTTCTTCTTTGACGCCGAGGGCACCCCGACCGGGGGTTTCAATCGCGATGGCCGCGCGCAGTCCCTGATGGACCAGGCCGAGCGTCCGTTCCTGTCGGCCCATGAAATGGCCAACGCCACGAAGGCCGATGTGATCGCGAAGTTACGAGCTGCGCCCTATGTCGAGGAATTCCGGCGCGTTTTCGGCGCCGCCATCCTCGACGACCCCGACACAGCGTTCAGTCGGATCCAGTTCGCCCTCTCGCAGTATCAGAAGGAAGACCCGGAGTTTCGGCCGTTCACGAGCAAGTACGACGCCTTTCTCGCGGGACGAGCGCAGCTGAGCACGCGGGAGCTGCAGGGGCTGGCGCTCTTCAACGACCCCAGCAAGGGCAACTGCGCCGCCTGCCATCCGAGCGGCCGCGGGCCCGACGGGTCGCCGCCCCTGTTCACCGATTTCACGTACGACAACATCGGGGTGCCGCGCAACCCGGCGATCCCGGCGAACGCCGACCCGGCCTACTACGACCTCGGGCTGTGCGGCCCCTTCCGCACCAGCCTCGCCACGCGCACGGACCTGTGCGGCGCGTTCAAGGTGCCCACCCTGCGCAATGTGGCGACCACTGCGCCCTACTTCCACAACGGTCGTTTCAAGACGCTGAAGGAAGTTGTGGGTTTCTACGTTCGCCGTGACACGAATCCGGAAGAGTGGTTTCCGCTGAATGCCGACGGCAGCGTCAACAAGTTCGACGACCTGCCGCCCGAATACGTCGCGAACGTCAATACCAGCGAGGCACCCTACAACCGCACGCCGAGCGACGCGCCGGCGCTGACTCTCGATGAGGTCGACCTGTTGGTCGAATTTCTCAACACCCTGACCGATGGATATCAGCCATGACCGGAAACTCCTCGATGCGCACGACCTCACGGCTGCTGATTGCGTTGGCCGCGTTTTCTTGCGCGTTGCCGGCACAGGCCGACGAGGCTGCGCTGGCCGCCCGAATCGAGAAGATGCAGGCCGAACTGGATGCGCTGAAAAGCGAACTGCAGAAACTGAAGACACAGCAGGCAACCACACCGCCGCCGGCGGGAGCGCCGGCGAACGCAACACCTGGAACGGCAGCCGCTGTCGCGCCGAGCCATGCGCAGGACGCGACCCTTGCCGGTCCGGTTCCCGAAGCGTTGGCGCCCGGCTCGCCCTGGGTGGGCGGCATGCGCAGCACTTCACCGCTGGCCATCTTTGGGTACGGCGAAATCAACTATCAGAACTACCCGAACAATGCATCGCGAAACGAGGCTGACTTGGCACGCGCGGTGATCGGCTTCGGATACCGCTTCGACGACAAGACGAGGTTCGTATCGGAATTCGAATGGGAGCATGCCGTCACCTCGGCCGACGACCAGGGTGAAACGGCTGTCGAGCAGTTCTACGTCGAACGATCGTTCACACCGACGCTGGCGGGGCGCGCCGGACTGTTCCTGATCCCGTCGGGAATCCTGAATGTCGCGCACGAGCCGACGCAGTATTTCGGCGTCACGCGCAACTTCGTCGAAACGTCGATCATCCCGACGACATGGCGCGAAGGCGGCGTCGGAGTGACGGGAATCACCAGCTTCGACCTCACCTGGGACGCCGGGATCACGACCGGCTTCGATCTCGCGAACTGGGATCCGACCAGCGAAGACGGCAAGGCGTCGCCGCTCGGCAGCATTCACCAGGAACTGCAGCTCGCGAAGGCGGCCAACCTCTCGGCGTATGGCGCGGTCAACTGGCGCGGCTACCCCGGTCTGTTGCTGGGCACCAGCCTCTTCTACGGCAAGGCCGGGCAGAAGACACCCGACTTCCCCTCCCAGGACGCGGCGGTCACGCTGTGGGAGGCGCATGCGCGCTGGACACCGGGACCCTTCGATTTCCAGGCGCTCTATGCGCAGGGCCGCATCAGCGACACCGCGCCCTACAACGCCACCATCGTCGGCAATCCGACGCTCGTCCCGGAAGCCTTCTACGGCTGGTATGTGCAGGCGGCCTGGTATGCGTGGCGCAAGAACGAATATCAGTTTGCGCCCTTCGTGCTGTACCAGCAGTTCAACACAGGCTGGAAGTACGCCGACCTCGGAGCGGGACTGACTCCGAATGCACTGCCGACCGAGAAGGTGACGACCGTCGGTGCAAGCTTCTACCTGAATCCGAACATTGTGTTCAAGGCGGACTACCAGTGGTTCAGTGTCGACAGCGACTCCAATCGCTTCCAGCTCGGCGTGGGCCTCAACTTCTAGACGCGATGCACAGCAGATGGCGCCTTCTGCCGCTGGCCGCGGTCGCCGTGGCTGCGCCGGCCTATGCGGCGCAGTACATGAGCGTCGATCAGGCGCTGCGGGCCGCGTTTCCGGAGGCGACCCGCTTCGTGCCGGTCACCGTTTCGCTGGAAGCCGCGGCACGCGCGCGACTTGCAGAGGTGGCGCGGCCGCCCGGTGCGCGCGACCCGCGGGTCTGGCGCGCGATGTCGGGAGACCGAGTGCTCGGAACCGCCTATGTCGACGCCGTCATCGGAAAGCAGGAATACATCGACTACGCGCTTGCGCTCGATGATTCCGGCCGCGTCCTCCGTCTCGACGTGCTGGAGTATCGGGAAACGCATGGCTGGGAGATCCGCAATGAACGCTGGCGTTCCCAGTTCGTCGGCAAGAGCGTGGCCCAGCCGGTCGAGTTGAACAAGGACATCGCCAACATTTCCGGCGCGACCCTGTCTTGCCGGCATGTGACCGACGGCGTGCGACGGCTGCTTGCTCTGCATGCGCTCCTGCCCGCATCCTGACCGCTGGGAGGCGCGAGCTCAGACATGGCTCGGCACCCTGGTCGAGGTGGCCATGCCGACGTCGGCCGGCGCCGAGGCGTGCTTTGCTGCAGCCTTCGAAGCCGTTGCGCACGTTCACCGCTGCATGAATCCGCATGACCTTGCGAGCGATCTCGGCCGGATCGAGCGCGAGGCGCATGTGAGGGCGGTTAAGGTCGACGCAGCGACGTACTGTGTGCTCCAGGCGGCGAGCGAACTCGCCGCGCAAAGCGCGGCCTTCGATCCGACAGTCGCCCGGCGAGAGGGCAGGGGCGCGCGTTGGGCCGGGGCCCTAGACAACAGGCACGGCACTGAAATCGGCGCTCTCATCCTTGAGCGCGACGGATGGGTGCGCGCGCTGGAACCGATCGCTTTGGATCTGGGCGGAATCGCCAAGGGGTATGCGGTCGACCGCGCAGTCGAGGCCATGCGGCGATCCGGAGCGGTCGCCGGGACCGTCAACGCCGGAGGCGATCTGCGCGTGTTCGGGGCCGACCACTGGACCTCGATACGCGTGCGTCATCCGTATCGCCCCACGCTGGCGTTTCCGCTGATCGAAGCGCGCGAATGCGCCGTAGCGACGAGCGGAGCCTACTTTCGGGAAGGACGCAGCGAGATTCGCGAACCGATGTCGCGTGCGGCCGTGCCGCTTCGAGGAAGCGTCACCGTCACCGCTCCGACCTGCATGGTGGCCGACGCGCTGACCAAGGTTGTCGCCCTTGACTCTGCGGGATCAGCTGACGTCCTTGCGCGATACGGAGCCCAGGCGTTCCGCCTCGAGCCAGAAGCTCAGGGCCTGCGATGCCTCACCACCTGGGAACGAGACTCTGCAAATCTGAGGCTGCCGGACAGGCTGGTCGCCTGACACGCCGAATGCACTATCGACTGCACAACCGACTCGGCCATTGGCATCGGCGCGCGATCTACTCGCTGACAGGCCTGCTCGTGGTTTCCGGACTCGCCTGGCTTGCGGTCTCGTACCTGTTGGTGGCCCCGGACGAACCGGTGCCCGGGCCACACCCGCTCGCGGGTTTGCTGCTCGAGATCCATGGAATCACCGCGTACACGGCGGTGGCGATCTACGGACTGGTGGGGCACGCTCATATCCGCACGGGCTGGCGCGCGCCGCCGATGCGCACGCTCGGCCTGTGGCTGTGTGTGACGATCGTTCTTCTTGTCGTCACCGGCCTCGGCTTTTACTACGTTGCATCCGAGAACGCCGTTCCGGTGCTGCGCTGGATTCATCTCGCGGTGGGTATGCTGCTTCCGTGCGTGCTCGCCGCGCATATCGTCAGGGGCCGTCGCCTGGCTTGATATGTCGCGGGACCCGTGGACACGGCCCGGGCGCATGGGTCTTTCCGCACTGCGCAGGACGTGGGACCGTGCCGAGATCGGTCAAACCTGGATTGCCGGACTACGGAGATGGCAGCACGTAGGTGTCTCCCGCCACCGGCTGCTCGCCGCGCGACACGCGCCAGGTTACGGTCACCAGTCGCGAGCCCAGCGTGTCGCGCCAGGCGCGCACGCGGTAGACGTGGAAGCGGGCGTCGTAGTTCCCGTCGCGGCGGGCGATGCGCACGGCGTCGCGCACGGCCGAACTCAGGAAGCGCGCCTCGCTGGCATCGACGAGGTCAAGCGCCTCGGACTCCTGGTAGAGGAGCGTGCCGCCGTCGAATTGAGATACTGTATGCATTGACAGTACCGTAGCGCACGTCGATCGAAAACGCAAGCGAGCTTTCAATCTCTGCGACAATTCGCACCGTCGCGAATATCACTGCCCACACGGTGGGTTCAAACGATCGCGTGATTTCCCTCAAGTCCAGGGCAGTCGAACCCGGCACACTCGCGGTAATCCAGTGTCGCACCGACGCCGCTCTCCCGATGATTGATGTCCTGGCCTTTCCACCTGATACGGGTGCGCTCGATCAGATGCGCGGAGCCCGCCTGGCGCGCTCCGATGAACTCGAGCGCAAGGCCCGCCTGGCATGGTTCGTCAGCGTGGCGCTGTTCCTGACGTGGGTCGCCGACGTGGCGGCCGTGTTCGAGCACGACTCCGGTGTGCTGCCCGCTGCGTTCGGTGTTGCGAGCCTGGCGCTGGCCGCGACGATCGTCGCGACGCACGGGTTCGGGCGGTTTCTCTTCGGCCGTGCGCAGCGACTGCGACAAGTAACGGAACGCGGCTTCGCCGCGGTACGCCTCCACGAGGCCGATGAATTGCTCGCGCTCGCAGCGCGGGATGCCGTCGTCGCCCAGTACCTGAGAATGGTCGGACGGCAGGGCCGGGCGCTGTGCTGGATGGAGCAACGCGCGCTCGTTCGCTGGGGACTCCGCGCAACAGACGCGGACGTCGCTCGCAATGAACCCGTGCAACCGACGGACACGCCCGCATGAAAGCCGCATACCGACTCGACGCCGACCGCGCGGTCGAACGACCCGTCGCTGACGAGGGCGATCTCGCCTCGGCTGCCGGAGTGGTCCGCTCTGCATTCCTCGGCGGACTCTTCTGGGCGATCGTGCTTTTCGTGATCTTCGCGGGTTGACGGTGTAACGCGACCGCACTTCGCCCTCTGGACGAGGGCGGGCGCGGACCTTAGCCTTCGGTCCTGCCCGCAGGTTCGAGCCCCGCCGCCGATGGTCGTTCGTGCCGCGTTCTTCATCGCAAACTCCGCTCTTAGGCGCTACCGCCATGGCCGCCATCGACGTCGCACCATTGTGGGACTTCAGCAGGCCCGATGTCAGTGAGCAGCGCTTCCGCGCCGCGCTTGGGTCCGCCTCCGGCGACGACGTGCTGATACTGCAATCCCAGATCGCGCGGACCTACGGGTTGCGCAAGCAGTTCGACAGGGCCCGCGACGTGCTGAAGCAGATCGAGCCCGAGATGCAGCGAGCGGGACCTGAGGCGCGTGTCAGGTATGACCTGGAGCTTGGTCGCACCTATGCCTCTGCGACCCATCCCCCCGAGTCCCAGACGCCACAGGTGAAGGAGCAGGCCCGCGAGGCTTACCAGCGCGCGCTCGTTCGCGCACGCGCTGCGGGGCTCGACGGTCTGGCGATCGACGCGATCCACATGCTCGCCTTCGTAGACGTTGCGCCCGCCGATCAGCTCAAGTGGGCGCAGCAGGCGCTGGCGGTAGTCGAGTCATCCAGCCAGCCCGCGGCAAAGCGATGGGAAGCATCGGTCCGGAACAATCTCGGGTACGCGTTGTATCAGCTCGGTCGGTATGACGAGGCGCTGGCCGAATTCCAGGTGGCGCTCGCGATCCGTGAGAGGGGAACGAACGCCGAGGCGACTCGGTCGGCGCGCTGGATGGTGGCCTGGACCCTGCGCGCGCTGGGACGATCGGACGAGGCTTTGGCCATTCAGCTGCAGCTGGAGCGGGAGGCCGACACCGCCGGGCAACCGGATCGTTATGTGTTCGAGGAACTGGAGATCTTGTACCGGGACAAAGGGGACTCCGAGCGCGCGCGGCACTACCAACAGTTGAGGGCCTCGCTGGGCAGTGAGAAGTGACTCAGCCCGTCGTCCAATTCGGTGAGTCTATATTGTCAGCTTGTTTCCGAACGCCGGCGCGCGGCGGCCAGAGCCAGGTAATTTCCGAGCAGCGCCAGCGCGGCTCCGGCCGCGGCGGTTGCTGTCCAGCGGTAGTTCTCGAAGACCGTACTCAGGGCCATCGCCACGACAGGAATGGCAACGGCGGTAAAGCTGGCGCGGTCGGCGCCGACACGTTGGATGAGTTTGAAGTACGCGCCGAAAGCAACGATGCTGCCGAACACGGCCAGGTACGCGAGCGAAACGACATAGGAAGCCCGCCAGTCGAACCCCCATGGCGAGCCACCGGCCCAAGCGACCGCGGCCGCGGTCAGTGCGCCATAGCTCATGCCCCATGCCGTTCCGCTCATCAGTGGAACCTTCTCACGATGCAATCGCACTGTGACCAGATTGCCGATGGCCGCGATCACGGTGGAACCGAGCGCGTAAGCGACGCCCACGGCGGCACTGCCGCCCACTGTGGCAGCGCGGAGTTCCGGCAGGAAGAGCGCGGCGACGCCCGCAACGCCGAGCAACGCGCCCAGCGCGACTCGCGGCAGCAGCGGTGTCCCATAGATAAGCCGGGCGCCGATCGGTACCAGGAATACCAGCGTCGAAAAGGCCACGGCCACCAGGCCCGATGCCACGTGTCGCTCGGCCAGGTACACGCCGACATAGTTGAGTCCGAACAACGTCGCACCCTGTGCGGCCATCCACGCGTGGATGCGTCCCGAAAAAGCGAGCGGCCTTTGGCGCAGTGCGCAGGCCGCAAACAGAATTGCGGCCGCCAATGCGAAGCGGTAGACGACCGAAACCTCCGGATCAACCACTCCCAGCTGAAACGTGATCGCCAGCCAGGTCGATCCCCAGATAACCGAGGCGACGGCGAAGAGGGTGACCGGGCTGTACATGCTCGAGTTGTCCGTGCAGCGATTGCCGAAGGCCAGAATCTAGTCGATGCAAGGACCGATCACACGGAACGTGACGCCGCTTTGCGCACCGGCGCCCTTGGACTAGATTAAGGACCGCTGCTCACGGGGAGATTGGCATGAAGGTTCTGATCAAGAGTGCCTGGGGCTCGGATGATCCGACCAAGGCGGCATTCGCCTTCCTGCACGCCAAGGCCCTGGCGGAAGCCGGCCATGGCGTGCAGATATTCCTGCTGGGAGAAGCGGTTTCGCTGATGCGCGATTGCGTTGCGCGGGCCGTCGTCCCGGTCGGCTGGCCACCGCTCGCCGAAGCACTTCAGGCCAATATCACGCTTCGTGTGCCGATCCACGTTTGAGGTGCCTGCTCAGTGGCTCGTGGAGTCCTGGACACCGATCTTGCGGAAAAGAACGCGAGCTTCGCCAATCCGGCCATCCTGGTTCAGTTGATCGAATGGGCTGACAAGGTTCTTTCGGAGTAGACCGAGATGAGCGAGTAGCTTCACTGAACCATCGAACTTTGTCGATGCCAGCGGCATGCCCGCTTCGAGCACGGTTCAAGCTCCCAACAACTGACCGCCGTCGACCACCAGGGTCTGCCCGGTGATCCAGCGGGCGTGCCTGGACGCAAGGAACAGCGCGACCTCCGCCACTTCGTCCGGAGTGCCCATGCGGCCGAACGGAATCTTCGCGAGGATCTGTGCGTAGAGCGGATCCTTGGCCAATCGCCGCGACTCCCAGTGCCCGCCCGGAAATTCGATCGATCCTGGGGCGATGCAGTTCACGCGGATGCCCTTGGCGCGCGAGTGCGGCAGCCTGGCTCGCGGTGTAGTGCATGACCACGGCCTTCACCGCGCCGTAGGCGGGCGCGCGAGTCGATGGACGGAATCCTGAGATCGACGCGACGTTGATGATCGAAGCGCCTTGAGACGCTGCGAGCAGCGGCAGCGCGGCATGCGACGCGCGGACTGTCGCCATCACATCGACCGAAAGCCCGGCACTCCAGCCCGCTTCGTCGTCGCCCATGCCGAATCCGGAGGCGTTATTGACGAGCACGTCGATGCCGCCGAGCGCTTCGCCGGCGTCCGTGACGTAGCGAGTCACCGCGGGTCCGTCGGCGAGGTCGCACACGGCGGTGTGCACGCGACGCCCGGTCGCTGCAAGTTCGGCCCGCGTCGCTTCCAGCGCGGCGGCGCCGCGCGCGCAGATCGAGACGTCGGCACCCGCCGCCGCGAAACCGAGTGCGATGGCGCGGCCGATCCCGCGGCTTCCGCCGGCCACGACGACCCGCTTGTTCTCAAAGTGAAATGGCATCGTTCATCCCGCGATTGAATCGGACTACGGCCGTGGCGCGGCGAATTCCGCGGTGGCGGTTCGATCGGAAAGCGATTTGCGCATCACCCGGTTTTCGTACTGTTCGTCCTCGAACACGTACGGCGTCGCGCCGACGTCCTCGTAGCCCTGCCGTCGGTAGAACGCGAGTGCGCGGCGATTTTCGACCCACGTGGTCAGCCACAGGACGTCAGCGCCGAATTGCGCGGCGCATTGCTCGGCGTGGCGCAGCAATGTCATCCCCAGCCCGATGCCGCTGAAGCGCGCCTGAACGTACAGGCGATCGAGCTGGGCCGCGCGGCGCGCGTCGACCAGCGCGTGGCGGGACTCGCAGCTCAGTTGCGCGAATCCGCGCAGATGCCCAACGGCTTCAGCGACGATGAAGCGGGTCGACGGCTGTGCGAGGCGATCGGCAATCGCCGCTGTAGAGCAATGCGCCAGGACTTCGCGAGCGAGCGACGGCCGGACACCTTCCGTGGCATAGGTCTCGAGAAAAACCTGGGTCGCCAGCACGCCGATGCACAGCGCATCGGCGGGCGTGGCCAGTCTCAATGCGATGGCGGAACCGGCGGACGTCATGGGCCCTTGCGCAAGTGCGCGCAGCGGTCGGGAAAGCCCGCATTATGGCCAGCGCGTACGGGCCTATACCCGGCCGGGTGCGGCGTGTGCGCTCGATGAAAGTCTGCATCAACGGGGCAGCCGCCGTCGCCGCGAGAGCACGCTGGAGTCGCGGCGCGGCCACCGCGCGGAGGCCTTCAATCGGGCAGGAACGGGCCCAGCAGCCATGCGCCGACCGCGGCGATGGCGCAGGCGATTCCCAGCGTTGCCAGCAAGCCGAACACGATGGCCTGTGGTTCGCGGCTGTCAAAGAGACGCTCCAGCGACGCCCGCTCGAACAGCACGTGGGGGTTAGCGACAACCGCGAACGAAGCGAACGCGAACGCGAGCTTGACCGCAATGTTGTGCGCAGGGGCCCATGCACTGGCCGTCCACGCGGCCGACAGCCACATCGCGCCAATGGCCGCCATGATGGCCGAGGCCAGCAGCTCGCGGTGACGCCAGCCGTTCATCCGCCGGGCGGCCTCAAGGGTTCGGCTCTTCGAGCGTGGCAATCTGCTCGAAGTACCGGCGAGCGACCGTTGTACTCTTGCGGCTCCATTTCGGTACGTCGCCGGGGCTCCACATGGTCTGGGCCGACCTCATCCAACTCGCCGGCGCAATCCTGGTAATCGTCGGCGCCATTTTGCCGGTAGTCAATCCTCCGGGCGACGCACCGTTGTTCCTGCACACGACGGCAGGTTGCGACGAGCAGACGCGAGCGGCGCTTGCACGCCGTGTTGCGGTGCACTCATTCGCCCTGCTGCTGGGGACATTGCTGTTAGGCACGCTCGTGCTGCGACTGTTCGGACTGTCGCTGCCCGAGATACAGCTGGCCGGCGGCGCGGTGGTCTGCGGCCTCGGATGGAAACTGCTCAACGACGAGATGAAGCCGGCCGACATGACCGGATCGAACGGCCGACCGGTTCGGATGTACGGCAACAGCCGTGCCTGAAAGCCCATCTTCGCTTGAGCCCATCGTAGACGACGAGGCATCGCGCTTGCTGGATGATGCCGGCTTGTCCGAAGGGCGGACACAGCACTGATACAGGAGAAATCCATGAACCGTGATCAACAGAAGGGCCGCGAGCAATATCAGCAGGAAAAGGACTCGGCGGACAACCGCAAAAAGTCTCAGGACCAGATGCCGAAGCAGTCAGAAACCACCCGTCGGCCGCCGGACAAGGACGACGAAGCAAGGGAACCGGTCGGCTCATCGTCGACGCACCAGTCGGACGATATGCGTTGGGGAGGCAAGTCCAAGCAGCAACGCTGAGGCTTGCCCGGGCGACGCGCGCTAACCGCGCGCTCGTCCGGGCCCCTTTTTTTGCCGCATCCCGGTCGACGCACTCGGTGGGCGTCGGCCCGACGCCGGCATTCGGCCCGAGCCGCGAGTTTCCACGCACGCGACCAGCGCAAGCACGGCGATCACGGACCCGCCGCCCAGTCGAATCAATGAAGCGCTCGCGCCTTGCATCACGGATTCCACTCGACGCCCGCTCGATAAAGAGCAAGCCGCGTTCCGAGCGAGCCGGGTAGCGCGCAGCCAGGCCCCGGTCGTCTCGCTGCCCACCACCTGCAGGATCGTGCAGGGGATGTACGACGACTCCATGTTTGAGGCCAGAAACACGCAGGCGCGTCGCTTGCAGCGTTGCGCACAGGCGAATTCGATGCAAATGAAGACGAGTCGCAGATGGAGCGAGCGCGCTCGCTCGGGGTCGGGCGCAGTGCGCCTGCGCGCAGCAATGTTCGCAGCAGCGTCAGTGGTCGGCGCAGGCGTGGTCGTTGCACTGGCGTTCGAATGGAGCTGGCTTCGTGTGCCGCTCGAGCGTCGGATGTCGGCGAGCATCGGTCGCGAGGTGACCATCGACGAACTGAACGGCCTGTGGGAGCAGGGGCCCCGACTGCAACTTCGTGGTGTAACGGTCGATGGCAGCGACGCTGCAGCGCCGCTGCTGAAAGCGCGCGAGTTGTCGCTGCACGTGTCGCCGTGGCCCTTGCTGGTCGGCCGAATCGAACTGATCGAGCTCGGGGTCAGCGGCGCGGTCATCGACCTGCGGCGCGATGCCGAGGGCAGGGGAAACTGGCCGGGTGCTGCGACGTCGGACGCGAAACAACGCGGCGGCGCGGCGATACGGCCTCCGCGCTGGCAGACCACAATCGTTGAAGCCGTGACGCTGAACGATGTTGTGCTGTCGGTGCGCGATGCCGTGACCGACCTTGAGGTGCGAGCGCGTGCGGACTCGATGCAGGATTCCCCCGGGGCAACAGCCTGGACCACACGTTACGAGCTGACCGGGCGGTATCGGAAGACGCCATTTTCCGGTCAGGCGTATTCGGGCACGCTCGTCACGTTGCGCGACACGAGCACGCCATTTCCGTTCAAGGGTCACGTCGAAATCGGCCGAACGAGCCTCGACGCCGAGGGCGGGCTCTCCGACCTGCTCGGCAAGATGTCGATCGACACGCACCTCGCGATCGCAGGCCCGAGCCTGTCGACGCTCTATCCGACGATTCCGCTGGCGCTGCCCTCGACGCCACCCTATCGGCTGCAGGGCAGGTTGCGGCTGCACGAGAAGGTCTTCCTGTTCGACGACATCTCCGGCCGGATAGGTCGCAGCGACCTGCGTGGCTACGGCGTCTTCGAGCTGATGGAGCCGAGACCCTTGTTTACGGCAATGCTCGACAGCAACCGCCTGGCGCTGGCCGACCTCGGCTTCCTGATCGGCGTTCCGGCCGACGAAGAGGAGCGGCGCAGGGAACCACGGGTGCTTCCCGATGCGAAGTTCGAGCTGTCGCGCATGAATGCCATGAATGCCGAGGTCACTCTTGATGCACGCCAGCTGGTCGTAAGTCCGGAACTGCCTCCGGAGGATCTTTCGATGCATGTCGAACTGCTCGACGGCGTGCTCCATCTGCGGCCGCTGAAGTTTGGCTTCGCCGGAGGTGAGATCGTTTCCACGGTTGCGCTCGACGCTCGCAAGGCGCCGATGGCTGCCGAGGCCGCAGTCGATTTCAGAAGGGTCAGCTTTGCGCGCCTGTTTCCGACCATCGATCGCAGTCGCCTGAGCGCGGGTGAACTCGGCGCCCAGATCCGCCTGAAGGGTCAGGGCCAGTCCGTGGCGGAAGTCATGAAGACGTCGAATGGCACCGTGGCAGCAGCGATGTCCGGTGGGTTGATCTCGCATGCGGTAATTGCTGCGGCAAGTCTGGACGGCGGGCAACTGCTCCCGTTGATGATCCGCGGAGACGAGCCTGTCGCGGTACGTTGCGCAGCCGTATCGCTGGTGGTCAAAGATGGCGTCGGCCGCTCGCAGCTGATGGTGCTCGACACAGAAAGGGCCCGCGTCGATGGAACCGGGGCCGTCGATCTGGGTTCGGAACAATTCGAGATCGAGATCGAGGCGAGACCCAAACAGCCGAGCATCCTGTCCGTGCGCGCCCCGTTGCACATCGAGGGCACGTTTCGTAGACCGCGTATGACGGTGAGTTCGGGCGCGCTGCTGCGTGGCGGAGCTGCGCTCGCACTCGGCGTGATCAACCCGCTCGCGGCGCTGATTCCGCTGATCGAAACCGGCCCCGGTGAAGACTCAAATTGCCAGCAACTGTTAGCGCCGGTCGAGCCGGCACTGAAGCAGACCAAACAGACCTCGCAGCAGCCTCCGTCAGTCGCAAACATCGCGCGGCGCACGCATTGATGAAACGCGACTTTCACACGGCGCACTGCGAGCATCAGGGCACCGGAATTGCCCTATTCGCTTACGGCCGATGCCTCATCGAATGCGGGGCTCGGAGGTAAAACCTACCTGCAGGAGTACGAGATGAGTAGATCAGCGAGGAACACCACGCTTGCAATCGTCTCTGCGCTGGCCTTCGCCGGATGCGGTACATGGTCCAATGCAGAGAAGGGAACCGCGATCGGCGCGGGCGCAGGTGCAGCGATAGGCCATGCGGTGACTGGTGGCGGCGTGCTGGGAACCGTCGGGGGCGCAGTGGCGGGCGGCGTGATTGGTCACGAGGTCGGCCAGAACCAGGACCAGAAGAGGGCCGGGGCAAGTAAGGCGCGCGCGCCTCTCGTGCGTGGCGCACCAGGGCGGCCCTCGACAGTATTGAAGGGCCGCCCTCTTTTCGTGTCCGGCAAGAGCGCTGGCTTCAGTGGGTGCGGCGTCGCGCCTCGTACGGCAGGACTTTCATCATCTGCCGGTATTTGGTCACCGTCCGACGTGCCACCTGAAGACCCTGTCGCGACAGAATGCGAGCAATGTGGGCATCCGACAGCGGATTGCATGAGTCCTCGGCGTCGATCATTTCCTTGATCGCACCGCGTATCGCCGTGGTGGAGCACGCGCCGCCGTTGGCAGTTGTGAGTGCACGCGAGAAGAAGAACTTCAGTTCGAACACGCCGAGCGGCGTTGCCATGTACTTGTTGTTGGTGACGCGCGACACCGTCGACTCATGCAAGCCCAGCTCTTCCGCGATTTCGCGCAGTCCGAGCGGCTTCATTGCCAACTCGCCGTATTCGAGGAAGTTGCGTTGCCGCTGGGCGATGGCCTGGCCCACCCGCAGAATGGTGGAGAAGCGCTGCTCGACATTGCGCACGGTCCAGCGCGCTTCCTGCAGCTGCGCGGCCAGATCGGAATGGCGCGAGTCGCGATGGCTACGGAACAGGTCGGCGTACATGCGATTCAAGCGCACGCGTGGAACAACATCGGGATTTAGCATCACCGTCCATTCGTCGCGCACCTTGCGGACGATGAGGTCAGGCGTGATGAAGCGGGTATCAGAGGCTCCGTATCGCCAACCGGGCCGAGGTTCGAGGTGCCGGATGCAGTCCACGGCACACTCGACCTCAGCCACCGTGCTGCCGAGAGCGCGCGCAACCCCTGCGATGTCGTGCATCGCCACCCCCTCGAGGCACTCCGCGACAATTTGCGTCGCCAGGCAGTGAGTCGGCGTGCGACTGCCGTTCTGGAATTCGCGCAGTTGCAGCAGCAGACATTCCCTGAGATCGCGCGCCGCCACGCCATCCGGCTCGAGCGACTGCACGAGTCGCAGCGCCACCAGCAGTTCATCGTCGTCAGGCGGCGGTTCGAGCCCGGACAGCGCCTTGATCTCGTCCATCGACACGCGCAGATAGCCGTCTTCGTCGAGCGCCTCGACGATCGTCGTCATCAGCATGCGGTCGCGGTCCGAGGCGGGCAGCAGCCGCACCTGTGAACGGAGGTGATCCCGCAGCGACTGATCGGCGGCGGCGAGATCGGCATAGTCGACGTCGGTTTCCGAGCCGTTCGACCGGCGCGATCCCGGGCTGCCGTACTGGGCCCAAGCGCTGCTCTCCCACTCGCTGTCGCTCGGGGATTCCGGAGGTGCGTCGACGATGGTGACCTGCTGCGGGGTCTCGGCAGACGGCGCTGCTACCGGTTCGCGTGCGGCGGCCGACGCCGCTGCGGCGGTCGCATTGTTATCGACCTCGTCCGGCTCCAGGAAGGGGTTGTTCTCCATCGCCTGGTTGACCTCCTGCGCAAAGTCGAGTGACGAGAGTTGCAGCAGTCTTACCGCCTGCTGGAGACGCGGCGTGAGGGTCTGCTGTTGACGATGCTCCTGGCGGAGCCGCGTTTGCGTCATCCTTCCTCCTCGTTTTTGGCCAGGCCTTGCGTTGTCGCGCCGAACAGCGATGGCGGCGGCCCTTGCCGGATCGGCTTCGAATGCCTGCCCGATTGAATCAGGACTGCATCGAGCGCTCGACTGATCTGACCCCAGTCGTCGGCGTCTCTGAAGGCCCTGTTAAAAAAAAGCAAGTGCCGTGCCTGCCCAGGTCACGGGACGTGAGCAGGGTTATCGGCGGAGGTGCCAGGCGGCTGGCTCACCTGCGGCTGGTAAAGGGGCGCACGGGAGGAAGGGGAGAAGAAAGCTGCCGCGCAAGTTCAGTCACGCGCAGCCGGAACGAACTTCCAAGCTCGGGATGCTGAGCCGCAAGGACCAACGTGGCCTCGAGAAATGCGAGCCGGGTGCCGCAGTCGTAGCGAGCACCCGAATATTCGCAGCTGTGGACAGGCTCGCGAGCAAGCAGGCGTGCGATCCCGTCGGTCAGCTGCACTTCCTCGCACGCCCCGGGCTGCAGGCCATCAGGCAATTTCACGGCTCCTTCTTGTCTGCATCTCCGAGAGCCTCCTGTACGCGGTTGTGGCAATCGGTGTCCTCAAGGCCCTGCTCGAGATCCCGCTTTGCCTGCAGGATCACCTTTCGCGGGGGACCCGACTGCGCGTCGGCCGACAGGTCGCGCTCATTCGGCTGGCGCGGTGCCGGGGATTGCGCATCGGTCGCCAACGTCTGACGTGTTCCAGTCTGACGACGTGACAGTCGCGGCGGCCAGCGCAAACGATCTCCGCGCAGTGGCATGGCACCTCCTGAGTTGGCGGTTCTAAGTAACCGGCAAAGCAGATTGCGTGCCGCCACACGTCAGCGACAGGGCCACCGCGCGTTAGCGAACGATGTGCCCGCTTTCGGGCACGTCGGTTGCCGGGTCAAAGACGGCGACTAACGCCGAGTAAGCCCATCAAATGTCGAGATGAAAGGACCTCAGATGAAGAAGATCTTGGTGGCTGCAATGATCGGCTGTCTCAGCCTCTTCACCGTGGCCTGTTCGGTGACCAGCGGCCAGAGCTCCGTCGGCGAATACGTCGATGACGCGACAATCACGGCGCGGGTCAAGTCGCGCTTTGCTGAAGACCATACCGTGGCTGCAACGCGTATCCAGGTCGAGACTCTCAAGGGCGTGGTGCAATTGAGCGGGTTTGCGGTCAGCGAGGCCGAAAGGCAGAAGGCCGCGCAACTGGCGGCCGCTGTGCCCGGCGTGAAGCAGGTGCAGAACTCCGTCATCGTCAATGCTCCGCAAGGCTGACCGTTTGACGGACCTGGGGACGTCGCCCGACCGCAAGACCGTTTCGCCTACTCATCCGGGCGGGTCTTTCGGAGCGGCTGCGCGGCAGGATCGCGCGCAGCTGCGGGCGACGCTTCTCTGAGCCGGCCATGCCGCATGCTCTGGTCGTCGATGACGACGCCGACTCGCGCGAGCTGCTGGCAGGTATAGCTTCGCGTGAAGGATTCAGTGTCGGGCAGGCCGATACGCTGAGAGCCGCGCGCGCCCAGCTGGCCCGCGCCGCACCCGATCTTGTCCTGGTTGACCTCGAACTGCCGGACGGTGACGGCATGGCGCTGCTGCGCGATCTGCAGCTCCCGGCGGCGACGGACGTCGTGCTGGTCACCGGACATGCATCGATCGACGGCGCGATCGAGGGCCTGCGGCTCGGCGCCAGCGATTACCTGATCAAGCCGGTCGATATGGACCGGCTGGTGCAACTGCTGAGACGGCAGCCGCGCGCGGTGGATCTGAAGCAGGAAATCGGCGAATTGCGCGAAGAACTGCGGCGGGTCGCTCGGTTCGGTCGCCTGCTCGGCAACTCGGCGCCGATGCAGGAACTGTACGACCGTATCGTGCGCGTCGCACCCACGTCGGCCCCGGTCCTGCTGGTCGGCGAACGCGGCAGCGGCAAGGAAGCTGTCGCGCGCACGCTGCACGAAGTCTCGTGGAGAAGGCGCACCCCGTTGCTCGTGCTTGACTGCAGTGCGGTCCCTTCGCAGTCGATCGAAGCCGAGCTGTTTGGATCCGACGGAATGCCCGGCAGCGGCCCCCAGCAGCGCCACGCCGGTACCCTCGAGCGCGCGCAGGGTGGAACCGTGCTCTTGAAACGGGTCGGCTCGCTGCCGCTGATGGCGCAGGTCAAACTGCTCCGCTTCCTCGAATCAGGGCACCTCGTTGCCGCGCGAGGTACAACGCCCCTCACGACGGACGCGCGCATCGTGGCAAGCTGCGACCGTCCGTTGACGGCTGCTGTCCAGCAGGGCACCTTCAGGGAGGACCTGCTGCAGAGGGTTTCCGTCTTTCCCCTCCACGTGCCGCCGCTGCGACTGCGCGGTTCGGACATCGACCTGTTGGCGCAGCACTTCCTCGACCAGATCAACCGGGCTGAAGGAACGCGCAAATGGTTCTCGTGCGCCGCTCTTGCCCGCCTGCATGAGCACGTCTGGCCCGGCAACGTGCGCGAACTGCAGAGTTTCGTTCACCGGGCTTATCTGCACGCGGGAAGCGTCATCGACGGCAGCGATGCGCCGCCGCGGCAGGCATCGATGGAGGAGACCGATGACCTCATAACGGTGCGCATCGGTATGCCGCTCGACGAAGTCGACCGGCGGGTCACGATGGCGACCTTGGCACGGTGCGGCGGCGTCAAAAAACGCGCTGCCGCGACTCTCGGTATCAGCCTGAAGACGCTGTACAACCGTCTTGAGGCCTATGCCGCACAGGACGCGGCAAAGACCGAAGGGAGCAACACTTGAATCTGCCGGCCGAACAGGCCATCCGGGCATGCCATATGCTTGAAGCCGACGTGATCCAGCCCGCACACCTGCTCGCACTGTCACTGATGGCGCTTGGCGTCACCACGCTGCATGGCGTGCGCTCCTCGGGCCCTTCGACGCCCGGAGCGCCGCGCGCGGTGCGTGCGCCGGGCGCGCAGCCGGGGGCCGGCACGTTGCCGCGCGAACGGACCTGTGCCCCGACGCGCGAACGCGGGAGCGATGTCGAATGCGCCAGCGGACAGTAGGGGCTGGCGCGAAAGTCCTTCCCATGCGTTTGCCGATTCGCTGAATCGCCGCATCATGGCACCGGCGCATCCGGGCAGTGGACCTCCACCGTCTTCTCGTGCAGCGTGCGGGCTGTTTGCGCTGGCAATTGTGGCGTTTGCAAAATACGCGCAACCGGTACTGCTGCCGGTCACGGTGGCTGTCGTGCTGACCTTCGCGTTTTCACCACTGGTCAGGCGGCTGCGCCGTCATGGTGTGCCAGACGCTCTCGGCGCCGGCGCAGTCGTGGGCGGCTTCGTGCTGAGCCTGGTGATTCTGGCCTCGGTACTCGCTGCGCCGGCGGCCAGCTGGTGGGACAAGGCCCCGCAAGGCATTCAGCAACTGATCGACCGCGCCGAGGAGTGGCGCCGTGGGGTGCCATTTCTCGCGCCAGCCCCGGCGCGCCCCGCAACGGCCCGCGCGGCGCCACCGCCCGCGGACCCTGTCAAGGACAAGATTGCCAGCGAAAGTGTTGCGCTGACCGGGACGCTGTTGATGAAGCTCGGCGAAGGAGGCATTTTCGTTTCAGCGACACTGGTCCTGCTGTTCTTTCTGCTTGCTTCCGAACGCTGGCTCATCAGTCGCACGGTCGAGGCGTTGCCGCGCCGCCGCTCGCGCGTCGCCGTGATCGGTGCGGTGCGCGCTGCGCAGCGCGATATCGCGACCTTTCTGGCGACGCAGGCGCTGATCAACGCGGGCGTCGGGCTGGCGACCGGTCTGGCGTGCTGGATGATCGGCCTGCCGAACCCGGTGCTGTGGGGCGCGTTCGCCGGCATCATGAGTTTCATTCCCTACCTGGGTCCGATCGTCGTGCTCGTGACGCTGTTTCTTGCGGCAGCGCTGACGTTCGAATCCGCTGGAGAAATGTTGCTGCCGCCGGCTGCGTTCGGCGCGATCAACCTGATCGAAAGCAACTTCGTCACCCCGTGGGTTGTCGGTCGCCGCCTCGAACTGAGTCCGCTCGCCGTGTTCCTGACGGTGATGTTCGCCGGGTGGATGTGGGGAATCGGCGGCGCCTTCATCGCAGTTCCATTCCTGGTCGCAGTGCGCTGCGGTGCGCGTCGATCGAAGTCGCTGCGCGTGTGGGCGGGCTATCTGGACCGTGACCGAGACGAGCCGGCGAGTCTGCGCTATCTGCTCGGACTGCGCCTTCGGCGACGCGCGCACCCTGCGGTCGTCACGCGCGCCAACGCACCGGGCGCCGAGTAAGGAGGCCGCGTCCCCCATGAGCGGCATGAACACCATGGCAGGTCCGCGCAGGTACATGGCTTGCTGACTGCAGACTAGTTCGAGTCGCGCTTGCAGTGTCCGGCGACTCGTAATCTCCTGATACGAGGCATGCCATGGGCCCCCTGCGAACCGAGGACACCACGCCCCCGCGTCCGTCTGTAGACCGACCCAGCCGTGATCCGGTCGAGCACCCCGGGCGCTTGCCGAACGAATCCGGCCCTCATCCGACCTCCCGGATGCTGCCGCAGTCCGGACGGCCGCGCGTCCATGTACTGCGCAGCGTCGGGACCCGCTGATGGCTGCGCGCCGGGTGTGGCCGTTTCGCGCTCGGCTTGCGCACCCTTCATCGGAGGCCGGGCGATCGAGCGCATTGACGCGGAACATCGCGGTGCAGGGTATCGACGACACGGGAAAAGCGGCGTCCGGTGACGCTTCGCCCGGATCGCCATCACGGTGTCGAGGCCGCGATGTCCGCTCGCGCGGCAAGGGCAAAGAGACGGGCACCGGTCACTGAGCGGTCGTCCAGACGCGCGAAACGCTCATGACCCAGCCCTCGACTCCCGCCGTTGCGCTCGCCCAGCCCTGGCTGCGGCGGTTCTTCTATTGGCAGGGACAGTCGAAACGACGTGATGTCGCGGCCGGTCGACGCCCGGATGTGCTGCGGCGGCACGCCCGCATCCTGCGCCTTGCTCTCGGACGCGGGGCCACTCCGGGCAATCGTGCCGAGATCCTGGTCGATGGGCCACAGACCCATCGTGCGATGTTCGACGCGATCTCGCAGGCGCGCGATCACATCAACATCGAAAGCTACATTCTCGAGGACGCCGGCCCCGGCAGCGAGTTGCGCGAACTCCTTCTGCACAAGCGCGCCGAGGGTGTCAGGATCAACCTCATTTACGACTCGTTCGGATCGTGGACCACTCCGGCGAGTTATTTCGATTCGTTGCGCGATACCGGAGTCGCTCTGCTCGAATTCAATCCGATCAACCCGTTGCGCCACCCGCTGCGGTGGACCGTGCATCAGCGTGATCATCGCAAGCTGCTGGTCGTCGACGGCGCCGTGGCCTTCATCGGCGGCGTCAACATCAGCAGCGTCTATTCAAGTCCGCCGGATGACGATCGCAGCGAGTCCATGGTGCCCTGGCGCGATACGCATCTGCGCATCGAGGGGCCGGTGGTGGCCGAGCTGCAGCGGCTTTACATGGATCAATGGCGCTCGCGCGCTTACGCACCTCCACAGGTCGCCGACTATTTCCCGTCGCTCGCCGTGGCCGGCAACCACTCGATCGCCGTGACGGCCTGCGAGGCCGGGCGGCGGCGCAACCCGCTGTACCGCGCGCTGCTCGGAGCCATCAGGCGTGCGCATCACAATGTCTACATCACGTCCGCCTACTTTGTTCCGACACGACGCCTGGTGCGTGCGCTGACCGACGCTGCGCGTCGCGGCGTCGACGTCCGCCTCGCCCTGCCAGGCATCAGCGACGTGTGGGCTCCGCTGGCCGCTGGTCGTTCGCTCTATGGCCGCCTGCTCGAGGCCGGCGTGCGCATCTACGAGCGCAGGAATGCGATCCTGCATGCGAAAACCGCAGTCATCGACGGCGTGTGGGTCACCGCCGGATCCAGCAACATGGACTGGCGCAGCCTGCTGCACAACGCAGAGGCGAACGTCGTCATCCTCGATGATGACGTCGCGGCGTGCTTCGAAGCGCTGTTCGCGGAGGATATCGGCGAGAGCGAGGAACTCACCCTCGAACGCTGGCTGAAGCGCGGCTGGCTGGCGCGCGCCGGCGAGTGGGTTGCACGCAAGCTCGAATTCCTGCTTTGAAGCAGATCCCTGACGACCTGCGCGTCGACGTCCGCGGCAGAGGTCGATCGTCTTCTATGCGCTGTGCGGCACGACCGTTTCGCAAGCCTGACGTCGGGCACCGGCGTTGCTGTCAGATGCTTCGTGCGCATCGCTTTCGTCACTGAGACTTACCCGCCAGAACTCAACGGAACTGACACAAGCGAGCGCTATGCGTGCGGCCGCGCGCCGCGCCGCCATCGCAGCCTCGTGGGAAGTCATCGTCGGTCAGTACGAAGAGGCCATGGGCGGGTGCGGGCCCGCCTTGGCACGTGCGGCGCCGGCCTATGCCTCATAGCATCCAGCGCACGATCTGGGCAGAGCGCGATCGCCGATGGGCGCAGTGCGTCCACCGCGCTTCGCAGTATCGGGCACTGACTGCTGTACCGCGCGGGCGTGAGCTGGCTCGGCGACGGCAGCTTCTGGTACGTGATCATCACGGGACTGGGACTCGCCGGCGGAACCGAGGGTCGCGATTTCGCGGCGCAGATGCTGATGGCGGGAGTGGCCAATCTGACGCTTTACCTCTGGCTGAAGGGCCGGATGGGACGACCCCGGCCGTTCGTGAAGTGCCCTGTGCCCTGACATCCGTGCATGCGGTCGCGAAATCGACCAGTTCAGCTTCCCTTTTGGGGGGCATGCACTGCATGCGACCGCATTCACGATCATCCTCGGCGTTTACTACCGCCGACCGTGTGGGTGTTCGTGCCTGTCGGCGTTTTGATCGCCCTGTCGCGCGTGGCGCTCGGCCTGCACAATCCGAGCGACGTCGCTGCGGGTGCGGCCATCGGAGCGGCAACGGCATCCCTGCTGCTCGCGCTGTACTAGGCTGCAGCAGCAACGCAGGAAAGAAAGAGCCCCGCCTTGTGGCGGGGCTGGGAACCGGTGCCGACGTCGTGGGGAGGGAAGGGGGAAGGGTCGAGCACCGAACAACCTACGTTCCAGGACGATGGGTTGCGGAATTGAAAAGCAAGTGCCGTGCCGACCTGGATTCAGTCTCTTTCAGAGACGCCGCACGACATCGGCGCCGATCTTCCCCAGGTCACACGAACGTCTTGCGGCAAATCTTTCACCACAGGCTTTCACTGGCCGTCAATGGGCGATCGCACGACCGGGGTAACGCCTCGCGCGCGCGGGCTCAGGTCGCTGAGGCATGAACCGGGTGACGAAATCAGCCTTGGTGACAGCGTCCGCGCTCGCGCAGCAGCGACTCCAGTCTGCCCTGCCACGCGCGGCGAATCGCGGTGTATGCCGCATCGCGTGGATGCAACGCGAGCGCGCACGACCGGGGCGCGACAGCGGCGAAGCGCCAGGTTGGACCAGACCAGCGAGAGCGCCCGGCGCCATGGAGCCCGCACACTGAAGGTCAGGCCAGGGAGCATGCGGCGAAATGCCGGTCTGCATTGCGTGGATATGCGAGAACGTGGTGACGTACCGGATGGCCGGAAAGGCGTGCACCGCTTTCCAGGCACCCGACCCCGACAGCCAGGCGGGAGGTACGAAACCGGCAAGCGGCCAGCCGTCGGCGCGGAACCAGCGGTGCCCCAGCAGCAGCCGCTCGAATGCCTCGCTCTCGCCGAGATCCAGAACTCGCCTTCGCCTGCGGTGTAGACCCGGCGCCTCGGCCGGTCGAGTGCAGACACCGGGGTTCCCAGATCCTGGTGGAAGTCGCCATGCAGAGCCAGTTCGTCGCCCAGGGCCAGTTGCTCCGACATGGCGTCGACGAAGCCCGGGCGCGAGCGCCGAGCATTGACCGAAATAAGCGGGGACGACGAGCAGCGTGACGGGGACGTCCACCACTTCCCGCACAGCCGCGAGAACTCTCTGGCACGACAGCCATGTGGCCGGTGCGACATCGTGCAGCGACACACAGAGATGCAGCCGTTCACGCAAGGCGCAGCCCTCCGATGGCTCGATCGGACCACGTGCTCATCGCACGCAGCGCTGCGTACCGGGCGAACAGCTGCCTGAGCGTCGCTTCCTGATCGAGCCCGGCCCACGCGAGTCGGAACGGATCTCCTACCTCGATCAGGTCCGGCTGCAGGCGCGCCAGAAGGTGGGCGACACGACCGCGCAGCAATGGAAACCGGTAACCGCCGCTCAGCGGAATGCGAATGCCACCGACACTCCGGTCCGGTGCCTCGCAATCTCCCGGCACAACCCAGGTGTGCCGCCATCCGGCGCGCATCGCCGCGTAGCGGCGCTTGTCGCGCAAGTAGCGCGCGACGCCACCTCCGGCGGTGCTCCAGTACGTCGTCACATCGACCAGGTGCGGCTGCGCATCGGTCGAGCGCCGGGCTTCGCCGGCGCCTCGAAGCGGGAGTGATTCGACGGTCATCGCTGCCTGTATTGCAAAAGCAGTGCCGGCACCGCGGGCATGGCGTCTGCCACAACACAGAGTTCCGGCGTCCGGAAGGTCAGTGCGATTTCCTGAGATGTGCGCCGAGCGGTGCGCATTCGCCATCCGAGCACCATTCCCCTCATCACAGTACGGAGTACGGCCCCATGGACCGCAAACACCTGACCGAGACCCTCAATGAACCTTGTCGAAAACTGCAAGGACGGCGAATACGGAATCAAGACCTGCGCCGAACATGCCAGTTCGGCTGAAAGGATCAGCATGAAGTTACCGATCGGATCAATTCACCGAGCCGTCATGGCGGCTGCTGTCGCCGCGGCACTGATGCTCTGCGCCTGCGGCGATCGCGATCGTGAGGCAGCCGGAAGCACGACGAGAGCACCCGGCAGCGACGCGCCTTCCGCTGCGGCAAGCGCGGCACCGGCATCGACGGCGCCATCCCCGGGCGGGGCCACGTCCCCCGCGGCTCCGTCAGTACCCGCGATGGCTGCAGCTGGCCGCGATTTCGTGATGACCGCAGCCAGCAATGACACCTTCGAGGTCGAGGCGGGCAAAATGGCGCTCGAAAAGACCCAGAACCCTGCAGTGCGCACGTTCGCTGAGCGCATGGTCGACGACCACAGCGAGACCAACGAGCAGCTGCGTGCAATCGCGCGGGGCGCCGGCATCACCGTCATGATGTCGATGAACGCCGAGAATTCGGCCGACCTCGAGCGGCTGCGCGTCCTCAGCGGACGCGAATTCGACCGCGAATATGCAGCCCAGGTCGGCGTCGCCGCCCACCAGCAGGCTGTTGCGTCGTTCGAGCAGACCTCGCGCTCCGCCAGCGATGCGCAGCTGAAGTCGTTCGCGGAACAGACGCTGCCGCATCTGCGTGGGCATCTGCAGCAGGCGCAGGCACTCGCCAGGCAGGTCGGTGTCCCGGCCGACCGCTTGAGGCTGGCGAATGCGGCGGGAGCGACAGGAAACGGTGTCACCGATCCGGGTACCGGCAACGCGATGGACAAGGGCGGCGCCGAGCGACCCGACGCGATCAGTCGACCGAGTTATTCCAACAAGCCTGCCCAGGGCGGTTAGCGGGCATTGGTCACACCGTGAGGGTAACCGTAGCCATCGTGTCGACTCGCCTGAACGATCCGACGGCCGGCCGCGGGTACGCCGGCTGCTGCCGTCGGGAACAAGTCGCGAGGGGAGCGTCGTGATGCTCGACATTCACCATGAATCCAGCGAGGCGCTGCTCAGTCGCGTCCTCGCCGCATGCAGGGACACCGAACGCCTGGCCGTGCAACTGGCGCAGGGCGCACCGCGGGAGTCGCTGAGATTGCTCCTGCAGGAGCGGGCTGCGAGCTATCGCGGTGCCGCCAGCGAGCTCGAGCGCAGCGGATGCCACCTTGCATTCATCGATGGCGGTGCGCCGGACATGCCTGGCGAAGCGCTGCACCGGCATGCCGACGTCGATTCGATCTGGGAAGCGATCGAGTGCAGCACGCTGATCTGCTTCCGCGATGCGCTCGACGCGCGAACTGCCGTCCGAGATCGAAGCGCTCGTGCGTCGATGCATCGGCGACGGCGTCAGCGCACTCGAACGGCTGCGTGCCCTGCCTCGTGAGGACTGACCGCTGCAGCGCGGGAAGGGTCCTGCGCCGCAGCTTCTCTTCACGCTACAGAGCAGAGTGCACCGTGGCGGTCAGCCATACCGGGGCACGCCATATGCTTAGGCATCGGCATGAAGGAAACGGACTCCGATGTCTGGTCCAGCGTCACAAGCTGCCTTGTCGGGGCTCTGCTGGGCGTGGCCACCGCGCGAGCCGTCGATTTCGCCCGCCAGGTCAAGCGGGCCTACCGCTACGCCGAACGTGCACGACGGTATGAACGACCGCTGCCCAATCCATCACGCCGGCTGCTGATCGTCGGCGACAGCACGGCGGTCGGGCTTGGCACCGATTGCTCCGACGATACGGTCGCGGGTCGGCTGGCTCGCGAGTTTCCCGACGCTTCGATCGAAAACCGTGCGGAACTGGGGGCGCGCACAGCCTCGGTGCCTGGGCAGCTCGACACGGCAATCGGTCGCTTCGACGCGATACTGATCGCGACCGGAGGCAACGATGTGATCTATGGCACACGATACGACCGCCTGCGCATCGCGCTCGAAGCCGCCATCACGCGCGCCAGGGAAATGACCTCCCTGGTCATCGTGGTCAGCAGCGCGAACGTCAGCGGAGCACCCATCTTCGGCTGGCCGCTCAACCTGATACTCGCGCGACGTTCGGTGCGGGTTCGAGAGGTCTTCACCACCACGTGCCGGCGGCAGCGCGTCCGTCTGGTCAACTTCACCGTCGCGCCGTCACGCAATCAGTTCCTGCAACAGCGCGAACTGTTCTTCGCGGAGGATGGCCTGCATCCGACCGCCGCCGCTTACGAATACTGCTATTCGGTGCTCAAGCGCCGGACGCGGCTGGCGGGAACGCTGGCCGCTCGGCTGGAAGTCACGCGGCCTTCGGCAGCCGCAACCTGAACCGCGAACCCGGGTCCGGGGCTGCGATCTCAAGCGTGCCACCGAGCTGCGAGGTGACCGCGCTTGCCACACGCAGATCGAGCAGAGATGCATCGTCGAAGGTCGCCTTCAGCGCGGGCGCGGCAATCTCCATCGCGAACTGTTTCGGGGCAATGCCGACCTGATGCACGACCGTCACGCCGGCCGGCGCGCGGCGCACGGCGGCCAGCAGCAGGCGATAGAGCAGTCGCGTGGCGCGTGACCGGTCCACCGTCAGCAGCGTGTCTTCAACGGTGCCTGATCGGTCGAGTTCGACATCGTGAACGTCCAGCATCGGTGTCAGGCGTTCGGTCGCCTCGGTCAGCAGGACATCGGCGGAAACACTAACCGGATTGAAGACCAAACCGTCCAGCAGCGAACGGACATCGTCGACGAATTCCTCCAGCAGCGCCGTCTCGTCGCGAATGTTGCGTGCGAACACCTCCGACATATGCCGGGTCCGCGCGGGATCGTTCGCGCTTTCGCGCAGCAGGTGGGTCCAGCCTGACATGGTGTTCAACGGTGTGCGCAGGTCGTGGTTGAACCGGTTGACCAGTGCCGCAACCAACGGCAGGCGATCGACCTTTGCAGTGTGGGCAAACCAGGTCGTACCGGCTTGCGGGTCGGAAGAAAACGCGTCGCTTGTCACTGTGTCCACTCGATCGGCAATTTATCGCAAGTGGCGCGCGTGAGCGAGCGCCTGGAAATACCCGGCGAACGGGCCGATCGGGTACGGGGCTTGCAGTTCATTCAATTTCGGCGACCATGGCAAGGGTTCGCAGCCAGATCAGGAGATGGCATGGCAAAGCAGAGCAAAGAGCAGAACCCCTCGCGTCAACGAGAGCATCCGAAACAGAAGCGCAATGTCACGTCGCAGGAACAGAGTCGCGATTCCGGATCTGGCAGGCGATCAGGGCTCGGCGTCGACGACGCGCAGCGCCGACAGCGCGACAACGTGGTCACCGATCGAGCAGGCACGGACGATGCATCGCAGGGCGCGGCCGCTTCGCCGACGCCCGAGCCGGCGCGGGGCAAACGTTCATCGGTCGAAAGCCCGATCGACCCGGATGCCGCGAGCGCACAGGGTGGTGCGGGCACCGATACCCTGACGCCCGGAGGTCGTGGCGGCGGCTGATCGAGCGTTTGCATTGCATTCACGCGCGGCCAGCAATGAGAAGATCGAGCGCGGCCGGAGAGGGCGGCATCAAGGTCAGTCATCCGGACCGGGTCGTCTTTCCGTCGCCTCGAATAACAAAGCTCGAAATCGTCCGCTATTACGAAGCGATTGCACCGGCGATGCTGGAGCACGTCTGCGATCGTCCGCTCGCGATCGTCCGCTGCCCGCAAGGTATTCAGCAGGAGTGCTTCTTCCAGAAACACGTTGTCACCCGGCTGCCGGCGGGCACCCGGAAGGTCGACGTGCCCACGAGTTCAGGAGTCGAGACCTACGTGGCGGTGGCGGACCTCGATGCCATCGCAGCGCTGGCGCAGTTCGGGACCATTGAATTTCACACCTGGGGGTCGACGGCGAATCGGATCGAACGTCCAGACCGGGTCACCTTTGACCTCGATCCGGACCCGGATGTGCCCTGGGAGCGGCTCGTCGACGCCGCGCGGTTGATGCGCGGATTTATTGCCGATCTGGGGCTGACCGGATTTCTGAAGACGACCGGCGGCAAGGGATTGCATATTGTTGCGCCGATCAAGCCGAGCCGCGACTGGGACACGATCAAGGCGTTTACGCAAGCCGTTGCGCAGCGGCTCGAATCGGTCGCCCCCGAGCGCTTCACCGCCCGCATGGCCAAGGCGCGCCGCACGGGCAAGATCTTCATTGACTACCTGCGCAACGCACGCGGTGCGACGGCGATCAGCGCGTATTCGTTGCGGGCACGCGAAGGGGCACCGGTGTCGATGCCGCTGCCGTGGGAGGCCCTGTCGGGCAAGAAGGACATCCGGGCCGGACGCTTCAACCTGCGCAACACGATCGAACGACTCGAGTGGTCGCAGGCGGCGTGGAATGACTACGAGCGAAAGAGAGTGACGCTGGCCGCTGCCACTCTGCAGAAGCTAGGCATCGATTTGCGTGCGCTTTGACGTGCTCATGCGGCTCCGCGTGCCGGCTTCTTCCCGCTGTCGCCGCCCGTGTTCTCTTGTCGTCCGAGCGGATCACGGCGCTGTGCAGGCGCCGCTCTGTGCAATGCGCTACGCGGCCGGGCGCGAGGACGCGTCGCCGGAAGGCCACTGTGCCTCGCCCGGCCAACAACCGGACAACCCGGGTTTCACGACGACCGGCGTCTCGGACCGGCGATCAGTCGCCGTGCGGCCGGTTGACGTTGTGTTGCATACCAGCGAGTGGCCGCATAAGCGGCACCACTCAGGACCGCCGCCTTGATCAGAAGTGGAAGAGACATCGCACAGACCTCGTATGTCGTAGGCAGTCGGTGCGAAGCAAGCGTCGTACCGCGACGTCGAGGTTCGCACAGTCGTTGATCAGCAGTGTGAGAAACCTGTGCCACCCGGGCGGCATCGACCTCGACCGATCCGGTCGGGCGGTCGCGTGTCCTGGACTGGACGGGCCGGCGGCGTCGACGAAGCCGCGGCCCCAGCGACCGCCGCCGGCCCGTCAACTTCAGCGCATGATCCGGCCGATAAGCAGGCCGGCGAGGACCGCGATGCCCACGACTGCCAACGGGTGTGCGCGCACCCGGTCGCGCATCGACTCCATCCACTCGTCCTGCATGGCGGTCAGATCGTCCAGACGTGCACCGACCGCCTCGCCGGCGTGTGCTGCGGCCGATCGCACCTGATCGATGGCAGGAGCCGCCCGCGTTGCAACGCGATCGACGGCCTGATGAGCGCCTTGCGCAATCCTCTCGACGGAGCCGTGCAACGGGTCTGCACCTTTTGTTGCAGCTTGATTGATTCAGCTCTCCGTTGAATTGTTTCGGTCAGACGGTCCGGGTGTAGGCGGCCGCCTTATTCAGCGCACCGTCCCTCTTCGGAACAGGTTGACGATTGCGAGCAGAATGATCGCGCCGATCAGCGACACGACCATCGCACCGAAGCTGAATGCGTCCTGATTGATCGACGGGAACCCCATCAGCGGCGATATAAGCCAGCCGCCGAGTGCGGCACCGACGATGCCGACGACGACATTGAGCACTACTCCCTGCTGCGCATCGGTGCGCATGATCAGGCTCGCGATCCAGCCGATCACGCCTCCCACAACCAGCCAAATGATGAAGTTGATCATCGGTGTCCTCTCGAGAAGTGTGAAAAGGGGTGCACGTGGCCTGAACGGTCCGCGGGCAGCCGCTGGCAGCAATCGCCGTGCCGTGGAATCCGCGGGCTGCACTTGCAGCGCGATTGGCACAGAGTTTGCGTCCTTCAACGCATCGGGCAACCGCACTCAAGGAGTCATCCTCATGAGCAAGCACAACAGTCCTGCGCGCCCCGTCCATTTCATCCTGCGCCAGCTGCACAAGGGATGCTGGGTAGTCGGATGTGAAGGTCGCTGGATCGCAGGCGCGGTATTGAGCTCGTTACCTGCAGCCGCGGCCTATGCGGGAGATATTGCCGATGCGTCCGGCTGGAAGAATTTTCTGCTGACTGTCGTCGCGGTCGGACGTCACGTCGTTTGAGCACGACCTCACGGCGGTGACGCGGCATCGAGTGTTGTCTCATCGAGTACCCGGCTGCACTGCCCACGCAGTCCCCTGAGCCCGTAGGGGATAAGCGCGGACGTACGCGTCGATCACTGCACTGCGGCAGCCTCTGTCGCCCGGATCTACACGCACGTCGCCGGCATGAGGATTTATTACACATGTCATCACAAGGGTTGGAAAATATTCAACCCGCGTAACCCACATGAGGGAGCGCGCCACAGCATTCGGGGTGCGGGTTCTGATATCGTTTTTTAACTAATGCGCGGGGCTGGAGCAGGAGGGTGGCGCGCACAGAAGCCAGACGAGGGAGACGGTGATGGGTCACGCTTTGATTGTCGACGACGATGCCGACACGGCGGAGATGCTCGCCGAGCTGGCCGTCAGCCAGGGATTCACCGCAGCGACCGCGCGCACCATGCGCGAGGCCAAACGGCAGCTGGTCATGAACTCTCCAGATGTCGTCTTTCTGGACCTGATGCTGCCCGACGGCAAGGGCACCGAGCTCTTCGAAGACAAGTCGGTGCTCAACAACACCGAAGTCGTTCTGATCACCGGTCACGCAAGCCTCGAGACTTCTATCGAAGCGCTGCGGCTCGGCGCGGCCGACTACCTGATCAAGCCGGTCACCCCGTCACAGGTCAACGGGGTGTTGGGCCGCGTGATGCGGCCGGCGGAGTTGCAGGCTGAAATCACCGATTTGCACGAGGAGTTCGCGCGCAGCGGGCGCTTTGGCGAGATGTGGGGCAACTCCGCGGCGATGCAGCGTGTGTATGAGCAGGTTGCCCGCGTCGCCGCGACGGCAGTGACCGTGCTGGTGCAGGGTGAAAGCGGGACAGGAAAGGAACTCGTCGCCCAGACTATCCATCAGCTGAGCCGGCGCCGCACGCAGCCGTTCCTCGCGATCAACTGTGGGGCGATATCCCCGCACCTGATGGAAAGTGAAATCTTCGGCCACGAAAAGGGAAGTTTTACCGGGGCCAACCGTCAGCACCACGGCTTCTTCGAACGGGCGAATGGAGGGACGCTCTTCCTCGACGAAATTACCGAGATGCCGCTCGACCTGCAGGTCAAGCTGTTGCGCGTGCTCGAGACCGGGACATTCAACCGGGTCGGCTCGACTGAGACGCAAACCGCCGATGTGCGAGTGGTCACAGCCACAAACCGGATTCCCGACAAGGCGGTTGCCGAGGGCAAGCTGCGCGAGGACCTCCTGTATCGCCTGAACGTTTTTCCGATCCGCCTGCCGCCATTGCGTGAACGCAGCGAAGATGTGCCGCTGTTGGCAGATCATTTTCTGCAGGACATCTGCAGGACAGAGGGCACGGCGAAGCGGTTCGAACCGGCGGCCTATGCGGCCATGAATGCATATGACTGGCCTGGCAACGTCCGCGAGTTGCGCAACGTCGTACAGCGGGCATTCGTGATGGCCCAGGATGCCGTCATCACCAACGAATGGCTCGAACTCGAATCCCAGCGGGCCGCACGCCATGACGATGGTCCCGTCGTTTCGATCCGCGTCGGGAGTTCGCTCGCCGCTGCCGAGCGTGCGCTGGTTCTTGCGACTTTGGAACATTTTGGCGGCCAGAAGGAACGGACCGCCGCTGCGCTCGGTGTCAGCCTGAAGACGCTTTACAACCGGCTGAAGGAATATTCTGCCGACGGTTTTGTGCCGCAGGGATCCAACGGCAGCGGCCAGCCCGAGTCGAAGACCTCATCTCCCGTCGCCTGAGCGCAGCAGCCGGCGCTGCCCCGAGGCGCGATCCGGGAACACGGATTGCCCGACCTCCGACAGAAGTATTCGTATGGAGGATTCAACATGCGTGCTACCCGGTTTCACCCGATATCCGCTTGTGCCTTGTCGGCCATCGCGCTGCTCACCCTAGGAGCGTGCTCGCCGTCCGACCGCGAGCAGGTGAGTTCAACCGCCAGCAAGGCCGCGCAAACTGCGCGCACCGAAACGTCGAAGGCCGCGGCCGGAGCCGAGAAGGCGCTCGACGACGCGGCCGTGACCACCAAGGTCAAGACTGCGCTACTGGCCGACTCACAGGTTAAAGGTACGCAGATCAACGTCGACACGGACAACGGCAACGTCACGTTGTCGGGCAGCGTGGCCACCGCCAGCGAGAAGATGCGCGCCGAGCAACTTGCGCAGAACGTGGAAGGCGTCAAGGCCGTCAGGAACAACCTGACCGCTCCGTAATCCGCAGACCGAAGACTGCGGACGTCGAGAGGGAAGCGCGCGATGCGGAGCCGCGCGATGCAGGAGAGGCGCGTGAACTGGAGCGCGCCGAGGACGAAGCGCGGTCGCATGCGAAGGACGAGGATCCACTACTCGACGAACCGGAGAGAATCGAGCGCGACCCGGAAGCACGCGGCCGCAAGTGAGTCCGAGTCCCTCGGCGAAGTGGAAGCCTGATCAGGCCGCCCTGCGGGAGGCTTTGCGCGCCGGAGCCCGTGGCTTGCGCGTCGGCTCCTTCTCCGCGGCATGCCGATGTGACTTCTTCGCGGAAATGCGGGTCAAGCCGCGTTCGGCCGCCCGGCGACCGCGTGCCGGCCTTCAGGCTCGCACGCAGTGCCTCCATCAGGTCGATCACGCGGGCGCCCTGCGGCGCCTTCGGAGCTTCCGGCGCGGTGATCTCGCGCCCGCTCCTCGATCCGCTCCTTGACATCGTCGTCGTAGCGGGCCGCATCAAACCCCTTGCCGGAGGTGATGCTGTCGATCAGCTGCGCGGCGAGCTTCAGTTCGCCCTCGTTGACCTTGGCCGATGGAACTCCGATGTCGCCGAAGTCGCGCACTTCTTCGCTGTACAGCAGCTGCTGCAACACCAGGCCGTGCTCGACGACCCGCAGCTGGACCAGGTGCTGTTTGCCGCGCGCCACCCAGCGGCCGATCGCGGTCCGGCCGGACTTGCGCATCGCTTCCGACAACAGCGCGTATGGCTTCGCACCGCCCTTGTCCGGGGCGAGGTAATAGGCGCGCTCGTAGTAGACCGGGTCGACCGTTTCATGCGCGACAAACTCCGTGATCTCGATGGCGCCGCTCGACGCTTCCTCCAGTGCCTCCAGTTCTTCCTTGGTGAGGGTGACGAAGCGGTCCTTTTCGAACTCGTAGGCTTTCACCAGTTCGCTGCGCGGGACGTTCTTGTTCTCCCTGATGCAGTGGTACTGCTGGGTGACGCGGCTGCCGCACTTGTGCAGGAAATGAAAGTGGATTCGGCCCTGCGGGTCGGTCGCCGGGTACATCTTCACCGGGATGGTGATGAGCCCGAAGGTGATCGTCACCGACTGCAGCGCGCGCGAAGCCATCGCGTATATCGCCCCGTCGCCGGCTCAACGCACGGGCCGGCGTCGACCGCGGCAGGGCGATGTCGTCGAGCGGCGGTGGCGTGAGGTCACTAGAAGGACCCGCTGGCCCGCGGTCGGCCGAGGAAACGTTCGAGGCGGGCCATGTGCAGGGCGTGCATCAGCTGAACATGACTCGCGTCGGGATGCGCCGGATGCAGGGCATTGAGCGCCCACCGGTAGTACAGCACCCAGAACCCGTCAAACAGCGCGCGCAGCAAATGGAAGGCCGAGGATTCGACTGTTGAACGGCCGGAGCAAACGGTGTGCCATGGCGACCGTCGGTGATTCGCAACGGTCGCTTGCTCAATCGCTTCCGACCTTGGCACAATCCGCCGGTGGGGAGGGGCCGTATCGGTAGGAGACAGCGATGAACCGGCAGCCGCTCCAGTTGGGTCTCGCAGAAAAATTGCAGCGCCTCTTGCGGTCAGTGCCGCGCAAAGAGCCTCAGCCTTGAAGGCCTCCTTCGGGCGTCCGTCCTTCGGGATCGACGCCTTCGAGCGGCTGCCCCAGCAGATCCTCTCCGGGCAGTCTTCGCGTGACTGGCCGCTCGCCAAGCAATATCTGTTTGCGCTTGCAGCCGTCGGTCTCGGCCTGCTCGCACACGGACTGCTCGACCTGTGGCTCGAGGACCGTCTCCCCTTCCTGCTGGTGTTCGCGGCCCTGCTGATCCTGGTAGTGACGGTGCAACCGGGTCCTTTCTTCGTGGCGGCCGCGGTCGGCGCGCTCGGCACCTGGTATTTGTTCATCCCCCCGCGGCATTCGTTTGCCTTGGAGACTACGGTCGGGGCAGTGGGACTCGGCGTGTTCTTCGCCTCGGCCGTCTGCGCGACCGTGGCGGCACAGCTCGCATTCCGAACGCAGGAACGCGAGCGGCGCGCGCTTCGATCGGCGGCTCAGCAACGCGAAGCACTGCGCGTCACGCTCGCCAGCATCGGCGATGGCGTGATCACCACCGACGAGCGCGGCCGCGTCACGTTCCTGAACGGAATCGCCAGCAAGCTGACGGGATGGAGCCGTGAGGCCGCTGCGGGCCGGCCGCTGACGGAAGTATTCGATATTGTCAGCGAGGAAACCCGCGCGCGGGTCGACAACCCGGTCGACAAGGTTCTGAGGTCGGGCGCCATCGTCGGTTTGGCGAACCATACGATCCTCGTCAACCGCGACGGCAGCGAGCGGGGCATCGACGACAGTGCCGCGCCGATACGCGACGTCGACGGCGCGATAGTCGGCGTCGTGCTGGTTTTTCGCGACATCACCGAGCGTCGTGAGGTTGAAGGCAGGGTTCTGCGTAGCGAGCGCGACCTCTCCGATTTCTTCGACAACGCCAACGTCGGCATGCACTGGGTCGGACCCGACGGGACCGTGCTGCGGGTGAACCGCGCCGAACTGCAGTTGCTCGGATACTCGGAAGAGGAATACGTGGGCCACAACATCGCCGAGTTCCACGTCGACCAGGATGTGATCGATTCGATCATGGCCCGCCTCGCGCGCGGCGATGCCCCGCGCGACTATTCCGCGCGGCTGCGCTGCAAGAATGGCTCGGTCAAGGACGTGTTGATCAGTTCGAGCGCGTATCGAGAGAACGGCCGCTTCGTGCACACACGCTGTTTCACGCTCGATGTGACGGCCCGCAAGCGGGCCGAAGACGCATTGCGGGAGAGCGAGCAGCGGTTCCGCGTCATGGCCGACGCGGCGCCGGTGCTGATATGGGTGAGCGGCGCGGACCGGAATCGCACATGGTGCAACCGCACCTGGCTGGACTTCGTCGGTCGCAGGCTGGAGCAGGAACTGGGCGACGGCTGGACCGAGAACATTCATCCCGATGATGTTGCCGGTTGCCTGCAGGCCTACCGCGAGGCGTTCGGAGCAAAGGGTTCCTTTTCCATCGAATATCGCGTGCGTCACCGCAGCGGCGAGTACCGCTGGTTGCTGGACAACGGCGTGCCGCGCTACGAGTCCGGCGCCGAGTTTGCCGGCTGCATCGGTTCGTGCATCGACATCACGGAGCGCAAGCAGTTCGAGGTCGCACTGTCGCGCAGTGAGGCGCGCTTCCGGCGCCTGGCCGATGCGAACCTGATCGGCGTCGGATTCGGCGACGGCAAGGGCAACGTGACGTACGTCAACGACGAGATGCTGCGGATGATGGGTCAGCGTCGCGACGATTTCGAGGCGGGGCGGGTCAACTGGCAGCAGGCGATCGCCCCGGAGTTCCAGGAGACCTATCGCCAAACGACCGAGCGGCTTGTGAAGGAGGGCAGCGTCACCGGTTACGAGAAGGCATTCCTGCGGCCCGATGGCGAACGGACCCATTTCCTCGGCGCCGCTGCCCTGCTGGAACCCGGCAGTGACGCGCATGTGCGCATCGCCCTCGACCTCACCCAACTGAAGCGGGCGCAGCAGGAGCGGGAACGACTGCTCGAGCAGCTGCGCGAAACCGATCGGCGCAAGGATGAATTCCTGGCAGTGCTCGCCCACGAGCTGCGCAATCCGCTGGCTCCGGTCAAGAATTCGCTCGAAATCATCAAGCGGGCGCATTCGGATCTCGGTCTGCTCAACCACGCGTGCGAGACCATGGAGCGCCAGCTGAGCTACATGGTGCGCCTGATCGACGACCTGCTGGATGTGAGTCGCATCACTCACAATCGGCTCGAACTGCGCAAGTCGATCTGCAAACTGCGACCGATCATCGAACAGGCAGTGCAGACCGTGCAGCCGCTGGCCGACTCGCGCGGTCATCGACTGGCGGTTGAGCTCCCCGATGCGTCGATCCAGCTCAATGCCGATCCCGTCCGCCTGACGCAGGTGTTCATCAATCTTCTGGAGAACGCCTGCAAGTACACCGATCCGGGTGGCTCGGTGCGACTGGTGGTCGAGGATGCTGGCGAGCAAGTCGTCGTTTCGATCAAGGACACCGGAATGGGGATCGAGGCCGACGTGCTGCCGACCATCTTCGACATGTTCACCCGGGCCGACCAGTCGCTCGAGCGCCAGCAGGGGGGGCTCGGGCTCGGGCTGACACTGGTGCGCCGCCTCGTGGAACTGCACGGAGGCACGGTCGATGCGGGGAGCGCGGGCCGCGGACTGGGCAGCAGGTTCACAGTGCATCTGCCGCGCGCAGAAGGAGTCGTTCGGCTGCAGGCCGTGCCGGCCGCGGGTACCGCGGTCGAGGGCGCAACTCATCGGATACTCGTGGTCGATGACAACCGCGACGCAACCGAGTCGCTGACGATGCTGCTGGAGTTAACGGGGCACGAGACGCGCAGTGCGTTCGACGGCAGGAGCGCGCTCGAGGTGGCTGAAAGCTTCCAACCGGACGTCGTGCTGCTCGATATCGGGCTGCCCGGACTGAATGGCTACGACGTGGCACGTCGCATCCGCGCGCAACCCTCGGGCCGCAGGGCCGTGCTGGTGGCGCTGACCGGATGGGGACAGGAAGAAGACCGGCGATTGTCGCGCGAGGCGGGATTCGATGCGCATCTGGTCAAACCGGTCGACCACGGCCAGCTGGTGGCCATGCTTGCGGGCCTGCGGCGGCCTGCGCCGCTGAACGTGGTTAGTGACAGCGGCGAGGAAACGAACCGCGCGGCCTGATTCACCGCGTAAGAAGCGGGGCGCAGACCGGACGTCTCAGTCGGCCAGCATGGTCCAGTGACCGTCCTCCGCGGGCTTTGCGGTGTAGCGCTGTCCGTCGACCGGCGACGCGCGGGCGATCGTGCCCTCGGGAAAGGTCATCACGAGCGTTGAACTACGGCACAGCGTATGCGTGTGCACCGAACGTGGAGCCAGACGGTAGACGCGCTCGTCGATCTCGTAGCGAACCTCGAGCGGGCCGCGATTGGCCACCTGCATGCGGATCGCCTCGCCACGCGGCCGCCCGATCAGCTGGACGCCGTAATAATGGCCGCTGCGTCCGCTGCGCACGATCGCGACCGCGGTCTCGGTGGCATCGACGTCGAGCATCGCCCGGCGGTGACGCGGGGAGGCGATCCAGCCATCGACAAGGGCGCGCGCGATTTCTTCACCGGTGTATTCCGGGACGCGGTGAACCTGGCCGATGTTTTCCGCGATCAGACAGTAGTCGTAGCCGTGGTCGCGCACGCGCTCGGCGGGTGACCGGCCATCCGCCTGATGGCCGTAACGTTCATTGCGGGCCATGTACTCCGCGAAGTCCTGCGCGGCGGCCTGCAGCGACGTGTTTACCGACAGCGGAACTAATTGCTGCGATTGTCTGAAAGCGTTCGTACCGGCGACCACTTCGCCGGCGGCAGCGTCGAGCTCGACCGCTGGAGTCACGCGCCCCGGGGCGGCGGCCGCATTGAAAACGAGCGTCACGCACGCGCCGGCGAGCAGCACGACGCGGACAAGCCGCTCCGCATTAGGGTTCACGAGCATGCGACGACAACACACGGTTCGACAAGGCGGCTTCGCCGCGTGCGAGATCAACATCATTGCCGACAACGCCACCGGAGAATACCGGTCGCAAGGCCGGTTTCCCCGCGTTTCGCCGGCTGCCTAGACCGGCCTGGCGACCATCAGGTAGAACACCACGACCAGCGATAAAAACACAGGAACGCCAAGGATCACCCAGGCGAGCTCGTAGCGCCAGTAGCGCACCGGCAGCATCGGTGCGCCGGTCAGCGCCGCTTCCCGCGCCATGTTCCGCATCTGGATCTGTATCCACACGACAGGCAGCCAGCACAGTCCGGCGACCCCATACAGCGCGAATGAAAGCCAGACCCACTTCGTCAGCAGCGAAATGCCGGCCGACTCCATCAGCACCAGCCCCGAAACCGGCTGGAACACGACCGTCGTCAACGTGAAGATCCAGTCCGCGATCACCACGTAACGCGAGACGATCGCGACGGCGCTGACATCGCCGCTGCGATTGGCGCAGAACATGAAGAATGCCGTGCCCAGCCCGGTGCCGAAGAGCAGCGTAGACGACAGCACATGCAGCCACTTCCACACGACATAGTCCATCAGCGTCCCTCGAGCCGCGTCAGCAGTAACAGCAGCGCGAGCACCGGACTGGTGTCGCTGACGCTGGCAGCAAGCGCAATCCATCCTTCGGGAAAACGCGGCGGCGGCCAGTGCCCGATCAGCGGCAGGCGACGGACCCGCCAGGATTCCTGGGCTAACAACAGGAGCACGGCGGCTACGAGATTGTCGATATGGAACGGCTGGATCGCTGCCGGTCGGTCCCCGGTAGTATCAGCGGCAGGTTAGCCAGCGTATCGAACAATTCGGCGCCCGCGTCGCCGTAAACAAGCGATGGCTGCACGATGATCGACGACATCCGCAGCGAGGCCAGGAAGTGGTCGGCGCGACGCCAGGTCGTTGGCTCTCTCCAGCGGCGCGCCGCGCTTCTTGCCGCGACGACCGTCCCGCGCACTCAGTCGATGTCGATGACCACGTTCCCGAGGGTCTTTCCGGACTCGACCAGTTCGTGTGCCTCGGCGATGCGCGCGAGCGGAAGCCGCGCGGCAACGTTATGCCTCAGCGAACCGTCGGCCAGCGCCTGGCCGACGGCGACTATCGCCTGGCTGCGCGCTTCGGGCGGCAGGTTGTAGACGATGAAAAACTGGTAGCGCACGTTCTTCAGGATCGACGTGAAAAATGGGACCGCGATTTCGGGGGCGCCACTGCCGTAGACGACGATCTCGCCTCCTTGCCGCAGGCTGGCCAGATCGATCGCGATGTTCGCGGCGAGGTCGAGTTCCACCACGCGATCGATGCCGTAACCTTCGGTCAGTTCGAGGCAACGTCGAGCAACGTCCTCGACCTTGTAGTTGATCGTTTCGTGCGCCCCGGCCTGCTGCGCCAGCGCGGCCTTCTCCGCACTGCTCACCGTCGCGATGACCGTGCGCGCACCGTCCAGTCCGGCGAACTGCACGGCATAGTGGCCCACCGCACCGGCCCCACCCGCGACAAGCACAGTCTTCCCGGCGACTCCGCCGTCCATCCGGATCGCGTGGCACGCGGTCAGCGCGGGAATGCCCAGGCATGCGCCCTCGGCAAACCCCGTCCCGTACGGCAGGGGGACGGCCTGTGCAGCGGGCAGCACCACGTACTCGGCGGCCGTTCCGTATGCGCGGCCCCACGCAGCGTTCCACACCCACACCCGCTGACCGATCCGGGTCGGGTCGACGCGCTCACCCACTTCGTCGATCACCCCGGCTCCGTCGCTGTGTGGAACGATCAGCGGAAAGGGCAGCGTCGCGCTGCGCAAGCCGGCACGCGACTTCACGTCAGAGGGATTCACGCCCGAGCACGCGACCCTGACACGCACCTCGCCGGCGCCGGCGTGAGGCGTTTCGATCTCGCGGAGTCGAAGAACCTGTCGCGTCGGGGCCGGTGCGATCGTAGGTTGCAGCGCGCATCAGGGATTCAGATGAAGAGAGAACGTCACCGGGTCAGTCGGGACGAGTTCGCCAATGTAACTTCGCCTTGCGGCCGCCGCCAACCGTTGAAGAGGTCTCACAGGACACCGGCGGCCTGCGCGCACCCATCAGCCAGGAGCTTCGACGACGCCGTCGGCGATGAAGCCGTCGATCTCGGCATCGCTGTAGCCGTACTCGCGCAGCACGGTGCGCGTGTGCTCGCCGAGCAGCGGCGCGGGACGCGTGACGGCCGTCGGGGTCGCGGAAAAATGCACCGGGCAGCCGATCGCCTTGGTCGGTCCCGCCTGCGGGTGGACGAGGTCGACCACCATGCCGCGCGCCAGCGTCTGCGGGTGCGACAGTGCCTCGCCGATCGCTGTGCACCGCTCCGACCGGCACGCCGGCCGCATCGAAGGCCTCGATCCACTCGGCGCGCGTGCGCGTGCCGAGCACGGCGTTCATCAGCTCGACCAGCTCGTCGAGATTCGCCATGCGATCGGAGTTCGTCGCGAAACGCGCATCGTCGCGCCACTCCGGATGCCCCAGCACTTCGGCGATGCGCTCCCAGTTCGCCTGGTTGGCGCCGCCGATGTTGAGCCAGCCGTCCCTCGCATGGAAGGCCTGGTACGGCGCCGTCAGGATGTGCGCCGAGCCGGTCGCGCCGGGCGATGCTGCCGGTCGCAAAGTAGATCGCTGCGTGCCAGTAGGTCTGCTGGACGGCGGCCTCCATCAGCGACGTGTCGACCACCTGGCCGCGTCCGGTCTTCAGTTTGTGCGACGTAAGCGGCGAGGATGCCGACGACCGCGAGGATGCCGGCGTTGATGTCGGACACCGGATTGCCGTTCTTCGCGGGTGCGCCGCCGGGTTCGCCGGTGATGGACATCAGTCCAGCGAAACCCTGCGCGATCAGGTCGAAACCGCCCTTGTCGGCCAAACGGTCCGTCGCGTCCGTAGCCGGTGACCGCACAGTAGATAAGGCCGGGATTCACCGGCGGACAGCACGTCGTAGCCGAGCCCGAGCTTCTCCAGCGTGCCTGTGCGGTAGTTCTCCAGTCAGCACATCGGCGTCGCGCACCATGTTCAGCAGGATCTCGCGCCCCTGCGGGTGCTTCAGGTTCAGCGCGATGCCGCGCTTGTTGCGGTTCAGGATCAGGAACGGCGCCGAGACGCCGTTCACGCGCGGCTCGCGGTAACCGCGCGAATCGTCGCCGCCGGGCAGCTTCTCGACCTTGATGACGTCGGCGCCCATGTCGGCCAGCATCATGCCGGTGGTCGGCCCGGCCATGATCTGCGCCAGTTCGAGCACGCGCAGGCCGGCGAGCGGTCCCGGGTGGCGGCTGTGCCGGTCCGCATCGTCAGCGTCCGTCGAACTTCGGCTTCTTCTTGGCGAGGAACGCCGCGTAGCCGATGCGGAAGTCCTCGGTGTCGAAGCAGTCGAAGCACTCGTCGAGTTCCTGCGCGCTGTCAGCGGGCTCGCCTTCGGCGAGCCGGCGCGCGAACTTCTTGTGCCAGCGCGCGACCAGCGGCGCGCCCTCGGCGATTCGCTCGGCCGTCGCGCGCGCTTCGGCTGCGACCTGGTCATCGGGCAACGACGCGCGTGACGAGACCCTTTGTCCTTCGCTTCCGCGGCGTCGAAGATGCGTCCCTCGAGCAGGATCTCGAGCGCGACGCTGCGACCGACCAGTCGCACCAGCGGCGCCATCTCGGCATAGGCCATCACCAGTCCGAGATTCTTGATCGGTGCGCCGAAGCGGCTCGACGTCCCGCAGATGCGCAGGTCGCACAGCGCAGCGATCTCCAGACCGCCGCCGACGCAGATGCCGTGGATCTGCGCCACCAGCGGATGGCGGCATTCGGCCAGCGCCTGCGCGGTGGCATGCATAACCTTGCCGTACTCGCGCGCCTGCGCCTTGTTTGAACGCACCGTTGAGAACTCCGAGATGTCGTTGCCGGGCGAAAACGCCCGCTCGCCGGCACCACGGATCACGATGCAGCGCACATCGTCGTTGGCCGACAGCGCGCGCACCGCATCGCCCAGCCCCTGCCACATCGGCCTGGTCAGCGCATTGAGCTTGTCGGCACGGTTGAGGACGACGGTCGCGATCGGTCCGTCGCGTTCGACGAGGATGGTTTCGTCCATCGACTAGCGGTAGAACAGGTCCACCAGACCCAGCGTGACGACGGGTACGTAGGTGATCAGCAGAAGTGTGGCCAGGAGCACGCCGATGAATGGGATGTTCGCGCGTGGTCACGTCCCAGACGCTCTCCTTCGCGATCGAGCAGGTGAGCAGGAGGACGCTCGCCACGGGCGGCGTCTGCTGGCCGATGGCGAGGTTGAGCGTCACGATCACGCCGAAATGGATCGGATCGATCCCCGCCGCGGTCACCGCCGGCATCACGATCGGCACCACCAGGACGATGGCGGCCGCCGAGTGCAGGAACATCCCGATGATGAGGAAGAAGACATTGAGGATCGCGAGAATGGCCCACTTCTCGCTCGTGATGGAGAGCATCGCCGCCGCGATGCGTTGCGGAAGCTGCACCTCCGTGAGGTAGAGGCCGAGCAGGGCCGAGGCCGCGACCAGCAGCATCACGGTGCCGGTCTGCACCGTCCCGTCGATGATCGCCTCGCGCAGCCGCGCCCAGTCGAGCTCGCGATAGACCAGCCCGCCCACCAAGAGAGCCGCGACGACGGCGAGCGCCGCGCCCTCGGTCGCCGTGACCACGCCGCCGAAGATGCCGCCGAGGATGATGACCGGCAGCGTGAGCGCCCAGAACGCCTCCTTGAAGGCGCGCCAGAGCTTGCCCCACTGGAAGATCTCCTCCACCGGCCAGTTGTACCGGACCGCGTACCAGTAGCACAGGCCCATCATGCCGAATCCCGCGAGGAGGCCGGGCACGATGCCCGCGACGAACATCTGCACCACCGAAGTGCCCGCCATGACCGCGTAAAGGATCATCGGGATCGACGGCGGGATGATGATCGCCAGCGTGGCCGTGGAGGAGGTCACCGCGGCCGTGAACGGGCCCGGGTAGCCGCGCTTCTTCATGGCGGGCATGATGATGGACGCGGTGGCCGCGACCCCTGCGACGGCCGAGCCCGAGATCTCCGCGAAGAACATGTGGCTGAGCACGTTCACCTGGGCGAGAGCGCCCCTCATCCAGCCGACGAGCGCCTGGCAGAAGTCGATCAGCCGGTGGGAGATCCCCGAGGTGTTCATGATCGCGGCGGCGAGGATGAAGAGCGGGATCGCGATCAGCGGAAAGCTGGTCGCGCCCTGGTAGAGCGCGAGCGGCACGTTGGGCAGGCTCGCGACACCCTGGGTCGCGAGCATTGCCGCGACCGACGCGATGCAAAGCGCCACGGCGATCGGAACGTTGATCAGCACCAGCACGACCACGCAGACAAAGACGAGGAAGCCGATCATTCGGACTCCTCCGCGCGCCTCGCTTCGCCGCGCGCCTCGCGCAGCACCTCGGGAAACACCAGCAGCTGGCCCACCACGAACAGGACGGCGCCGATCGGGATCGCCGAGATCGCGTAGGCCACCGAGACCTGCGGCAGCGAAACGAGCTGGTCCGTCGCGAGGACGTCGAGGATCGAATAGCCCACCCAGGCGAGCAGCACGAAGAAGGCCAGCGTGCACAGCTGCGCGAGGACGGCGGCGGCGACCCGCGGCCCGGGCGGCAGCATCCTCACGATCTCGGGCACGCCCATGTGCGCGTGCTTGAGGACCGCCAGCGCCGAGCCGTAGAACGTCACCCAGGCGAGGAGGATGGTGGCGACCTCGTCATACCAGACGAGCGAATGGCCCGAGTAGCGGAAGACCACGCCCGCCGTCACCTCGGCGGCGAGCGCGGCCATGAGCGCGATGCAGATCCACTCGAGGAAGCGCTCGTATCCCCGGCGGAATGACCGGAAAGTCATCTCCTACTTGCCGAGCGCGATCGCGCGGTCGATGACTTCCTTCGAGCCCGGGACTTCCTTGGCGAATTCCTCGTAGACCGGCTTGGAAGCGGCGACGAACGCGTCCTTGTTCGGCGTGTTCACCGCCACGCCCGCCGCCTTGATCTTGCCGAGCAGTTCCTCGTCGTCCTTGGCGGCCTTCTTGTAGACGAAAGCCTGGGTCTCCTTGGCCGTGTCCTCGAGGATCTTGCGCACGTCGGCGGGCAGCGTGTCCCACTTCTTGGAGCCGACCGTCACGTAGGCCGGCGTGTAGACGTGGCCGGTCAGCGACAGGTACTTCTGCACTTCCTGGAACTTCGCGCTGTAGATCTGCGTGAACGGATTCTCCTGGCCGTCCATCACGCCGGTCTGCAGCGCGGTGAACACCTCGGAGAACTTCATCGGCGACGGATTGGCGCCGTAGGTCTGGAACATCTTCACGCGCCACTTGCCCTCGGGCACGCGCAGCTTGATGCCCTGCAGGTCGGCCGGCGTATTGATCGGCCGCTTGTTGTTGGTGATGTGCCGGTAGCCGTTTTCCCAGACCGCGATCACCTTCAGGCCCTTTTTCTCGGCTTCGGGTGCGAGCTTCGACCAGAACACCTCCTTCTCGATGCGGCCCATGTGCGCGCGGTCCTTGACCAGGTACGGCATCTCGAACACGCCGAAGAGGTCCGACTCCGACGACATCACGGTCGACGGCAGCGCGATGTCAACCGTGCCGAGCTTGAGCTTCTGCAGCAGCTCCTTGTCGCCGCCCAGCTGGCTCGAACCGAACACGACGACCTTGGCCTTGTCGCCGAGCTTGGCGTTGGCGCGCTTGGCGAATTCCTCGGCCGACGCGGCGAACAGCGACCCCGGCTCGCCGACATGGCCGAACTTGATTTCAGTCTGCGCGACCGCCGGGGCGGCGGACAGCAGGCCGCCGGCGAAGGCGGCTGCAAGTGCCGACGCGATGAGTGTGCGACGGCGCTGCGCATGTTGGATGGTCGTCATTGTGTCTCCTTGGCGTTGTCCGTGTGTTCGCTCGGTCCGGATCGCTCGGACGTGCGGGCCGGCCTCGTGGTTCGAATCTGGGTTTTACGCGGCTTGCGCCAGCGTTGCAGCCGGGGTTTCCGCGAGGTAGGCCATCGCGGCGTCGACGCCGCCCTTGCGGTGCGGCACGCCGGCGAGCGCGAGTCCCATCTCGACGCCGGCCAGCGTTCCGCACAGCATCAGGTCGTTGAAGAAGCCGAGATGGCCGATGCGGAAGATCTTGCCCGACAGCTTGCCCAGGCCCTGGCCCAGCGACATGTCGAAGCGCTCCAGCACGATCTTGCGGAACGCATCGGCGTTGTGGCCCTCGGGCATCAGCACCGCGGTCAGCGACGAGCTGTACTCGGCCGGATTGACGCACAGGATCTCGAGCCCCCAGGCGCGCACCGCGCGCCGCGTTGCCTCGGCAAAGCGGTCGTGCCGCGCAAACACGCTGCTCCAGACCTTCGGCGAACAGCATGTCGAGCGCCTCGTGCAGGCCGTACAGCAGGTTGGTCGCCGGCGTGTACGGAAAGTAGCCGTTGACGTTGGCGGCCAGCATCTCCTTCCAGTCCCAGTAGGAGCGCGGCAGCTTTGCCTGCTGCCGACGCCGCCAGCGCCTTGGCGCTGATCGCGTTGAACGACAGCCCCGGCGGCAGCATCAGACCCTTCTGCGAGCCGCCGACCGTCACGTCGACGCCCCATTCGTCGTGTCGGTAATCGATCGAACCGAGCGAGGAGATCGTGTCGACCAGCAGCAGGGCAGGATGGCCAGCGCGGTCGATCGCCGCGCGGATTGGCGCGATCGGCGTCGTGACTCCGGTCGACGTTTCGTTGTGAACAACACAGACCGCCTTGATGGCGTGCCCGGCATCTGCGCGCAGGCGTCGCTCGATCTCTCCCGGAGCCGCACCCTGGCGCCAATCGCCCGGAATGAAATCGACCACCAGCGACAGCCGCTCGGCGAGTTTCTTCCACAGCGTCGCGAACTGTCCGGTCTCGGCCATCAGCACGCGGTCGCCCGGCGACAGCGTGTTGACCAGCGCCGCTTCCCACGCGCCGGTGCCGCTCGCCGGATAGATCACGACGTCGTGCTCGGTGCGGAACACGCGCTTCATTCCGGCCAGCACGGTCTTTGCGAGCTGCGCGAACTCGGGTCCGCGGTGGTCGATCGTCGCGTTGTCGATCGCGCGCAGCACGCGGTCCGGAACGTTGGTCGGTCCCGGGATCTGGAGGAAGTGGCGTCCGGACGGATGGCTGTCGAGCTTGAGCATGGTGGGACTCGTTGACGGTTCACCGGACAAAGTGCCGACCGGAAGCGAGGCATCGTAGCGGCCGCAAGCCGTCACCCGCAAGCGCGGCGCTATCGGGACTTTTACCAAGCGGACGCGAAACGGGCCGGATGATCGGACGAACTGGCGATATATTGGCCTCCATGAACGCCGCCGCCCGACCGCTGCGCTTCCATCGACGCGACCAGCTACACGCCGGCAATGAATTGGCCATGCGTCTGGCCGCCGCCGTGCACGGCGAGGTGTACTTCGACGCGGCATCGAGGGGACGCTATTCGACAGATGCGTCCATCTATCAGGTCGAGCCGGTGGGGGTGCTGATTCCCAGGAATCACCACGATGTTCGGGCTGCAATCGAGGTCTGCCGCGAACTGCGCGTGCCGATACTGCCGCGTGGCGGCGGCAGCTCGCAATGCGGTCAGACCGTCGGCGCGGCACTGGTGATCGACCACAGCAAGTACCTGAACGCAGTCGTGCGCCTCGACCTGGAGGAAATGACGGTCACGGTCGAACCAGGCATCGTGCTGGACGCGCTGAACGCGTGGCTGCGTCCGCACGACGTGTGGTTTCCGGTCGACGTCAGCACCTCGGCGCAGGCGACACTCGGCGGGATGGCGGGCAACAACTCGTGCGGATCACGCTCGATCGCCTACGGCAACATGGTGCACAACGTCGTCGCGGCCGATGTACTGCTCGCCGACGGCACCGAGGGCTGGCTCGGCCCCGAGTCCGAAGATGCGAAACGGCGCCTCGCGAATCCGGGCATTGACGAGTGGACTGCGCGCGATCGGCGAGCGCGAACGCGATGAGATCGGCCGCCAGGTGCCGAAGGTGGTGCGGCGAGTCGGCGGGTACAACCTCGACGTGTTCCATCCGCAAAGCGAGCGGCCGTATACCGCGGATAGCACAGTCAACTTCTCGCACCTTCTGGTGGGCAGCGAGGGAACGCTGGCCTGGACGCGCACGCTCACGCTCGCGCTCGCGCCCCTGCCGAAGCACCGCGCGCTCGGCGTCATCAGCTTCCCGACGCTGTACAGGGCGATGGAGCTGGCGAAGCACATCGTCACGCTCGGCCCCTCGGCGGTCGAACTGGTCGATCGAACGATGATCGAACTCGCGCGCGGCAATCCGGCGTTCCGGTCGGTCATCGAAGGAGCGCTGGTCGGCGAGCCCGATGCGATCCTGCTGGTGGAGTTCATCGGCGAAGACGCTGAGTTCCCGCGGCGCAGACTGGGCGATCTCGTCGCGCTGATCGGAGACCTGGGCCTGCCCGGACAGGTCGTGCAGCTGACTGACGCCAGCGCCCAGAAGGCGTTGTGGGAGGTGCGCAAGGCCGGTCTCAACATCATGATGAGCATGAAAGGCGACGGCAAGCCGGTGTCGTTCATCGAGGACTGCGCGGTTCCGCTCGAACACCTCGCCGACTACGTCGCGCGGCTCAGCGAGGTCTTCGCGCGCCACGGAACGCGCGGCACCTGGTATGCGCATGCGTCGGTCGGCACGCTGCACGTGCGCCCGATCCTCGACATGCGGCGCGACGGCGCGGTGAAGATGCGGGCGATCGCCGAAGAGGCTGCCGCGATGGTGCGCCAGTACAAGGGCGCGTATTCGGGCGAGCACGGCGACGGGCTGGTGCGCACCGAGTGGGTCGCGTGGCAGTTCGGCCCGCGGCTGACCCGAGCCTTCGAAGATGTGAAGGCGCTGTTCGACCCGGACGGGCTGATGAACCCGGGCAAGATCGTGCGCGGCACGACGATGGATGAGGCGCGGCTGTTCCGCACTCCGCCCGGCTATCAACCACTGCCGCTCGACACCGCGCTCGACTGGTCGGCGTGGAACGTTCAAGCGGATCCGCTCGCCGAGACGGTCGGCGCGCCCGGCAGCGGCGGCGATCCGGCTCGCGGCTTCGCCAAGGCCGTCGAGATGTGCAACAACAACGGACATTGCCGGAAGTTCGATGCGGGAACGATGTGCCCGAGCTATCGAGTCACGCGCGACGAGGAGCATCTGACGCGTGGACGGGCCAATACGCTGCGCCTGGCCGTGTCTGGACAACTCGGACCCGATTTCGCCACCGAGGCGGTCCACGAAGCGCTCGAGCTGTGTGTCAGCTGCAAGGGATGCCGGCGCGAATGCCCGACCGGCGTCGACATGGCGAAGATGAAGATCGAGTTCGCGTGGCATTGGCAGCGGCGTCACGGACTGCCGATCAGGGATCGCGTGATCGCCCATCTGCCACGCTGGGCGCCGTGGGCGGCGCGCTTTCCGACGCTGGCCAATTTGCGCGACACCCTGCCGGGGGCAGCGCGACTGAGCGAGCGCTTTGCGGGACTATCCGCACGCCGGACGTTGCCCCGCTGGCGCAGCGACACGTTCCTGGCTTCCGCCGCGGCTCGCCAGGCGTCGCCCGCAATCGCCGACGTCGTGCTGTTCGTTGACACGTTCACCAATTATCACGAGCCCGAAAATGCCCATGCCGCGCTGCGCGTGCTGCAGGCCGCAGGCTATCGCGTTGCGGTGGCATGGCCTGCGGCCGGGGACAGGCAGCCGAGACGGCCGCTGTGCTGTGGACGGACCTACCTAGCGGCTGGACTGGTGGACGAAGCCAGACACGAAGCGCGACGGATGGTTGAGGCACTGGCAGGCCACATCGATGCCGGTGCAACGGTCGTCGGGCTCGAGCCATCGTGCCTGCTCTCCGCACGCGATGAATTTCTGGTGATGGGGCTGGGCGAAGCGGCCGAGCGACTCTCGACACGCGCACTGATGGTCGAAGAGTTCCTGGCACGCGAGCACCGCGCTGGACGGCTCGCATTGCGCCTGCAAGCGCTGCCGCAGAAGCGCGCACTCCTGCACGGTCACTGCCACCAGAAGGCATTCGACGTGCTGAATCCGGTCGTTGCCACGCTGAGACTGATCCCCGAACTGGAAGTCGAGGTCATCGAATCGAGCTGCTGCGGAATGGCAGGCAGCTTCGGTTACCAGGCGGCCATTACGACGTGTCGATGCAGATGGCGGAGCTTGCGCTGCTGCCCGCGATACGGTCTGCCGACGTGGATGCGTTGATCGTCGCCGATGGCACCAGTTGCCGGCATCAGATCGCTGACGGTACGAACGCGGCGCGCCGGGCTGTGCATGCCGTGCGTGTGCTGGCCGGCGCGCTTGGCCCGGCAGCAACTGACACAGCCCCGCTCCGCTAAAGGGCGCTGGATTCGCCGGGGCCTTGCCCGGCCGCGAGCAGGATCGAACGAGCCCGCTCGATGACCGGGCGATCGACCGGGTGACCGTCGCGGCGCACGGCATTGCCCGCCGATTCGCGCGCCCGAACGAACAGAAACGACCGTTCGATCATCGAGGCTCTCTCCAGCGTGTGTACAACCGTCAGGCTGCGTCTTTCCACCCGGTCGCGTCGAACTCCAGCCGTTGCTGCCCGTGGCTGAAGGCCACCGCAGTGGCGTGCACACGCGCCGCCCACGTCTGCTGCGAGGTGTAACCGGACAGCGAGAGCGCACGAGCGTCGAGCACCGCACCGCAGAGCCCGTGCGCCGGATCGCGAACGGACGCGTAGCGTATCCAGCGCACTCCGCGCTGGCGCGCATTGCCCGCCAGGTGCTGACAAGCCGAATAGTCCGTTGGATCCATCCAAAGCTCGCGGGCCCGGTTCCACGGGGGCTGTGTCAGATCCACCGCGTCGCCGTCGACGCGTGCCCGGAACACAGTGAACTCGACATAGAGCGACTGTTCCCGCAGCCCCTCGCTGTCGGTCAGGAAGCGCCAGCGCCAGTAGCCGACTTCGGCGCAGGCCGTCTCGATCCGTTCGGCCCCGTACCAGATTCCGAGCTCTCCGACTCGGCGGAACCGGCTGGCCCATGGCGAGCGATAGCGAAAGGGCGTGTTGAGCAGATAGGCCTGTCGGTCGACAGTTGCAGGCAGTGGCGGCTTGCTTTGCTCGAGCAGGCGTTCCAGCAGGTCCTGTTCGGCGACGCTGTCGACAAGGCGCATGGTGGAAATCAGGTGCTGCGCCTCGACTGCGCGCCATAGGTCGGCGCGCAGCGACACGGCCGAGTCAAGCCAGCCTGTGTTCCAGCGGATCAGAGGGTGGCCCGCGCGCTATCGAGGTATGCGACCGTGTTGACCAGTCCGGCGGCCGAGGCGATCAGGTCGGCCGGACGGCCATTGAGCGCCTGATTGTCCGAGCGCAGCCAGGCGAGGCGCTGCTCCCTGTCGCCTCCCACCAGCGCATCAAGCGAGCGATAGAGACGGACCAGCAGCAGCGCAAGCTCGCCTTCCTTGGATTCGGGGTCGATCAGGCGGGCGCGACCAAGCAGCCGCGAGATGGACGAATCGGATACACCGAGCACCTTTGCGAGTTGAGCATTGCTGAGTGCGAGCAGCTTCGCCGTGCGTAGCACTGCCTCGGTCAGCACCGCCGCGGGCTGTGGCTTCTGAAGAGCAGATGCTTTCGCGTCGACTTTCATTTGGCGAAAGATAGTCGAATTCATGTCAATTGACAATCCTGGCGCGGCGGCCTTCTGCTCGCTCGGTCTCTGGCATCACTCGCAGATCGAACCATGCAGTGCCGACAGCAACTTTGTGCAGCGACCGAGTGAGTTTACGCGGCAGTCGCGCTCTGTTCGCCTCAAAAACCATATAGTTACGATGCACACTTAAAGTATTGAATCAACCTACCTTGACCGTTTCGACGCTCCTCGTCGCAGCTTTCAGGTCGGAGACAGCTGGGTCCCCGCAGCGTTGCGAAAAGATCAACGGGCAGTGGCAGGTAACCGACGGGGTCTGGGTCCGCCGATAGAGCAACAAGCGCTGGTCGCGGCGCCACCTCCGGGGTTCGGTCCCGGCCGCGCGCGAGGTAGGACTAGGACATATCTAGGTTGCCTGCCTCGTCCCCTTGATAGTCTTCGGGTTGACTTTTGAGACGAAGGTGAACCGATGCCCGAAGCGACGTGGCTGCTGTTTGTCATCGCCTCAGTGCTGCTGATCGCGACGCCGGGGCAGGACATGATCCTCGTGATGTCCCGCTCGCTGGCTCAGGGACCGCGTGCTGGTGTCGTGACGGCCGCCGGGGTCAGCGTCGGCCTGGTCGGACACACCGTTCTGGCAACAGTGGGGCTCGGGGCGATCGTCCGCACCTCCGAGTGGCTCTTTGTTGCGCTCAAGCTGGTGGGGGCGGCCTATCTGATCTGGCTGGGCGTTGGACTGCTCCTGTCGAGAAGCCCGCAACTCGCGATCCAGAGCTCACCACCGCGCGCGCTGGGCCGCCTGTTCTTTGACGGCGCATTTTCGAACCTTTCCAATCCCAAGATCGCTGTCTTCTACTTTGCCTTCCTGCCGCAGTTCGTGGTGGCTGGCGCGGCACATCCAACCACAACCGTCTTCGTGCTGGGCTTGCTGTTCGCGGCGCTGACGTTCGTGGTCAAGGGGCCGGTTGGACTGGCGGCCGGTCTGCTGTCAGCTTGGCTGCGCTCACGGCCTCAAGTGTTGACATGGCTGCACCGCGCCAGCGGCGCCGTCATGATCGGACTTGGATTGAAGCTCGCGTTCGAGCGGCGCCCCTGATCCAGCGCCTGCTTCGAAATCGTGCTGCGCTATGTGCTGGCCTGGCTCGCGATGCTGGTGCTTGCGGTCGCCAACGGCGCTCTGCGTCAGCTGACCTTTGGCAAAGTCCTGCCGGAACTTCATGCACACCAACTCTCGACCCTGATCGGAGCAGCGGTCATGGGTGTGTTCATCTGGCTGGTTGTGCGCTGGTGGCCCCCGTCGTCGAATCGCCAGGCCGTGGCGATCGGCGTTTTGTGGCTGGCTCTGACGGTCGCCTTCGAGTTCTTCATGGGGCTTGTGCTGGCCAGACGATCCTTGGATGACGTTTTTGGCGACTACAACGTATTCGCGGGCCGGGTCTGGGTCCTCTTCCTCATCTGGCTGGCGATTGCACCCGTGCTCTTCAATCACCTCCGTCTGCAGCGATCCCGTGGCGCCCGGGCACGTCGAGCGGATCGATGATCGAGCACCATGACGTCATCATCATCGGCGCCGGCATCGCAGGCGCGTCGGCCGCATACTTTCTCGGCCAGCTGCCGGATGCCCGCCGCAAGACGTTGATCCTCGAGCGCGAACCCATGCCGGGCATGCACAGCACGGGCCGCTCGGCCGCGCTGTTCTTGGAGAGCTACGGTCCGCCGCAGGTCCGCGCATTGACACGCACCAGCCGACCTTTCTTCGACAACCCACCGGCCGGCTTCTCCGACGCGCGATTGTTGCAGCCGCGCGGAGCCCTGTTCGTCGGCCGCGCCGATCAGGCGGACGCCGTTGATCGACTGCACCAGGCGCTGGTTGCCGATGCCTGCCCCGCCGTGCGCATGGACGGCGAACGCGCGCGCGAGCAGGTGGGAGTGCTGCGACCCGAGGCGGCGATGCATGCGTTGCTCGACCCCGGCGCGGCCGACATCGACGTCAATGCGCTGCATCAGGGCTTCCTGCGCGGTGCGCGGGCGGCTGGTGCGCAGCTTCACTGCAATGCGCCCGTGCGGGCATTGCACTTCGACGGCGCCGTCTGGCAGGTTGATGCGGGTCGCGAGCGCTATCGCGCGAAGATCATCATCAACGCGGCGGGGGCGTGGGTCGACGAAATCGCGCACATGGCCGATGTGGCACCGATTGGCATCGAGCCTCGCCGGCGGTCCGCGATGGTGTTCGACCCGCCTGACGGCGTCGACATCACCCAATGGCCGTGCGTGATCGGCATCGCCGAAGACTTCTATTTCAAGCCCGACGCAGGGCTGCTGCTGGGATCGCCTGCCAATGCCGATCCGGTCGCACCGCACGACGTCCTGCCCGAGGAAATCGACATCGCAATGGCGATCGACCGGATCGAAGCGGCAACGACGCTTCGCATACGCCGACCGCGCCGGACCTGGGCGGGATTGCGATCGTTTGTGGCAAGCGGCGAGATCGTTGTCCGACAGGACGACGCCAACGGTCAGCTTCATCTGGGCTGCGGCATTGGGCGGATACGGGATTCAAACCAGCCCGGCAGTCGGGCAGCTTTGCGCTCGAATAGCCGACTCTGTCGCTTGACATCAACTTATATTTCGATAATCATTTAAATATGGAAACGAACGGAGCCGTCCGGGCGCTTGCTGCACTGGCGCAGGACACTCGGCTGGCGGTCTATCGACTGTTGGTCCAGCAGGGGCCCAGCGGCATGGCTGCGGGGGAGATCGCCGCCTCGCTGGACATTTCCTCGGCAACGCTGAGCTTCCATCTGAAGGAGTTGAGCCATGCCGGGCTTGTCACGTCCCGGCAGGAAAGCCGGTTCATCTTCTATTCCGCTGACTTCGCCGCGATGAACGAGTTGCTCGCATTCATGACCGAGAACTGCTGCGCGGCCGACTGCGGCCCGTGCACCCCGGCGCAAGCATGCAAACCCACGCAACCCGGTCGAGCAGGCAAGAACGCCGCTCGCGCCACCAAGGGAGTCAAGGCATGAAACGCTTCCATGTCCATGTGTCCGTCGAAGACCTGAACCAGAGCATCCGCTTCTACTCGACGTTGTTCGGTGCCGAGCCCGCGGTCGTCAAGGGTGACTATGCCAAGTGGATGCTCGAGGACCCCCGCGTCAACTTTGCGATCTCGCAGCGCGGAAGCAAGATCGGAATCAATCACCTGGGACTGCAGACCGACTCGGATGCGGAACTCGAGTCCCTGCACGGTCAGCTTCAGCAGGCGGACCTCGCCGCGCACGCCGAGAAGAATGTCGGCTGCTGCTATGCCCGTTCGAACAAGTACTGGGTCACCGATCCGACCGGCATCGCCTGGGAGACCTTCCACACGCTGGGCAGCGTGCCGACATTCGACGGGCAAGCGGCGGGTGAACCGGCGGAGACGGCATGCTGCGCTCCGGCGGCCGGTGCAGGAGTCGCAGCCAGTGTCCCGGTGAAGTCCGCCTTCCTGCTGCAGCTAGGAAATGATCGTCACTGCCGTGGTCCGCGCGGCGGAGGAGGGAGACTGGACGCGCGTCCGCGCCCTGCTGTCGGCGGAAGACCTGCCAATCACCGACCTATCCGAGGCTGCCGTTCAGAACTTCATCGTTGCCGTCGACACGGGGCAAGTCGTCGGGGCGGTGGCGGTGGAACCCCTCGGTCAGCACGGGCTGCTTCGATCGCTGGTCGTCGACCCGCGCTGGCGGGAAGGCGGTCTCGGACAGTCGCTCGTGCAGGCCGCCGAGGCTGCGGCACAAAGAGCGGGCCTCGACACGCTGACACTGCTGACTCAGAGTGCAGCGCCGTTTTTCCGCGGGCTCGGTTACCGCGAGATTGCGCGAGGCGAGGCGCCCGCGATCGTGCGCGACAGCGCCGAGTTCACCCACCTGTGCCCGGCCAGTTGCGTCTGCATGTCGAAGGCACTCAACCCAACCCGGAGTTGCTGAAGTGTCCTCGGAAGAACCTTTGAACGTATTGTTCCTGTGCACCGGCAACTCTGCGCGGTCCGTCTTTGGCGAGGTGATGATGAATGCGATGGGTGCACCACGCTTCAAGGCCTACTCGGCTGGCTCGCATCCGAAGGGATCAGTCAGTCCTTTCACGATCGAACTTCTGAAGAAGAACCGGCTTCCGGTTGACGGTTTGCGCAGCAAGGGTTGGGACGAGTTCGCCGTGCCGGGTGCGCCGGAGCTCAACTTCGTCTTCACCGTCTGCGATGACGCGGCAGGTGAAGTCTGCCCGGTCTGGCCCGGGCAACCGATCACCGCGCACTGGGGCGTGGAGGATCCCGCCGCGGTCGAAGGCGACGACGAGACGAAAAGACGCGCCTTCTTCAAGGCGTACAGCGTCCTGCAGAACCGGATCCAGCTGTTCCTGAGCCTGCCGCTGACCAAGCTCGATCGGCTCGCGCTGCAGACGCGGCTCGACGAGATTGGCAAACAGTAGCGACTGCCGTCGAGCCGACACCAGCTCCAGTCGAATGACAGGCCACGCCGCTGTCGCGCAACGCCCCACCGCGGGCATGAGCGTCTTCGAGCGCTACCTTACGGTGTGGGTCGCGCTGTGCATTGTGGCGGGCGTCGTCATCGGGCAACTCCTGCCGGGGCCGATCCAGGCCATCGGCGCGATGGAAGTCGCCCGAGTCAACCTGCCGGTAGGGATCCTAATCTGGGTCATGATCATCCCAATGCTGTTGCGGATCGACTTCGCAGCGCTCGGTCAGGTAAAGAACCATGTCCGCGGCATCGGCGTGACGCTGGCGATCAACTGGCTGGTCAAGCCGTTCTCGATGGCATTGCTGGCCTGGATCTTCATCAAGCACCTGTTTGCGCCTTGGCTGCCCGCGGATCAGCTGGACAGCTATGTGGCCGGGCTGATCCTGCTGGCGGCGGCGCCCTGCACGGCAATGGTGTTCGTCTGGAGCCGCCTCACCAATGGCGATCCGTACTTCACCCTGAGCCAGGTCGCACTGAACGACACGATCATGATCTTCGCGTTCGCGCCGATCGTGGCGCTGCTGCTGGGCGTCGCCTCGATCACGGTGCCGTGGGACACGTTGCTGACCTCTGTCGTGCTGTACATCGTCGTCCCGGTGATCATTGCCCAGGTCGTCCGCGGATTGGTCATACGCCGTGGTGGACGGGCTTCGCTGGACCGACTGCTTAAGCAGCTGTCGCCATGGTCGGTAGTCGCGCTGCTTGCCACGCTGGTGCTGCTGTTCGCATTCCAGGGCGAGCAGATCCTGAGGCAGCCGCTGGTGATCGCCCTGCTGGCCGTGCCGATCCTGATCCAGGTGTTCTTCAACGCCGGCGGGGCGTACCTTGCGAACCGGGCCCTCGGCGAGAAACACAGCGTAGCCTGTCCGTCGGCCCTGATTGGCGCGTCGAACTTCTTTGAACTGGCCGTCGCCGCTGCGATCAGCCTCTTCGGCTTCGACTCAGGGGCGGCCCTCGCAACAGTCGTCGGCGTCCTGATCGAGGTGCCGGTGATGCTGCTGGTCGTGCGGTGGGTCAATGCCAGCAAGTCATGGTACGAGAGAGCGGTCCCAACCCAGGCGCGCTCGCATTAACATTCCCTCGATGTCCATCCGGACAGTGCTGCGAGAGTGAGCGGGTCCGGTTCTCCTGCGAAGAATCTCTCCAGTCCCTTCTGAAAGATGAGTTCCTCGGGCGCCACGGCGGCAAACAGCGTTAGCGAGGAGCGCAGTTTCAGATCATCCGGCGAGCCGAAGATTTCATGGGCCGTGCCTTTGGCCACGAGAATGATCTCGACGCATTCTCGCAATCTCGGGCCGAGCACGGCGTGTTCAAGGTAGGCGCGAGCTTCGGCGCCAGATGTGACGCCAAAGTAGTGCGCCGTCGCGCTGCGTCCTAACCCGCGAAGTTGCGGAAAGATGAACCACATCCAGTGGTTTGCCTTGCGACCCGCCGTCAGCTCACTTCGGACAGAGTCGAAGATGCCACTCTGGGCCTCCACGAAGCGTTCCAGATCTCGGTCTGAATGCATTGGGGCCCGCTGCGTTGCCCAGGATCTGAAGGTGAGCGTACACGTGGATGCGTTCGGATCGAATCAGAGTGCTCGAAGGAGCAGGCCGACTCCGGAAACGAGCAGCAACGCGCTGGTCGCCAGGTGGAATTGCCGGTTGTTCATCCGTTCAAACAGCGCGAGTCCACCCATGGCTCCGAACAATGCAAAGGGAACAAAGGCCAGGTCCTGCGTGGCCTGCACGCTGGGGGGAGCCTGCCAGTGCAGGCAAACGATGGTGAGCAGCTGCATGATCAGGATGTACGGCTGGTAGACGGCACGCTGCTGGTGCTTGTCCCATCCACGCCGCGAGCACCAGATCGTGACGCTGGCACCAGGAAAGCCGGCCAGTCCACCGGCCAGACCTCCCAGCGCACCCGCGACCGTTGCCGTCCAGATGTTGCCCCGGACGACGCGTGTCTCGCGACGAATCAATGCGTAGGCGCCGTAGCCGATCAGGAACAGACCCAGCCCCATCACGTAGAGTGAAGGATCGAGCCGGACCAGCAGTCCGACCCCGATCGGTATCGTCAATGCGCCGCTGATGAGAAGCGGCCAGAGTGGACGCCAGCGTATCGAGGCGCGCAACCTCCAGACAGCGTAGAGCTGGATCGCGCTCGAGCAGAGGACGATCGTTCGCACTGCGTTGACGGGGTCCAACTTGAAGTACGCGAGCGCGCTGCCGGCGATCGCGGAGAACGCAAAGCCGACGATGCTCGACAGCAGGGCGGACACGAGGACCACCGCAGCCGTGGCAATCGTCATCCACGCATCCTGCCGGTTCTCGGTGATTGCGCCGGCGATACCGCTGGATGCAGCGATTGCCCAGACCGAGAGTGCCGCCAGCGATGCGCGTGCCCATAGCGGATTGCCGAGCGCTGTCGACACGCCGGAGCCCTTGATACTCGCAACACGAAGCAAGGTCGACCGCATGGTCACCCCCTTATGTCGGAACGGGTTGATCGCAACTGCGGACTGGGCGAGCATCGCCCCGCCGCCTGGAGCGGTCGTTGTTGCGACCGCCGGCGAAAGTTAGGCGGTGGGGGCGGCCGGTAGGTGGCGGTTCCTGCCCCAAAAGTGACACACTGGGGTGCGAGGTTCGCGCTCGACAGCAGCGACCGACTTCGCGGCGGAAGATGGAAGTGGACAGCACCTTGTCGTTCGGTCTGTGGCTGCGCCGGCGCCGTATGGCCCTCGGGTTGACGCATGCCGCACTGGCCGAGTGCGCTCACTGCTCGGTATCGGCGCTGCGCAAGGTCGAAGGCGACGAGCGGCGCCCGTCCCACCGGCTGGCCGAACGGCTGGCGGCGTGCCTGCAAGTCCCCGCCGCAGAACGGGCTGCCCTGGTCGAGATCGCGCGCGGCGAGCGGCGCATCGATCGGCTGGGCGAATTGTCGACAGTGGCACTGCCGGCGCTGACGATGCCGATTCACCAGGCACCAGCTGCAGCGGCGGCGGCGCCCGATACGCTGCGACGCGCGATGGTCGCTCCCTTCGACCCGACGACGCCCTCGATTGCGGTTCTGCCATTCGTCAACCTGAGCGACGAGGCGGCGAATGAGCACTTTGCCGACGGACTGGCCGAGGAACTGCTGAACGTGCTCGCGAAGATTCCCGGCTTACGGGTCGCCTCGCGAACGTCCGCCTTTTCGTTCAAGGGAAAGGGGGACGTGGACATCCCGACGATTGCGCGCCAGCTGAACGTCTCGACGGTGCTCGAGGGCAGCGTCCGCAAGTCGGGCGGGCGCGTGCGCATCACCGCCCAGCTCGTTCAGGCGGCGAGCGATGCGCACTTGTGGTCGCAGTCCTACGACCGCGAGCTGGACGACATCTTCGCGGTGCAGGACGACATCGCGCGCTCGGTCGTGCGGGAGTTGCGTTCCGCACTGCTCGGGGAGCCGGCCGACGCGGCGGCCAGCGCGCGGGTAAGCGCGCAAGTGTCCGCGGCCACGCGCGGCCGCACCCAAAACGCCGAGGCGCACGAACTGTATCTGCTCGGTCGATTCCTGATCAACCGGCTCACGCCCGACGACACGGCCACCGGTATCGGCTATTGCAGGCAAGCGCTGCAGATCGATCCCCGCTATGCACTCGCGTGGGCCGGCTTGGCGGGCGCGTATTCGAACCAGGCGGACTATGGCTGGGCGCCGATGACGCAGACCTTTGCGCTCGCCCGCGCCGCTGTCTTGCACGCGCTCGAGCTGGAGCCGGAGCTGGCAGAGGCGCATGCCGAACTGTGCTGGATACAGATGTGCCACGAATGGGACATGCATGGCGCTGCTGCGTCTTGCAAGCGCGCGCTGGATCTGTGCGCCAGCGACCGCAGCAACGTCATCGCCGCGTCGGTGCTTGCCGACAGCCTGCAGCGCAAAGAAGAAGCTGTGGCGTGGGCCCGCCGCGCGACCACACTGGACCCGCTGAGCTTTATCGCCCACGGCAACCTGGCGCTACGGTGCCTGAACTCAAGCTTGCTGGACGAGGCGGACGCCGCACTCGATCGGGCCTTCACCCTTAACCCACGCGCCGGGTTGCTGCACGCGGTGCTCGGCACGCTGCGCCTCGAGCAGGGGCGGCCGGAAGAAGCACTAACGGCGTTTCAGCAGGAAGGCATTGAGGCATTGCGTCTGTCGGGCGTCGCCCTGGCACAACACGGACTCGGGCGGCGCGCCGAGTCCGAGGTGACCCTGCAGCAACTGATCAACCGCTGCGCCGACAACGGTGCCCTGCAGATTGCCGAAGCGTTTGCCTACCTCGGCGACGCCGATCGCGCCTTCGAGTGGCTGGAGCGCGCCTACCGGCAGCGCGACTCCGGTTTGCCGCAGATGCAGTCGTGGCCGCTGCTGCGCAACCTGCACGGAGATCCGCGCTGGCGGCCGTTTCTCGAGAAGATGGGGCTTGTCGAGCGCCACGCGCAGTCTGTGTGAAGGTCCGCAAGGCGGCGCACGAACGCTGACAGGTGGTGGAGGGCCCCCGCCTGCGCGTCCACGATCGCAGCCGGCCCGCTCGCGCCACCGACCGAGCGGAAAGACCCGTGCCCCGCGGCGCGGCGCGGACCGAGCGCCGCTGTGTCACTTTTGGGGCGAAAGCCGCCACCCGCGAGCCACCGCTGCCACCTACTGTTCGCCCGCCTTCGCAACAACGAAGGCATCAGCGGCGACTGTTGATTCGGCCTTGGCGTCGACATCCGCGGAATCGCCATGCGGTCGACGCTTCGGTCGACAGCCATCGTTACGAAAGGACCTCACGTGAACCAACCCGCCTCACTCTCCGCGAAGAGCTCGTCGCGGCCGTTACTGACACTCGCGACGAGAATCGCCATGCCGCTGATCGTTGTGGCGGCGAATGCATTGGGCGTTGCTTCGGTCCGTGCACAGGACCTTCGCACCCCAGCCGCCGACACCACGCGAGGGTACGACGATGCCATGCATGCCCTTACAACGCAGCGCTACTCCGCCGCCTACGGCCGCTTCGCCGCGCTGGCGGACGAAGGCCACGCGCCTTCGGCGCTGATGGCACTGGCGATGGTGAGCTACCGCCCTTCCATGTCGGGCCCCCAATGGTCGGTCACACCAGCGCAACAGCAGCGCTGGACCGCGCTAGTCGCTCGTGAGATGCACGAACGTGTCGGTCTGATCGCCGAGTACGACCGCGGGGAATGACGTCTACGACATCGTGCCGAACCGGCACCAGCGCCGGCGGCTTCGGTCACCCGAAGTGCCTCAATACGGGAAATCCGTCTCAGCTGCCGCCGGTGAAATGAGTGAATTCGCGGCCGTCGCCGCGCAACCTGCATGGAGATCCGCGCTGGCCGCCGTTTCTCGAGAAAATGGGACTGATCACGCGTGCCGAGAGCGCTGCGTGACAGCCCGTTGCGAGGCACGTGGCGTTCAGGGCTTCCCGTATTCCTTCGTCAGGTAATCCACGATCACCGGAACGTCCTCCGCCTTCACCGGTGCGCCGAATGCCTTCATCATTTTCGTGACCTCGGCTTCCCATCCCTTGCGGTCGAGAAAGCGGGAGTTCAACTCGATGTAATCAAGGCTGTGACACGCGACGCAATTGGCCTGCACCTGCGCCACACCCGGAGCCTGCTTCAGCTTGAACTTGTCCTCGGCCGCAAGCGCGGTGGCGGCAGCGATGAATGAAGCGATAACCAGCAGGAATTTGCTCATGGATTTGTCTGCCCTCACACGACTTCAATCATCAGCCGCTGCACCACGTTGTGGTGGTAGCCCGCCGGGTTGTGTACGAGCTCCAGCGTCTGTGCATCGCCGCGATTATTGGCGGCGCGCACCATGATCAGGTACACGCCGTCCTTCTCAGGCCGGAAACGGTAGCTGAACTGCCGGAACGAGAAGCGCCCGTAGTCCCGGCCCAGCTGCGCCGGCTGCCATGAGCGACCCGCATCAGTGGACACCTGCACGTCGCGGATGCCGCGGCCACCATCCCATGCGATTCCCGAAACGTCGACGACCTGCCCCTTACGGTGCCGTTCCCCGTCCCTGATCGAAGTGACGAGCGAACTCACGACGATGTCAGTGATCGGCACGTTCGCCGCGGTTTCCTGGGTGGGGAATCGGTCGGCCGCCGGAAAGCGCCCCGCCGGAAGCCGGTATGCAGGGTTCATCCAGAAGCCGCCCTGCGGCTCCGACTTCACCTGGATATCGGTGAGCTGCTTGACCCAGTATGTGCCGGTCCATCCCGGAACAACCAGCCGCGCCGGGAAGCCGTTCATGTGCGGCAACGGCTTGCCATTCATTTCGAAGGCAATGAGCGTGTTCTCATCGAGTGCCCTGTCGACGGGGATGCTCTTGATGAAGTCCGGTGTCGCCGCAATGGCACCGCTGTCGGAACCATTGAACGCCACCTCCTTGGCCTTGGGATTGATGCCTGCCTTGTTCAGCACATCGCGCAGCCGCACACCCTTCCATCGGGCGTTGCCCATCGCGCCGATGCCCCACTCGACGCCGGGAACATGCGGCTGGAACATGCCGCGCCGATTGCCGGAACACAGGCACACCGCCGCAATCTCGACCTGCTCGAAGTCGCGTCGCAGCGTTGCCATGTCGTAGACATTCTCCTTGCCGGCGGCGTCGCCACCGACTTTGAGTCGCCACGCGCGGACATTGACCTCGGGAATGGCCGAAAGGTGCCATCGCACGAAGAACGCGTTGTTGGGTGTGAACTCGGTGCGGAAGTATTCGATCGGCGTCTCGTAGTTTGGAGGACGAAAACTCCGTTTGATCAGAGGCACCTTCCCTGGCAGGGCATCAAGCAGGCTCGACGCCACGGTTCCGTCTGCGAGCTCGTCCGGTTGCCAAAAAGCGGTCGCACCTCGAGCAGCCGCCGGCACGAGCGAGGTGATGGCGCCGGCCGACAACGCGCCGCCGGTGGCCGTGAGAAAGGTCCTTCGTTTCATGCTTACTCCAGGAGAGGGTGTGAGGTGATCCCCGTTGCATCCAAGGGTTGGACCGCGATGAAAATGCACCGGCGATGCAGTGTCAAGATTACCGCCATCCCGGTTTCGCGACAGCCGCGCCATGTTCGAGCTGTTCTCGGCGCCGGGCGCCGCGTTCGGTCTACGCCGCCGTAGCGGAACGTGACATCTCCCGAACGGCACAGCGACTGCCTTTACCCGCAACCACGCGCAGATGGTCCGCAAGGTCTCCGTCGGTCAGCTCGTCACGTCGTTGCGAGTCAGGACAGGCACAGGCCACACTCATGCCCGGAAGTTCCTCGTGCAGGGTTGACCTGCATATTCACGTGCGGAACCCTTGATTGTTGACTGAGCGACGACTAACTTTGAACCGCACATGGTTTTGGGCGGACTGGCTAATCCCAATCTGACCGTTGGAGTCGTGCGGTGGCTTCCGTAGTCGACGAAGATTGCTGGGACGACATCCTCGCCTTTATCGAGGAAGACTCGCTTGTCCCTGTGCTTGGGCCGGAGCTGCTGCAGATCCAGGTCAACGGCGCGAACACGCACCTTTATCGGTACGTCGCCGACTGTCTGGCCCAGCGCTACAAGCTTCCCGCGCCGACCACGCCTTTTGGCGAACTGGAGGACATCGTCCGCGCCTATCTGGCCGGCGATCAACGCGACGTCGCTGCGTTGTATCGCCCCATTTGGGACATCCTCTCGAAAGCCTCGGACGTCGCGATTCCGCCAGCGCTGTTGCAGCTGGCACGGATCAGGCAACTGGACTGGTTCGTAACGACCACGTTCGACAGCTACATGGTGCGCGCACTCGACGAGGTGCGCTTTCGTGGCCGACCGACCACCGCGCACCTGCACTTCTCGCCCAACCGCTCGCGTGAAGAGGCCGAACAGTTCGCACGCCGGCCTGCGCCGAGCCAGCCGATGGTGTTCTCCCTGTTCGGCAAGGTGTCCGCCTCGCCGAACTATGCCATCCACGACGAGGACCTACTGGAGTTCGTGCATGCACTGGTCTCGCTGTCGGCGCTTTCGCCGGAGTCGTGGTTGGCCGATGAGATGCGGAAGAGGAATCTCCTGCTGATCGGCGTTCATTTTTCCGACTGGGTCAGCCGGTTCATCATGCGCATGGCCAGTTCCAACCGGTTGTCGATGGGGTCGGATCGCAAGGTCTTCGTCATCGGCAACAGCGTCGGCGCGCAATCGCACCTGGCGGAGTTCCTGCGCCTGTTTGCCCGCCGCACCCGGGTGTTCGAGACCAGCGCGGTCAATTTCGCGGGTGAACTGATGCAACGCTGGCAGGCGCGTCATCCGGAGCAGGTCGCACCGGGACCCGGTGAGGCCACCGAGACGCAGTCGGGCACGTACTCGGTCGACGATACGAAGAAGGGCAGCATCTTCATCAGCTATGTGCGCGAGGACATTCAAGCCGCGCGAGCGCTGTGCGACGCGATTACCAGCATGGGAGGCGACGTCTGGCTCGACGAGCGCCGCCTCAAACCCGGCGATCTCTGGAGGGACGAGATCCTGGGCGGTATCAAGCGCAGGGTCCGCCTGTTCGTTCCGCTGATTTCCCAGCAGACCGAAAGCAGGAAGGAGGGCTTTGTCTTTGAGGAGTGGCACGTCGCAGCCGAGCGTGCAATCCGGTTTCCGCCAGGCCAAAGAAGCGGCTTTCTCGTGCCGGTGGTGATCGACCAGAACTTCGACGGCAACCTGAGTCGCTATCAAAAGATCGAGGAGTCCTTCCGCGATGTTCACGTCGCTCATGCGCCGGACGGGCAACCCGGTGCGGCGCTCCTTGATATCTTCAAGGAGCAGATCCGCGAGATGCGGCGCTGAAGCCGCCGGACCATGCTCGAACTTCCCGAGACTGCCGCCGTCGTGAGCCCGACCGCGAATCCGTGGCCGGGGCTCGCCACCTACACCGAGGCCGCGCAGGCTTCCTTCAAGGGCAGGGATGAGGAGATCGAAGAACTGCTGCGGCGGGTCGCGAACGCGCGCCTGACGGTTCTGTTCGGCAAATCCGGGCTGGGCAAGTCTTCGCTGATCCTGGCCGGACTGTTCCCGCGCATGCGGGCGCAGCACCTGCTGCCCGTGTACGTACGACTCGAGCTCCGCAGCGACCGCATGCCACTGGTTGACCAGATGCGTCAGGCGCTCGTCGAAGAGCTGCGTCTGCACGATGTCGATGCCCCGCCGATGGAGGATGGCGAAGGGTTGTGGCAGTACCTGCACCGGCGCGATCTCGAGCTGTGGAGCAGGTCGAACCACCTGCTCACGCCCGTCTTCGTCCTTGATCAGTTTGAGGAGATCTTCACGCACGGCGAGAGCAATCCGGCCGCAGTCGCCGAGTTTCGCAGCGACTTCGGCAACCTTGCCGAAAACGGAATTCCGCGCGGGCTCGCCGCAGGGATCGAGGACAACCCGGAACTGGGCGAGCGGCTCGACGTGCGCGCGTGGACGTACCGGATCCTCGTGAGCCTGCGCGAGGATTTCCTGCCGCACCTCGAAGGCTGGCGGCGCTCCATCGCGTCGCTGGGCGGCAACCGCATGCGACTGTTGCCGATGCGCCGACAGCAGGCCTTTGTCGCGGTGTACGAGTCCGCTCCGCGCGATGGAGCCGGAGGCGCGCAGGAACTCGTGAGCAAAGAACTGGCGTGGAAGATTGTCAACCACGTATCGGCCGCATCACTGCGGCACGCGATAACGCCGGTGCGCCAGCTGACGGAAAAGGAGACGCAGCTTCTCTACAACACCATGAGCGACACGGCGCCGACGATCGAGCCGGCGCTGCTGAGCCTGTTTTGCGCGGGCCTCTATCAAAGATGGCTGCAAGAAACGGGCGGCGGCAAGGCGTTCCGTCCGTTCGACGACAAACTCCTGGAGGGGGCCAAGGAAGCGATCATCGAGGACTTCTACCGCGAAAGCATTCGTGACCTGCCGGATCGCGTTGCCGAGTTCATCGAGACCGAGCTGATCACGGAGCGCGGGTTTCGCGACAGCTTCCCCAAGGAAGACGCGATCCGGAATGGCTCGTTGACCGAGGACGAGCTGCGGACGCTCGAGGATCGTCGTCTCCTCCGTCTCGAGCAGCACTACGGGACACCGCGCATCGAGCTGACGCACGACATCCTGACCCGGGCAGTGCGCGAAGAACGAGACCGGCGCCAGAGCGCGCACGAGCGCCGCGAACTCGAGGAGCGCGCGGCGGAAGAGAAGCGCAAGGCCGAGGATGCGCAACGGGCCCTGCAACACTACAAGATCGACCAGGAACGGATTGCCCTGCTCATACGCACGCGGCGTCAGCGTGCGGTGATCGCGGCGGCGCTCGGGGCGGCGGCCGTATTCTTGATCTTGAGCGGTGTGGCCGCGTGGCAGTGGCGTGAGTCCGATGTGCAGGCGAGCCGTGCGCTGTCGGCCAAGCTTGCGCTGCAGGCGGCCAACATGCGCGACGGGCGCGAGCAAGGCAATCTGGCGACCGCGTTGCGCTTGAGCATCGCCAGCCTGCGCGAGTTCCC
>CAVPGM010000024.1:0-15297 GCA_963703945.1 uncultured beta proteobacterium | reverse complement strand
GGCGGGCCGGTCAGTGCAGCGGCGCAGCGCCTGGCGGCCGATGTGCGGCGGCTCTTCGAAATCCTCGGCGATCGCGAGCTGCAGCAGGCCTTCGGCGCGCGCGACGCCTGGCAGCTGATCGAGCAGGTCAGCGCGCGGGAGCTGGGCGGGGCGCGCAACACGGCGCGAGTCCGAAGCCATAGAACGCTGTCGGAGGCGGGCAGCCGCATCCTGGGCTGGCTGGCGGATCACGCGCAGGCTCTGTCCTCCGCGGGGAATGCTGCGCCAGGTGGAGCACAGACCGACGCGGATCTCGTCGATGCGGTCGAGCAGTGGCTCGCGGCCAGCGGCATGCCAGACGACGCGGTGGAAGAGCTTTCGCAACCGCGGGAGTCGCCGCGCCGGTGCAGGTAAGTGCGCAGGGCGCCGGTCATCAGCGGCGGCGCGCAGCGCCGTCCACTGCATGCCGTTGTTACGCCGCTCCTGATTCAAGCGACGCCCCATTACGCACGAGCACGATCTTGCCTATGACTCCGCCCTTCCCGAGCAGCTCCTGCGCGCGTCTTGCTTCGGCAAGAGGAAATCGCTGCGCGATGAGCGGCTTGATCTTTTGCTGTTGCAGGAGATCGAGCAGGGCGATCAGATCCTGTCGAAACAAGGCCGGCTTCAGCCGTTTGAGCGTCTGGATGCTGTAGGGGACGATCCGTTTGCGGCCGGGAAGAAGCCAGCCGCCGGCGATGTACAACGCGTAGATGGGGATTCCATGAAGGCGATTACGTCGGCCTTTACGTTCCAAACCTAGCCCCTCCCCGCGTAGCGTGGTTGTATTGCCATAACCCACCACCCTGCCGCCCGGACGGAGAGCCTCGCGGGAATGCCAGAGGTGGGCGCCACCAATGGGGTCGAAGACGGCGTCCACGCCCTCGCTCGTGAGGCGGCGAATCTCTTTCACGAAGTCCTGATGCTGGTAATCGATTGGGATACCACCCTGCTCGGAAACGGCCGGCGCCCCTCGTGCTGAACAGGTGCCGTACATCTGCAGTTCGGCGAGGCGCCCCAGCTGCAGCAGTGCCGTACCGACGCCGCCCGACGCGCCGTGAAACAACACGCGCTGGCCCGGCTTGGCCTTGGCCGAGCGATGCAGCATCTGATACGCGGTGATGTAGTTCAGTATGAGGCTGACGGCCTCGGCGGCGTCCAGCCCGGCTGGCACCGGAACCAGCTCGCGCTGCGGCAGGCAGACGAACTCCGCGTAGGCGCCGTGTATGGGCATCGCGGCAACGATCTGGCCCGGTTCGATTCCGGAGACACCCTGGCCGAGCCGATCCACCTCGCCGACCAGGTCCCACCCCGGCGTATAGGGCACCGGCGGCGTTTCGGGATGCACACCCTCGCGCGCCATGATGTCGGGCAACGAAACGCCCGCGGCCAGCACTCTCACCCGCACCTCACCGTCCTTCGGCTCGGGGCACTCTTCTTCGAGCACCTGGAGTGCATCGGGACCGCCGTAGTGAGTGACGATGATGCGCGTGTGTTTCATGGTCCGCTTCCCCCCTTGCCGGGCGCTCGACCTTGTGCGGCGTAACGTCGCGAATGAGCCGCGCGAAATGGGACGAATGGCGGCGGCGAAAACGACAGGCCGCCGCCGCTGAGGTTGCGGCTCGCGATCGGTTCTCCCGTCGGCGACTTTGGGGTGTGACAGTTGCCGCAACCGAGGATCGACTCCACGAGGTACCGGCCACGCTCAACGCCGGCGGTCGGTGCCTGCGCGCCGGCTTCGAATGTCGAAACAAACAGCGCGCCGAGCATCGCAAGTTGGCGAAGTCGCTGCAGATTCATGCGCCAGCGGAATGAACGCGACACCTTTTCCCTCCGGCACACGAGGGCTGGAATTGTTTACTTAAGGTCGACATTCTGTCTACTGCCTGCGCCTCCGCCACTGGACGAGGGAAGTCTCGGCTTCCGCAACGCAGCTGGTAAGCGCCCGCGTGCACATCAGGCAAAGCCGGGCATTCGAGATTGCCCCGGTGCTTCCCGTTCTCCCCTGCACCGGTGTTGTGTCGAGGTTTCACGGCTCTGCCATGCCCCGCAGTGCCATCGGGCCGCGCGTGCGCGAGCACCTCGTCGTGGTGCAGGCGATTTGCTTCGCCTGGCGATCAACAAGAGCAATAGCAAAGAAAATCGCTCAACAATTCAATTTATCCCCCGGCGCGGGTTGCCCGGGGTCAATAGGCATCTCGGCGATGGGCGATGCGTGATTGACCAACGCATCCACCGCATCAATACTGAATTCGTTGACGTGAGGCTGTTCCGACACCTGTCGATCTGTGCAAGGTGACGGCTCGGTTTGATGCGCTAGGGAGGAGAACATGGGTGCCTGTCGTTGGCTGTGTGCCTTCGTATCGATGCCGTTCCTGATGTGCTCCCAGGTATTCGCAGGCGCGCCGTCGATCGCGGAGTACTCCTGCGGCGACATGAAAGACGCGCGCGTTCAGACACGCGCGGATCCGCGGCAGAGGTACTTCGCGGTGGCCAGCTCCGTGCTCACGGGCCCGCTCGCAGGCACCTACGAGATCCGCGTCAATCCGGAGCGGACCTACCTGGGCAAGGCGACCCAGGACTGGCTCTACCTGCGGCAATGCGCCCACATCGTTCAGCGGCACGGTGTGCTGACGGGAGAGCAGAACTACAAGCTCAGGGACGAAGAGGACGCCGATTGCTGGGCTGTGCGGGAGCTGGTCAAGAAGAGCGGCGGCTCGCCGCGCATCCTTTACTCAATCGAGAGCGACATGGACCGGGTGCTCAACGACGCCACTCGATGGCGGGAGGTCCTGCCAGGACCCCAGCGGCGGGTGCTGCTTTCGAACTGCCTCCGCAAGTAGTGGCGGGCCAGGCACACGCCTGACAACCGACGGGGATTGAAGGCGATGAACAGCGCTGCCGCACCGGCGCAGGAACCCGCCAGGGGCGTCGGGCTTGCCGCTCAGAAGGACAACGTCGACCAGTTGTCCGAGATCTCGCGCAACTCGCAGACGACGTTCGTTGCGCTGATCCTGGCGTGTGTCTACTCGTACCTTGCGATCGCGACCACGACCGACGCCGCGCTGATCTCGAACTCGAGCGCGACACCGTTGCCGATCATCCAGGTCAACGTGCCGATCGTGTGGTTCTACTACTTTGCGCCGATCATTCTCGCGGTGCTGTATGCGTACTTCCACCTGTACCTCGAGCGGTTCTGGCGCTGCCTCGCTCGGCTTCCGCTCTGGCACCCGGACGGGCGCGGGCTCGACGACTACGTATATCCGTGGCTGATCTCCAGCACCTTCATCCGCGGCGGCATTCCGCAGCTCGCCGCGAAGCGATTCTCGGCCCGGCTGGAGGCCTGGTTGAGCCTGCTACTCGCGTGGTGGCTGGTGCCGATCGTGCTGCTGTTCTACTGGGCGCGATACCTGTCAGCACATGACTGGATCGGAACGCTGCTGCATCTGGTTCTCATCTTCATGACGGCAGCGTTTGCCCTGCGCTTTTACTTCACGGCAAAGAATGCCCTCACCGAGATGTCTCGGTCGCCGAACTCGGGCGCGGGCGGCGAGTCGAGGCTATCTGCTTTGGCACTGCTGCTGACACGCAGGCAGATATGGGTGTCGATCGGCAGTCTGGTGGTGTTGATGGCTTGCCTGGCCTACCTGTCCGCCACGGCGGTTTGGGGACTTTCCACGAAGACCTGCGAGAAACAGGCGGGCGAGTGGGAATGCCGCCTTTTCTCTGCCGGAAGGCGGGCGTGGGAAGCGATTGGCTTCAAGCCGCAGACCGAAATCAAGGAACACCGTTTTGTCACCAAGCCAGAGAACTGGGACAAGCTGATCGCCGCGCCGGCGGCGGTGTCAAGCTTCCTCGAGACACAACGGACGCTCAACCTGAACGGAAGCAACCTTCGCGAAATGGAGGCGAGCGATGCGTTCCTGCCCGGCAGCCGCATCCAGCACTCGAAGCTGCAGTACGCCGATCTTCGACATGCCGTCCTGACCGGTTCCCGCCTGTTGGATGTGAAGCTGCAAGGCGCCAACCTGGAAGACGCCGACTTCCAGCACGCGCAAATCGACGATGTCGAGTTCGAAGGTGTATTTGCCAAAGCGGCCCGATTCAACCATGCGAAGTTCAGGGAGGGTAGTTCGGAGACAAGAACAAGCTTCAGCGGGATTTTTCACGATGTCTCTTTTGAAGGAGCTGAAGGCCAACGGCTCCGGTTCCACTCCGAAGGCACTGAAACGACTTTGCAAGAGGCGCGCCTCCGGGACGCGAAGTTCGACTGGGCTGAGTTCGATGGAGTCGACCTGAGTCGCGCGCGGATCGAAGACACCTCCCTGGCGAACAGCACGTTCACGGACACTGACTTCAGCGATGCGGTCATCAACGGAGCTGTGCTGTTTCGCTCGAGGTTCACGCGCTGCACGTTTGCGTCTTCGAAGATCCAGGACTCCTTCTTCATGGAGGCTGAGTTCACAGAGACCACTTTTGATAACTCGGAGGCTTCGCTGTATCAGCCTGGGGCGGATGCATCGCTCCTAAGGGCACCCCGTTCGCTGATCAGCCGCTTCCACGGCGCCGAGGCAAAGTTCATCAGCAAGTCGAAGATTCGAAACATCCAGTTCGATGATTCCGATCTTCGAGGTGCGGTCTTCGACGACGTGGAACTGCACAACACGGGATTCTCGAACAGCGATCTCTCGTACGCGGTTTTCTCCAACGTTGATTTGTCGACCGTGGAATTTCGCGGCGTCGGTCTGAGCAATGCGAACCTGGTCAATGCGCGCAACGTGTCGCCGCAACTCCTGAGTGGTGCATGCGGGAATGCTGAAACGCAGCTCCCCCCGGGCCTGAGGATCAAACCATGCGGCGGACGTTGACAGTGGCTCGCTGGATTCGACTTGCCATGGCGGCTTGCTTCGCGGCGCTGTGTACGGGCCCGGTCCGGGCCGCCTGCATCGACACCTATCCTGATTCGCAGGTGACCCAGCGCCTCGCGAAACAGGCATATGCAGACTGCGGGCTAGAAAGCATGAAAGCCGACTACGCCGGCATCTTGAAAGAGCAGGCCAGGCTGCTCGCCCTGCTACGGCCAACCTACGAGCGGGCGTTGCTGAAGGACGCCGCCCTGAGCAAGCAGGGAGTGCAAAAGCGGCTCGAGGAGTTCGATGTCCGACTCAAAGAACTGTCGGCCCTATGCCGATGGGATCGCTGCCAGCGCCAAAGAGCCCGGCAAGGCTGAGAAAGGCAAGGGCGCGGGTGACAGCTCGTCCGCTCACAAGGCGCAGCAGAAGGGACGAGAGGTCAGCGAGCTGCTGAGAGTCAGAATCGCACTTGCTCGCGACAGTCTGCAGCCCCAGGAAGCGGACACGTACTGCAAGCTCGACTTTCACTTCCGGCTGGGGGAAGGCCTGAACGCGCTCATGCGCAAGTGCATGAAGTAAAGGTTGCCGTACCTGTCCAGAGTTGTTTCACAAGAGAGCATGCTGCCGGATCTCGAGCGCACCACCGGAACGCGGCCCAGTACGTTGAACAGCATCAGCGCGGCCAACGGCTCGGGCGATTGTTTCAGCGCGTTCATGTTGGCCTTGGTGGCCAGCACGCGCTGCAGCCGCTGCCGGCTGCGAATGGCGAGATCCAGCAGCACGACGCCGAAGTCGTTGCCGAGCTCGTTCGCGCGCTCGGGCGGGCGCAGGTCCACCGGCACCATCGCGCGCACTGTCATGCGGTTTACGTCTAGGCTGCCTGGGTCGGCGCCGCAGCGGACGTGCCGGCTCTGCGCAGCGGCGGCACCTGCCGATACGTGAAGCCGCGCCACAGCCATTCCATCGGGCCGTAGCTGAAGCGAGCCAGCCACCAGCGGCTGAACGCGATCTGCGCGGCAAACACCACCGCCACGAACAGCACCTGCTGGGCGCGCGGCAGGCCCCAGTGTCCGAGCCCAAAACCGTAGAAGATGGTCGTGCAGATCAGCGACTGCATCAGGTAATTGGTGAGCGCCATGCGCCCCGCCGGCGCAAGCACGCGGATGCGCGACCAGACGCTGCGGCTGTGCAGCATCGTCACCACCAGCCCGACGTAGCCCAGGCAGGCCAGCAGGTTGCCCAGCATGAGGAGTCCGCGCGCGATGCCCCAGCCGTCGTAGCGGTCGCCCGGCGTGTGCGACATCGCGATGAAGCCGGTGAGCACGCCCAGGCCGATGCCCACGGGCAGGCCGTAGAGCGCCAGCTTGCGGAAGAAGGCGAGGTGCTTCGCGGTGTCCTCCATCACGCCGGAGCGCACGAACCAGACCCCGAGCAGGAACATGCTCATCAGGACCACGCTGAATCCGGCGTCGCCGGCGGCCTTTTCGAGGAACTTTCGCGCCCGCCACTCCACCGTGTCCAGGTAGCTGCCGGTGGTGAAGGTCTTGATCTCGTCGGCCGTCTCCGTGGCCAGCTCCTTGAGCTTCTTCTCGCGTTCGGCCTTCATTTCTGCCGCGCGTTCTTCCCTGGTCTTCTTCGGCTTCTCCGACGTGGACTTGGCCGACGACGCGTCCCGCGCCGCGGTGCCGGTGTCCGCCTTGGCGGCCGCGGCAGCCGGCTTCTCGGCAGCCGAAGCCAGCACCGCCAACGGGTCCGGGGTGAACTGCTGAACCAGGCCCATCGCCGTCATCGCGACGCCGGCAAAGACGTAGATGCTCACGGCCATGCGCAGGCTGCGCTTCTCGGCCGGCTCGCGGTACTTCCACGACAGCCAGCCGGTGACGAACAACAGCGGACCGAACACGGTCAGCGGCACCCGCGGCTCGATCGGGCCGTCGGGCAGCAGCCAGAACACCACCGCGGCGATGGATATCAGCACGCCGGCCAGCAGCAAGAGGAAAGAGAACACGGGCAGCGAGATCCCGCGCCAGGCGAGCCGCTTCTCGCCCCGCAGGTACAGCGCCAGCAACCCGGTCGCCGCCAGTCCGCCGGCGACGAGGAAGAAGAGGTCGGCGTCCGGAATGAAGCCCAGGCCCACCAGCACCGCGCAGGCGATCAGGATGGGCCACGCCCTGCCGTAGAGCACGATCAGCAAGGCCAGCGCGCCCGCCGCGTAGCTGAAGAGGATGTCGCCTTCCCACAGGTAGATGAAGTGCACAGCGCCGAACACCGCGAGCGCCAGGATGCGGCGAAGGTAGACCTTCGTGAACTCCCGGCCTGCGCGCTCGGCGCGCACCAGCATCACGGCGAAGCCCATGCCGAACAGCAGCGAGAAGATCGTCCAGAACTTGCCCTGCACGAAGTAGGCGACGAACCAACTCGCCAGCCAGTCCAGGCCCTCCAGCCCGCGCGGCATGCCGTCGTTGAGGGTGGCGATGGGGCGGTTGAACCACTCGATGTTCATCAGGAAGATGCCCAACAGCGCGAAGCCGCGCACGACATCGAGCGCCTCGATGCGCTGGCTCTCGGCCACGGGCGCGAACGGTGTCGGGCTGGGCGGGGTCGCCGGCGGTTCTATCGCGGGTGCTGGATCCATGGCGGTGGCTCCTGGCTTGGCGCAAGCTCTGGCGTGACCGTCGGTTACGCCAGAGTTGTCAGTGGTTCGCATCCTGACAGGGACCGGCGCCGAATGGCACGCCCATGCGACGAAGCGTCGAAAATCGGGGCGCAGCCGCGTCGCGGCGGCGGTCGGCGCAACCACCGATGCAGGCGGCCAAGTAATTCCGATCGACCCGACGGAGATTTCGTCGCTCGCTCCGATGGTAGACCAGGCCTGCAGTGCCTTGGACTGGTCGTTGGCGACGCGATTTTCTTGATGTTGAGCGACCGCAATTGGGCCGATGTCGGAATCAGTTCCCGAACTGAAAAGCGGACACTGCCAAGACTTGCGCAACGATCAACGACAGCCCGGCGGCGCAGGGCACTGGAGCGGCGGCGCTTATTTCGAGGGAGGCAACGTCATCGCTTCCGACGGAACATCGCTAATCAGCGGGCAGATGTTCATCCCCGGCTAGCGCGACGGCAGCTGCCTCCCGCTCAGGCCGCTGCGCGCAGGCGCGGCCGCGCATGTTTCGCTAGCGTCGCTGCCGGCGCTTTCCGCACCGCGCGCTTTCTGATCGCGGACTCATCGCGACTCGTCGCCTTGTCCGCGGCCTCCTGCTTCTCCCGCACCGCCTTCAGCATCGCCGCGAATTCGCGGTTGAACTCCTGCGTGATCGCTTCCGGGTCCGGCACGAGGCGCGCATCGGAGATCACCCCCAGCGTGGCGCTGCCGCAGTAGCTCAGGATGCTGATGCCCATGCCCAGCTCCGTGCCCGGGTGCGGCACCCAGAACATCACGCGCTCGATTGGCACGCCGGCCAGGTGCAGCGTCTCGGTCGCGCCGGCCACGTTGGTCATGACCACGCTCGCCTTGCGCTGGAACATCCGCCCCGATAGGTCTTCAAGCGCCTTGGGCACGCGGCCCATCACGTTGAACAGCATCAGCGCGGCCAACGGCTCGGGCGATTGCTTCAGCGCGCTCATGTTGGCTTTGGTCGCCAGCACGCGCTGCAGCCGCTGCCGGCTTCGAATGGCGAGATCCAGCAGCACGATGCCGAAGTAGTTGCCGAGCTCGTTCGCCCGCTCGGGCGGGCGCAGGTCCACCGGCACCATCGCGCGCACTGTGATGTTGTTCACGTCGAGGCCGCGCCGGCGCAGATAGGTGCGCAGGGCGCCGGTCATGCCGGCGACCAGCACGTCGTTGATCTTGGCGCCCAGCGGCGCGCCGATCGCCTTCACGTCGGCGAGCGCCACCGGGGCGGACCATGCCACGCGCTTCTTCAGCCCGAACTCGCCTTTCAGCGGCGACGGCGGGTCGTCCGTGCGCAGCAGTTCGCCGGCCAGCATGCCGGCGCCCGCCAGCGCGAACCCGGCCTTGCGCAGCGTCTCCTGCGGGTGCGAGGCGGCCTCGACCGTGGCGCTGACGGTTGCACTGAGCGCGTCGCGCAGTTGCCGGGTCGAACGCTGCGCGGTGTCCAGCACCGGCGCGATCAGTTGTTCGACCATGCCCGGCAAGGTCGCGGCGAGCGCGAAAGCGGCCGGCGCTTCTTCAGTCGGCTCGGGCGGGGTGTCGGTCGCGGTGCCGAAGAGCGTGTCGGTGATCAGCTTGCTGGCGGTGCCGTCGGCAATGCAGTGATGCATGCGCGTGACGAGCGCGCTGCCGCCGCCCACGCCGTCGACCACGTGCACGTCCCACAGCGGGCGCGCGTGGTCCATCGGTGTGCTGGCGAGGTCGCTGATCAGCTCGGTCAGCGCAGCGTCATCGCCCGGCGGCGGCAACGCCACGTGATGCATCTGCTGCTCGACCGAGAAGTCAGGCATCGCCTCCCAGTGCGGCGTGGCGTACGGCAGGCCGCGCTCGACCACGCGCTGGCTGAAGCGCTCGAAGCGCGGCAGCCGCTGCTTGTAGAGGCGCTTGACCGCCTCGAAGTCGACCGGCGTGCGGGTCAGCATGATGCTGGTGATCACTGCCGTGTTGACGGGCCCGTCCATGTGGAACCACGCGGCATCCCCGGGGGACATGGGCTTGAGTTTCATCGGGACCTCCTTGCAGGGGGCTCAGCGCAAAGCTGAGCCTTCTGCTTCACACCCTAGCCGGTGCCCGGCCGTGCGCATTGATCCGGCACACAAATCGTCCGGGCCAGCGCGCGGCGAAGATTCCGACGCTGCGCGCGCAGGCGGTCGCCGAGCTCAACTTCGGCGGTGCCACTGGGCTCTGCGCCGCAGCTGTGCGCCACCCTGAAATTCCCGTATTCGAAGCGGGAATTTCATTGTTCAGTTGGGGCAACAAACCATGAGATTCCCGCATGGGATGTTGAATTTCATGCTCCCGTTACCGCCCCCTACTCATTTCTGCCTGCTCGGCCGCGGCGCCATCGGGGACAGCAGCCCGTGGCGGATGTGCCAGTCGCGCAGCGATTCCCCGGGCCAGCTCTCGCATTGCACGTGGCCCTTGCCGGTCGGCACGTCGATCCAGTCGGACGCGTCGGCGAGGTCGGCTTCGACCACTTCCGGCGGCTTGGGCAGCGGGGTATCGATCGCCGAGGCGTGCGGGTGGATCAGCTCGGGCCAGCGCGTGTCCCACAGCCAGAGCGGACTGCCGCACTTCTTGCAGAAGTGGCGCCACGCCGGCGAGCGCCGCGTGCGCTGGCCCGGCTCGCGGATCAGCGCGTGGAAGCGCGTGACGTTCTTGCTGCCTGTGACCTTCAGCGACGCAGCGTCGCCGCCGAGGTTGATCGCATAGCCGCCGGAGCCGGCAGTCTTGCGGCAGATCGAGCAGTGGCAGTGCATGAACGGCACCGGCGAATCGGATTCCAGCGTGAAGCGCACGGCGCGGCAGTGGCAGGAGCCTCTCAGTTGCATAGGTTCTCCGGGGGCGAGTGAGTCTGCCGAGATATTTCAGCATGTTGGTGATCGCTGCCTGTTGGAGAAGTCGTCTCGTTGTAATCAATTCCTGATATCGAATAGTCACGCCTTAGCGCAGTCACTCAGGCGAGTGAGTGACGGCCGCGGACTCTACGCGCACCATTTGCGGCCAGGGAGGGCCCATGCACACCGATCTGGACACCGACACAGACATCGTCGCCGACAACATCCGGGCAGTCGGGGCGATCTACTTCGCCTACATGCTGGACGAGATGCGCGTGTTCCAGGTGGTGGAGCGCATCGTCGAACTTTACGGGCAAGGGCAGTTGCCGCTGGGGCGCGGTCGGGCTGGCGATGCGCTTTCTCGCTTTGCGCGCGGTGGCGAGCGGATGACGGCACAGGAGCGCGCGAGCTTCTACTCTCGGGCGCTGGGCGCCCCGGGCGGGTCGGCTGTCGCCGGGCAGCCGAACAGCGAGTTCCTGTCGCTGTGGATGCGCTTCGTGGTGGCGGTGTCGATGTTCGTTCGGCAGCAGGGCGTAGACAACCTCCTGCGGCCGGCTACAACGGCGAATGCCAGCGTGCGCGATGCTGCGCGCGCGCTCGCAGTCAACGCTTCGGCGCACGGCGGCGGTACGGTGCGGCACGCGGCCCGCGTGTTTTCGGAAGAAGTGCGGCAGATGGTCGACCTGCTGAACGAGCCGGAGCTGCTGCAGGCTTTCGGCGCGCGCGACATGTGGCAGGTGATCGATCAGGTGAACCGCAAGTATCTGGGCGGCGCACGCAACGCGGTGCGCTATCGGACGCAGGCCGAGGCGGGCCGTCGGGTGCTGCAGTGGCTGGCGGCGCAGAGCGAACCCGACGGCTCGGCCGACGATGCAGACCTGGTGCAGGCGGTGGAGCAGTGGCTTGCCGTGACCGGCGTGCCGGACGAGTCCGTCGAGCAGTATGCGCAGCCCACCGAGTCGCCCACGATGACGAGCCCGCGGATTGATATGCCCGCCATTGCGCAGGATCTGCTGTTGGCCATTGGATTGGCCGGCATGGCGGGCGGCGACACCTCGGCCAGCGGCGGCGGAGCGGCGGAACGCTTGCGCGGCGTGATTGCGTTGTTCCAGGGCGCGGCAGGCAGCGGCAAGACGCTGGCCGCGCATGTGCTTGCGCAGGCGCTGGGGCGCGACATCCTGCGCATCGATCTGGCGCAGGTGATCAGCAAGTACATCGGCGAGATCGAGAAACATCTGGATGCGCTGTTCGACCAAGCCGAGCAGACCGGCGCGATCCTGTTCCTTGATGAAGCCGATGTGCTGTTCGGCAAGCGCACGGACGTCAAGGGCTCGGACGATCGCTACACGCACGTGGATATCGTCTACCTGCTGCAGCGGATCGCGGCGCATGAGGGCCTGGTGGTCGTGGCGACCAACCGGCCCGCCGAGGTCGATGAGGCCTACTTCGGCGGCGACTGGCGCCGGCGTCTTCACCGGCGGGTGAGCTTTCCGCGCAAGCGGAACTGAGATTTCGTTTGCGAGCGCTGCGGCAGCAGCAGCCTGGGAACGTCGAAGGTTCTCTGGGGCTGCAGCGCGCCGCTTAGCCCGACCGATACACGTCGCGCCGGTGCGCAATCCTGATGACCTCGACGACGATGCGCAGATCGTCGATCGAGTAGACGATGCGATAGACGCCCTGCCGCACCCGATAAACCTCTCGCGCAGTCAGCTTTTCGCAGCCGGGCGGGCGCGGATCGTCGCGCAACGCGTTCACACGATCGAGGATCCGGCGGACATCCTGCTTGGGCAATCCGCGTAGATCCTTCGCAACTGATGCTTTGAACCGCAGTTCAAAGCGTGCCATCGGCCTTGAGTTTCTTGAGAAACGCCTCGTAGGTCATCGACGGCTCGGCCGCCCGGTGAGCGACTGCGCCCAGGTCCTCGGCGTCATCACGCAACGCTTCGCGCACGGCATCGGTGACCAGCTCGGAGATCGAGCGATGCGTACTGGCGGCTTTGAGCCGCAGCGCGCGATGCAGGCTGGCGTCGAAGTAGATGGTGGCGCGAATGGTTTCGGACATGGCGGATCAGGGGTCATGTGCTGGGTGATATGGCACTTTAGCGCTATAACGTCTTAACGGCAACCTCGAGGCGCGTGAAGCGCACGGCGGGGCAGTGGCAGGAGCCTTTCAGTTGCATGGGGCCTCCCCGGTCAAGCGATGTTCACAGTACCCGCCACCAGGGCGCGGCCAGAACATCCGGGGCGATCCACTCGAGCGTGCGGCCGGCGTGCAACAGCAGGCCAGCCCGCGCTTTCTTGCCGTACTCGCTGCGAAACGTTCGTAAATGCGCGGCGTCGGCCAGGCGCGGGCGGGCGGCTGCCTTGACCTCGATCGGCAGCAGCTTTCCTGCGGCCTCGATCACGAGATCCACCTCGGCCCCGTTGACGGTGCGCCAGTAGCCCAGCTCGGCACGGTCCAGCCGCGCGGAGCGCCACGCCAGCAGGTCATGCAGCACGAGGTTCTCGAGATGCGCCCCGCCGGGTTCGGCCTCGTCCGCGAGGTGGAGTGCCACTCCCGTGTCGCCCCAGTAAATCTTCGGCGCCTTGATCAATCGCTTCGTGCGATTGACGGCGTAGGCGGGAAGGCGCACCAGCAGGTAGGAGGTCTCGAGCAGATTGAGCCAGCGGTGCACGGTCGCCTGCGGCAGCCCGACATCGCGCCCGAGTTCCGTCTGGTTCACGAGCTGGCCGAGTCGAAAGCAGGCGGCACGCATCAGCCGGCGGAAGTCGGGCAGCGCGCTGATCGCCGCGAGGTCTTGCAGGTCGCGTTCGAGGTAGGTCCGCACATAGCCGTCGAACCAGATCGAGCGCTGCTCGGGCGTCGTCATTTCGACCGCCGGTGTCGGGAAGCCGCCGCGCTGCGCGAGGGCGCGCCAGTCGTGCGGTTCGTCCGGCTGGGCCGCGAGCAGATCGAGCCATTGATCGTCGCGGGCGGCGAGCAGTTCGTCCCACACGCCGCAGCGGCCGAGCCCGAGCTGCTCGCGGCGCGTCATCGGCCACAGGGTCAGGTAGCTCGCGCGGCCGGCGAGTGACTCGGACACCTGGCGCATCAGGAGCAGGTTGGCGGAGCCCGTGATCAGGAATCGGCCAGGTCGGCGATCGCGATCGATCGCACGCTTCACCGCGCGCAGCAGCCCGGGCTCGCGCTGCACCTCGTCGAGAGTGACCGGCTCGCCGCCGCCGACCAGCGCTTCCGGGTCTCGGCGCGCAGCGTCGAGCACATCAAGATCGTCCAGCGAAAGGTAACGACGACGCCCCGGCACCAGGTGTTCGGCCAGCGTGCTCTTGCCGGTCTGCCGCGCTCCGGTCACGACGACGGCGGGCATCGCGCGCAGCCGCGCGTTGAGCGCGTCTCCGACCAGCCGGGGAAGTTTCTTCATGGCGTGGATGATAATCATTCATGGCATGAATGATCAACAAGCTAGACCGCGGGTGATTGGTTGCGCTGCCGCGTCGCCTTCGGCGACAGCAGGTCGTGCCGCCGGTGCCACTCGCGTGTTCCATGAAATTCCCGGTGTCTGAGACGCGAGTTTCAGCCGGAGATCAACCTAGTTCGTACTCGACCCGGACAAGTTGACATCTACACATGATCGTGCCCGGCTCCTACTATCCGCCCACCAGTCGGGTGGGGAGGGCAGGCGCATGGCACGCATCTTCATCAGCTATCGACGCGCTGACAGTGCCGCCTACGCCGGGCGCCTGTTCGATCGACTGCGCAGCCACTTTGGCGAGGCCGAGGTGTTCATGGACCTCGAGGCGATCGAGGCGGGCGAGCGCTTCGAGCAGGTGATCGTCGAGAGGGCGCGTGCCGCCAAAGTCCTGATCGCACTGATCGGCAAGGACTGGCTGACGCTCGTGCAAAGCGACGGCGCTCGCCGGCTGGACGATCCGCACGATCTCGTCGTGCGCGAAATCGAGACCGCGCTGCAAGCCGGCGCGCTCGTGATACCAGTGCTCGCGGGCAAAGCGGAAATGCCTGCCCGACACCAGCTGCCCGCGCGCATCGCGGCGCTGGCCGAACGCAATGCCATCGAACTGAGCGACCAGCGCTTTCACGACGATGTGGGCCGGCTGATCAAGGTGATCGAGCATGCGGCACCCGATGCGCGTCGGCGGCCGATCGTTCGCTGGACGATGGCTGCGGGCGCCGTCGTCATTGCCGTAGCCGCGGGCATCTGGTTGATGCGACCCGGCAGCACGCCGACCACGGCCGACGCGAAGCCGGCTGAGAAGCCAGCCGAGCAAGCGACGTCGGCCTCGCCGCCGGCCGCACCGGCGACAGTCGCGGCCGCCCCCGCGCCGATGTCATGGGAGCAGATCAAGGCCTTGCCGGTGATCTATTCCGAGTCATTCGATCCGGCCACGGTTGTCGACGTGTGGAAACCGGCAGCACCACCGAGCCCGCCGTGGACCGAGGAACTGAAGGGCGGGCGCTACTGCGCCAGCAATTCGACGTCAGACACCGGCATCCATTACATCCAGGTGGGCGTGGGCCAGAACGACCTGCGCGACGCGCCCGTGTTTGTCAGGGTGCAGGTCGAAGCGCGCAATCCCACCGAGTTCGCCGGCGGCGGCGTGCTGTACCGCTTCGACGAGGCCACGCGCACCTACTACTCCTTCATCCTCTCGCCGCAGGGCGACACCACGTTCTGGAGGCGCGGCAAGGAGGGCATGAGCAAGCTCTACTCGGGCCCGGCGAAGGGTGCCGCGCCCGGCAAGCCAACCTTGATCGGCGTGGCTGCGCGCGGCGACCGCTTCTATCTCTTCGTCGACGAAGCTCTGGTCGCTACGGTCGACGATGCAGAACTGCGCGGCGGCCGCGTCGGCGTGATCGCAATGAGCAAGGGGCGATTCTGCTTCGACGACTTCACTGTGC
>CAVPGM010000023.1:0-37242 GCA_963703945.1 uncultured beta proteobacterium | reverse complement strand
GGCCCGCCGATCGCGCTCGCCTTCATCGAGTCGGCCGAGCGCGAACGCTGCATCGAGCGCGGCGATTCGGCCGCTAGCTTCGGCGACGCGCGCGCCGCCAATACCGGCACCGTCCCCGGCAACGCCGACACGCGCGTTGGAACTGCGGCCCCACCGATCGACGCGCGGGCGCCAGCGGCCCTCGCTGCACGTCGTCCCAGCCGTGGTCGAGACGCATCAACCGAGTGAGCTGAGTATTGGGAATCACGCCCACGTGCAGAAGGACGAGGTCGGCGTCGATCCGCTCTACGCCGCGGCCGGAAGTGACCTCGAGCGCTTCGGCGCGCTCGGCACCCAGCACAGAAAGGGCGGTGACGCCGCGAATCCACCGCACCCCGGAGCGCAGCAGTGCGCGCGTCATCGCCATGCCCTTCGCGAGGTACGCGGCGGCGCAGAGCGCGCGCGGCAGGTGGGGTGCGCCGGCGAGGATTTCGGCGAAAGCCAGTCGTCTCTGCGAGCGCGACAACGTCCGCGCCAGCCTCGAGCAACTGGCTCGCCACCAGCAACAGGAGCGGTCCGTTGCCGGCCAGCACGACGCGCCCGGAGGGAACGCTGCTCGCCGTCTTCAGCATCAGTTGAGCCGCGCCGGCGAACATCACGCCGGGCAAGGTCCAGCCCGGCACCGGCACTGCGCGCTCAAGGGCACCGGTGGCCGCAATCAGGTGACGCGCGCGGATCTGTCGGGCGACGCCGTCACGCAGCGTGGCGACGTTCAGGTCGGCGTCGACATCCCATACCGTCGTGCCCGCTTCGACGACCGCGCGCGAGGCGGCAAGCGCGTCGGCGAGGGTGCGGCCGTGCGTGTAGTCGGGCCCGAGCCGTGCGGCCATCGCTGGTGCCACGGTCGTGATGCCGCGATAGATCTGGCCGCCGGGCGCGGACTGCTCGTCGACCACGATCGCGCGCAGACCGAGTTCCGCGGCCGTGATCGCAGCCGACATGCCAGCCGAACCTGCCCCGATCACGAGTACGTCAGTGTCGGCGTCCATGTCAGGCCTCCGCCTTCCGTGCCGCGTGCTGCGTGCGGATCCGCATGCCATCGCGCACCGACACCATGCACGCCTGTACGTTCGGCTGACCGTCGATCTCAACAAGACATTCGAAGCAGACCCCCATCATGCAGACCGGCGCGCGCGGGGCGCCTGACAGCGGCGTGTGCCGCAGCGGCACGCAGCCGGCAACCAGCAGCGCGGAGGCGACCGATTCGCCCGTCCGGGCCTGGACAGGGCGGCCGTCGACCTCGATGTCGACGACACGAGCTTCAGTGGTGGCTAGTCGCTTGAACATGCTTGAGGCGCGCGGCCACGAAGGGCGCGATTTCCTGCGGCTGGCTACCGCCGAGTATCCAGTTCGACAACCCGTCCGCGTGCGCCGCGGCGAGCGTGATGCCGCTGTGACACGTGACGACGTAAGCGCCCGGATGCGTGGCGGACGTTTCGTAGATGGGCAGGCCGTCCGCGGTCATCACGCGCAAGGCCCCCCACGCACGCACGACGTTCACGCGACTCAGCAGCGGAAACATGCGCACGGCCCGATCGGCGATGTGCGCGAGTTCGGCGCGGGCGGTGCGATCGTCGTAGCCGACATCCTCCTTCGAGTCGCCCAACTGGACGCCGCCGTCGCCGGTCTGACGCACGTGAGCGGTCGGGTGATCGAGGAAGGGCTGCAGGCGTTCGCTGACTAGGATCTCGCCACGGTTGGGAACCACGGGAGCGTCCAGCCCCACCATCGGCGCCAATTCGCGGTTGCCCAGTCCGGCCGTCAGCACGATGCGAGGTGCGCTGAAGCGACCGGTCTCGGTGACCACGTCGAAGACACCGGCGTCATGCGTGATCGACTTCACCCGATGCCCGGTGGCAAGTTGACCACCGCGTTGCGCGAAGGCCTGCAACAAGGCGCGCAGCAGTCGCAGCGGGTTGACATGGCCATCGAGGGGGCCGAACGAGGCTCCCACGACCTCCGGTCCGATGTGCGGGCAGAGCCGCGCCGTGGCGCCGCGGTCCAGCAGTTCGAACGGGTACTCGATGTCGAGCGACGCGCGCAGGCCGGAAAGTATCGTCTGCCGCTCGGCCAGTTCCGACTCGTGCAGGCAGAGGTGGAGCCCGCCGGGCTGCGCGAGTTGCACGTCGATTCCGGTTTCATCGGCGAGGTCCCGGGCCAGCGCCGGCCAGTCAGCGGCGGAGCGCATCGTCCAGCGCGCATAGTGCGGCGCACCGGGCCCCTTGCCCTGCACCCACACGAGCCCGAAGTTGCCGCGCGACGCACGGAACGCGTCATCGCCCTCGTCGAGCAGCAAGACGGAGCGCCCCTGGCGCGCAAGTCCGTAGGCGATGCTGGCGCCGACAATGCCGCCGCCGATCATGATGACGTCTGCGTCGTCGGAACGGCTCATGTCTTGCCGGCGAGGATGCGATCGAGTCCGTACAGGCGGTCGAGCGCGAGCATCAGGACCAGCGTCAGTACGATCAGCACGGTGGAGATGGACGCCAGCAGCGGATCGATCGTGTGCACGATGTGGTGGTACATCTTCACCGGCAACGTCTGCGTCGCCGGCGAGGCGACAAACACGGACATCGTGAGTTCGTCGAAGCTGTTGATGAACGCGATCAGCCAGCCGCCTGCCACACCGGGCATCAGCAACGGCAGTTCGACTCGACGGAAGACCGTCCACCGCGACGCGCCGAGCGACTCCGCGGCCTGCGCGATCGAGCGGTCGAACCCCGTTGCAGCGGCGATCACGAGCCGCAGCACGTACGGCACGACCAGGACGATGTGTGCCACGGCCAGCCCGCTGATCGTTCCCTGCACGCCGAGCATCGTGAAGAACTTCAGCAGCGCGATGCCGAGCACGACGTGCGGCACCATCAGCGGCGACAGCATCAGCCCGAGGATGGCCTCGCGTCCCGGGAAGCGGTACCACGCGATCGCCATGCCCGCTGGAATCGACAGCAGGGTCGCACCGGTCGCGGCGGCGACGGCCAGTCCGTTGCTGCGCCAGAAGGCGTCGACGAAGTCGGAATTGGTCAGGATTGCCCGAAACCAGCGGAACGACGCCCCATCGAACGGCAGCGCGATAAACCCCTTGTCGGTGAACGCGACGAGCACCACCATCACCAGCGGCGCCAGCATGAACGCCGCGAACAGCAGGTGGAAGATCCAGAGCACTGGCCCGATGCGGCTCATTGGAACACCTGCTTGAAGCGGCGCTCGACGATCCGATTGGCCCCGAGCGTGATGGCCAGCACGGCAATCAGCAGCAGCACGGCGATCGCCGCACCCAGCGGCCAGTTCAGTGCGCTGATGAATTCGTCGTAGGCCGTGGTCGGCACGACCTTCAGGCGGCGTCCCCCCATGATGGAAGGGGTCGCGAACGCGCTGGCGGCGAGCGCGAACACGATCAGCCCGCCAGACAGGATGCCAGGCATCACCTGCGGCAGGACGATTCGGAACATTACGGTCGAGCGCGAAGCGCCGAGCGATTCGGCCGCGTGTTCGGTGGCCAGATCGACCTTCTGCAGCGAGGTCCACACGGCGAGCACCATGAACGGCACCAACACATGCACCAGCGCGACGAGCACGCCGCCGAAAGTGAACATCATGCGTACAGGAGCGTCGACCAGGCTCAGCGCGCGCAGGGCGTTGTTGATGACTCCTTCCGAACCCATCAAGACAGCCCAGCCCAGCGTGCGCACCACCACCGAGATGAGCATCGGACCGAGGACGATGACGATGAAGACCGCGCGCCAGCGCGCCGGGAGCTGCGCCAACACGTAGGCCTCCGGCACGCCGATGACGATGCAGATCAGCGTCGTCAGCAGGGCGAGCCACGCCGAGCGCAGAAAGATCTCGTGGTAGTAATCGTCGGTTAGCACCGACAGGTAGTTGTCCCATGTCAGCTTGTCCGTGACGCCGCCAGCGGCCGGGTCGAAGACATAGAAGCTGAGCGAGAGCGTCACCAGCAGTGGCAGGGCGACCAGCGCCAGCATCACCAGCGTCGCTGGCGACGTCAGCCAGTACGGTACGCGGCGCGCCTCGGCGCTCATGCCGCGGCTCCCGCGCCGCGCTGAAGCACGCGGGCGTGCTGTGCGGACCATGTCAGCCCGACACTGTCGCCTTCCTGGACGTCCGGCAGTCCGATGTTGGGAAGCGTCACCTGAACGTTGCCAAGTTCCGTGGTGACCTGGAACAGCCAGTAGTTACCGAGGAACGCGCGCGCCTGCACCTTGCCGGTCACGATGGCCTCGGCAAGCGGCACGAAGCGCAGCTTTTCCGGACGTACTACATAGTCGACGTCGCCCGTGGCGCCTTCGGCCGCCGGCAGCTTCGATTCTGAGACTTGTACATCCGAGTTTGCGGTACCGCGGTTTCCGGCGAAGAGATTGGCCTTGCCGAGAAATGTAGAGGCGAAGCGCCCGTTGGGCTGTTCGTACATCTCGTACGGCCGGCCGATCTGTTCGATGCGTCCGAGATTCATCAGCACGACGCGGTCGGACAGCGTCATCGCTTCCTCCTGGTCGTGCGTAACCATGATCGTCGTCACGCCGATGTGATGCTGCAGCGCACGCAGTTCGATCTGCATGTCGTGCCGCAGCTTCGCGTCGAGAGCGCCGAGAGGCTCGTCGAGCAGCAGCACCGGAGGCTTGATGACGAGCGCGCGGGCCAGCGCGACGCGCTGCCGCTGCCCACCCGACATCTCGCGCGGATATCGCTGCGCGAATCTCTCGAGATGGACGAGCGCCAGCGTTTCCTCGATGCGTTGCTGCCGTTCGGCCTTGGCGATGCCGCGCATCTCGAGGCCGAAGCCGACGTTGTCGGCCACCGTCATGTGCGGGAACAGCGCGTAACTCTGGAAGACGATGCCGAGGCCGCGCCTGCTGGGCTTGATCCCGGTGATGTCGTTGCCGTCGAGCCGGATCGAGCCTTCCGTGGGAGCCACAAACCCGGCCACCATTTGCAGCATGGTCGTCTTGCCGCAGCCCGATGGGCCGAGCAGCGACACGAACTCGCCGCGCTCGACGTTCAGGTCGAAGTCGTGCACGGCGACGACCGCGTCATACCGCTTGGTCAGCCCGCGCAGTTCGAGGAAGCTCATCGCGTCTGTCCCCCGCTGCGCCGCGGGCCGGCGGCCCGGCGGCGTTCTCGATGAACGATCGAAGGAGAGGCCCCTGACAGGCACCCCGGCGCCTAGCGCTCGATGGTGCGGTTCCAGCGCGTCGTCCACTCAGCGCGCTTGGCGTTGATCACGTTGTAGTTGACCGACACGAGCTTGTCGACCTTCTCGGGGCCAAACACGACGCGCGACGCAATCTCCGGAGAGATCTTCGTCTTCTTGTTGACCGGGCCCCAGCCCTGTTTGTCCGCTAGCTGCGCCTGCACTTCCGGCGACAGTACGTACTGCACGAACGTTTGGCCGAGTGCAGGCTGTGGAGCACCTTCGACCACGCAGATAGCGGTCATCAGCGCGATCGCGCCTTCCTTCGGATAGACGAACTCCACCGGCGCGCCTTGGTCGATCACGGCCTGCACGCGGCCGTTGCCCCACACCACGAGGCCCGCCTCGCCCGTCTGCAGCATCTGCGCCATTCGACCCGGCGAGCCTTCCCACGCCAGGACGTTCGGCGCAATCTTCTTTTGCACGGCGTCGAAGCCCGGGTCGATCTTCTCCTCACCGCCGCCGTTCATGCGCGCCGTCATCACGAGCGTCAGCAGACCGTAGCCGTTGGTGATTGGCGGAATCACCACCTTGCCCTTGTATTTCGGGTCCGAAAGGTCAGCCCAGGAGGTCGGCGCCGCCCAGCCGTTCTTCTTGAACACGTCCTTGTTGTAGGCGAGCCCGGTGGCGATGAAACCGACGCCGATCGAACGGTCGCCGATCATGCGGGCGTTGGCGTAGATGTCCTTCAGCACGGGCGCGTCGGCGATCGGTGCGCAGAGCTTCTGCTCGACAGCCTGGTACATCGGGCCGTCATCGATCAGCGTCACCGACAGATCCTGTTTTCCCTTCTGCGCCGCCAGCTTGGCCAGCGTGTCCGTGGAGTTCCCGGGCACGTAGACGACCTTGACGTTGTGCTTCGCTTCGAAGGGGGGAATGATCTTCTCGCGGAACAGTTGCTCGGTCGAGCCGCCGAAGCTGCCGACGTACAGCGTGGTCTGGGCGGAGGCCGCCATGGATGCCGTGGCGATGGCGCACAGCATTCCGATCTTCGTGAACGGGTTCATCAGTCGTCTCCTAATGTGGGGCCCTTGGCGGTTGTGTCTCCGCTCTTCGGATCTGTGCAAGCTACAGAAGGGCGTATATGCTTTCCAATACAATTTATTAAGCTGTAAATGTTGAAAAGACATAGATGGCCGCCAACATCAGTCTGCGCCAGATCGAAGCGTTTCGCGCCACCATGCAGGCGGGCACCGTGGTCGCGGCCGCCGGCCTCCTCAGCGTCACGCAGCCGGCGGTCAGCCGGATGCTCGGGCTGCTGGAATTGCGTGTCGGCTTCGCACTCTTTGAAAGGCGAGGCCGGCGGCTGATCCCCACTCCGGAGGCCCAGCAGTTGTATCGCGAGATCGAGCGAATTCACCTTGGGGTTGAGCGCATTGCCCACGCCGCGCTGGATATCAAGACCCAACGTGCAGGGGCCTTGCGTGTCGCAGTGCTGCCAGCGATCGCGCAATGGCTGGCCCCTCGCGTGACACAGGCGTTCCTTCAACATCGGCCCTCGGTGCGTGTACTGCTCGACAGTCTTCCGTCGCGGCAGATTGCCGAACTGGTGGCCACGCATCAGTACGACATGGGCGTCGTGGAGATGCCCGTTCTGCAGTCGTCACTCGAGGTCGACCTGATCGAAGGCATCGAGGCTGTGGTCGTGCTCCCGGCTGGACACCGCTTGGCGGAGCAGCCATCGATATCTGTCCGCGAACTCGCGAACGAGCGGCTGGTGCTGCTTTCACACCTCAGTCTGCAGCGACATCGCATCGAGGACTGGTTCGCCCGGCGTCGAGTCATTCCGAACGTGGTCGTCGAAACGCCACAGTCGACTATTGCCTGCGCGCTGGTGGCAGCGGGCGCCGGGATCGCCATCGTTTCCCGTGTCGCCGCCGCTTCGTGGTCCTTCGCCTCCGATACGTTGGTGATCCGGCGGTTGAAGGAGCCGGTCACCACGGACGTGGCCCTGGTCTTTCCGCTGATCGGATCGAAATCGAAACTCGTCGAGGCATTCGCGCGAGAAATGCGCACCGAGATTCGAAGGGTGCTACGAACGCCAGCCCCAACTGCGTGATGCTCGCTATGCCGATCAGCCGCTAAGGTCAGTCGTGATCAAAGCGTGTGGCGTTTTGCGATCATCTGTCCGGCGTTTCCTTCCAATCAGCAAGGGCTGTGCACCACCTAGTAACGTTGTTCCTGATCACGCGATGAGAATTCATCTCGATCATGCCCGTAGGATTTGTTCTGATCGGGCCCCAGGTTCGTCGTTCTAGCTTTGTCGAACCTCCAAGCCGATCTTGTGTATAGGATCCCAATGGCATCGACCCCTGTGTATTCATCATGAGAGGCACGATGCCAGGGATTTGAAGGCTTGGTAAGCGCTCCCACTCTGTGGCGGCCCGACCAAGAACGCGTGCCCCTTCGCTGACACTCGTCACGGGGTCATCGCTATCAAGGTGATAATTGCCGGTCCGGCGGCAGCTTCCGCCCGCTGTTGAAACGATCAGTCCCCATGGCTCGTCCCTCAGCTACATCGAACCCTGTGCGGGTTCACTTCAACGAGTTCGAACTCGATGAAGCGAACGCCTCCTTGCTCCGCCACGGAAAGCCGGTTGCGCTCGCGCCGACGCCCTTCGCGCTGCTCTGCGCGCTGGCCCGACGGCCCGGGACGCTGCTCACCAAGCACGCACTGCTGGATGAGGTATGGGGTCACCAGTACGTCACCGACTCGGTTCTCAAGACGGCCATCAGCGATCTGCGGACGGTGCTCGATGATGCTCCCCGCCAGCCACGCTTTATCGAAACGGTGTCTCGCCGAGGCTATCGGTTTATTGCCGTTCCGACCGCCGTACCGGCAGCCGGAGCGGTCGCGCAGGTGAAGGGCGCCCCGGCTGGTCGGGACGCCGAGCCGTGGTTCATCGGTCGTACGGAAGAGGTCGAGCGGTTGCGCAGCCTCTGGGACGGTGCGCTCGGCGGCAGCCGTGCCGTGGTCTGGATTGCCGGCGAACCCGGGATCGGCAAAACCACGCTGATCGAGCACTTTGTCGCGGGCCTTGGCGACGTCGCTTGTGCGCGCGGTCAGTGCGTCGATCTGTACGGCGCGGGTGAGCCCTATCTCCCTGTGCTGGAGGCGCTCGCGGAGCTGTGCCGCAGCGACACTGAGGTTCCCGCACTGCTGCGTGCGGTCGCGCCGACCTGGCTGCTGCAGCTGCCGTGGCTGAGCACAGCCGACGAGCGCGAGGCGCTGCGCCGAGAGCTGGCGGGTGTCGGCCCGGATCGAATGCTGCGCGAGATGGGCCAGCTGCTCGACCGCTACACCGAACGCCGGCCGCTGCTGCTGGTGACCGAGGACCTGCACTGGAGCGATCGGGCGACTCTCCAGCTCATCGATTACGTGGCGCGGCGGCGCGGCAGCGCCCGCCTCATGTGGCTGGCGAGCTTTCGGCTGGCCGAAGTGGTCGTCCTGGACCATCCGCTCAACCCGCTGCGGCACGAGTTGCGGCTGCACGGGCTGTGCGAGGAAATCGTGCTCGACCCATTCTCTGAAACCGAGGTGGCTAACTACGTGACCGAGTGTTCACCGTCGATGGCGGGGGACGAGTCTTTCGTCCGCGCGTTGCACGGACGCACGGACGGGGTGCCTCTGTTCGTCGCCTCAGTGATGACCGAGGCCGTGACTCGCACCGACAACGCAGTCGACGTCGGCGAGGCGTTTGCCGTTCCGCAAAATCTGGCGGCGCTCATCGATCATTACATCGCCAAGCTCGGCGACGAGCAGAGGGCCATGTTGTCGGCGGCCGCCATCTGCGGCGCCGAGTTCCGCGTGAGCACGGTTGCCCTCGCGCTCGAGCGCGACCCCGCCTGGGTCGACCAGACCTGCGAGGAACTCGCCCGCATGCAGCTTTGGCTCAAGCCCACCGAGCGAGGAGGCGATGCGTCGGAGCCCACTTATTGGTTCAGGCATGCGCTCTTCCGCCAGGTGCTGTACGAGCGCACCGCCGCGGCCGTGCGCGGACAGTTGCACCGCAAAGTCGGCGCCGCCCTTGAACAGAAGCGTGCCGCAGGCCTGCCGGTTACCCCGGCCGAACTGGCGATGCATTTCGAGCGAGGCCGCGAGCCGATGCGCGCATTGCGCTACTACGCCGAGGCCGCCGAGTCGGCACTGCTGCATTTCAGCCCCGGCGAGTGCATAAACCTCACCGAGATCGCGATGCGCCTGCTCGATCTCGCGAACAAGGGTACCGAGCGCGACTCGCTGGAGATCGACCTGACAACCCTGCGCGGCATGGCCGCATTCCATCTGCTTGGGGTCGGAAGCGAAGCCAAGGACGCCTTCCAGCGCGCGTACTCGCTGTTTGCCGATATCCCGCAGCATCCGCGGCGCGGCGAGTTGCTGCACAACTTCGGTTTCGTGCGTTGCCTGCGCGCGGAGTATGCCGAGGCGCTTGCTCTGGCGGACCGGGCCCAAACGCTCGCGGCAACGACAAACGATCCGGTCCTTCAACTCGCCGCCTGTACCGTGCAGGCAGACGTTCTCCTCCTGCAGGGGCGGCCTCACGCTGCCCGCACAATGATCGAAAGTGCCCTGCCTGCCCTGGAGTCGATCGACTTTGGACCGGCGCACAGCTTTGCTCAGGTCACTCTGCTCGGGCTGCTTGGCATCCATCTGCTTCACCTTGGTTTGATCAAGCAAGCGCGCGCGCGGATGCAGCAGGCGTACGCCCGCGCGGCCCAGTTGGGACAGCCAATGGGGAAGATGGTGGCGATCTGGTGCGACGCGTTGATGGAGATTCGCCTCGGCAACTCCGAACGCGTTTCACGCCTCGCCGACGACTTGCGGGCACTAGTAGAAGAGTCTGACCTCGCGCACGGCCGGGCAGCGTGGCGTTGGTTCAGTGGATGGGCCGACGCGCGAAAGGGAGAGCCGCGCGAGGGATTCCGCCGGATTCGAGAGGCGTACGAAGACAACACCCGGCTCGGGATGGTGGCAGGAGCGAGCGAGACGCTTGGCTACGCGGCGGAGGCGCTCTTGCTGGCCGGCGACAGTGACGGAGCGCAGCGCCAATTGGAGCAGGCCTTGGAGATCGTGAACACCCATGGCGAGCGCGTATATCTACCGCAGCTCTTCCTTATCGAAGGTGCGATCGCTCGGGCGCGTGGCCAGCCGGCGGCCGCTCTTGCCTCGGTTCGAAGTGCGATCAAAGAAGCACGCGCCCAGGAAGCACCTTGGCTTGAGTTGCTTGCGCTCGTCGAACTGTGCAAGCACGAGGGTGCCAAAGCCAAGGACCGCCAGGCACTCGGCGCACTCGTCGATCGCCTGCCTGAAGCCGCCGACACGGATGCGGTGGCACGAGCGCGTGCGCTGATCCGCGGCACAAAAGCGGCGTCGACTTAGCACATCTCTACGGCCTGATCGGCACGTGTGCCCTGCGGCTACCTCGGTAAGTGCTTGCGCACCTGGGACAGCATCCGGTCAATCGCCTCGATAAGCTGCTACCAGGAACCTCGCCGCAAGGCAGCTGACGCCTTCGACACAGATCCGCGGTTTCATCCCTTGCGGGTGCTGAACAGCCGTCCCGCTCCCGCTAACTCCGCAGCCCTGCACTCGTTAAGGACGAGTATCCGCCCTTAAGAAACTGTGACGAAACAGCGACGGTTCGCTAACCACTTCTCCAGTCGGCGCGCCTAACGTGCGCTGCATGACGACATAGCAGCCAATAGGCGCGTTCCGTACGCCGCGGCCGCAAGCCGCAATGGAGCGCCAACCACCACGCGAGGTAATTCCATGACAAAGACCATGAAGGCCGCAGTAGTGCGCGCATTCAAAGAACCGCTTGTGATCCAGGAGGTCCCAATCCCCGCGCCGGGCGCAGGGCAGATCCTCGTCAAGATCGCGGCCAGCGGCGTCTGCCATACGGACCTGCACGCTGCGGACGGCGACTGGCCGGTCAAGCCGCAGCCGCCCTTCATCCCCGGCCACGAGGGAGTCGGGCACGTCGCCGCCGTGGGCGTTGGCGTCTCCCACGTGAAGGAAGGCGACCGCGTCGGCGTGCCCTGGCTCTACACCGCTTGCGGCCACTGCAGGCATTGCCTGGGGGGCTGGGAAACACTGTGCGAGCAACAGCAGAACACCGGCTATTCGGTGAACGGCGGCTTTGCAGAATACGTGGTTGCCGATCCCGACTACGTCGGGCATCTGCCCGGCAACGTTTCTTTCGTCGAGATCGCGCCGATCCTGTGCGCGGGCGTGACGGTGTACAAGGCGCTCAAGGTCACGGACACCAGGCCGGGAGATTGGGTGGTGATCTCCGGAATCGGGGGCCTCGGTCACGTGGCGGTCCAGTACGCCAAAGCCATGGGCCTCAACGTTATCGCCGTGGACGTCGACGACGCCAAGCTTGAACTCGCGAGAAAACTGGGCGCGTCGCTTGGCGTTAACGCCCGCAAGGCGGACCCCGCCGCGTTCGTGAAGAAGGAAGTGGGTGGAGCGCAGGGCGTGCTCGTGACCGCGGTTTCGCCCAAGGCCTTCGAGCAGGCCATGGGGGTGGTCGGCCGCGGCGGAACCGTTGCGCTTGTCGGCCTACCGCCCGGCGACTTCCCGCTCTCCATCTTCAATACCGTGCTGAACGGCATCACGGTGCGCGGCTCAATCGTCGGCACGCGCCTCGATCTGCAGGAAGCGCTCGACTTCGCCGGCCAGGGTAAGGTGAAGGCGACTGTGGCGACCGAACGCCTCGAGAGCATCAACGACATCTTTTCCCGCATGCGCGCAGGCGACATCCAGGGCCGTGTGGTCATCGACTTTCAGAAATAGTGGATTCCATGAGCACCGATCCAGTGGTCATCGTTGGGCCTCTGGTACGCCGCGCTCCCGAGATCGTGCGCTCCACGGTCAGGGGACGCTGAGCGAATGCGCAACTCGATGATCCTGGTCGACCAGATACGGACCGAGATGGAGGCCGATCTGCCGCGGCGTGACCGGCTGCGCCGTGCTTCGACACCCGCACGGCGCCGGTCAGTGCAAATGAAGATGACGTTCTCTTGCGTGTGGATCGTTCGGCGACTCGGCGCGCGGCATGAAAATCGTCATGACTCAAATCTTCTTCCATGTGATCTCGTAGCGGATGCTCAAGCGGTCGAGCGCCTCGCGCGCCGCGCTCTCGAGTGACCGATCACCGGCTCGCCGCGGCGTCGCGATCACCGTTGCCAGCGTGCCGTGTCTTGCGTCGGCGCCGACGGACACTTCGAACGACAGCGCGCCGTCGCCTACGCCGCGCAGCGTCGCTTCGAGCGCGCGCTTCGCCACGTCGTAGCGAAGCTCGGGCTTGAACACCTTGCCCACTGCGGTAACGGGGATCGACTCGCGGATGATCACCTCGCTCGGAACGCCCGCCCGTTCTGGAATCGTCGACCTGGCGAATGCCTGCAACTCCTCGGGCGTTGCCGTTTGGCCCGGACGCAGCTCTACATAAGCGACGGGAAGCTCGCCGGCGTACGCGTCCGGCTTGCCGACCGCCGCGGCCACTTGCACCGCCGGATGGCGGATCATCGCTTCCTCGATCATCGACGGATCGATGTTGTGTCCGCCGCGGATGATCAGGTCCTTCTGGCGCCCCGTCAGCCAGAAGCGGCCATCGGCGTCCTGCCGCGCGAGGTCGCCGGTGTCGAGCCAGCCGTCGCCGATCCAGATGCCGCGGTTCGCCTTCTCGTCCTTGTAGCCGGGAAAGACGTTCGGCCCCTTGATGACGAGATGGCCGATCTCGTCGACGGCGCAATCGCGCGCGTACCGGCCCTCGGCGTCGAACGCGACGGCCTTCATCTGCTGGTACGGAATGCGAAGGCCGATCGAGCCGACGCGACGCTCGCCGTCGCGCGGATTGACGGCGCTTACGCACGTTCCCTCGGTGAGCCCGTACCCTTCGAGGATCTTGACGCCGGTCGCGTCCTCGAACCTGCGGATGAGTTCGGGCGGCATCGGCGCCGCGCCGCAGATCGCGTAGCGCAACGACGACACGTCGGCGCCGCCGATCGGCACGCCGAGCAGCGTCGAGTAGATCGTCGGCACCGCGGAGAAGAACGTTGCGCGGAAGCGCTCGACGTTGCGCCAGAAGTGCGTGATCGCCACCTTCGAGCGGTACCCCTCGGCGCCGAGCAGCACGACCTTGGCTCCGACCATGAACGGCGTGATGCCGGTGACGACGACACCGTTGACATGGAACAGCGGCAGCCCGCAAAGCAACGTATCGCGGCTGCTCAGGTCGAGCATCGTGGACGACGACCACGCGTCGGCGAGCTCGTTGAAGTGCGTGTGGCGCGCGACTTTCGGCAGGCCGGTCGTGCCGCCGGTGTGGAAGCACGACGCCACGTCGTCCCGCCGGATGCGACGCCCGCTCACGAGCCGCTCGGAAGGCTGGCGATCGAGCTCGGCTGCGAAAGGCAACAAATCGCGCGCGAGCGCATGCTGCTCGCCGACGACGAGCACGGTGCACAGGCTCGGCACGCGCTTTCGGATGGCGTCGACCTTCTGCCACAGCGATGCGTCGAGCGTCGGTCCGAGCGTCACGAGCACCTTCGTCTCGACGGCGTTGAGGATGTGCGCGATGTGGTCCTGCTCGAGCAGCGGATTCACCGCGTTCACAATCCCCGCCGCCTCGCCACCCCAGATCGTGTAATGCGTCTCCGGCAGGTTCGGCAACACGTACGAGACGACATCGTTCGGGCCGACGCCGAGCGCGTGGAACGCGTTCGCGGCCTGCGTGACCTTGTGCAACAGCTGGCGGTAGGTCACTTCCTGCGCGGCCGCCTCCGAGTCGCCGTTCGGCACGAAAGCGAGCGCCACGGCGTCGGGAGAGCGCTGCGCGGTGCGTGCGATGGCGTCGTAGGTGCTGTCGAGCCCCTCAAGCCGTCGCTCGATTGGCACCGCCTCGATCGCCTCGATGTCGGCCAGCGTGCGTATCTCGAATGTATCCATGGAAGCTCCCTCTGAATGCGGCTCGGCGGCTAGGCCGCCTCGGCCGCGAGAAATTCGTTCATCGCGCGCGCGCCTTCGTCCACTCGCGCGACCGCGAACGGATGTCCGTTCTCGAGAACGGCAAGCCGTGCGTTCGGAATCAGCGTCGCGAGAACGCGCACGTTCGCGAGCGGCACGATGGGATCGTCACGAGGCGGCAGATCGGCGAACGAAAGTTTCGCGCCGGACATCAGCCCGGATAGAATCGTCTTGAGACCTACTAGCTTCATCGTGAGAACAGTGTGCCGTATGTGATCTGTGGTGCCTGCGGTGACACCAGAGTAAAGGCGCGCAGAATCCGCCGGGTCGGGGACGGGGCATCCGGCTCCGCAGCGCCGCGCGATGCGTGCCAAACGGCGGCGACGAAAGCGCGAGCACGCGGCAGCGCGCGGACCAGCTGCTGCTGCCGTCGCTGCCTTGCCGCGGTCCGACCTACTTGAAGCTCAGCACATACTCGGCGAGCACTTCGGCCTCTTCCTTGCTCACTGCTACCCGCGCAGATGCCGCAGGCATCTTGGTCGCTCCCCAGTGATACACAACACCCGGGCGATCTGATCCGGCCTGGATGACCTCGGCCAGCATCGTCTTGGAGTTGCTCACTCCCTTGAAGCGTCGCGCGATGTCGCTGAATGAGGGCCCGATCAATTCCGACTTGGCATCGTGGCAGGTGAAACACTGCTTCGCCTTGGCAAGAGCCGCTGGGTCCGCACCCATAGCCGGACTCGTTAGCGCGCCGGCACAGAGCATCAATACGGTCATCGTCCTATTCATGTGGCTTCCTCCGTCTACCGCAACGAACGACACGGTGTGGCGAGAATTGCCCGAATCACCGACGTTCTGGTCGCCTGTGCAACCGCTGCACGCGCCTGGCGGTCGATGTCGTTGCTTGCGCCTATTGCTTGCTGTGTCGTCATGCAGCGCACATTAGGCGCCGCGATTGAAAGAGTGGTCAGCGAATCGTCGCCGTTCAGTCGCAGTTGTTGAGGTGTGGCGGATCTGTGCTTCCCGAACGAGTGCAGGCGCGCAGAGGTGGCGGGGCCGGGATACGCTGCAGTGAGGCCTCCATGCGCACCCGCTCGGCGAGGCTCATCGCGATCATCCGTGACTGGCGGCGCTGCACGCCGAGCGCGTACAGGCCCTCCAGGAGATCGTGAGCACGCCCGAGGTCGCGGTGGTCAAGCGCAACGCAGGCGAGCGTCACGTTGGCGAGAGCGATCGCCTCCGGGACGGCGGTTCGCTCGTTCACGTCCAGTCGATTAGCGAGCGCGGCCTCGGCTGCCTCCGGATGGCCCTGCTCCCACAAGGCGGCTGCCAATCCCGCCGCGGCGAGGCAGGCCGACGGACTCCTGCGACCGAAGTCGCTGCTCGCCCGCTCAAGCGCGTGCTCAAGGCTGTCGGCCGCTGCCGCCACCCTTTAGCAAACTGCGACCGAATGGCGACGGTTCGCTGACCACTCTTTCAATCGCAGCGCCTAATGTGCGTTGCATGACGACACAGCAAGCAATACGCGCAAGCAACGACATTGACCGCCAGGTGCGTGCAGCGGTTGCAAGGGCGACCGGGGCGTCGGTGATTCGGGCAATGTCGCCGCACCGCGCTGTTCGTTCCCTATGAACCGAGTGAAGGTACATGGAAGGGACAATGATCGTATTGATGCTCTGTGCAGGCGTGGGCGCATTCGCACGCCGCTTCGAGTAGGCCCGGGCACGTCACGCCCGCAGCTGAACAAACCTGACATCGAGAGAGGCATTCGACATGACGATCATCGAAGACGACGAGCCCACGACCCTTGGAATCCACCCCGCGGGCGAGCAGGCAGCTGACAGCGGCGAGGCACAGCGCCTGCGCAATGTCACATATGAAGACATCCGGGTAGGGGATGAGGCCAACGTCATCCGGACTGTCACGGTCGACGATCTGCAACTGTTCGCCGTCGTCTCAGGCAACGTCAATCCGCGGCATATCGACGAGGCCTACGCGCGCGCCCAGGGCGGCGACGGTCGACTCGTCGCGCCGGCGATGCTGGGCGCGGCGGCGGTGTCCGCGGTGCTGGGCAACCGACTGCCGGGGCCTGGAACCGTCTATCGCCGGCAGGAGTTGAAGTACGAGCGTCCGCTGTATGTCGGTGACGAGCTGAGGGTTTACCTGCGCGTGACCGAGAAGAAGCCGCACAACGTCGTCGAGCTCGATTGCCTGGGCATGAACCAGGCGGGCGAGCGCATATTCTTCGGCACCGCCGAGGTGATCGCGCCCGACAAATCGGTCGAAATCACCGCGATGCCGCTGCCTGACGTCCAGCTGATCAGGCACGCGAAGTTCCGCGACCTGATCGCGCGCTGCAAGACGCTTCCGGCCATGCGGACCGCGGTCGCGCATCCGTGCGACGAGTCGGCAATCACCGCGGTCGGCGAGGCCGCCCGCGACGGGCTGATCGCGCCCATCCTGGTTGGACCCCGCAAGAAGATCGAGGCTGCGGCCGAAAGCGCCGGCGTCGACTGCACGGGGTTCGAATTCGTCGAGGCGGCGCACAGCCACGAGGCCGCCGCAGCGGCCGTGGAACTCGTCAAACGCGGCCAAGCCGACATGCTTATGAAAGGCAGCCTGCATACCGACGAATTGATGGCCGCCGTGGTCGCGCGCGAGGCGGGTCTGCGCACTGCGCGCCGGATCAGCCACTGCTTCGTGATGGACCTGCCGACTTACGACGAACTGCTGATCGTCACCGACGCGGCCATCAACATTGCGCCGACGCTCGAGGAGAAGATCGACATCACACAGAATGCGATCGACCTGGCTCTTGCGCTCGGCATCTCGCCGGTGCGGGTGGCGGTGCTGTCGGCGGTCGAAACGATCAACGCAAGGATGCCTTCGACGCTGGAGGCCGCGGCGCTGTGCAAGATGGCCGATCGCGGCCAGATCCGGGGCGCGGTGCTGGATGGTCCGCTGGCGCTCGATAACGCCATCAACCTGCGCGCGGCTCGCCTGAAGAAGATCGAGTCGAACGTGGCCGGCCGGGCGAACATTCTGCTGGTGCCCGATCTCAATTCCGGCAACATGCTGGCGAAAAGCCTGACGTTCCTTGCCGATGCCGATGCGGCGGGCATCGTCCTTGGGGCGCGCGTGCCGATCGTGCTGACCAGCCGCGCCGATTCGGTCGAGGCCAAGCAGACGTCGTGCGCCGTGGGGGTGCTGGTGGCCGCTGCGATGCGCGAAGGCACGTGGGGGCGCCTGCCGTCATGAGTCGGCGCGATCTGCGTGTTGAATGCCGGCTCGTCGAGCATCAAGTTCTCGCTGTTCGAGGAGCGCAACGAGGATCTGGAGCTGCGGCTGCGCGGTCAGGTCGAGGCGATCGGTGCCGCGGCGCGCTTCATCGCCAAGGATGTCGACGGCAACGCGGTGCATGAACATCGATGGGACGGGGCAGAACCGGTCGATCACGCCGCCGCGCTCGACTACCTGGCCGCCTTCCTGCAGCAGCAACTGCACGATAGCGAGCTGATCGGTGTCGGTCATCGGGTCGTGCACGGCGGGATGCTGTTCGCCGACCCGGTGCAGGTCGACGCCAAGGTGCTGGCGGCCCTCGAGAGCCTGCAGTCGCTGGCGCCGCTGCACCAGCCGCACAACCTGGCGCCGATCCGCCGGCTGCTGCAAAGCCGGCCGGACCTGCCGCAGGTGGCGTGCTTCGACACCGCCTTTCACCGCACCAACCCCGAGGTTGCGCAGATGTTCGCGCTGCCCTATGCGATGCACCAGCAGGGCGTGCGTCGCTACGGCTTCCATGGCCTGTCCTACGAGTATGTCGCCGACGCGTTGGCCCGGCTCGACGAAGATGCCGCCGAGGGCCGCACCATCGTCTTGCACCTGGGCAACGGCTGCAGCATGTGTGCACTCGACGGCGGCCGCAGTGTCGCCAGCACGATGGGGTTCACCGCGGTCGAGGGCCTGATGATGGGCACGCGCAGCGGCGCACTCGATCCGGGCGTGGTGCTGTACCTGATGGCCGAACGGGCGATGACGCCGGCCGAGATCGAAAAACTGCTCTACAAAGAATCGGGGCTGCTGGGCGTATCCGGCATCGCCAGCGACATGCGCACCTTGCTGGCGAGCGACGAGCCGCGCGCGCGGCTGGCGGTCGATCTGTTCGTCTACCGCATCCGTCGTGAGATCGGCGCCCTGGTGGCCCTTCTCGGCGGTCTCGACGCGCTCGTGTTCACCGCCGGGATCGGCGAGAACGCCGCCGCGATCCGCGCCCGCGTCTGCCGCGACGCCGGCTGGATCGGCGTCGAACTCGATGAGGCGGCCAATCAAGCGGGAGGCCCGCGGATCAGTCGCGCCGGCAGTCGCATCGCGGTCTGGATCGTGCCGACCAACGAGGAACTGATGATCGCGCGGCAGACCGCGCGCTTGATTGGTGGCGAAGCGCGCTTGGGTCGCCGCGCCCTCGCGCCGACCGCGGAGCCGGGCTATGCGTAACGCCCGCACGGCGTACTACACAAAAATCGGACGATGAAGGCGCGCAGCGTCAGCGAGGCGGTCGAGCGGATCCCCGAGGGAGCGAGCCTGATGATCGGCGGCTTCATGGGAGTGGGTACTCCGGAGCGGCTGATCGACGAACTGGTGCGCCAGGGCAAGCGTGGCCTGACGGTTATCGCCAACGACAATGCGATGCCCGGAAGAGGGATCGGCAAGCTGATATCGGCAGGACTGGTCGCGCGCACGATCGCCAGCCACATCGGCCTCAATCCGGAAACGCAGAAGCGGATGATCGAGGGCTCCCTGGCCGTCGATCTGGTACCGCAGGGCACGCTGATCGAACGTATCCGCGCGGCAGGCCACGGCCTCGGCGGCGTGCTGACGCCGACTGGCGTCGGCACCCTGGTCGCAGACGGCAAGCAGGTGATCGAAGTCGACGGCAAGGCCTACCTGCTCGAGACCGCGCTGCGAGCCGACTTTGCACTGGTGCACGCGATGATGGCCGACTACTTCGGCAACCTGCGCTATGCGCTGACCGCGCGCAACTTCAATCCGGTGATCGCGCTGGCGGCCGCCACCTGCATCGCGACCGCCGATCACATCGTGCCTGTGGGCGTGATTCCGCCGGACGACGTGATGACGCCGGCCCCGGTGGTCGACATCCTTGTTGCGAACGGTTGATCCGCCATGGAACCACAGCTCATCATCGCCCGCCGCATCGCGCTCGAGTTGCGCGACCACATGCTGGTGAACCTCGGCATCGGCATCCCGACGCTGGTTGCGAACTACGTTCCGAAAGAGCTGCACGTCTACTTTCAATCGGAGAACGGACTGATCGGCACCGGGCCGGTGCCGGAGGAAGGCATGGCGCATCCGATGCTGACCGATGCCGGTGGCCGCTCGGTCGGGGCGCTGCCGGGTGCCAGCACCTTCGACAGCGCGTTCTCGTTCGGCCTGATCCGCGGCGGCCATGTCGACATGACCGTGCTCGGTGGGCTGCAGGTGGACCAGCACGGACGGCTCGCCAACTGGATGATCCCCGGCAAGATGGTGCCGGGCATGGGCGGGGCGATGGACCTGGTGACTGGAGCGAGGCGTGTCGTGGTCGCGATGCAGCACACGGCCCGCGGCGCGCCGAAGATTGTCCGCACGTTGTCTCTGCCTCTGACATCGCTCCGCCCGATCGACCTGCTCGTTACGGAACTCGCGACCATCGCATTTCCGGACGGCAAAGCGACGCTGCTGGAAACGGCGCCGGGTGTCGATGTGGCCACCGTGGTCGCCGCGACCGAGGCTGAGCTGATCATCGCGGACGATGTCCGCGAGATGCCGGCCTAATAGTGCGGGCGTGGGATGTTCACGCCGCCAATAAATCCCGCTTCATGTCGGACCTTTAGAGCGCTTTCACGGCGAGCACCGGGCATCGAGCTGACAACAGTATGTCCTGCGCCACGCTGCCCAGGATTAGCTTGCCCACAGAGCTGCGCTTACGCAGGCCGATGACCAGCAGTGATGCCGGCAGCGATTCGACGAGATCGAGGATCTCGTCGACCGGCCCCTTGCCTCGGACAAACTGCTTGAATTCCGCGTCGATTCCCGATTCGCGCAACAGCTTCTCGACGCGCTCGACGTCTATTGCATCCGCGATGGACGGATCGGCTGCATTGTCACCCGAACCGGCATTGACGACCATGAGGCGCTCTCTGCGCTCTTTCGCGATCTCGATCGCCTTATCCAAGGCGGCTTGCCCCTCGGGGCGGGGGACGTAAGCAACGAGTACGGTCATGGCGTCTCTCCTAGATTCGATGCGGAACTGGTCAAGAGTGCTCGAAGCGCCCCCGTCCGGGCAGCGTCCAATCCCAGAAGCCTGCCGTGCTCGTTCTCGCTCGGTGCGGGCGGATAGCTGTCATCATCCCACTCCGTAATGTACGGGGTTGCCGGAATCTGAATAGTCCTGTCGCTGACCGGCATGCCACGCGTGCCCCCGGGGCACTCGCCGAAGTTCACGACAAATCTCGGTAGTCCGTACTTGTCCCATTGGACATCGCATATATGTGGGCACGGCAACGTTGCTCATGTAATAGCGCTCTAACTCGTCTTAGTCGGCATCGCTCTTGCAGAGCTAACTTGGCGCCTACAGGATAAGAACGGCACGGAGACTAGGCGTTCAACTCAGCGGGTCGTGCGAAGACTCAAGATAGCGTAGGCCAGTGCCGAGTGACCTCCGGCTAGTGTAAGCGGCAAGCTCCCACTGGCCGCTCGGCTCGTCCTGGCAAACGATGTAGGTGTCGCCATCTTCGGCCTCGACCTTGAACCACCGTTGCGATGGCGAGTACCACCTGTCCACTACCGATCGTACGGCGACGCGCCGTTTGCGAAACCAGAGGGCCAGGGGTTCCTGCTCGCCGCGATAGCCGGCGTAGCACTCGACGTCGATAGGCATCTGTTCACGATACGCCGCCCGCGGCAAGCGAGGTGCGTCACCAGTGCGGCCGTCCGATGCAACACCGCGGATATCACTCAGCAGCGGCTGATTCGTCTGGTATCAGGCGAATTGGTGGAACATGCTCAATCGCCGCTGATGGCCGAGATCGGCTCTGGCTTCTTCGCCGAAACGAGCCTGCGCTCAGCGGCCGCGTCTGCCGGAAAACGGCAGGAACCACGAAAGTGGCCGCAGTAGCAAACCCATCTGGTTCTCGAACTGTTGCTGCGCCTGGCCCACGACCTGGTCGTACGCGTCACGACTCAGATCGGCTTCGAACGACTCAGACACGAGTTTGCCCTCTTCGAAGCTTGCCCGGCGCGACTTCACGCGGGCCTTGCCGCCGAACGCCGAGACTTCGGTGTACGAATAGCGAAAGTTGCAGAACGCGCTTGAGCATCTTCTTTCGTTTCGATGATCTCGAGCCGGTCATCCTCGGCTTGAGGCACCAAACCTCTGATGCGTGTGATAGGCAACTTGCTCATCGATCCCTCTCGCTTATCGAGAATGTCTCGTGTAGCAGCAGATGATGTACGCAATTCGGTCGATTGGCTAGACGGCGCGAGCGTCTGAAACTGGCCGAGTTGAGTCTAGCGATCACCTTGCTCGGCATCCCCTGGTCCGACTTCGCGCAGTCCATCTACTCCGCGAGTCCGCACAAGCAATCGGCCACGCGCCGGTCTTGGCACACAGCAGTTTCATCAAGTTGGATCGCCGCGATCTTCGCATGCACGAAATTGTGCACGCCGCGACAGGCCGACCTTGCTCGAAACCCTAAAAGCCCGATCGCGTAGGGAGCCTGTGCTTAGATCCGAGTGAGGTGGCCGTTGTCGATCCGCACACGGTCGCCCACCCGCAGGTTGAGGTCGCGCGTGTCTTCGACGATCAGCGTGCTGCCCGAATCGAGTCGCACGGTGATGCGGTATCGCGGCGACTTCGCCTGCTCCTGCTTCTTCTCGATTTCATTTCCGACGACCGCTCCGCCGACTGTTCCGGCGATGGTCGCGGCCGTTTTCCCGCGGCCGCTCCCGATCTGGTGGCCGATCACGCCACCGGCGAGGCCGCCGATCACGGTTCCTTTGTTGACCGGCGAGTGGTCGGGCGAGCTATAGATGATCTCGATGGCCTCGACTTTGCCCTCGTCGGCGCGGGCGGCGGCTTCGGCCATCGCCACACTGACGGTGGCTGCTACGAGCAGGCATAGCGACATCCAAAGACCCAAGCGTTGAGTGAATCGAGTCGTCATGTTCATTTTCCTTTTGAGTAATGTTCTAGCGAGTCGGATCAGTCAGAGGACCGTCGCAGCGACACAAGCGAATGAAACGCCGGCGTCGCATTCATCGGATTCTTCGTCAACGGCCGAACGTTCGAGACGCTCGGCTGGTTTTGCTTCGACGCGTTGCGTCGGAAGTTCGCGAAGGTCTTGCGAATGTCGGTGCGCGCGCTGCTTCTGTAACGGAACTCTTGCGCATTAAGAATGCTGCTCGCTGGTGCTGAGCTAAGGAGAGGCTTGTACTGTTTCATGGTTAGGCTGTAGCAGGGCACTATTGGCCTGCGCTATCGACGATCCAGGAAGCATGCTAGCGAGGGCCAACCCTGCAGTGGTCAGCGATCCGTCGGCGTTCGGTCGCATTTGTGCGACCCTTGCATCGCCGGCTTCGCGAACCTTGAAGAATCAGTTCGCGCCGGCCGCTCTCATGTTGGCGCTGCTGAGTTCGACGATCCGGCCGGCGCGCAGAACGATGATGGGGATCTGCTCCCCTGGCTGCGCCCGCCGCAACCGATCGCGGATCTTGCGGTAGTTGGCGGCGTTCGATTCGATCGGCATCCCGGCAACCGCCAGGATGATGTCCCCGCCGAGCGTCAGGTTCATCCCGCCAACCACCGCCGGCGTGGTGCCGGCTCTCAGGCCCATCTGCGCCCCGGGCGAATCTTCAGCCGCGTGCATCACCAGCAATCCGGCGGGTTGCGGCAGGTTGAGAAGCCGAGCCAGCTCCCCTGACAGCGGAACGACGGAAAGCCCCGTCCAGATGGGTGGCGCATCGAGCAGGAGTTCCTTCGCGGCGTTCGAAGTCACGGCGAAGCCGATTCCTTCGGAGCCCCCCGAGCGACTGACGATGCGGCTAACGATCCCGATCACCTCGCCCTGCATGTTGAACATCGGCCCACCGGAATTGCCCGGCGCAATCGCCGCATCGGTTTGAAACAGTTCCACCGAAGCTGAATCGTCAGGGTCCGAGCGGGACGTGCGCCGCGCACTGACGTAGCCGACGGACAGCGTTTCGCTGATGCCATACGGCGCACCGACCACGAACACCTGATCTGCGACCTCAACTTTGTCCGAGTCGCCGATCCGGGCGGCGACTGCGTCGTGCGGCACCTGAGTCACCTCCAGCAGCGCGAGGTCCGCCAAAGGATCGGACGCGACGACGCGTGCTGCCACGACGGCCCCACCTGCAAACCTGATCCTCACGCGATCGGCCGCCTCGACGAGGTGCGCAGCGGTCAGGATCCTGCCGCTCTGCGAGATGAGTACACCGGAACCGAGCCCGCCGACGTCGGCCTGGCCCTGGCTGCCCGATGCCCCCGGGGACTTCGACTCGGCCAGGACGACGACGACCGACCCGCTGACGCGTTTGAACACGTCGCGCAGCGACGCTGCATTGGCCTCGCCGAGCGGCAGCGCCAGTACGGCTGTGAGAACCGCCGCGAAGAACTTCTTTCCCATCTTGCTGCTCCTCGATTGGATCGACGATGTGTTTGCGCCCTAGCGGCTCAGGAGGCCCGCTTCAGCGACGCGCGAAGCGCCGTGAGGCTGCTCTTCGGCAAGCGAGACCCCGCTGGTCTCGTCCATCGGCGCCACATCGCGAACGCGCTGCTGCCAGAGTTCCCGTGCGAGGGTGAGCACGACCGGGCCGACCACCAGCCCGACGAGTCCGAGCACTTCAAAGCCGCCCAGACAGCCCATAAGAATCCACACGAAAGGCAGGCGGACGCCATCGCGCGCGACCAAGGGCCGCACGACCTTGTCGCCGCACAGCAGAATGGCAAAGCCCAGCCCGCATGAGATCAGTGCAAGAGAGGCGGCGCCCTTCATCGCTAACTGCAGGGTCAATGCGATGACCGCCACGTAGCCCAGGAACGGGACGAGCGCAAGCGAACCCGTGATCCCGGCCCACACGGCCGCTTGCGGCACGCCGACGATCGCGTACGCGACTGCGGTGGCAAGTCCGTCGAACAGCCCCACCACCAGCATGCTGTTCACGGAGGCGCGCACGGCCCGCGTGCCGAGGTCGAGGTAGCGTTCGACCCCCTCGCCGAGGCGCTGGCGCAACACTCGCCGACACCCCGCCGCCAGCGATTCACCTTCCTGATACAGAAAGAACAGCAGCAGGATGGTGAATGCAATGATGAACGCATTGCGCGCCGTGAACCGTCCCAGTGATTGCGCCCAGCCCAGCAGCAGAGTCGGATCGGACCGCTGCAGCCACAGCCTGAGCGTCCCGGGGTGCACAAGCTCGCTTTGCCAGCGTGCCTCCACCCACTCTCCGACCAGCGGCACATTCTCCAGCCAGTGGGGAAGGGCGATTCCGCGCTGGTCGGCAGCCGCGACGTCGAGGAGCAGCGAGTGAGCTTCGCTGAGTAGTGCCGCGAGGGCAAATATCAACGGTGCCAGCACGAACACCGCCATCAGGCAGCTGAAGATCAGCGGGGCTGCGCTGCGCCGCATGCGCTCGGGCAGGCGGGCGGCGAACCGCGTGTACAGCGGCCAGCTCGCGACCGCCGTCACGCACGCCGCCAGCAAGGCCTGAACGAAGCTATGCAGGACCCAGACCGACAGGATGACGATCAGCGCTCGATAAAACCAACCGGGTGTCAGTTTGATGTCCATTGCCCAAGGGCGCGGTTGTCGGTCCGGTGTTGTCCGTGCCATTCGATCAAGCGTCGGTCCATGTTCCAGGCTCAGTCTGCTGCGCTCGTGCGCGAGGGGTCGCGCTGCGCGACACCAAAGCATGTTAGGGCCCTGTGCTCACGAAGTCGTAAGCGGAAAGTCGCGATTCCGTCCGATCGGCAGGCGGAGCCGTTCCCGAGCCTTCCGAAGCACGCGGCGGCGACGAGCGCTCCTTCCCGACGTCTGGGGCGCGACGAAGCGATGATGCAAAGGTAAGCGCACCGAGTTCCGACCGAATGCAGACGTTTCGCTGACGACTGAGCAGGCGGCGGCCGCTAGCGTATGCCCATGACAACGGTGCAAACGACCTGGAGCGACTATCGTAGCGTTGCGGAAACGCCATGAAGGATGCGCAACGCTTGCCGTGGCCGATCCGCTTGTCTGCGAAACGGCGGCTTGCGATGGTCGTTGCAATCGGCATCGTCGTATACGCGATCGGGCCCGCCGTCGCCCCTGTCGCCAACCGGCTGCTGGTGACCTGGAACGCGGCATCGGTCACCTATCTGATCCTGTATTGGCTGACGATCATGCGTGCCGACGCGAACCTCACGCGCCGGCGTGCCGGCACCTACGATCAGGCCGCGTACATCATTCTCCTGCTCGTGACGAATGCTGCGTGCGCCAGCATCGTCGCCATCGGCTTCGTGATGGGCGACGTGAAGTCGCTCGCTTTCTGGCCGAAGGCGCTTCACGTCGGATTGTCGATCGCGGCGCTCCTGCTGTCGTGGATGCTCATTCACACGGTATTCGCGTTTCACTACGCGCGCCGCTACTACGCCCCGGCGTCGCCGCACGAAGGTCCGGTCCGCGGATTGCGATTCCCGGGCGTCGATGAGCCCGACTATTTCGACTTCGCGTATTACTCGTTCGTCATCGGGATGACATCGCAGGTTTCGGACGTCGCGGTGACCTCTGCACACATGCGGCGAGCGACGCTGGGCCATGGTGTCCTCAGCTTCATTTTCAACATGGCTGTGCTCGCCATGAGCATCAACGTACTGAGCGGCGTCATTTAGGGAGTGCCGCCAGGGCCGCGTGTTCAGTACGAGACTCCGGCGACCGTGCACGCCGGCGCGGGACGCAGACTCGTCGTCGCCGCTTGGCGGACGTCGCATGGCTGCGGCGCCGAATCGTGCGGAGCGAAGGCAGATCATCAGGAATCCCGACGTCCTGACTGCTCCTCGGACCTCTGTGGTGGACGGCGATCGCCAGCCGAATTGCGACCAGATGTCGACGGTTTGCTGACCACTTAGCAGTTGATGCCGACTAAGGTTCGTCGCATGACGTCCCATAGGCAACAACCATGCTAACCAACACCGTCGTTTGTAATCGGGCTTGCTGGGCCACTTACGGTGGTCAGGCGCGAAATGCGTTTCATAGCCCACACTCGACTAAACGCTTCAACGCGCGAGGTCGTGCGAACCTGCCCGGCATAACGATCCGCGCCGTCCGCCCCGACGACAGGGAACGCATCGTGAAGGCGTTTCGGGCGCTGGACCCTGAATCAATCTATCGGCGGTTCTTCGTTTTCAAAAGCGAACTGAGCGACAAAGAACTCCGGCGCCTCACCGAAAGCGACGGCGTCCGCGACGTTGTCTTGGTTGCCACGGTCGCAAGGGGCAATCAGGAAATCATCGTTGGTCTGGGTCACTGCGCACGGAATGAAGCGAGCGCAGAGATTGCATTCACGGTGGCGAAGGACTACCGGGGCCGCGGAATCGCAAGTGAGCTGCTTCAGCAGCTGACAAGCATCGCTCGCCGCAACGGCGTTACGCAGTTCGAGGCGGACGTGCTTCCCGACAACGCTCCGATGCTCGATGTATTCGAGCAGAGCGGACTACCGATGCACAAAATACAAGCGGACGGCGTCGTTCACTTGACGCTGTGTCTCGACGACGACACCGACAACGGGTAGGGCTGTCGAGCGGATCCTGCATTCCGACCGAACAGCGACGTTTCCGTTACCACTTCACGCCGCACTGCGACTACCTTTCTCACCAGCGACAAACTGACACCTGCGATGACACTGAAGTCCGAATCCACCTACCCCAGCCGGCGCACGTACGTGCTGAAGCTGCGCAGCGACGCGAGTGCTGGCGCACTCGCCGGCCGTCTCGAAAACCTGGTCACCGGCGGGCAGCGCAACTTCGCGTCCGGCCATGAATTGCTCGAATCGATCGCCAGCGACCTGGGGACGGGCCCCGCTGCACGCTCGGTCGACCCAACACACAAGTGAAGGATGACGGAAGATCTCATGACCAATCCAGCCAAACAGCTTTCACAAAGCCACGATGTGACGGCGAAAGTCGCGCAGATTCTGCAAGGCCGTACCAAGCTCGCGTCGGAGCGCTTCAACGAGCGGATCCAGCAGGCATGTGAGCAGCAGGCCGCCGCGTTGACAACCAACCCGCTGGCCCCCTGGCTGGCATGGACGAGCAGCGCGCAATACGGTGTCGACTTCGCGCAGCGCTCCATTCTGTTCTGGGACACGCTGCGCCAGCGCGGCAACAACTTCGTCGAGCACGAGCGGCAGGGCTTGCCGCCGGTACTGCGCTTCGACTATGAAATGGTGCTGGACGGGCGCACGCTCGAAAAGCCCGTCAATTACGCGCTGGTGCGCATCGTTCCGCCTAAGGGCGTGACGATCGATCCCAAGCTCCGCCCTTTCGTGATCATCGACCCGCGCGGCGGCCATGGCCCCGGCATCGGCGGCTTCAAGGACGATTCGCAGGTTGGAGTGGCGCTGCACGAAGGCCACCCGGTTTACTTCGTGATCTTCTTCCCGAACCCCGAACCGGGACAAACGCTGCTCGACGTGTGCAACGCCGAGCGTGAGTTCGTGCATCGCGTGCGGGAGCTTCACCCCGACGCCCCCAAGCCCGGACTTGTCGGCAACTGCCAGGCGGGCTGGGCAGCGATGATGCTCGCTGCCGCCCATCCCGGCGACACCGGTCCGGTCGTGATAGTCGGCGCGCCGATGTCCTACTGGGGCGGCGCCTGGCGGGAGAACGAGGGCGACAATCCAATGCGCTATGCCGGCGGACTGCTCGGCGGTACCTGGCTCGCCTCGCTGACCTCCGACCTAGGCGCAGGCACATTTGACGGCGCCTGGCTGGTGCAGAACTTTGAGAACCTGAATCCGGCGAATACGTTCTGGGACAAGTACTACAAGGTATTCGCCGACATCGACACCGAGTCGGCGCGCTTTCTCGAATTCGAGCGCTGGTGGGGGGGCTACTACCTGCTCAACGGCGAGGAGATCGAGTGGATCACGCAGAATCTCTTCGTCGGCAACAAGCTGTGGTCAGGGACGGCGAAGGGTGGCACGCCCGGCGCACTCGACCTGCGCCAGATCAAGGTTCCAATCGTGATGTTCGCGTCGCTGGGCGACAACATCACCCCGCCCCAGCAAGCCTTCAACTGGGTCGCTGACGTTTACAGCAGCACCGAGGAAATCAAGGCTCGCGGGCAGGTGATCGTCGGCCTGATGCAAGAGGAAGTCGGCCACCTGGGCATCTTCGTCTCCGGCAAAGTGGCAAAAAAGGAAGGTACGCAAATCGCTTCGGTGCTCAAGTCGATCGAGGCGCTGCCACCGGGCCTGTACGGGATGCAGATTTCGGAGAAGAAGGACTCCGGGGGCAAGACGGCCTACGAGGTCAACCTCGTTGAGTTGCGCCTGGAAGACATCGTCGCGCGCCTGAACCGCTTCAAACGCGTCGACGAAAAGCCCTTCGAGGCGGCCAAGGTCGTCGCGGAGTTCAATCAGCGCGCCTACGAGCTCTTTGGACGGCCCCTGGTGAAGGCGCTCGCCAACGAGTACGGCGCCAAGCTGTCGCGCGTGTTTCACCCGCTGCGCTTGCAGCGCTGGGCATTTTCCGACCTCAATCCATTCTTGAGTTGGCTGGCGCCGGCGGCGCAGGCGGTGAAGGCTCAGCGCCAGGCGCTTGCGTCCGACCATCCGGTGCGCCAGATCGAGTCGGCGGCGTCGGAGCTGACGAGCGCTTCGTTCGATTATGGCCGGTCACTGCGTGATGCGGCGTCCGAAGCCGCATTCTTCCAGACCTACGGCAACCTGTACGCGTTCTACCTGGGTGACGGACAGGACCCGGAACAAGCGGCACCGACCGTGGACCCGCGCGAGCTTCCGTTCGTCAAGGAAGCATTGGCTTCGATCGACAAAGGTGGCTACGCGGAGGCGCTTGCGCGGGTTGCCTTCCTGATGGCTCACAAGGACGAGCCCCTGCCGCTTTCCCGATTGCACCTTGCGCAGGAACTGCTCGACGACTACCGAGACCTGCTGCCTGACCTGCCTCTCGACGAGGTGCGGCGCATCGGAGGTGAACAGGAAATCATCGCGCGCTACGAGCCGGAAAAGGCGGTCGAGACGCTGCCGGCCGTGCTGGCAAAGCGGAAGGACCGCGATCGCCTGCTTTCGCTGCTCGAGCGCGTGCTCGCCGACAAGCGGGTGCAACGAATCCAGCCTTCGCCGCAGCAAATCGCGATGCTCACGCGCATCCGTCGTGTGCTTGGGCCCCAGCAGCGGTCCCGGCGCGGTGACAGATCGAGCGCGAAATCGCAACAGAAGTAGGAACGATCGATGACCGAGCACACCCACGACCTTCCCCTCGCGTTCTGGGAGAACAATCTCGAGGAACTCGATGGCGAGATCGCGCGGCTGTCAATGCTGTGCGACATCAGGATCCTCGAACCCGGCGCCATTCAGCGCGTGCTGCAGAAAGACGCCACAGTGTGCGGAACCGACAATCCCATCGCCTTCGCCAAGCTGCGCGCCCTGCTGATGATGCACCTGGCGATACGCGAGAAGTCGGTCGACGCCTTTGGACCGGCGGCGACGGCGCGGGTCGAGGACTATGTCATCGACCGGCTCAAGCAGCGCTTCCCTCACCTGAAAGGCGAGTAGCCGCACGCCGGAGTCCGTCGCTCCCGCAAGACAAGCCCGATGGCTAAGCAATGGACCCAACCCTGGTAGGCGCTATGTCGGGAGTGCTGGGATCGCTGGTGGGCGGCTCTGCAACCGTCGCCACTGCGTGGCTCACGCAGAAGACCGCCAGCAAGCGCGAGATGGTGCAACTGGAGCTCCGCAATCGGGAAGCGCTGTACGGCGAGTTCATCGCCGAGTGCAGCAAGCTTCTCCTCGACGCGATGGCCCATACCTTGGACAAGCCGGAAACCTTGCTCCACGCCTACGCCCTGCTCAACCGCATCCGACTGTCCGCCTCCCCTGCAGTTCTCAAGGAGGCCGAGCATCTGCTAAGGCGAATTACCGAGCAGTACTTCTCCAACAACCTGACCGTTGAGGAGATGCGTGAACTCGCGCGTTCCGAGGATGCCGACCCGCTGAAGGCCTTCGGAGAGGCCTGCCGTGACGAGTTCGCCTCCATCAGCGCCCGGTTGTAATCGCGGCACATTAACGGAAACTCTTCCATAGCAGTCACGGCGGCGAGTCAGTCGCAACCACGACAGTCGACCCGGTCGACGACCGCCGTCTCCGTCTGCAGGCGCAGCGGCTACTCCACGCTGTGCTGCCACGCGCACTGGACCGATCGTCACGGCGTGTGACTTCGATCATCGCCGCAACATCGCTCACCAGATAGACTGCGACCAAATTTCGACGCTTCATTGACCACTCCTTCGCAAGCGTCGGTTACGCTCCCTCCACATCGAAATCCACGAACAGCCAGCGGGCATCGAGGACAACGACATGAAGACGAGCGTGTTGTTGGCGTCGGTCGCGTTGCTGTTATCCGGACGAGTCGACTGCGCCGCGCAGTCGCCCGCCGTCTTATCGTGGCGCATTGACGGTTACCGTGGAAAACGACGTAGCAACCGGGTCTGACAACAACTACACGAACGGCTTCGGCGTGACTTGGGTGTCAGACGCCATCGACACCTACGAGGAGCGGAGCCTCGTCCGCCGGTGGGGTGAATTCTGGTCGTTCCTGCCGTTCGTTGGAAATGAGGGTTACCGCACGTACGTGTCCTGGTCCCTTGCCCAGGAGATGCATACGCCAGACGACATCACGGTCGCGAACCCGCCATTGGACGACCAACCCTATGCCGGGGTGCTGTACCTCGACAGTACGATCTATGCGAAAAAGGACCGGTGGGTACATGCGTGGCAGCTCAGAGTCGGCGTGGTGGGTTCGGCATCGCAGGCTGAAAACGTACAAAAATGGTTCCATAGTTGGACCGGCTCGGACGAGCCGATGGGCTGGGACACGCAGCTTCCAAACGAGCCAATCCTCAACGTCGGCTACACCGGCACGTACATGCTGGCCCAAGGGGACTTGGGCAAATCGGCCTCGTGGAGAGTCATTCCCGTGGCCAGCGCGGCGCTCGGCAACTACTTCACCGGTGTCGGACTCGGTCTGTACGGCGAGGTCGGCTGGAACCTGGTCGATGCCATTGGCGGAACAGGTCTGCGTCAGGGGTTCAATGCGGCCTCCACGGTCGGTGTAGGGCCCGTGAGCGGATGGTCCGTGTCGCTTTCCGGCGGTCTCATGGGCTACGGCGTCGCCTACTACCTTCCACTCGACGGAACCATGTTCAACGACAGCCGATCGGTCAGCTCCAAGCCCTTCATCGGCATGGGCACGTTCGGCCTCTCCGTGCGGCATCAGCGTTTCGTCTTCTTCTTCGGTAAAACGTACTTCACCAAGACATTCGACACCGAGCGGCGTCGCCCCGAGTTCGGAACTTTGAGCTTGTCCTGGTATTTCTGAAGTTTCGACGGCGTCGCCCGGCCCGGCTCACCCAGAGGACCGTCGGCAACCGCATCGGATGTCCGCCTGCCCGCGGGCCCGAACAGATCATCACGGCGCTTTTCGTGACTCTCACGATGAGGAGTTGCGCGATGGCGCGCGCCGAGCCACTCCGTCGGCGCTGACGAAATCGCGACGAAAGGACGACGGCTCACTGACCACTTCCGGCAGAGCCTCCACTACTGTTCTCCCATTGATTCAAACGTTGACGACCAATGATTCGCGGACTGCTCGATTCGATCGCGAGCGATCTCGAGGCGGGCAGCCTCGCGGTTTTCGATAGAACGGACAAGTGATCGCTTAAAGCGCCTCGACGAACAATGAACCTCTTACTCAATCCCGATGAACCGCTCGATGCGGCGCCGACCGCAGCGCGACCGGCAGCTTCGCGAGCCGCAAGTCGATCGGGTCGCAGGGGCCGTGCGCTGCGGTCGCTCGCGGTGATATGCGCAGCGGGCCTCGGGATCCTGGCGGCGGGATGCTCGTTCGCGCCGAAATACACCCGGCCCGCGCTGCCAGTCACGGAAGAGTATCCGGCCGATGCTCCCAAGCCGGTGGATACCAAGCCCGATGCGCGCGTTGCCGCCGAGGTCGCATGGCGCGATTACTTCACGGACCCCGAGCTGCAGGCGATGATTGAGCAGGCGCTCGAACACAACCGCGATCTGCGCATCGCGGTGCTGCGCGTTCTCGAGGCGCGCGCCGCCTTCCAGATCCGGCGCGCCGACCAGTTCCCCACCCTCGACGCGAACGCCGGAGCGTTTCGCGTGGGCGTTCCCGAGAGCCTGAGCGGCACCGGGAGTTCGCGCACCGCCAGCGTGTACGACGTCGGCGTGGGCGTCATGGCGTGGGAACTCGATTTCTGGGGCCGCGTGCGCAACCTGAAGGATGCCGCGCTGGAACAGTTCCTCTCGAGCGACGCCGCCCGGCGGGCCGTCACCTTGAGCCTCATCGCGCAGGTGGCCGATGGCTATCTCTCACTGCGCGAGCTCGACGAGCGCATCGTGATCGCCCGCGAGACCATCAAAACCCGCCAGGAGTCGTTCCGCATCTTCACGCGCCGCTTCGAGGTCGGCACGACGACGCGCCTCGACGTGGCGCAGGTCGAAACTCTGCTCACTCAGGCGCAGGCGCTCGGCGCGCAGCTCGAACAGGCGCGCGCGGCGCAGGCGCACGCGCTCACGCTGCTCGTCGGAGCGCAGCCGGCGCGGCTTTCGGAGCGATCGAACCTGAACGACAATGCGCTCCTGCCCGACCTTCCGGTGGGCCTGCCTTCGGATCTCCTCCAGCAACGGCCCGACATCGTCGCCGCCGAGCACCGCTTGAAGGCGGCGAACGCGAACATCGGCGCTGCGCGCGCGGCATTCTTTCCCAACATCACCCTCACGGGGTTCTTCGGCGGCGCGAGTTCGGATCTGGGCAACCTGTTCGAATCGGGAACGAAGGCGTGGCTGTTCTGGCCGCAGCTCTCGCTCCCGATCTTCGACGCCGGCCGCCGGAGCGCGAACGTCGACCTCGCCGAGGTGCGCCGCGACGCGGCGGTGGCTGACTACGAGCGCACGGTACAGGGCGCGTTTCGCGACGTCGCCGATGCGCTCTCGGCGCAGCACTGGCTGGCCCAGCAGCTCGCGATCCAGCGGCGGGCGCTCGCGGCCCAGCAGGAGCGCGCGCGCCTCGCGCAGATGCGTTACGACCGCGGCACCGCGACCTTCCTCGAAGTGCTCGATGCCCAGCGCGACCTGCTTTCGACCGAGCAGACGGTCGTGCAGTTGCGCCGGGCACTGCTGTCCAGCCGGGTATCCCTGTACGCGGCGCTCGGCGGCGGCAGCAAGCATTTCGGCGAGCCGCCGGAATCGACCGCGCGGTACGAAGCAAAGCGAGGCACACCATGACACAGCCAATGACGGGGTTCGGTCCGCCGTCCATGAGCCCGGGTCTCCCGGCTAAATCCTTTCGTATGGCCCCGACATTAGTGAGTGCGATGAAACCCTCTGTCACAGCCGTCACCGTATTGATCGCCACCCTCCTTTGCGCGTGCACGCCGGACAAGCCCGCCGAGGCGCTTCGGACGGTGCGCACCGCCGAGATCCGCTACGACCAGCCGCTGCAAACCAGCCGCTACACCGGCTCGGTGCACTCGCGCTACGAGGTGGACCAGGCATTTCGCGTCGGCGCCAAGATCGTGAAACGCAACATCGACGTTGGCCAGCGGGTGCGCGAAGGCGATGTGCTGGCGGTGCTCGACGACACCGATTTCCGGCTTGCCGTCGAAGCGGCGGAGCAGCAGTTCCTCGCCGCCCAGACGGCGGCGCGGCAGGCCCGCTCAGACCGGCAGCGCAACGTGGAGCTGAAGGACGATGGCGCCGTCAGCGTATCCGAGACCGAGCACACGGAAAGCGAGGAGGTCAGGGCCAAGGCGGCGGCCGAGGCGGAGGCGAGGAAGCTCGAGCTCGCCCGCAACCGGTTGAAGTACACGGTGCTGCGCGCATCGCGCAGCGGTGTCGTCACGGCCGTGCGGGCCGAGGTGGGCCAGGTCGTCGCCGAGGGGCAGCCGGTCGTCTCGATCTCGGACTACGGCGAGCCCGAGATCGTGGTCGACGTGCCAGAAAATGACTTCGCCTCGTTCACGAAGGCGCGGTTCAAGGCGTCGCTGGCGAGCGCGCCCGACCAGAGCTTCGACGTCGTCCTGCGTGAGCTCTCGCAGCAGGCGGCGGCGCAAACCCGGACGTATCGCGCTCGATTGAAGCCCCAGACCCCGAGGCCGCTGCCGCTCGGTGCCACGGCCACGCTGATCGTAGAGCGAACCGCCGAGGAAATCCCGGTGGCCGTGATCCCGGCCAGCGCGATCACCCAATCGAGCGGGCAGCCGGCGCTGTGGGTCGTTCGCCGCGCAGGCGCCGAGCCGGTGGGAACCGTCGAGTTGGTCGGCGTTACGGTGCACGGGTATCGCAGCGACGAAGTCCTCGTTTCCGGGCTGCCGGCCCGCGAGCTCGTCGTCACCGCGGGTGTGCAGAAGATGGCGCCCGGACTGAAGGTCGCGCTGGCCGCTTCACGGCGCGGCGAAGCAGGCAAGCAGGTCGCCCGATGAAGTCGTTCAACCTCACTGAATGGGCACTCGGCCACCGCGCCATCGTGCTCTTCCTGATCCTCGTGATCGGCATCGGCGGCGTGCTGGGCTTCACCAAGCTCGGCCAGCTCGAAGACCCGAACTTCTCGGTGCCGTCGATGACGGCGATGGTGGTCTGGCCCGGCGCGACGGCGCAGCAGATGCAGGACGAGGTGCTCAACCGGATGGAGAAAAAGTTCGAGCAGCTCGACCACTTCGACAAGGTCAAGACCTACGCGCGGCAGGGCTATGGGGGCATGCTGCTCAGCGTGCGCGGCGGCACCTCGCACGCGGATCAGCGGGAGGCGTGGTACCAGGCGCGCAAGAAGTTGAGCGACATCAAGGACGAGCTGCCCGAAGGCGTCATCGGCCCGATCTTCAACGACGAATTCGGCGACGTGACCGGGCTGCTGTATGCCGTCAAGGGCGACGGCGTCAGCCTCGCGGAGCTTTCCGACGTATCTGAGGACATCAAGCGCCGCCTGCTGAAGGTGCCGATGGTGAAGAAGGTCGACGTCATCGGCAAGCAGGGGAAAAAGGTCTACGTCGAGTTCTCGCACGAGCGGCTGGCCGCGCTCGGCATCACGCCGCTGGCAATTGTTGAAAGCCTGCGGAACCAGAACGAAGTTCTTCCCGCCGGCTCGATCGACACGCGGGGCGACCGGGTGCTGGTGCGCGTGAGCGGCCAGTTCGGCAGCGAGGAGGACATTCGCAACGTGCCGGTCACCGCCGGTGGCCGGACGATCAAGCTGGGCGACTTCACGACCGTCACGCGCGGATATGAGGATCCGCCGCTGTACACGGTGCGCCACAACGGCCAGCAGGTGCTGATGCTCGGCATCACGATGACCAACGACGGCAACATCGTCGACCTCGGCAAGGCGATCGAGAAGGCCGTTGCCAACGTCCAGGCCGAGCTGCCCTATGGCGTCGAGCTCGAGCGCGTCGCCGACCAGCCGACCGTCGTCAGCGAATCGATCTGGGAATTCGAACGCTCGCTGATGGAAGCGCTCGCCATCGTGCTCGCGGTCTGCCTGCTGAGCCTCGGCTGGCGCACCGGGATCGTGGTCGGGCTCTCGGTGCCGATCGTGCTCGGCGTCGTCGCGCTGGTGATGCTCGCGATGGGCTGGAACCTCGAGCGCGTCTCGCTCGGCTCGCTGATCATTGCGCTCGGCCTGCTGGTGGACGACGGCATCATTGCGGTGGAGATGATGGTCGTGAAGATGGAGGAAGGCTGGGATCGCGTCAAGGCCGCCGCCTATTCCTACGCATCGACCGCGATGCCGCGGCTGACCGGCGCGCTGATCACTGTCGCCGCGTTCATGCCGATCGGATTCTCGCAGTCGACCACCGGCGAGTACGCGGGCGGCATTTTCTGGATCGTCGGCACCGCCGTGTTGTTCTCGTGGGTCGTCTCGGGGGTCATCACGCCGTATCTCGCGGTGAAGATGCTGCCGGACTTCAAGAAGCACGACCACGGCGGCGATCCGTACCAGACGCCGTTTTATCGAAAGCTGCGCCGCTGGATCGACCTCGCCATCGAGCGGCGCTGGTGGGTCATCGGGATCACCGTGGCCGCACTGGCCGTGGCTATCTTCGCAAGCCGGTTCGTGTCGCAGCAGTTCTTCCCCAACAGCTCGCGGCCGGAACTCGTCGTCGAGCTGCGACTGAAGGAAGGCGCTTCGTTCCCGGCGACCACCGAGCAGGTCAAGAAGATGGAATCGGTCCTCGCGAAGGATGAGGACATCCGCTTCTTCACGGCGTACACCGGCGCGGGCCAGCCGCGCTTCTATCTCTCGCTCGATCCGGAGCTGCCGAATCCGGGCTACGCCGTCTTCATCGTGATGACGAAGGACATGGAGGCGCGGGAACGGGTGCGCTCACGGCTGATGGCGAGCGTCGACGAGGAATTCCCGCAGGTGTGGGTCCGCGTCACGCGCCTGGAGCTCGGTCCGCCGGTCGGCTTCCCGGTCCAGTTCCGTGTCGTCGGTCCGGATACGCAGAAGGTGCGCGAGATCGCGCGCGAGGTCGAAGCGGTGGTGGCATCGAGTCCCAAGGTCCGCGACGTCCAGCTCGACTGGAACGACCCGGTTCGCATCCTGAGAGTCGACGTCGACCAGGACAAGGCCCGCGCGCTCGGCCTGGCGCCGGCCGACGTGGCTCTCGCGACCCAGACCGTGATGAACGGCGCGACGCTGTCC
>CAVPGM010000022.1:0-98950 GCA_963703945.1 uncultured beta proteobacterium | reverse complement strand
TCTGCGCTCCATCGGCGAGCACGCCCTGCGCCACCTCGAAGAGAAGAACGTCGCCCGGGACCGTGCCCTGCAGACCTCGCGGACGCTCATTCGTCACTGCGCCCACGCCATCCGCGCCGTCCATCGCGGCGAGCGGCCTCAGGCGCAGGAGCAGCTGGCGGAAGCCGGGCGCTTGGCGGCGCTGCTGAGCGACGAACTCCGACCCTACCCCGATCTGTACTACGCCGGCTACACCCAGGACGCCCTCAAGGAATTCGCCGAAGCCAACCTGGTCGATGCGCTGGTGGCCGGTGAACCGTACCCGACCCGGAAACCATCGGTGTCGAGCCGGCCGCCTATCTGGCCGGGCTGGGCGAAGCCGCCGGCGAACTGCGGCGGCGCACCCTGGACGTGCTGCGCCACGGTGAATTGGCCGAGGCCGAGCGGCTGCTGGCGGTGATGGACGATATCTACGACCTGCTGGTGACCGTCGACTATCCCGACGCCATCACCGGCGGCCTGCGGCGGATCACCGATATGGTCCGCGGCGTCGTCGAGCGGCACGCGCGGCGACCTGACGACTACCCACCAACAGCAAGCGCTCAAGACTGCCCTGCGGGATGTCGAAGCGCAAGCTCGGCCGGTCGTAGCCGCCCGCGCCCGGGTTGGCGTCGGTCCGAGCACCTTCCCCATGGGACGAAGGACATCCTCCCGCGGCGTCGGCGCAGACCGTCCGCGCGTCGGAGATCGGCGAGCTACCTGTATCTGCCAACGCGCCTGGTGGTATCAGCGTCGAGCGGCGAGACATCGGTGCCGACGCCGGCGCAGGAATCAGGACTGGCCTGGCACCGTCGGCATGGGCGCCGGGTTCTCATGGCGGGCGGGCTGCGCCTCCCGGCTGGCTTCTCATTCTGCTGGCGGCGCGCCGCCGCGGCCGCCGCTCGTCGGCGCAAGGCCTGACAGGCTGACGATGCCGACCTTCATCTTCTGCTGTTGGCGCTCGGCCTGCTTCTGTTGTGGCTTGCCCACCGTCGCACGCGCCGCGCCGCAGGTCTCCCGCCCGGTCGCATCGTGGCTCCAGGACACGCTCGGCCCCGGCGGATCGGGCCAGACGCTCTACGACCCCGTCTCGACCTGGCCGGGCGGCCGGACTACGTAGTCCAGCAAGGGAGCGATGGCCTCATCCCGGTCGAAATCAAGTCGGGCCGATCGCACGCCGGGCCACGGCATGCCCACCGTCTTCAGGTGGCGGCCTACTGCCGCCTGGTCGAGGCGGTCTATGCCCGCCGACCGCCGCACGGGATCCTGCAATACGCCGATCAGACCTATGCTGTTGCCTACTCCCGCGGGTCCTGGAGCAAGAGTTGCGGCGAATCGTGACGCGCTCCAACAGGACCTTGGACGGTCGCTGGACCGGTCCACGCGTCGCCCGAACGATGTCGTGCCTGCGGATACCGAGATGTCTGCGATCAAGCGCTGGCGTGAAGGCTCCGCACTTGGGTGGCCGACCTGTCCACTATAATTCTCGGCGATGACCCCGGCCGCTCCCGTGCCGCGACGATTTGCCGTCGCGGCGCATCCCAAAATCGCCGACGCCGGTCTCCCTGGCGGCCGAGATCGCCGAGTTCCTGACCAACGCGCGGCCGGCCGTTCAGCATGGCGCCTTGCAGGACGAGGATCTTGTCGATCGCCTACGTCAGGGTGCCTTCGACATGTTGGTCGCCCTCGGCGGCGACGGCACGATGCTGCGAGCGGGGCATCTGTGCGCCGCCAGTCAGGTGCCGATCCTGGGGATCAATCTCGGCCGATTTCGGCTTCCTGACGGAGGTCCTACCCGACGAATGGCCGTCGGTGCTGGAACGACGTTCTGGTCGGGGATTACTGGATCGAGCGCCGGATGATGCTGCGGGCCGAGCATCAGTCGATCGACGGGCGGGCCCGATCCCACTGGGAGGTCCTCAATGAGTGCGTCATCGGACGCGGCGTAGTGGCCCGGCCCGTGCGCTTGACCGCCGAGATCGACGGTCGAACCCTGACGACCTACGTCGCCGATGGTGTCATCGCCGCTACGCCGACCGGGCTCGACGGCCTACGCGCTGGCCGCCGGCGGGCCGATCCTGCCTCCGACGCTGCGCAACATCCTGCTCGTCCCGGTCGCCCCTCACCTTTCGGTGGACCGAGCGATCGTGCTGGACGAAGGCTCGTCGGTGCGCCTGACCGATCCACACCGATCATCAGGCGACGCTCAGCGTCGACGGGCATCTACCGGAGCGCGTGGCCGACGGCGAGTCGGTGATCGTGCGCGCCAGCGAACACTCGGCCAGCTTTGTGCGTGTGCAGGACCCGGGCTACTTCTACCGAAACCTGACGTCGCGCATGAACCAGAATCCTTCCGTCGGAGTGGACCTTGACTGAAGCCCAAACTCTTCTGCGCCAACCATCCCACCGTTGCCACCCAGCTGCGCTGCAACCGCTGCGGCAAAGCGATTTGCAGCAAGTGCGCCGTGCGGACGCCGGTCGGCTATCGCTGCCGGGAATGCGTGCGCGAACAACAGCAGGTGTTCGAGACGGCCTCGACCATCGACTACCCCATTGCCTTCGTCATCTCCGCCGTGGCCTCTCTGGCCGCCACGTGGATGTTGTCCTTCCTCGGCTTCTTCGGCCTGTTTGTGGCGCCCGCCGTCGGCGTCGGGGTGGCCGAGGTAGTACGACGCGCCGTGCGCGGCCACCGTTCCCGCTACCTGCCGGCGGCGGCTGTCGCCGGGGCTATTCTCGGCGCCGTGCCGATCATGGCCCGGGGCCTGATGCAGATCTTCGCCGGCGGCGATATTGGGTGGAGCGCGCTCGGCCTGATCTGGCCCACGGTCTACGCCTTTCTGATCGTCACCACGCTCTACTGGCGGCTGCGCGGCATCCGCGTCTAGGGGAAAGGACGAAACCCGGCTTCGCCTCGCGACCCGGGCCCTCAGGCCATGCTCCAGACCCTCCGGATCCGCGATTTCGCCATCATCGCCGAACTCGAGCTGTCGCTGGCTGGGGGGTTCGTCGTCTTCACCGGCGAAACCGGCGCCGGTAAATCGATCATCGTCGACGCCGTGCAGCTCGTCCTCGGGGGCGGGCCGACGCCACCGCGGTGCGGGAGGGCGCCGAGACGGCGCTGGTCGAAGGCACGTTCACCTGGAAGGGCCGTCCGGCCGGGCGGCCGAGGCTCGTGCTCGATCGCGAGGGCCTAGGGGACGAACCCGGTCTGGTCGTCCTCGGTCGTGAGGTCCGCCGCGAGGGTCGCAGCATGGCACGGATCAACGGACGGACGGTGAACCTGGCCCTACTGCGCGACATCGGCGAGTTGCTGGTGGACGTTCACGGACAATCGGAGCATCTCAGCCTGCTGCGTGTGCGCGAACACCTGGCGCTGCTCGATCGGTACGCCGAGGACGAGCGCCCCGTCAGGCGTTCGCCACCGAGTACCAGTCGCTGATCAAGGTCCGCCAGGAGCTGGAGGGGCTGCGCCAAGGAGAACGCGACGCCGCCCGCCGGGCCGATCTGCTCGACTTCTCCATTCAGGAGATCGAAGCGGCCAGACTTCGACCCGGGGAAAAGGCGTCGCTGCAAGAGGAGCGCGTGCGCCTGGCCAACGCCGAGCGACTGGCAGAGCTGGCGACGCAGGCGATCGCCGCGCTGAACGAAGGCGGCGAGCCGCGGCCGGCGGCGATCGAACTGATCGGCCAGGCCGTCCATGCCGCCGGCGAACTGGGGAAACTCGACCCGTCGCTGGCGACGCTGGCGGTCGAGCTGCAAGGGATCGAAGAAGGCATGGCGGAGGCCGGCCGACGCCTGCGTCGCTATCGCGAGTCGCTCGAGTTCAACCCGCGCCGCCTGGAGCAGGTCGAGCAACGGCTGGCCGTCCTTCACGACCTGGAGCGGAAGTACGGCGAGGGGGAAGAAGACGGTGCTGGCCCACCTCGACCGAGCGCGCCAGGAACGCTCGTCGATCGCCCATGCCGGCGAGCGGATCGCCGCCCTGGAAGCGGAAGAGGGCGAACGCCTGGAACAACTCGGACGCTTGGGCGCCGACCTCTCGCAGGCGCGCCATCTGGCGGCCGATAAGCTGAGCCGGGGTATTGAGGCCGAACTGAAGGACCTGCAAATGGCCGGTGCGAACTTCGCCGTCGACTTGCATTGGGACGACGAACCCACCGGCGCCCCCGCCGATGGTCGCCGCGTGGCCTTCACCCGGACGGGGCTAGACCAGGTCGAGTTCCTGGTGGCGCCCAATCCGGGCGAAGGGCTGAAACCGCTGGCCAAGATCGCCTCCGGCGGAGAGACGTCGCGGTTGATGCTCGGCCTGAAAGGCGTTCTGGCGCGCGCCGACCACACCCCGACATTGATCTTCGACGAGATCGATCAGGGGATCGGCGGCCGGGTGGGAGGGGTCGTCGGCCGCAAGTTGTGGCGCCTGGCGCGCAACCATCAGGTGCTGTGCATTACCCACCTGCCCCAGCTGGCAGCACACGGTGATCAGCACTTCCGCGTCGAGAAGGTCCAGCGCGGCGGCAGGACGTTCACCACCGTCGGTCCGCTGACGCCCGAGGAGCGCCAGGCCGAGCTGGCGCAGATGCTCGGCGGCAGCGGCGAGGCCAATCGGCAGAATGCGGCTGGTTTGATCGAGGAGGCCGAGAAAACCAAGAGCGCAAGGACGTCCTAAGCCAGGGACCCCTGCCCATCCCGAGTGGCCGAAATCGGTGCCTCGAGGCGAGCAGATCGCGCGGCGAGCATGCTTCAACTCCCCGAGAAGGTCAATGAGAGCAGATTTCGAGAGAGCGGGCCGACCGGGGCGGATATAATACCGGACCCATTCGCTCCGTGATTGTCGAAGGCGCCGAGAAAGAAGCCAGCCAATGCGAACGACAGTCCAGGTCATCGAACCGCAAATGGTGATCGAAGGCGCCGGCGTCCTGCTGCGGCGGTCGTTCGGGCCGAGCCGCGCCAACCCGTTCGATCCCTTCCTGCTGTTCGATCACTTCGCCTTCAACGATCCGATCGAAGGGCCGATCGTGGGCTTTCCGATGCATCCGCACCGCGGCATCGAGACCGTCACCTACATGCTCGACGGCAGCGTGCGGCATCGCGACAGTCTGGGCAACGCCGGCGTCATTGGTGCCGGTGACGTCCAATGGATGACCAGCGGCGGCGGCATCATGCACGAGGAGATGCCCCGCCGTGGGCCAAGCGGCGCCGTGAACGGGTTCCAGCTGTGGGTGAACTTGCCGGCGGCGCTCAAGATGAGCCGGCCGCGCTACCAGGAGATCGCCGCCGACGGACTTGCCGGTAGTGGAGAAAGACGGCGTCCGGGTCCGACTGGTCGCCGGAACGTTCGAGGGTGTCGCGGGTCCGGTAACGGAGATCGCCGCCCGCCCGGTCTACGGCGAGATCATGCTTTCTCCGGGAGCGCAGCGTGGAATTACCCGTGCCAGCCGGGCATACGGGCGTGGCGTACGTGTTCGAAGGTGGCGCGGCCTTCGGGCCCGGTGGCGACGCGCCTTGGGTCGATGCCGTGCGCATGGTCGTCCTGGGCGAGGGTGAAGGGCTGACGGTGCGGGGCCATCCCGAGACGGGGGCGCACTTCATGCTGATGGCCGGCGCGCCGATCGGCGAAGCGATCGTGCCGTACGGCCCCTTTGTCATGAACACCGAAGACGAGATCCGTCAGGCGCTGGCTGACCTGCGCAGCGGCACGTTCGTGGCGAATTAAGAGCCCACCCCGCATATCATTCCGAACCGGAGCTGCGTAGCCAGCGAAGGTGGAATGTCGGCCGGATCATGGGGGTGAGTGAAGGCAGCAAACAGAGCGCCCCGCGAGATCCATTCTCGCGGGGCGCGGCACTTTAGGAGGGTTGGGCTCGGCGCCCTTGTCGAGCTGGCTCAAGCCAGCGGTTCAAGGCCGCGAGGCTTCGCGGTCAGGCCGATACTTCTTGTTCCACCGCCACGCGAGCGCCGCGATCGCTGCGCTTGAAGACGACGCTCTCTTCCTTCTCGTCGACGTCGACCAGCACCATGTCGCCGGCGGCGAACTCACCCTGCAGAATCTTGATCGACAGCGGGCTTTCGACGAATTTCTGGATCGCCCGCCGCAGCGGCCGTGCGCCGAAGGCCGGGTCGTAACCATTGCGAGCCAGCCACTTGCGGGCGGCTTCGCTCAGTTCCACCGACAAATCGTGCTCGGCCAGCCGTTCGCTGCACTTCGTTCATCTGCAGATCGACGATGCTCTCCATCTCCTCGAGCGAGAGCGGGGAGAAGATGATGATCTCGTCAATGCGGTTGAGGAACTCAGGACGGAAGGTCTCCTTGAGCGCCTTCTCGATCTTCTCATCCGCCTCGCGTTCGGCAGGCGGCGCTTCGGCGTCGCGGCGGCGGAACCCGAGCGTCCCGGAGCGGGTGACGTACTCAGTCCCCAGGTTGGAGGTCATCACCAGCACGGTGTTGCGGAAGTCGACGACGTGGCCCTGGCCGTCGGTCAGACGGCCGTCGTCGAGGATCTGCAGCAACGCGTTCCACACCTGCGGGTGGGCCTTCTCGATCTCGTCGAACAGGATCACGCGGTAGGGGCGCCGCCGCACGGCCTCGGTCAGCTGGCCGCCCTCTTCGTAGCCGATGTAGCCGGGCGGGGCGCCGAACAGGCGCGAGACGGTGTGCTCCTCGCGGTATTCGCTCATGTCGACGCGCACCAGCGCGTCCTCGTCGCCGAACATGAAGCGGGCCAGCGCCTTGGCCAGTTCAGTCTTGCCGACGCCGGACGAGCCCAGGAAGATGAACGAACCGATCGGCCGGCGCGGGTCCTTCATGCCGGAACGCGCCCGGCGAATGGCGTCGGCGAGGGCGTGGATCGCCTCTTCCTGGCCGACGATGTCTTCGTGCAGTCGCTCCTCCATGTGGAGCAGCTTCTCGGCCTCGGTCTCCATCATCTGGGTGACGGGGATGCCGGTCCATTGGCCGACGACCTCGGCGATGTCGTGCTCGTCGACGACGTCGTCCAGTTGGTGTTCGGACTCCCAGGCGTCGCGCTTGGTGCGGAACTCGTCCTCCAGGCGCAGGCGGTTGGCCTTCATTTCGGCCGCCCGCTCGTAATCGCGCTCGTTGCCGGCCTGCTCTTCCTCGGCCAGCACCCGGTCGATATCGACCTTGAGCGCTTTCAAGTCGGGCGGCAGCGAGTACAGGGCGATGCGGAGTTTGGCCGCCGCCTCGTCCATCAGGTCGATGGCCTTGTCGGGAAGCGAGCGGTCGGTGACGTAACGCTGCGACAGCTTGGCGGCCGCTTCCAAAGCCGCATTCGAGAAGCGCACCTTGTGGTGGGCTTCATAGCGGTCGCGCAGGCCTTGCAGCATCTTGATCGTCTCTTCGACGCTGGGCTCGTCGACGTAGACCGGGGCGAAGCGCCGCTCGAGGGCGGCGTCCTTCTCGATATGTTTGTGGTATTCGTCGAGCGTCGTGGCACCGATGCACTGTAGCTCGCCGCGCGCCAACGCCGGCTTGAGCATGTTGGAGGCGTCCATCGCCCCCTGGGCGGCGCCGGCGCCGACGACGGTATGCAGCTCGTCGATCATCAGGATGATCTCGCCTTCCGAGCGCTGGATCTCTTCGATGGCGGCCTTCAGCCGCTCCTCGAACTCGCCGCGGAAGCGTGAACCGGCGATCATCGCGCCCAGGTCGAGGGAGACGACGCGCTTACCCATGAGGATCTCGGGTACGTCATTGGTGGCGATCTTCTGGGCCAGACCCTCGACGACCCCCGTAAAGCGCCACGAGATGGGGAAGGCCTAGCGTTTGCCTAACGGCCGCCGCCGACCATGGGCCGCCCATGGAGGCAGCGTCGCTCTACGTCAGCAACTTCAACGCGAACCGCATTGCGGTGTTCGCGATGCCCGCGCGCGCCGGCGCGGTGCCGGTGCGAACTATCGCCGGTCCACGCACCGGGCTGGCCCGGCCGCTCGGCATGGGGGTCGATCCGCGCGGCAACCTGTACGTCGCCAATCGCGGCGGCGGAGTGACCGTGTATCCACCCGAGGCGGAGGGTGATGTCGCGCCGCTGCGCACACTATGCGCCGGCGGCCGCGTCGAGGCGCTCGTTGTCGGTGCCGGGGGCGATCTCTTCGTCTCGCTCTGGCCGAACGGCAACACGGCGGGCGGACCGGCGTCGATCCTGCATTTCCCACAAGAGAGGCAGCGCAGCGACTACGCGATCAGCGGCCCGAGGACCGCGCTGACCTACCCGGTCGGGCTGGCACTCGGCGCCGACCGGACGCTGCACGTTGCCAACGCTTTCGGTGGCGTTGTCGCTGCGTTCGCCCCCGACGCTCGCGGCGACGTTGCACCGTTGCGCCGCTTCACCGCGGCAACGTCCAGTACCCAAGCGCTGGCCCGCGGTGCAGGCGTGTTGCTGTTGAGCGGGTCGGCCGTCTACGTGTACGCGGACCCGGCCGACCCCGTCGGCAGGCCGCAGCCGGCCGCAGTGTTTGCGCGCTCGAGCCGGTTGCCTTTGCAGTGCGCCAGCGGTGTGGCGATCGACGTGCATTCGACGCCACCGATCGTCTGCATCGCCGACTACGCCGCGAACCTCGTGCACGTGGTGCGCACCTCCGGTGTCGCACCGCGCCTGGCCGTGGCGGCGGTGACCACGCTCGGCCGCGCGACCGCCCGGCTCGACGGGCCGATCGGCGTGCTGATCGCCGACTGAACAGCGCCGGTTCGGGCGCCTGTGCGTCGCTCCTAGCGTTTGCCTAACGCAGCACGCCTACCTTTTCGCCGCGATTCAGACGAACCCACCGCGGTCACTACAAGAGGAGCGGAGCAGATGAACACCAACACACCCGAATTCGTTTCACTGCCAGTTGCGAGCCGCCCGGCGCGCAGGCACGACAAGCCCGGTATTCCCGGCATCGATTTGCGGCTCGCGCCCCTAGCGGCGGCGACGATGCTGGCGCTGGCCGGCTGCGGGGGCGGGGGCGGAGGCGACAACGCCAGTAGCCCCCCGGCTGCGCTCTCGATCACCGGCACGGCAGCGACCGGTGCCGCGATCGCCGGCGCCACGGTGAACGCAAGCTGCGCCGCCGGCAGCGGCAGTGCGACCACGGCGGCCAACGGCAGCTTCGAGGTTCGCATCGCCGGCGGTGCCGGGCCATGCGTGCTGCGTGTCCGCAGCGGCAGCAACGCGCTGCACTCGGTGGCAGCCGCCGGCGGCAACGCGGTGACCGCCAACCTGACGGCGCTGGCAGAACTGGTCGTCGCGCGGGTGATCGGCAGCGATCCCGATGCGCTGTTTGCCAACTTCGATGCGACGGCGCAGGCGAAGCTGACGCCGGCCGCGCTGGCGACCGCGCAGTCCGCGGTGATCGCGGCGTTGCGCTCGGCCGTCGATCTGACCGGCCTAAACCCGCTCGCGGGCGACGCGAGCGTCGGCGGCACGCTCGACCGGAAGCTCGACGCGTTCGTCGCGCTGATGGCTTCACGTGGCGTGACGCTCGGCGACCTGACCGGCGCGATCGCCAGTGGATCGACCGACGCGGCGACCCGACTCCTGCAGCCGGTCGCGCCGGGCTGTGCCGGCCTGCGCAGCGGCGGCATTCGCCTGATGGAGAGCGACAGCCTGCTTGGCGTCACGCAGTTCGACGCCACGACCCTGGGTTACGTATTGCCGGACGGTACGAGTGGGACGCTGACCGACAACGGCGGATGCTCGTTCACCGCGGCGGACGGCACGGTCGTGCTGTTCGCGAGGTCGGGACTGATCGCAGTGGTCACGCCGGCGGCCAACGGCAAGCCGTCGGCGGCGTTCCTCGGCATTCCCGATCAGAGCATCGCGCTGTCGGAACTCGCAGGAAGCTGGAACTACGTCGCTTACACGCCGAACGCATCGGCGACGGCGCTGACGCCCTCGACCGGTTACTTCAACCTCGATGCTTTCGGCAAAGTCAGCAACAACTTCGCCTGCATCAACCTCGACCCGTGCACGGACAGGGGGCCGGCCCCCGATTTCACCGCGGCAGCCGGCGGTGGCTTCGTCAGCGGCACGACCCAATTCTATGCGTTCAAGAACGACGCAGGCCGGTACACGATGGTGACGCCCGTGAAGACGCAGACCCAGTTCGGCTACCTGGTCGCGACCAAGCAGTTGGCCCGCACGCTGCCGAACGTCGGCGAAGTGACGCTGGTGCGCAGCGTGAACATCGACAACCAGGTGACGGCCTCGGCAATCAACGACAGCACCTTCACGGTCCTGTCCGTCGATGCCGGCGCGCAGACCTACACGCGCCAACGCCAGCAGGACAGCCGAATGGAGACGTTCGCGATCAACTCGCCGCGCAGTAGTCTGCTGTATCGCCAGCCGGGCGCAGCGCCGGCGATCATCGTGCTGCCCCTTCCGGGCAATGCCGCCTCGGTATTCGTCAGCGCGGACACGGCGCACAATTTCTTCGGCATTTCGATCCAGCACCCTTGACCCGCGCAGCGAACGAGGGGATGAACATGAGAACGATCTGGGCGCTGTTGATGACGCTGTGCTGCACGGCCGCGTTCGCCGCCGCCGATGCGGTGAACTTCGTCACCTGGCGCGAACCGAACGAGGGCGCGTACACGATAGACGTGCCGCAGGGCTGGTCCGTCAGCGGCGGCATGCGCCGGCGCACGCCGGTCGACGTGCGCTCGGCGCTGCAGGTCGTCTCTCCCGACGGGTCGATCCGGCTGTTCTTCGGCGACTACGACCTGTGGCCGCGGCGTGAACTCGATCAGCTGACGTACACGGCCGGCGGGCGCGAGGGCATGGTCTTTGGCGACGCGCTGATCGCGCGCTACATGAACGGGGTCCAGTTCGCGGAGCGCTACCCGGGGTGGAAGCTGTGCCGGCAGCCGCAGATCGTGCAATCCGGGCTGCTCCGTGGCGAGACCGAAACGCTCAACGCGCAGGTCGCTCAATACGGACGCAGCATGGGCGTGCACGCGGGCGCCTCGGTCGGCGAGGCGATCTTCCGCTGCGGCGAAGCCGAGGGCTTCGTCATGGCGACGACCCTGTTCACGCGGCCATTGAGCGGGCCGGGCGTATCCGGTTGGTTCGTCTACCAGCTGGCAGGTTTCATCGCCAGCAACGCGCGCCAGGGGCACTATGCGAAGTACCTGCTGTCGTCGATGCTGGCAAGCCTGAAGATGAATCCGGCGTGGGAGGCCCGCTCGGCACAGGCCGCGGGTCAGTACGCGCAGGCATCGATGCAGATCAGCAACGCCGTGACGCAGACGGCCATCCAGCACGCGCGACAGCAGGCAGCCGCGGGCTCGGCCGGTGGCTGGAACCATCCGAACACCGGCAACGTGCCGAAGATCAACCGTGATCCGGCGGTCGAACGCAATCGCGACATCGCCAACCGCGGGTCGCGACGCGTCTGCGACGACGTCGGAACGTGCAAGACAGTCGACAACGCATGGAGTCATGTCTGGCGCGACCACAACGGCAATGTCGTGCAGGGTCCGGCGAGCGGCTATCCGCCGGACTACTCGGGCCAGTGGACCAAGATGCAATGACGGCCCCCGCATCGGCACGGAACCGCAACGAGGAGGGATGACGATGAATCGCTTTCGCGAGCTGGCGCCGTGGGTTTGCGAGAGCGTCCTTAGGCGGCCGCGCCGGCCGCGGCGAACTCGCGCAATGCCTGCTCGAAGACCTCGGGCGGCTGGCCGCCCTGGATCAGGTGACGATCATCGACAATGATCGACGGCACCGAGTGAATGCCGAGCAATTGCCAGTGCCGAACCGCGGCGCGCACTTCATCGGCGTATTGGCCGGTATCGATCACCACAGCAGCACGCTCGATATCGAGCCCGACTTCGGCGGCAGCCGCCAGCAGCACTTCGCGCGCCGCGGGGTTCTCGCCACGCGAGTGATACGCGCGCAGCAGCGCGTGCTTCAGTTCGAGTGACCTGCCTTCGAGTTTCGCCCAGTGCAGCAGCCGATGCGCATCGGAAGTGTTCCAGACCCGCGTGCGCACGCCGAAGCTGAGACCCACTTTCGCCGCGCGCTCTCTGATCATGTCCTGCCGAGCGGCCAGTTCTTCGGCGCTCGCGCCGTACTTGCGCGCAGCGTAGTGCGCGATCTCCTCGCCCTCAGGCGGCAAGTCCGGATTCAGCTCGAAAGGCTGCAGGTGAATTTCGACCGCCACCGCTCCGTCGAGCCGCGCGATGGCCCGCTCGAGCGACTGCAGTCCGATGGCGCACCACGGGCAGGTCACGTCGGAAACGAAGTCGATCTTCATGCGCAACGTTCTCAGCTGCCAGCGTACACGGATCAGCGTCGGCCGCCGGCGAGTGCCAGCGCACGCGGATGTCGGCGCAGCCGGAACATCGCCCATACACCGATCGCGGGTCCGATCGCCAGCGGCGCGAAGGCGTAGCGCCAGCCGAGCGCCTCGATCCAGTGCGGCATCAGGTGAATCGTCGCCAGCGTCAGCGTGAATCCGAGCGCGGTCTGGAACGTCAGCATCGTGCCCACCCGGCTGGGATCGGCCAGTTCGGCGATCGACGCCGAAAACTGCGCCGAGTCCGCGACGATCGCAATGCCCCATACGATGCACACCACGATCAGCAGCGCGGGCGCCTGGCCGAACAGCAGGCCGACCAGCGCGGCGCAGGTGCCGGAAATGCCCATCGCGGCGATCGTGATCGCGGTACGGCCGACGCGGTCGGCCAGGTAGCCCGCAGCGACACACCCGACCGCGCCCGCGCCGACCGTCGCGAATGCGCCGAGCTTCGCCGCGGTCGGTGCGACATCCGCAGGAAGCGAGATCGCGAAGCTCGCATGCAGGAACACCACGATCCACGCCCACATCGCATACAGCTCCCACATGTGGCCGAGATAGCCGAGATTGGCCAGGCGCAGCGGCACGTCATTCCAAGCCGACAGGATTGCGCGCGGATCGAAGCGCGGCGGCGGAGTGCGCGCCGGACCGATGCCGGCAAACCCGATCAATGCCGCCGCGGCCAGCGCGCTGGCTGACGCGACGGCCACCGGAATCCTCCAGTCGAAGCCTCCCAGGGCGTCGCCCAGCGCGTTGAACAGATGCGGCGACGCCGACCCGAGCGTCAGTGCACCAACCAGGATGCCGACCATCAAGCCCATGTCACCGCGCGCCCAGGTGGCTGCCAGTTTCATACCGACCGGATAGACACCCGCCATCGCCATGCCGGTGACGAAGCGAAGGCCGGGGGCGGCCCAGGTAGTCGGATCGATCGTCAGCAGCAGCGCATTGGCGAACGCGCCGACGAATGCTGAAACGGCGATGAAGCGTCGCGGATCGATGCGGTCGGCCAGGCCCAGCACGGCGCTGGCGACACAGCCGACCACGAATCCGACCTGCACACCGCTGGTCAGCGCGGCCTGCGCGAACTTCGACAACCCATATTGGGCCACCAGGGCCGGAACGACCGCCGATGCCGAGAACCACAGCGCCATCGCGCCCACCTGGGTGAGCGCAATGATCGCGATAGACGTTCGTTTCGAGGCCACTGTGCGAAGCAAGGGCAACGGCGCCGCAGTTTGCCACCACGGAACCGTTTCGCCGCGGTGGGGCTGCCCAACTGCCGGGGTTTTCAGGTGTTGAGAACGACGACAGCACAGCCCCAGATGACGAGCCCGACTCCGAGCGGGGCTCGCAGCCGCCGACCCCACGGCAGATTCTTTTCGGCCGCCATGATGGCGGCCAGCACCAGCATCCACCCCAGATTGCCCATGCCGACCACGAACATCAGCAGCATCAAGGCCCAGCAACAGCCGACGCAGAACACGCCGTGATCGAATCCGATCCGCAGTGCCTCATGCGACGGCGCACGTCCATGCCAGCGCGAAGCGACGAACGCGAACGGGCGTATGGCACTGCTCCAGGCAGCGATACTTGAGTGCGCTGAACTGGAAGAGTCCGGCGCCGATCAGGACCGCTGCGGCGACCGTCCAGCCATGGCCAATGAACCAGGCGGAGTCGGCCGCTACCGATCGCAGCGTTGCATCGGCGACGTGCGCGACGACGCCGAATCCAAACCAGGCGGCAAGGAAACCGAGTACGACCAGCACAGCGAGCCGCGCGCCGTCGCTGCGTGACTGGGTGATGCGGCGAAACATCAGCAGCAGCGGCAGCGTCGTCGGCAGCATCATCGCGGCGATCATCACGACCCAGGCGATTGCATGCAGGCCGGCCGGCACGATGATGTCGCCACCGGGAATGGCGCGACACAGCGCCGCCAGCGCGCCGGCGTCGCCCCAGCCCCCGTCACCGAGGTAGCGGTTCCAGGGACTGAGGCTCCATAGCCACAGCGCCGCCCACGCCATCGCCGCGAGCGTCGCCAGCAGCAACCCCAGCACGGCGCGCGGGTCGGTCACGCGCCGGGCGACAGGCGCGGCCATTGCCTTTTCGATTGCCACTGCGGAACCCCGGACCTGGCTCACCGGCGCATGCCCGCGCCGGCCGATCACATCATGCGTCGAAGACGAACGTGCTCTGCAGCGCGTTGTGGCCCTTAATGTTGATGTCCTTGCCCATGCCCGCGTGGTTCTTGGTCCAATATTCCTTCGCCTTACCGACGAACACCGGCGCGCCGGGGACGGTCGAGAACACCGTGTTGGCGAGCGTCGTCGTCTCGCCCGACGCGCTCTTGTAGGGCTCGAGCTCCGCGTAGCCAGCGTCGCCGACCTTGATCGTGCCGTTGCCGCCGGTCACTTCGAACGTGATCGGGACTTTCTGCACGGACACCACCTTGCCGACGAGTTTGGCGAGCTCAGCGACAGGCCCGCCTTTCTGGCCGGTGTAGACGCCCAGCAGCGCCTGCTCCTGCTGGGATGAAGTCTTGTCGTCGAGATAGACAGCGGCCGTCCAGTTGCCCTGCAGGATGTTGCCGGGCACGTGCGCGATCATGGCGAGCGTGCGGCCGGCCACGTCGACGCCGTCGACAGTGCCTTTGTCGAAATGCCAGGCAACGATCGTGTCGCAGGTTTTGAAGTCCGGGTCTTCGCCGATCCAGCACGGACACAGGACACGGCAGTTGCAGACTTCGAGCAAACGGCCTTCGAGGTGGTATGCCATATTCCTCCCTCAGTCTGGTGGTGGCATTGAATGCGCCGGCGCCTTCCGCGGGTCGGCGAGCGGGCATCCTACGCCGCCCGACCGGCCCTCACCACACTTTCAGGGATCGGCGCCGCCCGTCGAGCCGGCTTTGCCGTTGCGGCCCGAGGTCCAGGTTCTCCCTCAGGTCCTCGGCAAGGTGACCCCGCGCTGGCCCTGGTACTTGCCACCGCGGTCCCTATAAGACGTTTCGCACACCTCGTCACTCTCGATGAAGATCACCTGCGCGCAGCCCTCGCGCGCATAGATCTTGGCCGGCAGGGGCGTCGTGTTGGAGAACTCCAGCGTGACGTGGCCCTCCCACTCGGGCTCGAGCGGGGTGACGTTGACGATGATTCCGCAGCGGGCGTACGTGCTCTTGCCGAGGCAGATCGTCAGCACGCTGCGTGGGATGCGGAAATACTCGACGGTGCGCGCCAGCGCGAACGAGTTCGGAGGGATGATGCAGACGTCGTTCTTGATGTCGACAAACGAGTTCGGATCGAAGTCCTTCGGATCGACGATCGTGTGGTTGATGTTGGTGAAGATCTTGAATTCGTCGGCGCAGCGGATGTCGTAGCCGTAGCTCGACGTGCCATAGCTGACGATCCTCCGGCCGTTCAGCTCGCGCACCTGGCCCGGCTCGAACGGCTCGATCATGCCCTGGGCCGCCATGCGGCGGATCCACCTGTCGTTCTTGATGCTCATGTGTCGGCAAGACCGCGATCGCCGCGGCCGTCAATGGTGTCGCTTCACCAGAAGGCGCGATTGTAGGGGCGCGGCCCGGACCGGACCGGCCGTTAGACTCCAGACCTGCACCGATGCGGCCTCGCCACGACCACCGCGGACTCCAAAATAGGTTCCTGCCATGAAACTGCGCTGGACTCCCGCGCGCGTCGGCGATGCCCTCAACGAGGTGGACACGCCGGCGCTGGTGCTCGACCTCGATCGCTTCGAGGCCAACCTCGAGCGACTGATGCGGTCATCGACGGTTCGCGGCATGCGGGTGCGACCGCATGCGAAGAGCCACAAGTGCGTCGAGATCGCACGCCGCCAGATGGAGGCCGGGGCGGTCGGCATCTGCTGCCAGAAGGTGTCCGAAGCTGAAGTCTTCCTGGCGGGCGGCATCAACGACGTGCTGGTGACCAACGAGATCATCGGCAAACGCAAGGTCACCGCGCTCGCCTCGCTCGCGATCCGCTATCCGAAGGCCACGATTGGCACATGCGTCGATGACGTGCGGCAGGTGCGCCAACTCGCCACCGCGTGCCGCGCACTCGCCGCGGAGATCGAGGTGTACATCGAACTCGACGTCGGCCACGGTCGCGCCGGTGTTCCCGATACGCCGGCGGTCATCGACCTGGCACGCGAGGTCAAGCTGCACAAGAACCTGCGGCTGCGCGGGCTGCAGGCCTACCACGGTTCCGCCCAGCACCGGCGCACCGTGCGCGAACGTCGACAGGCGATCACGCTGGCGGCGGGTCTGGCGGGCGCGGCGCGCGACGGCCTGCTGGCCGAAGCGCTGCCGTGCGACATCGTGACCGGTGGCGGCACCGGGACTTTCCCGTACGAAACCGGCAGCGGCGTGTACAACGAAGTGCAGCCGGGCTCGTACGTGCTGATGGACATCGATTACGGCAAGAACGAGTTCGATCCGATCGCGCCGGCGTTCGAGCCGGCGATGTACATCCTGACATCGGTCATGAGTGCGCGTGGCGACCGGGTCACACTGGATGCCGGGCTGAAAGCGTTCTCGACCGACTGCGGGCCGGCGATGCCTGCTTTCGAGGGCTGGCAGGTGCGCGGCGTCTCGGACGAACACACGGTGCTGATCCGTGTCGGCAACGAGGGGCCCAACCTGGTTCTCGGCGACAAGCCGCTGCTGATCCCGAGCCACATCGATCCGACGATCAACCTGCACGACGTGATCGTCGTGTCGCGCAACGACGTGGTAATCGATCTGTGGCCGATCGAGGCACGCGGCGCGCTCTTCTAGCGGAGTCGCAGCGGCCCCGCTATCCTCGGCGCGACAGCGCCTGCCATCCGGGAAGCGCTGCTGCCTAGGAGCGCTGCATGGCCCGATTTTCCCGCTGGTTGGCTGGCGCCGCGCTGGCCCTCGTTTGGTCCGCCGCGGCCGCGCAGACCTGGCCCGACAAGACGATCCGGCTGATCTCGGTCTTTCCGCCGGGCGGCTCGGTCGACCAGGTCGCCCGCATCCTCGCTCAGCAACTCTCCAAGCAACTCGGCCACAGCGTGGTCGTAGAGAACGTCGGCGGCGCGTCGGGTTCGATCGGCACCGCAGCCGTGGCGAGAGCGGCCCCCGACGGGTACACCTTCGGCGTCGTGTTCGACACTCATGGCACCAACCCGAGCCTGATTCCCAACATCTCTTTCGATACGATCAAGGATCTCGAGCACGTCACCCTGATCGGTACCTCACCGATGGCGCTGGTGGCCTCCGGCAAGTCGAACTACATGAAGTTCGCCGACGTCAACGCCGATGCACGCAGCATCAAGGGCATCACGATCGGCTCGATCGGCACCGGCAGCCTCGGCCACCTTGCGATGATCCAGGCCGGCAAACAGGATGGATGGTCGTGGACGCACGTGCCGTACCGCGGTGGCGGTCCGCTGATGAACGACGTGGTTGCGGGGCACACGCCGCTGGGCATCGGCACCGTGTTCCTGGTGATGCCGCACGTCAAAGCCGGCACGGTGCGTCCGATCGTGGTGACCGGAGCGAAGCGCCATCCGAGTCTGCCCGATACGCCGACACTGGCCGAATCGGGCATCCGCAACTTCGAGGCACTCGCCTACTGGGGCGTGATCGCGCCCGCCAGGACACCGCCAGCGATCGTTGAACGCATGAACACCGAAATCCAGAAAGCGCTGAGGGACCCTGGCGTTGCGGAACGGCTGGTCGCGCAGGGCATGACGATCACCGGTCAGGGACCGGCCGAGTTCAAGGCATTCACCCAGAGGGAGATCGAGCGCTGGCGCAAGGTGGTGAAGGACAACGGCATCTCGGCCGGGTCGTAGACGTGGCCGGCGAGGATTGGCCACGTTCTCGAAGCGTGCGGGTCTCAGTCCGGCCAGTTGCTGACGGTAGGCGCGTGCGCCAGTATCGCCTGATACCGGACAGGACAGTTCTGCGCGCCGGCCCAAGATCGGTTCAATGGTCGCCGTCAGCGGGCAGCCTGTCGAGGCACAACTCCAATCGTCAGACTGGATGAACAGACGAGCCGAGCGGAATCATCGACGACTCGGATCTCCCAGAGCTGTGTGGTTCGACCGAGGTGAAGTGGCCGAGCGGTTCCATGAACCCACCCCTCCCGGACCCCGCGGACGTGGTTCGCGTTGATCGCGATGCCGACGGTTAGAAAAGTCTGGTCATCGACGCAGTGGTGCGCAGCGGCACTCCCCAGCGTCTCGGCGAGCAGCACGGATGCTCCGCCATGCAACAGACCATACGGCTGGATGGTTCGCTGATCGACGGGCATTCGCGCGGTTAGCCAGTCGTCGCCTACCTCCATGAACTCGATGCCGACATGCGCGATCGCTGTGTCGGTGGACATGGCTTGAAGATCGGCGAGCGTGGGGCGACGATGCCAAATGGATGCCATGAACGGGTACCTCGCGTCCAAACCGGTGAACTCAGATTTTGCCGCACATCCGCAGAAACCAAGCGCCCGCAGGACTCGCCGCGCAGTTGCAACCAGTTTGTCTTCACGCGGCCGAGCCCGTGTCAAAAGGCGCGCACGCAGGTGCAGTTTCGGTGTTGCGAGCGCAGTTCGCTCTCGAGTGTGGCGTAATGGTCTTAGTGATCGTCCGATGACGTTTTGAGCCGCGCGGCTGCTTCGGTGACATCGATCGCGCACAGCGCCGGTTTCTGGGTCGTAAAACGAGCCTTGCGGCTCAGCGTCTGCAACGCTCTGAGCAGTGGCGCGATGCCCAGGATGCGCATCACCCGCTTCAGGTTGTAGGCCAGCACGTGCAGGCTCATCTCGGTGCGCACGTGGGCCAGGGTGCGCGTCAGGAAGTGGGTCCAGCCCATCCACTGCTTGATCGTGCCGAACGGGTGCTCGACCGTACAGCGGCGGCGCCGCATCAGCTCGGGTTGCCGATCGAGCCGCGCCTGCATCGCCTCGAGCACCGCTTCGTGCTGCCAGCGTCGGATGCGGCGGTAATCGGTGGTCGTGCACTGCGCCTTCAGCGCGCAGCGCGGACACGCCGAGGTCCAGTACACGTCCAGCGTCAGACCGGCTTCGACGGTGGTGAAGCGGTGGATGGCGCGCTCGCCGGCGGGGCAGCGGTACTCATCATCGCGGGCGATGTAGATGAAGTCCCGTTTGTCGAAGCGGCCCTCGGCCCCGGCATTGGAGGTCAGCGGCTTGGGCACGATCGGGGTGATGCCGGCCTCGTCGCATTGGCGGATCTGCTCGCCCTTGAAGTAGCCGCGGTCGGCCACCACGGTCAGAGCATCAATGCCGGTGGCCTCACGGGCCCGCTCGGCCATCGGTGTGAGCTGATCCCGGTCGATGCCGTCGGTGACAACCTCGTGGGCCACGATCAGGTGGTGCTCGGCATCGACCGCGGCCTGCACGTTGTAGCCGACGATGCCGCCGTCGCGGTTCTTCATCGAGCGCGCATCCGGGTCGGTGAGCGAGACCTGCGCCTGTCCATCCGTCTGCATCTGCGTCTCGATCGCCTTGAGCGCGCGCATCTGCTCCTTCAGGGCAGCGATCTTGCCTTGCAGGTGGCCCTTCTTCAGCGGGAGCCACTTCCGGCTCGGCGCGATCGGCGCTGTCGAGCGCCGCGAGATACCCGGCGATGCTCGCATCGATCTGCGCCAGGCGCCGCTTGAGTTTGCCGGCGGTGAAGTTCTTGTCGCGGTTGTTGACGGCCTTGAACTTGCTGCCGTCGATGGCCACCAGCGCCTGGGTAAACAGATCCAGCTCGCCGGCACAGCACGATGAACTGGCGGCACACGGCGCGGATGGCGCGACCGTTGTCCTTGCGGAAGTTGGCGATGGTCTTGAAGTCGGGCGCGAGCCGCCCGGTCAGCCACATCAGCTCGAGATTGCGCTGCGCTTCGCGCTCGAGCCGGCGGCTCGACTGGATGCGGTTCAGATAGCCGTAGACGTACAGCTTGAGCAGCACCGCCGGGTGATAGCCGGGGCGTCCGGTGGCGGCCGGCGCGGCACCCTCAAAACCCAGCTGCCGCAGATCGAGTTGCTCGACGAACGCTTCGACGACACGCACCGGGTTGTCCTCGGCCACATAATCGTCCAGGCTCGGCGGCAGCAACGCGGTCTGGCTTCGATCCTCGCCTTCAATGAATCGCTTCATGCGGCTGGCCTCGCGCAACGCGTTGCCGAAGTCTACGAGGACACGCTACGTTTTTACACAGGCTTATATGGACACCGCCCCGTTTGCCAAGTCGATCTTTATGTGATGCCTCAACGAGGTACTGGCTGCAGTCTTATATCCGGCCTTGTCGTGCAGACCGAAGCCTGCGGGCCCTGATGGAATACGCCAAGAACGTCCTCATCTCGGCCACGTGCTTTTCAGGCACACGCCTGTGTTCAGGTTTGCGTTCTTGCGGTCCGACCTGTCTTGCCATCACACGGTAATCAACCTCAGCAACCTATCGGTACATCAACATCCTGTTCAAGGTGTGTTCACTGCGCCGGCTTCACGCTCACGTAGTCCTTCTGATACGCCCGACCGTGCGCCAGAATCGCCCACGCGGTGCGTGCCATCTTGTGGGCCATAGCGACCGCCGCTACGTTGGCCGGTCGTCGTCCCTGGAGTTCTCGCTGCCATGGCGTCGGCACCTTGGCGTGGTACATCACCGATCGCGCGCCGTGGATCAACAGCGTGCGCAGGTACGGGTCCCCTCGCTTTGAGATCGATCCCAATCGGACCCTGCCGCCGGTACCGCTTTGCCGTGGCACCAATCCGAGAAACGAGGCGAACTCGCGTCCCGACTTGAACGTCCTGGCATCCCCGATCGTCGCCACCAGCGCGGTCGCGGTGAGCCGGCCGATGCCGGGCACTGCCGCGATCGCGCGGCACGCCGCTTCCTGTTTCTGCCAGGCGCCGATCCGCTTCTCCAACTGATCGATGTCCTGCTCGAGCCCAGCGATGCGCCTCAACTGGTCCTGCAGACCGCAGAGCATCACTCCTGGCAACACACCCTCCAGCTCGGCCATGCGCGCGCGGATCTCGGCCAGCCCCGCCACGCGTCCGAGCCGGAACGTCACGCCAAACTCGTACAACAGCCCGCGCAGCTGGTTCACCTGCATGGTCCGCACCTTGACCAGTAACGAACGCATCCGGTGCAGGCCGAGCATCGCTTGCTGATCTTCAGTCTTCGCTGCCACCGTGCGCATCCCCGGCTGCTGCACCGCCGTCCAGATCGCCCGTGCGTCGGCCGCATCGGTCTTGTTCGTCTGCACAAAGGGGCGAATGAACTTCGCATGCAACAGCACGACCTCGTGCCCGAGCGCCTGGATCTTGCGTGCCCACCAGTGCCCGCTGCCGCACGCTTCTAACGCGACCCGACCTGCTGGCCGCCGCGCCAGGAACCCAATCAACTCGTCCCGCTTGAACCGTCGATTGACGATCTCGCCGGTCTGCGCTTCAACCCAGTACATCTGGAACACGCGCTTTGCAACGTCCAGTCCGTAGGTCGTAGCATTCATCTCGGGCCCTCCGTTCCTCAAGTGGTTGTCTCGCAACTCCCACTCTGGCACATCGATGCCGTTCGGTCCTGGAGGGCCCCTTCCTCACTGCTTGGCCCTTCATCCCCGAAGGGAGGGCGGTGTCCATGCCATCTCGGCCATTACCTGCCAACCAGCCACGCCGCACGAGCTGCTCAATAGCGGACGCTCTAGTCCGGAGCAGAGCGGCGTTCTTACTGCCGCCCTGGGCCCCGGAGGGCACATCCCCGGCCGAGCCGGGGTGTATCACGCAGGGCGGCGTCAGCCGCATGATGCGGTGATTGCCGCGCGCATCCGGATCCCTGCTGCGCGGCGCGCCGCGGACCGCGCTCAGCCCGTGCTCGGCTGCCAGTCGCGGTCCTTGAGTTCGACCATGTAGGCCCGCACGCCGCTGCCGCCGATGTTCTCGACCGAGTGCGTGACCGCATCCTCCCAGAAGACGTCGCCGGCCTTTTTCTGGCCGACGAACGTCTTGCCGTCGGCCGTAGTGATCTTGGCCTTGGAGTCGGTCAGCAGCACGTTGAGGTGCGGCGGATGCGAATGCCTGCCGCGTCCGCAGATTCCCAGGCCGGGGCGGCTCACGTACTCGAGCACGCGCACGCGGTCGTTCTCGAACACGACCTTGTAGCTGCGGGCATTGGTACGCGCCGCGTCCTGCGCGAGCGCCACGCGGCTGACGCCGAAGGCGGCGAGCAGGGCGATGACCTGGCGCCGGTTAAGGGTGCGGGTGCAGCGGTCCTTGCTGGGCATGGTGGCTCTCCCTCAAGCGGATCTGTTACATCTGGCGGAACAGGTAGTGGTACTGCTCGGCCACCGGCAGCGTTTCGCTGCGCCCCTTGAGGCGCAGGTTCATGTTGCCGCGGTCGTCGTGCACGACGCTGTCGATCGCGTGCACGTTCACGATGCTCGAGCGGTGCACCCGCCAGAACATCGTGGGATCGAGTTCCTCGGCGAGCTCCTTGATCGTCTTCTTGATCAGCGCCTCGGAGTCGGCGGTCGCGACCGCCGTGTACTTGTTGTCGGCGCGGAAGTACAGGATCTCGTCGACCGTGATCAGGCGCACGGCCGCGCCGCGCGAGGCGCTGATCCACTGCAGGTAGGGCGTGGCGGCGGGCCGGTGGATCTGCGGCGCGATCTGGTTGAGCAGGTGCCCGAGATCGGGCGGCGTCTCGGCGACGCGCGCCTTGAGCCGTTGCACGGTCGGCAGGAGGCGCGATGCGGTGATCGGCTTGAGCACGTAGTCGACCGCGCCGGCCTCGAAGGCCTCGAGCGCGTGCTGGTCGAACGCCGTGATGAATGCCACGTGGCAGCGCCCGGAGATCTGCCGCGCGACGTCGAGACCGGTGAGCCGTGGCATCTGGATGTCCAGGAAGGCGATCGTTGGTGCGTGCTCCTCGACTGCATGCAGGGCCGCGACGCCGTCGGCCGCGCGAGCGACGACCTTCAGGCGCGGCCAGAGGGCGCCGAGGTTCTCCACGAGCTCGTCGGCGAGCATCGGCTCGTCTTCCGCGACGATAGCGGTCGGGGCGTCTTGCGCAGGATCAGGTCGCAGCATGGGCGATGGTGATGCGGGTTTCGATGTGCGCGTCGGCGGTGATGTCGCGGCACTCGAGCGTGGCCGCCGAGCCGTAGAGGGCGGCCAGCGTCTCGCGCACCTGCGCGAGCACGCTCGGGGCGGGCGCGTGCCCGGTGTGCAGCGACACCATAATGTCGTCCGTGCCGGCGCCGGGCTGCGCGTTCACGTCGATGGCCGCGGTCTGGGCCTCGGACAGCAGCGGCAGGATCACGCCGGCCGGGAACGCGCGCGCCGCGAGCGCGTCGGGCAGGGTGATACGCACCGCAGCCGGCGCGTCGCCGCGCAAGGTCTGGAGCCGGAAGTACGAGGCTGCGAGCTCGAGTTCCTGCGCCAGCGTCGAGGAGGCGCTGCGCAGCCGCGGCAGGGCGGCGCGCAGGAACACGACGAGCTCGTCGAGCAGCGCCTCGGCACGCGGCGCATCGGTCGCGTACAGGCGCTGCACGCTGTCGAGGACGTCGAAGAACATCTGCGGATCAACGCGCGCCTGCAGCGCCTGCAGTTGCGCCTCGACGAGGCGCCGCCGCGCGGCCTGCTGTTCGCGCTGCAGCTGCTGCAGCCGGCGCGACGCCTCCTCGCTTCTCGCCTGGCCGCCGTGCTGGTAGACGAGGAAGGTCGCCATCAGCAGCGCATTGAACAGCGCCGACCAGGTCCCTGTCGTCGTCGACTCCATGATTCCGAGGCGGATCGACGGCACGTCGGCGAGGAGCATTAGCGGGGCCGCAGCGCCGACGGTGCCCAGCAGCACCATGCCGAAGAAGCGCAGGATGCGCAGTGCGCGCGGCGCCGCCTGCGGCAGGACCACGAGGTGCAACACGAGCAACTGCAGTGCGACGCTGCCGAATCTCGCGCAGAAGATTTCGAGCGCGATCTGCCAGCGATCGCTCCACGCCATGTCTGGAAATATGGCGAAGACGCCGCTGATTTGGATGAGCGCCATGGTGATCGCGATCGCGATCCCGAGCTGCACGGCCCGCCAGAGCGCCCCGCGCGACGGAGGCCTCCGCACCGCGTTGGTTCGGACGGAGTGCTCGGCAGCCGCTGGCGTAGCCCAGTCGGTCGTTGGCATGTTCACGTCGCGGCGAGCGCTGCGGGAACGGGATCCGCGGCGAGCGGGACTTCGATCGTGGCACTGAACCCCGGCGACTGTGGCCGCAGGCGCAGGCGTGCCGCGGCACCGTAGCGGCCGGTCAGCTGGCGGCGCACGTTGGCCAGACCGACGCCCGTCCCGTGCGTCGATTGTGCGTTCAGTCCGACCCCGTCGTCGCGGACGCTGACTTCGAGGATCGCGCCGAGGCGCTGCGCGCGGACGTCGATGCGCCCGCCGTGTTCCGACGGTTCGAGCCCGTGCTTGATCGCGTTCTCGACGAGTGTGACGACGATCATCGGCGGGAACGGCGTGGCGCCGAGGCCGGCGTCGACGACAATCGTGTAGGCGAGGCGTTCGGCCATCCGCATGCGCAACAGCTCGAGATAGGACCGCACCAGCGCGAGCTCGTCCGCGAGCGTCGCATCGGCGCGCCGCACGCTCGGCAGCGCCGCCCGCAGGTAGCGCTTGAGGCTGTCCATCATCTGCGTGCCCTGGTCGGGATGCAGCCGGTAGAGGCGGCGGACGTTGGCGAGCGTGTTGAACAGGAAATGCGGCTCGATCTGCGCCTGCAGCAAGAGCAACTGCAGCTCGCGTTCTTCGCGCGCCAGCGCAGCGCCGCCGGAGGCGAGCGCCGCGGCCTCCAAGTCCGCGCGCCGCGCCTTCTGCCACAGCGTGTCCATGACCACGAGGAACGTGCCGATGAACGCCCAGTGGATGGCCTGCGTCAACGCCAGCCCGGTCGGCGGCAGGGCTGCGCCGATGATGACCACCGTCATCGCCCATAGGCCCCCCAAGGCGACAGCGTGGAAGGCGGCGGCCATCCAGAGTAGGCGGAACCGGCGCAAGGGTGGCCAGCGCTCGATCGCGGCGTCGACGAACCAGTAGGCTGCCACCATGGCCGCCGCGATGCTGCCGAGCTCGGCCAGGTACTCGAGCCAGGCGAGGAGCACGTCGGCCGGCGACCAGAAGTCGAACAGATCGGGTTGGAACAGCAGCTGGCTCGAGAGAAACAGCGTTACGAGCGCGACTGGAAGCAACACGCGCGTGCGCGGTGCGAGCCATGCGCGTGCGGCCGCCGGCCACCCACGGGCATCGGCGCTTGTGGAGTTTCGGTCAAACATCGTCTGGACGGCTCGAGCCGCTCGCGTGCGTTGGCGCCAGATTGTTCCGGGTGCAGCGCCTCGTCAACCAGTTTGCCGCGGCGGCGCCGATCGCCGGCCGGCACGCCGACGAATGCCGCGGGCCGTGGCATGGCTGCGGCCGGGCGGCGATGGCTGCGGTTTGCGTGCAGCCGCGCCCGGCGAAGCCTCCTGCGGCCTCAGTTGCCGCTGTTGCCGCGCGCCACCGGTTGGAAGTGGTTCTTGAGGATCCACTTGCCGACCTTCATGCCCAATACCTCGCCGTGGACCGTGGCCGTGCGGAAGTGCATGCCGCCGGCGATGCGCGCGAGCTGGACCTCCTTGCCGATGTCATCGGTCGAGTCGAAGTGGTGCGTGGTCGCCGTGACGCCGCTGCTCCAGTCGAACGCCAGCTTCTTCGTGCCAAAGACTTGCTGCAGCACTTCGGCCATCGCGCCGGTCACGCACGAGTGTGCCGCCGGGTACTCGGGGTGATTGGGCGTCGGCACGACCGGCGTCCACGACGGATCGGCCTCGGTTGCCGCATTGCCGTCGGTGTCCGCGAGCGTGATCGCGCTGAACGGCCGCCAGCTGTCGAAGTGGTACTTCGATTCGAAGCAGGCGATCGTCACGTCCGCGCTCGCGGTCCACAGCGCAGCCATGGTGCGTGCGTTCTCGGCGATGCTGCGGTCGGCGGTGGCGAAGATACGCAGGTTGCGCGTCCAGAACACCGGCGGTGGTTCGGTATGGAAGCGGGCGATCTCCGTCTGCTCCGCAGTACGCACGTTGCTGTTGGCGGCGCCTAGGGCCTTGGTCTCATTGACGTCCGCGGCGTACTCGGTGCTCGTGAGCGGCAGCGGCCCGTCGGCGCGGAACTGCGCGGCGCTCTGCAGCGTGAACGGGCGCACGAAGGGCGCGAAGGTGTTGATCGGATTGGTGCCGCGGAAACGTCCTGGCAGGCTCGTCGGCGTGTAGGTGACCGGCGTGAAGCGGCCGTCGTCGGCGCGCAGCGCGACGATCTGCACGGCGACCTCCTGGCCGATCTGCAGGCCGCGCGTCTTCGCCTCGCCGTCCGGCAGCGTAGCCACGTAGCTATCGTATGCGGCCTGGTACTGCGCGGTGCGATTCGGGAACAGGCCCTTGAGCGTGTGATACGCCGCGGCGGCCGCCGCCGCCTCGAGGGAGGCGCCGGCTGTGGTGGTCGTCGGCTGCGCCGCGAAGCGCGCGTACGAGCCGTCGATCGCGTTGACCGCATCGAACATCGCGACGTGCACCGTCGCGAGATCGAACGAGTAGATCGGGCGCCGCTCCTCCGGAGTGCCGGTGGCGGCCGGCGCGACGTTGACGGTATTGGTCGCGATCTGGTTCCAGTACGCGATCACGTCGCTGCCGGGCGTGATCGCGATCGTCCGGCCGCTGGATTGGACGGCGAGAGCGGCGTCGGGAGCAGCGGGGTCGCTCGCGCCGCCACCGCAGGCGGCGAGGACGAGGGCGGCGGCCGAGGCGGCGATGAACATGGGGAGGACGACGGAGTGTCGCATGGCAACTCCGTTCCGGTTGCTGCGCTTGCTGGCCATGGCGTTTCCTTTGTGGTCGGGTGGGAGGTCGAACCGCGGCGCGTTGGATCGCGGGTCGCGGCCGACAGGCACACTAGGAAACACCCGGCGCTGCGGCGAGCGCTTGGCGACGGCGCGGCGAAATCGCGGCGTGGCTGCGGATGGCGGCTGTGTGCGCGCGACGAATGCCGACCGGGCGGACGGCTGGCGGCGGTGCGCGTGCGCGCATAAGCGACGACGCGGGCATCCGCTGAAGCGCCGCTGATGCCCGCGGCACGCCGCTTGGGGATAATCCGCGTCCTCCGTTCCGGCGGCCCCGGCCATCATGCCTCCAGCATGGCCTCGCTCGCCAGTTCTGCGGCGGCCAGCCCGCGCGCCGCGATCCTGCCGAACGCTGGCACGATCTTCCTCGCCTCCCTGCTGTTCTTCGTGCAGCCGATCCGCGCGGGAAGCAGGAGTCCGTTCACCTTACGGAGAAGGGACTGGCTCTCGCAAAGGGGTTGGCCACGAAGTACTTCGCGAAATAGCCTCCTCACCGCCGGACGACCGCTTTGCGGACGGCCTAGAGTGACTGCTTTCGGGAGAAGTCGAGGACCGCTGTGGGTCGACTCCCGCCGAAAGGTTGGCCACGAAAAGTGGCGGTCGCCAGCGGCCCAATTCTTAAACAAAGTCTTGCACTAACAGCCCGCACCGCGCGCCTCTGAAGCGTTTTCTTACGACCGACCCCACAGAACAGCAGGCCGATGCGAGAACCAGGGCTATGCCCCGCGCAGGTATTCGACGTAATCCACCGCGAACGGCCGCTCGGGGACCGGCGGATGGTGATCGCGCGCGGCTTCGCGCCAGTGCGCGGGATCCGGCGAGGGAAACGTCGTGTCGCCTTCGAAGGCCTGGTCGATCTCGGTGATCAGCAGCCGGTCGGCCCGCGGAAGGGCCGCGGCATAGAGTTGGGCGCCGCCGATGACGAACACCTCGGTCGCATCCTGTGTCCGCGATAGCGCCTCATCGAAGCTGCCGACGACTTCGGCGCCGGATGCCACGAACGATGTATCGCGCGAGACCACGATGTTGCGTCGTCCCGGCAGCGCGCGGCCGATCGATTGCCAGGTCCTGCGGCCCATGATGATCGGGTGGCCCATCGTCACGCGCTTGAAGTAGGCCTGCTCGCCGGGAATCTTCCACGGCATCGCGTTGTCCCTGCCGATCACACCGTTGCGCGCGCGAGCGACGATAAGGTTCACGCGGCTCACGGCACTTCCTTCCGCTCGCCAGCATAGGCGCGCCGCAGCAGCTCGTGAAAGTGCCACACAGCGCTTTCCCGGGCGGGATTCAGGCGTCCCGCTTCGTATGAGCCACTGGCGAGGCCGCGCTGCACGGCCTCGCAGATCGCGACGTCCTCGGCCTGCACGACGTCGGCGAACGTACGATCGCGTTCGCCCAGGGCAGGGTCGGCGCCGGCCGGGTAGTAGTAGTCGAATTCGACGCGACAACGCTGCGCATCGAGCGGCAGCACGCGGTTGGTCTGAAGTCGATCCGGCAGGACGTTAAGCATCGTGTTGGGCCAGATCCACCAGTAAAGCGCTGTGCCGCAAGAATCCGCGCTGCCGTAGGGCCCCTGCGTCATGTCGATCGGGCTCCATTGCAGCGAGTGCCAGGGCGCGAGCTCGGTGCGGTAGCTGCGGTAATCGAGCAACCGGTTCAGTGCGGGGTGGACGCGCGGCAGGTGATAGCCCTCGAGGAAGTTGTCGACATAGACCTTCCAGTTGCAACCGACGTCGTAGCCGACGCGACTGTCGAATACGTGGTGGCCGAACGACGCGGGCAGGCGGTCGTCGATGCCTGCGACGACATCCTCGAACGCGACGCTCTCCGGTCCGGTCGCGAGTGAAGCGAACACGAGCCCATGCCATTGGACCACGCGGGCCTGCGGCAGGCGCACCGAAGCAACGTCGAAGTCCTCGGCATCGTCCATCTCGGGCGCGCCACGCAGGGTGCCGTCGAGCGCATAGGTCCAGCCGTGATAACGGCACACCAGTGATCTCGCCGCGCGACCGTCGCAGGTGGCGAGCGGTCCGGCTCGATGACGGCAGACGTTATGCAGCGCGCGCAGGCGGCCTTCCGGTGCACCGGGTTCCGTCGTCCCGCGCACGATCAGCAGCGGGATACCGCCGAGTTCGGTCACCACGTGATCGCCGGCTTCGCGCAACTGGCTCGCATGGGCGACCAGTTGCCACCCGGTCGCGAAAACGGCTTCACGCTCCAGCGATTGCAGGGACGCGTCGACGTAGCAGGTGGCGGGCAGGGTTAGCGCATGGCTCGCGGCCTGCGGAGACAGCGCACCCAGCCGGCGATCGAACGGCTTCACACCGCCACCGGCGCCTTGATGTGGGGGTGAGGGTCGTAGTCGACGATCTCGAAGTCGTCGTAGACGTACTCGAAGAGCGACGGCGGCCGCCGGCGGAAAACGAGTTTTGGATACGGCCGTGGTGCTCGCGACAGCTGTTCGCGGACCTGGTCGAAGTGGTTGCTGTAGATGTGGCAGTCGCCGCCGGTCCAGACGAAGTCGCCGACGCCGAGGTCGCACTGTTGCGCGACCATGTGCGTCAGCAGCGCGTAGCTCGCGATGTTGAACGGTACGCCGAGGAAGACGTCGCAGCTGCGCTGATAGAGCTGGCAGCTGAGCTTTCCTCCGGCCACATAGAACTGGAACAACAGGTGGCAGGGCGGCAGCGCCATTTTCGGAATGTCGCTGACGTTCCACGCCGACACGATCAGCCGGCGCGAATCCGGGTTGCTCTTGATCTGCTGGATCACCTGCGCGATCTGGTCGATCGAGCCGCCGTCGGGTGTTGGCCACGAGCGCCACTGCACGCCATAAACCGGGCCGAGTTCGCCGTCGAGGCGTGCCCACTCGTCCCAGATGGTGACGTTGTTTTCGCGCAGGTAGCGCACATTGCTCGAACCCTGCAGGAACCACAGCAGTTCGTGGATGATCGATCGCAGGTGCAGCTTCTTGGTCGTGACCAGCGGGAAGCCCTCGCCGAGGTCGAAGCGCATCTGATAACCGAACCACGAACGCGTCCCGGTGCCGGTGCGGTCGGCCTTGACCACGCCATGCTCGAACACATGGCGCATGAATTCCTCGTACTGTCGCATGGATGGGATTCTATCGGCCTGCCACCGGTTCATCGACGTGGTCGCGCCGTGCAGGTCGGTGTAGTCTGCGCCACCCGCGGCGGCAGACCGCGACGGAGGAGACATGGCACAAGACCGGCTGATGCTGGATTACGTCCTCGATCACGAGGACAAGCTTCGCGACCGCATCTACATGACGCAGCCGATCGGCAACAACCAGGTGGTGGATTACGCCTGGGGGCAGGTGGTGGACCAGTCGCGGCGGATGGCGGCCTACCTGCAGAGTCAGGGGTTCCCGCGCGGCGCGCGCATCGCCATTTTGTCGAAGAACTGCGCGCATTTCATCATGGCGGAGCTGGCGATCTGGATGGCGGGCTACACGACGGTGGCGATCTTCCCCACCGAAACGGCCGAGACGATCAACTACGTGCTGACGCACAGCGAGGCGAGCCTGCTTTTCGTCGGCAAGCTCGACAGCTGGCCGCAGCAGAAGTCCGGCGTGCCGTCGGGACTGCCGTGCGTCGCGTTCCCGCTCGCGCCGAAGACCGAGTTCGACAACTGGGACGCGATCGTGGTGCGCACAGAGCCACTGTCAGGGCGGCCGCGGCGCGAGCCCGACGAACTGGCGATGCTGATTTACACCTCGGGATCGACCGGAACCCCGAAGGGCGTGATGATCCGCTTCGACGCCTTCTCGCGCGCCGGCGCACTGGTCGCGACCGATCTGCGGCGCCGTGTCGGCGGCGACGAGATGCGCATGCTGTCGTATCTGCCGTTGGCGCACAGCTTCGAGCGCACCTGGGTCGAAGCCATGGCGCTCTCCGATGGCAACGTCCATCTGTTCTTCGCGGAGGCGCTCGAGACCTTCCTGCAGGACCTGCAGCGAGCGCGGCCGACGCTGTTCCTGTCCGTGCCACGACTCTGGCTCAAGTTCCAGCAGGGCGTGTTCGCCAAGATGCCGCCGGCCAAGCTCGACCGGCTGCTCGGCATTCCGATCCTCGGCAGGATTGTCGCGAAGAAGGTGCTGAAGGGCCTAGGGCTCGATCAGGTCAAGCTCGCCGGCAGCGGCTCGGCGCCGATTCCGCCCGAGCTGATCTCCTGGTACCGCCGCATCGGACTGCCGCTCTACGAAGGCTACGGCATGACCGAAGACAGCTCGTATTCGCACATTTCGGACGAGGAGCACAACGCGCCGGGCTATGTCGGCGTGCCGCTGCCCGGCGTCGAGGTCAAACTGAGTCCGGAGGGCGAGATCCTGATCAAGTCCCCCGGCCAGTGCAGTGGCTACTACAAGCAGCCGGAACTGACCGCAGCCTCTTTCACCGAAGACGGCTTCTTCCGCACCGGGGACCTCGGCGAAAGGGGTACCGGTGGCATGCTCAGGCTGACCGGCCGTGCGAAGGAACTCTTCAAGACGGCCAAGGGCAAGTACGTTGCACCGGCGCCGATCGAAAACCGCATCAACGCGCACCCGATGATCGAGTTGTCGCTCGTCTCCGGTGTCGGCCAGCCGGCGGCGTATGCGATGGTGATCCTGGCCGAGAACCTGCGGCCGCGGCTGCGCGAGGCCGATCTGCGAGCGCAGGTCGAACAGGAGATGCATCAGCTGCTGCAGCAGGTGAACGGCGCAGTAGCTGATCACGAGCAACTGCAGATGATCGTCGTGGCGCAGGACCCGTGGTCGATCGAGAACGGTTTCCTGACACCGACCATGAAGGTGCGGCGTAACCGCATCGAGAAGGCGATGGAGCCGCATGTCGGCAGCTGGTACGCGACCGGACGGCGCGTGCACTGGCACTGAGGCCGCATGGAGCAAAGGTCATTGCCCACCCGGCACGGCGGCGACCGTGTTGCCGAGGTGCTGGCGGCGCACCGCGTCCCGTTCCTCTTCACGCTGTGCGGCGGCCACATCTCGCCCATTCTGGCCGCCTCCAAGGCGCGCGGCATCCGCGTGGTCGATACGCGCGACGAAGCGACCGCGGTGTTCGCCGCCGACGCGGTGGCGCGGCTGACCGGACGGCCCGGCGTAGCCGCAGTCACTGCCGGACCGGGACTGACCAACACGATCACCGCGCTCAAGAACGCGCAGATGGCCCAGAGCCCGGTCGTGCTGATCGGCGGTGGCACGCCCACCGCGCTGCAGGGCCGCGGCGCGCTGCAGGACATCGACCAGCGCGCGCTGATTGCACCTCACGTGAAGCACGTTGCCCAGGTCAAGCGCGTACGCGAACTCGGTCCGGCGGTGAACGATGCGCTGCACACCGCAGCGAGCGGAGTGCCGGGTCCGGTCTTCGTCGAATGCGCGGTCGACCTTCTATATGACGAAGCGTTGATCCGCCAGTGGTATGCCGACGCAGCGGGCAAGGGCACGGCGCTTGGCGACCGGATATTGCGCTGGTACCTGAACCGGCATGCCGCGCGGATGTTCGCCGGAGCGACGGACGCCGGCACGCCGACGGCGGTCACGGTGGAATCGCCGCATGCCCCGGATGCTTCGATCGCGCACGCCGCAGAAGCGCTCGCCAAGGCTGAGCGGCCGCTCTTCGTGATCGGCAGCCAGGCGCTGGTGGTCGCCGACCATGCCAGTGCGATTGCGCGCTCGGTGATGCGGCTTGGCGTCCCGGTCTACCTTTCGGGAATGGCGCGCGGACTGCTCGGTTCGAACCATCCACTGCAGATGCGGCATGCGCGCCGCAATGCGTTGCGAGAGGCCGACTGTGTGCTGCTGGCGGGCGTGCCGTGCGATTTCCGTCTCGACTACGGCCGCCACGTGCGGCGTTCGGCCACGCTGATTGCCGCCAATCGCAGCCGAAAGGACGCGCGGCTCAACCGGCGCCCGGACATTGCGCTGATCGGCGATGCCGGCCTGTCGATGGAGACGCTGTCACAGCGCCTTGCCGACCGCGCCTCGCGGGCCGACTGGGTCGCGCAGTTGCGCGCGCGTGACGAAGAGCGCGAACGCGAGATCGACGCCCAGGCCGCCGCGGTGGGCGAGCACGTCAATCCGATCGACTTCCTCCGCACGCTCGATCGTGTGGCCGGCGACAACGCGATGATGGTCGCCGACGGCGGCGATTTCGTGGCGACCGCTTCCTACATCCTGCGCCCGCGCGGCCCGCTGTCATGGCTCGATCCCGGCGCCTTCGGCACGCTCGGCGTCGGCGCGGGCTTCGCGCTCGGGGCAGCGCTCGCGCGGCCGGGCAGCGAGGTCTGGCTGATCTGGGGCGATGGGGCCAGCGGCTACGGCCTGGTCGAGTTCGACACGTTCGTGCGGCATGGCGTGCCAGTGATCGCAGTCGTCGGCAACGATGCGAGCTGGGCGCAGATTGCGCGCGAACAGGTCAAGATGCTGAAAGACGATGTCGCCACGGTGCTCGCACGCAGCGACTACCACGCGGTGGTGCAGGGGTTTGGCGCGACCGGCCTGGTCATCCGTCAGCGCGCCGAAGTCGAGCCGGTCCTTCAGCAGGCACGCGCCGCCGCACAAAGCGGGCGGCCGGTGCTGGTCAACGTCTGGCTTGACCGGACCGAGTTCCGCGAGGGCTCGATCTCGATGTAACTGATCTGGCGTTGCGGCAGCGTCGTCGTCGTGCCCCTGCCGGCGCCTCGGATGCTCGGGCCGTCATATGAGCTGCGTCAGGCGGTGAACTGCAGCGCGGCGAGGCGACCATACAGGCCACCGCGGGCGATCAGTTCGGCATGCGTGCCCGCATCGACGATGCGGCCGTGGTCGAGCACGAAGATCCGGTCGGCCCGCTGCACCGTCGCGAGCCGGTGCGCGATCACGATCGTGGTGCGGCCCCTCATCGCAATCTCGAGCGCGGATTGAACCGCGCGTTCGCTCTCTGCATCCAGCGCGGAGGTGGCTTCGTCGAGCAGCAGCAACGGCGCGTCCTTCAGGATCGCACGCGCAATGGCCATGCGCTGTCGCTGCCCGCCCGAAAGGCGCACGCCGCGTTCTCCGACTTCGGTCCCGTAGCCCTCGGGCAGCCGCACCGCGAACTCCTCGACGCGCGCGGCACGGGCCGCCGCCAGCGCCTCGACTTCGCTTGCGTCGGGGCGGCCGTAGCGGATGTTGTCGAGCACCGATCCCGAGAAGATGGTCGCCTCCTGCGGCACAACGGCAACGTGGCGCCGCAGATCGTCGAGCGAAAGCGCACGCACATCGACACCGTCGACCTCGAGGCGCCCCGAATCGATGTCGTAGAAACGCTGCAGCAGCTGAAACACCGTGCTCTTGCCCGCACCGGACGGGCCGACCAGCGCCACCGTTTGCCCCGGTTCGACCGCCAGCGTGAAATCCGCCAGCACCGCGTGCTGCGGTCGGGACGGATAGATGAACCTCACGCCGTCGAAGCGCACCCGCATCCCGCCGCCATCGACACGCGGCAATGGCACCGGATGCGGGGGGTTCGCGATCGGTGACCGGTGGTCCAGCAGTTCCATCAAGCGCTCGGTCGCGCCCGATGCACGCAGCAGTTCACCCCAGACTTCGGCCAGCACAGCCACTGCCCCTGCCACCACCATGATGTAGAGCGCGGTCTGGCTGAGCTCCCCGGCGCTGATGCGGCCCGCCATCACTGCCTGAACGCCGCCGTACAGGCCGTACAGCAGCGAACCGAAGATGCCGATGATCAGAAAGGCGGTCAGCAGCGCGCGCGTGCCGGTGCGACGGATCGAAGCGGCGAACGCCAGTTCGTTGGCCGCACCGAACCGCGTCGTTTCCGCCCGTTGCTGCGTGAAGCTCTGCACCACCGGCACCGCGTTGAGCACTTCGCCGGCGATCGCGCTGGAGTCGGCGATGCGGTCCTGGCTCGCGCGCGACAGGCGGCGCACGCGGCCGCCGATCAGCATCGCAGGCGCCACCACCAGCGCGATGATGCCGAGGACGGTCAGCATCAGCCGCGGACTGGTGGCGATCAGCATCGCAATGCCGCCCGCGAACAGCACCGCGTTGCGCAGGCCCATCGAGATGCTGGAGCCGACGGCGTTCTGGATGACCGTCGTGTCGGTCGTCAGGCGCGACAGCACTTCCCCGGTCTTCAGCGTCTCGAAGAACTGCGGACTCTGCGTCAGCACGTGCGAGTAGACCGCCTGCCGCAGGTCGGCGGTCACGCGTTCGCCGATCCACGTCACCATGAAGAAGCGGCCCGCGGTGAATACGCCGAGTGCGACGGACACCAGGAACAGCAATCCGAACCGTCCGCGTATGGCGACCAGTTTTTCGCCCAGGTCGCCCGCGCCCGGCAATGCGAGCCCGTGGTCGACCAGCAGTCGAACCGCATACGGTACTGCCAGCGTGGAGCCCGCCGCGAGCACGAGAAACACGAGGGCGAGCGCGACCTGGCGCTTGTAGGGCGCAATGAACGGCAGCAGTCCGCGCAGCGGCCTGAGCCGGCGGGGCGCGGGTGCGGTCCCTGCCATTGGCCGGCTCACCAGAGCGGGGAGGTCAGGATGCCCCACAGCGCAAGCAGCATCAGCGCGGCCCAGGCGATGTAGGCGATGACGAAAGGAGGACCGCGGCGCTTCGCGTCACGCGCATAGGCGAACGCATACCAGACGCGCGCGACGATCCAGACTGCGCCGAGCGCGGCGGCGACACGCGGGCTGAAATAGAGCGCCGCCAGCCACAGCGCCGGCAGGAAGATCACCGCGTTCTCGAGCGTGTTCATCTGCACGCGGAACGCGCGATCGAACGCCTCGGGACCGGTGGTTGCCGGCGCGCGCACCGTGTACTTGCCGCGCGCCCATCCGACGAGCCAGGCGCAGCCGAACAGCAGCACGAGCGTAGCCAGCGTGACGAGCGCGGGCCAGTGCAATGTGGTCCCCATGTTGATTCCTTCTCTGCGGGCCGCGGATGGTGACCGTGATTCGACGAGCTACAGCTTCATCGGGGCGAAGTATCCGGTCATCTCCAGATAGCCGCGTCCGACAGGACGACCCGCTTCGATCAGTTGGCTCGCGCCCTCCCAGTACACCGCGCCGGTCGACGCGCGCGCATCGAGCTCCTGGTCGGTCATCAGCGGCCGCGTCTCGAAGGTACGGTCGCCGATGCGCAGGCGCTGCGCGACCGGATACTGGGCGCCGGTGCGCGGTGAGCGCCACTGCGTGAGCGGCTCGAACGCGACGGCGTCGCCGCCGAAGGTGCGCACTGGCGCTCCTGGTCCACGCAGCGAAGCGTAGGTGTGAATCGCCAGTCCCGTGCCACGTGGCCGGATGCGAAATGCGGTGAGCGCGGTGCCGTCATCGAGGTTCATGCCAACCCAGTCCCAGCCGGCCGCATCTTCGCCGAGAACGCTGCTCGACCATTCGTGGTCGAGCCAGCCGATGCCCGTCAGTTCCTGCGCCGCTCCGTCCACCATGAGCTTCGCCTGCACCGCGAGCTGCGGCTGGCTGTAGTACAGGCTGGCCTGCTCGGCCAACGGTCCCTTCTGTGAAAAGCCGTCGCGACCCTGCAGCAGCACGGGCTGTGTCGGTCGGCCGGTAAGGTCGAGAGTGAACAAACGCGCCGGTATCGTCGCCCGGTACTCGCCGCTCCCGGCGTCGCGGGCAAAATGCCAGCGATCGAGACGCACGTCGGTGTCGGCCTCTGCGGCCTCGACCAGCCCGAAACCGGTGCGCTGTACGTGCTCCTCGTGCAGCAACGCACCGCGAGCCGTCGAGGCGATCGCCGCGTGGCCGATGACGAGCTGGTTGGGCGCGAAGCGGCTGGCGGATGCGGGCAACGGAGTGCGCACCCGGAAGAATGTCAGCTGAAAACCGAATGTCTCGCCGGCGCGGCCGTCGAGCCAGCCGGTCAGGTACCACCACTCGGTGCGGAAATCGGGGTGTGCGCCGTGATCGCGCGGAAACACCAGTGGCCGCGGCACGATGGGTGGATAGTCGATCGGTTCGCGCGCCAGCAGCGCAAGCGGCAATGCGCCGCCGGCGAGCAGCAGGGTCCGTCGGTCGAACGACGCGAGCATGCGGTCGCTACCAGTCATCGCTGACCGCGCGCACCGCATCGATCGATACTGCGCGGCGACCGGCCAGCACGGCCGTTGCCGCCGCGGTCGCGAGCAGCGCGGCCACCAACGCGGCGATCAGGCCCGCGGGAACGTGCAGTTCCATCGACCAGTGGAACGACTGCGGATTGATCACGTGGATCAGCACCAGCGACACCGCGAAGCCGACCACCAGCCCGCTGGCCACGCCCAGCAGCGTCACCAGCAGGCCTTCGATCGCGAACTGCCCGAGGATCTGCGTGCGGGTGACGCCGAGGTGCCGCAACATGCCGAACTCACGCGTGCGCGCCAGCGCCTGGGACGAGAACGTCGTCGCAATACCGATCAGTCCGATCACGATGGCCGCGATTTCCAGCAGGTAGGTCACGGCGAAACTGCGGTCGAATATTTCCAGACTCAGCTTGCGGATGTCGCCGGGCTGCAGGAATTCGACCTGCGCGCCGAGATCCAGTCGGTCTCGCACCGCGTCGACGACGTCGTTCGCTCGCACACCGGGCGCGAGCCAAAGTGCCGCATCGGTCCGGGTCGTGTCGCCGGTGATCCGCTGGTAATCCGATTCGCGCAGCGCGATCGCGCCGGTCTGACGCGCGTAGTCGCGCCAGGTGCCAACCACCAGGAACTCGTGCTGCGCTCCGGCCAGCGGAATCATCAGCCGCTCGCCGACCGCGGTGCCATACAGTTCGCCGAACGGTTCCGAGATCCACGCCGGCGGCGGATCACCGGCTTTCCATGCGCGCACGGGGCCGACCAGCGGCAGCGCCGGGCGATCAGCGTCGATCGGACGGATCACCAGCGTCACCGGCGACCGCTTCGGATCGAGCGCGACGCGCGCGAATCGCGAGAAATCGGCCCGCTGCACGCCGGGAGCGGATGCGAGCAGCGCACGATCGTGTTCCGAGAACCAGGCGGTCGTCGTCGACTCGCCGCGGCTGCCGGCCCGCGCATACAGGTCCGCGGGCAGGACCTCGCGCAGCCAGACATCGAGCGAGTGCCGGAAACTGGTGACCATCGTTGCCATCGCCACCATCAGTGCAAAGCTCGCGACGATGCCCGCGAGACCAATCGCCGCGCTTGAAGGCGCCTGTGCCAGCCGCGTGGTCGCCCCCAGCCACGAGACGCTGCGCGAGGCGCTGCTGGCACGGCCGATGCGGCCGAAAACCAGGCGAGCCACGCGAGGCTGCAGCATGATCGCGCCGAGCAGCAGCAGCGCGATCGAGACATAACCGAAGATCGGTAGGTCGCCGATCGGCGGCAGCCATGCCGCGCCAGCACCGAGTGCCAGCACGGCCGCCGCACGCCAGCGTGTGCCCGGCGGCTTCGATGCTTCGCCATCGGACGCAGGCTTCAGTGCGACCGCAGGCTCGACGCGCGCGGCGTCGTGCGCAGGCACCCAGCCGCCGACCATCGCCGCCGCGATCCCCAGTGCAAAGAAGGCGATCGTCCAGCCGGGATCGATCGTGAGCGACGGGCGCGTCCCTGAGAAGAAGCCGCTGCCGAGATCGCCGCCCAGCACCGCGAGCGCGGCGCTCGCCAGCAGCACGCCGAGCGCGAGGCCCAGTGCGCTGCCGATCACGCCGGCCACTGCGGATTCTGCGATCAGCAGGCGCTCGAGTTCGGATGCAGTGACGCCGCTGATGCGCAGGAAAGCGAGTTCGGTGCGGCGGGCCATTCCAGCCTGTGCCTGCAGGGAGAACACCAGGAAGGCACCGGTGAAGAGCGCCACCAGCGCGAGGACATTCAGGTTGACCCGGTAGGCGCGCGATACGTTCGACACGCGTTGCGCTGTTTCGTCCGGCGTGTTGAGTGTCACGCCGGCCGGCAGCAGCGCGGCAATCTTTTCCCGTGCGTGTGCTGCCTGAGCATTCGGCGCGAGCTTGACGTCGATCCGGTGCAGCCGGCCGAGCTGGTTGAAGCGCGTCTGCGCCGCTGCGATATCGATGACGGCCAATTCCTCGTCGGCGCGCGCGCCCGGCAGGCGACCGGCGACCTTAAACGCGGCCACGTGCGGTCCGACCTGCAGGTTCAGCGTGTCGCCCGGCTGGAGCCGAAAACGTTCGAGTGCCGCCGGCGACAGATACAGTCCGTCGCCGATTAGCGAATGCTGCCGGTCGACTCCGGGGACCGGCTCGCCGACCATTGCCGGCGCCAGCGGTGCGATGCGGAAGACATCGATGCCCACCACGCGCAGCGTCGCGAATCCGGACGCCGAGAGCGGCTGCGACGGCACGGGCGCCTCGACCTCGACCACCGGGCTAGCGATTTCCACTTCGGGCAGCGCGGCGATCTGCGCGTACAGCTGCTCGTCGAAACCCGTCCGTCCGCCGCTGATGGTGAAATCCGACTGGCCGAGCACGTGCCGCACCGCGCCGGAGAACTCGTCGAGCGCGGATGCGTTGATCAGGTTGACCGCATATCCGAGCGCGACGCCGACGGCGATCGCGATTACCTGCACGATCGCCCGCAACGGGTGGTGGCGCGCGTAGCCGCCGGAAAGGTGCACGAGCAGCCAGGAGATCATGCAGAACCTATCTCAGAATCCCCGGTGGTCGCGGCGGGGTCGCATGGGGTGCAGGGCTAGGCGCGGCGAGGGGACCATTGCTCCTGCAAGGACCCGAGCCGCAACAACGCCATGCGCCCCATGCGACCCCGCCCCGAAGGGTTGCCAAGATAAGCGGGCGTCTGCGGCGTTGGCCGGCTCGGCCGTAGGCTCGGCTACTGTCCTGCGCCAGCCGCCTTGCATCCGCCCGCTTCTCTTGGCAACGCGATCCATCGGGGATTCTGGGATAGGTTCTAGGCGTTGACCAATCGTCCGTGGTCGAGTCGCAGCACACGGTCGGCGGTGGCTGCAGCCGCCTCCGAGTGCGTGACCAGCACGCCGGCTGCGTGTCGGCTGCGAATCTCGCGGGCCAGCAGTTGCAGTACCACGGCGGCCGTGTCCGGATCGAGGTTGCCTGTCGGTTCGTCGGCCAGCACCAGTGAGGGTTGGTGCACCAGCGCGCGCGCGACTGCGACCCGCTGCAGTTCACCGCCGGATAGTTCGCCCGGCATGCTGCGCGCACGGTCCGCCAGGCCGACCTCGGCCAGCAACTCAGTCGCTCGCCGCTCGCGCTCTTCCGGGGGTTCGCCGAGCAGCACTAGCGGCAGCGCCACGTTCTGTCCGACGGTCAGGTGCGGCAGGATGTGGAACGCCTGGAACACGAAGCCCAGCTTCGCGCGGCGCGTCAGCGTGCGCCGCGTGTCGTCCAGCGCGCCGATGTCGGCACCGTCGATGACTATCGACCCGGCGTCGGGTCGATCCAGGCCGGCGATCAGGTTGAGCAGGGTCGATTTGCCTGAGCCGGATTCGCCGACGATGGCGACATAGTCACCGCCGCTGACGGTCATCGCCAGCCCGTTCAGCACCGTGCGGTCGCGGAAGCGCTTGCTCAGGCCCTCGATCTGCAGCATGCGGCCGATTCTACGGATCGGCCCGCGACGTCTATCGCGAGACCAACGCGAGCGGCCGCTACAATCGCCGCCCTTCAGGCTGGTTGCCGCGAGGCTGCATTGAGCGACGTTGTCACCCTCGAATCGATACGCGCCGCCGCGCAGCGTCTGAGCGGGCACGTCGAGACGACGCCCTGCGTGCATTCACGCACGCTGTCGCAAATCACCGGCGCCGAGATCTACCTCAAGTTCGAGAACCTGCAGTTCACCGCATCGTTCAAGGAGCGCGGCGCGCTCAACAAGCTTTCGCTGTTGACACCGCAGCAGCGTGCCAAGGGCGTGATCGCGGTGTCTGCGGGCAACCACGCCCAGGGCGTCGCATACCACGCCGAGCGGCTGGCAATCCCCGCAGTCATCGTGATGCCGCGCTTCACGCCGACGGTGAAGATCGAGCGCACGCGCGGCTTTGGTCCCGAGATCGTCCTGTGCGGCGACACCTTCGACGACGCCCGCGAGGAAGCCGGCCGGATCGCGGCCGCCCGTGGCCTGACGATGGTGCATCCGTACGACGACGCGGATGTCATCGCCGGCCAGGGCACGATCGCACTCGAGATGCTCGAGCAGCAGCCCGAAATCGATTGCCTGTGCGTGGCGATCGGCGGCGGTGGTCTGATTTCCGGTGTGGCCACTGCCGCGCGCGCACTGAAGCCGTCGATCACCATCATTGGCGTGCAGACCGACCAGTTTCCCTCGATGTACGCGGTGTTCAAGGGAGTGAGCCTTCCTTCGGCCAACGCGACGCTGGCCGAAGGGATCGCCGTCAAGCAACCCGGAGTTCTGACGCGCGAGATCGTCAAGCGGCTGGTCGACGACATCGTGCTGGTCACCGAGGGCGATATCGAGCAGGCGATCGTCATGCTGCTCGAGATCGAAAAGACGGTCGTCGAAGGTGCCGGTGCCACCGGACTGGCCGCCGTACTCGCGCACAAGCAGCTCTTCGCCGGCCGCAAGGTCGGGCTGATCCTGTGCGGCGGCAACATCGACCCGATGGTGCTCGCCGACATCATCGAGCGCGGCATGGTGCGTGCGGGCCGGCTGGCCCGCATCCGCGTGCATACGCGCGACGTGCCCGGCGAGCTGGCGCGTGCCGCGACGCTGATCGGACAGGCCGGCGCCAACATTGAAGAGGTCGAGCATCAACGAGCGTTCACCACGTTGCCGGTGCAGAACGCCGAACTCGAATTCGTGCTGCAGACCCGCGGCCCCGAACACATCGAGGAAGTGCTGCGCACATTGCGCAACGCGGGGCTGTACGCCAACACGCATCCATACTGACGCGGCGCAAGTGTCGGTCGCGTTTGCGTGACGCAGATCATCCGTGTGGTCACGCCACCGCTTGCGCCAGATCAGTGAGCGCGCCGCCCGCATCGCTAACTTACTGATCGTGATTCGAAGAGGGAGGCGGCATGGTCGCTGCGCGAACCCCGAACGTAAGCTGCAGCGCGCTTCGCATGCCGAGGAAGGCTGGCGCAGCGCGCAAGTCGCGTGCCGGTCTCGACTGGAACGGGAAGCTGCGACCGAACCTCGAACCGGAAATCGTCACCGACAAGCGGCTCGGTGACCGGTTGTTGCTGCCGACGCCGTTGTTGATCGGCGACGAGATCGCGGCCGTGCCGTCCGGCTCGACGGTCCGCGTGTCGCAATTGCGCGCCGCGCTTGCGCGCCGCTTCGGCGCCGACCGGACCTGCCCGCTGATGACGGGCATGTTCGTCAAGATCCTGGCTGGTGCGGTGGCTGAGGACCTGGCGAAAGGACGCAACCCGCGCTGGCCCGTATGGCGACTGGTCGCCGACGACGGCACGTTGAACGCGACCTGGCCGCTGGACGCGCTGTATCGCGCGACGCGCCTGCGCGAAGAAGGCGTGCGCCTCGGTCGCAAGAACGGTCATTGGCAGGTTCTGCCGGCGCCACAACGCAACCCGACGACGCCGGCCTGACCCGATCGACCGATAAGAACGCGGGCCGAGCGGCCACGGCACTTAAACTCCGGGCATGGCTGCTGCCGATGCCTCGCCATCCCGCGTTCGCTTCTTCGACTTGCTGCCGGCGGCGGCCGATCCCGCCGCGGAGTTGGTAGCCGGGCTTCGATCCGTTCCGGCGACGATCGCTCCGAAGTACTTCTACGATGCGCTCGGGTCGCGCCTGTTCGAGGCGATCTGCGAATTGCCCGAGTACACGCTGCCACGCGATGAAGCGATGATCTTCGCGCGCCGCACTGGCGAGATCGCGCGCGAGGTCGGACCCGGCGTCACGCTGATTGACCTCGGCGCTGGCAACTGCGAGAAGGCCGAGCGCCTGTTCGAATCGTTACGCCCGGCACAGTATGTCGCCGTCGACTTCGCGAAGGACTTCCTGCTCGCGCGATTGCAGCCGCTCGCCGAACGTCATCCTGGCATCGAGGTGATCGGCATCACGGCCGACTTCACGCGCGCTCTCGTGTTGCCGGATGTGGTGCGGAGCAAGCGGCGGCTGGTGTTCTACCCGGGCTCTTCGATCGGCAACTTTTCGCCGCCGCAGGCGGCCCGCTTCCTGTCTGACGTGCATGCACTGTGCGCCGGAGGCTCTCTGCTGCTCGGTGCGGACCTCGTCAAGGATGCCGCCGAGCTCGTCGCGGCTTACGACGACGTGCTCGGCGTGACGGCCGCGTTCAACCTGAATGTGCTGAACGTCGCAAACCGCCTGGCAGGGACGGACTTCGACTGCGCAGACTGGCGACACGTCGCGCTTTTCAACGCCGCGTTGAGCCGCATCGAGATGCACCTCGAAGCGCGCAGCGCCACAGTCGTCCATTGGCCGGGTGGCGAGCGGCGCTTCGATCCAGGCGAGCGCATCCACACCGAGAACTCGTACAAGCTGACGCTGGCAGGGATGTCTGACCTGCTGCGCGCTTCAGGCTTTGCGAACGTTCGAACGTACACCGATCCGGCCGACCGCTTCGCCCTCGCGCTGGCTCGCTGAGCTGTGTCCTGCTAGGAGCGCGCAAGCCGCACGGTCGAATACGCGTACGGGTAATCGATGCGGTACCAGTTGCGGAATGACGGGCGGGCAAGACGGATTGCGGTGCGCGGAGATGCGCCCTTCAGCACGAAATGCTCGCCATCGAAGAAGTCGGCCGAGTAGCCGCGGTAGTAAGCGCGCGGTGCGAAGCCATCGAAACCGGCGAACGGCGTCGACGTCCACTCCCATCCGTTGCCGAGCATCTGCGCCAGCCCATCGGGCGTGTCACCGCCCGGATGGGCATTGACCGCCATCGTGTCCCACGCGGAGAAGTTCGCGTTGGTCCGCGACGCCTCGAGCGGTGCGGCGCCCCACGGGTAGCGTCGACCGCCATCGCCGTAGGCCGCGCGCTGCCATTCCGCTTCGGTCGGCAGCCGGCCGCCGTACCAGGCGGCAACCGTCGCAGCCTGCCGCTGGGTCAGATACACGGGCGTATCGAGCGTCAGGGGAACCTCGTCGAACATGCGCCGCAGCCACCAGCGGCGCTCTCGCCAACGCCAGAATGGGGCAGCCGGTCCGCCGGCCTGCACGAAGCGCATGTACTCGCCGTTGGTCAGCTTGAAGCGGGCGAGTTCGAAGTCAGCCACGGTGCTCGTGTGCGGCGGAAACTCGTTGTCCCAGCCGAATGCGCCGGGCGCTTGGCCGAGGGTGGCGGTTCCGCCACGGATCGGCACCCAAGCGGGCTCGGCCGGTCGGTTCGACCTGACGACCGTTGGCGCGATGCGCGTGGCGTGCTTCTTGTCCGGCTGCAGTTGATGTAGCAGATAGGCGAGCGTCTCGGCATGCATCCAGCGATGCTCGAGCGCCGTCAGCACGCGATCTTCAGGCAGATCGTCCCAGACCTGGTCGAGTTCCAGGCGCGTGCGAGCGACGTAGGCACGCACGGCATCGAGCGCCGGCCAGTCCGAGGGCCGATCGATCGGCGCGCGCCCGGGTGGCGGATCGATGCCGGCCTCGAACAGCCGATCGAAGGTGGGATTGAACGACGCCCGGTCCAGCACGCCGCGCGCCAGCTGATTCCAGTCGAACGCGTCGAGATGTCCGACGTAGAAGATCAGCCGATGACGGTCCGGAATCGGTCGTTCGTAGAGCGTCGCGTCGGCGACGAGTGCGAACAGGGTATCGGTGTGCGCGCGCGCCGCCCGCACTTCCGCATGCAGCCGCCTGGCGTTCGAAACGGAGCGATCAGAGACCTGTGTGTCCATGGCTCACCATAGCGCGGCCGGAAAGTCCCGCCAATTCCGCCGCGCACGCGATCTGGCTGGGGTTCAGGATGTGAAAAGGCCGGTCAACTGCCTGCATGACTCAACCGGGCGCCGCGCGGTCCGATAGACAGCCATGGACCCCAAAAACCAGGGCGCGAAGCCGGCGCAGCCGGATGAGGCACCGATGAAATCCGTCGTCATATTGGAAATCGACGAAGCGACCGACCAGCAACTGTCGCTCCTGTCTGAGCGCTGCGACACCACGCCCGGCCACGTCGTCGACCTGCTTTGCGGATCACTCGACCGCGAGACGCTGGCGCGTGTCATCCAGGGCGCGATCAAGGACGAATCGGTGACCTCGGAGCCGGGGGTGGCGAGGATGCCGCAGCGGCGTGTCGTCTGTGTGAAAGACGACCACCAGGCGTAGTCGGGCCGTCAGTCCTGCCCATTCGTACAACAACGAGGTAAATCCGCGCTGCCGCAACCGTCCGCCCGGACGGTGGGCTGCTAGCGACGCATTTCGAAGAGCGTCGTCTCCGGGTCGGTGCCCTTGAGCGCCTCGGCGATCTGCTTGCGCGCCTTGATGAACGGCGAGTTCTTCGCCTCGACCGCCAGGAACTCATCGAGGTCGCCGTGCTCGCGCTGCAGCCGTGGCACGAGTTCGAGGAAGATGTCCGTCAGTTCGGGATCGAACTGCTTGCCCTTGAGCGACGCGATCTCGGCCAGTGCGTCCGAAACCTTCCACGCTTCCTTGTACGGCCGCTTGTGCGTCAGCGCGTCAAAGACGTCGGCCAGCGCGCTGACGCGGGCGGCGATCGGTATCGCGGTGCCGGCGAGCTTGGTCGGGTAACCGTTGCCATCCCACCGCTCATGGTGGTGACGCGCGATTTCCTCCGCGATGTGCATCTGCGGGATGTTCGACTTGGCGAGGATGTCGGCTCCGGCTGTCGTATGCGTCTGCATGATCTCGCGCTCGCCGGGCGTCAGCTTGCCGGGCTTCAGCAGAATGGCATCGGGCACCACCAGCTTGCCGATGTCGTGCAGGCGTGCCGCGAGGTCGATCAGGAAGCAAACATCCTCTTCCAGTCCGATCTCCTTGCCGAGGATCGACGCCAGGCGCCCGACGCGATAACAGTGCTCGCCGGTCGTGTCGTCGTGAAGTTCTGCAGCGACCGACTGCTGCTCTAGCAGCAGGATGCGGTTCCGCATCAACTCGCGCTCGCCGAGCTGAATCCGCAGCTTGCCGCGCTGGTTGGCCATCGCGACGTCGATCGAGCCGCGGCCGAAGGCGGGCTGTTCGACATGCTTGATGTATTCGCTATGGTGCATCACTACCTGAGCAGATTTTGCCTCGCGGTTCATTGCGAGGAGTTCATGCAGGTAGATCAAAGCGACGTCAGGCTGTCCAGCGGCTTCGTATCCGGCTATGCACGCGGAGAGCGCTTCTCTCACCTCGGATCGCACAGAGGTTCGGGCGTACTCCAGTGATCTCTTGAGGCGAGTAAGGCCGATGTCAGTGCGCTGAGCATGGACATCGACGAGCCCGGTGATCATTGCCGCGAGGTAATCCGCCCTCGCGCTTGGCGCCTTAGCCGCATAGCGCCTCGCAAGCTCGCAATGTTCTTCGGCATGTTCAATCTCGCCGACTTCCAGCAGTAGCCGCGCGTAATGGTTTTCTGCAAACACGCGTATGAAGCAGTCGTCGGCCGTAGCCGGATCGGGGTTCAGCTCGATCGCAGTTCTTACCGCCTTGACCCCGCGGCGGACGTCATGAAGGTGCACCGCGCAATTTGCAATGTTCGCATAAGCCACTCGCTCGACTGGACCAAAGTCAGGCGAGTCCTTAGCTAACGCGGCCGCGCGCTCGAAACAGTTGAGCGCATCCCCATACTGGGCGGAATTCTGAAGTGCAAGTCCAAGGTTGTTCCAGACCGGTGCCTCCGCTCCTGGATTGCCCAGCGACCGGGCTACCTTGAGCGCCTCTAGGAGCGACTCTGTTGCGCTCGGTAGGTTTCCCGTTTCAACAAACATCAGTCCGCTAAGCGACAAACCGCGGCGAAGCAGTGTGGAGTTTCCTATCGCGCGCGCGAAGTCGGCGCCCTTGGATGCTGCCGAGAGCCCGAGAAACGGTTGCGCGGCGAGATAGAGGTAGTGCGCAATCAGCAAAAGACACTCGACTGATTCGGCCGATGCGTGATCCGACGGCAGTTCGGCGAGTTCGTCATATGCCGATCGAAAGGCAGCCGTGGAATCAGCAGACGGAGTAGCCAGCAGGGGCCGCAACTGCGAAAGAAGATCCGCACAACGGACGCGCGTTTGGTCGGGCGGCGAAGGAATGAAGACCGCGGACATTGTTTGCCGAATTGTTGGTGAAGGTCGCAGCCGCCTAAGGGGCAAAAAGAGGGGGGTTGCCTTTTCCCTACTCTTACCATTACATTTCACCTAACTCGCTTATCGGCCGAATAGCGAGTTCCTTGAGGGGTAATTCTTTCGAACTGCAGTTCATCGGAGTAGGGGACGCCCATGGATCAGGTTATCGAGCAAGTTGTTGAGACTAAAGAAGAAATCGTTGAACTCAGCCTTGCCGAGCTAGCGCAGGTTGGCGGGGGAAGCGGGGCAGGCAGCTGCCTGTAAACAGGCATCAGGTTGAAACGAAAGGGCGCTTCGGCGCCCTTTTTGTTCCTTCAGGATTTGTCCATATCCATCGCTCCGGCCGGCCGGGAGCCGCCGTGACCGACTGATTTGCAGTTTCGTTATAACGGCGGCTTAGCCCCGTCGTCGTTCACGCGGGCACTTCCTTCGACGTGATCTTGTACTTGAACGTCTCCGGATCGAGCGAATCCAGCCGCCCCTGGGCGTTCTCCGCCTGCGGGTACATCAGGAACGGCACTGGTGCGCGGGTGCTGCCGGGCAGGCGGATGTCGTGGCCGGTGTTGTACGCGAGCCAATTGCCTTCCCAGCCTCCCCACAACATCGTCCGTGCCTGCTTGACGAGATCGTCGTCGAGCGTCAGGCCGGGTTTCTCCTCGAGGATGACCTTGCGCACGTCGGCCGGGTCGACCGGGATCCAGCCGATGCCTTGCGCGTAGAACTCGGCGCGGCAGTGCTGGGCTTTGCTGATATCACCGAGACGGCCCATGCTCTTGTAGCCGCGCGGTGACGCGGTGACGCGTATTCCGTAGACGTCTCGGGCCGGGACGCCCGAGGCCCGCGCTAGGGCGACGAACAGGGCGTTAAGGTCGGCGCACTTGCCGTTCAGCGTGCCGGTCTCGAGCATCGCCTTGATGTCGCCAACTCCGCACCCGCGCGTCTTGGGATTGCGCTCAGTGTTTTCGACCACCCAGTCATAGAGCGCCTGGACCTTCTCGACGTCCGACTTCGCACCCTTCGTGATCTTTTGCGCCGTTTCACGGACAATGCCGTCTGTTGGCATCAGATCGGTACTCTTAAGGTAGAGCGCTTGCTCCTGGGCTGATACCTCGGTACTGCCACCGGGTTTCATCGCAACGAACCAGTCGCGGGTCCGGAAGCGGCTGGCGACCTCGACGACGGGCTGCGCCTCGCCGGCGTTGAAGCGTGCGTACACCATGCCGGCACCGTACACGGGGTCAACGAAGGTCTGCGTGCGCTCGGCATTGCCGGTCGTCGAGTTGGAGAGGCTTTCGAACCAACTGGTCCTCTGCGACAGCGGCAGCGGAATCCAGGCCGCGACCTGTCCAGTCAATGGCGCGATTTCCAGACGCGTGATGACTTCGAAGGTGCGCCAGCCCTGCGGGTCGGCGCTGGAGGATTGGGCGCGGGCTACCCATGGGGTCGCGGCCAACAGGCCCGCGGCCGGGGCTGCCGTCAGCAGCGTGCGGCGTTTCATTGACGAATCTCCGGAGGATGTGGCGGCACGCGCCAACGATGCATCGCCGGACTCGCTAGCGACTGGGCGGCGGTCCGAGCAACGAGCGGATTGTGCTGACCAAGTCGCGCCTTGTCCAATCGGCCTCGCCAACCAGCGCAAAGCGGATGCGCCCGGAACGGTCGACGACGAAGCTCGAGGGAAAGACTGTCGCACGCCAGGCTCGAGCCACCGCGCCGTCGGTGTCGCGCACGATCGGAAAGCCGACGCCGGAAGTTCGCAGGAACGCCTCGATGCGCGCGGGTCCCTCCTTATGGTTGACGCCAAGCACCTCGAACGATTCGGTGCCCAGTTCGACGCGCAGCCGCTGCAGCGAAGGCATTTCGGCGATGCAGGGTTCGCACCAGGTGGCCCAGAAGTTCACGAGTACGACCTTGCCGCGCAGACGGGTCAGTGCGAACGGCGTGCCGTCGGGGCGCAGTAGTTCGATCGGCGGGGCCTGAGGCGGACCGCTCCACCGCTTGAGGTCTGCCGCACTGGCCCGCGCGCTCGAAAGACTCGGTCCCGCGAGCGCCATGACGATCAAGGCGCGCCTGGCCCAGTCCACTCGCTCCACTCAGCCCTCGACGGTGATGCCGGATCCCACTTTGAGTTCGCCGACTACGGCGGCCCCGTCGAAGCCCTCCGAGCGGAACAGTTCGAGTACATGGGACACAACGTCGGGCGCGCAGGCCACCAGCAGCCCGCCACTGGTCTGCGGATCGGTCAGCAGCGCCTTCATCGTCTCGTCGACGCCACTCAGCGTCACGTGCTGCCCGTAACCGGCCCAGTTGCGTCCTGATGCTCCGGTGACGAAGCCGCGCGCCGCCAGTGCAGCGACTCCGGGCAGCAGCGGGATGTCGCGGGCACGGACGCGAGCCGCAAGGCCGCTGCCGAGCGCGATCTCGTTCAGATGGCCCAGCAGTCCGAAGCCGGTGACGTCGGTCAGCGCGTGCACGCCTTCCATGTCGGCCAGCGTGCGGCCCGGCGTGTTGAGCTTCGTCGTGCTGGCGATCATCTGCGTGTAGCCGGCGGCATCGAGCGCTTCCTTCTTCAGCGCGGCGGAGTAGATGCCGACCCCGAGCGGCTTACCCAGCACCAGCACGTCGCCCGCGCGCGCCTCCGAATTGCGCTTGACCTTGCGCGGATGGACGAGCCCGAGCGCGACCAGCCCGTAGATCGGCTCGACCGAGTCGATCGTGTGGCCGCCCGCGACCGGGATGCCGGCCGCGGTGCAAACCGACTCGCCACCTTCGACGATGCGGCGGATCACTTCGACCGGCAGCTGGCTGATCGGCATGCCAAGCAGCGCCAGCGCCATGATCGGCGTGCCGCCCATCGCGTAGACGTCGGAGATCGCATTGGTGGCCGCGATGCGACCGAAGTCGTACGGATCGTCGACGATCGGCATGAAGAAGTCGGTGGTGGCGATCAGCGCCTGCTCGTCGTTGAGCTGGTAGACGGCGGCATCGTCGGCGGTTTCGATGCCGACCAGCAACTGCGGCGGAACAAACCCGCGCGACCCCTTGAGAATTTCGCCAAGCACGCCGGGCGCGATCTTGCAGCCGCAGCCGCCGCCGTGCGAGAAGGAGGTGAGCCGGATCTTGAGGTCTGAGGGAGCGTTCATTGCGAATCCTGCGGCGCCCGGAAGCGGGGGGCTTGCGTAGAGGCCGATTATGGATGAGCTGGCGTACCAGGATCAGCAGCGCCCGGTGCTCCTTTGCACCCTGTGCGGGTTTTCAGGCGGGCGCGTATGCGGAATACTCGGTGCCATGGTTCCAGACCCAACACAACGTGCGCGGCGCGTCGACCGCGACCACCGAGCGATTCGAGCATCCGAAGTCCGGCAACTTTGTTCGGACTTGAGACAGCGAGCGGGGCGGCTCGTTGCGGCTGCCGCAACGGCGTTCGCCATGTTTCCGTCGCACGCGCAGGGGCCGATCGCAGACGGACTCGCGGAAAGCTACGTGCAGGCACAGGAGTTCGGCCGGCGCGACGAGTCGGACGAAGCGACGCGCGCCTACCACCGCGACGTGCTGTTGCCAGAATTCAGCCAGCGCTATCGCGTTCATTTCCGTGAATGCACGTCGAGTGTGCCGCAACCGGAATCGACGCCGTTTTCCTTCGTCGCGGCGATCGGCGCCGACGGCCGCGTGTTGCGGCTGTGGAGCGACCGCACCACCAACGTCTACCAATGCGTGCGCGGGCGCCTGCTGTTCGACCGCTTCAGTGCGCCGCCGCGCGCGCCGTTCTACCTGTACATCCACATGCGGTTCACGAACTGAGGGCGTCCGGCACGCATTCCTCATGCGAGGTGACAGGTGGCGCCGCGACAGATGCGGCTTGGCGATCACCGCACTAAGCGTGGCCGCTTGCGTGAGCGGTGGGGCGCCGGCGCCCCGGGTGACCTTTCCTCCAGCGCCCGGAGCAATCACGGTCGCTGCAGCCGGCGACATCGCTGATTGCCGGACGGCGGAACCGCCGCTCAGCGCGGCCGCGCAGACGGCGGCCCTTGTCAGCACAGACGATAAGGCGGTGCTCACGATCGGCGACAACACCTATCCGGTCGGCGCGCCGGCCGAATTCACCGATTGTTTCGAGCCGACCTGGGGGCGCTTCAAGAACCGCATCCGTCCGAGCCCCGGAAATCACGACTACCTGACCGATCGGGCCGATGGTTACTTCGATTACTTCGGCGCCGCGGCCGGACCCGAGCGGCGCGGCTACTACAGCTTCGACCTCGGCGCATGGCACGTGATCTCGCTCAACAGCAATGTTGACGCGCGCGTGGGTTCAGCGCAGCACACCTGGCTGCTCGCCGACCTCGCCGCATCGTCCAACGTGCTCTGCACGCTGGCCTACTGGCATCACCCGGTGTTCAGCTCAGGACCGCACGGCAATGTCGCGCGCATGGCCGACGTGTTCGCGGCGCTGCATGGCGCGGGAGTCGATGTCGTCCTGGGCGGCCACGACCACACCTACGAGCGGTTTGCGCCGCAGAACGCCGCCGGCGAGGCCGATCCGGCGCGCGGCATACGAACCTTCGTCGCTGGCACCGGCGGCGCGCCGCTCTACACTTTTGGACCGCCTCGTCCCAACAGCGAAGTGCGCGACGCGTGGACCCATGGGGTCCTGCGGCTCACGCTGCTCGAGCAGGGCTATCGCTGGGAATTCGCTCCGGTCGGCGGCGGGCCGGCGCGTGACTCCGGCACTGACACCTGCCATCGTTGATGTTGGCTTCGGGCAGCGTCCCCTACAGCACGCGGTTCTGCCGGATGTCGTACTTGAACGTCACGGCCGGGCCGAAGCTGCCGTTGGCGAGTTGCGGCCGGTAGCTGTATTCGAACGTGGCGAAGCTCATCGCGACCGATTCCAGCGGAGGCTGGGTGTCGGATGAGACGTCGGTCAGGCCGACCGAGGTCACGAGCACGTCCGTCATGCGCAGCGTCAGGTAGTCGCCTGCCGTGGTAAGCGGCCGGGCGATGCTCAGCTGCGCTTCAGCAATGTGCTGGCCGGTCGCGCACGCTTTCCACAGAAGCGGTGAGGCGATGTCGACGCGGTGGGTCCAGGAAAACGGGGAGAAGACGGGCCTTGCCGCCGCGGCGCCGCCTGCGGTGCCACCCATCGGAAGGCTCGTGGAGACGCCCCAGTTCCAGCCTTCGAGCGCGATTTCGTCCCGGTGCTGCGCCGAGGTCGATTCGCCCTTGATGCCGGTGAGTTTCAGGTGAATCAGGTCGGCCATGGCGTCCTCCGCAGAGCTCTAACTGTGCCTTCGATGTCGACGAGCCACAAGCGCGGCGCTACGGGATCTGGATCTTGCCGCCGCCACCGAGGCCGCCCGGCGCGAAGCCTGCGCCGCCCTGACCGGGCAGTACGATGCCCGAGGCCGCCTGCCTGCGCAGATCCTGCAGTTCCTTCACCGTACGCTCGACCGCTACTTTTGCTGCTGCGGCGTAGCCGTCGACAGCATCGGCGAGCGACTTGGCTTCGATCTCGAACGTGATCGGCAGCGGTCCCATCTGCGTCATGATCTGCGCCTCGCCGGTGTAGACGACCGGACGCGAACCATCGGTCGCACCGTTGGCCGTGACCGGCACCAGCGCGCGGATCGTGCCGATCCTGCGATCCGTGTAAATCTCCTCGCGATACAGCGTCGCGGCATCCATCTTCATGTCGAGGTCGGCGGCAGTAGCCATCTTGGGTTCTCCGATTTTCGGATCGAGTATAGAAGAGGGTCGCTCGATCCCGCGACGCTGACCGGGATCAAGGGCGCGCCCGCAATGCGGATTAGCCTGCCGGTTCCCGCAATTGACTCCCCGAGGAAACGCAGTGCAACGACCGCTGCCTGCAGACCTGCGTCCGCTGCATGTGCGACGTCATGAGTTGCTGCCCATCGTCCAGGGCGGCATGGGTGTCGGCGTGTCGGCGCACCGGTTGGCCTCTGCGGTTGCGCGCGAAGGCGCGCTCGGAACGATCGCATCGGTCGACCTGCGGCATCATCACGCGGACTTGATGGCCCAGTGCAAAGACGTGCGGGATCGCACCGTGCTGGACCGGCTGAACCTGATCGCGCTCGATCGCGAGATCCGGCTGGCGCACGAACAGGCGGATGGCCGCGGCGCGATCGCCGTCAACGTGATGAAGGCGGTCGACCAGCACGCTGCGCTGGTGCGCCAATCGTGCGAATCGGGTGCGGACGCGATCGTCATGGGCGCCGGACTGCCGCTCGATCTGCCCGACCAGTGTGCCGATTTTCCGGAGGTCGCATTGATCCCGATCCTGTCGGACGCGCGTGGCGTGGCGATCGTGCTGCGTCGATGGATGCGCAAGAAGCGGCTGCCGGATGCGATCGTCATCGAGCATCCGCGCTACGCCGGCGGTCATCTCGGCGCGACGCGTATCGAGGAGCTCAATGACACGCGCTTCGACTTCGAGAATGTGATCGAGGGAGTCTCCGTCGCGCTGCGCGACCTGCAGATCGAACGCGAAGCCATCCCGCTGATCGCCGCGGGCGGCATCGCCACCCCCGAGCGCATGCGTGAGGTCCTCGCCCTCGGCTACGCGGCGGTACAGGTCGGCACCCCGTTCGCGGTGACCGAGGAAGGCGACGCGCACCCGAACTTCAAGAAGGTGCTCGCGGGTGCCCGGCGCGAGGACATCGTCGAGTTCATCAGCGTCGCCGGCCTGCCGGCGCGCGCGGTGCGCACCGTCTGGCTGCGAGCGCTACCTGCGGCGCGAGTCCGCGCTCAAGGCCGAGGCAATCGAGTGGACGGCGAAGAAGTTGCCGCCGGACCCCGTGGGCCGATGCAGCGGGGCGCTGCAGTGCCTGACGACGTGCGGACTGCGCGATGGCATCGCGAGCATCGGCCAGTTCTGCATCGACACCCAGCTCGCTGCGGCGCTGCGCGGCGAACTCTCGCGCGGACTGTTCTTCCGCGGCGCCGCTCCGGTGCCGTTCGGTACGGCGATCCGACCGGTGCGCGAATTGATCGATTACTACCTGACTGGTCGCATGCCCGCGGACCTTGACTGCCTGAGCCTACTCGAGCCCGGTCGGGATGCCCATCACGGCGTTGAAGCCGCAGTCGACGTGCGTGATCTCCGCCGTGACACCCGCAGCCAGGTCCGAGAGCAGGAACGCCGCGACGTTGCCGACATCTTCGATGGTGACGTTGCGTCGCATCGGTGCCGTGCTTTCGACCACCGAGAAGATTTTCGAGAATCCCTTGATGCCGGCCGCCGCCAGCGTCTTGATCGGCCCGGCGGAGATGCCGTTGACGCGGATGCCGCGTGGCCCGAGGCTGGCCGCCAGATAGCGCACGCTGGCTTCCAGGCTGGCCTTGGCCAGTCCCATCGTGTTGTAGCTCGGCACCGCGCGTTCCGCGCCGAGGTAGGTGAGCGTCAGCACCGCGGCGCGACGGCCTTCCATCAACGGCAGCGCCGCCTTGGCGAGTGCCGGAAAGCTGTAGGCAGAAATATCGTGCGCGATGCGGAAGCCCTCGCGCGACAGTCCGTCGACGAAGTCGCCGGCGATCGCATCGCGCGGTGCGAAGCCGATCGAGTGCACGAGACCATCGAGCGCGGGCCAGCGCTGCTTCAATGCGCCGAACGCGGCGGCGATCTGCGCGTCGTCGGAGACGTCCATGTCGAACACCAGGTCCGAGCCGAACTCGGCAGCGATCTCGGTGATCCGCTCCTTGAAACGCTCGCCGACATAGGTGAAGGCGAGCTCGGCGCCTTCGCGGCGGCACGCCTGCGAGATCCCGTAGGCGATCGATCGATTGGAAAGCACGCCGGTGATCAGCAGCCGTTTGCCGGACAGGAAGCCCATGGTCTCGCAGACGAAGAGGTGCCGGGGAATCGGGCGCGCAGTATAGGCGCTCGACTGCCCGTGCCCGTCGAGCTGGCTAGCGCGTGGCCGCGACTACCTTGCCACTGGACGTGGTTCGCGCCGGTGTCTTGGCCGCCGCCTTCGCAGGGGCAGACTTGTGCGACGCGGTCTGCGCCGCCGGCGTCTGCTTCTTGCCGCCCTTGGTTGCGCTGCGTGTGGCCGCCACCGGAACAGTGAGTTCGAGGCGCTGCCCCGCGAACAGAGATGGCGAGGTCAGGTTGTTCCAGACGACCACGTCTTTCTCGTCGACACGGTAACGGCGCGCCACCGAAAGCAGCGTGTCGCCGCGCCGCACTCGATAGGTCACTTTGCGCAGGTTCGACGCCTCCGGCACCAGCATGAAGCGGGCATCGAGGCTCTCGGCGGCGATGTCGTCCATCGTCTCGTCGCGTGGAATCAGGATCGTCGAGCCCGCCGCGAGGCGATAGCGCGGCGGAATCCGGTTGGCCTCGCGCAACTGCGGTTCGCTGACGCCGATCTTCTTCGAGATCGAAGTCAGTGTGTCGGTGGGCTGCAGCCGATACGTCGTCCAGCTGGCGAGCGGCTGGCCGGTCGCTTCCCAGGCGGCAAGATTCGCCTGGAACGTGTCGACCCGATCCGTCGGCAACAGCAGCGTGGGTGAGGCGGCGCCGACGATCACCGGCCGGTTGAATTGCGGATTCAGCGCGCGGAACTCGTCGGGCGGCATTTCGGCCAGGCGGGCCGCGGTCTGCACGTCGATGTCGCGCGTCTTCTGCACAGCGACGAAGTACGGCGTATTGGGAACCGGTGGCAGTGCAATGCCGAACTTGTCGGGCTCGGCAACGATGTTCTTGACCGCCTGCAGCTTGGGTACGTAGTGCTGCGTCTCGGTCGGCATCTTCAGGTTGGTGTAGCCGGTCGGCCGGCCCGCGCGCCGGTTCTTCTCGATCGCCCGCGACACCGAACCTTCGCCCCAGTTGTAGGCCGCCAGCGCCAGCTGCCAGTCGCCGAACATGTCGTACAGTTTCTGCAGGTAGTCGAGTGCGGCGCGGGTCGAGTCGATCACCGAACGGCGCTCGTCCTTCCACATGTTCTGTTCGAGGTCGTAGTTCCTGCCGGTCGACGGAATGAACTGCCACAGCCCGGCCGCCTTCGCACTGGAGACGGCCTCTGGCTGGAACGCGCTCTCGACAAAGGGCAGCAGAGCGAGCTCGGTCGGCATGCCTCGGCGTTCGATCTCGTCCACGATGAAGTACAGATAGCGGCTCGAGCGCTGGGTCATGCGCGCGAAGTAATCGACCTGCTCGGCATACCAGCGCGTGCGTTGGTCCACAAGACGCGTATCGAGGTCCGACATGCCGAATCCGGCGCGGATGCGTTGCCACAAGTCGATCCTCGGTGCTGCGGCTCCCTGCGCCGTTGCTGGTGCCACGTCAGGCATGTACTCGAGGATCACGTCGAGTGGAATGTCCTGGAGCACCGAGCGCGACGGAGCTGCCATGCCGGCCACCGGCGGATTCGAGGCAGCAGCGGCGCGGCCTGTCGCCGGATCGGACGTGTCGTCGGCGGCCCCCGCAGGACCCGATAGGCAGGCTGCCACCAGCGCAAGCGCGCAGGCCGTCGCCGGTTTGTCGAAGTGCATGCGCATTGGCCGGCCAGTGTAGGGAACGGGTGACAGGGCAGCAAGCCGCCGCCCGGTCTAGCGCCTGTTCGCGTCAACGCGCTATCACCCGGCCGCGCACTAGCGGAAATCGTTCTTCCAGGCCCTCAGAGTCGCGAAAGTCTGCACGCGATCCAGTGCGGCTTTCGCTCCGGCGCGCGCAACGGCCGCTGCGCGGACCGTGGGCGCGTCGCTGCGCATGAACGGATTGGTCGCGAGTTCCTCGCCGATCGTCGAAGGCACGGTTGGCTCGCCGCGCTCGCGCATGGCCGCGGCCCGTTGCGCGCGCTCGAGCAGAGCCGGGTTCGTTGGTTCGACCGCTAGCGCAAAGCGGATGTTCGCCAGCGTGTATTCGTGGGCGCAGAACACGCGAGTGTTGGAAGGCAGCCCGGCCAGCCGGTCCAGCGAATCGAGCATCTGGACCGGAGTGCCCTCGAACAGTCGGCCGCAGCCGCATGCGAACAGCGTGTCACCGCAGAACACCGCCGGTGGCGCGAGCGTTTCGGTGTAGTACGCAATGTGGCCGGCCGTGTGGCCCGGCACCTCGAGCACCGAAAAGGCAAGGCCAAGCACCTCGATCCGGTCGCCGGCCGAAAGCCGCACGTCGACGCCCTCGATCGCCTCCGATCGCGGGCCGTATACCCTCGCGCCGGTCCGCCGTAGTGCCTGCACGCCTCCCACGTGGTCGGCATGGTGATGGGTGACTAGAATCGCGGCGAGTTCGAGGTTTCGTTGCGTGAGTACCTGTTGCACGGGGACGGCGTCGCCGGGGTCGACGACAACGGCGCGACCGGCGCGGGCGAGCAGCCACAGATAGTTGTCATTGAACGCGGGAATAGGTGTGATCGAGATCTCGGCAGGGCTGACCATGGTGGGCATCGCATGAACTCCAGCGGTTCGATTGTGAAGCTATCCGAGTTTCTGTGCTCGCCGCCGGGGCGCTACGTGCTCGAATGGGAGCAGGTTGAGCTGAACGCAGCGGTGGCCGACATCTTCGGCTATCACGCGATGCAGCTCGGGCTGCCCGAGATCAACGCTCTGCGCGAAAACCGCATGCCGTTGCGCTTCTGCGCCGCGGACCGCCAGCTGACGGTCGATGCCGGCGACGACGGCAAGCGACGCGTGGCGATCATCAACCGTTTCGAGGAACTGCCGTTTGCGACGCACTCGATCGACCTGGTCGTGATGCCGCACATCCTCGAGTTCGCCAGTGATCCGCACCAGGTGCTGCGCGAAGTCGAACGGGTGCTGGTGCCTGAAGGGCAGGTCGTGATCACCGGATTCAACCCCGCGAGCCTGTGGGGCCTGCGCCAGTACAGCTCGCGCCTGGGCTTGTCGCCTTACCTGCCGCGCGAAGGTCGCTTCATCGCACTTCCGCGCGTGAAGGACTGGCTGAAGCTGCTGTCGTTCGACTTTGCGCGCGGGCGTTTCGGCTGCTATGCGCCTTCGGCGCGTACGTCGGCGTGGCTGCATCGCTGGCGCTTCATGGAAAAGGCAGGCGATCGCTGGTGGCCGATGCTGGGCGCCGTCTATCTGCTGACTGCAGTCAAGCGCGTGCGTGGCATGCGACTGATCGGCGCGGTGTGGAAGCAGAGCGAGGAACGGACGCGACGCCTGGCGCCGGTCGGCACGACGCGCATTGCGCTGACCACGCCCGATGCGCGTTCGGCGATGATCGTCGGGGTCGACGAGGCGTCGAACGAAAGCCGGGAGCGCTCCCGCATCGAGCGCCGATGAGGCATGCGAAAAGCGTCGCGCTGACCAATGCGCCCGGCGCGTCGACTCGGTGCGGAGACGCAGGTCGAGATCTGGACCGATGGCGCCTGCAAGGGCAATCCCGGACCGGGCGGATGGGGCGCGCTGCTGAAGTACGGCGACCGCGAGCGCGAGATGTACGGTGGCGAGGCATTGACCACCAACAATCGCATGGAGCTCATGGCAGTGATCGAGGCGCTCGGTTCGCTGAAGCGTCGCTGCCGCATCGTCCTGCATACCGACTCGCAGTACGTGCAGCTTGGCATCACGCAGTGGCTGCCCAACTGGATACGCCGCGGCTGGAAGACCGCCGATCGGAAACCAGTCAAGAACGCCGATCTGTGGCAGCGTTTGCAGGCCGCTGCCGCGCGTCACGACATCGAATGGCGTTGGGTAAAGGGACATGCCGGGCACGACGGTAACGAGCGGGCCGATGAACTGGCGAACCGCGGGGTCAGATCGGTGTCTCAAGCTCCCGGTTGAACCCGACTTCACAGAGGCCGGATGCTACAGTCGTACTTCGCCGCAGCCCCCTCCGCGCTGCTCGAATTCCTCAATGAAACATCGGGTCACGGTCATTGCGATCGGTGTGCTGGCCGCCGTCGCGGTCGCGGCCTACTTCGCGCGCGACCGGTTGGCCGGTGGACCGACGGCGGTTGCCGGGGTCAAGGCCGATGCTCGCGCCGATGGCAAGGCGGAGGTCCTTGCCAAGGGCGCCGCGCCGGCAACACCGGTCGAGGTCGTGAGCCTCAAGCCCACGACGGTCAAGGAGGACCTGCAGGCCGTCGGCTCGCTGCGATCGAACGAAAGCGTGATCCTGCGTCCCGAAGTGTCAGGCCGCATCGCGGCGATCGGCTTCAAGGATGGTCAGCTGGTCCGCAAGGGGCAGCTGCTGGTCGGGCTTGACGCAACGCTGAACGAGGCCGAAGTGGCTCAGGCGCAGGCCGAGTACGACCTCGCAGTGTCCAACCTGAAGCGCAGCGAAGACCTGGCCAGCCGCAAGTTCATCAGCTCGAGTGCGCAGGAGACGGCGGCGTCGAACGCGCAGGTGGCCGAAGCCAAGCTCAAGCTGACACAGGCGCGGTTGTCGAAGATGCGCATCGTCGCGCCGTTTGACGGTTCGATCGGCATCCGCAGCGTCAGCCTCGGCGACTACGTCAAGGATGGCACCGATCTCGTCAACATCGAGGATGTGCGTGTCCTCAAGGTGGACTTCCGCCTGCCCGAGCGCAACTTTTCGCAGATCCTTGTCGGGCAGACCGTCGAAGTCGTGGCCGATGCGCTGCCGGGCGAACGCTGGCAGGGTTTGATCGAGGCGATCAACCCGAAGGTCGATGCCAACGGCCGCTCGCTCGAGATCCGCGCGCGGCTCGAGAACACCGGCGGCAAGCTGCGTCCCGGTATGTTCGTGCGGGTGCGCGTGATCGTCGGCGAGCGCGCTAACGCTTTGCTGGTGCCCGAAGAGGCGATCGTGCCGCAGGGCGAGGAATTCTTCGTATACAAGGTTGTCGACGGCGCCGCGCGGCGCGTGCCGGTCAAGATCGGAGTGCGGCGCGACGCGATGGTCGAGGTGGTGCGAGGCCTGGCGCCCGGCGACCAGGTGGTGACCGCGGGGATGCGTCTTTCGCGCGACGGGCAGCCGGTACGCATTCTGTCGCGCGGGGAGAACGCGCTCACGGGCGGGGGCGAGGCCGCGAAGGCGCCACCGAAGGCTGAGCCGGGCGGGAGTGCTCCGAAAGCTGATCCGCCCAAGGGCGGTGCGGCTTCCTGATTGCTCCGATCGCGGGAGATCGACATGAGCCTGTTTGAAGTGTGCATACGGCGCCCGGTGCTGTCGACCGTGCTGTCGCTGCTGGTGCTCGTGATCGGGCTCATTTCATATTCGCGGCTGGCTGTGCGCGAATACCCGAAGATCGACGAGCCGGTGGTGAGCGTCGGTACGCAATACCTGGGCGCGTCAGCCGAAGTGATCGAGTCGCAGATCACCAAGGTGCTGGAGGACTCGCTGGCCGGCATCGAGGGCGTCGAGCTGTTGACCTCGAACAGCCGGTCCGAACAGAGCAACATCAACGTGCGCTTTCGCATTACGCGCGATCCCGACTCGGCGGCCGCCGATGTGCGCGACAAGGTGGCGCGCGTGCGCGCGCGGCTTCCCGACAACGTCGACGAGCCGGTAATCGCGAAGGTTGAAACGGACTCGTTTCCGGTCATCTGGATGGCGGTCAGCGCGGGCGATCGCTCGCCGCTCGAGGTGTCGGACTACCTCAATCGGTATGTCAAGCCGCGCCTGTCGGTGCTGCCGGGCGCAGCCGACGTCTGGATCTTCGGCGAGCGCAGGACCTCGATGCGTATCAACGTCGACCGCGACCGGCTGGCCGCCTACCGGCTGACGCCCTACGACGTCGAGGAAGCGCTGCGGCGGCAGAACATCGAACTGCCGTCGGGCCGCATCGAATCGGCCAAGCGCGAATTCTCGATCGTCGCGGCGACCGACGTCAGCACACCCGAGCAGTTCGAGAACCTGATTGTTGCGACTTCGAGCAGCTACCCGGTGCGACTGAGAGACGTGGCCACCGTCATGGTCGGAGCCGTCGAGGAGCGCGTGATCGCGCGTTACCGCGGCGTGCCCGCAATCCATATGGGCCTGGTCAAGCAAGCGACCGGCAACCCGCTCGAACTGTCGCGCGCATTGCGCGCCGAGATCGACAAGATCAACAACACGCTGCCCCCGGGCATGAAGATCGACATCGCCTATGACTCGTCGGTATTCATCGACCGGTCGATCCAGTCGGTGTTTCGGACCATCGGCGAAGCGGTGCTGCTGGTCGTGCTGGTGATCTTCTTCTTCCTGCGCAACTTCCGGGCGACGCTGATCCCGCTGGTGACCATCCCGCTGTCGCTCGTCGGGGCATTCTCGCTGATGTACGTGTTCGGCTTCACCATCAACACGCTGACGCTGCTCGCGATGGTGCTGGCGATCGGCCTGGTGGTCGACGATGCCATCGTCGTGCTGGAAAACATCTACCGCAACATCGAGAACGGCATGGACCGCGTCAGCGCGGCGGTCAAGGGCGTCAAGGAGATCGGCTTCGCGGTCGTCGCGATGACGCTGACGCTGACGGCCGTCTACGCGCCGCTCGCCTTCGCAACCGGACGCACCGGGCGCCTGTTCATCGAGTTCGCGCTCGCCTTGGCCGGTGCCGTGCTCGTATCCGGTTTCGTCGCGCTGACGCTGTCACCGATGATGTGCAGCAAGCTGCTCAAGCACCAGACGAAGCACGGGCGGCTATTCACGCTGATCGAGGGCTGGCTCGAGGGGCTGACGCGCGGCTACGGACGATCGCTCGCGTGGGTGCTCGGTCGGCGCTGGGTCGTCGTCATCCTGTGGGCCGTCGTGGCTGTTCTCGGTGGACTGTTCTTCTCGTTGTTGCGTTCCGAGCTGGCGCCGCTCGAGGACCGCGGTGTGATCTTCGGGCGGCTGCAGTCCCCGCCGGGATCGACCGTCGAATACACATCGGAACAGCTGCGTGCGGTCGAAAGCTACTACCAGACGATTCCCGAAGCAGCGGCGTACAACGCGGTGGCGGGCTTTCCCACCGTCGACTTCGGCAATGCCATCCTACGGCTGAAGCCGTGGGAAGAGCGCAAGCGCAAGCAACAGGACATCACGCGTGAACTGAACCAGAAGTTCCAATCATTGCCGGGCGTCATCGGCTTCGCCGTCAATCCGCCGTCGCTCGGGCAATCTCCGCGCACGCTGCCGGTGGAGTACGTGATCATGGCGCAGATCCCGTACGCGGAACTCGATCGCATCGTTCAGAACTTCATCGCCGAAATCAGCAAGACCGGTATCTTGCTGTCCCCGCAATCCGACCTGCGTCTGAACACGCCGGAACTGCGGGTCAACGTGAACCGCGACAAGCTGAGCGACCTCGGCATCTCGGTGGAGACCGTCGGGCTGACGCTGCAGACAATGCTGGGCGGGCGCCAGGTGACGCGCTTCAAGAAGGACGGCGAGCAGTACGATGTGATCGTGCAGGTCGCGCCGCGCGACCGCAGCCGGCCGAACGACATCAGCGACATCTACGTGCGCGGGCGCGACGGCACGATGGTGCAGCTCGCAAACGTGGTCGACGTAATGGAAGGCGTCTCGCCGCAGTCGCTCAACCACTTCCAGCGGCTGCGCGCGGTGACGATCACCGCGCAGATCGCGCCGGGCTATGCGCTCGGCGACGCACTGAAGATGATGGACGAGACGGCGAAGCGCGTGCTGCCGCAGGGCGCGCTGACGGATCTGAACGGCGTGTCGCGCGAGTTCCGCGACTCGCAGGGATCGATCTACCTGACTTTCGCGCTGGCGCTGATATTCATCTATCTGGTGCTCTCAGCGCAGTTCGAGAGCTTCGCAGATCCGTTCGTCATCATGCTGTCGGTGCCGCTGTCGATGACCGGGGCGCTGTTCGCCCTGTGGGCGACCGGAGGCACCTGGAACATCTACAGCCAGATCGGAGTGATCACGCTGGTCGGGCTAATCACCAAGCACGGCATCCTGATCGTCGAGTTTGCCAATCAGCTGCAGGAGCGCGGCGAGAACCTGTTCGACGCGGTCAGGCACGCAGCCGTGCTGCGGCTGCGCCCGATCCTGATGACGACCGGCGCAATGGTGCTGGGCGCGGTACCGCTTGCATTGTCGGTCGGCGCCGGTGCCGAGAGCCGCATCCAGATCGGCTGGGTGATCGTGGGCGGCCTGGCCTTCGGGACGGTACTGACGCTCTACGTCGTCCCGACGATGTACACGCTAATGGAGCAGTGGCTCGGTCGGTGGATGGGCTCGCACCATCACGAGTCTCCTGGTGCCGCCGAACCCGCACACCACGGAGCGGCCGAATGAGCGGAGCGAGCGCAGGGCCTGTTCACGCTAAAGCCGGGAGTGCGAAGGCGAATGGCGGGATGCAGTGCGAGGCGCCGCGAGCGCCGTTGGCTGATGCCAATCAGCGAAGCGCTCATTTGCTAAATGCGGACGCAATGCGCCCGCCATTCGCTTTCCCGCAGGGTTGGGCCGCAATGCGGCGTCTGCTTTGTCGGGCGGCTTGCGAATGGGAGCTACCATTCGCAGCGCCGCCCTTCGCGCATCCATCCGCATTGCGGCCCAACGCATCTCCCGTATTTAGCGTGAGCAGGCCCTAATGCGACTGGTCGTCCTCGACACGGAAACCACCGGTCTCGAAGTCAAGGAAGGTCACCGCATCATCGAGGTCGGTGCGATCGAGATGGTCGGCCGGCGCATCACCGAGCGGCGCTTCCACCACTACATCAATCCCGAACGCGACAGCGACGACGGCGCACTCGCGGTGCACGGGCTTTCCGCCGAGTTCCTGCGCGACAAGCCGCGCTTCGCGGACATCGCCGACGAACTGCTGGCGTTCGTCAAGGACGCGGAGGTCGTCATCCACAACGCTGCGTTCGACCTCGAGTTCCTCGATGCAGAGCTCGCCCGCATCGGTCGCCCGGCGTTCACGCAGCACTGCGTGAAGGTAATCGATTCGCTGCAGCTGGCGCGCGAGCAGCACCCGGGCAAACGCAATTCGCTCGATGCGCTATGCGACCGCTACCAGGTGTCCAACGCGCACCGGACGCTGCACGGAGCGCTGCTGGATGCCGGTCTGCTCGCCGAGGTGTTCCTGGCGATGACTCGCGGGCAGGACAGCCTGACGATCGACGTGCTGGCCGACGAGTCGCTGCTCGCCAACTTTGGTCCGGTCGACGTCAGCCGACTCGTGTTCGTGGCGGCAGGTGCCGAGGAGGTCGCCGCGCACGATGCATTGCTCGACTCCATCGAGAAGGAAGCGAAGGTCGCTGCCGTGTGGCGTCGCACCCTAGCTATCGCGGCTTGAGCAATTCGCGCAGTGTGCGTTTCAGCACTTTGCCGGTGGCATTCTTCGGCAGATCGTCGACGAACACGTAGCGCTTGGGGCGCTTGAAGCGCGCGATGTGCTCGAGGCAGAAGAGGTCGATCTCTTTTTCATCCGCCTGATGTCCGGACTCCCTCACCACCACCGCCACCACCGCCTCGCCCCACTCGGGGTCGGGTTCGCCGATCACCGCCGCCTCTTTCACCGCCGGGTGCAGCAGCAGTACTTCCTCGACTTCGCGCGGATAGATGTTCGACCCTCCGGAAATGATCAGGTCCTTGCTGCGATCGACCAGCGTCAGGTAACCGGCGTCATCGAAGCGGCCGAGGTCGCCGGTGTGCAGCCAGCCGCCACGCAGTGCCTCCGCGGTGGCCTGCGGATTGTTGAGGTAGCCGGGCATAACCGTGTCGCCGCGCACACACACCTCGCCGATGTCGCCCGCCTCCACCGGCCGGTCCTGTGAGTCCAGCACCGTCACCTCGACGCCGACCTGCGCGCGGCCAACCGAGCCCAGCCGCTCGAGGCGACGACCATCGTGGTCGTCCATGTGCTCGGCGGCTCCGAGCACGGTGATCGTCATCGGCGATTCGCCCTGGCCGTAGATCTGGACCAACCGCGGACCGAGGACCTCCAATGCGCGCACGCTGTCGGCCACGTACATAGGACCGCCACCGTAGATGATGGACTTCAGATGTTCCGGCGTACTGCCCTGCTGGGCGTAGGCGTCGACCAGTCGCATCACCATCGTTGGCGCCGCGAAGAATTTCGTGTTCGGCGTGTGCGCCAGGATCTGCTGCAGCTCGTCGATATCGAAGCCGCGTGCAGCAGGGATCAGCTGGGTCGCGCCCATCGCGATGTTCGGGATCGTGTACAGGCCCGAGCCGTGTGAGATCGGTGCCGCGTGCAGCAGGTGATCGCCGATGGCGACGCGGTCGACGTCAGCGAGATAGTTGAGCGTCATCGCCAGCAGGTTGCGATGCGTCAGCGCCACCCCCTTGGGGCGGCCGGTCGTGCCGCTGGTGTAGAAGAGCCACGCGGGCTCGTTGGCACTGGCCTCTGCGCGCAAGGCCGCTGCCGGAGAGCGCGTCAGCCTGGCATACGCGGAGCCATCGACGTTGACGTATTCGGTGCCGGAACGCTCGCGCGCTGCGTCGATGCCCGTCGCGTCGGCGTCGTCGGTGATGAAGCAGACGCAGGCGCCGGCGTCGTCCAGGATGTAGGCGACCTCACGCTGGTGCAGCCGCGAATTGATCGGAACCGCGCATGCGCCCATCGTCCAGCACGCATAAAGCAGTTCGATGTACTGCGCGCAGTTCTTCATCAGCATGCCGACCCGGTCTCCGGGCGCGATGCCGAGCGACTGCAGCCCGCCGGCGAGCGCGAGCACCCGTTCGGCAAGCTGCCCGTAGTCGAGTTCGAGCCGATCGCGCTCGATGACGGCCACCGCGCGCGGCACGCGGCGTGCGGTGCGGAACAAGGTATGGGCGAGGTTCAACTGGGTCTCCGCGAGGCTCCCGCATATCCTAGTGCTGCGGCGTTTCGGCTGCACGCGTATGCGATAATCCGCGCCCTCGTCGGGCCTCCCGCAGGCCTGCAGGGTGGTTAGCTCAGCGGTAGAGCACTGCCTTCACACGGCAGGGGTCACAGGTTCGAACCCTGTACCACCCACCATCCGACCGTGTCCCTGCGCGGCGCCGGCTTCGAAGGATCACCTGCACATGCGTGTGCTGCTGTTTAGTGGTCACATGGTCGACCGGCCCGATCGTGCCAGGCCGCGATTCCCGGCGAGCATGGTCCCGGCCGCGGACCGGGCGATCGAAGCGGAGTTCACGCGGCTTTGTACCGGCGCAACGGACAGGGCGATCACCAGCGGCGCGAGCGGCGGTGACCTGCTCTTTGCCAGGCATTGCCTCCAGCGTGGCCTATCGCTCGAGATCTACCTGCCTTTCGAGCGCGAGCGCTTCATCGAGACTTCGGTGGCACCCGGCGGGGCGGCGTGGGTCGACATGTTCGACGAGGTGCTCGCGCATGCCCGCACCCGGTTGCACGTCCTGTCACCCGGTTCGGAGGACGATGGCGACAACGCCTATGCCCGCTGCAACCGTGCGATGCTGCAGCGGGCGCATACGCTCGCCGGCGGCGCCGTCGATCTGATCTGCATCTGGGATGGCAGCACCGGCGACGGCCCGGGCGGCACCGATCACATGGTGCAGGCCGTGCGTGCGGAAGGCGGCCACGTCCACTGGATCGATACGCGCGCGCTGTAGAACCTATCTCAGCGACCTCGCCGCGACCACCGGCGACTCTGAGACAGGTTCTGATCAGGCCATGAGCCTTTCCCCGGCAAGAAATGACTGCGTGAACTCGGGGAGCCCATGGCTCCCGCCGTTCACGCAGCGCCGGGCCAGCGCGAAATCGTGCTCCAGCAGCGCCTGCTTGATCTTGAGTTCGCGATCCTTCAGGAAGCGCGCCAGCACGCGCGCCGCGGTCAGTGGCTCGTTTGCCCGCTCGGGTTCGCGCACCAGCAGGTTGCCGAGTCCGAGCGCGCGCCCGACCTGCCCGTAGTTGGTCCGTCCGGTCAACTGTACGAACCCTCGTCCCTTGTAGGCCGCGCCATCGTGCGGGCCGCGGTTGCCGAGATCGCGCCGATTGTCGTAGAGGTCAAAGTAGGGCGGTTCCGCGTTCGGTGAGGTGTTGTAGCGGGAGCGGTACTCGTCGAGCGGCGCGAAGCGACCGGTTTCCACGCAGATCGTCGCGACCGCCATCAGCAGCATCGTCCGGTCGACGAGTTGCAGTTCGTTCATCGCCTGCAGCAGCGCCGGCAGGTGGGCCTTGATGTTGCCGAGCGGTGCGCCGGGACACATTGCCGCGGCCACCTGCACCGTCAGTTCGCCGGTCGAAGACGGCAGGCTGTCATCGGTCATCAGCCCGAGCGCAGTCAGCGTGCGCGGGCCGGCCACACCGTCAGCCAGCAGTCCTTCACTCAACTGGAACGCGATGAGTGCCGCCTCGGTGCCGCGGCCGAACTCGCCATCGATCGCGCCACAGGGGAAACCGCGATCGGTCAGTCGCTGCTGCAATCGCCCGACGGCGTCTCCACGGGAGCCGAGCCGCAGGGTCGTGTAGCGCGGCAACGCGGCGCGACTCGTCCGCGGGGAGGGGGCAGCGGCTGCCCGGGGCGACGATCGACCGGCGTGCCCGCGCCGGGGCCTAGGGGCGCCGGCCTTCCCCGACTGCACGGGCTTGCGAAGGCTCCCGACGCCGCGCCGGCGCGGAGGATTCACCGCCTGCCGACGCGCGGCGGACTTGCGGCTCCTGCTCGATGTGCTCATGACACGCGCTCCCCGTCTCTAAGTGCATTCGCGCCCGCAACGCTACTAGTGACCCTCAGAACCGTACACCCGCCCTTTTGGGACGACCGTGCTGCAGATTCCGGTTGACGCTCACCGCCGGCCCCATCAATCATCGGCGCCGGAGGAACGCCATGACGCTTGAAGAACGCATTGCGCGGCCCGGACCGAAGAAGATCCTCGCACTCGACGGTGGCGGCATCCTCGGGCTGATGTCGGTCGAGGTGCTGATCGCGCTAGAGAACCTGCTGCGCAAGCGCATGGGCCGCGGCGACGATTTCGTCCTCGCGGACTTTTTCGATTTCGTTGCCGGCACCAGCACCGGTGCGGTGATCGCCTCGTGCATCGCGCTCGGCATCAAGCTCGCCGAGCGGGAAGTCAAGCTGGAGCACTTCGCCGCCTTCACCTGACGTCGCGCCGTAGAACTGTCTTCGGGGATCCGATGAAACGAGGATATGCATTCGTGCTGTTGATCGCGCTGCTGGCTTGCGCTGCAGTTCCGGCCGTTGCGCAGACTGTGCGCTACTACGAGCTGCCACCGCGTTCCGGCCCGCACGATGTCGCTCCCGCGCCCGACGGCACGGTCTGGTACACCGCGCAGCGCAGCGGACACCTCGGGCGGCTTGATCCGCGCAGCGGCAAGGTCGAGCAGATCCCGCTGGGCCGCGGGTCCTCTCCGCATGGGGTGATCGTCGGTCCGGACGGTGCGGCGTGGGTGACCGACGGCGGACAGAACGCAATCGTCCGTGTCGACCCGTCGACGCGCGCAGTCAAGGTCTATCCGCTGCCAGAAGGGACGCCTTATACCAACATGAACACTGCCGCGTTCGACGGCAACGGCGTGCTGTGGTGGACCGGGCAGGCCGGCTATTACGGCAGCGTCAATCCAAAGACCGGCGAAGTGCGGGTGATGGAAGCGCCGCAGGGCCGCGGTCCGTACGGCATCACGGCCACGCCCAAAGGCGACATCTACTACGTCTCGCTGGCCGGCAGTCACCTGGCGCAGATCGACACGCGCACCGGTAAAGCGACCGTCATCGAGCCGCCCACGCCGCGTCAGGGCGCGCGCCGCGTGTGGTCAGACAGTCAAGGCCGGTTGTGGATCAGCGAGTGGTCGTCGGGCCAGGTCAGCCGCTACGACCCGGCCACCAAGCAGTGGAAGGCGTGGAAGCCTTCGCAGGGCTCGCAGATGTATTCGGTCTACGTCGACGAACGCGACAAGGTCTGGCTCACCGAGTGGTCGACCAACGCGATCATGCGGTTCGATCCCGAAACCGAGAAGTTCCAGAGCTTCCCGAGCGACCGTACCAATGCCCAGGTCCGCCAGATGCTCGGTCGCGCCGGCGAGGCATGGGGCGCGGAGTCCGGCACTGACCGGCTCGTCGTGATCTCGGCGCAACTGAAGCGCGACGCGTCCTGCATCGCGTGACCGACCTTGACCGGAACGCGCGCGCTCATCGGCTAGACTGCGCGCCCGCTCGAATGCCGGGCGCCTCGATCCATGACCTCCGTCCGCACCCGCATCGCGCCCAGCCCGACCGGGATGCTGCATCTGGGCACGGCCCGCACGGCACTGTTCTGCTGGGCGTTTGCACGCCACCACAAGGGGCAGTTCGTCCTGCGCATCGAGGACACCGACCTCGAGCGCTCCACCGAGGTCGCCGTGCAGGCGATCCTCGACAGCATGCGCTGGCTCGACCTGGACTACGACGAAGGGCCGGTGCGGCAGTCCGAGCGGTTCGATCGGTACCACGCCGCAGTCGACCGCCTGCTCGCCGAGGGCAAGGCGTATCACTGTTACGCGAGCCGCGAAGAGCTCGAGGAGCTGCGGGCCGCGCAGATGGCGCGTGGCGAGAAGCCGCGCTACGACGGTCGCTGGCGTCCCGAGAACGCGAAGGGGCGCACACCGCCGCCGAATGTGAAGCCGGTGGTCCGCTTCCGCAATCCGGATACGGGCGACGTCGGCTGGAACGACCTGGTCAAAGGGCCGATCTCGATCTCCAACACCGAGCTCGACGACCTCGTGCTCGCGCGCGGCGATGGCGTCCCGACCTACAACTTCGCCGTAGTGGTCGACGACATCGACATGGCGATCACGCACGTGCTGCGCGGCGACGATCATGTCAATAACACCCCGCGCCAGATCAACATCTATCGCGCACTCGGTGCGTCGCTGCCGCAGTTCGGTCACCTGCCGATGATCCTCGGGCCGGACGGGCAGAAGCTTTCCAAGCGTCACGGCGCCGTCAGCGTGATGCAGTACGACGAGGACGGTTTCCTGCCGGAAGCCTTGTTCAACTACCTGGCGCGGCTCGGGTGGAGTCACGGCGACGCCGAGAAATTCAGCCGCGAGCAGCTGGTCGAGTGGTTCGACCTCGACCACGTGAATCGCGCGCCCGCGCAGTACAACCTCGACAAGCTGATGTGGCTCAACGGCGAATACATCAAGGAGGCGGACGTCGCCCGCCTGGCGGGGTTGGTCGCTCCGCGCATCGAATCGCGCGGGGGTTCGCTGGCGGATGGTCCGCCACTCGACTCCGCGCTGGCTCTGCTGCGCGAGCGCGCGCGCACGCTGAACGAGCTGGCCGAGGCAGCGCTGCTTTTCTATCGACCGCCGCTCCGCGACGCCGCGCTGCTGGCCGAGCATCTGCAAGGTGTGAGCCGCGAGGCGGTGCGGCTGTTCGGCGAACGCGCGGCCGCAGTGACCTGGGACCGCGCATCGCTGAATGGACTGATCAAGCAGATCGTCGGCGAACTCAAGCTGAAGATGCCGCAGGTGGCGGTGCCCCTGCGCGTCGCGGTGACCGGGCGAACGCAGACTCCGTCGATCGATGCGGTGCTCGAACTGATCGGCCGCGACGCGACGCGTGCGCGTATTGTCGACGCGCTCGCCGGCGGCTAGCGGCTAACGGCTCTGCCGCGACGCGAGCGAAGCACTGGCGTCGAGGGCGCGCCCAATGTCGGCCGGAACGCACCTCCGGTAAAGTATTGGCGAGTAGGTTCCCAACTTGGAGTGGCTCATGATCGGGGTACGCGGAACGCAGGTCACATGCATGCTGCCGGTCAAGGACCTCGACCGGGCCCGCCGTTTCTACGAGCAGAGCCTCGCCCTGGAGCCGCTCGGCGGCCGACCCGACGGCAAGTTCGTCTATCGCTGCGGCGGCACCGAGATCGCGCTGTTTCCCAAGGCCGAAGGGACCAAGGCCGAGCACACGGCAGTCAGTTTCCTTGTCGAAGACGTCAACGCTGCGATCGCCGATCTGAAAGCGCGCGGCGTCACCTTCAACGACTACGACTTTCCGGGGTTCAAGACGGTCGGCCACGTCTGCGTGCTCGGGTCGGAGAAAGCCGCCTGGTTCAATGACCCGGAAGGCAACATCCTCTGCATCCACCAGGATGTGCGCTGAACATGGCTAGCACGCTGTTCCGGTTGCGCTGTGCACAGGTCCTCGTCGACCCACCGCGAGGAGCAGCCCTGAGCGATGCCCATCTGATGATCGAGGCGGACGAAAAGGCCGAGTCGAGGTACTTCTCCGACGACGTGCGGGAGTTGCTCGCTGCTGCCCTCCGGTCACGACGCCTGGGTTGTCCGTGACGAGCCCGCGGTTGTCATCGACTTCCAGGGCATGATCGACTACGCGAAGTCGCACTAGCGCGCGCCGGCAATCCGACAGGCTTCGTGACCGTTCGCCGCGGCCCGCGCCGCGGCGAACGCTTTGCCACGCGCGCGCGGACCGCTATAATCCGCGTCTTTCCGTGGGGGTATAGCTCAGCTGGGAGAGCGCTTGCATGGCATGCAAGAGGTCAGCGGTTCGATCCCGCTTACCTCCACCACAAACCGCTTCAAGGTGATGAAAAAAGAGGGCCCGCTTTTGCGGGCCTTCAAATGATGAGTCCCCTTCGTCTAGAGGCCTAGGACACCGCCCTTTCACGGCGATAACACGAGTTCGAATCTCGTAGGGGACGCCACCTAATTCTGCCGCTTTGTCCCGTTATCCATCCCGTTACGGGCGGCAGCAAGGTGGCAGCAGCAGTGCGATCTGACCGACACCGCGTCGTTGAGAATATTGCTCAGCAGAGCATGTATGTTTGCGTCTCTAGCGCGAATCGAGTCGTGGACGGCGTACTCGAAACAAATTCCGCAGTCGCCACTTCCTTCGCGATACTCACGACCTAGATCCGCAAGTGTCACTCGCGGATAGCCACCAAGGCGTTCGACTCGTTCGCGCTGAAGCGCGAAAAGAACACCCTTGAGGACAGGTAATGCCAATGCGATTCGCGCACGTGCTGCGTCAGTAACGTGTGCACGTTGCAGTTCCTTCTGGAGCTTCATCTTGGCGATAACCCTTCTAAGCGCACGTGCGGCACATTAGCAAGAGCATAGCCGTCCGGGAGCAGTGGCGAAGGCGCGCCATAGCAGGGGAAGACATTGGAAGCGCGCCACCGGCTCGCGTGCAAAGGGTTGCGGCGTAGCGTTGGTGGAGTGGACCGACACCGGGAGCCGCGATCACTGCGTGCCTTCGACAGTGCACGGAGCCCCGGATCTCAATCGAGCGTGTCACCGAGACGGTCGGCGCGATCTAGCTGCGCGGCGATCTGTCGCTGCTCGGTCTGCGTGAGATCGCGCCCGCCTTCGTCGTCGGCCTTCGCGAGCAGCGCCTTCGCACTGGCGAACAGCCGGGCCGCGTTCGCGGCCCGTGCCTGCGCCTCGCGCAGAATTGGAAACCGACTGTCCAGAGTTACGTGCTCAAGCCGTATCGGCACGTGGATATTGGCCACATTGTTTGTCGAGGCGTCTTGACCATCGCGTTTCGACGTGTTGACCTGGTCGCTGCAAGCGGGAGAATTACCCAGCGTGACCTCGCCGAGGACCGCTAATTTCCTGCACGCAACCGACGGAGGGCCATGAAGCGAGGCAGGATTTCATGGCTTGTGTGCGCGGCGTTGCTGCTCGGCGCGACCGCGGCCACAGCGCAGCCCGCATGCGACTCGGTTTCGCCCGAAGTGCGCGAGTATGTACGGAGCCGAGGCGCTTGCCGCGAGGCCAAGAAAGCACCGCGACCCAGAGCGTCGACACAGTCCAAGTCCAGCGCTTCCGGTAGCCCGACTTCCGCGCACCAGGACCAGTTGGTACCGCACGTGATCGGCCGCAGCTACACGGACGCTGCCCGCGCGCTGGCCAAGTTCAAAGTCGAACGAATTGAAACGGCCAGCGCTGCCCCAGCGGATGAAGTGCTTGCGCAGGAACCTGCACCCGCCGCTCTCGGCCGCCCAGGGAGCACGGTCATCCTGCAGGTATCGGACGGCTCGCTTGCCGGCGCTGCGAGCACGAATCCGGTCACGGCGCCGGCCACTGCGGCTGCGGCCTCGTCCGCGCCGGCGCCTGCAACGAGCCTTGCGCCCGCAACGACGACCGTCCCTTTGCCGCCTCAAGAGCCAATCGATCCGCCCGCAGCTCGCGGTCAATTTCCGACCGCATTCTGGGCCATCGCTGCGCTCATCTTCGGCGCGGGCGCTTCGCTCGGGCTGTTGTCCGGCGCACTCTTGATGCGTCGGCGGCTGCTACGCCGCCAGCTGGCGGTTGGCGAAAACGCGCCGCCGCCAACGCTTCTTCAACATCAGCAGCCCGTCGATCAGCAGCCGGCCGATCAGCAACCGGTCGACCAGCAGCCGGTCGATCAGCGGCCGGCCGAATCCGACGCCGGCCGCGTCTCGGAGCCCGGCGCGTCTTCTGAAATCCGATTCGCCGCGCGGTTCGTTCCGACCGAAACAACGATCGTGTTGGCCCCTTTTCCGAAAGCCGATGAAGTCTCAATCGAGTATTCGAACGACCACCATGCATAACCAAGTCAGGCTGCACGTGCCAATCGAGGTCACCGGCGACGACGTCGAGAGGGCGCTGTTCGAACAGAGCAAGGACGAATCTGCCGTTGCGGGAGTCTTCGAGCGACTACGCGGGGCCGCCGCTGAACGCGCGGCAAAAGAGCTGAACCGCGCGCTCGCAGTTGACATCTTCGACGTGCTCGCACAAGGGTGGGCACAGGTGCCCGCAGTGCACACTGCGGTCCAGCTGAGTGCGCTGACGCGGGGGCCACCGGCGCTCGTCAATGTCGATCGGCACAACATCGCATCGACGTCGCTCGTTGTGCTCGACACCAGCGTGGCGGAGAGCGCGCTGCCGCCGCTGGAGCTGGCGCTCGAGATCGTTGCAGACGTTCAACGCGCGACCCTCACCGCGCGCGATGGCGGGATCGATCTGGTCGCGCTCGGCGAAGCTTCGGTCCTCGCGCGGCTCAAGTACAAGGGCGTGCTGGTGAAGGAACATGCGACGGGTATCTCCTGCGTACCGCGCGACCCGTTCAAGCCCCGGCCGTCTGCACCCGAGCGACCAGCGAGCGTCGACATCCCGATTTAAGCCGGCCGATCGTGGAAGGTCGGATTCCCCGCCGAGGCAAAGGCGGAACGCCCGACCCTTCGATCAAGCGGACAGTGAGCCGGCTTCGCCGTCTGACCGCCCTTCATCGTCACCTTCGTTGAACATCACACATTGCTCCCGCCGACGCCGGTTCGCTACGTGTCCGCAGAACGGCAGCTCGTGGATGGCCGCGGCACCGGGTGCCGCTAACGCTCCAGTAACGGCAAACCTATACAACGATATTGCTCGCACGGCCCAAACTGCCGTCGGGAGCTGAACCGTCGCGGAGTCGACTATGAGGGCCAGGCCTTTCTGCAGGATCGTGGGCGCATGGGGGCTCGGGTTGGCGGCGCTGGCTGCGTCGGCGCAAGGCCGCCCGCCCACCACCGAGCAACTCGGCAAGGACCCGGGCGCGTTGCGCCAGGAGGCCGAGCGGCAGCGGGCGCAGGAGCGCGCGCAGCAACAGCAGAGCAGCCAGCAGCAGGCCGACCAGCTGTATAACGACACGCTGCGCCAGCAACAGTCGCGCGCCGCCGGCGACATGGCGCAGGCGGAGGCGGTCCGGCGGAGCTGGCAGCAGCGGCCGCCGCTCGCGCCGGAGAAGAACCCGCTGCTCGGGCGCTGGGAGTCGCTCGGCAGCGGCCAGCGCAAGGCGGCGCCCGGCGTCTCGCCCGAAATGGCCAATCTCGCCAACGCGCTGCTCGGCGGCATCACCGGCGGGCTGTGCGATTCGATGCTCGGCCGCGGCACGATCGAGTTCCGCCCCACGGGGCTGCTCGCGATCGGCCGCGACGGCAGCGAGCGACCGATGTACCGCGCCGAATACCGCGGCGGCGGCTCGCGCGTCGTCGTGCTGCCGCAGGGCGGGACGACGTTCACGCACATGATCATCGACTTCGACGGTCCGGACCACGCGACGGTCGCGGTGGTGGGCTGCGGCCTGGCGCGCGCGGGGGGAAGCGCCGCGAAGGCGGCGATGACGAACACCTCTCTCGCGACGGCCAACACCGGTACGGCGCAACAGTGGACGCTGCTGGGAAGCTCGACCGCGAACGGCGGCATGGACGCCTACGTCGCAACCGCGTCCGTCCGCAGATCGGGCGACAAGGCGCGGATGCTCGGACCTGTTCGACTTCAAGACGCGCCAGCTGTTCGAGGGCAAGCCTTTCCTCTCGGCGCGCAACGAGTTCGAGTACGACTGCGCCAGGTCGCGCCGGCGCATGCTGGCGACGACCGGCTTTGCCGGGCACATGGGCAAAGGGACGGTCGTCGCCTCGAGCGAGGGCGCCGGTGCCTGGGAACCGGTTGGGACCAGCGGGCCGTTCTACGAGTACTGGAAGGTCGCCTGCACCCGCCAGTAGGCTCGCGCCGCCCCAGCGAGCCGTGCAGCGATCAGGGAATCTTGACCTCGAGGTACGAGCCGCTCGTGACCCGATCCAGCGCCGACTGGATCAACGGATCGCCGAGCGGATGCGCGGCAACTGCGGTGCAGCGAGCGCCGAAGCGGCCTGGACGTTCCTTGGTTGCGATCTCCGGCTGAATTGAACAGCCAGTTCGGCGACGCGGACAACTATTCCGGCGCCGGCGCCATGGAGATGGCGTGGACAGACGCGGTAGACGGCGGGCGCGTGAATCTGGTCTGGTGAGGTCGCCAAACGTGCGATCAGACCATCCGTCGCTACTGCCGCAGCGACGGTGAACTCGGCATGGACAGCTTATGCCTCAACGATGTCCGCTGTGGGACTTATTTTCATATCCGTGGATCGGCCGCTTTCGGACCATTCGGAGCAAGGCTCGAGTGGCCGGTACTGGCCGCAGCCCGTCTTCGGGTCAGTCGATCGCAGCGGCTGCCGTCACTGGATAGGCGACATTCAGACGACGGGAAGTCAGTTCGAGCAGCGCTAGCTAATCTCGAGTTCTTGCCGCTTGCGCCAGTCCGATGCGCCGACGTCCCGGTCGACGGCGTCTTGCTTCGCTTGGGCTCGAAGCCATTGTGCCCGCTTGCAAACGGTTGCCGTGGGTGTGCCCCCTTCATAAGCAACAACGACGAACACTGCCCCGTTATCACCCAAGCGCCGAACGGTGTCGGCGTCAATGTCCTTCCCCACCTGCAGATCCCGGTTCGAGTAGCCCGTAATCGGATCGAGGATGTGAGCGACCACGCGACCGTTCGATCCGAACGTCTTTCGCGTTAGCGCGCTCCAAAGGCTCATCTTGCGTTCCCACCCTCACACGCGTGACGGCCGATGGTATTCGCTCGCCGATAGCGTTCGATGATCTAGCGCAGCAACCGATCGTCACGAGGTCACAAGCGCCAGCCGAAGCGCTCTGGCGGCGCAGTTCGGCTGGCTGGCGAGTGCCTACACGCTAAAAGCTGTCCGCTTTCGGGCGGATCAGCCGCTCTGAGCCGAGGGCCGGTTCTGGCCGCTCAGCGCCGTCCGATGAATTTCACCAATTGCAGACAAGGATTCTGCGGCGCCCATAGTTCTGGAAAGACTTCCAGAGGCGTGAAGCCCAGCTCGTAGTAGAACGGCCGTGTCTCGTCGTAGGCCGAAGGGGTCTTCTTCTGCGCGACTGTCTTCACCTGTAGGACGTCAACGCCTCGCTCCACAAGCCAGTTCTCGGCATGGGCCATCAACGCTTTGCCATGACCCTTTCGTCTCGCATCGGCTCGGACCGCTATGCAGTGCACCTCCCAGGCTTTGGGAAAATGCTCACGAAGGGTCAAGAATGCCTCGAGTCGCTCGCCCGCTTGAATGGCAAACGTCGGCAACACGGCCGTGTCGGCAACATAGCGAACCAGCGCCTCTTCGATTCCGAACCACTGGGGTACAGAGCGCAGTATCGCTTCGCACTGGTCTTTCGCATCCAGATCAGGTCCGACGATCCGAGGAGATGTTTGCATTCGGGAGGGCCGGGACGTCCGCAATGCGGCCAGTTTGGCATTGGTGGCCCGAGTCAGCTACTGGCCGGGTCGAGTCTATCGAGCCGCGGGTGAAGTGCGACTCCTTGCGGACATCGCGCTTCGCCGGAAGCAGACGCATTCAACGCGGCCGAGAGCAAAGTCATTCGACCCCGTCCCTAATTGGACTTCGGTCGGAGCTGCTTTTCAAGGCGAGTCAGCGGTTCTTTGAAATACGGACTGACGTTCGCCGAAATGCGATCAGGCCGCCTTGCGGCGCTGGTAGTACTCCGCGACCTCAGGGTGGCCGGCCACGCGCTCGACGTGTTTCACCAGCTGCGGCGCGACGGTGTCCACGAGGTCTTTCGGAATGTAGTCCAGCACACCGGACCGCAGCCAGCGAATCAACATGAAAACTTTCAGATCCGCCACCGTGAGGCGCTGGTCAGCGAAATACTCTCCGCCGGCTGCTTTCAGCCTCGCCTGGAACTGCTCCAGGTAACGCGTGATATGACCCGCCGCAAGCTTCTGGCGCGCCTTTTTCTTGGCGTCCTCGGGCAAGTCGATGGTCTGCGCGACCCGGGTGCTGATGTCTTCAGCCGCGTCCATCACCTCGTCGCACAGGAATGCCTGCCAGTCGTCCTTTGGATACAGGCCGGTCAGCTTGCCGACGTAGCGATTGATGCTGTTGGACTGCGAAACCATCTGGCCGTCGACTTCCAGCGTGGGCATCGCGAGGAACGGAGTCCTGTCGCGGAAGGCAGGCCAAGCCTTACCCGCGATGCGGTGATCTTCGAACGCGATGCCACCGATGTGAAGCGCCAGACGCGCAGGCTCGCCGCGTCCGCCGTCGAAATCGAAATAGGTCAGCTTGAGCTTTGCCATTTGTGGGTCCTCGGGATTGTTGGGTCGTCCCTCGCAAGGGTCTCCTTGCAAAGAAGTCTATCGCGACCCTCTGAATCGTCCGCTCTGAGGCAAGTCAGCCCGAACGATTAGACGTCCGGAAATGGCCCGAACTGCGACTATTGACGGCTGATCAAAGTTAAGCCGCAACTGCGATTGCGAGTCGACCTAACTTTGACGAATGCCCAACAGTTCCAGGATCAGGGCATTGCTTTCGCTGTCCTCGTTGTCGGGATAGCCCTGCAGAATCTTTGAGGCCCAGCCCGCTGGCGGATAGGCCGGGGGTTTCAGGGCCGATGCCCCGCAGAGCCAGTATCCATGCGGGACTTGACATCCCTAGGGGACGCCAGTAACAGAACGGCCCGCTTTAACGCGGGCCGTTTGCTGTGACGAACCCTCACGCCGGACGAAATCCCGGAGGCTGCGTCAGTCCAGTCATCACCGACTTGCGGGTGCTGGTCGCATGCTCTGTCGCGATCGCCGCCTGGATCGCCGCTGCATCGGGCATGGCGTTCAGGTTCCAGCGGATCAGTTTGACTCCCGCCGCGGCAAGTGCCTTCTCTTTCCTCGCGTCGGCGAGCACGCGGTCGGGCTGGCGATGCGAGGCGTCGTCGACCTCGATCGCGGCGAGTACCGTGGCGTCTCGGCTGCACACCAGATAGTCGACGCTCATGCGGCTGATGCGATCGTGCCAGGCGCGTGCATCGTGCCCGCGCCGGACCGCGATGAAGCGCGACAGTCCGACCTGAGCGAGCACGATGTGATCGGGCAGCGCGCTGCACAGGCGGAAGTAAAGAACCTGCTCGGGCTCGGACAGCGGCTTGCGCAGGCTGAACGGCCACTGGCCGGACAACGAGCGGTCGCGTGACTTCTTTCGCAGAATGGCCAGCCCGATTCCGGCGACCAGGGCGATGGCCACGAGAGTTGCCACGATCGTGACGAGCACTTGCAGCATGCGGCCGATTCAAGCTGATATGAAGGACGGGCGCGACGGTAGCGGCTGATCCTCAGCGGCAATGCCCGAGGAAGCGGGCCTTTTGCTGCGGAAATGCGCGACCGGCTCCGCGGATGCAGCGATGGCGCCGTCCAACGGGCGTCGCGGGCCTAACGCGCGGCGTTACGCGCTGCGTAGGCCTTCTGCAGGCGCGCCTCGGCCGCCGCGACTTCTCGTTCCAGTCCGGCGATCCGCTCGTCGTACTCGGGCGACAGGCGGCTGCCGCCCCCCGCCAGTCCGAGCCGTTCGCCCGGCAGCGGTTCACGGCCCGCCTCCAGCCTGCGTTTCGCCGCTTGCAGGGTGCTTTCGGCCGAGGCGATTTCCTTCATCGCCGCATCGATTGCCCGCTCCTTGGCAGCGACAGAGGTGGTTTGTGGCTCGCCCGAAGTGCCCGGGACGCCGGCCGGTGTAGGCCGAGGGGCGCGCGCGGGAGCCTTCGGCGTGCTCTTCGCCTCGCGTTCCTCGAGCACCTTGCCTCCGGGTGGAGGCGCGTCGGTGAACAGCACGCTGCCGTCCGGCATCAACACCTTATAGATGGTCTGCGCGTCCGCTAACGCAGGCAGCGCGGCAACGATCAGGCAAATCAGGACACGATGCATGGATGCTCCCGTGGGCGCGCCGGCAACGATAACCGTTGCCTCCAGATGGTGAAACACGCCCCGGCGCGAAAAGAACCGTTCATTCCCGCGTTTCAGATCAACGTCCCGAACGAAAAACCGCTGACGCGCGATGTTATCCACAAGCGCGCGCGGCACGGGTGGCAGAATCAAGAACCTATCTCAGAGTCCCCGATGGATCGCGTTGTGCAAAGAAGCGGGCGGACGCAAGGCGGCTGGCGAAAGACAGTAGCCGAGCCTACGGCCGAGCCGGCCAACGCCGCAGCCGCCCGCTTCTTTGCGCAACCCTACGGGGCGGGGTCGCATGGGGCGCATGGCGTTGTTGCGGCTCGGGTCCTTGCACACGCAATGGTCCCCTCGCCGCGTCTAGCCCTGCACCCCATGCGACCTCGCCGCGACCACCGGGGACTCTGAGATAGGTTCTCCCATGAGCGGACCGCAATTCGTCCACCTGCGTCTGCATTCCGAGTTTTCGGTTGTCGATGGCATCGTGCGCATCGATGACGCGGTCGGCCGTGCGGCTGCTGATGGACAGGGTGCGCTCGCACTGACCGACAGCGCCAACGTGTTCGGAGCGGTGCGCTTCTACCAGGCCGCGCGCCGCGCGGGCGTGAAGCCGATCCTCGGCTGTGACGTCTGGCTGACCAATGATGTCGACCGCGACAGTCCCTATCGGATGGCTCTGCTGGCCCAGGACCGGGTCGGATACCTGAATCTATGCGCGCTGCTCACCCGGGCTTATCTGGAGAACCAGTATCGCAGTCGCGCCGAACTGAAGACAGGCTGGTTCGAGGAGGATGGTGGTTCGCGTAGCCGCGGTCTGATCGCGCTCTCGGGTGCGCGCCATGGCGAAATCGGCGCACTGCTGCTCTCCGGGAAGCTGGAGGCCGCCACGCTCGCCGCGCAGCGGCTCGCCGCGGCCTTTCCGGAGCGGCTTTATCTCGAGCTGCAACGCACCGGCGAGGCGCGCGACACCGCCTGCACGCAGGTCACGCTCGGACTCGCGGCACGGCTGGCTTTGCCAGTCGTCGCCACGCACCCGATCCAGTTTCTTGCGCGGGAAGACTTTCGCGCGCACGAGGCGCGCGTGTGCATCGCAGAGGGCTACACGCTCGCTGATCCGCGTCGCCCGCGTCGGTATCACGCCGGAGCAGTACTTCAAATCACAGTCGCAGATGGCCGAGCTGTTTGCCGACGTGCCGGTCGCAATCGCCAATTCGGTCGAGATCGCCAAACGCTGCAATCTCGAACTCGAACTCGGCAGAGCCGCGCCTGCCCGACTATCCGGTACCCGCGGGGGTGACGCTCGATCGGCACTGCCACGACCTCTCCCACGAAGGGCTGGAACGGCGCCTCGCTTCACTGTACCCCGAGCCCTCGGTGCGCGACGACCGACGTGCGGAATACGCAGCTCGACTCGATCTCGAACTCGAGACGATCGCGAAGATGGGATTTTCAGGCTACTTCCTGATCGTCGCGGACTTCATCAACTGGGCGAAATCAAACGGCATCCCGGTCGGCCCCGGGCGGGGCTCGGGTGCCGGATCGCTGGTGGCGTACTCGCTCGGCATCACCGATCTCGATCCGCTGCGCTACGAACTGCTGTTCGAGCGCTTCCTGAATCCGGAACGCGTGTCGATGCCGGACTTCGACATCGACTTCTGCCAGGACAACCGCGACCGCGTGATCGACTACGTCAAGAACAAGTACGGGCACGAAGCGGTTTCGCAGATCGCCACCTTCGGCACGCTGGGCGCGAAGGCGGTCGTGCGTGATGCCGGACGAGTGCTCGACCTGCCGTACACGAAGTGCGACACGCTGTCGAAGCTGATTCCGCACAATCCGGCCGATCCCTGGACGCTCGAGCGCGCCCTCGAGGAAGAGCCGGCGTTTGCCGATGCGGTGAACGAGCTGACGAGGAGTTCCAGGAGCTGATCGAGCTGGCGCGGCCGCTCGAAGGGCTGACGCGCAACGTCGGCATGCATGCGGGCGGGGTGCTGATCGCGCCCGGCAAGCTCACCGACTTCTGTCCGCTGTACCGCGCGCAGGGAACCGAAGCCGCGATCAGCCAGTTCGACAAGGACGATGTCGAAGCCATCGGGCTGGTGAAGTTCGACTTCCTCGGACTCACCACGCTGACGATCCTCGACCTGACGCTCGACCTACGTGCGCCGACTCGACCCGTCGTTCGCGCTGACGCTGGAGACGCTGCCGCTCGACGATCCGAAGACCTATGAAGTCTTCAAGCAGGCGGCCACAACGGCGATCTTCCAGTTCGAATCACGCGGCATGCGCGAGCTGCTGAAGCGCGCGAAGCCCGACCGCCTGGAGGACCTGATCGCGTTGAACGCGCTGTACCGCCCGGGTCCGATGGATCTGATCCCGGACTTCATCGAGCGCAAGCACGGGCGCCAGCGCGTCGAGTACCTGCATCCTTCGATCGAGCCGATTCTCGCCGAGACCTACGGCGTGATGGTGTACCAGGAGCAGGTGATGCGCATCGCCCAGGTGGTCGGCGGCTATTCGCTCGGCAGGTGCCGACCTGCTGCGGCGCGCGATGGGCAAGAAGAAGCCCGAGGAAATGGCGAAGCACCGGACTCGATCTTCGTCGACGGGCGCGGCAGCGAAAGGCGTGAACCGCGGATGTCGCGACACGAACTCTTCGACCACATGGAGAAGTTCGCAGGCTACGGCTTCAACAAGAGCCACTCGGCTGCCTATGCCGTCGTCGCCTACCAGACGGCTTACTTCAAGGCGCACTATCCAGCGGCCTTCATGGCGGCCAACCTGTCGACCGTGATGGACGACACCGACAAGGTGAAAGACCTCATCGAGGACTGCAAGTCGCTCGGCCTCAAGGTTCTGCCTCCTGACGTCAATGCCGGCAGCTGGCGATTCGAGCCGGTCGACTCGAAGACCATCCGCTACGGTCTTGGAGGCATCAAGGGAACCGGGCAGGGCGCGATCGAAGCGATCCTCGCCGCGCGCAGTGCAGGCGGGCCGTTCACGGATCTGTTCGACCTCACCGCCCGCGTCGACAAGCACGTCATCAATCGCCGCGTGGTCGAGGCGCTCGTGCGTGCCGGCGCGCTCGACCGACTGCTCGACGACCGCGCCACGCTGCTCGCCAGCGTCGGCCGCGCGATCGACGCCGCGCAGCACGAGGCCGCGGCCGCCGGGCAGGCAAGCCTGTTCGGCGGTCCAGACGGCGCGGTGCGCCATGTCGAGTACGTCAAGGCGACGCGCTGGAGCACGCGCGAGCAGCTGTCGAACGAGAAGCTTGCGCTCGGCTACTACTTCTCGGGGCACCTCTTCACCGAGTTCGCGGCCGAGGCGCGCCGACTGGCCCCGACCCCGCTGGCCGAGGTCAGGCAGGCGCGTGATCTGGTCAAGCTCGCCGGCGTCATCGTCGCTGCGCGCAGCCAGAACACGCGGCGCGGACGAATGGGGGTGGTGGTGCTCGACGACGGCACCGCGCAGCTCGAACTGATGGTTTTCTCCGAACTCTACGATCGCAAGCGGGCGCTCCTTAAGGAAGACCAGCTGCTGTTCGTCACGGGCAAGGTGCGCTACGACGAGTTCACGCAACGTCTGTCGATCTCGGCCGACGATCTGATGGACCTGACCGAGGCGCGCGCGACCGCGGCGGCGCGTTTGCGCATCGAACTGGACGGCGCCGGCGACGCCGACCGTCTGCGCGAAGCATTGAGCCCGTATCGCGTGGCCAACGGCGGCGCCGGTGGCGGCTGCCGCGTGGTGGTTTCGTACAGCAACGATTGCGGCACGGCTGAGGTCGCGCTGCCCGAGGACTGGCGGGTTCGTCCCGATGATCGCCTGATCGCCGACCTGCGTGGGCAGGTGCGGGTTCGACAGGCGCGCTTCAGCTACGGCGCGTGACGTTCCAGCCGTCGCTCGCGTCTGGGCGGGATGGCGCGATGCGGGCGGCGCAAGCCATTGTGCGTGACCACTCTTAGCGGTTCAGGATCAAACCGTTGACCCAGGTCTTCATCAGCTACTCGCGCGACAACCGCGACACTGCGGAATACGTCGCACAGGGACTCGCCGGATTCGGCATCGAAGTCTGGTGGGACCGCGAGCTTCCCGGCGGGTCGGAGTTCGCCGAAGTCATCGAGAAGCAGCTCGACCGAGGCGCGCGTCGTCATCGTGCTGTGGTCGCAGTCGTCGACCCGTTCGAGCTTCGTCCGCGACGAGTCGATGCGCGCGCTGGAGGCCGGCAAGCTGCTGCCGGTCCGCATCGAAACCGTGGTGCCGCCGCTCGGATTCGGACAGATCCATGCGCTCGATCTGCTGGACTGGGGCGGAGCCAAGGACGACCCCGGCCTTTGTAGCGCTGAGCGACGAGGTCAAGCGTCGCCTCGGGCAGCCGACGGTGGCGCGCCAGCGCTACGTGCCGCCGCGCCGGCGCTATCGCCAGATGATCGTCGCCGGGGTTGCGCTGCTGCTGGCGGCCGTCGCAGCGGGCGGTGGGTGGCAGTTCTACAAGTCCAGTGAATCGCGGCGCAATCTGCAGCTCGGCCTCGAGGAGCAGTTCGGTCGAGAACCGAACCTGCAGGCCGCGCGCAACTACTATCTCGATGCGCTGGAGCATGTGCCCGGCAACGCGCGGGCGCGCTATTACCTCGGCCACGTCTATGCGCAGCTTGGCGAGATGGAGCTCGCGCGCGTATCGTTCGAGCGCGCTGCGGCAGACCGCGAGGGGCTCGACGAGGCCCAGCTCGCCGACGCGGCTGCCCGCGTCGCGTCGCTGTCGCCCAGTGTCGAGCCTGCCGCGCTGGTGCGCGCCAGCGTGCCGAACGGCCAAGGTGGCGCCCGCGCCGACGGCTCCGGCGGCACTTGAGCCGGAAAAGAAGGTGCTGCGCCCGGAGATCGCCGCCCAGCAGACGCCTCTGGTCCGGCTGCCGCGAATACCGCCGACGCCCGAGACACGACGTCGGGCCGACCAGCTCGTCGACCAGATGTTCGGCGAGGACAGCCAGACGAGGATCGCGGCGACCACCACGCTGGTGACCGACCCGGATCTGCTGTCGGATGCCGTGCCGCTGGCAGTCGCGGAAGCGTTAAGCCGGCTCGATGCCGGACGCGACAAGCCGAGTGCCTCGGTGCAGTCTGGGGTGGTCAACACGCTGGTGCTGCTGCAGGCGGCGCTGCCCGGCACGCTGCTCGTCAACCGTGGCGATATCGAGCGCCTGCTCAAGCGCGCGGCGCCGATCGGCAAGTACACCGCGGGTCAGGCCGAAAAGGTCCAGGTCCTGCTCGATGGCGCAGCCGAACGCCGGCCGGTGGCATTCATCCAGATCGCCAACGAGTCACAGCGCCCGATCGCCGAGGCACTCGCCGTTCGCCTGCGCGTCGCTGGCTACGAGGCACCGGGCATCGAGCTGGTGGGAACGCGCGCCCCCGCGAGCAGCCAGATCCGGGTGCAGGGCAAGAGCGACCGCGGCTTCGCACGCTGGCTGGCCAAAGTGGTCGGCGAGGCCGGCGGCGAGACGGTCGCGGTGCAGACACTGCGCAACGCTGCGCCGAAGACCGACACCTTCGAGATCTGGTTGGATCGGGACCTTTGCACGGCCGAACGCAACCTGCCCAAGTGTGGCGCATAGAACGCGGAGGGGAAATGAACTTTGCCCCTGGCCGCACTACGTGCGTTGGGCCAGTCCCCCTCAGCTGCTGATTGTGTACTGGTCGAGACCGCGCTCGGCGCGCGTCGCCCTGTCGTGGATGCGCTGTTGCAGACGGGTCCAGTTGTCTCCCTCTGCACGACGGTCGTATTCGCGGTGCCACAGATGCAGCACGCCGGTCGCGTATGCACCTTCCTTGCGGCGCACGCCGGAATTGATCAGGCGCACCGCCAGGTCCGAGTCCTCATAGCCCCAGCCCTCGAACACCTCGTCGAAGCCGTTGACGCGCTGCAGGTCAGTGCGCCAAACGCCGAGATTGCAGGTGCGCACGCGTTGCCAGCGGCCACCCGCCAGCTTGCGCAGCGGTCCCAGCGGCAGATGGCGCAGCGGAAGCGTGCGGTTGATGTCGCCGCGACGGTGCGCGCTCTGCCACTGCGCGTCGCTCCACGTCGTGCAGCGGCGTGCCGGAACCCAGCGCCGGCGCGCGTGAATGCCTCCGACAGCAGCACGCGGTTGCCGGCGACCATCCATCCGGATTCCGCGAGCGAACGATGCCGGGCGACGAAGTGCGGCCGCGGCACGCAGTCGCCGTCGAGGAACACGACATAGTCTCCGGCCGCCTGCGCTGTCGCGCGATTGCGGGCCGCGCCGGCACGGAATCCGCGGTCTTCCTGCCAGACGTGACGGATCGTCGATCGGCGCGCCGCGCGCGGTCGCATGGACCAGCGTGCCGGTGTCGTCGCGCGAGCCGTCGTCGGCAACCAGCACCTCGAAATCGCGATCGGTCTGCGCCCGCAGTCCGTCCAGCACCGCGCGCAGTGCATCCGGCCGGTTGTAGGTGGTGACGATCACCGAAATCGAGCATCGGCGCTCTACCTGCCTGAGGCTGGTCGGCAGTGTCGGCTCGCGGGTCAGCGCCTGCCTGCGCTCGGCGTACTTGGCGTAGCGGTAGAACGTGCCCTCGAAGTTCGACAGCGCGATCACGAACCCGGCCCAGCCGTCGAGAAATCCAAGCCGTACCAGGTAGTGCCGGCAAAACGCACCCACGCCATGCGCGAGCGCGCTCGCCATCGACGGCACGGTGTCACGCTGGGCCAGCCGCTCGACACCGAGCGTCGAATAGCGCTGCATCTTGTGAACGATCTGCGCCAGGTCGCGGAACGGCACCTGGGCGATCGGCTCGGTCAGCGTCCCCAGCGTGCCGTCGAGGACGTAGCTTTCGTGCACTGCGTCCGTCGGTGTAGCGCAGCTTGCCGCGGCGGAACAGCTGCGGCTGCCGGTAGTCGGGAAACCAGCCCGAATGGTGGATCCATCGGCCAAAGAAGAAATTGCGTCGGGGAACACGGTATGCATCGGCCGCATCGGGCCGCTCGACGATGGAGCGGATCTCGGCGGCGGCGGCCTCGGTGCAGCGCTCGTCGGCGTCGAGCGAGAACACCCAGTCGCCAGTCAGCTTCGCGAGCACGTCGTTGCGCAACTTGCCGAAGCCCTCGAACGGCACCTGCAGCACGTGCGGTGTGTAGCGTCGCGCGATCTCCTGCGTGCCGTCGGTCGAGAACGAGTCGGCGACGACGATCTCGTCGGCCCAGGTCACGCTCTTCAGCGCCGCCTCGATCTTGTCGGCTTCGTTGTAGGCGATGATGTAGACGGAAATGCGCGCCATCATGGCTCCCTCGGCAAGGCGCAAGCTTAAACGGCGATGTCGGCGCGGCTGCACGGGAGCCATCGCATACACTACGCGCTGCCCGGCGCGCTCGTCGCCGGACGCGCCGACCCGCCCGATGAGTGTCGCCCATCCCCGCCTGCTCGACGATCCGAACCTGCACCGCCTGCTGCGCATGGTGCTTTCGCACCGCCGGATGCTCGTCCTCGGGGTGATCGCGACCGCGCATCAGTGCGGCGTCCGAGCCCCTGATCGCGCGTCTGGCGGGTGTCCTGACCGACCGGGCCCTGTTCGAGAAGGAGTTCGTCGTCGGTGATCTGGATGCCGATCGCCTTCGTCGGCCTGTTCATCGTGCGCGGCCTGGCGATCTTTGCCGGCTCGTATCTGCTGAACCGTGTCTCGCAGGCGGTGCTGGTCGACCTGCGCATGTCGATGTTCGACCGGATGCTGCGCTGGCCGACGACGACCTTCGAGAACACACCATCGGGCATCGTCATCTCGAAATTCGTCAACGAAGCCAGCAACGCGCTCAATCTCGCGGCCGAAGTGATGAGCAACGCGGTGCGCGACTCGCTGATCGTGGTCGGGCTGCTGACGATGCTGTTCTATTACAACTGGCAACTGACGCTGCTCGCAATGGTCGTCTCGCCGCCGATCGGCCTGGCGCTGCGCGCGTTCAGCCGCCGGCTGCGGCGCCTCAATCTCGAGAACCAGGTCACGCTCGGCGAGATGACGCGCGCGGTACAGGAGGCGCACGAGGGCCAGCGGGTGGTGAAGGTCTACGACGGCGCCGAATACGAGAGCCAGCGCTTCCGGCAGATCAACGACAAGCTGCGCGGCTTTGCGATGCGCATGCAGGTCGCCTGGTCGGCGGCGATGCCGATCGCCCAGGTGCTGGCGTCGATCGGCGTGGCGATCGTGATGACGGTGGCGCTGTGGCAATCGCAGAACACGAAGGCGTCACCGGGCGAGTTCGTGACCTTCCTCGCGGCGGCGCTGCTGTTGCTGCCGGCGCTGCGTCATCTTTCTTCGCTCAACGGTCCGCTGGCGCGCATGGGCGCGGCCGCCGACAGCGTGTTCCGGATGATCGACACGGCCCCGGAAGCGGACGCGGGACAGCGCGACCATCGGCCGGGCACGAGGCGAGATCGAATTCCGCCACGTTTCGTTCCGGTATGCGGGTTCCGACAGCGACGCGCTCAGAGATTTCAGCCTGTCGGTGCGCGCGGGCGAGATGATCGCCTTCGTCGGTCCGTCAGGGGCGGGCAAGACGACCGCGATTCATCTGATCCCGCGCTTCATTCGCCCGACGGCGGGCGAGATCCTGCTCGACGGCACGCCGCTCGAGGAACTTACGCTCGGCAGCCTGCGGCGCCAGATTGCGCTGGTGTCGCAGGACGTCGTGCTGTTCGACGACACGATCGCCGCCAACATCGCCTACGGCGCACAGCGCACGCGCCGATCGAGCGGGTGCGCGAGGCCGCCGACGCGGCCTATCTGCTGTCGTTCATCGAGTCGCTGCCGCAGGGATTCGATACGCCGCATCGGCGAAAATGCCGTCAAGCTTTCGGGCGGCCAGAGACAGCGGCTGTCGATCGCGCGCGCGCTGCTCAAGAACGCGCCGATCCTGCTGCTCGACGAGGCCACTTCCTCACTCGACTCGGAGTCCGAGCGCTACATCCAGGCCTCGCTGCTGCGCCTGATGAAAGGCCGCACGACTTTCGTCGTCGCACATCGGCTGTCGACGATCGAGCGCGCCGACCGCATCGTCGTGCTCGAGCACGGCCGGTTGATGGAAGTCGGGTCGCATCGCGACCTGATCGAGCGCGGCGGCCTCTACGCGCGCCTGCACGGCATCCAGTTCGCTTCGTCGGAAACCCGGCTCGAGGAGCCCGCCAAATGAACGCTGCGACGCAACCGATCAGCCGCTGGCCAGTGCCGGACATCGCCAGCCTGCCCGAGGACATCCGGCTGCGCATCGACGAGGTGCAGGACAAGGCGGGCTTCGTGCCCAACGTATTCCTGACACTGGCGCACCGGCCGGACGAATTCCGTGCGTTCTTCGCCTATCACGATGCACTGATGCTGCGTGACTCGGGCCTGACCAAGGGCGAGCGCGAGATGATCGTGGTGGCCACCAGCGGAGCCAACGATTGCGTCTACTGCGTGGTAGCGCACGGCGCGATCCTGCGCGTCTACGAGAAGAACCCGCGCGTGGCCGACCAGGTGGCCGTCAACTACCGCAAGGCGGAGATCTCGCCGCGCCAGCGCGCCATGCTGGCGTTCGCGCTGAAGATAGCGACCGACTCGGCTGCGATCGAGCCGTCGGACTTCGAGCCGCTGCGGGCGCATGGCTTCAGCGACGAGGACATCTGGGACATCGGCGCTATTGCGGCGTTCTTCGCGCTATCCAACCGGATGGCCAACATGATCAGCATGCGGCCCAACGACGAGTTCTATCTGCTCGGTCGCCTGCCGCGCAAGTGAGCGTGACCGACGATTCCGCCTCGCGCGATGGCATCGGCGCGATCGGCCTGGATGCGTTGCTGGTCATCAACGTCAAGGGCTTCGTCGAGCGGCGACGCCACGTCGAGGCGCAGCTCGCGCGTTTCGGTCTGCGCGGCGAACTCATCCACGACTTCGATGCCGACGAGATCACGCCCGAACTCGATCGCCGCTGGTTCGCCGGTGGCGAACTCAATCGAGGACAGAAATCGTGTGCGCTCAAGCACCTCGAGGTCATTCGGCGGGTGGTCGCGCACGGATGGCAGCACTGCCTCGTGCTGGAGGACGACGTCGTGCTGGCCGATGACTTCGTCGACGGCGTGCGCGCCGCGCTGGCGGAAACCCGCGACGAACCGCATCCGTACGTGATCTACCTCGGCGCCGGCGGTAATTTCTATACGCCGGCGAGCCGGCGGCAGCCGGGCCGTCGGATCTATCCGGCCGGCAAGGGGCGCTTCACCGATTCGTATGTCATCGGTGTGCACGAAGCGAGGCTGCGGCTGGCGGCGATCGAGGCCGGGCCGATGACGAAACCGATCGACGTGGTGTTCGAGACGATCGATCGCGCGGCCGGGATCCGCTTCCTCTGGCTCGAGGACCCGGTCGTCGAGCAGGGCAGCAAGCTTGGAATGTTCCGCACCTCGCTGGAATCGGCACCCCCCAACTGGCTGCAGGCTGTGCGCTACCGCCTGGAGCGACTGCGACGCAAGTACCTTTATCAGCTCTGGCGCTGAGGCGAACGCCGATGACCGCTGCGACTCTCGACACGGCTGCCGCTGCCGTTCAAGCCAACCGCTGGCTTGAAGTGGCGCGCTGGGCGACGATCGTTGCTGCGTGCAGCGTGATGGTGTCGCCGCCGCTTGCCAACGCAGCGATGGCGGTGATGCTGATTGGCCTGCTTGCGAGCCGGCAGGCGGCTCCGCGGCTGCGACAGGCCTGCGCGCAGCCGCTCGGCGTAGGCACGCTGATCCTGCTCGCCGTCATTTCCGTGGCGATGCTGTGGAGCGACGTGCCGTGGAGTGAGCGCTGGAGTGCTTTCTGGAGCTGGCGCAAGCTGTGGATGATCCCGATCGCGCTTGCGCTGTTCGGTCCGCTTGTGTGGAAGCGGCGGCTGGTCATCGCCTATGTAGATGTCTGCGGACTCGCGGTGCTGATCTCGTTCGGGATCGTCGTCTTCACTGGCAAGCTGCCGACGACGGTCTACGACCTGGCCGGATCGATGCTGCGCAACCACAGCGCGCAGTCGATGGCACTCGCGGCCGCCGCCTTTCTTGCATTGTGGCTGGCGAACGATTCGGGCGTCGCTCGGCACTGGCGGCTGGCCGCCGCGGCGTTCGCGGCGCTGTTCGTCCTCAACATGGCGTTCGTGACGCCTGGGCGCAGTGGCTTCCTCGCACTTGTCGTGATGCTCGCGGTCCTCGCCGCCTCCAGCTTGCGCAGCTGGCGCTCTGCGCTGGCCGCCGCAGTGCTCGCTGTCATGCTGGCCGGTGCGATAGCGCTGTCGCCACTCGCGCGGGATCGGATTTCGCTGGGAGTGAACGAATGGCAGAACGCCACGACACTCGGCTACAAGTCCTCGATGGGTATCCGCGCGGTGATCTATGAGAACACGCTCGAGATCGTGCGTGAGCGGCCTTGGCTCGGAACGGGCACCGGCGGCTTTGGCGCGGCATACGCAGAGCGCGTCAAGGACAAGTACACCGACTGGCGCGTGCTGCCAACGGTGGATCCGCACAGCCAGTATCTGTTCTTCCTCGCTGAGCAGGGGATCGTGGGATTGCTGGTGTTCCTGCTGTTCATTGGCCTCGCGTTGGCCGACCGCGGTGACGGGACGCGCGCGCGAGTGGTCGCCGTCGGCATGCTGCTTGGCTGGTGCGCCACGTCGCTGCTCAGCTCGCACTTCAAGACCTTCTCGGAGGGGCACCTGCTGACCTTCTTCCTCGGCGCGATGCTGGCGCGCCCGGTGCCGCGCCTCGATCCGGCCTCGGGGTCAGCGTGACGGCCGGGTGCACGTGATCCGCGTTCTGGTCCGCCTGCCGAACCATGTCGGCGATGCCTGCATGGCTCTGCCGGCAATCAGCGCCCTAACGGCCGCGGGGTGCTCGTGCGTGCTGGTGGGGCGTGCGTGGGGCGAGAGCCTGTTCGCTGGGCTCCATCTTCCGTTTCGGGTGATCGAGAACCGTGTACTGGCCGATCGCGCGCGGCTGTGGACGTTTGAGGGCGTTGTGACGGGTGACGTGCGCGGCCTGATCCTTCCCAATTCGTTCGGATCGGCACTGGCGTTCAGGCTTGCCGGCGTGCCGAGCGCGGGGCTGGCCACGGGATTGCGCAGCATGCTGTTGCGCTGGCCGAGTGCCGAACCCGGGCCATGCCACGAGGTCGAGCGCTTTCACGCGGCGGCCGCAGCCGCGTTGCGTGCGTGGGACCTGCCGGCCGCGGGGGCGATCCCGCGCGCGCTGGGATTGCGGCCGACTGCCGAGCAGCAGTCGCGGGCCCGTGGCACGCTCGATGCGTCGAGCGTCAAGGGCCGGTACGCACTTCTGGCGCCCGTGGCCACGGGGCTGCATCGCGGTCAGGCCAAGCACTGGGAGCACTTTGCAGCGCTGGTTCCCGTGCTGCGCGAGCGGGAACTGCAACCCGTGGCCGCACCGACGGCTCGCGAGGCGGACGCAGTGCGTGCCGCGCTGCCTGGCGCGAGTCTGCTGCCGCCGGTGTCGCTCGGTGTGTATGGTGCGCTCGCACGCGGCGCGTCGGTTGTGATCGCGAACGATTCCGGGTCGAGCCACGTCGCCGCCGCGGTGGGCGCGCGCCAGGTCACGATCTTCGGCGTGACCGATCGCTTGCGCACCGGTCCGTGGTCCGACCGCGCCGTCTGCGTAGGCGAGAACGGAGCGTGGCCCGATGTCGCGGCGGTCGTGACGGCGATCGATCGGGCGCTCGCCATGGCCGATGCGGGGGACGGGTGAGCGCGATCGATTCGCCGCGCCGTGTGCTGGTCGTCACGCTGCGCTTCCTCGGCGATGCGCTGCTCTCGACTCCGTTGGCGCATGCCCTCAAGCAGCGCTGGCCCGACTGCGCGATCGACGTGCTGGTGTTCGCAGGTACCGAAGGGATGTTCGAGGGCAATCCGGATATCGCCTCGGTGATTGCCGCGGACGAGTCGGCGAGTGCAGGCGCGACGCTGCGGCAGGTGCTGGCGCTCTGGCGCCGCTACGACCTAGCCGTCGTCGCACAGACCGGTACGCGGCCGTTCCTGTTCGGCTGGGCCGCGGGACGGCAGCGGATCGGCCTGGTGTCCTGCGACGTCGGAAAGTCATGGTGGAAGCGAGCATTGCTGGATCGCCACGCTGTGTTCGACGGCGGCAGCGCCCGCGTGCTCGAAAACCAGCGCGTGGCCGCATTGCTCGGAATCGACAGCGCTCCGCAGGTTGTGGCTCCCTCGGCGGGCTGGACACCGCGGGAAATCGCCGCCGCGATCGGAGTCGATGTCGCGGCCCAGCGCTACGCGGTCGTGCATCCGTCACCGCGCTGGCGCTACAAGCAGTGGACCGATGCGGGCTGGCGGCAGCTGATCCGCAGCCTGGCGGGCGAAGGGTTGCGGGTCGTGGTGACCGGTGGCCCCGGCGCCGGCGAGAGCGACTACCTCGACCGCGTGCTGCAAGGCGTGGCCCCAGAGGTCATCATTCGCGTCGATGGCCTGTGGACACTGGCCCAACTCGCCGACGTGCTGCGTCATGCAGCGCTGTACGTCGGGCCGGATACCGCGACCACGCATCTGGCGGCCGCGTGCGGAACGCCGACCGTCGCGCTCTACGGGCCGACCAATCCGGCGATCTGGGGGCCTTGGCCGGCTGCCGATGGCTCCGCCTACGTGCGGTCCGCGCCAAGGCAGCGGCGCGGCAACGTACTGCTGCTGCAGAACACCGAACTCACCTGCATGCCCTGCCAGCTGGAAGGTTGTGAAAGGCACCGCGAAAGCCATTCGCAGTGCCTGGACCGGCTGCCGCCCGAGCGGACGATCGCGGCGGCGCTGGAACAACTGCACGTGACCCGTTAGTGCGTCACATCAGCACGATGTCGTACTGCTCCTGGTGGTAGAGCGACTCGACCTGCATCGACACCGGCTTGCCGATGAAGTCGGACAGCATGGCGAGCGCCTGTGATTCCTCCTCGAGGAACAGGTCGATCACGGTCTGTGAAGCGAGGATGCGGAACTCGCGAGTCTCATCGAACTGGCGCGCCTCGCGCAGGATTTCTCGCAGGATCTCGAAGCACACCGTGCGGGCGGTCTTGAGCTCACCGCGACCCTGGCACACCGGGCACGGTTCGCACAGCACGTGCGCCAGCGATTCGCGCGTGCGCTTGCGCGTCATCTCGACCAGCCCGAGCTGCGTGAAGCCGCTCACCGTCATGCGCGTGCGGTCGCGCGCCAGCGCCTTCTTGAACTCGGTCAGCACCGCCTCGCGGTGCTCGACATTCATCATGTCGATGAAGTCGACGATGATGATGCCGCCGAGGTTGCGCAGCCTGAGCTGTCGCGCGATCGCCTGCGATGCCTCCAGGTTGGTCTTGTAGATCGTGTCGTCGAAGTTGCGCGTGCCGACGTAGCCGCCGGTGTTGACGTCGATCGTCGTCATCGCTTCGGTCTGGTCGATGATCAGATAGCCGCCCGACTTCAGCTCCACGCGCCGTCCGAGCGCGCGTTCGATCTCGGCGTCGATCGAGTACAGGTCGAACAGTGGCCGCTCGCCGGTGTAGTGCGTCGAGCTTGCCCGCGACGCGCGGCACGTACTGTGTGGCGAACTGCTCCAGCTTCTGGAAGTTCTCGCGCGAGTCGATGTGTATGGTGGTGGTCTCTTCGGTCGCAATATCCCTCAGCACCCGCTGGGCAAGCGACAGCTCCTGGTAGAGCATCGATGGCGCGGTGCTCGCCGCTCTCCGCTCGAGGATGCGGCCCCACAGCACGCGCAGGTACGCAAGGTCGCTGGTCAGGTCCTCCTCGCTTGCATCCTCGGCGCTGGTGCGGACGATATAGCCGCCTTTCTCGTCAGGCGGCACCAGCCGCCTGACCTTCTCGCGCAGTTGCATGCGCTCGGCCTCGTCCTCGATGCGCTGCGAGATGCCGATGTGAGGGTCCTGCGGCAGATAGACCAGCATGCGTCCGGCCAGGCTCACCTGCGTCGACAGGCGCGCTCCCTTGGTGCCGATCGGATCCTTGACGACCTGCACCAGCACGGTGGCACCTTCATGGATCAGTCGCTCGATCGGAGGCGGCTTCTCCTGCGTGAACTGCCGGTATTCCCAGATGTCAGCCACGTGCAGGAAGGCCGCGCGTTCGAGACCGATGTCGATGAACGCCGACTGCATGCCCGGCAGCACGCGCGCGACGCGCCCGAGAAAGATGTTGCCGACCAGCCCGCGCAGCGCGCTGCGCTCGATGTGCAGTTCCTGAACGACGCCCGCATTCAGTACGGCGACCCGCGTCTCCTGCGGGGTGATGTTGATCAGAATGTCTTGCATATGTTCTCGCGTCGCGAGTGTACGCAACGATGCGTTGCTCACGCACGCGATCGCGTACACCCGGGGCGCTATCGGAGTGTGGCGCGATCCTTCTCGCCGCCGGCCGGGTCGATACAGAGGTAGGAGGGGCGCTGGTCCTCGATCGCGTAGGCGGGCGCCGCTCCTCATGTACGCGACCGCTGCGCGGTCGCACGTGGACTTGAAGCGGCACTGCTGCCGCTGCGCTTCGCTGCGGCGCTCGAGACTGATCAGTCGGACGTGACCCGGTCACGAATATCGCGCGATCGCGATCCTCGTGCCTATGACGCCACTACCGAGCACGGCCACATGCATGATGAATTCCCGCCTGTCCAGTGATCGACGAACGTGCCGATCGCTTCCGTCTACCCGGACGCGGCCGCTCGGATCAGACCTGTCCCTGACACAAGTACTTCAGCTGCAGGTAGTCGTCCAGGCCATGCACGGATCCTTCGCGCCCGTATCCGGATTCCTTCACACCGCCGAAGGGCGCGGCCTCGGCCGCCAGCGCGCCTTCGTTGATGCCGACCAAACCCGCCTGCAGTGCATCGGCAACGCGCCAGATGCGCCGCACCTCGGTCGAGTAGAAGTAGGCCGCAAGGCCGTAAGGCGTGTCGTTGGCCGCAGTAATTGCGTCGGCTTCGGTCTCGAAGCGCGCCACCGCCACCACTGGCCCGAAGGTCTCCTCGCACGAACACGCCATGTTCGCATCGGCTCCGACGAGCAGTGTCGGTGCGTAGTAGTTCGGGCCGTGACTGGCGAGCCGCGTCCCCCCGACGATTACGCGCGCTCCGCGCTCGATGGCATCCCGCACATGGCGCTCGATCTTCTCGACCGCGCGTGCATTGATCATCGGGCCAATCTGCGAAGCCGGATCAGACGCCGGGCCAACTTTAAGCGCACCGATCCGTGCCGCGAGTTTCTCGACGAAGCGATCGTGCACTGTCGACTGAACGAACAGCCGATTCGGGCAGACGCAGGTCTGGCCGCCGTTGCGAAATTTCGAAACGATCAACCCCTCGACTGCCGCATCGAGATCGGCATCATCGAAAACGATGAATGGAGCGTTGCCACCCAGTTCCAGCGAAAGTTTCTTCAGGGTGTCGGCGGAACGGCGAGCGAGGTGCTTGCCGACCGGCGTCGAGCCGGTGAACGTGATCTTGCGCACACGCGGGTCATCGAGCCAGACATCGACGACCTCGGCCGCGTGCTCACGCGACGCGGTCACGATGTTCAGTACACCTGCCGGCACACCGGCTTCCTCGGCCAGCCTGACAAGCGCGAGCGAGGTGAGCGGGGTGTCCTCCGCCGGTTTGCAGACCACCGTGCAGCCGGCCGCCAGAGCCGGCGCGATCTTGCGCGCGATCATCGCGGCCGGAAAATTCCACGGCGTGATGGCCGCCACCACGCCCACCGGCTCCTTCAGGGCGAACATGCGACGTCCGGCGACGGGGGCGGGAATGATGTCGCCGTTGGCTCGAGTCGCCTCTTCGGCGAACCACTCGACATAGCTCGCGGCGTAGGCCACTTCGCCGCGCCCTTCAGCGAACGGCTTGCCCTGCTCGCGCGAGATCAGCCGGCCTAGGTCGTCCTGGTGCGCGAGGATCAGGTCGTTCCAGCGCTTCAAGATCTGCGCGCGCTCCTTGGCGGGCACGGCGCGCCAGGCGTGAAACGCCTCGTGCGCCGCGTCGACAGCGGCGCGTGCGTCGGCCGCGCCGCTGTCGGGGACACTCGCGAATACAGCGTCGGTGGCCGGGTCGCTGACGTCGAAGCGCCGGCCGTCCTGCGCATCGCGCCAGCTGCCGATCAGATTGCGGCCGGGGAGCAGGTTGGGGTGTTGGAGGTCGAGTGGCATGACGTTTCGCTGCGCGCAACGCAACGCGGTGATGGATTGAGAGACAGTCAGGCGGCGGCGACGAGCGCGGCGATCGCCTTCCCGAGATCGGTGGTCGAGGCTTTGCCGCCGAGATCCGGCGTTCGCGGGCCCTGCGCGAGCACGGTTTCGATCGCACTCACGATGGCGTCGTGCGCGGCACGTCCCGCCCCCTGGCTCTGGGTCAGGAAATCCAGCATCAGCGCACCCGACCAGATCATCGCGATCGGATTGGCGATGTTGCGCCCGTAGATGTCGGGCGCGGAGCCGTGCACCGGCTCGAACAGTGACGGGAAGCCTGCGTTCCGGGATTGAGGTTGGCCGATGGCGCAAGGCCGATCGTGCCGGTGCAGGCTGGGCCGAGGTCGGACAGGATGTCGCCGAACAGGTTGCTCGCGACGACGACGTCGAATCGCTCCGGGCTGCAGCACGAAGCGCGCCGAAAGAATGTCGATGTGCTGCTTGTCGACCGTCACGTCGGGATAGTCGCGGCCGACCGCATCGGCGCGACTCGTCCCACCAGGGCATGCTGATCGCGATGCCGTTGCTCTTGGTAGCCACCGTCAGGTGCTTGCGCCCGCGCGCCTTCGCGCCGCCTCGAAAGCGAAACGCAGCACGCGGTCGGCGCCGTGGCGCGTGAAGACCGACTCCTGGATCACGATCTCGCGCTCGGTGCCCTCGAACATCGTCCGCCGAGAGTCGTGTACTCGCCCTCGGTGTTCTCGCGCACGACGAAGAAGTCGATGTCGCCGGGCCTTGCGCCCGGCCAGCGGGCAGGGCACGCCGTCGAACAGCCGCACCGGACGCAGGTTGACGTACTGGTCGAACTCGCGCCGGAACTTCAGCAGCGATCCCCACAGCGACACATGGTCCGGCACCGTGGCCGGCCAGCCGACAGCGCCGAAGTAGATCGCGTCGATGCCCTGCGAGCTGCTCCTTCCAGTCGTGCGGGCATCATGCTGCCGCTGCTCTGGTAGTAGTCGCAGCTCGCCCAGTCGATGTGGTCGAACCTGCAAGCTCGAAACCGAAGCGGCCCGCGGCTGCCTCCAGCACGCGCAGGCCCTCGGGCATGACTTCCTTGCCGATGCCGTCGCCGGCGAATGGCAGCGATGCGGAAGGTAGGGGTCATCGCTTCGGGATTCCGATCGTCTCAGGCAACAGCACGCTGAGCCTCGATCTCGTCGAGCCAGCCACGGCGCAGTTCCGGTACCGCGCGCGCCAGCTGCTCGTAATAGGGATGGTGAGGCCCGCGGTCGTAGTTCGGCACGCGCCACCTGCGCGAGCTTGCGGCCGTATTGCATGACGACGATTTCGTCGCAAACCGCACGCACCGTGTGCAGGTCGTGGCTGATGAACATGTAGGACACCCCCAGTTCGCGCCGCAGTTCGGCGATCAGGTCCAGCACTGCAGCGCCAACGACGGTGTCCAGCGCCGACGTGACCTCATCGCAAAGGATCAGGTCTGGCTCGGCCGCCAATGCACGCGCCAGGTTGACTCGCTGCTTCTGTCCGCCCGACAGTCCGCCTGGCAGGCGACCCGCCAGCGACCGCGGCAGCTTCACCAGATCGAGCAGCTCGTCGATACGCCGCTTCAGCTCCTCGCCTTTCATACCCTTGTAGAACTCGAGCGGCCGCGCCAGAATCCGCTCGATCGTCTGGGAAGGGTTCAGCGCGGTATCGGCCGACTGGAAGACGATCTGGATCCGCCGCAGTTCTTCGCGACTGCGCTGCTCGAGCGCAGGTTTGAGCTCGCGTCCCGCGAACTTCATCGTGCCAGCACAGGGAGCGATCAGTCCCGCTACCGCTCGCGCGAGTGTGGTCTTGCCGGAGCCCGACTCACCGATCACCCCGATCGCCTGGCCTCGCCTGACCTGCAGGTCGATATCCTCGAGGATCATCTTGGCGGGTCGTCCGTCCGAGCCGCGCGGACCGTAGCCGGCCGACAGGCCGTGAATCTCGAGCAACAGTTCATTGTCGGTATCCGACTTG
>CAVPGM010000021.1:0-9878 GCA_963703945.1 uncultured beta proteobacterium | reverse complement strand
ACTGCTTGCCCGTTCGTTCACTGCACCCTCGCTTCGAAGACGTGGTAACCCCACGGGGGCATATCCAGGTAGAGGCCGCGCGCGAGGAGTTCGTCGCCGGCACGATCGTAGCGGGCGGGGCCCATCCGATCTTCCAGCCGAACCGTGCGGCCGGAGAGATCGGCAAACGGGATGCGGACGTAACACTGGCTCTGGTTTGTGGCGTAGTTGACGGCGACGAGCCGCCGCCGACCGTCCGCGGCCTGCCACGACCAGGCGATGAAGCAATCCGACGTCCAGTTTCCCTCCCAAGCCGGGACGCACTCGACCAGACGCCAGTCGCCGTCGCGCACGACTGGGTCGCGGAGCACGGCGAGCAGGGCCTCGTAGAACCGCTGCAGCGCTTCGTCGACGGGCTCCTGCGGCGCGCGGACGAGGTGCGGCGAGATGCGCTTCTTCCTTCCCTCGAACTGGCCCTGATGGAAGAAACGCAGGCCGGGCGACAGATACGTGATGACAGCGGCGGCCTCGTGCATTCCCGGCGGGAAGGTCGCGGCGGCGCGCGGCTCGTCGTGGTTCTCCATGAACCGGGCGAGCTTGTCCTGGTAATCGAGCCCCGCATGGAAATGCTCGCGCACCGGCCGGGCATGGCCCTCACGCAGGCGGTCGTAGAGCCGCTTGTCGTACGCGTAATCGAAGCCCTGCTGCTGCATGGTCCATTCGAGATCCCAGTAGACCTCGGCCATGAAGCAAAAGCCGGGAAAGCGCTCGCGCACCCGCCGGGTCGCTTCGGGCCAGAACAGCGGCGCCCGGCGGCCCCAGGTCCGCTCGAAGACGTCGGGCAGGACGAGCATGGCCATGTCGCAACGGACGCCGTCACACTGGCCGGCCACCCTCAGCAGCTCGCCGATCATCGCCTCCTGCGTGGCGGGATTGCTGTAGTCGAGCTGGAGGGTATCGGGCCATCCCGCGAAGTACGGGTCCCGGCCATAGGCGAGCACCAGCGACCCGTGAGACGTTTCCACTCGGCAGTAATTCTGCGGTGCATTTGCCAGATCGCTGTCGCTGCCGTGGACAAAGTAGTCCGGGTGCTGTTCGACCCAGGGATGATCCGGCGCCATGTGGTTCGGCACGAAATCGAGCATCAGCCGCAGCCCGCGCTTGCGGAGCCGCTCGCGGAGCCGCGCCAGCGCCGCATCGCCGCCGAGCCCCGGATGCACCGTGTAGCCGGTGACCGCGAACCCGGAACCGGCGATGTCCTCCTCGCGCAGGTCCGGCAGCGTCTCTTGGAATTCCTTGCGCCATTCCGCGTTGCTGCGCGAAACTCGCTGCGCTGCCAGGCCGGTCTGCCACACGCTCAGGAACCAGATCCAGTCAAAGCCCATTTGGGCCAGGCGATCCAGTTCGGCGTCCGGGATATCGTCCAGCGTGACTGCCTTGCCCAGCTTGCGCGACAGCTCGGTCAGCCAGACGCGGGTGTTGATCTGGTAGAGCGAGGGATGGGCGGGCAAGGCCTTCATGTCTTCGCCTCACCTTCCGACGTGCCACGGACGAAGGCCGCCGCCTTGCCAGCCTCGAGAAGCTTTTTCGCATCGAGCATTCCAAAGAGCTGGATCAGCGTGGCAACCACTCCTGTCCATCCCGTCTGGTGGCTGGCGCCCAGCCCCGCGCCGTTGTCCCCGTGGAAGTACTCATAGAACAGGATGTGGTCGCGCCAGTGCGGATCGGTCTGGAACTTCTCGGTCCCACCGAACACGGCGCGCCGGCCGCGCTCATCGCGCCGGAAGATCCGCGTGAGCCGGTCGGAGATCTCCTTGGCTACCTCGAAGAGGTTCATCAGCTTGCCGGAACCGGTCGGGCACTCGATCTTGAAGTTGTCACCGTAGTACCAATAGAAGTTCAGGAGCGCCCTGATGATCATGGCATTCACCGGCATCCAGACCGGACCGCGCCAGTTGGAGTTGCCGCCGAACATGCCCGTGTTCGACTCGGCGGGCAGGTAGTCCACGCGGTACTCCTGACCGCCCGCATGGAAGACGTACGGGTGCCGCTCGTGAAACTTGGAGATTGAGCGGATGCCGTAGGGGCTCAGGAACTCGTTCTCGTCGAGCATCTTCGAGAGGATTCGACGCAGCCGCTCCGGGTTGACCAGGGCAAAGATCCCCCGCTCAGCGACGCCCAGAGTGACCCGGGCCCGTGGGGTGGATGGACTCCAGGAGCTCGGGCATCTGGCGCACGCGTGCCAGCATCGCGGCCGTTGCCTGCGGAACGCGCTCGCGCTGCCACTTCTCGACCACCGTCGTGGCGCACAGGGGGAGGAGCCCCACCATCGAGCGCACCTTGAGCCGCGTGGCGCTGCCGTCGGGCAGTCGCAGGAGGTCGTAGTAGAAGCCGTCCTCCTCGTCCCACATGCCGTCGGGCCCGGGCTTGTTCATGGCCGCGGCGATATAGAGAAAATGCTCCACGAACTTCAGGGCCATCTCCTCGTACGTGGGGTCGTCGGCGGCGAGCTCGACGGCGAGCTCGAGCATGTTCTGCGTGAAGAGGGCCATCCATGCGGTGCCGTCCGCCTGCTCCAGGTAGCCCCCGGTGGGCAGCGGGGCGCTGCGGTCGAAAACACCGATGTTGTCGAGCCCGAGGAAGCCGCCCTCGAAGACGTTCTTGCCGAAGCGGTCCTTGCGGTTCACCCACCAGGTGAAGTTCAGCATGAGTTTGTTGAACGCCGAGCGGAGGAACTTGAAATCGGCCTCGCCGTGCAGCGCCTGCTCGACGCGGTGCAGGAAGAGGGTCGCCCAGGCGTGCACCGGCGGGTTCACGTCGCTGAAGTTCCACTCGTAGGCGGGAAGCTGGCCGCTCGGATGGAGGTACAACCCGCGGAGCATCAGGTGCAGCTGCTGCTTGGCGAAGTCGGGGTCGACGATCCCGATCGGCAACGTGTGGAAGGCGAGGTCCCAGGCGGCGTACCACGGGTACTCCCACTTGTCGGGCATCGAGATGATGTCGTCGTTGATCATGTGGAACCAGTCTCGGTTCCGGAAGTCGCGGCTGCCGCGATGGAGGGGGTGGGCGTTGTGCTCCTCGAGCCACGCATCGCCGTCCCAGTAGTAATACTGCTTGGACCAGAGCATGCCGGCGAGGGCCTGGCGCATCACGTTGGCGGCGTCCGGTGAGACCGAGGGCGGGGTCACCGATTTGTAGAATGCATCCGCCTCGCGCAGGCGGGCGGCGAAGATCTCGTCGAAGTCTTGCCCGAAGGGGGCGGCCCTCCCTTTGGCCTGCTTGCGCGGCTCGGCCGGGCCGTGGGCGGTGAGACGCAGCCGCACCGTCGCCGACTGGCCGGGGCCGATCGGCAGCCGGTAGTGCGCCGCGGCCTTGGTGCCGTGTCGTTCGGGGTTCACCGCATCGTGCTGGCCCTGGACGACATAGTTGTTGATGCCGTCCTTGAGGTACGGGCCGTCGTCCGGGTAGTCGAGGTGGAGCCGGGCGTGGTTGGTTGAGTTCTCGGTGAAGAGCAGCGGCGCATCGCCTTCGCAGTACAGGTCGTACGTCCCCAGGACGGAATGCGTTGCCGCAATCGTGCTCGCACCCGCCGGTCCGTCGATCTGCTTGAGCAGCGGCTTCTCGCCGCGTCTGGCCACGATCCACGGCGCCCAGTCGTTGCGGAACCACAGGGTCGGCAACACGTGCAACTCGGCCTCCTCCGTGCCGCGGTTGCAGGCCGTGATCCGGATCAGGATGTCCTCGGGCGACGCCTTGGCGTACTCCACGAACACGTCGAAGTAGCGGTCGTCGTTGAAAACGCCGGTGTCGAGCAGTTCGTATTCGAACTCGTTGCGATTGCGCCGGCGGTTGGTCTCCACCAGGTCGGCGTAGGGATACGCCGCCTGTGGGTACTTGTAGAGATACTTCATGTACGAGTGGGTCGGCGTGCTGTCGAGGTAGAAGTAGTACTCCTTGACGTCCTCGCCGTGGTTGCCTTCGCTGTTCGTGAGCCCGAAGAGCCGCTCCTTCAGGATCGGGTCCTTGCCGTTCCACAACGCCAGAGCGAAGCAGAGCCGTTGCTTGTCGTCGGAAAAGCCGGCCAAACCGTCCTCGCCCCAGCGATACGCCCGGGAACGGGCATGATCGTGGGTGAAGAAGTTCCAGGCATCGCCGTTCTGGCTGTAGTCCTCGCGCACGGTGCCCCACTGGCGCTCGCTCAAATACGGCCCCCATTTCTTCCAAGGCGCCTTCTCGTCGCGTGCTTGTTCAAGTCGGGTTTGTTCAGCGTTCATCTGGACCTCCCTGCATGTCTACCTTCGAGTAGAAGACGCCAAGTCAGCGGCGAAATCAGATCTATCCGTCGGGGCAGGACGGCCAAACCATCTTGCCGAAAGAAGGCCAAGATACCATGAATCCCAGCATCACCATGGTAGTCGCTCGCTGATCCATCTCTGCTATCGAGGAGAGCGGAGCGAGCGCCGCTCCGATGTCACGTGTCGCCATTCCGGCGCTGAAACGATCTTCTGGTCAGGATGCAACCGAAGCCACCCAAGACGTCAGGTGGCACGATCATGAAGAAGATGACCTGGGAGATAACGGCGAAATGGATGAAGACGGCGCCGTCGTGGCCATCTCGACCGATTCCGCCTCCGACTCTGGGCCGGCCGCCATGGCGTTCATGCCGAAGATGCTCTGGCCGAGATCGAGGTCGAGCGGCCCCTGATAGTTCGTTCGTGCGAATCCTCCTCGATCCGAGCGCACGGCGACGTCGTGCGCTTCTCCATCTCGGCCGCGCCGATCAGGCAGCCACGTGGCGCAGGGACGCGCGCGGGATTCGCGCGGCCTCAGGACAGGGGCCAGGCCTCGCCGTCCTTCAGGATGTGCCAACGCGCCGGGTCGACCCCCTCGAAGGCGCTGCTGTAGCGGGGCGCGTCGCGCCCCTCGGCGGTGACGTCGCGGATCACGACGCCTTCCACCCGCTCTGGCCGCGTGCGGGCCACCTCGCCGTAGATCTCGGGATCCAGTTCGCCCGAGTCGCCGATGAGCAGGAAGCGCCGCTCGGGGAAGTCCTCCATCAGCCGGCCGATGGCAGCGAGCTTGTGCGCACGCGATTCGCCGTTGCCAGGGATCAGGGTGCTGCCATGTCGTGCTTTCGCGCAGGTGCATGCTGCCCGGCGGAAAACCGGCATCGCGCAGAAAGTCGGCCAGGGCAGGGAGCAACTGGATCGGGCTGGACGACAGGTAGTGAAAGCGCGTCTGCGGATTGCGCGCCAGATCGCGGTAGTGCTGCGCCATGCCGGGCACGGCTTTCATGTCGCGGGCGAAGGTGTTGAGCAGCATCTGCTGCTGGTCGCGCACCTGGGTCACCTTGACCGTGTCGTCGATGTCGGAGATGACCGAGAGGCCCTGCGCCGGCACCAGCAGCGCGCGACCTTCGATGCGCCGGGCCGGGCCGGCCACCCGCGCATGGAAGCGCAGCCAGGGTGCGAGGCGTGGATCGGGTGTGAGCGCGACCGTGGTGCGCAGGCCGGTTCGCCCGCCCGCGTCGCTGGAGGGCATGAAGACATGCGGCGTGCCCTGGCCGAAATCGATCTCGAGCACCGTGCCTTCTTCCGGCTCGGCATGAAAGAGCGAGGTGCGCCTGGCGAAACGCAGGCGCGCCGCCGGCGACATGCTGCTCAGCTTGAGGCCCAGATAGCGGGCCAGCCCGGTATCCAGGATCTTCTGGCGGTCCTTCTCGTGGATCCAGGCCTGCAGGTCGACCTCGATGCGGCCATCTTCCAGCACGCGCGCCGTGCCGGGCAGGAAGAGGACGTCCTCGTCGCGCTCCAGCGGTTCGGCCTTGGCGTGCGCCCTTGGCGGGGCGGCGAGGACGAGCAGCGCGAGCGGCAGCGCGGCCAGCAGGTGCCGCCGCACTCGAATTGCCGCGCCCTCAGGCACCTCGCTCATAGGTGATGAAACAAAAAGGCAGCGCGCGGGTGGTCCGTATCAACCGGTGAATTTCCACAACGCCCAGATATCGGGCCCTGCGCCCCTTCCCCCTTGCCGTCGCCTTTCCGTCTCGTCACCGTCGCCCCTATACGGGCCGAATAAAACACTCGTCAAGCGCAAGCCGGTACGGTTCCGACGGTCCTGGGCGACCGTGCGCAAGATCGTCCCGGCTGGCGGACGGCGTCGTGCTCTGCGACGCGCAGATGAGCGCGGTCGGCGGGACCTGGCCCGCTTGCCCGAGACCTCGCCGCGCAGGTCGGATCACCGTCTTGTTGTCGATCTGGTTCCGCTGACAGCGATCGAGCGAGCCAGACGCGGATCACGCCGCACGCTCATCGGAGGCGTCGGCTTCGGATATCCATTCGACGAGCAGCGTGTAGGCCACCGCCAGCACGACCGGACCGATGAACAGTCCGATGACGCCGAACGCGATGAGCCCACCGATCACGCCGACGAAGATCAGCAACAGGGGAAGGTCGGCACCGCGTCTGATCAGCAGCGGGCGCACGACGTTGTCGAGCGTGCCGCAGAAAATCGCCCAGACGAGGAACCCGGTCCCCCACGCGACACTGCTCGTCGCATAGACCCAGATCACCGCCGCGATCAGCACCGGTGCCGCCCCGATCTGCGCAATGCCGAGGATGAACATCAGCGCAGTGAGAATCGCTGCGAAGGGAACGCCCGCCACCGCGAGTCCGATTCCACCCAGGGTGGACTGGACAAGGGCCGTGACGACGACACCGAGCGCGACGGCTCGAACCGCCTGAGCGCTTAGGTACACGGCGCGCTGGCCCTGCGGACCTGCGACCCGCCGGGCGAAGCGGTCGACGCCGCGGGCGGCCGTCTCGCCTCTGGCGTAGAGGATCGCGGCGATAATCACGGTGAGCACAAACTGGATCAGCAGCAGTCCGATATTGCCGACCTGCGCCGCGAACCAGAACGCCAGTTGCTGAGCGAACGGGTCCAGCCGCGCGGCGATTTCGTCCGGGCCGGCATTGGCCAGTTGCTCCCAGCGCGATGCGAGCTTCGCGCCGACCAGTGGCACCGTCTGAACCCACTCGGGGGGCCGCGGCAGGCTGAGTGTCGCAAGCGATTTCGACCAGTCCACGAGCAGGCCGGTGTTCTCGACCACGGTGGTGATGGCGAGGTAGAGCGGTACGACCACGACCAGCAGCAGCGCGATGGTCATCACCGCCACGGCGAGTGATCGTCGACCACCGAGCCAGTCCTGGGCATGCAGCAGGATTGGCCACGTAGCGACTGCGAGCATCGTCGCCCAGGCCAATGCGACCAGGAACGGCCGCATAACCCAGAAACTGGTGGCGATCAAAATACCCAGGATGAGCAGCTGCAGAACCGTACGGGCAAGGTCTGACGAGCGCGTGGCCGGCATTTCCACATCCCGGGGTTCGCGGTCAGAGCCGCGGATCGGGTGCGGCGCGCCTGTCGTATCTCATTCGCAGCGCCTCTGTCATGCCTTGGGCGGCAGCAAGTACAGCGTGACGGCAAAGATCAGGTACACCGCGAGCACCAACACGCCGCTGAACCAGGCCGCACGGCCGCTGGTCGATACCACAAAGGCGGTGCAGCGTTGCGATCAGCATCATCACCACCGCGCCCGGCCAGAACTGCAGGTTCATCGGCGACGGGCCGACGACGTAGCTCGCCACGACCAGCACCGGCGCGACGAACAAGGCGATCTGCGCCGCGCTTCCCAGCGCAATGGAGACGCTGAGGTCGAGCCGGTCCTTCCGCGCCCCGCGAAAAGGCCGAGACCATCTCCGCCGCGCCGCCCGCCAGCGCCACCACGATGAACCCCACGAACGCCGGCGTCATCCCCAGCATCGGCCGCCGCCTCCTGGACCGACTCGACGAAGATCTCGCTGGTCAAGGCGACCACGATCGTCACCGCGACCAGCGTCGCCACGGCGACGCCGATTGGCCACGGCGGTTCTTCCCTCTCCGCGCCCTGTTCCACCGCGCCGAAGAACTCGGGGTGGGTCTTGAGTGAGAAGAGCAGTCCCAGGCCGTAGTCGCGATGATCGAGGAGCACCGAGGCCTAGGCTGAGGTCTGCGTGAAACGCGGCCTTGCGTCCGTCCACGCTGGTCACCGCCGACGGAACCAGCAGGCGACCGTCGCCGAGGAACAACTGCGCGGCCTGCAGCCGCGCGCTGCGCCGGGTTGAACTCCTGCGCGTGATGCTTCAAGCCCGCCGAGCAGAAACGACGCGCCCAACATGAACAGCGTGTTGGTGACGATCGCGCCGGCGACGGACGCCTTCACCAGCATGTACTGGCCGGCCGCGCAACGCCGTCGAGCGCGATGATCAGCTCCGTCAGATTGCCCAGCGATCGCGTTGAGCAACCCGCCGACCATGTCGCCGGTCCTGGCGGCGACGGACTCGGTGGCGTGACTGAGCAGCGCTGCCAGCGGCACGATGGCGAGCACGGACAGCAAGAAGAGCAGCGTGTGCGAGGCCTGGAGCGATCCGCTCGCAGACGAACACGATCGGAACAAACACCAGCAGCCATAGAAGTGGAGTCCGACGGATGTCCTCGAGAACGTGTTCATTGCCACCTCCCTCCAATACCCGCCGAGTACGATCGTAATGAGCACCAGCACCACGCCGACCACCGTCAGGCCGGTCGCCATGCGCAGTGGCCTCGCGCCGACCACCTGCCCCCCACGGATGCCCAGCAGGAACGCCCAAGGAACGCGTGACGACGTTCGAGACGCGCACCGCAACGTTCGGGATTCGGTACCAGCAGGTAGCGGTACGACGATCGGCAGCGTGGCGAGCACGATGATCAACGCGACGGCGACTCCACCCAGCAGATCGTCGCGGCGCACGCGGGGCGGCTCGCGCTGGCCGGCGGACGACGGTCAGCACGAGCGGTGGATCTGGTCCGCTCTCGGTCGGTCGTCAGCGACGATGCAGCCGGTCGTCGAGCTCCTCGCCGACCAGCGCCAGGAGCGCGATCGCCGGCGCGGCCCGCCACGTCGCGCACCACGCGTGCCTGTCGGCCGTGCTCGAAGAGCGCCGTCAGTACGAACATCACGCCGTCGACGATCGCCCGCCGTTGCAGCCGAAGATCGCGATGAAGAGAGTGCGGTTATCCGCGTCCTCGACGCCGAGCCGCACCGCGCCGGTAAAGCCGAGCGCCATGATCAGACCGAAGGGGATTTCCCCCAGCCGGTCGGCTGGATCGAGGCAGCGCTGGATGAACGTGGCCATGGTGGCGACCGTGCTCCACGTTATCGTAGACCACGGGCTGAACGTTGGCTGCCTGACTCCCTTTGCAGCCGCTCTACCGCGTCGGCGACCGACGTGAATCGATCGATCCCGTCGACTTTGGCATCGAGGCCCTCGGCGCGGAGCAGATCGCGTCGTGGCATGGGCCTCGGCCAGACGCAGCGCGACCCGTTGCTTGGCCAGCTCATCGCCCAGTCGCGCCAGCATGCGGGCGCCGGCCAGATCCACGTGGCGAGGTCGACAGATCGCACACCACCAGGCGGATGGTCGCGCCCTCGCCCTGCAGGCGGTCGCGGACGGCGCGCAGGACATTGTCGGTAGAGCAGCGAGGATTCGACCCGGAAGGCGAGCACGCCGGCGATCTGTTCGTTGTCAGGATGGCGGGCGAGGTCCGAGAACCGCCGCGTGTTCGGAATGCGACCGAAGAATGCGCGTGTGGGGAGGCGACGCTGCGCAGCAGCATGAGAATCGAGACCAGGGCGGCGAAGAAGGCGGCGAGTTGCGTCGAGGCGATGCTCAACCCAGCGCCGGCCTTGAACCCGAGCAGATTGGTCTCGCTGATGAAGCTGGTGAGCGTGTTGAGGCGCAGCACCCACGCGATGACACACATGGCGGCCACGACGAAGGCGGCAAGCGCGGCCATTCGGCCGTAGCGAACCGCGTCGCCTCCAG
>CAVPGM010000020.1:0-218398 GCA_963703945.1 uncultured beta proteobacterium | reverse complement strand
AATCGATCGCCGGCCGCCGCATCGCTTCGATGCCGAAAGGCTTGAACAGGCGCGCGAAATCGGGATCGCGCGTTCCTTCAGTCCATTCGCGGATCAGCGGGGCGAGGACGAGGCCGCTCGCCTGCTCCGCCGCGATGGTGAACTCGTTCTCGGCAATACCGCGGTAATCAGACGCGCGCTTCCATTGCTGCCACAGCAGGCGCATCACATCGTCGAGTGATCGACGGCCGCGAGTTTCGGCGCGGATCACCAAGTCCAGCGCCAGCCCGATAAGCGCGCCCTTCTGGTAGTAGCTGACGACACTGTTCGGCGCATTCTCGTCCTGGCGGTAATACTTGATCCAGGCATCGAACGAGCTTTCGGCCACGCTCTGCTTGAGCCTGCCTGACCGCTGCAGCACCGTGGTCATCGTCTTGCCGAGCGTCTCCAGGTACTGCGCGGGCGTCAGCAGTCCGCAGCGGGCCAGCAGCAGGTCATCGTAGTAGGAGGTGAACCCTTCGAACGCCCACAGCAGCCGCGTGTAGTTCTCCTGCGTCAAGTCGTACGGGATGAACGCGGCTGGGCGGATGCGCTTGACGTTCCAGCTGTGGAAGTATTCGTGGCTCGCCGAGCCCGAGGAAGCGGCGATAGCCCTCGGTGGCGTCCTTCATACCGGCAAACGGCAGATCGTCGCGCCGGCAGATCAACGCGCTCGAGTTGCGGTGCTCCAGGCCGCTGTAGCCCTCGCCGACGGCGAGCGCCATGAAGCTATAGCGTGCAAACGGCGCCTTGCGACGGCGCGGCTCGAACAGCCGGATCTGCTGCTCGCAGACGCGCGCGAGTGCCCGCCGCGAGGCGACCCATGTCGAGCTTCGGGACGCGCCCGGTGACCGCAAGCTCGTGCGGCACGCCGAGGACGTCGAAACGGACGTGCTCGATCTCGCCCATCTGCACCGGGCAGTCGATCAGTTCGTCATAGTCGTGCGCCCGATACGTGCCGAAGCCGAGCCGCCGCACGCCTCGCTCGGGCGCGAGCCCGGTGATCACACGCCACTTCGCTCCGGCAGCCGGTGGCAGGATGTCAACGGTGCACGCCTCGTGCTCGCGGCCCATCGGCAGCAGGAACACACTGGTGCCGCTGAAGAAGCCCTGGGTCCGGTCGAAGTACGCCGCAGCGCACCGACAGATCCCACGCGTAGATCTCGCACGCCACTTCGAGCGGACCGCGGCATGGCGCCGCGCGCCAGGTGTGCTTGTCGAGTTTTTCGATCGCAACCTTGCGTCCGCCGGCGAGAGCGCTGATGCGGACGATGTTGCGCGCGAACTCGCGGATCATGTAGCTGCCCGGCACCCACGCGGGCAGCATGAAGAGCTGACCGTCGGGATCGGGCCGCTCGACGCGGCAGATGACGTGAAACAGGTGTGCTGCCGGATTCGCCGGCCGGATCGCATAGCGCAGTGTCATGGGAGGGGAAGCGAGACGCGGCTGCCGCCGGCGCTAGTGCCGCAGCACGTCGAGCACCTCGGAACGGAATTCGCGCTGGTACAGCAGATAGACGATGCCGGCGGTCCCGACGGCGAACGCAAGCGGCGAGAAGAACCAGAGCACCGCGGCGAATGCCATGTAGTACGCACGCAACCCGTCGTTGAAGGTTTCCGCTGCCATGCCAACAACACGGCCGGCGCGGTCCGCGAATTCTTCGCGCGAAGCCTGACCGCTCGCGAACACGGCGGGCTCGGGCGCCGAGGCGATGAGCAGCGCGCCGAACGTGTATTGGCGCATCGACCAGGTAAAGCGAAAGAAGGCATAGACGAAGATCGCAGTGAGCACGAACAGCTTCAGATCGAACACGAACGACGTGGTGCGCACCGCGAACGGGATTTCCCGGACCAGCTTCGCTGCCTCGTCGGTCGCGCCGAGAAGCGCCAGCAGCCCGCCGATGATCAGAATCGTCGTCGATGCGAAGAACGACGGACTGGTCGAGAGGTTCTGCACAACCACACCGTCGATGACCCGGTTCTCGCGCCAGGTCGTTTGCATCATCCACAGCCGGCGTATCCGGTTCGTGGTCGCGAGCAGCGAACCGCTACTCGCGGCGCGGCGACGCGCAAAGGCGGCGTAGCCCCACCACGCCGCGATGAAGCCGCCGAGCGCGATGCCATCGATGAAGTTGATCTGTCGGAAGAGTTCGAGCACGGTATGCGCTCCGGGGCCGCCTAGCATAGCCGCGCCGACGACCGCCTCGGGCGCTTACCGGCGCTTGCGCAGACGCTTTGCGTTCGCTTTGACGCGCCGATGCACCGGCTGCAGCGCGCGGCCGGCGAGCAGCGCGGCTTCGCGGAGGCCGTGCGCCGCGGCCGCCGCCGGCGTCACAGCTGGCTTAGGCCGGCCATCCATAGGCGCGCCCACGCCTTCTGTTGCGAGGCCACTGCGTGCTGCCACATCGCGTACTGCGCCTCCTGCAGGGCCTCGACCTTTTCCACCACCATACGCACAGCCTCGCGCCGGTCGGCGACACGATCCGCGCGAGGCGCGCCCAGCAGGCGTGAACAGCGCTGCTGAATCACGAACGGTGCGGTCCACGCCACTTCGCTTGCCTGCAGAGCGAACTTCCACCAGGATGAAAACACATCACGTCGCATTGCGGTTTTCCTCGGTGTCGACGTTACTTCAGCCGGGCCCGCTCGCTTCGTAGCGCGTGCCCGGCCGGCCGCGAGCAGCAGTCCGGTCAGCTCATGCCCGGGGCGCACGCCCGCCACCCAGCAGGCGCGTGGCCGCCCAGGCCAATGCACCGGCGCCCATCACGTAGAACGCCACGTGAACCGCGTTCTGCGACTGTGCGTAGGTCACGCTCGAGTACAGCAGGTACGCGCAGGTGAGCACGAAGACGATCGGCAGGATCGGGTACATCGGCACCTTGAACGGTCGTGCCGTGTGTGGTGCGCGAAACCGCAGCACGAACAGCGCGATGCCGGTCAGCAGGAAGAAGAACCAGAAGACCGGCGCGGTGAACTCGACCATCGCCGCTAAAGCCATCCTTCTGCAGCGCGCCGAAGGCCACCAGCGCGAGCGCGATAGCCGCCTGCACGAGGAAAGCGACCACCGGGACGTTGCGCTCGCCATGCCATGCGGCCAGAAAGCGAGAATCGGCCAGTCGCGTCCGAGCGCGTAGTTGGTCCGCGCGCCGACGATCATCGTGGCGTTGATCGACGTCAGCGTGGCGACCCCGACGATCGCGCCGATCAGCTGGGCGCCGACCGGGCCGAACGCGGCCTGCATCACGTCGGCGCCGACCGCGCTGCTCTTCGCCATCCCTGCGAACCCCAGGCCCTTGAGCACCGCCAGCACGAAGGCGACATAGACGAACGGTGACGATCAGCAGCGACAGCACGAGCGCGCGCACGATCGCCCGCGGGCCACCGTGCACCTCGGCCGAGATGTAGGCGGCCTCATTCCAGCCGCCGTAGGTCAGCAGCACGAACACCATCGCGAGGCCGAACAGCGGCGGCATGCCTGCCGCTGGAGCGGCCGGTGCCGCGACGGTCGCCGCCGACGGGGCCAGCAGCCCCGCGAGGGCCACCAGCAGCAGGCCGCCGACCTCGATCGCGGTCAGCACGTTCTGCGTGCGGGCCGACGCGCGCAATCCGATGATATTGACGACGGTGAGCACGATCACGGTCAACGCGGCATAGATGGCTGACGACTGCGGGCCGAGCGAGATGACCCGGCTCATGTAATCGCCGAACACGAACGACAGCAGCGCGACCGAACCCGTTGTGATCACGGTCACTCGCGCCCAAGCGAAGAAGAAGCTGGCATCGCGCCCGTAGGCGCGGGTGATGAAGTGATAGTCGCCGCCGGCGCTCGGAAAGGCGCTGGCGAGTTCGGCGTAGCACAGTGCGCCGATCAGGGACAGGACGCCACCCAGGACCCAGGCGATCAGCATCCAGTCGACGGATCCGGTGACCCCGGCGACCATCGACGGCGTCTTGAAAATGCCGGCGCCGATGACGATGCCGACGATGATCATGATGGCGTCGAGCACCGACAGCGCCGGTTTCGGCGCCGCCACCGGCGCGACGGCCGCGTGCCGATCGGCCGCGAGCGGCTGGAATGCTTCGGTCATGAAGCGTCCTTTGATATGAAGAGCCCCGCTTCGGCGGGGCTCGCAGTGGTTCGGCGCCTACTTGCCGTAGAAACGGCCGCACTGCGGCAGCATTTCGGCCCAGGCGGCTGCCCGCAGCGGTCCCTGCAATGTGCCGGTCGCCTTCGTTTCCGCGTTACCGCTCTTCAGAGTGCCAACGAGTTCCGTGCCGCGCACGGTGCCGGTGAAGGTCCGCGTGGTGCCCTTGTCGTCGTTGAACGCAAACTTCAACTGGTCGCCGCGCAACGACGCTCCAACCAAAGGTTGTCGGTTCGCGCCGCCCACGACTTCGCCGCTGACTTTCTGGAAATTTTGTGTGAGGTTGATCGTCGTGGCTATCCCGCCGGCGTCGCGCAGTTGCCAGGTGCCATCGACCCGGGCCGGCACGATCCACAGGTACGCGGTGCGGTACTCGATCTCCGAGGTCTCGTCGGCGTCCCAGTCGCCCATCGTGAACTGGTGCGACGTGACTCGCGTGCCGGGCTTCATCGCCAGCAGGCGGTGGCGCACGCAGAGATTGAGCTCCGGCAGCAGGTACATCGTGACCACGGTGGCCTTGCCGAAGTCTTCCTTGAAGATGTCTCCCTGGACGATCCTCGTCCGGTTGCCGACGCCTTCGGCGTCGACCATGCAGCTGGCCAGCTTCGCCATGTCCGGGTTGTACTCGATGCCCACCGACTGCGCGCCGAGCTTGCCGGCGGCGATCGCAATCTTGCCGTCTCCGGCGCCGAGGTCGTACACGACATCCTGCGAGCTGACCTTGGCCATTTGCAGCATGCGTCGCACCAGCTCGTCGGGCGTCGGTACCCACACCACGTCCTTGCCCGACTGTCCGACCTGCGGCTTGTAATCGCGCTCGCAGTCCTTGCGATCCAGCGCGGTCGCCGTGCCGAGCAGGGCGGTGGCGCACATCAATACTGTGCCGAGGACCAGCGGGCGCATCGGAAACCGGAACGTCATGTCAGCTCCTGCGACGAGGAAGGGGCGGCCATTCTGCCCAAAGTCGATGCCGCCGTCAGCCGCGCGATCGGGCGGACCTTGGAAGGCAGGTTTCGGGCCTGCTGACTCCGCGCCGGAGCGCAGCTCGGAGAGATCAGCGATTCACGTCGACAACGACACGGCCGCGTATGCGCCCGGCAAGGATGTCGCGCGCGACCTCAAAGGCACCCGCCAGCGGCACTTCGTGCGCGATCGCGGCGAGCTGCTCGCCCGGCAGTGAGTCGCGAGCATGTTCCATGCGGCCTCGCGTCGCTCGAGGGGGGCCATCACGCTGTCGATGCCGACGAGCGTCACGCCGCGCAGGATGAAGGGCGCCACCGTTGCGGGGAAGTCCATGCCCCCTGCCAGTCCGCAGGCGGCGACGGTGCCGCTCCGGCGCGTCTGTGCGCAGACATTCGCGAGCGTGACACCACCGACCGAGTCGATCGCGCCGGCCCAGCGTTCCTTCTGCAGTGGCTTGTCAGGCGCGGAAAGCACGCTGCGGTCGATCAGCTCCTTCGCGCCGAGGGCTCGCAGGTAGTCCGACTCGCCGACCTTGCCGGTTGATGCGACGACGGTGTAGCCCAGCGACGCGAGCAGCGCGACCGCAACCGAACCGACCCCGCCAGTGGCACCGGTCACGAGAATTTCACCGGACGTTGGAGTAACGCCGTGGTCACGCAAGGCGAGCACTGCCAGTGCCGCGGTGTATCCCGCGGTGCCGAACATCATCGTTTCACGCGCACGCAGCGGTGCAGGAATGCGTACCAGCCAGTCGCCCTTGGCCCGCATGCGCTGGCACAGTCCGCCCCAGTGGGACTCGCCGATGCCCCAGCCATTGAGGACGACCAGGTCCCCCGGACGCCAGCGCGGATGGTCACTCGCGACCACGCGTGCCCGCGGCATCGATGCCAGCCACCATCGGCCACTTGCGCACGACCGGCGACGTGTTCGTCAGCGCCAGGCCATCCTTGTAGTTGATCGTGGAGTAGGCCACATCGATCGTGACGTCGTCGCCGGGCGTGGCGGCTTCGAGCTCGGCCTGACCGACCTCCCGCACTTCGGCGTGAAACTGATCGTTCTGTTTCGAAAGCACGATCGCTCGATTCATGGCAGCGGTCCCGAACGGAGAGACAAAGTGGATCGCAAATCATAGGCCGGCCGCACGTCACGGCGACGGCTTGCGCTGGCGCAAGACCGCAGCGATCGCGAAGATGGCCGAGTCGGCGACCGCCGAGTCGCAGCGCGAGACTACGGCCGCAGAGAAATTCGCCCGTCGCACGCTTGGGCAGAAAGATCGCATGTCGTTCGATGTGGCGGTGATCGGCGCGATCGGCGACTGCATCGGCAACGGGAGCGCGACAGCCGAACGGCTGATACGCGAGCTTGCCGCACGGGCCTGTGAGCGGCCCTGGGAGCCAGGGTGCAGAAGCGGTAATCCGGGTGTCTTTGCCGCATTTCGAGCGATTCGGGTCGCTCGGCGTGCGCTTCACATGGCAAAATCGTGAGCGAAGACCGCGTCCGTCACCGGGCGTACCGGTTCTGAGAGGTCACGCTGAGTTCGACCGTCATTCCCCTGCGGCAGTCGGCCGTCGAACGTTCGCTGAAACAGGCGAGCTTCGACACGGCGGGCGTGCCGATCATCGCCGTTAATCACAGCGGACAGATCCTTGCGATCAACAGCGAGGCGATGGCGCTCGCCGGTGGTGATTCGGCGATCGGTCGCAGCGTTGCCGAACTACTCGGATTTCTCAGTCATCGCGCGTTTCTCGCGGCGCTGGCAGCGACTCTGGGCGCGGCTCACCGCCGATGGGCGCTGCGAGTTCGAGGCCAAGCTGCCGCTGCGCAGTGGCAGCCGCTTGAGCGCGCACTTCGTCGTGCGTCTGTTCCGATTTGATCAGGACGACTTCGCATCGATATCGATTGTCGACACGTCGGCCGAGCGGTCGGCGCGGCGCCGGGTGCGGGCGGCCGAAACCCGGGCGCGCGCGCTGGCGCAGCATCAAAGCGAACTCACCATCGTATTGAACGCCGACCGGCGCGTGATCTTCGCCAGTGCGGCGCTGGAGCCGATCACTGGCGAGCACGAGGCGGATGTCATGGGCTCGCCGTTCGAGTTCATCCTCGATCAGCCATCGCGCATCGAATTTCGTCGGGCTGTCGACCGCCTGCTGCGCGAACCTCCGGGGGACCGTCAGGCGACCTCGCTGCACCTGCGCACGCGGGCAGCGCTGGCCGGCAACGGCCGCAGCCTCTCGTGCGTGCTGGCAAACCGGCTCGACGACGCCAGCGTGCGCGGGCTCGTGCTCACGGCGCGGGACCTCGGACCTGCGGAGCGCGCCCAGGCGCGCCGGCTGCGGTTCCGCGAACGACTGCTCGAGATCGCGATCCAGCCCAAGTCGGATTTCACGCAGACGCTCGCGACGGTGTTGCGTTCCACCGCCGAAGTCCTCGATGTCTCCTCGGCCAGCTTCTGGCGCCTGTCACACGCCCCCGACGGGCTGCGCTGCGAGGCCCGGTTCGATCGGATCGCGGACCGCTTCCTGCGCGACTGGGTCGGGCGCGAGTTCCCGGCGACGCGTTTCGCCGGCGTACTTCGCGCAACTGATGAACCGGCAACCCGTCGTCGTCAACGACACCCGGACCTCGAGGCTCACGACGATGTTCGCCGGCGACCCGGACTGGGCCGACGCGCGTTCGCTGCTCGACGTGCCGGTCCTGGTCGACGGCAGCATCGCCGGCGTGCTGTGCCTGCAGCACCGCGATACGCGCTACTGGGACGAGGACGATGTCGGGTTTGCGAATACGACGGGCTTGATGCTGGCGCTTTCAATGGAGGCCGCGCAGCGCCAGGAAGCCGAGTCGCGGATCGAGCACCTGGCCTGGTACGACGCGCTCACCGGACTGCCCAACCGCAACCTGCTGCGCGAGACGATGCGCGACATGATCATGACGGCGTCGAATCGCAAGCGCCGCATGGCCGCGATGCTGATTGATCTCGACCGATTCAAGGATGTGAATGACACGCTCGGGCACCTGGTCGGCGATTCGCTGATCAAGTCGGCATCGGAGGTGCTGCGGGAAACGGTCGGCGAAGACGGGACTGTTGCGCGGCTCGGCGGCGACGAGTTCGTCGTGCTGATCAGCGAGTTCGTGCATCGGCAGGAGGTCGCGCTGCTCGCCGCCCGCATTGCGCAGGCCCTGCACCGGACCGATCTTGTGCCCAATATCGACACGCAGGTGTCGGCATCGATCGGGGTGGCGCTGTTCCCGGAGCACGGGCGCGACATGAGCACGCTGCTGAAGAACGCGGACGCCGCGATGTATCAGGCCAAGCGCGATGGACGCAATCAGTTCAGCTTTTTCAATCCGATTCGCTACGAGCGTGCGGCCCGCGAAGTGCAGCTTGGCATCGAACTCGTCAAGGCCGTGCAGAGCGAGAACCCTCAGTTCGTCTGCGAATACCAGCCGCAGATCGAAATGTCGAGCGGGCGCGTCGTCGGGCTGGAAGCGCTGATCCGCTGGAACCATCCGGTACACGGAATGCTGACCCCCGATCGCTTCATCGGCGTGGCAGAGGTCAGCGGACTCTCCGAGCGCATCACGCGGTGGGTGCTCAATGAAGTCTGCGGCCAGATCAACCGCTGGCGCCAGGTGCGGCCGCATTTCGACGTTCCGGTTGCGATCAACGTCGCCGGCCGCGAAATGGGCTCCACCGCTCTGCCGATCCTGGTTCGCAGCGCACTCGTGCGGCACGACGTCGATCCGCGATTGATCGTGCTGGAAATCACCGAGCGCACGCTGGTGAGGGAAAGCGAAATCAACAACGACGTCCTCGCCGAACTGGCGTCGCTCGGTGTCGGGCTCGTGCTCGATGACTTCGGCACCGGCTACTCGATGCTCGGCTATCTGAAGCGGATGCCGATCCACGCGCTCAAGATCGATCAGTCGTTCATCGAAGGCATTCCGGCGGACCCGACAGTCGTGCGATCGTCCACGCCATGCTTGCGGTCGCCCGGCACTTCCGTCTGAAGGTCGTGGCCGAAGGCGTTGAATCGCAGGACCAGGTCGACTACATGCGCGAAATCGGCTGCGAATTCGCGCAGGGGTTTTTCTACTCTCGGGCGATTTCCGCCGACACCATCCTCGACTACCTGGCGCGCGGAACGCCGGTGGCCTAGAGCGCTGTTCGGGCCGCTACACTGGCCCACAGCACGCGAGGAGATCTCCATGGAGTACCAGAACATCCTGGTCGAGACGCGCGGCCGCGTCGGACTTATCACTCTCAATCGGCCGAAGGCGCTCAACGCGCTCAATGACGTACTGATGGACGAGCTCGGCGCGGCGCTGCTCGCCTTCGACGCGGACGACGGGATCGGCGCGATCGTCATCACCGGAAACGAGAAGGCCTTTGCGGCCGGAGCCGATATCGGGGCGATGAAGGACTGGTCCTACATGGACGTATTCAAGTCCGAGTACATCTCGCGCAACTGGGAAACGCTGCGCCGGGTGCGCAAGCCCGTCATCGCCGCCGTCGCGGGCTACGCGCTCGGAGGCGGCTGCGAACTGGCGATGATGTGCGATTTCATCATTGCGTCGGACAGCGCCAAGTTCGGGCAGCCCGAGATCAAGCTCGGCATCATTCCGGGCGCCGGTGGCACGCAGCGGCTGCCGCGCGCCGTCGGCAAGGCCAAGGCGATGGACCTTGTCCTGACGGCGCGAACGATGGACGCGGCGGAAGCAGAGCGTGCGGGCCTGGTGTCCCGCATCGTGCCGGCGGCTTCCTTGCTCGACGAAGCGCTCGCCGCCGCGACCACGATCGCGGGGCACTCGTTGCCGGCAGTCATGATGGCCAAGGAGGCGATCAACCGCGTCTACGAGTCGCCGCTCAGCGAAGGGATATTGTTCGAGCGACGGCTGTTCCATTCGCTCTTCGCCACCAGCTGACCAGAAGGAAGGCATGGCGGCGTTTGTCGAGAAGCGGCGCGCCGCGCTTCCAGCACGGCTGATTGCGCGCCGCGCTTCGCGGCGAGGCAGCGCGCTTAGAGCAATGCACCTAGGGCGACGGCGGCCCGCGCAACCGTCCACTTGCGCTCGCGGCGCGCCAAGCGATGACATTTCCTGCTGGGACAGTCACTTGTGCGGCAGTCGTGCTGGCCAAGCGACTCTGCTTGTGCCGCCGGCGCTGGCATCGCCGCTCTGGAGTCGGCTTGACACTACTTTTGGCGAGCCCCATAATTCCGCTTCTTCGCTGCTGCGGTTGCGTCGCAACACGTTTGTCGACGTTTTCAGCTGCCAGCACGCTCTTTAACAACGAAACAGCCGATAAGTGTGGGCGCTTGGTGAACAGGCGCAACCAGCACGGTACGGACGTTGAGGTCTCACGCCGAAACGTCTCCGATCGCGCTGGCTGAACTCAAATCATCAGTGCTCACGCAATGGAAGAGGGAAGATGTTGACACTTCGGTGGAAACATCAGTCACCTCGATTCCAGCGAGTGAGTAATCAATCGTGCTCAGCACGATTGCGCAAACAGTATCGAACTGAAGAGTTTGATCCTGGCTCAGATTGAACGCTGGCGGCATGCCTTACACATGCAAGTCGAACGGCAGCACGGGGGCAACCCTGGTGGCGAGTGGCGAACGGGTGAGTAATGCATCGGAACGTGCCCAGTAGTGGGGGATAACCCGGCGAAAGCCGGGCTAATACCGCATACGACCTACGGGTGAAAGCGGGGGACCGCAAGGCCTCGCGCTACTGGAGCGGCCGATGTCTGATTAGCTAGTTGGCGGGGTAAAAGCCCACCAAGGCGACGATCAGTAGCTGGTCTGAGAGGACGACCAGCCACACTGGGACTGAGACACGGCCCAGACTCCTACGGGAGGCAGCAGTGGGGAATTTTGGACAATGGGCGCAAGCCTGATCCAGCCATGCCGCGTGCGGGAAGAAGGCCTTCGGGTTGTAAACCGCTTTTGGCAGGAACGAAACGGCGCGAGCGAATACCTCGCGTTAATGACGGTACCTGCAGAATAAGCACCGGCTAACTACGTGCCAGCAGCCGCGGTAATACGTAGGGTGCAAGCGTTAATCGGAATTACTGGGCGTAAAGCGTACGCAGGCGGCTTTGCAAGACAGGTGTGAAATCCCCGGGCCTAACCTGGGAACTGCATTTGTGACTGCATAGCTAGAGTCTGTCAGAGGGGGGTGGAATTCCACGTGTAGCAGTGAAATGCGTAGAGATGTGGAAGAACACCGATGGCGAAGGCAGCCCCCTGGGATGAGACTGACGCTCATGTACGAAAGCGTGGGGAGCAAACAGGATTAGATACCCTGGTAGTCCACGCCCTAAACGATGTCTACTAGTTGTCGGAGGGTAACTCCTTCGGTAACGCAGCTAACGCGTGAAGTAGACCGCCTGGGGAGTACGGTCGCAAGATTAAAACTCAAAGGAATTGACGGGGACCCGCACAAGCGGTGGATGATGTGGATTAATTCGATGCAACGCGAAAAACCTTACCTACCCTTGACATGCCACTAACGAAGCAGAGATGCATTAGGTGCCCGAAAGGGAAAGTGGACACAGGTGCTGCATGGCTGTCGTCAGCTCGTGTCGTGAGATGTTGGGTTAAGTCCCGCAACGAGCGCAACCCTTGCCGATAGTTGCTACGAAAGGGCACTCTATCGGGACTGCCGGTGACAAACCGGAGGAAGGTGGGGATGACGTCAAGTCCTCATGGCCCTTATGGGTAGGGCTTCACACGTCATACAATGGCTGGTACAGAGGGCTGCCAACCCGCGAGGGGGAGCCAATCCCAGAAAACCAGTCGTAGTCCGGATTGCAGTCTGCAACTCGACTGCATGAAGTCGGAATCGCTAGTAATCGCGGATCAGCATGTCGCGGTGAATACGTTCCCGGGTCTTGTACACACCGCCCGTCACACCATGGGAGTGGGTTTCACCAGAAGCCGTTTGCCTAACCGCAAGGAGGGCGGCGACCACGGTGAGATTCATGACTGGGGTGAAGTCGTAACAAGGTAGCCGTACCGGAAGGTGCGGCTGGATCACCTCCTTTCTAGAGTACGCGCCAGCAGTCAGGCGTCCACACTTATCGGTTGGTTTCTTGCAGCAGCGAGTGGCGCAGGGTGGCGCAGAGTGGGTTGATGATGGCGTCGCGCAGCGCCGGGCCCTGACGAGATTGCGATCTTCGGAAGGGTCTGTAGCTCAGTTGGTTAGAGCACCGTCTTGATAAGGCGGGGGTCGTTGGTTCGAATCCAACCAGACCCACCACACTCGGTGCAGGTGCTGTGCCGGGGGTGTAGCTCAGTTGGGAGAGCGCCTGCTTTGCAAGCAGGAGGTCATCGGTTCGATCCCGTTCACCTCCACCACTTCTCGAGCAATCGTCAAACGAAAGTCCGTATCAGCGGATTTCCGTTTGGCCATTGGCCAAATCGCTGTTTCGATCTTTAACAATTCGGAAGAAGCAAAGCGTTTCAACTCTGCGCCCGGTGATGAGCCGGGAGAGGGTTGATAACGGGTTGTGATTGCATTCGAGCTCTCAGCAATATCTGAGAACGGCAACGCGGTCGCTTGTATTACCGTGCCTGGCCGATGGGAAACCATGGGGCAGCAGGGTTATAGGATCAAGCGACTAAGTGCATGTGGTGGATGCCTTGGCGATCATAGGCGATGAAGGACGTGGCAGCCTGCGAAAAGCTGCGGTGAGCTGGCAAACAAGCGTTACTAGCCGCAGATGTCCGAATGGGGAAACCCACCCGCAAGGGTATCCCGCGCTGAATTCATAGGCGCGTGGAGGCGAACCTGCTGAACTGAAACATCTAAGTAGGCAGAGGAACAGAAATCAACCGAGATTCCGAAAGTAGCGGCGAGCGAAATCGGACCAGCCTGTGCGTTTTAGCTGTCGATCTAACGGAACGTTCTGGAAAGGACGGCCATAGCGGGTGATAGCCCCGTACGTGAAAGACCGGCAGTGGAACTGAGCGCACGACAAGTAGGGCGGGACACGTGAAATCCTGTCTGAATATGGGGGGACCATCCTCCAAGGCTAAATACTCATGATCGACCGATAGTGAACCAGTACTGTGAAGGAAAGGCGAAAAGAACCCCGGGAGGGGAGTGAAATAGATCCTGAAACCGCATGCATACAAACAGTAGGAGCCCGCAAGGGTGACTGCGTACCTTTTGCATAATGGGTCAGCGACTTACATTCTGTGGCGAGCTTAACCGTATAGGGAAGGCGTAGCGAAAGCGAGTCCGAATAGGGCGTCCAGTCGCAGGGTGTAGACCCGAAACCAGATGAGCTATCCATGGCCAGGCTGAAGGTGGGGTAACACTCACTGGAGGGCCGAACCGACTACTGTTGCAAAAGTAGCGGATGAGCTGTGGATAGGGGTGAAAGGCCAAACAAATCTGGAAATAGCTGGTTCTCCCCGAAAACTATTGAGGTAGTGCCTCGCGTATCACTCCAGGGGGTAGAGCACTGTTATGGCTAGGGGGGCATGGCGCCTTACCAAACCATGGCAAACTCCGAATACTTGGAAGTGTCAGCGCGGGAGACAGTGCACCGGGTGCTAACGTCCGGACACGAAAGGGAAACAACCCAGACCGCCAGCTAAGGTCCCTAATACCGACTAAGTGGGAAACGAAGTGGGAAGGCTAAGACAGTCAGGAAGTTGGCTTAGAAGCAGCCATCCTTTAAAGAAAGCGTAATAGCTCACTGATCGAGTCTTCCTGCGCGGAAGATGTAACGGGGCTAAGTCGGTAACCGAAGCTGCGGATGTAGACGCTTCACTTGAACTCGCTCGCTTCTTCGACGCATCGCCGTCGAAGATATCCGTCGAGCGAATATCAAACCAATTCAATGACCGAGTGCCTGTCCAGGTTGACGGACAGCGCCCTCTCTCTTTTGAGGTTGGTCGACGCCGGCTATCGCCGTCGTCGACACCTTGAGCGAGTTCAAGCGAAGCGTCTACGTGGTAGGGGAGCGTTCTGTAAGCCTGCGAAGGTGGCTCGAGAGGGCTGCTGGAGGTATCAGAAGTGCGAATGCTGACATGAGTAGCGTTAAAGAGGGTGAAAAGCCCTCTCGCCGTAAGCCCAAGGTTTCCTGCTCCACGTTCATCGGAGCAGGGTGAGTCGGCCCCTAAGACGAGGACGAAAGTCGTAGTCGATGGGAAGCAGGTCAATATTCCTGCACCGATATCTAATGCGATGGGGGGACGGACTGTTGAAGATCATCCGGGTGTTGGATGTCCCGGTTTCCGATCGTAGGTGGCCAGTAGGCAAATCCGCTGGCGTATCACCGAGGAAAAGGATCGAGTGGCGTAAGCCGCGAAGTGATTGGATGTGGTTCCAGGAAAAGCCTCTAAGCTTCAGTTAGATACGACCGTACCGAAAACCGACACTGGTGGGCGAGCTGAATATGCTCAGGCGCTTGAGAGAACTCGGGAGAAGGAACTCGGCAAATTGACACCGTAACTTCGGAAGAAGGTGTGCCTTGGTAGCGTGACCGGAGAAACACCGGAAGCGTGAAGAGGTCTCAGAGAATCGGTGGCTGCGACTGTTTATTAAAAACACAGCACTCTGCAAACACGAAAGTGGACGTATAGGGTGTGACGCCTGCCCGGTGCTGGAAGGTTAAGTGATGGAGTGCAAGCTCTTGATCGAAGCCCCAGTAAACGGCGGCCGTAACTATAACGGTCCTAAGGTAGCGAAATTCCTTGTCGGGTAAGTTCCGACCTGCACGAATGGCGTAACGATGGCCACACTGTCTCCTCCCGAGACTCAGCGAAGTTGAAATGTTTGTGATGATGCAATCTACCCGCGGCTAGACGGAAAGACCCCATGAACCTTTACTGTAGCTTTGCATTGGACTGTGAACCGATCTGTGTAGGATAGGTGGGAGGCTTTGAAGCGGGGCCGCTAGGTCTCGTGGAGCCAACCTTGAAATACCACCCTGATTTGTTTGCGGTTCTAACCTGCGCCCGTCATCCGGGCGGGGAACAGTGCATGGTAGGCAGTTTGACTGGGGCGGTCTCCTCCCAAAGGGTAACGGAGGAGTTCGAAGGTACGCTAGGCACGGTCGGAAATCGTGCTGATAGTGCAATGGCATAAGCGTGCTTAACTGCGAGACCGACAAGTCGAGCAGATGCGAAAGCAGGACATAGTGATCCGGTGGTTCTGTATGGAAGGGCCATCGCTCAACGGATAAAAGGTACTCTGGGGATAACAGGCTGATACCGCCCAAGAGTTCATATCGACGGCGGTGTTTGGCACCTCGATGTCGGCTCATCTCATCCTGGGGCTGTAGCCGGTCCCAAGGGTATGGCTGTTCGCCATTTAAAGAGGTACGTGAGCTGGGTTTAAAACGTCGTGAGACAGTTTGGTCCCTATCTGCCGTGGGCGCTGGAAGATTGACGGGGGCTGCTCCTAGTACGAGAGGACCGGAGTGGACGCACCTCTGGTGTACCGGTTGTCACGCCAGTGGCATCGCCGGGTAGCTATGTGCGGAAGAGATAACCGCTGAAAGCATCTAAGCGGGAAACTTGCCTGAAGATTAGTCTTCCCGGAGGCTTGACCTCCCTGAAGGGTCGTCCGAGACCAGGACGTTGATAGGTCGGGTGTGGAAGCGCGGTAACGCGTTGAGCTAACCGATACTAATTGCCCGTGCGGCTTGATCCTATAACCGTGCTGCCTCCTCAGATAGTGAGTCGAGGCTCGAGCATCGCGACCGCCACGCGAGTGGCCTTTGCTTCTTCCGACTTGGATCTTTTGACGACGTCCGTGCAGCGGACGCGATCAGAAGGTCAATCAGTTTTGCCTGATGACCATAGCGAGTTGGAACCACTCCTTCCCATCCCGAACAGGACCGTGAAACGATTCAGCGCCGATGATAGTGGGATGTATTTCCCGCGAAAGTAGGACATCGTCAGGCTCGTCATTCAACGCCCCGGTACTGCAAAGTGCTGGGGCGTTTTCATTTGCGCCGCCACCTATACTGGCCGGGTGCCTCAGGAGGCTCCATGGAACGCTTCACCATCTCGCTCGATGACCAACTCGCTCACGAGTTCGATGCGCTGATCGAGCAGCGCGGTTACAGCAATCGCTCCGAGGCCGTGCGCGACATCCTGCGCGCGCACCTCGACAGGTTGCGCGAGTCGGCCGATGCCGAGGCACACTGCGTCGCCAATCTCTCGTATGTCTACAACCACCACGAGCGCGATCTGGCGGAGCGGCTGACGTCGCTGCAGCACGATCACCACGACCTGACGATCTCAACGATGCATGCGCACCTCGATCACGAGCACTGCATCGAAAGCGTGATGCTCAAGGGCCGCTCACGCGACGTGCGCAGGTTCGCCGACGCCATCTCGGCCGAGCGCGGCGTCAAGCACGGCCAGCTCAATCTCGTGACCGTCGAGATCGAACACCCCTCCCGGCACGTTCACTCCCACCTGACGCCGAACCACTGACCTCTGCCGTGGACCGGCCTTGATCCGCGACAAAGCGGGGATAAGCAGATTCGGTCTAGAGTTCTTACGTCGCGAGGGAGGGGTCATGCACGAGTTGCCGACGGAATGGACTGCGTTGTGTGCGCTCGTCTTCCTGCTTGGGCTCAAACACGGCTTCGATGCCGATCATCTGGCGACGATCGATGGGCTGACCCGCTACAACGCGCGCCACGGCCGCCGCTTCGGCCGCTACTGCGGTGCGCTGTTCTCGCTCGGGCATGGCGCCGTCGTGCTGGTGATCGCACTCATGGTGGGATTGGCGAGCGAGCGATGGGACGCGCCGCCCTGGCTCGAGCAATTCGGCGCGTGGACGTCGATACTCTTCCTGTCGCTGATCGGAGCCGTGAACCTACACGCGGTGCTGAGCACCTCGCCCGACCAGGTCGTGTCGCCGGTCGGACTCAAAGGTCGCCTGCTCGGGCGGCTTAACCGTGCGAGTCATCCGCTGACGGTCGCACTGGTCGGCGCACTCTTTGCGGTGTCCTTCGACACGGTCAGCCAATCGGCGCTGTTCGCGCTGACGGCGACTCAGTTCGGCGGAGTCGCGCACGCGCTGTTCCTCGGCATGCTGTTCGTTTTCGGCATGCTCGTGACCGACGGCATCAACGGCCTCTGGATCTCGCGTCTGATCGCGCGGGCCGACCTGCTCGCCTGCATCGCTTCGCGCGTGATGAGCCTTGCGGTCTCGGGCGTCAGCCTTCTGGTCGCGGCCTTCGGAGCCACCAAGCTGATGCTGCCCACGGTCGACGCCTGGAGCGAGGGCAAGGAACTCGTGTTCGGCGGGCTGGTCGTGGTCATCATCGCGTTGTCGTTCAGCGCCGGACTCCTACTGGCGCGTCGGCCCGCGGTCGCCGCCTGATTCCAATCTGCAAGGACATCCGAGTGTGAAACGCCGCAACGGCGAAGCCGCACTTCGAAGTAAGAAGAAGTTTGCAAAGAGCATACCGTTCAGAGTTTGTGCGAGGCGCCTGAGGAACGGATTGACGGCCGCGGTGCTCGCAGCGCCGGCCGGCACTCTGGCCCAGACGACCGCCGCGGCGCTACAACTCGAGCCGGTCGAGGTGACCGGCCACTACGACAATCGAGTGGGCAGCTCCGACGCAGCCAGTGCCGGTGCGATCACTCCCCAGCTGATCGAGGATCGTCCGTTGCAGCGACCCGGCAGCCTGCTGGAATACGTGCCTGGACTGGTGGTCACGCAGCACAGCGGCGTTGGCAAGGCGAACCAGTACTTCCTGCGCGGCTTCAACCTCGATCACGGCACCGACTTCGCCACCTGGGTCGCGGGCATGCCGGTCAATCTGCGCACGCATGCACACGGGCAGGGCTACACGGACCTGAACTTCATCATTCCCGAGCTCGTCTCCAGGGTCGACTACTACAAGGGACCCTACTTCGCGCCGATCGGCGACTTCGGGTCGGCCGGTGCAGCGTACATGGGTTACTTCGACGGGATGAAAGAGCATATCGGGCTGGGCACCCTCGGTGACTACGGATATGCGCGTGCGCTGCTGGCTGGTTCGGATGTTCTGGGACCAGGCACGTTCACGTACGGACTCGAGTACCTGCACAGCGACGGGCCGTGGGACTTCCCGAACGACTACCGCAAGCTGAACGCGGTGCTGCGCTACTTCCTGCTGGTCGGCGATGGCCGCATCGGCTTCACCGCAATGGCGTACGACGGACGCTGGAACTCGACCGATCAGATTCCTCTGCGCGCTGTCGATGCCGGCATCATCGGCCGCTACGGCACGCTCGACGCGAGCGACGGCGGTAATTCGAGCCGCTACAGCCTCTCCGTCGATTATTCGGCGCCGCTGGCCCGCGGACAGTTGCGCTCGACGGCCTACTGGATCCGCTACGACCTGAACCTGTACTCGAACTTCACCTTTTACCTCGCCGATCCGGTGAACGGCGACCAGTTCGAGCAGGCCGACGATCGCAATATCTATGGATGGACCGGAGAGTGGGCACGTATCGACACCTGGCGTGGCCTGACGATGCGCAACGCGCTTGGTTTCGAACTGCGCCAGGACCGCATCGATCCCATCGGCATCTACGCCACCCTGCGCCGCGATCGCCTGTCGACCACGCGCGAGGACCGGGTCATCGAAGGCAGTGCGGGCATTTATGCCGAGAACTCGACGCGCTGGAACGACTGGTTCCGTTCGGTCCTTGGTCTGCGCTACGACGGGTACCGCTTCGATGTCGACAGCACGCTGCCCGAGAACTCGGGAGTCAAGTCAGATGGAATCGTGTCGCCGAAGCTTTCACTGATCTTCGGGCCGTGGCGGCGGACCGAGTTCTTCGTCAATGGAGGCTACGGGTTTCACAGCAACGACGCGCGTGGCGTCACGATCACGGTCGACCCGGTCACCGGTGATCCGGCCGATCCGGCGACGCCGCTGGTGCGCAGCAAAGGAGGCGAACTGGGCGCTCGCACCGAGGCCCTGCGCGACGTGCAATCGTCCGCTGCGCTGTGGTACCTGACGATAGACAGCGAACTGGCATTCATCGGCGATGCGGGCTCGACCGAGGCCGGCCGTCCATCGCGCCGCTACGGCGTCGAGTGGAACACGCGCTGGCGGCCATTCCCGTGGATGTTCGTCGATCTCGATCTGGCGTGGACGCATGCCCGGTTTTCGGAGTCGGCGCCGGAGGGCGACTACATCCCGGGGGCGCCGGCGGCAGTCGCTTCGGCCGGCATTGCCGTCGAGCGCTACGGACCGTGGTCGGGCGCGCTTTTCCTGCGATACATCGGCGCGTATCCGCTGAACGAAAGCAACAGCGTGCGCGCCGATGCATCGACCGTTATCGACGGGCAGGTCGGCTACGACTTCAAGCCGAAATTGCGCCTGCGCCTCGATGTCTTCAATATCTTCGACGCGCAGACCAACGACATCAGCTACTACTACGCGTCGCGGCTTCCTGGCGAGCCGGCGAGCGGGGTCAACGACCTGCACTTCCATCCGAGTGAACCGCGAAGTTTCCGGGTGACGCTGTCCTACCGTTTCTAGCCTGCGGGCCGGCAATTTCGCGCAAAATCCGCTCGGTTCTCACTTCCGGGGTTCGGACGTGCGCGTGCTGCGATGGTTCGGATGGGGCCTGCTTGCACTGACGCTGAGCGCGTTGGCTGCCGCGCTGTGGTACCGCCAGGCGAGCCAACCCATTGTCGAAGGCACGCTCTCGCTTCCCGGTCTTGCAGCGACGGTCGAGGTCCGACGCGATGCACAGGCGATTCCGACAATCGTTGCGCGCAATGAACACGACGCGAATTTCGCGCTGGGGTTCGTGCATGCGCAGGATCGCCTGTGGCAGATGGAGTTCAACCGGCGCCTCGCTGAGGGCCGGCTGGCGGAAGTCCTCGGTGTCTCGGCCCTGCCGACCGACCAGTTTCTGCTGACCCTCGGCGTGCAGCGCGTGGCGCAGAGGATCTACGAGTCACTCGATGTCCAGCATCGGTCGCTTATCGACGCCTACGTCGATGGCGTCAATGCCTATCTGGCGACTCGCAGCGGTCCATTGCCGCCCGAATTTCTGCTGACGCGCACTCCAGCGCCGGCGCCGTGGACGCCTGCCGATTCGGTGGCCTGGTCTGTGATGATGGCATGGGACCTCGCATCGCATTCGATGCGCATGGAGTTGCGAAGACTGCGGCTGGCACAGCGTTTCAGCCGGGCTGAGATCGACGACATCTACCCGCCGCTGACAGGCGAACCGCCGCCGGCGACCGCAGACTATGTCGAGGTCTATCGGCTGCTGGGCGCGTTTAGCACGGCGAGAGCGGGCGCACCGAATACCGATGTCGCGCGAATTCCGTCGCTGGCATTCGGCGAAGGTGAAGGCATCGGCTCGAACAACTGGGTTCTTTCCGGTCTGCGAACCGTCAGCGGCAAGCCGTTGCTGGCCAACGATCCTCATCTCGGCCTGACTGCACCTTCGGTCTGGTACTTCGCAGCGATCAAGGCTCCCGGGCTCGATGTCGTCGGCGCCACGCTGCCGGGCCTGCCGGGCGTAATACTCGGCCGCAACGACCGTGTGGCGTGGGGCATGACCAACACGGGCGTCGACCAGCAGGACCTCTACCTCGAGCGGATCAACCCCGACAATCCGGACGAATACCTGTCACCGGACGGCTGGGAGCGCTTCGACGAGCGCCGCGAACGGATCGTCGTCCGAGGCGAACCGGATGTCGAGTTGGTCATCCGCGCGACCCGCCACGGACCGGTCCTCAGCGGACTGGCAGCCATCGACAAGCAGTACGCCCATCCGCGGTTCGTCTTGTCGCTGCGCTGGTCGGCGCTCGATGCGCAGGACAGGACGCTCGTCGCCGTGCGGGCGCTCAACCGCGCCCGCAGCGTTGCCGATGCCGAGCGCGCGCTCGGTGATTTCCAGATCGTCACTCAGTCGGCAGTGCTGGCCGACGTCGACGGGCACATCGGTTTCGTGGTCACCGGCCGCATTCCGGTGCGGCGGCCGGACAACGAGCTGCGCGGCATCGCTCCCTCACCGGGCTGGGAGCCCCGCTTCGACTGGCAGGGCTATGTGCCGTATGCCGAGGTTCCGCGCAGCATCGACCCGGCATCTGGCGTGCTGGTCACGGCCAACAACCGCATCGTCGCGAGCGACTTTCCGCATCATCTGACCTACGAATGGTTTGCCGGTTATCGCGCACAGCGCATCCGGCAAATGATCGATGCCCGCGAACGCCACGACGTGGCTTCCAGTCGTGCAATGCAGGCTGATGTCCTGTCGCTGCCGGCGCGCGAATTGATGGCGGTGATGTCATCCGCGCAGCCCCTGACCGCGGCGGGCCGCGACGCGCTCGACCGCTTGCGGACCTGGGACGGCAGCATGTCGACCGATCGGCCGGAACCGCTGCTCTTTCATGCATGGCGGCGCGAACTGGCGATGCGCGTGTTCGAGGACGACTTTACCGACCTGGCCCCCGAGTTCGTCGCGGGCGCCGATACGACGCGGTCACTGCTGCACGTGCTCACCGGCCGCAAGCTCGCACGCGACTGGTGTGATGACCGCCGCACCGCGAAGCGCTTCGAAACCTGTGCAGCGCTGATGTCCGAATCGCTCGATGCGGCGGTGGCCCGCCTCACCGAGGCGAGCGGGCGCGATGTGGCCGGCCTGCGCTGGGGTGATGAGCATCGCGCCGCCGCCGAGCATCGCCCGTTTTCGAGCGTGCCGGTGCTGTCGCGCCTGTTCGAGCTCGGCGTGCGGTACCCGGGGGACACGTTCACGGTGAACGCCGGCGCACTTTCGAACCGTTCCGATACGCCCTACCTCACGCGTCATGCCGCGAGCCTGCGCGCCATCTACGATCTCGGCGCGCCGACCGCATCGTTGTGGGTTCAATCGACCGGACAGTCGGGCAACCCGTTGTCCGAGTACTACGCCTCGATGCTGCCGCTTTGGCGCGACGTACAGTATCTGTCGATGGGTGGTGCGCCGGGCGATGCGCGTGTCCTCGAGCTCAGGCCGCGTCGTTAGCGCCCGGAGCGCCGGCTTCAAGGTCCGCGCCTGCCGCGCGGCGGCACGCGTCAGCGCGTGTCCGCGCAAGTGGGGGCCAGCCGCCTGGCGACATGAACGCCGAGCCGCGCAAGGTGCTCCCAGCAGGCAAACTCCTCTGGCATCCGCTGCGCGACGACCTGCAGCCCCTCGGCGCTGAGCGTGATCTCGATACCATCCTCGCTCTTGAACTGGCGCTCGAGGGCGACGGCCGGCCACTGCAGCAACAGCGACTGCAGCTCCTCGTCGAACCAGTCGCGCGGCATGTCGGGTGCGATCACCACGGCGAATCGCTCGCGGAAGCCGGGCCGGCCTTGATCCAGCTCGATCGCATTCTGATAGAACTCGGATTTGTCGCCGCGCCCGCCACTTCCGACGATCGACTGCGCGACGCCCGTTGCCACTCCCATCAGCAGCTGGCCCACCAGTCCGCTTTCGAGCTCGAAGCGTCGGCGTCCGATGACGACGAGAGCCAGGGCGGGCGTCCTCAGATTGCCGCTCTTCCAGTAGGCACGCGGTGTCGGCGAATCGTCGCCGCGGTCGCTGTCGAGCCACAACTGCCACGAAATCCCTTCAGCGTCGCCGGCAAAACGATAGTCGATGCGTCCGGCGCGCCGACCGTCGTACGTCCATCCAGCCTTGCGCGCATGGACGGCGCGCGCGAGGTCGCGCTGGCGTTCAAGTTCCCGACCTCGCACCAGAAGCCATGTGAACGCACCGGCCATGGTGGCCAGTACCACGAGCACCACAAACGCGCCCACTCGACCTCCCCGATCTGCGGGCGAGATCGTACCCACCGCGGCTTGCGACGGTGACGCGGACTTCTTAGGATGTCCGTACAAATGCGCGCCCTCGTCCTGCTCGCCGCGTTACTGGCCGGCTGCGTGACGGCTCCGGCTCCCGAAGTGCCCGCCAATGCCGTGGCGCGCTTTTCGTCGAATACCGCCATCGGCGGGCTGCCGCAGGGTTGGAAGCCGCTGGTCATCAGCCGCGCGAAGGCGTCGACCGAATATCGGCTGGTCCATGATCTGGCCAGCCGCGAGATCGTGCTGTATGCCCATGCGGATGCATCCGCCAGCGGCCTGCGACAACTGCTCGACGTCGACCCGGTGCTGTGGCCGGTCGTCGAATGGCGCTGGCGCGTGCTCGACCTCATCATCTCGGCCGACAACCAGGATCGCTACGCCGAGGATTCGCCGGTCCGGCTGATGTTGTTCTTCGACGGCAACAAGGGGACGCTGCCGTTCAAGGAGCAGGTGCTGATGGAGACCGGCAAGCTGCTGACCGGACAGGACCTGCCGTACGCAACGCTGATGTACATCTGGGAGAACCGCTTTCCGGTCGGCACGGTGATTTCAAACACCTTCACGTCGCAGGTGAAGCTGCTGGTCGCGGGCATGGGTCCGGACGCCGGCCTGGGGAAGTGGAAGCTTTTCAGTCGCAACTATGTCGATGACTACCAGCTCGCCTTCGGCGCGGCGCCGGGCCGTCTGATCGGCGTCGGCATCATGACGGACACCGACAACACCGGCGAGAGCATCGAGGCGTACTACGGCGACATCGAGCTTAAGCGCGCACCGTAAACCTGGCCGGCGGCACCAGCGGACGGCCGCTGCGCTTCCGGTCCCATTCGACTAAAGTCCTGCCCGTGCTGCGCTTTCTACTGACACGCGTTTCACTGCTCGTGCCGACGTTCTTCGGCATGACGCTGCTTGCGTTCGTGCTGATCCGGCTCGTTCCCGGCGACCCGATCGAAACGATGGCCGGCGAGCGCGGCATCGACCAGGCGCGGCACGCGATGCTGCTGAAGGAGTACGGGCTCGATCGCCCCGTGATCGTGCAGTACGGCATCTACATCGGGCGCGTGCTGCAGGGCAACCTGGGCAAGTCGATGATCACGCAGGAGCCCGTTCTCAAGGAATTCTTCGCGCTGTTTCCCGCCACGGTCGAACTGGCGACCTTTGCAATCCTGTTCGCGCTGCTGCTCGGCATTCCGGCCGGCATGCTGGCGGCCGTCCGCAGAAACTCGATCTTCGACCACGGCGTGATGGGGCTGTCCCTGACCGGCTATTCGATGCCGATCTTCTGGTGGGGGCTGCTGCTGATTTTGCTGTTCTCGGTCCAGCTCGGGCTGACGCCGGTATCGGGCCGGCTCGACTTCAAGTATTTCGTCGAGCCGGTCACGGGCTTTCTGCTGATCGACACCCTGCTCGCGAAGGACATGGGTGCGTTCCGCTCGGCGGCACTGCATCTCGTGCTGCCGATGATCGTGCTGGGCACCGTGCCGCTCGCCGTGATCGCGCGCATGACACGCTCCTCGATGCTTGAGGTCATGGGTGAAGACTACATTCGCACCGCGCGCGCCAAGGGGCTGGCGCCGGTGCGGGTGATTGCTCTGCACGCGTTCCGCAACGCATTGATCCCGGTGGTCACCGTGATCGGCTTGCAGGTCGGTGTGCTTTTCACGGGCGCCATCCTGACCGAGACGATCTTCTCGTGGCCGGGTGTGGGTAAGTGGGTGATCGAAGCGATCAACCGGCGTGACTATCCGGTGCTACAGGGCGGCCTGCTGATGCTCGGATTGATGGTGATGACAGTCAACCTGCTGGTCGACATCGCCTACGGCTTCATCAACCCACGTATCCGTCATTCGCGATGAGCAGCGACCCGATCGTCACTGCGACCCTGACCGATGCCGACCTCGCGTCGCTGGCGGGGCTCGGCGCACCGGTCGCGCTGCCGACGCCCTTCCGCGAATTCTGGCGCCACTTCTCGGCCAACGCCGGCGCAGTGGCCGGCTTGGTCATCGTGATCGCGGTGTTTTTGATTGCCGTGTTTGCTGGCGTGCTGGCGCCCCACTCGCCGATTGCGATCGACAACGCTGCATATCTGAAACCCCCCGCCTGGACCAGCGGTGGCTCATGGACCTATCCACTCGGCACCGACGCCATCGGACGCGACATCCTGTCGCGCCTGATGTATGGTGCCCGGCTGTCGCTGTCGATCGGTGTGGCGGTCGTCGCGCTGTCGATCGTCGTCGGCACCTGCCTCGGCATGGCAGCGGCGTTCTTCCGGGGCGTGACCGAGATCGCGATCATGCGGTTGATGGACGTGCTGCTGAGCCTGCCGAGCCTGCTGCTCGCGATCGTCATCGTCGCCATCCTCGGGCCGGGCCTGATGAACGCGATGCTGGCCGTTGCGGTCGTCGTGCTGCCGCACTACGTGCGGACGGCGCGCGCCGCGGCGATGACCGAGCTTTCGCGCGACTACGTGACCGCCGCCCGCATGGTCGGCGCGAGCAACCTGCGGCTGATGTTCCGCGAGGTGCTGCCCAATTGCATGGCACCGCTGATCGTGCAGGCGTCGCTCGGTGTCTCGACCGCGATTCTCGATGCGGCCGCACTCGGATTCCTCGGGCTCGGCGCGCAGCCGCCGTCGCCCGAGTGGGGAACGATGCTGGCCGATGCGCGCGAGTTCGTGGTGCGCGCCTGGTGGGTGGTGACTTTCCCAGGCCTCGTGATCCTCATCACCGTGCTGGCGTTCAACCTGTTCGGCGACGGCCTGCGCGATGCGCTCGATCCGAAGCTGAAGCGCTGATGGACGACCCCCACGCTCACTTTCGTTCGCTGCCCCCCGAGGGGGCGCAGGCTTCCCTTGGGGCGGCCCGGCGGGAAGCCTGATGGCACTCCTCGAAATCGAATCTCTGGACGTCGACTTTCCGATCGGCGGACGCGTGCTGCGCGCAGTCGACGGCGTCAGCCTCTCGGTCGGTGAAGGCGAGGTGCTCGGCATCGTCGGCGAATCGGGGTCGGGAAAGAGCGTGACCATGCTTGCGCTGATGGGACTGATCGCCTATCCCGGCCGCGTGCATGCCCGGCGACTCAGTTTCGCAGGCCGCAATTTGCTGCAGCTGAGCGACGGTGAGCGGCGCCGATTGACCGGCCGCGATATGGCGATGATCTTCCAGGAGCCGGCGACCAGCCTGAATCCATGCTTCTCGATCGGTTTCCAGCTGACCGAGACGCTGCGGCAGCACCTGAAACTCTCCAACCGGGCGGCGCTCGATCGTGCGGTCGAACTGCTGGCCCAGGTAGGCATTCCTGATGCAGGAAAGCGAGTGCAGGACTATCCGCACCAGTTGTCCGGGGGTATGAACCAGCGCGTGATGATTGCGATGGCGATTGCCTGCAATCCCAAGCTGCTGATCGCCGACGAGCCGACCACCGCGCTCGACGTCACGATCCAGGCGCAGATCCTCGATCTGCTGCGCGAGCTGCAGCGCGAGCGCGGCATGGCGCTGGTGCTGATCACGCACAACATGGGTGTGGTGGCCGAGATGGCGCAGCGGGTCGCGGTGATGTACGCCGGCCAGGTCGTCGAGGATCGCCCCGCGCGGCAGCTGTTCGACACGCCCCAGCACCCGTATACGGCGGCGCTGTTGTCGGCGCTGCCCGAGCGGCACGGACGAAGAAGGTGCCCGGCTCGCGACCATTCCAGGCATGGTGCCCGGGCCTCTACGACCGGCCGCGCGGGTGCCTGTTCAGTCCACGTTGCGGCAGCGCGACCGTCCATTGCCACAAGGTGCAGCCGGGGCTCAACGGCATCGACGACGGTCGTGTGCGGTGCCATTACCCGTTGGCCATGCCGGAGCGGGCCGCGGCGATAGAGCGTGATGGCCATGTCGGTGCGCTGGCGGCGCGCCACGAAGCGGCGGCAACGGCATGAGTGCGGCGCCGGTTCCGGTCGTCGAGGCGAAAAGCCTGCGGCGGATCTATACGGTGCGCCGCGGGATGCTGCAATCGCCGGCACTGCTGCAGGCAGTCGGCGATATTTCCTTCACCCTGCGGCCAGGTCGCACGCTGGCGATCGTCGGAGAATCGGGATGCGGCAAGTCGACGCTCGCCCGGCTGGTGGCGCTGATCGAAGCGCCCAACGCGGGCTCGCTGAGCCTGGTGGGCGTTGACACGGTTGGTGCGACGCGAGTGGTGCGCGCGCGGTTGCGGCGGTCGGTGCAACTGGTCTTCCAGAATCCGTACGGGTCGCTCAACCCGCGCAAGACGATCGGCTCGATCCTTGCCGAGCCGCTGGCGATCAATACCGAGCTGTCTGCCGCGGAGCGAAGCGGCCGCGTCGACGAGATGATGCGCAAGGTCGGATTGCGGCCCGAGCACGTCACGCGCTATCCGCACATGTTCTCCGGCGGCCAGCGGCAGCGTATCGCCATCGCGCGGGCGCTGATGCTGCGCCCGGCGGTCGTGATAGCCGACGAGCCGGTGTCCGCGCTCGACGTTTCGATCCAGGCGCAGGTGCTGAACCTGCTGGCCGATCTTCAGCGCGAATTCGAGGTCGCGTACCTTTTCATCTCGCACGACCTGGCGGTGGTCAGGCACATCGCCGACGACGTGCTCGTGATGTACCTCGGGCTCGCGATGGAGCAGGGACCGAAGGAGCGCATTTTCGCGACGCCGCTGCATCCTTACACCCGTGCGCTGCTGGGCTCGACGCCGGGGCTCGGCGCGTCGTCGGGCGCCCGTACGGTGCTGAAGGGCGAACTGCCGTCGCCGCTGGCGCCGCCCTCGGGATGCGTATTTTCGACTCGCTGCCCGTATGCGACCGACCGCTGCCGCGCCGAGCGTCCCGCGCTGCGCCCGCTGGACGGGCGTCAAGTCGCCTGCCACTATGCCGAGTCGTTCATCGGCGCCGACGGCATGGCGCAGAATCCGAAATTCGTTCATTCGCGCACGGTGGCGCGGTCAAAGGAGGCAGAAGCATGACGCAACTTAGGAAACGGGCCGCACGCAGGGCGGCCGGCGGACTGGCGTATCGGGCCGGTCGCGCAGCCGTGCTCGCCGCGGCGCTGGCGCTGGCCGGCACCGCATCGGCCAAGACGCTGGTGTTCTGCTCGGAAGGCAGCCCAGAGAATTTCTACCCCGGCATCAACACGACCGGGACCTCGTTCGATGCCAACAGCCAGATCTACAGCCGCATCGTCGACTTCGAACGCGGCGGCACGAAGGTCGTTCCGGGTCTGGCGGAAAGCTGGGAGATCTCGCCCGACGGCAAGGTCTACACGTTCCACCTGCGCAAGGGCGTCAAGTGGCACGAGAACAAGAGCTTCAAGCCGACGCGCGACATGAACGCCGATGACATCATCTTCGCGTTCGAGCGGCAGTGGAAGGAATCGAATCCCTACTTCAAGGTCACGAGCTCGAACCACTCGTACTTCAACGACATGGGGATGCCGAAGCTGCTGAAGTCGGTCGAGAAGGTCGACGACTACACGGTACGCGTCACGCTCGAAAAGGCCGAGGCGCCGTTCCTGTCGAACCTCGCGATGGAGTACGCCGGCGTGCAGTCGAAGGAATACGCCGACGCGATGCTGAAGGCCGGCACGCCCGAGAAGATCGATCAGGAACCGATCGGCACCGGGCCGTTCTATCTGGTGCAGTACCAGCGCGACGCGCTCATCCGCTACAAGGCGTTCCCGCAGTTCTGGGGCGGCAAGGCAAAGATCGACGATCTCGTGTTCTCGATCACGCCGGACGCGTCGGTGCGCTGGGCCAAGCTGCAGAAGGGCGAGTGCCATGTGATGCCGTATCCGAACCCGGCGGACCTCGAAGCGATCCACAAGGATCCGAAGATCAAGGTGCTCGAGCAGCCGGGCCTCAATGTCGGGTACCTCGCGTACAACACGACCAAGAAGCCGTTCGATGACGTGCGAGTCCGCAAGGCCATCAACATGGCGATCAACAAGAAGGCCATCATCGATGCGGTCTACCTGACGACCGGGGTGGCGGCCAAGAATCCGATCCCGCCGACGCAATGGTCGTACAACGATTCGATCAAGGACGATCCGTACGATCCGGCCGCCGCCAAGAAGCTGCTGGCCGAGGCCGGCTATCCGAACGGCTTCACGACCGATCTGTGGGCGATGCCGGTGCAGCGGCCATATAACCCCAATGCAAGGCGGATCGCAGAACTGATGCAGGCGGATCTGGCCAAGGTGGGAGTGACCGCCGAGATCAAGAGCTACGAGTGGGGCGAGTACCGCAAGCGGATGCAGAACGGCGAACACCAGATGGGCATGCTGGGCTGGACCGGCGACAACGGCGATCCCGACAACTTCCTGAACACGCTGCTGGGATGCGATTCGGCCAAGACCAACGGCAGCAATGTGGCGAAGTTCTGCTACCAGCCGTTCGAAGAATTGGTGCAGAAGGCGAAAACGACCTCGGGCCAGACCGCACGAACGCCGCTGTATGAAAAGGCGCAGGTGATCTTCAAGGAGCAGGCGCCGTGGTTCACGATCGCACATGCCGTGCAGCTGAAGCCGGTGCGCGTCGAAGTAATCGATTTCAAGCTGTCACCGTTCGGGCGCCACAACTTCTACGGCGTCGACATCAAGGAATAGCGGAACGACCGTTCCGGTGCGCGGCATGGCTGCGCACCGGACGCTGGCGCGGCGCATCACCTGCGCCGCGGCGAACCCTTCCCACGCTGCTACACCGGCGCCACGCTCGCGGGGTGGTGCGCATCGTCAGAGTTAGACGCACGCGTAATCAAAGTTGGGACCTAACTGTGATCAGCTGACAATTTTCCCCACTGAGAGCACCCGGCAGGACAAAGTCCGGCCATAACCGGCCGTCGAACTGCAGCGTCAGGTTTGCCTCATATCGGCCGATCTAGACCCGCCCGCCTTGCCTGAAACCAGACGCGGCGGGCTAGTCGCAGAAAGGGAACAACTCGATCGACGTGATGCGCTTCGCCGGAGTCGATGATCGTCGTCATGTCATGGGGTCAGCTTCCTGGTTCGGCGATGTAGCCGCCGGCTGCGGCCGATGCACGTATCCACGCGATGCCACCCGCATCGACGGGCGCGACCGACGTGAATATTCTCGTTGACCCCGGAAGCGCTGGATACGACGCCCGGTTCCTCGGAACACCGGACCTTACGAACGGAGTCAACACCATGGCTGATCGACCCAAAGTCTGTATCGATCGAATCCTTCCACGCGAGTTGATGCGACTGCAGCCGACCAAGCGCGCTCCGCAGGGCCGGACTCGTGCCATATCGCCAATCGGCAAGACGTGGATGAACGGATCGACCTTGCGAGTGCGATTCAACGGCGGCACCGCGGCCGAGCAGGCCAAGACGCGGGAACAGGCCGCTTGGTGGACGGCGGTTGCCAACCTCAAATTCGAATTCAACAATGCATCCGACGCGGAAATTCGAATCACTTTCGATCCGAACGATGGGGCGTGGTCGTATATCGGCACCGACTGTCGAGGCATTCCGCTCAACGAAGCGACCATGAATCTCGGTTTCCTCGATGGTGGAACCGCGGCGCACGAGTTCGGTCACGCGATCGGCCTGGCGCACGAACACCAGAATCCGGCCGGTGGCATCCAGTGGAATGAGCCGGTTGTCATTCAGGAGATGGCCAAGTCGCCAAATTTCTGGAACGAGCAGACGACCCGCCACAACATCCTGCGCAAGTACGCCGCGGACCAGATCAACGGCACCGCATTCGACCGCAGCATCGATCATGCTCTATTTCTTTCCGTCCACGTGGACACTCAACGGCATCGGAACGCAGGCGAATGAAGTGCCGTCGAAATTGGACAAGGAATTCATCGCCGGAGCCAAGATGTACCCGAAAACCGGCAACGTGGTCTCGACCGCGGTGCCGCTCAAGGTCAATGCGGCGCGGCGCACCGCGGCCTCAATCGGCAAGTTCGGCGAAGAAGATCTGTTCACCTTCACCGCATCGGCTGACGGCCACTACGTCATCGACACGCGGGGTCCGACCGATGTGGTCATGAAGTTGTTCGGCCCCGACAGCGAGACCGCCCTGGTGGCCGAGGACGACGATTCCGGTGTCGACACCAACGCCCGCATCGCGGCCGGGCTGATTGCCGGCCAGTATTGGGCGCAGGTCCGTCATTACAACCGCGCAAGCGGCATGGGGAACTACACGATCAAGGTCCGTACGTGAAGCGAGCCTCTTAGCGCGCTAGCGGAGCGCGGAATAATTGGCATCCCGCGCAGAGCCTGCATTGCGCAAATGAATGGTCAGGAACCCGAGAGAATTCCGGCGCCATGAACGCGATCGCCGCTACGCACCACTGGGTCGAACAAGCCGTCATCGGCCTGAACCTATGCCCGTTTGCCAGAGCGGTGTACGTGAAGCGGCAGATTCGCTGGGTCGAAAGTCCGGCGCGTGACGTAGTGGATCTGCGCGAAGACTTCGTGCGTGAGCTTCAATTTCTGGCCGCGGCCGATCCCGAGACCGTGAACACCACGTTGCTTATCCACCCACACGCGCTGAACGACTTCCTCGAATACAACGACTTTCTCGACGTGGCTGACGCCGCCATCGAAGAACATGGTCTAGCCGGCGTCCTGCAGGTAGCCAGCTTTCACCCCGCTTACCGATTCGAAGGGACTGCGCCAGACGACGTCGAAAACCTCAGCAACCGTTCGCCTCATCCCATGCTGCAGCTGCTGCGCGAAGACAGCATCTCCCGCGCCATCGCCGCCTTTCCGGACGCCGCGACCATCTACCAAAGAAACGTCGCGACGCTGAGCCGCCTCGGTACGTTCGGATGGCATAAATTGATGCGCAGGGCGGACACTGGTTCCGACGAATAGACTCAACTCGGCCATCAGCGGCCACTCGGCATCGGCGCCACGATGCCGCCTAAAGCGGACGATCATGAGCGCCAGCACTGCCCCGGGGGCTACGGTGCACCGAGCAGCAGGTAGAGGCTCCAGCGGCCACTGCCAACGCCCACTCCGATGAATGCCGGACCAATGGCGCTGTCGGCGCCAAGGAAAACCGAGTTTGACCATACCGTCCCCGGCGAAGGAAGCCCGTCAACGCGATCACTGATACGACCCACTTCAGCTGACGCACCGACGTAGACACCCGAGCCCAGCAGATCCGGTAACGGCAGCACGCGGTTGTAGTACATCAAGCGGCCGAATGCGTACTGACGCCCGGAAAATTCGTTGATCCGCTATGCGGAAAGGTGCAGCGGGCCGCCGAGCGTGAACTGCTCGTAGGCTGGCATGTCGGAACCGAGTGACGAGCCGCCTCTGACCGAAAGATTCAGTGTGTGAGGGCCAAAGCTTTTGGCAGCACGTCCAATGGCCTCGACGCGGTTGTAGCTGACCTCCGACCCCAGCGATTCCATCGCGAAGTAGCCTGTTCCGACCAGGCCGTATCCTGCCCGCGGGAAATACGCATTGTCGGTCTGATCGATGAACAGCGCCGTGCGTAGACCTGCCGTCCCATGCCGCGGCGTGAGGAACATCTGCAGCGCTCGATGTCGAGCGCGGGGTCGGGTGGATCGATGATGAAAAGGTGCAGATCCTTGCGCGGCAGATAGACATGCACGCCGAGATCACGCAGCTGCGCGGGCTCGACCGAGAGGCAGGTTTCCTCGCGCAGTTCACGCAGCGCGGCCGCGCTCGGATCTTCGCCGGGATCGGCCAGGCCCTTGGGAATATCCCAGTAGTTGCGCCCGGTCGCGTGGCAAAGCAGCAACTCGCCGCGCCCGCGGCGCGCGATGACCCCACAACTCAACTCGCGCGTCTTCATTTGGTTGGCGATCACAGCATTCAACTGATTTGGCGTTGCACGCAAGGGGCCGCGCTATATTTCCACTTGGTGACAGCCCGCCGCCCGCGCCGGGCGCGTTCGCAACAAGGAATGCTCGCATTCATCATTCGCCGCCTGCTGCAAGCCGTGCTCGTCATGTTGACGGTGGCCCTGGTGGCGTTCCTGCTTTTCCAGTATGTCGGTGATCCGGTCTTGCAGATGGTCGGACAGGAGGCTACGCCTGAGGACCGCGAGCGGCTGCGGGTCGAACTTGGCCTCGACCAGCCGTTCTATGCGCAGTTTGCAGCTTTCGTCGGCAACGCCGCACAGGGTGACTTCGGCATCAGCCTTCGCCAGGGCCGCAAGGTCTCGACTTTGATCAAGGAACGACTGCCGGCTACGCTCGAACTCGCCGTCCTGGCTGCCAGCATCGCCATCGTGGTCGGCATCCCGGCCGGCGTATATACGGCGCTGCGGCGCAATTCGTGGCTGTCGCAATTCCTGCTCGCCGCTTCGCTGATAGGCATTTCGCTGCCGACCTTTCTGATCGGCATCCTGCTGATCCTCGTATTCGCCGTGTTGCTGGGCTGGCTGCCGTCCTACGGCCGCGGCGATGTGGTGCAGCTCGGATGGTGGTCGACCGGCTTCCTGACGCCGGTCGGATGGAAGCACCTGATATTGCCGGCAATCACGCTGTCGCTCTTCCAGCTGACGTTGATCATGCGGCTGGTTCGCTCCGAGATGCTGGAAGTGCTGCGGACCGATTACATCAAGTTCGCGCGCGCGCGCGGTCTCACTGATCGAGCGGTCAATTTCGGACATGCGCTGAAGAACACGCTGGTGCCCGTCATCACGATCACCGGACTGCAGCTGGGCGGGATCATCGCGTTTGCGATCGTTACCGAGACCGTCTTCCAGTGGCCCGGCATGGGCCTGCTGTTCATCCAGGCGGTGCAGTTCGCGGACGTACCGGTGATGGCGGCCTATCTGTGCCTGATCGCGCTGGTATTCGTGCTGATCAACCTCGTGGTCGACCTGCTGTACTTCGCGGTCGATCCCCGGCTGCGCATCGATCGCGCGGCTGCCGCTCATTAGGGAACGCCGCGTGTCGAGCTACCTCGGGGCAGTGTTGCGCGGACCGTTGGCCGCGATCGTGCCGCATCACTCGCGGCTGACCGAATTTCGGCGGGACCTCCACGCACATCCGGAGCTCGGATTCGAAGAGCACCGAACTGGCGCACTGGTGGCCGAGCGACTGCGCAGCTATGGCGTCGACGAACTGCACACGGGAATCGGACGCACTGGAGTGGTCGCTGTCTTGCGCGGCCGGGGCACGTCGACGCGTGCCATCGGTTTGCGGGCCGACATGGACGCTCTCCCGATGACCGAGGAAAGCGAATTCGCGCATCGGTCGACTCGGCCTGGGCTGATGCACGGCTGTGGACACGACGGCCACACGACCATCCTGCTGGGTGCGGCGCAGTACCTGGCGCGCACACGCAATTTCGACGGCACCGTGGTGCTGATTTTCCAGCCGGGCGAGGAGGGATTCGCCGGCGCGAAGGCGATGATCGACGACGGCCTGTTCGAGCGGTTCCCCGTGGACGAGGTGTTCGCACTGCACAACTGGCCCGCGCTCGAGCCCGGGCGCTTCGGTCTGAATCCGGGCCCGATGATGGCGGCGGCCGACCGCGTCGAGATCACGATCAGCGGCAAGGGCGGACACGGGGCACACCCGCACCGATCGATCGATCCGGTCGTGGTGGCGGCGCATATCGTGACTGCGGCCCAGTCGATCGTCGCGCGCAACGTCGGACCACTGGAGGCTGCGGTGCTGAGCCTGTGCTCGATCCACGCGGGCCACCCCGGCGCATTTTCGGTGATTCCGCGCGAAGCCACGCTGGTCGGCACGGCGCGCACCTTCAGCGCCGACGTGCAGGACCTGCTCGAACAACGGCTGACCGACTTGGCGGAGTCGACGGCCAAGGCGTTTGGTGCCGAGGCCAAGGTGGTGTACGAAAGGACTTATCCGGCCACGATCAACCACCCGGCGCAGGCCCGATTTGCGGGCGACGTGGCGGCCGAGCTGGTCGGCGAGGACAACGTGGTGCGCGATCTCGAGCCGTCGATGGGCGCCGAGGATTTTTCCTACATGCTGCGTGTCAAACCGGGGTGTTACGTTCGGCTGGGGCAGGGCGGCGGTGCCAGCGGCTGTTTCCTTCACAACACCCGATATGATTTCAACGATGCCGTCATCCCGCTGGGATCCGCGTTCTTTTCGCTGCTGGCCGAACGCGGCCTGCCACTTGGCTCGCACCAGCGCTTGAAGGAGGTTGCATGAAACCCACGCCGCTCAAGTGGGTCCCGGTGAGACGCGCCGTGCCATAGCGCGGCCGCGAACAGGTCGAATGAACACCTTCCGACGCTACTGGGACGGCGACGTCGCCTACAGCTTCCGCAATTCGCCGGTCGCAATGGGGGCCGCGGCGGTGGTGTTCGTGCTGGTGTTCTCCGCGATCTTCGCGCGCTGGGTCACGCCGCACAACCCGTTCGACCTGGCCACCATCAATCTGCTCGACGCGTCGCTGCCGCCGGCCTGGGACGATGGCGGCAACCCGAAGTTCTGGCTCGGAACCGACGACCAGGGTCGCGACATCTTCTCGGCCGTCATCTATGGCATGCAGATCTCGCTCGCGATCGGCATCGCGTCGGTCATGCTGTCGGTTGTGATGGGAGTCGGGCTCGGGTTGCTGTCGGGCTATGTCGGAGGCCGGCTCGATGCCTTCATCATGCGGGTGTGCGACGTGATGCTGTCGTTCCCGGCCATCCTGGTGGCGCTGCTGATCGACGGCGTCGCGCGGGCCATTTTGCCTCGCGACTCGCACAACGAACTGGCTTTCGGCGTGCTGATCATCGCGATCGCGCTATCAGGCTGGGTGCAGTACGCGCGCACCGTGCGCGGCTCCACGCTGGTGGAGAAGAACAAGGAATACATCCAGGCTGCGCGCGTGATCGGCGTGTCCCCCTTCAAGATCATGCTCAAGCACGTGCTGCCGAACGTAATGGGCCCTGTGCTCGTGCTGGCCACGGTCCACATCGCCACCGCGATCATCACCGAGGCCACGCTGTCGTTCCTCGGCGTCGGCGTGCCGCCCACCACACCGTCGCTTGGCACGCTGATCCGCATCGGCAACGAGTTCCTGTTTTCCGGCGAGTGGTGGATCACAATATTTCCTGGACTCGCCCTGATCCTGCTCGTGCTGTCGGTCAACCTGCTGGGAGACTGGCTGCGCGATGCGCTGAATCCGAAGTTGCGCTGATCCGGCGCGTTCGCCGGTGAAACGTTTTTGAAGAGGAGTGCACTATGACCACGAAATGCACAGTTGCGTCATCGCTCATCGCTATCGCGGCCCTGATGTCCGGATGTGCCACCTCGTTCGATGGCTCGTACCTGGTCGGCCAGCGCTACTTCAAGACCAACATAGACACCCAGCCAGTCATCATCCTGGGCGTCGACAACTGGGACACGACCGATCGCCGCGTCCTGGTCGAGCCAGGTGAGCGTGTGGTGCGGGTGCAGGCGATGCCGGTTCCCGGAGCCCCGTTTGAGACGGCCTCGTTCAAGCTCGATGTGAAGCCATGCTTCACTTACTACATCGTCGCCGTCCGCGAGAACCCGATTCTCGCCGAGTTCACTCCGCGCGTCGACTACGCCGAGCCGCTGGGGGGCTGCAATCCGAACCCGCCAGCGAAGAAGTCGTAGCGCATGGCGGGTCCGCTGCTCGAGGTCCGCAACCTTCGCATCGAGTTCCCGACGCGGCGCGGCACACTGGTCGCGGTCGACGACATATCGTTCGAGATCGCGCCGGGCGAAGTGCTGGGGGTGGTCGGCGAATCGGGCGCGGGCAAGTCGCTGACCGGTGCCGCGATCATCGGACTGCTGGAGCCGCCGGGCCGCATCGCGGCCGGCGAGATCAAGCTGGATGGACTGCGCATCGACACGCTGCCGTACGACGACATGCGAAAGATCCGCGGGCGCGAGATCGGTGCGATTTTCCAGGATCCACTGACCTCGCTGAATCCGCTGTACACGATCGGCCAGCAGATCGTCGAGACCATCACCACGCATCTCAACGTGTCGTCGGGCAAGGCTCGCGAGCGCGCGGTCGACATGCTGACGGCGACCGGCATTCCGGCGGCGGAACGCCGCATCGATCATTATCCGCATCAGTTTTCCGGCGGCATGCGGCAGCGGGTCGTCATCGCACTCGCGCTGGCGGCGCAGCCCAAGCTCCTGATAGCCGACGAGCCGACCACGGCACTCGACGTGTCGATCCAGGCGCAGATCATCACGCTGCTGAAGCGCCTGTGCAGCGACCACGGCACCGCGGTGATGCTGATCACGCACGACATGGGGGTGATCGCAGAGACCGCCGACCGCGTGGCGGTCATGTATGCCGGTCGCATCGCCGAGGTCGGGCCGGTGGCCGACGTGATCCACCGGCCGCAACACCCGTACACGGTCGGGCTGATGGGTTCGATTCCATCGATGGCGGCGGACGCCGAGCGACTGGCACAGATCGACGGCGCCATGCCGAGGCTCACCGCGATCCCGACGGGTTGCGCGTTTCATCCGCGCTGCGTGCGAGCATTCGGACGCTGCTCGCGCGAGCGCCCGGATTTGCTTCCCGCCGGGACGTCGCTGGCAGCCTGCTGGCTGCATGACGCGACTCCGCTGCGCCGCGCAGCCTGAGCGATGGCTGCCGTCGCCAGCACTCCGGCCACTGCATCGTCGCCGGGCCTGGCGGACACGATCGTCGAGGCGGACGGAATCGCAAAGTACTTCGACGTTTCGCCGCCGTGGCTCAATCGCGTCTTCGAGCGCAGCGGCCGGCAGATACTGCGTGCGGTCGACGGCGTGAGCTTCACGATTCGGCGTGGCGAGACCCTGGCTCTGGTCGGTGAATCGGGTTGCGGCAAGTCGACCGTCGCACGCCTTCTGGTCGGGCTGTATACGCCGACTCGCGGACGCGTCGAGTTCTTCGGCCGCGACCTCGCGGAGATGAACACTTCGGCCGGGCGCAGCCTGCGACAGAAGCTGCAGATGATCTTTCAGGATCCGTACGCCAGCCTGAACCCGCGCTGGCGCGTGCGCGACATCATTGCCGAACCGCTGATCGCGCACGGATTGATGAGCGACAGGGCGCCGTATCGCTGCTCGCGTCGACGAATTGCTTCAGCAGGTCAAGCTGGCGCCCGCCGACAAGGAGAAGTATCCGCACCAGTTTTCGGGCGGACAGCGGCAGCGACTCTCGATCGCACGTGCGCTCGCGTCGCAGCCGGCCTTCCTGGTCTGCGATGAGCCGACCTCCGCGCTCGATGTCTCGGTGCAGGCACAGGTGCTGAACCTGATGAAGGACCTGCAACGCGAGCTGGGCCTCACGTACCTGTTCATTTCGCACAACCTCGCGGTGGTCCACCACATCTCGGATCGCGTCGGCGTGATGTATCTCGGCAAGCTCGTCGAGCTGGCGCCGCGCCGGGTGCTGTTCTCCCGGCCACGACATCCCTACACGCGCATGCTGCTCGACGCGATTCCCGACCTTGAGATGAGCGGCCGCGCACGCACGCCGGTGGCCGGCGAGGTTCCGAACCCGCTCAACCCGCCGACCGGTTGCACTTTCCATCCCCGCTGTCCGCACGCCAACGCGCGTTGCCGCTCGGAGGTCCCGGTGCTGAAGGCCGTACGCCACGCCGACGGCGAGGGCGTTGTCGCCTGCCACGCGGTCGACGAAGGGCGGATCTAGCGCAGCAGGGTGAGCAGCCGCGGCTCGACCGATACCGCCGCCATCAGACCTCCCATCAGCGCGCCGGTGATACCCGGACAGCAGGCGTCCTGGCCGGCGAGGAACAATCCGCCGATCGGCGTGCGCGGCCGCAGCGCATCGCTGAGGAAGCGCGCCGGCGCTGTGGTCAGGCCGTACATCGCGCCGTGCTCGGCGCCCGTGTATGCGGCTACCGAAATCGGGGTCGACGAGGTGACGTGGCGCACCATTGGCGCCAGCCGCGGGAAGTGGCGGCCGAACTGGGCGAGCAGCCTCCGTTCCAGTTTCTGCTTCAGCTCGAGATATCCCGCCTCGCGCGCGTCGCCGCCCTTCATGCCTTCGTGTTCCCACGAGGCAAACGCATCAGGATCGACAAACGTGACGATCTCGCAGGTATGCCGCTGTCGTTCACCGGGGTCGTGTGTCGGATCCTTCAGTGTCGGGAACGAGACGAACAGCATCGGCGCGTCCGTGTCGGGCAGCGGATGGCTCCACAGCCGGTCGATGTCCCAGCTCTCGTAGATCCATTCGTTCGCGCTGGTGGCACCGTTCGACGCGATGTCGCCCTCGAGACCCAGATAGAGGCCGACGTACCCGACCGACGGGTCGATGTCCAGGACATCGCGCGCCCATTCGTAGTCGACCTCCTCGGACGGCAGCAGACGCAGTGTCGTGCGTACGCCGGCGTCGGAGATGACGATTTTGGATTCGATCGCGGTTCCGTCGGCCAGCGTGACGCCCTGGACCCGCCCGTCGGTGACGCGGATCTCCGCCACCTCGGCGTCGGTGCGCAGATCTCCCCCGGCGGCGCGAACCGTAGACGACAGGGCCGCTGCGAATGCGCTCGAACCTCCGACCGGATACCACGCACCGTCGAAGTAACTCGACATCACGACCGCGTGCAGCGCGAACGACGCCTGGCTGGGCAGTCCACCGTGGTCGCCCCACTGCGCGGCGAGCAGCGCCTGCAGTCGCGGATCGCCGACGCATTCCTGGATCACGTCGCGCAACGTTCGCCCGACCCAGCGTTCGATATCGGCCTCTTTCCACCACTTCAGTCCACGCGATACCAGCTGCGGCATCGAATGGGCGGCGAACACGGCTTCGAGCGCTTTGCGCGCCTCGCGCATGGCGTCGAAATACCGGTCAAGGCCGTCGGACTCGGCGGGGAAGCGCGCCTTCAGGATTTCCAGCAGGCGCGAGGCCGGGTGCTCGAATTCGATCGTCAGGCCCGGGAAATGAACGCGGTCGTAGACGGCACCCATCGAAGCCATCGGGATGCCGTGTGGCGTCAACGCGTCGAAGATCTTCTTGGCCGGTCCGGCTCGGCCGTCGGTTTCGCCCGCACCGCCGATGTAGTGAACGCCGATATTGAACCGATAGCCGTCGCGCTCGAAACTCTGCGACAGGCCACCCAACTGCGTGTGGCGTTCGAGGACCAGTACGCGCTTGCCTTCCCGCGCTAGCGCTGCTGCGGCCGACAACCCGCCGATGCCGGAACCGACGACGATGACATCCCACTCGGACACGGTGCACCTCCGGGCACCACTCTGGCCCGAGTGCCTCGCTCGCGTGTTGACCGCGGTCAGCGCCTGCCGTGCCTACGGCGTTGCCCACGGTAACGCTCTCAAAATCAGATCAAACTGGCGCCCGGGTTCGAAACGCCCTAGCGTGCGAGGCGCCGCGCCGGCCGGTTGGCGACGGGGCTACTTCGCAGCCGACGTCTTCCAGCCCGGGATGGCCTCGGCGTGACCTACCTTGACCAGGACCTCGCTGCCCGCCGGGGGGGTTGGGTGCGGGGCTTGAGATCCGGGCGACCGCGTGCGTGGAGGGCCAGGGCAACTTGCGGCGAGCATGCGCCTGCGCCGCGCGATGCAGAATCGCTGCTCAATGCGCCTTGCGCACCTCGCCTGAGCCGGCGATGCTCTTCTTGATCATCGGAGTGCCACGATAGATCACGTCGCCGGAACCGGCGATCGACACAGTCAGCACGGACTCCGCATGCACGCGCGCGTCGCCGCTTCCTGCGATGCGCACCTTGACCGACTGTCCGACGAGGTCACCTGCGTGCACGTCGCCGCTGCCCGCAATGCTGTATCCCTGCTCGGCTGCATGACCCGCTGCCGTGAAATCGCCGCTGCCCGAGATAGCGACGCCCAACACCTTGACGTCGATCCGACCGATGCGCACCTCGCCACTGCCGGACATCGAAACGGCGAGGAGCGGACCGCTCAGGACGTCGGCGACGAGGTCGCCGGACCCCTGCTGCGAAATTTCGCTGATGGACTTGAATTCGACGATGACCTTTGGCGAATGCCTGCTCTTGAAGCCGGCCCCTGGCTGGATCCGGACATCGAGAGTCGGCGTCGCTTCGTCGACGATTCGCGTCTCGATCAGCCCGGTCAGATTGTCGTCGAAGTGCACGGTGACCTGCTCGCGGCTGGACGCTTTCAGCTGGACCTCGATTGGGCCGCTGATTCGGACGGCTGAAAAGGCAGCGAGAGACCGGACCTCGTCCGTCACTCGTCCGGACCCCTCGATCCGGTTTCCCGGGGATCCGACGGTGAGCGTGCCGGACACCACGACTGATGCCGGCTGCGCGAAGGTCGCGCTGGTCAGAGAGAACAGCAGGGTCAGCAGGAGAAATCGCATGGAGGAACCTTGTCGACTCCCGGCATGGTGCCGTCCGGCGCGTCTTGTCGCATCCCGGGTGCGACACACTGCGCGTAAAGCGGCCCGGATGGTATCCATGCGCGACGAACGGGGCACCGCCAGCCGCTACTTCGGCGGCGGCGGTGCCTGACCCGGTCGTCCGGACGCGTCGTCCCGTGCACTCGTCAGAAGCTCCTGTGCCTCCTTCTGACCGCGTGCCGCCGAGCGAGAAATCCACAGCACCGCGTCGCGCTGGTTCGGTGCCAGGCCATCCGCGCCCGACAGCAGCGCGATTCCCAGCTGGTAGGCCGCCCCCGGATTGCCGCGCTCGGCAGCCCGCCGCAGCAGCGCCTCGGCAAGCGGCGGGTCCTTTGGCACACCTGCGGCGCCGCGCAGGTATAGCGTACCCAGCATCCACTGCGCATCGGCCAGGCCACGCTCGGCCGCGGGCGTGAGCAGCGCCTTCATGCGCTGCCCGGCATCGTCCGGCGGTGGAACTGCCCGCTGCAGGATCTGGGCCAGAAAGTAACGTGCCCACGCCGCGTCGGCCTCCACGTAGGGTCGTAACGTCGCCTCGGCGTCCTTGACATTCCCGGCCCGCGCCAGCTCGGCCGACTTCTGAAGTGCCTGTTCCGAATAGCGTTGAAACGCGAGGCTCTCGAAGGCGCGCTCGGCATCGCGCGCTACGACCTGGCTCACGCCAGAGCGCGGGCTGCGCTCTGAAACGCCCACTTCCACCAGCAACCGCGGGTCGGTCGGATGCATGCATGACAGGCCGACTACGTTCAGATAGCTGCGCGAGGCGTTCGCCTTGGCCGCGTCCTTGCGCGGCGAACGGTCCTCGGGCTCGCGCGCGGTGATGCTGTGGCGTGCGCAGCGCGTGCCCGCGTGGCGCGCGAGAGTCTCCTCGTGTGCACTGATGACCCAGCGTTCGCCGAGCCGCGCATGGCGATCGCGGGTAGCCGCGAGCAAATCAGTATCCGAGTCGATCGCCTTGTCGAGCAGCTCGCTCGAAATCGCAAGCACCGCAGTGTGCGTCTGCGTGGGCGACAGGACGCGGCCCATGACGCCACCGCGCGGCGTGCTGGTCGCCACGAACCACTCAGGGTCGCCGGGTGTCGTGATGCCGAACGCGATGAACGACCACGGCGTGCCGGGAGCGGTCTGCGGGATCTGGCCAACGCTGTCGTCTCTTGCGGTCGGCGGTGCCTGCGCGACGGCTGGCTCTGCGAGAGCGATGCTCGCCGCGAGGATGAGAAGGGCTGGCAGACGTCTCGACATGGCAGAGGCTCGGTCGCGCATCATAGCCAGTGAGTCCGACCGCGCATGGCGCGGACACTGGCGGGCATGCACCAACGCGTCAGGTCGTACTGAGCTCCGGACTGCGCGGGCTGCCGGCACCAATGCTTTCCGGCGAGCGTCGGGCGAGGAATTCCGCCAGCGCTCGCGCGGTCGGCGTCGAGCGCCGGACCAGTTCCTCCGGCGCGCACTGGGCGACCACCAGCCCGCCGCCACTTCCGCCCTCGGGACCCAGGTCGATGATCCAGTCGGCCTCGGCGACGATGTCGAGGTTGTGCTCGATCACGACCACCGTGTTGCCGCCGTCCACTAGCCGGTGCAGCACACGGATCAACTTTTCGACGTCCGCCATATGCAACCCGACGGTCGGTTCATCCAGCACATACAGTGTCTTCGGAGCCCGTTGCCCGCGGCGTGCGACGTCGTCGCGGACCTTGGCGAGTTCGGTGACGAGCTTGATGCGCTGGGCCTCTCCTCCCGACAGGGTTGGCGATGGCTGGCCGAGCGTCAGGTAGCCGAGGCCGACATCCTGCAGCAGCGCCAGCGGATGCGCGATCGACCGGTGCGCTTCGAACAGGCGCGCGGCCTCGTCGATGTCCATGCGCAGCACGTCGCCGATCGAAACGCCACGCCAGGTGATGGCGAGGGTGTCCTCGTTGAAGCGTGCGCCACCGCAGACATCGCACAGCACCTTCACGTCGGGCAGGAAGCTCATTTCGATGGTCCGCACCCCCTGGCCCTCACAGGCCTCGCAGCGGCCGCCGGCGGTGTTGAACGAGAAGCGACTCGCCGGGTAGCCGCGAGTGCGCGCCTCCAGCGTCTCAGCGTACAGACGGCGGATCGCGTCCCAGAAGCCGACATAGGTGGCGGGACACGACCGCGGCGTCTTGCCGATCGGCGTCTGGTCGACTTCGAGCACCCGATCGAGCGCCTGCCACCCATCGAGTTGCACGCAGCCTCTCCAGTTGGTATCCGGCCTGCGTTGTCCGACCACCTTCAACGCATTGGCGAGCAGGACATCGCGGGCCAGCGTGGACTTGCCGCTACCGGAAACGCCCGTCACCACCGTCAGCCGTTCCAGCGGAAAGCCGGCGTCGACGTGTCGCAGGTTGTGCATGCGGGCATCGCGCAGCGCGAGACGCGGCGTGGAACGGACGACGGGACGGCGCGGGTGCAGCGGATGCACAAGCGGCGACTTCAGGAACGCGCCGGTCCGCGATTCCGGAGCGTCGATCAGATCGTCGACACTGCCCTGCGCCACGACGCGCCCGCCCCGCACGCCCGCACCGGGGCCGATATCGATCAGGTGGGCCGCCCGACGGATCGTGTCCTCGTCATGCTCGACGACCACGAGCGTATTGCCCTTCGCTTCGAGCTTCTCCAGCGCATCGAGAAGAATGCGGTTGTCTCGTGGATGCAGTCCGATGGTCGGTTCATCCAGCACGTACGCCACACCCTGCAGGTTGGAACCGAGTTGCGCTGCCAGCCGGATGCGCTGCGCCTCGCCGCCCGACAGCGTCGGCGCCGCGCGATCCAGCGCCAGGTACCCCAGTCCGACCTCCTGCAGGAACGACAGCCGCGAGCGGATCTCGGCCAGCGCGTCGCGTGCGATTTCGGCCTCGCGGCCCGTTACCGACAGCGCGGCGAAGTATTCGGCGGCATCACTGACTGCCATGCGGGTCAGCTCCGCGATCGATCGGCCACCGAACCGGACCGCCAACGCAGTCGGATTCAGGCGCGCTCCGTGGCAGGACTCGCAAGCGACTTCCTCGCCCTCGAACCACGCGTTCCACCACACCTCCTCGCCGCTCTGCTCGGCGTCGAAGCCGGCGAGCTTTAGGCCGGTGCCGAAGCAGGCGCTGCACCAGCCGTGCTTGCTGTTGTACGAGAACAGGCGCGGATCGGGTTCGGCAAAGCTCGTGCCGCATGACGGGCAGGCGCGCCGCGTCGAAAAACTGCGCTGGTCGAGCCGTGGCCCCCAGTTGCCGCGCGATATCGACTCTTCCAGCGAATGCAGCGGCCCGACCACGGTCGCCACGCCGTGTCCGTGCTCCAGCGCACTGGCAAGAGCGGCGCGCAGGCGACTCTCATTCGCCGGCTCGACCACGAGGTCGGCCACCGGCAGTTCGATCGTGTGCTCCTTGAAGCGTTCGATTCGCGGAAACTTCGCGGTGGGCAGGAACACTCCGTCGACGCGCAGATGCGAGTGGCCCCGTGCGGCCGCCCACTTGGCGAGATCGGTGTAAACACCCTTGCGGTTGACCACCAGCGGCGCCAGCACGCCGATGTGCTGCCCTCTCATCTCCCGCGCGACCTGCGCGACGATGGCGTCGAACGGCTGTGGAGTCACCGGGACGCCGCAGTCCGGACAATGCTGAACGCCGAGCTTCACGTAGATCAGGCGCAGGAAGTGATAGAGCTCGGTCAGCGTGGCGACCGTGGATTTGCGACCGCCGCGCGAGGTGCGCTGCTCGATCGCCACGGTCGGCGGGATGCCGTAGATCGCGTCGACGTCGGGCCTACCTGCCGGCTGCACGATCGAGCGCGCATACGCGTTGAGCGATTCGAGGTAGCGGCGCTGGCCCTCGTTGAACAGGATGTCGAACGCGAGTGTCGACTTGCCCGATCCCGAGACGCCGGTGATCACCGTGAAGGTCTCGCGCGGAATCTCGACATCGATCGACTTGAGGTTGTGCTCGCGCGCGTTGCACACCTCGATCACGTCGCGCCCCCGGCCGCGGCGCTCGCCGACCACCGCCTGCAACGGGCGTCCGGCGCCGTAGTCGACCCTCGGTTCGTTGACGCGCGGGGCGTGTGAAGCGAGCGTCGCGCGATACGCGGCGAGCTCGCGTCCGGTATGCGAGCGCTCGATCGCGATCACGTCGTCGGGAGAGCCTGCCGCAACGACTTCGCCGCCGGCGTCGCCGCCTTCCGGTCCCAGGTCGATCAGCCAGTCGGCGGCCGAGACCACGTCGAGATTGTGTTCGATGACCACCAGCGAATGACCTGCGGCCAACAGCTTGCGGAAGGCGCGCATCAGCTTGGCGACGTCGTCGAAGTGCAGCCCCGTGGTCGGCTCGTCGAACAGGAACAGCGTCCCGCGCGTCGGAGCCTTGCCGCGGGTCGCTTCAGCCAGAAAGCCTGCAAGTTTCAGTCGCTGCGCCTCGCCGCCGGACAGCGTGGGCACCGGCTGGCCGAGCTTCACGTACTCGAGCCCCACGTCGACCAGCGGCATCAGTACGCGTGCGACCTCCGCATCGTCGCGGAAGAAGGCGAGCGCCTCGCTGACGGTCATGCCCAGCACATCGGCGATGTTCGCGAGGCGCCCGCCCCTGTCGACCGTGACCTCGAGTGTCTCGGGCCGGAAGCGCTTGCCGTCGCAGTCCGGGCAGCGCAGGTACACGTCCGACAGGAACTGCATCTCGACGTGCTCGAAGCCATTGCCTCCGCAGGTCGGGCAGCGGCCGTCGCCGGAATTGAAGGAGAACGTGCCGGCCGTGTAGCCACGCTCTTTCGCCACGCGTGTCTTCGCGAAAATGGCGCGGATCGCGTCGAACGCGCCCACGTAGCTCGCGGGATTTGATCGCGTCGTCTTGCCGATCGGCGACTGATCGACGAACGCGATGTCGTCGAGCCAGTCCTCACCGAGCAAACGTTCGAAGGCGCCCGGCGACTCGACGGACCTCCCCTTCGCCTTGGCCAGCGCCGGATAAAGCACATCCTGGATCAACGTCGACTTGCCGCTGCCCGACACACCGGTGACACAGACGAGGCGCTTGAGCGGGATCTCGACGTTGATCGCCTTGAGATTGTGTTCACGCACGCCCTGCAGCACCACTCGCGGCGCATTGGCCGCAACTGCCAGCGGGGGTGTTGCGTCGACCGTCTGGCGTCCGCCCAGGTAGCGTCCGGTCAGGGTTTCGGCATCGACCAATTCGGCCGGTGTGCCGTTGAACACGATCGACCCGCCGCGCTCACCCGGTCCGGGTCCCATGTCGAGGATGCGGTCGGCCGCCAGCATGACCTGCGGGTCATGCTCGACGACGACCAGCGAGTTGCCGGCGCTGCGCAGGCGGTGCATCACCTCGACCACGCGATGCATGTCGCGCGGATGCAGGCCGATCGACGGCTCGTCGAGAACGAACAACGTGTTGACCAGCGACGTGCCGAGCGCGGTGGTCAGGTTGATCCGTTGAACTTCCCCTCCCGAAAGGGTACGACTCTGGCGGTCGAGGGTCAGATATCCCAGTCCGACATCGACCAGGAACGCCAGCCGCGCGCGCAGCTCGTCGAGCAGCATCTCGGTGGCTTCATCGAGCGGCGGCGGCAGGGCGATGTTGTCGAAGAACATCTTGACGCGCTCGATCGGCAGCAGCATCAGGTCGTGCAGCGAAAGGCCAGGCAGGGCGTCGAGCTGCTGGTGCGACCAGTTCGCGTGCACGGGCCGGAAGCGTGTGTACCGACCGTTGGCCGGCATCGCGGTTGCGGCTTCATGCCCACCGACCCGCCAGAGCGTCGCGTCGTGGCGCAGGCGGCTGCCCGCGCATGTCGGGCAAGGCGTATACGACCGATACCGTGAGAGCAGGACGCGGATGTGCATCTTGTACGCCTTGCTCTCCAGCCACGCGAAGAAGCGCTTGACGCCGTACCACGTTCCCGGCCAGCTCTTGTTCCAGCTCTTCCAGCCGGATCCGCCCTCGATCACCCAGCGCCGTTGCTCGTCGGTGAGCTCGGAAAACGGCACGTCGAGCGGAATGCGATCCTTCGCCGCGCTCTTCTCCAGATCGCGCTGGCTCTCGATGAACGATTTGGACTGGAACGGCTTGATCGCGCCCTGGCCGAGCGTCTTGCGTTCATCGGGAATGACCAGGCCGTAGTCGACGCCGATCACGCGGCCGAATCCACGACACGTATCGCAAGCGCCCAGCGGGGAATTGAACGAGAAGGTCGACGGGTGAGGCGTCTCGTAGTGGATGTCGCAATCCGCGCAGTGCAGATCGGTCGAGAAGCGCCAGGTCGCGGCCACGCCGCCTGTCTCGTCGAGGGCGTGGACGTCGACGCGGCCACCACCCAGCCGCAGCGCGCGTTCCACCGCGTCGGCCGCGCGCGAGCGTTCGGTTCCTGCCCAGCGGAAGCGATCGGCGAGGATGTCGAGCACCGTTCCATCGGAGTGGCTCCGCTCGCCATGTACCTTCGAGTAGCCCTGCGCCTCGAGGTGCGCCCGGATCTCGGCCTCGGTGAAGTTCTTTGGCACCCGCACCGGGAATGTGACGGCCAGTCGCGGGTCGCCGGCCGCTGCTGCGCGCTCAGCCAATGCCGTCAGGATCGAGTCCGCCGAGTCGCGCCACACCGGCTGCGCGCAGTTTCGGCAATGCAACCTGGCGGCACGGGCGAACAGCAACTTCAGGTGGTCGTTGAGTTCGGTCATGGTGCCGACCGTGCTGCGCGACGTTCGGACGGGGTTGGTCTGGTCGATCGCGATCGCCGGTGGCACGCCTTCGATGCGATCGACCGCCGGGCGGTCCATCCGATCGAGGAACTGCCGCGCGTAGGGAGAAAACGTCTCCACATAGCGGCGCTGCCCCTCCGCGTACAGCGTGTCGAACACCAGCGAACTCTTGCCCGACCCGGACACGCCGGTGACCACAACCAGCTCGCCAGTCGGGATGTCGAGGTCGAGATTGCGCAGGTTGTTCTGGCGAGCGCCGCGGATACGGATCGCGCGCCGCGTCGCGTCGGCGACGGACTTGGAATCTTCAGGCATGGGAACTCGGCTACTCGCTCGCGGCCGCGAGCGATGGCGCCCATCGCCGGCGGAGTGCTAACTGTACATTCTTACAGTATCGGCGAGCAAGGCCCGTAACAGCGAAGCTCGTTGCGGCACGGCTTCGACGCGCGGCAGGCCGGCGGGTTCCGCCGGATCGCGCGGGACCGGGTGCGCGCCCTGGGCGTGCGCGGAACCGCGAGCCGTGGATTGGCCGGCGTGCGCCTCAGTCGGGACGTTCGGTACCGCTCGCGGCGAAGCGGACGAAATCGTCGAACTGGCGGGTGATCAGTCCGGGGGTCGGGCCACGGTCGACCTCGTCACGACGATCGAACACCATGTCGGTGCCGACCTGCAGCCGCACCCAGCGCGGATACGAGTACATGTAGCCGGTGATGTGATCCAGCACCATAAAGCTGGTTCCGCCCGGAAGGAGCATCTGCAGCGGTTGCATGTTGACCGCCCTGGAAACGACAACCGCACGCGCCAGAGGCACGCCGTCGCGGCGGCATTCGACGACCAGCGGACTGGACGAGCGACGGACCTGCATGTCGAACATCGGGGTCACGCCGACATAGCCCGCCGAACTGTTGCTGGCGTGGCAACTCATGCCGTCGACCACTCGGCCCTGTCCGTCGACAGTCTGGATGTTGACCTTCTGCGTCGCATCGCCGGCCATGGTCGCGCAGCCGGATAGCAGGCTGAACGCCAGCGCGGAGCACAGCAGACGAAGGAAAGAGGCTGACATCGACCGGACGAGGCAGGCGAAAGAACGGTCGCGCCAGCGTACTGGCCGCCCCTGTGCTGCACCCTCCGGTAAACGGATTAGCTGGCCGCCGTATCCAGTCCCCATAGGACAATGCGGGACGGCTGCCGCCGATCAATTGGCAATATTTTTGATCGGCCAGCATGCGCGGATTCGGAACTCCGATGGTGACTTTCGGCCTGCTCATCCTCCCTGGCGCGGCACTGCTGGTGCTGGCTGCGCACTTCGCGCGTGCGCAACTGTGGATGCTGGCCGCACTCTGCGTGGCGCTGGTGATGGTGCTCGCGATTCCCCGGCGCTGGGCCGCGCGCGCGGTGCAGATCGCGCTGGTGGCCGGCGGTTTCGAATGGTTGCGGACGCTGGCCGTACTCGTGGCTGCGCGAGTCGCCGCCGGCGCTCCCAGCGCTCGCCTGGCGCTGATTCTGGGCTGCGTTGCGCTGGCGACCTGGGCAAGCGTGCTGGTGTTCCGCCGGCCGGAGTTGACCGCGCGCTTCCGTTCGCGACGCGCCGGGGAGCCGCCGCAGTCCTAGCGACCGAGATACTGCTCGACCAGCCGGATCCAGTACGTTGCGCCGAGCGGGATCAGTTCGTCGTTGAAGTCGTAGCTCGCGTTATGCAGCGTGCACGGTCCGAGGCCGTGTCCGGTTGCGCGATGCGTGCCCTCGCCATTGCCGATGAACACGTAGGCGCCAGGTCGCACCTTCAGCATGAAGGCGAAGTCTTCCGAGCCCATGGTGGGTTCGAGACCGCGCACGACATTCCCGGCTCCGACGATGTCGTCCATCACGGTGGCCGCGAACTCGGCTTCCGCCGCGTGGTTCACCGTGGGCGGATAGTTCCGGCGAAAATCGACGTGTGATTCGGCGCCGTAGGCGGCCGCGGTCATCTGCACGATGCGGCGCATGTGATCCTCGATCTGTGCCGTCACATCGTCGCTGAAGGTGCGTACCGTCCCCGAAATGAAGGCGCTGTCGGGCACGACGTTGGTGGCTTCGCCGGCGTGGATCATCGTCACCGACAGCACGGCGGCATCGATCGGCTTCTTGACGCGCGTGACGATCCCCTGCAGGCCGTTGACGACCTGCACTGCAACGAACACCGGATCGACACCCAGATGAGGCATCGCGGCATGCGAGCCCTTGCCCGTGATGCGGATCTCGAACTCGTTGCTCGACGCCATCGCCGGGCCTGGTGCGACGCCGAACTGGCCCACCTTGAACCCTGGCCAGTTGTGCATGCCGAACACCGCGTCGCAGGGAAACCGTTCGAACAGTCCGTCGTCGATCATCCGCTGCGCGCCCGCCCCGCCTTCCTCGGCCGGCTGGAAGATCAGGTGAACGCTGCCGTCAAACGGCCTTGCTTCGGCAAGATAGCGAGCCGCGGCCAGCAGCATCGCGGTGTGGCCATCATGGCCGCAGGCGTGCATCTTGCCGGCGTGGGTCGAGCGGTGCGCGAACTGGTTGACTTCCTGGATCGGCAACGCGTCCATGTCGGCCCGCAGCCCGATCGAACGTTTCGAATTGCCCTGGCGCAAGGTTCCGACCACGCCGGTGCCGCCGAGGCCGCGCGTCACCTCGATGCCCCATTCGGCCAGCTTGCCGGCCACCAGGTCGCTGGTGCGGTCTTCCTGGAACCTCAGTTCGGGATGGGCATGAATGTCGCGGCGGATCTGCTGGATCTCGGTGCGGAACTGGACAACGCGGTCGATCAGTTGCATCTTCGTACAGTGGTCACGGTCAGACTATCAGCCTACGCGGTGCGGTGAAGATTACGCGTTCCTCCGCATCAAACCCTATTGATAATTTAGTAAATGCTTGACAACCGTTTGCCGATGTCGTGCGTTAGTCGTGGTGTTCGGACTACGGTGAGGCGACATGGCGACGGTCAAGTACCGACGGGATCTGAAGGCGATGGAGCTGCGGCGGCGCAAGGGCATGCGCATGCTGGCGCGCGGAGTGCGGCAGGCCGAGGTGGCGCGCGAGTTGGAGGTGAGCCGGCAGACGGCGTCGAACTGGGAGCGCGAGCGGTTGGCCGATGCACAGGCGTGGCGGCGCAGGCCGCTGGGCCGGCCCGCCGCACTCGATGCGCAGCGCAAACGACAGCTCGCCGAGCGGCTGCAGCGCGGTGCGGTGGCCTGCGGATTTGCGACCGAGCTGTGGACCTTGCAACGGGTCAGTGCGCTGATCGAGCGCGATTTCGGGGTGCGTTTCAGCATCGCCAATGTGTGGCTGCTGCTCACGAGTCTGGGCTTTTCCAGCCAGCGTCCGGTGGGTCGCGCCATCCAGCGCGACGAGTCGGCGATCCTCGCCTGGAAGACCCAGCGCTGGCCGGCGCTAAAAAAAAGTGCCGACGCGACGGCCGCACGATCGTCTTCGTCGACGAGTCGGGGCTCTCGCGAGCGACCCACACGGGTAAAGACCTGGGCCCCGAAGGGCTGCACGCCGATGCTGCAGTACAGCTTCAACTGGAAGCAGCTGTCTCTGATCGACGGCGTCACGGTGGCGAACTTCTACTTCCGCTTCTTCCCCGGTGCGATCAAGGCACCGCAGCTCATCGAGTACCTGCAGGCGCTGGCCCGCCAGATCAAGGGCAAGCTGCTGATCATCTGGGACGGCCTGCCAGCGCACCGCAGCCGTCTGGTGCGCGCCCATGTCGAGTCGCTGGGCGATCGCATCGTGCTGGAGCGACTGCCGGCCTATGCCCCCGAGCTCAATCCGGTCGAGTACCTGTTCGGCTACGCCAAGCAGCGCGAACTGGCCAACCTGTGCCTGCATACCATCGACGAGGTGCGCCGCTACGCCACGCGTCGACTGAAGTCGCTGCAACACCGACCACGCCTGATCACCGCATTCTGGCAACAGGCGGAACTGCCAATCTAATGTCATGTATTTACTGAAAGCTCAGTAGGTGCTGGTTCTTACGCGGGCACTTTGCACGGCCAATATGTGTTCCACCCGCTCCAAGGCCCTCACAAATCGGGGCGCGCCGCGCAACGAAATCCAGGCCGGATCGAAGCGTGCCCACCAAGCCCGCCGCCAGCCCATCTCAATCGCCTGGTCCAGGAGTTCAAGGGCCTGTTCCTCCTGCCCCGCAATCGCCGCGAGGCGCGCCCGCTCATGCCGGGCCGAATGCCAAACGTTGCCGCGCGACTCATACGCGGTCAGGTGCGCGTGTGCCTGATCCATGAACGGTTGCGCGGCCGCGGGCTCACCGAGCACCGAGTAGATCGCCGCGACATCTACGATCGGCAGATAGCCTCGAAACGCATCCCATGAGCTGTAGGCCGGCATTGGGTCGGATTGCAATTGCGCGAGACCGCGCTCAAGCCAGCCACGCGCCTCTTGCGCGCGACCGATGGCGGCGAACTGCAGGGCGCAGTTGATCTCCACATGGCCGTACTGTCCGCTCGGCAAGCCATGGCGGCGGAAAAACTCCGGGATCTCCTCGCTGCGCCCGGTGAGGAACAGCACGTAGGCCGCATTCAGTGGCCCGTAGGCTGCAACTTTGGACAAGGCACCGCCTTGCGCAAATGCTGCATCGGCCTCGGGCGCCAGACCGAGATCCATATAGATCCAGCCGATCTCGAACCACAGGGCGCGGCGCCGCGAATCGGCCTCAAGCGCTCGCCGAAAGCCGTCGACCGCCTCGTCCAGGCGTCCGCGTGCGTACCCGACCAGGCCCGCGCCGAGCCGACTGTCGGGATGATCGGGCGCAAGTTGCAGTGCGCGCGCGTGGTGGATCTGGGCTTCTTCGTAGCGGCCGGCATGCATCGCCGCTTCGCCACGCAGCCCTTGCAGGATGAAGTTCAACGGGTCCAGCTCACTGGCGCGCGCATAGTGCGCCAGCGCCTCGATGACATATCCCCCTTCGGCGGCCGCCGAACCGAGCCAAGTCCACGTCTGCGCACTGCCCGGTTGCAGTTCGAGCGCGCGCTGCAGATGTTTGCGCGCCGCGTCCGGTTGCAACATCATCGACCCCAGGAAGCCATTGGCGGCGTGGGCTTCAGGCAAGTCGGGCGCGAGAACGAGTGCCTTGTCAAACAGTGGCTGGGCGCGCGCCGCCGCGTCGCGCGGATACAAAGTGGAGCCGAACTTGGCCTGCAGGATCCAGGTCACGCCGAGATCGACGTACGCCGGTGCGTAGGTTGCATCGACGTCGATGGCGCGCTGAAAGTAGTCGCGTGCCTTGAGAATGGCCTCGGGTGTCATCGGGCGCAGTGCATAGCGACCGAGCAGCGCAAGTTCATAGGCCTCCGCCGAGGCGGTCGAAGCGTTTCCATGCGTCGGCAGGCGCAGCGCCTTGAGGGCTCCGTTCGTCAACACGGGCGACACCGACGCCAACTCATCGATCGGCCGCTCGATCGCCTCCAGCCACAGTGGGGCGCTTTCGCCAACGTGCATCAGTCGGGCGGTGACTCGCACCCGCTCGCGCGTTCGGTACAGCTCGCCCGACAGCACGTGCGTGACGTTCAACTGAGTGCCGATCTCGGCGAGGTTCGAATCCCGAACCTGAAGCGCCGAGCCGTGCGCCGCCACACGAATCTGTGGATGCCGCGACAACTCGCCGATCACATGGTCGGCCAATCCCTGGGCGAGCGGCCCTTCAATCCCTCCGCGCGAAAGATCGACGAAGGGCAGCACGGCGATTCGTACCACCGCATCGCCACCGGACGCTGCAACTGAGGTCGGCGCGCGTACTGGACTGGCGCTCTCCTTTGGCGCGATGGGTGCCACGTCCGCGACCATGCGATACCCCTTACGCGGAACGGTAGCGATGTAACGCGGCTCGTCAGCGTCATCGCCGAGTGTCTTGCGCAACTGCGCAACGGTTTGGTAGATCGAGCTGGGCGTGACGATCACGTTCTTCCAGACCGCATCGAAAAGCTCTTCAGTCGTCACCAGCTGACCCGGCCGCAGCGCTAGCGCCAGCAGCAACTGCATCTTGCGCGGTTCCAGTTTGACGATCTGACCGCCTTTGCGGATCTCGTCGAGCGTGGGATCAGCGATCCACTCGCCGATCCGCAGTGGGGCGCCGAAGCGCGCCGGTGGTTGCGAAGCGAGCGATTCAGTCACGGAGCGCTCTGGGAAAGCCGGTCCGAACGGGCCGACGCACGAATAGTTTGCCAATAGTGAGAAAAAGGCAAGAAATCCGCAAGCGAACCTTCAAGACCTCAAACCCGTTGCTGGACGACGATGCAGGTGTACCTGACGGCATGGACCGTCTTTCACCGATTGCATCCATATGAACCGTCCGATTGAAACGTTGATGTCACAGCGATCGGCTTGCTTGCACATGGTACCCACCGTGACGAGGAGGTCGCCGAATGATCGCGCCGCTGCCTTATCCGCGTCACGTCGACACGAGGATCGAAATGGGCGAATCCGCGTTGTTCGTGGTTCGGGTCTGGCGAACGATTGCCGGCGGATTTCGTGCTTCTGTGCGGCGGGACGACGACGAACAGGCCCACTTTTTTACCGCTGCCGATGACGTGATGCGCTTTCTCGAGCAGGGCGAACCGCCTGCGCGCGACGTTTTCGAGCCGGAGCAGTTTCCCGTGAAGGAAAAACCATGAACGCCGAAGTTAGCGACAGCCGCGTCAGCACAGAGCGCAGGCCGATTCACTCGTTGCATAGGTCACTTGCGACCATTGCCTTGATGGTGTTAGCCGCACACCTCGTGGTCGCCTGCGGCGGCAGCGATGCGGAAACCGAGACTGGAGGCGGCGATAGGGCACAGGCCTACGTGTTCCTCAGCCCACCCGAAGTCTGGGTCGCGCCAGGACAATCGCTTCAGGTGCAGGTCGACATTGCGAACCTGCCGACCAACGACGCCGCCTTTGGTTACGCGATCTCGCTTTCGCGAGAGACCACTCGCATCGACATCGCAACCGAGACGAACTCGCCATGCGCTTCCGGCACCGTTTCTTGCCGCATCTGGACCATCACACCCAGAACCGACGCGCCGCCGGGTGACTACGCGTTCAGCGTGCGCGCCAGCGGCACGCGCACATCGGTAAGCGAGGCCGACGCCAAAATCCGCGTCGTGCCCATCGCCATCGGCAAACGCGCGGTCATTTCCGCCAGCGCGCAGCATGTGGTCACGGCCGACGGTCGTTTGTGGGGCCGCGGCCCCAACGCCGCTGGGCAGACCGGCGCTGGCTTCGAATCGGTGGGTTTCGATATCAATGCACCGTTCGTGCTGCCCGACGCGATCGACCCGTTGGTGCCGGTCGGCACCGACACCGACTGGACCGCCGTAGTCTCGGCGGGCGAAACGGCGATTGCGCTCAAGCAGGACGGCACCGTGTGGGGTTGGGGCGCGAACCCGAAGTTCGAAGTCTTCGCCCACGACTACGAGCCCACGGCCGCGTACTTTCAGCTCAGCGTGTCGAGCCCGCGCGACATCCAGTTGCGCCCGCGGCAGATCCTCGGGCTGGCCGAGGTCATCGCCATCTCGGCCTTCGACGTTGTAGAGATCGACAGCCGTCGTGCCTCGCCGGCGCGCTATCTCGCGCTCAGCCGCAATGGCACGGTCTACGGCTTCGGTGGCGGCGTCGAACCACGCGAGAACATGCATGTCGGCGGCACGTCCCTTTACCTCTCCACGGGCGCTCCGCTCGTGGTGCCGCGGTTGGTTGTGCCTAACGGCACCGAGACACCGTTAACGGGCATCAAAGCCATCGTCGGCGGTTTGCAGAACACCGGCCGCGGCTGGGCGCTCGCGCTGCAGGACGACGGCACGGTCTGGCAGATGGGTTCGCGCCGCGGAGGTTTCATCTCGGACTTGGGCGCCAACGGGATCCAGGCCGGTCCGGCAATGCCGCGTCGCGTCGCCGACTTGCCTGCGTCCGCTGTCACCGCAATCACGGTGGGCGAGATCAACTCGACCAGCTACGAGGTCCGAATGCTGTACTCGCTGGTGGCAACCGAGGCCGGAGAAGTCTGGTCGTGGACGGAGCTCGACACGGTGCCGCACCGAGTCAACGGCATCGGTGGCGTCGTCGCGCTCGACTCGAACAACTTTGGGTCGGTCACCGCTCTTGACTCACAAGGAGGCGTGTGGCGCTGGGAATTCGGGAGAACCGCGCCGCATCGGGTCGCCGGCATGCCCGCTATGGGTCGCCTGGCGCATCGCGGCCCGAACTGGGCCATCAGCGCTGACTGCGCGGCAGGCCGGGGCAGAGCTGTGGGACGTGTTCGATGGCCAGCATATCGACCTCTTTGGCAGGCTGCCAGCAACGATGGCTGTACTTCGCAGGGCACGATCACGCTGACGATCGGCAAGATCGGCAGCGGCACCGTGTCGACCGACCCGGTTGACGAGCCGCTGGATCTCGTGTGCGGTGTCAATTGCGTCGGGCCGATATCGGTTCCCGTCAGGCTGCGCGAAGCGGTCCGGGTGCGCGGCACGCCGGCCCCCGGCTGGCGCGGGCCTTACTTCGACCCCGAATGCTCGAACGGAGAGCCGCTGCTCGATGCCAGCACGTCGTGCGTCGTCCGCTTCGAGCCGAGAACGCTCGAGGGTCGGCTGAACAGTCGAAGTCTTGGGCCAAGGACGCGTGACCAGCACGCCCGCCGGAATCGACTGTGGCAGCGATTGCAGCGAACTCTATGCGCTCGGTGCCGAGATCCATCTGACCGCAACACCCGATCCGGGCTATGCGTTCCTGCGCTGGAGCGGACCGTCACACACCAACGAGCGCGATTGTCGCGACGGCACGGTGACGATGAACGTGATCCAGGACGGCGAAGGTCGGTCAACCGCTGAAAAAATGCATCGCGATCTTCGGCCCGCTGCCTCGGCTGTCAGTCACGGCGAGCCCGGGCGGCACAGTCACGACCATGCCGGCCGGCATCAACTGCGGGTCGGTCTGCACACTGCCCTTCTCCAGCGGCACGCAGCTCGACGCTAAATGCGATCGCCAACGCCGGTTTCCGCTTCGACGGTTTCCTCGAAGCCGAATGCCGTCAACCGATCACGCTGACGCGCGACCTGGGTTGCACGCCGGTGTTCACGTCGACCGTTACAGCCACCTTGGCGGTGACTGTGGTCGGTGATGGGCGCGTGACGAGCCCGGACGGCAACATCGATTGCTCCCGCACCGGTGCGACAACCTCCGGAATCTGCACCCATTCGTATCCTGCTGGCACCGTCCTGACCCTGGCCCACTCCCCAACATCGGGTGGAGCCTGAGCGAGATGGTCGAGCGACTGCGTCGGCGGCACCGTGCGGCTCGACGTTGCGCGCGTGTGCACCGCCACGTTCGTTCCGATCGGCTGGCGGCAGATCGGCTCTCCTCTTGCGCTGGCAGGCACGAAGGGTATGTCCATCGCCGTCGATCTGTCGGTTGCTTCGGCACCCAAGACCTACGCAGCGACGGCAGAGCAGGCCGGTGCCGGCAAGGTCAATCTGATCGTCCGCCGCTTTGACTCGCAGAGCCAAACCTGGTCGATCGTTGGCGGCGGCCCCGCGAACTCTGACGAGCTCGTGTCGAGGTTCGTGTTCACTCCAGCCCTCGCCGTCGACGCCGGCGGCACCGTGTCGGTCGCTTGGGCTGCCGACGAAGACCGGATCCGCGTCAAGCAACTCAGCAGCAATGGGGCGTCCTGGATCACGCTTGCCGACAACCTCGAGGTCGATCCGGCAGCGAGAGTCTTCGGCACACAGATCACCACGGCGGGCAGCCATCTGATCGTGGCCTGGATCGAGGGCTCGTATACCTCGAACATCGTCGGGCAGATGGCGGTCAAGCGCTATGTTCCGTCGACGGGGCTATGGACGGGCGGTCTGGTCAGGCCAGCGACCGAAACCAACATCCTCGCTCTGCGCGTGAACAGCGAAGCGCCCGGCAATGCGCTACTGATGGCCGTGCCTTATACGTCGGTAGGGTCCTTGTTAGAAGGGCCGCTACTTGTACTGCGCGAGGCGGCCAACGGCAGCTGGAGCGACGTGTGTACCGGCAGCCTGATAACGCCAACGGGCAGCGCGTCGACCCCGAATGTGAATTTCGGGTTCGGCATCGCCCGCAACACCGCGGTCGGGGACGACCGGGCCGGTGGCGGTGTTCAACAACGGCGACGCAGTGTTCGCACGCGCCTGCCGCAGCGGTAGCTGGGTTGGACTTGACGGTAGCGCAATCGGTCAGGTTGCCACGGCTGCGGCGGGCGGACAGATTTTCGCGCTGACGCTTGCGTCGGGTGAAGGCGGTGGCGTCGCCCTGGCGTGGTCGGAATACGCGCCGCGATCCGGCGGCGGATTCGGATTCTTCGCGCAGGTTTTGGCCGCCAATGTCCTGGGCACGGCCATGGCACCCGTTGGCACCACGTACGCGTTCGACCCCAATTTCGGCGTCGGTCAGAACGGTCTCTCGCTGGCGTTTTACTCCGAGGTCTCGCCGGCGTTGGGCGCGCGTCTGGGAAACGCGCAATCCGCTGAAGTCGAGGCGCGAGTGTTCCGCTATGTGCCATGAGTCGGATCTTCCCTCGCACTCGGCGCTGGGTCGGACTGAGCCGCAACCAGGAAAACTTCATGCGGAAGACGGGGAGATGATCATGACGAAAAGATCGTGTGCGTTGAGATCGCTGATCGGCTGTGCTTCGGTGGTGAGCGTCCTTCTTGCGATCACCGCTTGCGGAGGGTCGGCAGACGGTCCGGATCTGGTGAACGCCGCTGCTACCGAACCAGCGGCCTGCATTTCGTTGGCCGAGTTTGTCGGAGCGCGGCCAATCGTTCGCGCCCGATAAGTTTGCGCGTAGAGATGCCACGACGCTTGATGGGATAGCACCGGCTCATTCTTAGCCTCAGTGCCGGCGGGGGCGATTGACCTCAGCGAACGCTAGACTAGGGCCGTGGACATTTCAGCGGCCGCCGCATCGAGCACGGCATCGATTGCTGTGAGCGGTTCTGCACGCGTGCCCTCAGCGGCCGCGCTCGCGATGATCGATCGCCTGATCGCCTTCCCGACGGTCAGCCGCGACTCCAACCTCGGGCTGATCGAGTACGCGCGCGACGAGCTCGCGCGACTCGGCCTCAGGCCGCACCTGATCTACGACTCGACGGGCGACAAGGCGAACCTGTTCTGCTCGCTGGGCGACGAGACCGCGATGAAGCAAGGCGGCCTGGTCCTCTCGGGCCACACGGACACCGTACCGGTCGATGGTCAGGACTGGTCGAGCGATCCATTTGCGGCTTCGCATCGCGATGGCCGTATTCACGGCCGCGGTACCGCCGACATGAAGGGCTTCATCGCGATCGCACTGGCCTGGGCGCCGCGCTTTCTCGAAGCGCAGGAATCGATGCCGATTCATCTGGCCATGACCTACGACGAGGAAACGACCTTTCTCGGCGTGCGCGGCCTGGTGGCCGACCTCGCCGAGCGTGGCATCCAGCCGGCGGGATGCATCATCGGCGAGCCGACCGACATGCAGGCGATCGTCGCGCACAAAGGCAAGCGCGACTTCTGCTGCAGCGTGCGCGGGCGCGAAGCGCATTCGTCGCTGACGCCGACGGCCGTCAATGCCATCGAGTACGCCGCGCAGCTGATCGCCTACATTCGCGGCGCTGGCGGACCGCCTGAGCCGCGACGAGCCGCGCGACGAGCGCTTTGCCGTCCCGTACTCGACGCTGCAGACCGGCGTGATCCACGGCGGCATCGCCGTCAACGTGGTGCCCCGCGACTGCGTGTTCGACTTCGAGATGCGCAACATCCCCGCCACCCCGCACGACGCGATGACGCAGCCGATCATGGACTACGCGCATCGCGAACTCCTGCCGCAGATGCGCGCGGTCGCGCCGGAAGCGGCCATTTCCTTCGAGATGCGTCATGGACCTGCCCGCATTCGGCATCGAACCCGATGCACCCGTGGTCCGGTGGGCGATGAATCTCGCGCGGACGGCGCAGCGCGGAACGGGGGCGGTCAGCTTCGCGACCGAGGCCAGCATCTGTTCCAGCGTGCCGGCATCCCGACCGTGGTCCTCGGTCCGGGATCGATCGACCAGGCGCACCGGCCCGACGAATACATCAGCTACGAGCAGATCGCTGCCTGTGAGCAGTTCTTCGGCCGCCTGATCGCCAGCAGACCGCCGGAGGGATAGCCGTGGCCGAGGCCGATGCCGGACTGGAGATCGTGCGCGCAGCGTGTCCGCACGACTGCCCCGACACCTGCGCGATGCTGGTTACCGTCAAGCGGGAGCAAGGTCGCCGTGTCGCGATCAAGATTGCCGGCGATCCGTCGCATCCGACTACCGCGGGGACGCTTTGCACGAAGGTCAGTCGCTATCTCGAGCGCACATACCACCCTGATCGCCTGCTGCATCCGCTGAGGCGCATCGGCCGCAAGGGTGAAGGGCGCTTCGAGCGCGTCAGCTGGAACGCTGCGCTCGAGGAGATCGCCGCGCGGCTGAAGACGATCGCAGCGGTTGATCCGCAGCGCATCGTTCCGTACAGCTACGCGGGAACGATGGGCATGGTGCAGGGCGAGGCGATGGCCGGCCGGTTCTTCCACCGGCTCGGCGCCAGCTTCCTCGACCGCACGATCTGCGCGACCGCGGGCGGCGAGGCGCTGAGCGCCACGCTCGGCACGCGCGACGGCACCGACATCGAGCAGTTCCAGAACGCACGCCTGATCATCTTCTGGGGCACCAATGCGATCGCGTCGAACCTGCACCTGTGGAGTCGCGCGCAGGAGGCCAAGCGCCACGGCGCCAAGCTGATCGCGATCGATCCGTACCGTTCGCTGACCGCGGAAAAGTGCCACCAGCACATTGCGCCGATGCCCGGCACCGACGGCGCGCTCGCGCTCGGCATCATGCACGTGCTGATCCGCGAGGGCTGGCTGGACCGCGATTACATCGAACGCCACACGCTGGGATTCGATGCGCTGGCCGAGCGCGCGCGCGAGTTCGACCCGGCGCGAGTGGCCGGAATCTGCGGCATCCGGCGCCGCCGAGGTCGAGGAATTCGCGCACGACTACTGGCACATCAGGCCCGCGGCGATCCGGCTCAACTACGGCATGCAGCGGTCGGCTGGCGGCGGCAACGCGGTGCGCGCGATCGCCTCATTGCCGGCGCTTGCCGGCCACTGGCGCGACGCCGCGGGCGGTGTGCTGCTGTCGACCAGCGGCAACTATCCGGTCGACGCCGAGCGGCTGTACCGGCCCGGCCTGCTTCGCGGCCGCTCGCCGCGCACGATCAACATGTCGACCATCGGGCACGACCTGCAGCATGCCGATCCGCCGATCGATGCGCTGATCGTCTACAACAGCAATCCGGTCGCGGTCGCACCGAACTCGCGCGAAGTCGCGGCCGGGTTCGGGCGTGAGGATCTGCTTACGGTCGTCCTCGAGCACTTCCAGACCGACACCGCGGATTACGCGGACTTCGTCCTGCCGGCCACCACCCAGCTCGAACACATCGACGTCCACAAGTCCTACGGCCATCTGTACATCCTGGCGAACAACCCGGCCATCGAACCGCTCGGCGAAGCGCTGCCGAACAGCGAGATCTTCCGCCGGCTCGCGGCGAAGATGGGTTACACCGAGCCGGATTTCGCCGAGTCGGATGACGAGCTCGCGGCTCAGGCCTTCGCCCGGCGCGGACCAACGGCGCGCTTCGACTGGACGCGGCTCAAGCAGGCCGGGTGGGAGCGGCTCGACCTGCCCGAGCGACACGCGCCATTTGTTGAGGGAAAGTTTCCGACTCCATCGGGCAGGTGCGAGTTCTGGTCCGCCGCGCTCGAACGCATCGGCGCCGATCCGCTGCCGGCCTACGTTCCGCCCAACGAGAGTCCAGGGTCCAATGCGGCGCTTGCCGCCCGCTATCCGCTGGCGATCATCTCGCCACCGGCCCGCCACTTCCTCAACTCGAGTTTCGTCAATGTCGCCAGCTTGCGCGCCGTTGAAGGCGAGCCCGCACTGGAGATGCATCCTGACGACGCGGCCTTGCGCGGCGTCGTCGACGGCGATCGGGTGAGGGTGTTCAACGACCGTGGCTCGTTCGAACTTGCGGCGCGGGTGACCGAGCGCGCACGGCGTGGTTGCGTCGTCGCGCTGTCGATCTGGTGGAAGAAACTGGCCCGCGACGGACGTAACGCCAACGAGGTCACCCCTTCGGCCCTGACCGACATCGGCCGTGCCCCGACTTTCTACGACTGTCTGGTGCAGGTCGAGGCGGTGCGCCCGAACGCGGGCATCAGCGGGTATGCGGAGGCTCCCTAATCCGGTTTGCGTCATGCCCGTTTCAAGTGGATCGTCGACAATGACACGGTCGTCTCCGCGATCTTCCTCATGCCCCGCCCCGCGCCCTCCCTGTTCAAGCTGCCTGAAGCCTCGGCCTACGACCCGGCACGCTGGGCGGAAGCGGCATTCGACGTGTGGCAGGGCTCGTACCTGTCCGCGGCCGGCCTGGCGCATGCGACGCAGCGGCGGACCGCGGCACTGATCGCCTACGTGCGTGCGGCCTCGCCGTTCTACGCGCGGCTCTATCGCAAGCTTCCGCCCGACCCGTCGCTGCGCGATCTGCCCCCGGTCGGCAAGCGCGCCTTGATGGAGGAGTTCGACGAAGTGGTCACGCAGCCAGCGGTCACGCGGCGCGTTGTGGAGGAGTTCATCGCCGACCGTGGTCGCATCGGGCGATCGCTGCTGGGACGCTACGGTGTGTGGACCAGTTCGGGCACCACCGGCACGCCGGGCTACTTCGTGCACGATGCCGATGCGATCGCGGTATACGACGCGCTTGAAGCCCAGCGCTTCCGCGGATTGCTGTCGCCCACCGACATCGTGCGGCAAATGATGGAAGGCGACCGCTACGCGATGGTGGCCGCCACCGACGGGCACTTCGCCGGCGTGTCGACCGTCGAGCGGATGCGGCATTGGGCGCCGTGGATGGCCGACGCCGTGCGCGCGTTTTCGCTGCTGCAACCCTGTGAACAGCTGCTGACCCAGCTGAACGCATACCGGCCGACCATTTTGGCCACTTATCCGACGGCGGCGGAAATGCTGGCTGAGAAGCAGGAGGCCGGGCGCCTGCGTCTGCGACCGAGGGAGGTCTGGACCGGAGGCGAGGTGCTTTCGGAGCCGACACGGCAGCGCGTGCAGCGTGCGTTCGGTTGTCGCGTCCGCAGCGCCTATGGCGCCTCGGAGTTCCTGCCGATCGCCTGGGAATGCCCGCATCGACAGCTGCACGTCAATTCGGATTGGGTTGTTCTCGAGCCGGTCGACGCCCACGGCGCGCCGGTCGAGCCGGGTGTGCGTTCGCAGTCGGTATGGCTGACGAACCTGGCCAATCGGGTGCAGCCCCTGATCCGCTACGACCTCGGCGACTCCGTCACCGTGCATCCGGGACCCTGCGCCTGCGGCAGCCAGTTTCCGGCGATATCGGTCGAGGGACGGTGCGACGACACCCTGCGCCTGCCGGGACGCTGGGGCGGTGAGGTCATCTGTGTTCCGCTGGCGCTTGAAACCGTGCTCGAGGAGGGTGCCGGCGCCCACGAGTTCCAACTGGTGCAGCGTCCGGACGGTACGCTGACCGTCCACCTCGGTGCGCAGGAACACGGGCGACGTGGTCCGGTGCGCGCCGCGCTGCGCCGCTACTTCGATGAGTGCGAGGTGGGGCCGGTCGAGATCCTGATGTCGCGACGCGGCCCGATGCGCGAGCCAGGCAGCGGCAAGCTGCGCAGGGTGGTCTGCAGGCTGCCTCGCTGATCGACCGGGGTGCCGGCGGCATTAGGCAGAATGCGGCCGATGGGGCGGCCCGGATTCGTTGCTTCGCTGCGCAGACGTCGATCGTGGATCGCGGCCGCCGCGGCGCTCGCCGTGTTGGCTGCGCTTGCCGCCGGCTGCTCGACGCTGAGCTACTACGCCCAGTCGATCCAGGGCCACTTCGCGGTCCGGGAGGCCGCCCGTCCGATCCCCGACGTCATCGCCGACCCGGAGTCTCCTGCTGCGCTCAAGGAGCGGCTCGAGCGCGCCCGGCAGATCCGTGCATACGCGTCGGCTGAGCTGGCACTGCCCGACAACGGAAGCTATACCCGCTACGCCGATCTGAAGCGGCCGTACGTGGTCTGGAACGTCTTCGCGACGCCCGAACTGTCGATGCAGCTGAAGCAGTGGTGCTATCCGGTGGTCGGTTGCGCCGAGTATCGCGGCTACTTCGACAGATCGGCAGCTGAAGCGGCCGCGGCCGAGCTGCGGACGGAGGGCTACGAGGTCAACGTGACCGGCGTTCCGGCGTACTCGACGCTCGGCTGGTTCGATGATCCGCTTCTCAACACCTTCATCGGTGGAACCGAAGGGCAACTGGCCGCGCTGATATTCCACGAACTGGCGCACCAGGTCGTCTTTGTGGCCGGTGATACGACATTCAACGAGTCGTTCGCCACTTCGGTCGAGCGGGAGGGTGCGCGGCGCTGGCTGCAGCATGCCGGCAGCGACGCATCGCGTCGCGCCTATGATGAGTTTGCCTGGCGTCGCGCGCAGTTCCTGCAGCTTCTCCTTCGCTACCGCGCGCTGCTGCAGGAGAACTACGCCAGTGCGGCCAGCGACGCAGAGAAGCGTGCGCGCAAGCAGGAACTGTTCGCCGCACTGAAGAAGGACTATGCGCAGCTGAAGGACGAGTGGGGCGGGTACTCCGGCTACGACCGATACTTCGCACAGGACCTGACGAACGCTCACCTGGCGTCAGTCGGGACCTACAACGACCTGGTGCCGGCATTCGATGCGCTGCTGGCCCGCTCGGACGGCCGATTCCCTATCTTCTACGTCGAAGTCAAGCGGCTCGCGGCGCTGCCGAAAGTCGAGCGCGATGCCGCGCTGCATCAGTTGCAGGGCTATCGTTAGTCTGGACTGTCGGCTCGAAAGGCAGAAGCTATGATCGATCAGATACGCACGCCGATCACCGCACCGATTTGAAGGATCGTTCCGCGAAACGAACGGGACGGCGCGACAAGGAGACAGACGATGGATCGTTTCTGGCTGAAGAACTATCCGCAGGGGGTTCCCGCCGACATCGACTACAACCAGTACGAATCGCTGGTGCAATTGCTCGACGAGGCATTCAAGAAATACAGCTCGCAGGCGGCCTATGGATTCATGGGCAAGGATCTCACCTACGCGGAGCTCGACGAGTATTCGGCCGCCATCGGCGCGTGGCTGCAGAGCAAGGGTTTCGGCAAGGGCAAGCGCGTCGCGATCATGATGCCCAACGTCATGCAGTACCCGGTGGCGTTGGCCGGCGTACTGCGCGCCGGCTGCACCGTCGTCAACATCAATCCGTTGTACACGCCGCGAGAACTCGAGCATCAACTGAAGGACTCGGGCGCCGAGGCCATCTTCATCCTCGAGAACTTCGCCACCACGCTGCAGCAGGTCTACGGGAAGGTGCCGACCAAGACGGTTGTCATCTGCGCAATGGGCGACATGCTCGGGTTTGCCAAGGGACTGCTGGTCAACTTCGTCGTGCGCAACGTCAAGAAGATGGTGCCCGAGTTCACGGTGCCCAACGCAGTGCGCTGGAACGAGCTGGTCGCCGACGGCCTGCGCATGACGCTCAAGCCGGTCAAGGTCGGCCACGATGACGTCGCCTTTCTGCAGTACACCGGTGGCACCACCGGCGTGAGCAAAGGCGCCACGCTCACCCACCGCAACATCATCGCCAACATGCTGCAGGCCGAAGCGTGGTACCAGCCTGCGCTGTCGAAACTGAAAGCCGGCGAGTTCCCCACCACAGTGACGGCCTTGCCCCTCTATCACATCTTTGCGCTGACGGTTTGCGCGATGATGTCGATGCGCATCGGCGGCAAGTGCCTGCTGATCGCGAATCCCCGCGACATTCCGGGCTTCGTCAAGGAGCTGCAGAAGAACCAGTTCCACGTGTTCCCCGCGGTGAACACGCTGTTCAACGGTCTGCTCAACAACGACGAGTTCAGGAAGCTCGATTTCTCGCGGCTGATCCTGTCGGCCGGCGGCGGCATGGCCGTTCAGCAGGCGGTGGCCGAGCGTTGGCTCAAGGCGACCGGTTGCCCGATCGCCGAAGGCTATGGTCTGTCGGAAACCTCTCCCGTGGCCACCGCAAACCGTACCGACACCGACAAGTTCACCGGCACCATCGGCCTGCCGGTGCCATCGACCGAGATCGCCATACTCGATGAACCGGGCAACAAGCTGCCGGTCGGTCAGGTCGGCGAGATCGCGATCCGCGGCCCGCAGGTGATGGCCGGCTACTGGAACCGTCCCGACGAGACGGTGAAGGTGATGACTCAGGACGGCTTCTTCCGCAGCGGCGATATCGGCGTGATGGATGAGCAGGGCTATACCAAGATCGTCGACCGCAAGAAGGACATGATTCTGGTGTCGGGCTTCAACGTGTATCCGAACGAAGTCGAGGGTGTCATCGCCGGTCATCCGGGCGTGCTCGAGTGCGCAGCGGTTGGCGTGCCGGACGAGAATTCCGGCGAGGCGGTCAAGCTCTTCGTGGTCAAGAAGGATCCGGCGCTGACCGAGAAGGAGATCATGGAGTACTGCAGGGAGCAGCTCACCGGCTACAAGAAGCCGAAGTACATCGAGTTCCGCAGCGATCTGCCCAAGACGAATGTCGGAAAGATCCTGCGACGAGAACTGCGCGACGAAAAGAAAGCCGCCTGATCGCGCATTCAAGCAAGAAGGCCGCCGCGGGCGGCCTTCTTTGTGCGCGCCGCGCGGCAGACCCGCGCCTCCAACACCGTTACTGCGAGGGAGCGCCAATGAAACCAGGAGACAGAAAGGACCGCCGTGGTCCGCCGACCGGCACGCGGACCGGTCCGCGTGCACGGGCGGCACAGGTGCGCGACTTCGGCGATCCATTCAAGCGGGCGGCGCGACCGCCGCGGGACGATGCGCTGCGCGAGCGGCTCCATGTGCCGACAGCGGCAGCCATTCGCCTCGATGCGGACGTCGCCCGGGTGTTCCGCGATTCCGAAGCCGTCAACGAAGCGCTGCGACTCGTGATCCGCCTGGGCCGGCTCGTGGGGGGCCGCCCTCCGGGACCTCCACGTGGACCTTCGTTTCGTGACCGAGCCGGTGGCGGGCCGCCCCGCCGTGGCGACCTAGGTCGGCCACCGGGACCGCGCAAGCCGCGCTTCGAGGAGTGAGCGTCGCGCGGGCGCTACAGGACAGGCCACCACTGACCCGCCGTCGATCGCCTTCTATCCCTGATTTGTGCTGCGCCCGGAGTTACTACCGAATTTGCGTGAATCTTCGGCTATGCAGCGCGCTCGTACTGGCCTACCTTGATATCCGGTGCGCGACAGGGGGCCCACGGAGGGTGATCATGGCGCAGTGGGGAACCGTGGTGGCACTGGCGAGCGTCGTTTTCGCCAGTGGGCCCGTGCTCGGTCAATTGCGTGTTCCGAGCACGACATCGGCGACTACCGGCTCGCAGGAGCTGGTGGTCGATATCAGCCCCAACGTGGGCTTGCGCGGCTGGGTCGGCGGTCGTTCCGGGATGCTGGCCAGCGATGGACTGCAGGCGAGTTCGATGGTGCTGGCCGACTGGTATCCGCTCGCGAAGGGATTGCGCGTGTCCGGCGGTTTCGCACTTGTCGCGGCGCGTTTTGATGCACCTGCCACATCGCTTTCATCGACTTCGTCTTTGTCTCGCGATGTGTCCGGCATCGGTTCGATCGATCCCCGGACGTGGTTGACGCGGGGCAGTCCCTACCTCGGCCTGGGCTGGGAAAGCGGCGTCGCGGCCAAATCGGGCTTGTATATGAGTGCAGATCTCGGCTTCATGTACCAGCGCGGTTCGGTGGCGGCGTGGGGCTGTCCGTCCGGATTGCCGATCGGGGTATGCGGACCGGAAGCACGCTCGGCTGCGCAAGGCGGCCTGGCCGACGAAGCGCGATTCGCTCCGATGATGTCGCTGGGAGTCGGATTGCGCTTCTGAGCGCGTTGGGTCGCTAGCGGGGAGCCTGCGCGAACGGAGCGGCAAACGCGAGGCGCTGTCCCTCGATCAGCGAGCGACGCAGACAGCGGTACAGGTCGGAGACATCGAACGACTCGCCCGACTTGGCGCGCAGGCGCACATGCATCGCGTCGGCGCGCGCCCGCAGGGAGAGCGATTCCAGCTTCGCGTGATCGAGCAGGCGCTCCCCTGCGCCGTTCGGCTCGGGACTGAAAGCGGCGAGCACGGCGTGCTGGCGTCCGGCGAGACCGCTGAAGTGGATCTCGACCTCGTTGTTCCGCTCTCTCACGCGCATCTGCATGACCGCCTCCGCATCGCATTTTCAGCGTGCAATGTGACAGTGAGATTGTTGTGCCAGATCGGCAATCCGCTGAACGGCGGATTACGCAGATCACGTGCCGACTATTCGGCAGCAGTTGCGCCTAAAGGTGCACTGCAACCGGGCGATCGAGCAGCGGCTTCGGCGTAGCGGAGCTAGAACAGATGACGCAGCCCGATGGCGAACTGCGACCTGTCGAAGATTTGCGAAGCCTGCGGCAAGGCACTGCCGCTCGCTTGCGTCACTCGGCCGTCCCATTCGCGCTGCGCGTAACCGATGTAGACGTTAGTGCGGCGCGAAAATGGGTAGTCGAAGCCGATGCCCCAGACCGAGTAGTCGGGCTCGAACTGCGCCAATCCGTTGATGATGTTCTTGGCGTCAGAGTACTGGTAGGAGGCCCGGATGTTGCCGCCGAGCAGCGGGACCGTCACGCCGAGCATCCAGGCGTTGTTGTCGTAGTAGCCGATACCGGTCGGCACCATGGCCGACGGCAGGCCGTTACCGACGCCGCTCAGCGTGATCTCGGTGCTGATGTTGCTCTGGTCAGCCCAGGCGCCGTGCAACTTGAGGAACTTGAAGTCGAACGTGCCGCCAAGCTGCAGCATCTTCTGGTCGGGGTTGCCTGCGCCGGGGCGTCCGGCTGAACCCGCGTCGGCGTAGGCGATGACATCGTAGGTGGCCGCGAGGAACAATGGACCCCACGCCCAGTTCGCGCCGAGGCTGTAGGCCGAGGTGTTCGTACCCTGCGGAGCGGTCTCACCGGTGTCGATGTTCCACGAATACTGCGCGGCGAACTTGAAGCCGGACCAGCTCGGCGACGCCCAGATGATCGAGTTGTCCTCGCGCAGCGTCGCGCACGGGATGAAAGTGTTGCCGAGCCCCGCCACGCCCCAGCTGCAGCCGAACGGGTCCACCGGGCTCCAGAGGTCGAACGCACCGCTGCCCGACGACGGCGTGGCTATGCGGCCGAGCGCGATCGTGCCGAGGTTGTCATGCTGCAGCCCGGCCCAGGCCTGACGCCCAAACAGCCGACCGCCCTGGCTCGACGTGCCCGTCGACGCGTCAAACCCGCCTTCGAGTGTGAAGACGGCGCTCCAGCTCCGGCCGAGCGCTTCGGCCCCGCGAAGGCCGAAGCGGCTGCCCGACTGGTAGCCGCTGTCGATGCCCCATCCACTTTCCTGCGACCAGTTCGGTGCGGAGCTCGAACCGAGATTGACGCCGGACTCGTTCCACTGAACGCCGATGTCGACGATGCCGTAGAGCGTCACGCTCGATTGCGCGTATGCGGCACCGGAGATGGCGCCGAGCATGGCCAATGCGATCAGAGTCTTGCGCATATCTGCCTCCATCGAGGTCGGGCTGCAACACTGGACCGTACGTCGCTCGTGATGCCGCTTCTATCCTTATGCCAAGGTGCGAACGGCATATTGCCCCGGCTCAAGTACTCGTCTCTCTCTGCGAAGACACACTCGCTAGTCGTTCGTCCGTGCCTTCCGCGGCGAGCCGGCCGATCTGCCGATCATGCAGACCGGAAAGAGTGATCAGAGCCACCGTGGCACCGATCAGTGCCATCAGCATGTCGGACTGCGTATCCCACGGATCGCCCTGCGTCCCGAGGAACTCGTCGGCTCCCTGGCCCAGCATGACGGCCGAAGCCCATTCGACCAGCTCGTAGCATGCACTGATCGCCAGCGCGACGCAGACGCAGAGAAATGCGGTCATGCGCCGTCCGCGCACATAGCCACCACGCAGCAGGATTTCGCGCGCGATCATCGCTGGCACGAATCCCTGCATGAAGTGCCCGAGCTTGTCGTACGGGTTCCTGGTGAGCCCCCAGGCCTCCTGGACCCAGTGTCCCAGCGGAACGCGCGCGTAGGTGTAGGCGCCGCCAGCGATCAGCACCAGCGCGTGGGCGAAGATCAGCACGTACACCAGTGTCGTCAGCGGATAACGGCCACGCGTTGCCACCAGGATCGGAATGGCGATCAGCACAGGTGCGACTTCGAGCAGCCAGGTCAGGCGGTCATACGGCTGCCACCCCGAAATCGTCAGTGCGACCAGGGTCGCGCCGAGCAGAACGGCCGGGATCGAACGGTGGGGGCTGGGTGCGCTCATGCGGAAAGACCCGTGCACGCCGATTATGCGGGCGATGCGCGAGCGCAGCAGGAGGTAAGCTCGCTTCGATGCGGCGCGTCGACTTCCAGGTTTCGCGGGTCGCCCTGTCGATGTCCCGCGCGAGGAAAGGCATGACTACGATGCACCGCCAGATGGCCCGCGCGCTGATCGTCGCCACCGCGTCGGCGTGCATCGCGCACTCCGTGCTGGCGCAGGGGCTGCCTGCGCTCCATGCCTCAGCCGAGCGCATCACGGTGTCCGGACTGTCGTCCGGGGCCTACATGGCGGTGCAGATTGCGGTGGCGAACTCGGCGCGCGTCGGCGGTGTCGGCGTTTTCGCCGGTGGTCCGTACTACTGCGTCGGCATCAATCCGGTCCGCGCCGAAAGCGTCTGCATGCAGGGCAGTCCGTCAGCCGCAGCATCGATCGAGGATGCCGAGCGCCTGGCCACGCTGCACCTGATCGACGCGACGCAGAACCTGCGCAGCATGCGCGCCTGGCTGCTGGCTGGTGAGGCCGATCACAAGGTGGACATTGCGGTCGTTCGCGCCAACTACGAGTTCTTCGCCCACTACAACGCCGCCGGCAGTCAGTTGAAACTGCAGCCCGGGCTCGGTCACGGGCTGCCGACGCCGACTGCCGGGGTCGCCTGTGACGCCAGCGCGAGCCCTTTCCTGAACCGCTGTGGCGTCGATCTGGTCGCCGACATGCTGTCGGCCCTGCATTCGGGCACTGTCGAGCGGGCAGACGCGCACGGACGTCTGCTGAAGTTCGGCCAGGGCGAGTTCGTGCCGACGTGGCGCCGCTGGTGGGCGATGACGTCGCTGGATGAGAGCGGCTACGCCTTCGTCCCGGCGCGGTGCGAAAAGGGCGTGCGCTGCCGTGTGCATGTCGCGCTGCACGGCTGTCTTCAGGGCGTGGCCGCGGTGGGGGAAACATTCGTGCGTGACGCCGGCTACAACGGCTGGGCCGCCGCGCACGACGTGATCGTCCTGTATCCGCAGGCGCGCGCCAGTGAGCCGACGCCGCTGGCGTGGTGGCAACCGTTCAACCCGAACGGCTGCTGGGACTGGTGGGGCTATACCGGCACCGACTACGCGATGAAGACCGGCGTCCAGGTGAAGGCGATCATGGCGATGGTCGACCGTCTGGCACAGCCGCGCTGAGCGCGTCCGCACCGGCAGCGATGGCGTCGCTCGCGGCGAGTAGCTCATCGAGCAATGCGCGAATCTCCGAGACCAGCGACGCGTTGAGCTTCTCCAGCGCGCCGCCGTCCGGAACAAAGGCGTGCCGAGCAATCAGCGCCTGCGCCGCGGCCGGCAGCTCGCGCTCGACATAGCGCCAGCCGAAGTCGAATCGGTCGGGACGATGCCGGATGCCGAGCAGTTCGATCAGGGCGCGGAGCATCACCTGGTAGAAGCCGTATGCCTCGAGCGGGTGACCGCGAGCCAGTTCCTTTTCGACCAGCATCGCGTAGACCGGAATGGAACCATTGAGCTGCTGCACGCGCTGCGAACGGCGCCGAGCGAGCGCTGCCGCATCGACAGTGCGCGCCGCGAGCACGCCGTCGCGATCGAACCACACGACCGCCTCGCCGTGACGCTCGCGTTCCAGAAAAGCCTCGACGCCGGCCGCCGACAGCACCGAGCAGTCGAGTGCGAAATAGCGCGGTGCACCGGCCAGGAAATAGAAGCGCTGCGCCATCTCGGGAAAGGTGACGGGCTCGACCAGCCACCGATGGGTGATGGACGCGATCGCGCTGATCGCCGACTCGACTTTCGAGAAGATCGATTCCGACTCGGCCAGCGGCGCGACGATCATCAGGTCGAGGTCGGAATACTCGTCGGCACGTCCGCGTGCGGCCGCACCACCCTCGCCGATCGCCCGCACGGAAGGATCGTCGCGCAGCGCTTCGACCACCGCCTGTGCGATCCGCTGTCGATACTGCGCGCCGATTTCGCTCACGAACCGCCCGCGCGATTGCCCCGACCGATCAGTCGACCTTGGCGTTGGAGAACTTGATGACGCGAGTCCACTTGTCGGTTTCCGCGCGGATGAACGCGGCGAACTGCTCCGGTGTGTTGCCTCCCGGATCCGCCCCCTGCGCAACGAACCGCTCGCGCACTTCGGGAACCGACAGCGCCTTTGCCACATCGGCCTGGATCTTGTCGACGATCGCGCGCGGTGTGCCGGCCGGCGCGAACAGGCCGAACCAGGAACTCGCATCGAAGCCCTTCAGCCCGGCGGCTTCCTCGACGGTGGGCACGTCGGGCAACGCGGGCGAGCGAGTCCGCGAGGTCACGGCCAGTGCGCGCAGCCGTCCGCTCTTGATGTGCGGAAGTGCCGAAGGCAGGTTGTCGAACATCACGGTCATGTTGCCGGCGAGCAGGTCGGTGACTGCCGGTGCCGAGCCGCGATACGGAAAGTGCACCATGTAGACGCCGGTCACGGTCTTGAACAGTTCACCCGTCAGGTGAATCGATGTGCCGTTGCCGCTGGACGCCATGTTGAGTTGCCCCGGCCGCGCCTTGGCATAGACGATGAACTCCTGGACCGTGGTCACCGGCAGCTTCGCGTTGACGACCATGACGTTCGGCACGCCAGCGACCAGCGTGATCGGCACGAAGTCCTTCACCGGATCGAAGGCCAGCTTGGTTCCGTTTTGGGCATACAGCGCCTGGTTGATCGCATGCGTACCGACGGTGCCCATCAGCAGCGTGTAGCCGTCGGGAGCGCTTTTCGCAACCTGGTCCGCTCCGATGTTGCCGCCTGCGCCCGCGCGGTTTTCGATCACCACCGGGTGCTGCCACATCCGCTGCAGCTCGACGCCGATGGAGCGCGCAACGATGTCTGTGGTGCCGCCGGGCGGAAATGGCACGACGATGCGGACCGGCTTGACGGGCCAGCTCTGGCCATGTGCCGGCGCGACCCCCGCGAGGGCCAGGGCGAGGACAGTCAGCAAGCGACCGAACATGGTGTCTCCTGTGATCTGCTTCAGTGGCCAAGTCTGCCGTCCGCGGAGCGGTTCGTCTATGCTGGCCGCAGCAGGGGACCCGCGGCAAACGCAAGTCAGTCAGATCGAATGAAATACGTGCTGGCCCTCGACCAGGGCACGACCAGTTCGCGCGCCATGGTGTTCGATCGCGGCGGCCGTGCAGTCGCGAGCGAGCAGAAGGAATTCCGCCAGATCTTTCCGCAGGCGGGCTGGGTCGAACACGATGCCGGCGAGATCTGGTCGACGCAGCTGTCGTGCGCACAGTCGGCGCTGCGCAAGGCCGGGATCGCCGCACGCGACGTGGCCGGCATCGGCATCACCAATCAGCGCGAAACGACGTTGCTGTGGGATCGATCCACCGGAATGCCGATCGCCAACGCGATCGTCTGGCAGGACCGCCGTACTGCCGACCGTTGCGCGGCGCTGCGCGTCGACGGAGTCGAGTCCACTGTGACCGCAAGGACCGGTCTGCTGCTCGACCCTTATTTTTCCGCGACGAAGGTCGAGTGGTTGCTCGACCATATTCCGGGTGCGCGCCGTCGTGCCGAGCGCGGCGAACTCGCCTTCGGAACGATCGACAGCTGGCTGATCTGGAACCTGAGCGGCGGCGCGGCGCACGTCACCGACGTCAGCAACGCGTCGCGCACGATGCTCGCCAACCTTGCCACGCTCGACTGGGACGAGGAACTACTGGCGACGTTCAACGTCCCGCGCGCGGTGCTGCCGCGCATCACGTCGTCGAGCGAGGTGGTGGGCATGACCGCTCCGGCATTGTTCGGCGAGGCGATCGCGATCGCCGGCAATGCGGGTGACCAGCAGGCGGCCACCTTCGGACAGGCCTGCTTCGACCGCGGCATGGCCAAGAACACCTACGGGACCGGCGCGTTCATGCTGATGAACGTTGGCGAGGCACCCCAGCCATCGGCCAACCGGCTGCTCGCCACCGCCGGCTGGCGACTCGGTGAAGACCGTGCTGCGTACATGCTCGAAGGCAGCGTCTTCGTCGCCGGTGCAGTCGTGCAATGGTTGCGCGATGGCCTCGGCCTGATCGATCGCTCCGAGCATGTCGAGGCGCTAGCCCGCCAGGTTACCGACAGTGGCGGCGTGCTGCTGGTGCCGGCGTTCGTCGGCCTCGGCGCCCCGCACTGGGACCCGGATGCTCGTGGACTGCTGATCGGTATCACACGAGGGACCGAGCGCGGCCATGTCGCACGCGCCGCATTGGAGTCGATCGCTTTTCAGTCGGCCGACGTTCTGGCCGCCATGCAGCGCGACGCGCATTCTCCGCTGACCGAACTGCGCGTCGACGGCGGGGCGGCGCGCAATGACCTGCTGATGCAGTTCCAGGCCGATGTGATGGGCGTTCCGGTGGTCAGGCCGGAAGTCACCGAGACGACCGCGCTGGGCGCGGCCTATCTGGCGGGTATCGCGACCGGTGTGTGGACGTCGACGTCGGAACTGGCGAGCCTCTGGCGTGCCGAGCGCCGCTTCGAGCCCCGCATGCAGGCGGACCAGCGCGAGGCGCTGATGTCCCAGTGGCACCGCGCGGTCGATCGGGCCCGGCAATGGGCGCAGTAGCCCGACGGTGCTCGCGCCCGTGATCGTTCGCGCAGTCGCTGCTGGCCGCACTGCGCGACAACCGTCCATGGGACGTGCTGGTGATCGGCGGTGGCGCGACCGGACTCGGCATCGCGGTCGACGCAGCGGCGCGCGGATTTCGCACCGCGCTCATCGAGGCGCGCGATTTCTCGAGCGGCACGTCGAGCCGCAGCACCAAGCTGATCCACGGCGGCGTTCGCTATCTCGCGCAGGGCAACGTCAAGCTCGTGCGCGAGGCCCTGCGCGAACGAGCGCTGCTGATCGCCAACGCGCCCGAACTCGTTCGACCGCTCGAGTTCATCGTGCCGTGCTACCGACCCTTTGAGCGCGAATTCATGCGCGTGGGACTCGGTCTCTACGACGGCCTGGCGGGGTCACGCGGGATCGGCCCGACGCGCTGGCTGTCGAGCGCCGAGACACTCGAGCGCCTGCCGACCGTGCGGCCCGCCGGCCTGCACGGCGGGGTCGCCTACTGGGACGCGCAGTTCGACGATGCGCGGCTCGCCATTGCACTGATGCGCACGGCCGTCCGGCTGGGCGCCGCCGCGATCAACTACGTCCGCGCGGAGTCGCTGCGCGTCGTCGATGGACAGGTCGCGTCGGTGACCGCGGTCGATGCCGAAACCGGCGAGCGGTTCGATCTGCAGGCACGCGTTGTCTACAACGCGACCGGCGTGTGGGTCGACCGCATCCGGGCGATGGCCGACGCGACCGCGCGGCCGATCGTGGCCGTCAGCCGTGGCTCGCACATCGTGGTCGAATCACGCTTCCTGCCCGGCCAGCGCGCGCTGATGATCCCGAAGACCTCGGACGGCCGCGTGCTGTTCGCGATTCCGTGGCTCCGGCACCTGATCGTCGGCACGACCGATGTGCCGGTCGACGATCCCGCCTGGGAGCCGCAGCCCACTCCGGCCGAAATCGATTTCATCGTCGAGACTGCACGCGGCTACCTGCGAGAGGCCATCACGCCGGCCGATATCACGGGCACGTTCGCCGGACTGCGTCCGCTGGTCGCGCACGGCGCGCGCGGTGCCACGAAGACGCTGTCGCGCGAGCACTCGATCGTGATCGAGCAGACCAACCTGGTGACCGTGACCGGCGGCAAGTGGACGACCTATCGCCGCATGGCCTTCGACGCGCTCGAGCAGGCCACGCAGCGGCGCCTGCTCGAGCCGAGACACTGTGTCACCGAGTCGCTGCGCATCGACGTCGATCCGGCGCTCGAAGCCGCTCGCAACGCCGCCGAGGATTGGGGCTCGACTGACGAGTCGGCGCTGCTGCGCTATCGCGATCTGGCCGCCCAGTACGAGCAGGCTCGAACGCCACAGGATCTGCTCGCCCGACGATTGCGGATCGGACTGATCGATCGACGCGCAGCGGCCCGGCTGGTGACGGCGCTCGGTAGGGACGAAAAAAAGGCCGCTGCGAGCAGCGGCCTTTGAGATCGATCGATCCGGGCTAGAACTTGTGGAAGAAGCCCAGTGCGAACTGCGAGCGGTCGAATGAATCCGCAACGTTCTGTATCTGCGCCGCCGCCAGGGTCCGAGATGCTGCCGTCCCATTCGCGATGCGCGTAGCCGACGTACAGGCTGGTACGGATCGAGAACGGGTACGAATAGCCGATGCCCCAGACGCTGTAGTCGGGCTCGAAAGCAGCGAGGGCCGCTCGCGTTGATTTGATTCTTCGCGTTCGCGTACTGGTACGAGCCGAGCAGCGAGCCGCCGAATACCGGTACCGACACGCCCACCATCCAGGGTTTGCTGTTGTAGTTGCCGATGCCCAACGGCACGAACGGCGGGAAGGTGCCCCCGGCCCCGCTGACCGTGTTAAGCAGGGAGACATCGTCCATGTTGCCGTAGGCGGCATGGACCTTCAGGAACTTGAAGTCGAACGTGCCGCCCACCTGGAGCATCTTCTGGTCCGGGCAGCCGTTGATGGTTCCGATGCACGGCGTCGCGGTCGTTGCGTCCGGGAAGCTGATCACGTCATAGGTGGCGGCCAGGAACAGCGGGCCCCAGGTCCAGTTCGCGCCCAGGTTCCATGCCGAGGTATTGGCGCCTTGAACTGATGCTTCCTGACCAAATACAGCGAATGAATACTGCGCACCGAACTTGAAGCCGGCCCAGGTCGGCGAAGACCACGCAATCGAATTGTCTTCACGCAACGAGCCCGACGGGATGAACGTGTTCTGCAAGCCGGCAAGGCCCCATCCGGTCCCGAACGGATCGACGCTGCCCCACAGGTCGAACGCACCGGTGCCCGACGACGGCGTTGCAATCCGGCCCAGCACGAAAGTGCCCCCACGGTCGTTCTGGAAGCCCGCCCACGCCTGGCGGCCGAACAACTGTCCGCTTTGGCCGGAAGTGCCGGTGTCAGGATTGAAGCCGCCTTCGAGGGTGAACACCGCGTTCCAGCCCTTGCCGAGCGCCTCGGAACCCCGCAGGCCGAAACGGCTACCGTACACATAGCCGCCGTTGATGCCCCAAGTGCTCTCCGACACGAAGTTGGGAGCGCCCGTAGTACCCTTGTTGACAGGCTGATCGTTCCATTGCAGGCCGATGTCAATGATGCCGTACAGCGTCACGCTCGACTGCGCAGACGCGGCGCCGCACAGCGTGCCGAGAACTGCGAGTGCCATTAAACTTTTTTTCATCTAAAGCTCTCCTAGCTAGTGATGGAAATTCTTCGGCGGGCTGGCTTTTGGACGGCGCCTCGCGCCATTGAATTACTTCCCCGGAGGAAGCTGAAGGGGATTGTTCCAGAGGGGGAGGGCAAGGCAAAGCTTCCCGGGCAAAAACACCCCAAATCGGCGAGGCCCTGTTGTCACACTGCAACATTTAGTAAAGAGCGCCCGTATTTCGTATCGCGAAACCATCAGAAAGCGTGGCGCATGCCCAGCTGGTACGCAGCCGTGTCTGCGCCGAACCCGGTGGCGAAGCCGGAGCTATAACCCGCCGAGGCGGGTGACAGGCGAGCCTGATCGCTGTTGGCTATGAAGGCGACGGTCGCGTAAATCGACGTCCGCGGAGAAAACTGATACTGGTAGGCAACACCGTAGTGGCTGGCAGACGCGTCCTGCGTTGCCCAGGCTGAACGCGCGGTGTCCTTACCGTAGTTGTAGACGCCGTACAGCGTGTTCTTCGGCAGGAACTGCCAAGAGACACCGAGGTGATACGCATTCGAGTCTGTCGGACCCACGAGGCCGCGCATCGTGTCGATGTCGAACGTCTGGATCTGCAGGCTGCCCAGAGTCGCCGTGATCGCAGCGAGGTTGCCACCGGTTGAAACCAAGAGGTTCTGAAGATCGAGCGGCGTCAGGATCGGATTCTCGTTCTTGCGCTGGACGTACTGACCGTAGACCTTGAAGTTGCTGAAGCCGAACCAGGCGCCGACGTTGAACATCTCGAGGCCGGTCTTCTTCTCCGGCGTGCCCGCCGCCTGCGTGGCGTACGGCACCGTGTAGTTTTGTTGATAGGCCGCGCCGACGCCCCAGTTGGGCGCGTTGTACATCAGGTCGAGGCCCCACATGTCGTCGCCGCTGACCGGAGGCGTCGCACGCTCGTTGCGGTTCGCGGCCGGGGTCTCGGACCCGCCGAAGCTGTACATCACCGAGCCGCTGAAGCCCTTCAACTCGGCCCGGTACATCACCGCATTGTTCATGCGGATCGCCGGATTGTTGAAGCCCTGCACGGCATTCAGCGCCGACGCGTCTCCCATCACGTTGAACCTGTTCAGGATCTCGTAACCCGGCGTGTACTGCCGGCCGAGCAGCACCGCGCCGTAGGGAGTGACCAAACCGGCCCACGACTGACGGTCGAAGATCGCCCCGGTACCGTTGACCGTCGTGATGGACTGAAGCAGCGCGTTGTTGAGGGTATTCAGTCCGCCCAGAATGCCCTGGTAGGTTGCGCTGGTCGGCGGCAGGTTCGCAATCGCCGTTCCGGGCACGACCACCACGCCAGGGCAAACCGGGGGGTTGGGTGTGGTCGCGCCGGCTAGCCGGCACCAGTTGACGGATTCGTTGTAGGTGACCGAGCCGGTGTCGAGCGAAAAACGGCCTTCGAGCGTGAAGATCGCGCTGTAGCCGCCGCCCAGGTTTTCGCTGCCGCGAATACCGAAGCGGTTTCCCGACCACATTCCGGAACCCTGCAGCCTGTTCACCGTCGTGTCGCCCGCATCGAGCGACTCGAAGCCGACGTCGACGATTCCGTAGAGGGTGACGCTGCTCTGTGCAAACGCCGCAGGAAACGCGCACGCGAGCGCGATCGCGACCAGGCTCTTCCGCATCTGAGTCTCCGTATGTCTCTGTCTGTTTTGATTAGAGTTATCGGCCGCGCGGCATTGCCTGCCGGGCAGCAACGGGTGGGAGAATAGCGCCGGCATTAAACTGACATTGAGCGTTTCTCAAGTCCTGTGCATGGCCGTTACATTTCCGCAACAGCATGAGCCGCGAGCTATCTCTCCCCGATCTATTGCTGGCCGCTGCAGACCGGGCGCTGCGTACCGTCGCTGCCCGGCCGATGGCTTCCACGGCCAGCCCGGCAGGCGATTTGCAGGACAAGAACCTGTCCGAGTCCGACCGTCGACATTCGGCGGCACTGATGCGCGTCAATCATGTTGGAGAGGTGTGCGCGCAGGCGCTCTACGATGCGCAGGCACTGGCTACGCGAAATCCGGGGCTGCGGACCCTGTTCGAGCGGGCCGCCCGCGAAGAGGCGGATCACCTCGCCTGGACTCAAGGGCGCATCGAGCAGCTGGGCGGGCGCGTCAGCCTGCTGAATCCTCTGTGGTACGGCGGAGCGTTCGCCATTGGCCTGCTCGCCGCGCGCGCCGGCGACGAAATGAGTCTCGGCTTCATGGCCGAGACCGAGCGGCAGGTCGAGCAGCATCTCGACGGGCATCTCGAACGCCTACCCGATGGCGATCAGTCGTCACGCGCGATCGTCCAGCGGATGAAAGACGACGAAATGAATCATGCGGAGACTGCGCTTCTGCAAGGCGGCTTGCCGCTGCCGCTGCCTGCCCGCTGGGCTCATGCGACTGGCCGCGAAGGTGATGACCTCCACCGCGCACTACATCTAGATCGCCTTCTAGATCCCTGCGCGAGGCGAGCGGCGTCAGATTTCCTCGACGACGGTCTCGTGCGTGATCCTGGCGGTGGATGCGAGCATCGCCGTAGCGGAGCAGTACTTCTCGTGCGAGAGCTGCACGGCCCGCTCCACTGCGGCGGCGTCGAGTTGTTCTCCCCGCACCGTGAAGCGGAACTCGATCGAGGTGAACACTTTCGGATCGGTCGGAGCGCGTTCGGCGTGGAGGCTGACTTCGCAGGACCGCACACGATGGCGTCCGCGCTTGAGGATCAGCACCACGTCGTAGGCGGTGCACGCGCCGGTTCCGATCAGCACCATTTCCATCGGCCTCGGCGCCAGATTCCTGCCGCCGCCATCCGGCGAACCGTCCATCGCGACCAAGTGGCCGCTTCCCGATTCCGCGACGAAGCTCATCCCCTCGCCGGTCCAGCGAACAATGCATTCCATCTGCTCAGACTCCGTCTTGATCGCCTGAGCAACAAGATCGAGGATTTCCTCGAAGCTGCTGCGCGCGGGTCATATCTATCTGATGTCGTTCAATTTTCGTCGATCCCAGCTTTGCTGTCCCGCGTGGCCCTGATTTGCTTGCGTTGCAGCAGGACTGCACGCAACTCAAACCAACGAGAGCCCTCTTCTCGGAAGCTGTCTCCTCCACCCGCATGGTGGATTCGGTCCGGGGCCTGTCCTGGGCCTTTTTGTGCGCTTGCGAGCTGGAGACAAAAAACGCTTAAAATCCAAGGCTTTCCGCGTTTGGCGGGCCGGTTATTTCCGAAACGCCGGCTGATTTCCGAAGCCGAAGCCCGCGGGCCCCGATCCGCTCGGCGTTCCGCTCGATTCGAAGTCCAAGTTCAGGCAGTGCAAGTTCAGGATAAGTGCTGATGAAAACCTATTCCGCCAAACCGCTTGAGGTCAAGCATGACTGGTTGCTCGTCGATGCCAAGGACAAGGTCCTGGGTCGGCTGGCGAGCCAGATCGCGCTGCGTCTGCGGGGCAAGCACAAGCCCGAGTACACCCCCCATGTCGACACCGGCGACTACATCGTCGTCGTCAATGCGGCCGGCCTCAAGGTGACTGGCGCGAAGTTCGAAGACAAGAAGTACTACCGCCACACCGGATATCCGGGCGGCGTGTACGAGACGAACTTCCGCAAGATGCAGGAGCGCTTTCCGGGCCGCGCGCTGCAGCTGGCCGTGCGAGGCATGCTTCCAAAGGGACCGCTGGGATACGCAATGATCAAGAAGTTGAAGGTCTACAAGGACCAGCAGCATCCGCACAGCGCGCAGCAGCCCAAAGCACTGGACATCTGAGGTCCTCATGATCGGCAACTACAACTACGGTACGGGCCGCCGCAAGAGCTCCGTGGCGCGCGTCTTCATGAAGCGTGGCAAGGGCGCCATCGTCGTCAACGGACGCCCGATCGAGCAGTATTTCTCCCGTGATACCGGTCGCATGATCGTGCGCCAGCCGCTCGCGCTGACCAACCACGTCGAGACCTTCGACATCAGCGTCAACGTGACCGGCGGCGGCGAATCGGGTCAGGCGGGCGCGGTTCGACATGGCATCACCCGCGCATTGATCGACTACGACGCGACGCTGAAACCGGCGCTGTCCAGCGCCGGACTCGTCACTCGTGATGCGCGCGAAGTCGAGCGCAAGAAGGTCGGCTTCCGCAAGGCGCGCCGCCGCAAGCAGTTCTCCAAGCGCTGATCGGCGCTTTGTGACGCGGTGCGATCGCGCATCCCGCGATCGCGCATCAGCCTTCGGAGTGCCCCGTTTCGCGGGATATCGAGCGCGCATTTCAAGCGCTCGATGCCCGAATCGGGCACCTATACTTTTCATGATTGAAAACGATAGTTGCGCCGGCTGATGCGGTCGGTGGTTCGGCACTTTTCTCGCGAGCACCTCGCGGTGCATTCGTAGCTCCCGCCCCTCGATGAAGTGGAAGTTGTGGTTGCGCAACCTTTCTGTGAGCGCGCCCCGCGTGGCCGTTCGCACCCAGTTGCCTTGGGCGGCGCGAGGTGCGCTGGCGCTGATTGCCGCCGCCCTGGGCATCGTCGGACTGATGACGGTCTACAACTACGGGCGCAGTTTCGGCGCCCCCGATCGAGGCGACATGCGCGGTGAAATCGATCAGGTGCGTCAGCAACTGCAACTGGCGGTGAGCGAGCGTGAACGCTATGCCGCCGCAGCGGTGGAGTCGGAGAATCAACTGAAAGTCGAACGCGCGGCGCAGGATCAGCTTGGGCAGCAGATCAAGGCGCTCGAGACCGACAATGCCCGGCTGAAAAGCGACCTGGCTTTTTTCGAGAGCCTGTTGCCGACCCCAGCCGGTTCACGCGACGTAGTCATCCGCAGCTTCCGGCTGCAGCCGGACGCTGACGACCGGACCTTGCGCTACCGGCTGCTCGTGCAGCAGAACGGACGTCCCGAGAAGGATTTCGTCGGTGCCATCGGACTGAGGGTGACCCTTCAGCAGGACGGGCGGTCGTCAACGATTCAGCTTCCGGACGCCGCGCAGGCGATCGCAGGACCCGCACCGCTGTCCTTTCGCCACTATCAACGGGTGGAGGGTACGTTTACCGTTCCTGCCGGTGCGATCGTCCAATCGGTCGAGGTGTCGATTCATTCCGGCGGTCAGCTGCGGGCGCAGCAGACCTTCACGATGTAGGGGGAAACATGTTCGGAGCCAAGCGCGCAATACCGAAGACGATCGGCACCCTGGTGGGCACCGGCACGACGATCGAGGGCACTGTGTCTTACACGGGTGGGTTGCGCATCGACGGCATCGTCAAGGGTGACGTGCGCTGCGCGAACGGTGATCCGGGCATGGTGATCGTCAGTGAGCTCGGCAGCGTGATCGGCGAAGTCCACGCTGCCCACCTGGTCGTTTCGGGCAGGATCGAAGGCCCGATTTACGTATCCGACGCGCTGGAACTGCAGCCCAAGGCGCGCGTCTGCGGAGACGTGCACTACCGGGCGCTGGAAATCCACCATGGAGCTGTGGTTGAAGGCCGCTTGATCCATGACGTGGCCGAAGCGCGTCCGGCGTTGAAACTGGCCACCGGTGGCCCCACGTCCGAAACAGCCTGATCCCGGCTTTTTTCGGCGAGATACCGTGGCTTTGGGGCGCATATAATCGCGCCAATGGTCAAGCCCTCACGTCGAGTGGAGTAAGAGATGAACGCTGCTGTCGAGATACCTGCCCCGCTGCTGTTCACCGATGCTGCCGCGTCGAAAGTGAAGAGTCTGATCGACGAAGAGGGCAACCCGGAACTGAAGCTCCGCGTGTTCGTGCAGGGCGGGGGCTGCTCGGGGTTCCAGTATGGATTCACGTTCGACGAAGTCATCAACGAAGACGACGCGACGATGGAAAAGAACGGCGTCACCCTGTTGATCGATTCGATGAGCTACCAGTATCTGGTCGGAGCCGAGATCGATTACAAAGAGGATCTCGAGGGCGCGCAGTTCGTGATCAAGAATCCGAACGCGACCACCACCTGCGGCTGCGGTTCCTCGTTTTCCGCCTAGTCCTCATTCGTATACCTGACGGGGTGCCCCTGGCGCCCCGTTTTTGTTTGTGCCCGGCTGCCCGATCCGTCAGCGCGGATACAGCGCGCCGAGGATCCTGGAGCCGCGCGCGCCCGTGACCGTCGGCAGATTGCCCGGCTCGCGGCGGATGAACCGGCGGGCGAGCCAGGCGAAAGCGAGCGCTTCGACCTGTTCCGGCTCGGCGCCAAGGGTGGCGCAGGAAACAAGCTCGCGTGGTTGCACTGCCTGTGCGAGCGCTGCCATCAGGCTTCGGTTGCGAACCCCGCCGCCACAGACCACCACGTCGAGTGCAGCCGGACACCATCGGCTGACGGCCGCGGCGACGCAGTGAGCCGTGAGCTCAGTCAGGGTGCGTTGCACGTCGGCCGCCGGGTAACTTTCCACGGCGAGCGCCGCATCGAGCCACCGCGACGAAAAAAGCTCGCGTCCGGTGCTCTTCGGCGGAGCTTTGGCGAAGAAGGGTTCGGCGAGCAGGCGTTCCAGCAAAGGGGTAATCACACGGCCCCGCGCCGCGAACGCCCCGTCGCGGTCAAATGCTTGCGGCAGGTGTCGCGACGCATGCAGGTCGAGCAGGACGTTGCCAGGCCCACAGTCGAAACCCAGGATCGGCCCGCCATCGACGGGCAGGAATGTGATGTTGCTGATGCCGCCGACGTTGGCGACGGCCCGCGGCGCGCTCGAGGCGAAGAGCGCTGCATGGAAGGCGGGGACCAGAGGCGCTCCCTGACCCCCGGCTGCCATGTCGCGATTGCGAAAATCGGCGACGACGTCGATGTCGGTCAATTCAGCCAAATGCGCCGGAGCGTTCAACTGGACCGAATATCCGGCGTCTGGTCGGTGCCGTATCGTCTGGCCGTGAACACCAATCGCGCGGACATCCGACGCGTCGTGCCCGCTTGATTCGAGCAGGTCACGCACGGCTAGCGCATAGTGCGCGACCAGCCGCTGTGCGGCTGCCCCCGAGCGATCGACCTCATCCGGTCCGGGCTCGACAAGGCCGAGAATCTCGTCGCGCAGGGCGGCGGGAAAGGCGAGATGAACGTGCGCGACGACCATCGGCGCGCTGCCCGAAAAATCCGCAAGAACCGCGTCGACGCCGTCGAGACTTGTCCCCGACATCAGGCCCGCGAACATTTCGGAGTTGCCGACTCCAGCCGTTCGGCCGGACATGTCGTCAGTTGCCGTTGGCGGCTAGGCGGATCCGCTCGAGCAATGCAAGCTTCTCGCGCAGCGGTTTCGCCGCCGCGATGAACGCGTCACGCCGAGGCTCGGCCAGCGGCTCAGCCGCCGGGAGCTCCGCCGTCAGGGGATTCACCTGGTTTCCGCGGATCTTCACTTCGAAGTGCAGATGCGGCCCGGTCGCCCAGCCGGTCGAGCCGACGTGCCCGACCACGTCGCCCTGCGCAACCCGCGCGCCGTTGACGACGCCGCCACCGAAGCTTTGCAGATGCGCATACAGCGTCGAATGCTTGTCGTTGTGCCGGACCTCGACCACGTTGCCGTAGCCTCGCTGCCATCCGGCGAACTGCACGACTCCGGCGGCGACGCTGCGCACCTTGGTGCCCGGCGGCGCCGAATAGTCGATGCCCCGATGAGCCGCGTCGTAGCCGAACAGCGGATGCGTGCGGTTGTCGCTGAAGCCGGAGCTCAACCGCGTGTACTCGAGCGGAGAACGCAGGAAGGTGCGCCTCATATTGCGACCACCGAACGAGTAGTAGCCGCCTTGCTTGCTGCCGTCGTCGAACCAGAACGCTTCGACCGACTTGCCCTGATTGACGAACTCGACGGCCAGCAGACGGCCCGGCCGAAGGTACTCGCCACCGACATAAAGGCCTTCGTAGACCACGCGGAAGGTGTCGCCGCGCCGCAAATTGCGATGGAAGTCGATCTCGCTTTCGAGAGCATCGATCATGCGCTGCGCGACGGAATCCGGAATGTTGGCGGCATCGGCTGCGGCAAACAGCGACCCCTGGATTTCGCCGCTGCGCAGCTCGATGCGCGGCTCCATCGCCACGGTCGAGTCCTGGACGCTGAAACCGGCTGCGGAGGTTTCATCGCGCCGCACGGTCAACACTCGTGTGTTGGCGGTCGGCGCGGACTCGTCGGCACCGCTGAAGGCTCGAAGCCAGCGCAGGTTGCCGTTCGCGTCGATCTCCGCCTGGACGAACCGTCCTGGCGCGACGCGGACCAGTTCCCGGGCAACCGGATCAGCGCGCACGAACCGCAGGGCAGCCTCGTCATCGACGCCCAGGCGCAGCATCAGTGCTGCAAAGGACTCGCCGCGCTGCACGCGCGCTTCGCGCACGTAGACCTCGACGCGCCCGGCGATCGCTTGCAATTGTTCGTCGATTGCGGGGGTGTCGATCGCCTCGACCAGCGGGCGCGATTCCAGCGAATCCAGGTCGAGTGCCACCGGCGCGGCGGCCAGCGCCGCGAGCGCCGCCGACAATGGCAGCAGAGAAAACACTATGGCCAGCTCGATGCGGCTGCGCGTTGCCCGATCGAGCCGCTTCCAGCGCCGCGCGAGCAGTCGTGCGCCTAGGCGGATCTCTCCGGTCAGGCGCTTCAGGGGTTTCGATAGAATCTGCAAAGGCATCGGCCGGCTTGGCAGGAAAAAGCGCACCGCTCGGTGCGCTTTTTTGTGCGGGTGGAGTATATCGCGGCCCAGCGGCGGGCCGCTCCCAGATCGACCGGACAATAATGGAACCCGGACCGGCAAAGACCTACCCGATTACTCGGGAAATCGAGCAGGCTCTCGCACAGATCACGCGCGGCTGTGACGAACTGCTGGTCGAATCGGAACTCGCGCAGAAACTTGCGCGATCGCAGGCTACCGCGCAGCCGCTGCGCTGCAAGCTGGGCCTGGACCCGACCGCGCCCGACATCCACCTCGGACACACGGTGGTGCTCAACAAGCTGCGCCAATTGCAGAACTTCGGGCACACGGTGATCTTCCTGATTGGCGACTTCACCGCGATGATCGGCGACCCTTCTGGTCGCAACGCGATGCGGCCGCCGCTGTCGCACGAGGAGATCGAGACTAACGCGAAGACCTACTTCGAGCAGGCCGCGCTGGTGCTCGACCGCGAGCGCACCGAGATCCGCTACAACTCCGAGTGGTCGGAGCCGCTCGGCGCGGCCGGACTCGTCAAGCTGGCCGCGCGCTACACGCTGGCGCGGCTGCTGGAGCGCGACGATTTTTCCAGGCGCTTCCACGACAACTCGCCGATCGCCATGCACGAACTGCTGTATCCGCTGATGCAGGGTTACGACTCGGTGGCGCTGCGCTCCGACATCGAGCTCGGTGGCACCGATCAGAAATTCAACCTGCTGGTCGGCCGCGAACTGCAGCGGCACTACGGGCAGGAGCCACAGTGCGTGCTGACGATGCCGCTGCTAGAAGGCCTGGACGGTGTCGAGAAGATGTCCAAGAGCAAGGGCAACTACATCGGCATCGCCGAAACGCCGTTCGAGATGTTCAGCAAGGTCATGTCGATATCCGATCCGCTGATGTGGCGCTGGTATGACCTGCTGTCGATGCGAAGCAACGAGGACGTCGCGCTGCTCAAGCGGCAGGCGGAAGAGGGACGCAACCCGCGGGACATCAAGGTGCTGCTGGCGCGCGAGATCGTCACCCGTTTTCACTCCGAGCGCGCAGCCGATCTCGCCGAGTTCGAGTTCATGGCGCGCTTTCGCGCCGGCGCCGTGCCCAACGAGATGCCGGAGGTCACGCTGGCCGCCGAGGGTGCCGACGGGATCGGCATCGCCGGATTGCTGAAAGGCGCCGGCCTTGCACCGTCCGCCAGCGAAGCCGTGCGGAATGTCGAGCAAGGAGGCGTGAAAATCGACGGAGTCAAGGTGAGCGATCGCGCGCTGAAGGTCGCCCGAGGGACCTACGTCGTACAGGTCGGCAAGCGCAAGTGGGCGCGCGTCACGGTGGCCTAGTCCGAGCTTCCCAGGCCGTGCTCTGGGCGTCGTGCCCACTAGAATCGGCTCGATGATTGCTCTGATCCAGCGGGTCACGCGGGCGCGCGTGACGGTCGACGGCGCGGAAGCGGCAGCCATCGGTCGCGGCATCATGGCGCTGGTCTGCGCCGAGCGCGGCGACGGAGTGGCCGAGGTCGATGCGCTGGTCGGCAAGCTCGTCGGGTATCGTGTGTTCGCCGATGACAAGGGCAAGATGAACCTCAGCGTGCGAGACATAGGAGGAGGTCTGCTGCTGGTGCCGCAGTTCACGCTGGCGGCCGATACGATGAGCGGGTCGCGTCCGAGTTTCAGTCCTGCGGCGCCGCCGGAACTCGGTCGACGCCTGTTCGATCTGTTCGTCGAGCGGTCTCGCAGCGAACACCCGCATGTCGGATGCGGGGCCTTCGGTGCGTACATGCAGGTCGAACTCGTCAACGACGGACCGGTGACGTTCTGGTTGCAGGTCCGGCCACGGCAGGAGGCAAGGCAATGAAACTCTGGAGCGATTCGTTTCGCGACGGCGCCGCGATACCGGCGGAGTTCGCGTTCTGCGTGATCGACCCCGCGCATCACGTCAAGCTGTCCGCCAACCACAACCCGCATCTCGCTTGGTCCGAGACACCGGCCAACACTCGCTCTTTCGTGGTGATCTGCCACGACCCGGATGTTCCGAGCCGGCCTGATGACCTTTTCAAGGAGGACCGCGAGGTCCCCGCCGACCTGCCCCGCGTGGACTTTTTCCACTGGGCGCTGGTCGACCTCCCGGCGGCGGTACATGCCATCGAAGCAGGCAGCTACTCGAAGGACGTCACGCCGCGCGGGAAGAACGGACCGGCCGCGCTCAACGGCACGCGCCAGGCAGTCAACGATTACACCGGCTGGTTCGCGAGCGACCACGACATGAGCGGCGACTACTTCGGATACGACGGACCGTGTCCGCCGTGGAACGATTCGATCGTGCATCGGTACTTCTTCACGGTGTATGCGCTCGATCTCGAGCGTGTTCCGCTCGACGGCCGCTTCACCGCGCCCGACGTCCTGAAGGCCATCGAGGGCCACGTGCTGGCCAAGGTTGCGCTGCACGGAACCTACACACTCAACCCGCGGCTCGCGTGACCTCGACTTCGCTATTGCTGATCCGGCATGGCGAGACGGCCTGGAACGCTGAGCATCGCATCCAGGGCCAGCTCGATGTCCCGCTGTCGGCCACCGGAATTCGCCAGTCGGCGCAGCTGGCCGAACGCCTGGCTTCCGAGCCGATCAGCGCGATCTACAGCAGCGACCTGGCGCGTGCGGCACTGACCGCCGCCCCGCTCGGCGCCAGAATAGGACATGCACCGAAGCTGGACGCCCGCCTGCGCGAGCGCGACTTCGGCGTTTTCCAGGGACTGACCGTCGACGAGATTGCGCGCCGCTATCGAGGCGACTTCGAGCGGTGGCGCGCACGTGATCTCGACTGGGTCGTACCCGATGGCGAAAGCGCACGGCAATTGCTGGTGCGGGTCACCGCGGCTCTGACGGACATCGTCGTCCTGCACCCGGGTGCTGCCGTCGCCGTGGTCGCTCACGGCGGGGTGCTCGACGTCATCTATCGCCGGGCACGCGATCTCGCGTGGGACGCACCGCGCCAGCATCAGATGCTGAATGCCAGCATCAACCGACTGCAGGCAGAAGGTCCGCCGCTCGCACTTCGACTGGTCGACTGGGGCGACATCAGCCATCTCGAGCAGGCGCGCGACGAGTCGCTGACCTGACCGCCCTGCGCGGTTGACCGCGGCCAAGGTGGGGCGCGCCAAGTTCCGTAGAGTCGCCGAATGGATTCCACGGTTTCGCTGGCTGCCAATTTCGCATTGAGCGCCGGTGTCGGATTGCTGATCGGGCTGGAGCGAGAGCGCCACCCCGAGGCGAAAGCCGGAGTGCGCACTTTTGCGCTGATCGCCGTGCTGGGTTCGCTCGCCGGTCTGCTGTCGGACGCCACCGGCTCCGCCTGGGCGCTCGGGGCGGGTGCGGTGTGCGTCACCGTCGCGCTGGTGGCCGCCTATCTGCACGATCCCGGTTCGATCGTGGAAGACTCAGGCACGACCACCGTGGTCGCCGCGATCGGCACGTTCTTTCTTGGCGCGGCCAATTACTACGGCTACCAGACGCTCGCAGTAGCGCTCGGCGTCGGCATGACCGTGCTGCTCTACTTCAAGTCCGAGCTCGAAGGCTTCAGCCAGAAGCTGACCGGGAAAGATATCCGGTCGATGCTGCAGTTCGCCGTCCTGTCGGCGGTCATCCTGCCCTTGCTGCCGGACCGGTCGTTCGGACCGTACGGCGTACTCAATCCGTTCCAGGTGTGGCTGATGGTGGTGCTGGTTGCCGCCGTCAGCCTCGCGGGTTACTTGGCGTGGCGCCTGACGCCGGGCCGGCATGGCCTCATCCTGACCGGCATTCTGGGTGGAGTCGTTTCGAGCACCGCCACTACTCTGGTCTATGCACGCCATGTGGCCGCCGGTTCACAGCCCCTGGCCGCGGCACTGCTCGTGATACTGCTTGCCAACGCGACGATGCTGGTGCGCGTGCTGGTACTGGTTGCCGCGGTGTCGCCGGCTTCTCTGCCACAGGCGCTGCTGGTGACGGTCCCCGCGCTGCTGGCGGCACTGGCGGGTGTCGCGGTCCGATGGAAGAAGGCGGCCACCGCGCCGGCGGCGGACGAGACTGCGTTCAGCAACCCGACGCAGCTTCGCACCGCGCTCGGCTTCGGGGCGGTGTATGCCGTCGTCCTCTTGCTGACGGCCTGGGCCAACGATCTCCTCGGCTCACGTGGAGTGCTGGCATTGGCCGCGATATCCGGATTGACCGATGTCGATGCCATCACACTGTCGTCGATGCAACTGCTCGCTGGCGGCTCGCTGGCGCCTCTGACCGCGATGACGGCCCTGGGCCTGGCGGTTGGCTCGAACCTTGTCTTCAAGGCGGTGATCGCCGCCGTCGCCGGCGGCCGCGAACTCAGCAGGCCGGTGCTAGTGGCATTCGGCGGCCCGCTGCTGGGAGTGGCGCTCGGAATCTGGGTATTGCACGCACTGGCATAATTTCTCCGCCATCCCGTTCCGCGTGACTGGCGAAGGGTGAGTACACCCGGGGAGCGCGGAAGATCTGCTACCCGCGTAGCTGCCGTTCGCCTGGGCAGATGGCAAGTGACGAATCAACCACTTGCACACCAACGCGAGGGCCCATGTTCAAGCGCAGCACGCACACGATCGATGCGGTCGACCCGGAAATCTGGTCGGCCATCCAGCACGAGAACACCGCGGCAGGAACAGCACATCGAGCTGATCGCCTCCGAGAACTACGCCAGCCCCGCGGTGATGGCCGCACAGGGCACACAGCTCACCAACAAGTACGCCGAAGGCTATCCGGGCAAGCGCTACTACGGCGGCTGCGAGTTCGTCGATGTTGCCGAGACGCTCGCGCTGGCGCGCCTGAAGGAACTGTTTGCAGTGCCGGGCATCGAGATCGCCGCCAACGTGCAGCCGCATTCGGGCGCGCAGGCCAACGAGGCGGTGTTCCTGGCGCTGCTGCAGTCCGGGCGACACGATCATGGGCATGAGCCTGGCCGAAGGCGGACACCTGACGCACGGCATGCCGCTCAACATCAGCGGCAAGTGGTTCAAGGTGGTGAGCTACGGCCTGAACGAGGCGCGAGGAGATCGACTACGACGCGATGGAGCAGCCTCGCGCACGCAGCACCGGCCGAAGCTGATCATCGCCGGCGCGTCGGCCTACTCGCTGCGCATCGACTTCGAGCGATTTGCCAGGGTCGCGCGTGAGATCGGCGCGCATTTCATGGTCGACATGGCGCACTACGCCGGGCTGATCGCCGCCGGTGTGTACCCGAGTCCGGTGCCGCACGCCGATGTGATCACATCGACCACCCACAAGACCCTGCGCGGTCCGCGCGGCGGCCTGATCCTGATGAAGCCGCAGCTGGAAAAGCCGATCAACTCCGCGGTGTTTCCCGGGCTGCAGGGCGGCCCGCTGATGCACGTGATCGCCGCCAAGGCGGTGGCGTTCAAGGAGGCGCTGCAGCCCGACTTCAAGGCCTACCAGCAGCAGGTCCTGAACAACGCCCGCACGATGGCCGAAACGCTGGTCCGGCGCGGCCTGCGCATCGTCTCTGGACGCACCGAAAGCCACCTGATGCTGGTCGACCTGCGCGCCAAGAAGATCACCGGCAAGGAGGCCGAGGCGGTGCTGGGCCAGGCGCACATCACGATCAACAAGAACGCGATTCCCAACGACCCGGAAAAGCCGATGGTCACCAGCGGCATCCGCCTCGGCTCGCCCGCCATGACGACGCGCGGATTCGGGCAGGCCGAGGTCGACCTGACCGCCAACCTGATCGCCGATGTGCTCGAGCACCCGCACGATCCCGCGACGCTGTCGCGCGTACGCGGATGCCGTTGGCGACCTGACCCGCCGCTTTCCGGTCTATGGCGCCTGAGACTGTGGCCCGGCTAGCGTCTTGAAAGCAACAATGAGCACGACGCGCCTGCCCGCCTCGTTGCGTTTGTTGTCGCGCCGCCCGCCCGGCCGCCCGAAGGGCGGCGCGCTGATCAAGACCGCGCGAGGTGCACGTGCGACCCGCAGGGTCGCGTACACCGAGCGCGCCTAGCCATGAAATGCCCCTTCTGCCTGCACGCTGACACGCAGGTGATCGATTCGCGCGCGTCGGACGAGGGCGCAACGATCCGTCGTCGCCGCAAGTGCCTGTCGTGCGACAAGCGCTTCACGACCTACGAGCGGGTCGAACTGGTGATGCCGACCATCATCAAGCGCGGCGGCGGTCGGGCCGACTACGACCGCGACAAGCTGCGCGCCAGCATGCAGCTGTCGCTGCGCAAGCGGCCGGTCCCGCGCGAAGCGGTCGACGATGCCATTGCCCGCATCGAGGACAAGCTGCTGTCTTCCGCGCAGCGCGAAGTCAAGAGCGAGAAGCTGGGTGAGCTCGTGATGCGCGAACTCAAGCGGCTGGATAAGGTGGCCTACATCCGCTTCGCCTCGGTCTACCGCAGTTTCGAAGATGTCGACGAGTTTGCCGAGGTCGTGCGCGAGGTCCAGCCGTCGCGGCGACCCCGTCGGCGCCCGGCCCGCGGCTAGTCGCTTTGCGGCCCTTGAAACTTCGGGGGCAGTCCCGAACTAAATGGAACCGCAGGCGGCGGCCTGCTCATCTATTCAGTCGGAGGCCCTCATGAACCATGTTTCTTTGCGTCGCAGCGATCCGTTTGGCGCGCTGGTCGACGATGTATTCAATGATTTCTTCCAGCGCCCAGGCGTTCTTCCCGCGCTGAGCGGCGAGAGCAGCACGGTGGCCCGGGCGCGGATGGACGTCATCGATCAGGGCGACAAGTATGAAATCAAGGTTGACCTTCCCGGCGTAGGCAAGGAAGACATCAACGTGTCCGTCGAAGGCTCGCGCGTCGCGATCCAGGCCGAAACGCACAAGGAGCGCGAAACCAAGGACGGCGAACGCGTGCTCCACAGCGAGCGCACCGTGACCAGCTATGCACGCAACTTCGAACTGCCCGCTGAAGTGACCGAAGACGGGGCCGATGCCCGCTTCGAAAATGGAGTGCTGACGCTGGCGCTTCCCAAGCGGGCGACGGTCACCAGCAAGCGGCTGGCTGTTCGTTGACGCTGCAGCGGGCGGGGACGGTTCGCTCGTCCTCGCTCGACCGCACCTGGCGGTGTCTGCGTTGATGTGCATCAATCCGCGCTCGGCATGAGACCTTGTGCAGCCGCGAACCCGACCTATGTTGAAGATGAAGGCCCGGAAGGGAATTCGGGCCCGTGTTCGAAAGGAGGTCACGATGGCAAATCTGCTGATGCATCGGCGTAACACTCCTTTTGTGCCGCTGTTCGGCGATTGGATGGATGATCTGTGGAGCCGCACTAGCCTGCTGCCGACGATGTCGCGTTATCCCGACATGCCCGCCATCGAGCGGGCGTTGATGGACGTGGTCGACAAGGGCGACAGTTTCGAGATCAAGATCGACATGCCCGGTGTGAAGAAGGAGGACATCGAGGTATCGGTTGAAGGCATGCGCGTTTCCATCCGCGCCGAAACGCAAAGCACCAGGGAAGAGAAGGAAGGCGAGCGTGTTCTGCACAGTGAGCGATATGCCGCCATGTATGCACGCACCTTCGAACTGCCGGCTGAGGTTACCGAAGCCGGCGCCGACGCTCATTACGAGAACGGCGTGCTGACGCTGACGCTGCCCAAGCGGGCTCCTCAGACCAGCCGGAAGCTGACGATCAATTAACCCTCTGGGGCGTCGAAACGCGGCACGGCGCAACACCGTGCCGCGGACGCCAGGGCCGCTGTTCACACAGCGGCCTTTTTTCGTGCCCGCGTCGCAGGTGGGCGCGCCGATGCGGGCCAGGAACGTCCGTAGAATCCACCGATGCTTTGCTCGCGTCGCCTTTGGACTCTGGCTGCGGTCGCGCTGCTTCTAGCCGTGCTCTCTCCGGCCGCGGTCCCGACCCCGCTCGTGCAGAAATTGCTGGGAGGCGGCGCGTCCAAGGCGGACAAGCCCGGTGAGGCAGTCAGGTCGGGCTCGCTGGCAATACCCGAGCGCCGGGCCGATCTGGAGAAGGTGCTGAGGGCAGCTGAGCAGGCGGCTGCGGAGGAGCGCTCGGGAAACTACCCGATACCGGCCGGGGCGACCCCGGCCCAGGTCGCCGAAATGGGCTGGTTGCTGCAACGCTTCCCGATGCTCCTGCAGAACCAGATCGACATGCTGGGCGAGATCGAGTCCGCGCGTGCAAGTCGCGCCACGGCCGAGGAAGCGCTTGCCGGCTGGAAGGGGCCGACTGAGCCCGGACCCTACACGCTGTTGCAGGTCGACGCGGCGCTCGATCAGCTCGATGCGGAGCGGTTGCGGCTGCATTCGTACCGTTCGGTCGCGACGTTGCAACAGGAAGAACTGCTGCGCGTGGAAGAGCTGCTGAAGAGCAGCCAGGCTGCCGAACGGCTGGTCATTGAACGGGCACCCGGCGACGCGGCGGCACCAGTCGAGCTGGCGCGGCTGCGTACCCGCCGCTTGAGCGAAGGTCTGGTGCTGATCCAGTTGCAGGGCGAACTGAACAACGAGCTGCTGAACACCGCGCAGGCGCGTTTGGCTCTTTACGAGAAGCAGGCTGCAGTTCTGGCAGCCAACTATCGCTTCAGCGAGCGGGAACTCGAACGCGTGGTCAAGGGACTGCAGACCCAGCAGTTGGTGCTGGAGCGACGCATCGAAGAGGCCAGCAACGCGCGCAGCCGGGCGCTCGCCGAGCGCGACCAGGTGCGCCGTACCATCGGCTCACAGCCGGCGCCAAAGTCGGTCGACGAGGTCCGTCGGCTCGCCGAGCAGCAGTCCCAGCTCGAAGCAGCCGACCAGACACTGGAATCCTTGCGTACGCAGTTGAGCGCGTTGAACACGCTGCGCGGCCTGCAGCCACTTTCGATCGAAGCGTGGCGCCAGCGCTATGCCTCGCTCAGCGATCCGGATCCCGGCGTGCGTCGAACGGCCGAGAAGGCGCTGATGGCAATGCTCACGCGCGTCGACTCACTAAAGTCGTACGCGGCCGACCTGGGCACTCTGGCGGATGCGGCACTGCAGGATCAGCAGCGGCGCGTCGACGCGCTCGACGAGAACGCGCCCGGGCGGCGCTTCCAGATGGCCGCGCTCGAGGCGACGCGGCGCGCGGACGATGCGGTCAGCGAACTCCAGGCGCTGGCGCAGCGACTGGGCACGGCTCAGAGCCGATGGAAGCACGAATACGCGCAGGCGGTCGGTCGGCGGACGACTGCCGAGCGTTTCGCCGACATCCGCGCCTCGCTTCGTGACCTGATCGGCTCACTGTGGGATTTCGAACTTTTCGCCGTGGAGGACACGGTCGACATCGGCGGCAAGCCGACCACCGTCTCGCGCGGCATCACGGTCGGCAAGAGCATCGGCGCGCTGCTGATCTTCGTCGTTCGGCTACTGGATCGCCGGCGCTGTTCGCCCGCCGCGGCGCAACGGATCGTCGTGCAGCGCTTCGAGGTCAGCGAGGCGCAGGCCAGGGTGCTGCGCCGCTGGATCATGCTGCTCACCGGGTTTGCGCTGCTGGTGCTGACGCTGAACCTCGCGCGGATACCGCTGACGGTGTTTGCCTTCATGGGCGGCGCGCTCGCGATCGGTGTCGGCTTCGGAACGCAAACGCTGCTGCGCAACCTGATCAGCGGGGTCATCGTCTTGTTCGAGCGCAAGGTGAGGGTCGGCGACATCGTCGACGTCGACGGCGTTCAGGGCGTCGTGACGGCGGTCGACATCCGCTCGACCACGGTGCGACAGTTCGACGGCATCGAGACGATGGTGCCCAACTCGCTGCTGCTCGAGCAGAAGGTCACCAACTGGACCGGCGAGTCGCCAACCATGCGGCGCGTGGTCAAGGTCGGCGTCGCTTATGGCTCGCCGACCCGCCAGGTGGCCGACATCATGGAAGCGGTTGCCGCCGAGCACGGACTGGTGCATGAAGGATCCGAAGCCGCTGGTCATCTTCGAGGACTTCGGCGACAGCGCGCTCATCTTCGCGCTGTACTTCTGGGTCGACGTGGTCAAATCGAGCGGTATGCAGATCCAGAGCGACCTGCGGTACATGCTGGAGAAGCGCTTTGCCGAGGCGGGTATCACCGTGGCGTTCCCGCAGCGGAACATCCATCTCGACAGCGAGCGACCGCTGCAGATCGAAGTGGTGCCCGGCGCAACGCTGTCGCGCGCGGCCTGATGTACGGAGAAGCCGACCACGAGTTCATGTCCCGCGCACTCGCGCTGGCCGAACGGTCGCTGACCGACGCCACGCCCAATCCACGGGTCGGCTGCGTCATCGTCCGCGACGGGCGCGTGCTGGGTGAAGGCTGGACTCAGCCGCCGGGCTCGAACCATGCCGAAATCGAGGCGCTGCTGGATGCGCGCCGCAATGCGCACGAGGTGCGCGGCGCCACCGTGTATGTCACGCTGGAACCGTGCAGTCACTTCGGGCGGACGCCGCCGTGCGCCACCGCGCTGATCGAAGCGCGCGTCGGCCGCGTGATCGCCGCTGTGGAGGATCCGAACCCGCGCGTCGCCGGCGGTGGGCTCGACATGCTGCGTTCGGCCGGCATCGAGGTGCGCTGCGGCCTGCTGGCGCAGGAGGCAGCCGAGCTGAACGTGGGGTTCTTTTCCCGCATGCAACGCGGTCGTCCGTTCGTGCGGATGAAGATCGCAGCCAGCCTGGACGGCAAGACCGCTCTCGAAAACGGCGTCTCGCAGTGGATCACCTCCGAGGAAGCCCGGCGCGACAGCCATGCGTGGCGGTCGCGCGCCTGTGCGGTGCTGACCGGCATCGGGACGGTGCAGACCGACAATCCGCGCCTTGACGTCCGCCTGGTGGAAACTTCTCGGCAGCCGCTCCGCGTGGTGGTCGACAGCCGGCTGGAGGTCGATCCCGAGGCGCGCATCTTCGAGGGCGACGGCAAGGTCCTGGTCGCGACGGTGACTACGCCGGCTGCTGCTCGGATGTCGGCGCTGGAGGCGCGCAATGCGGAAGTCGTGGTCCTGCCCGAAGAAGGCGGCAAGGTGGACCTGAAAGCGCTGATGAAGGAACTGGCGCGTCGCGACATCAACGAACTACATGTCGAAGCAGGCTTCCGCCTGAACGGCTCACTCGTCAGGGCGGGCGTGGTCGACGAGCTGCTGGTCTATCTGGCCCCGATGCTGATCGGCGAGGCCCAGGGCATGCTGCATCTGCCGGCGCTGTCGGATCTGGCGCACGCCCAGCGGTTGGAGTTTCGCGAAGTCGCCGCCATCGGCGGCGACGTGCGCCTGCGCGCACGCATGGTCTGAACTGGCATGTTCACCGGCCTGGTGCAGGGGATCGGACGCATCGAGCGAGTCGAGCGACTGCCCGATGACGGCGGAGTGCGGATCAGCGTCGACGCCGCGGGTGTTCCGGGATTTGCCGCGCGCGTGGGCGACAGCATCGCCATCAATGGTGCGTGCATGACGGCGACCTCCGTATCCGGTGCTCGCTTCACCGCCGATGTCTCGCGCGAGAGCCTGCGCCGGACGGTCGGTCTCGACGACCTGGGCGCCGTCAACATCGAGACCTCGATGTGCCTGGGCGATTCGATCGGGGGTCACCTGGTGGCTGGGCACGTCGACGGCCTCGGCGTGGTGGTGCGTGCGAGACTCGTCGGCGAATCGCGCGAGCTGGTGATCCGCGCCCCGAGCGAGCTGGCGCGGTTTCTCGCGCGCAAGGGTTCGATCGCGGTCAATGGCGTCAGCCTGACGGTCAACGAGGTTGCGGACTCGGCGGAGGGCTGCGACTTTTCGATCAACGTGATTCCGCATACGTCGGCGGTGACCACGCTCGGACAGCCTGGCGCCGGGGCACGCCGTGAACCTCGAGGTGGACCTGATCGCCCGTTACGTCGAGCGGATGCTGCCGCGCACCGCGTGAGCCGGTGAGCGCCACCGCCGCAGGCTGGTTGCTCGCGCTGGCGATCGGCGCTGCCCCGATTCTCCTGAGCACGCGCGGCGGCCGCTCAGCAGCGGTCGGCTGCTGGGCGCTGCTGCTGCTCTATGTCGTGGCACTTGCCGCCGCAGCCGGGCTGCTCGATCCCGACTGGCGTCCTGCGGCCCCGGCGCTGGCGGCGCTTGCGGTGTGGCTGGCTGTCCAGCCGCTGCGTTCGTTCGGGTCGCTGACGGCGGAATCGATCGGCCTGGTGCCGCCGCGGCCGGGCAGTTTTCGATCGGCCGCCGTCGTGACGTCCGCCGCGTTAGCACTCAACCTGCTGGTGCTGGCGGGCCGCGGACTCGACCCGATCGTCGTCTCGGTGACAACCGCCGTTGCTGCGGTCGTTGCCGCGATCGTCGAGGAACTCGTGATGCGCGGCGTGCTGTTGTCGCTGGCGGACCAGGCGATCCCGCCGCGCTGGCAGCTGTGGGGTGCGCGCATCGGCCCGGGCGGGCTTCTGCTGACGGCAGCCTTCGTCGCGCTGCACGGTGCCCGTCCCGGGTTGCTGCTTGGAGTCGCTCCGGCGGCGCTGCTCTACCTGTGGCTGCGCGCCCGGACCGGCAGCCTGGTCGCTGCCGATCATCGCGCATCTCCTCTGGAACCTGTCGGTCATCGCATTGCATCGCTGACCTGTGACACGGCGGCTGGTCATGTCTGCGCAGGTGAGGCGACTACAATCGTCGACCTCAAGCGATGCAGACCCTGGAGGTTGCATGAGCGCTCTGTCGCTGGTCACGCCCCAACCCGGATCCGCGGGCGCGATCGCGAGCGTTCCCGAGATCCTCGAGGAACTGCGCAGCGGACGAGTCGTCGTGCTCGTCGACGACGAGGATCGCGAAAACGAGGGCGACCTGGTGTTCGCGGCGGACTTCGTCACGCCGGAAAAGATCAATTTCATGGCCAAGCATGCGCGCGGCCTGGTGTGCCTGACGCTGACCGAGGCGCACGCGCGGCAACTGGCGCTGCCGCCGATGGCGCGGGCCAACGGGACCGTGCACGGTACCAATTTCACGGTCTCGATCGAGGCAGCCGAAGGCGTGACGACCGGTATCTCGGCGGCGGACCGCGCACGCACGGTGTGGGTGGCGACCCGCGCCGACCGCGAAACCGGGCGACATCGTCCAGCCGGGACATGTGTTTCCCGTGGTCGCGCAGCCGGGCGGCGTACTGATGCGCGCTGGTCACACCGAGGCGGGCTGCGATCTCACGCAGTTGGCGGGCCTGACGCCGGCCGCCGTGATCTGCGAGATCATGAACGACGACGGCACCATGGCGCGGCTGCCTGACCTCGTTCCCTTCGCCCAGCGAGCACGGACTGAAGATCGGCACCATCGCCGACCTGATCCACTATCGGGCGGCCAACGAATCGATCATCGAGCGGCGCGGTCGCCGGCGTGTGCAGCTGCCGGCCGGCGAGTTCGAACTCGTCGTCTACCGCGACAAGCCGAGCGGTTCAGCGCACCTTGCACTCGTCAGGGGCAACGATCGATCCGGAACGCGAGACGCTAGTGCGCGTGCACGAGCCGGTGTCGGTGCTCGACTTCCTCGACGCCGGGGCCGGTACCCATTCGTGGCCGATCCCGCGCGCGCTGGCGGCCATTGCGGCGGCCGAAAGCGGCGTGCTGGTGCTGCTCAACTGCGCGGAGACGGCTGATGCGCTGTTCGCCGCAGTTCGACGCCCGAACGTCGCTCGAGGCGGGCGACGAGGTGGCGCGGCACGCGCGCATGGACCTGCGCACCTACGGCATCGGCGCGCAGATCCTGCGCGATCTCGAACGTCGCGTCAGATGAAGCTGCTGGCACGGCCGCGCAAGATGCCGTCGATGGCAGGTTTCGGTCTGCACGCGACCGGTTTCGTCGAACAGTGATCGTCACCGCGCGCGGCGCGGTCAGCGCGGTTGCTCGCGTACACTGCTTTGCCGGGAGGCTAGGGCCTGTTCACGCCACTTCGCTTTCCCGCAGGGTTGGGCCGCAATACGGCGTCTGCTTTGGCGGGCGGCTTGCGAATGGGAGTTACCATTCGCAGCGCCGCCCTTCGCGCATCCATCCGCATTGCGGCCCAACGCATCTCCCGCATTTAGCGTGAACAGGCCCTAAATGGCGATCGACTACTTCGCGCCCGATCTCGACGGCGCCGATCTGCGCATCGGCATCGTGCAGGCGCGGTTCAACGAGTGGGCCGGACAGGCACTGCAGGAAGCCTGTGTCAGTGAGTTGATCAGACTCGGCGTCGACGATAACGACATCACGCATCTGACGGTCCCCGGTGCGCTCGAGATTCCGGTCGCACTCGCCAAGCTCGCGGCCACCGAGGAATTCGACGCCTTGATCGCACTCGGCTGCGTGATCCGCGGCGAGACCTACCACTTCGAAGTCGTGTCCAATGAGTCGGCGCGCGGCGTCGCGCAGGTCGCGCTCGCCCACGGCGTGCCGATCGCCAACGGGATCATCACGACCGAAGACGACGAGCAGGCCCGCGCGCGGGTCGCCGAGAAGGGTCGCGATGCGGCGCAGGTGGCGGTCGAAATGGCCAATCTGCTGTGGGCGCTGGACGAGAATGGCGACGAAGCAGCCGGCGAATGAGCCCGTGGCGGCGACAGGGCGGCAAGGCTTCGGGGCGCAGTGCGCGCCGCCGCGCACGCGAGCTCGCCGTGCAGGGGCTGTACCAGTGGCTAGTCGGCGGGCAGGATCGTCGCCGCCATCGAGGGACATCTGGCGGAAACGCGCGGGCGCGAGCGGCTGGAGGAGCTCGCTCAACGGACCGACATGGCGCACTATCGCGAACTGCTGAACGGTGCGATCGAAGGCGCCGATGCGCTGCGCGCGGAGTTCGCGCCGCACCTCGATCGCGACGTCGAGGCGCTGTCGCCGGTCGAGCACGGCATCCTGCTGCTCGCCACCTATGAGACTGAAGCATCGCGCCGAGATTCCCTATCGCGTCGATCATCAACGAGGCAGTCGAACTGGCCAAGAGCTTCGGCGGTACCGAGGGTTTCAAGTACGTCAACGGCGTACTCGACAAGGTCGCGTCCCAGCTGCGGCCATCCGAAGTCGCGGCGCGCGCCTGAGCCGCGGGCGGGCAGCGGGCCATGCCGGCGCAGGTGCAGCCCCTCGGCGAGTTCGAACTGATCGCCCGCTATTTCGACCGCGGCGTGGCGGGCCCGCGCGTCGACCTGGGCATCGGCGACGACTGCGCACTGATCGACGGCGCCTCCGGGTTCCAGTGGGCCGTCACGACCGACATGCTGGTCGAAGGTGTGCACTTCCTGCCCGACGTCGACCCCGAATCGCTCGGCCACAAGGCGCTGGCCGTCAATCTGTCCGACCTGGCTGCGTGCGGCGCGACGCCGCGCTGCCATTTTCTCGCGCTGGCGCTGCCGCGGGCCGACGAAGACTGGATCGCTGCCTTCGCTCGCGGGCTGCATGCGCTGGCCGATCGATACCGGTGCGTGCTGGCGGGAGGCGACACCACCCGCTCGCCGGCCGGCGTCACCGTTTCGATCACTGCGCTGGGCGAGGTGCCGCACGGACAGGCACTGCTCCGATCCGGCGCGGCGCCGGACGACGACATCTGGGTCTCCGGCACACTGGGCGACGGTGCACTGGGCCTGGCCTCGCTGCAGGGCAGGCTCCCGCCGGGTGTTCCCGACGCCATCGGAGGCCGTCGGCCGGCTCGAAAGACCAGTTCCGCGCGTCGAACTCGGTGAACGCCTGCGCGGACTCGCCACCAGCGCCATCGATGTTTCGGATGGGCTGGCCGGTGACCTGGGGCACATCCTGGAGCGGTCTTCGGTCGCGGCGCGCATCGACTGGCCGGCGATCCCTCGCTCGCCAGAACTACTGCGCCTGGATGAGGAGCAGCAAAAGGCCTTCGTGCTGTCCGGTGGGGATGACTATGAGCTGCTGTTCACGGCGCCGATCGCCGCCCGCGAAGCGGTGCTCGACGCCGGGCGGGCCGCCGGCGTCGCCGTCTGTCGCGGATCGGAAGGATCGTTTCGGGCACCGGACTGACGGTCGTCGATGCCGACGGCCGGGCGGTGGACACATCTGCCCGCGCGTTCGATCATTTCCGACCATGAACGAGCCGTCTCCTCCGGCGTGGGCTCCCGCGGCCCGGGCATCGACTCCGGGGCCCGGCGTGCGCGGCGCGGAGCCGGACTGGCGCTTCATGCTGTCGCACCCCGCACACGGCGTGGCACTCGGATTCGGCAGCGGACTGCTGCGGCCCGGCGCCCGGGACCTGGGGCACGCTGGCCGGTTGGATGGCGTTCGTTGCACTGGATGGTTGGCTGTCGACGACCGGATGGGCGGTCGCCATCGCGGTGACCTTCGTCATCGGCACCGCATGTGCACACCGCACCGGATTGGCGCTCGGTCGGCCGGATCACGGCGCCATCGTGATCGACGAGATCGTGGCGATCTGGGTCGTGCTGCTGATGGTGCCTCCAACACTCGCCTGGCAGGCGCTGGGTGTCGCTCGCCTTTCGGTTGTTCGACATCCTCAAGCCGCCGCCGATCCGCGCGCTGGACGGCCGCTGGAAGAATGGTCTGGGCGTCATGGCCGATGACCTGCTGGCGGCGTTGTATGCGTTGATTGCGGTGGCCATCGTGACGCGGCTGGTTGCATGAGCACGCCCGCCGATCGACTCGACCAGCTTGCCGCCGAATTGGGCCGTGCGCTGCGCACGCAGCATCTGATGCTGGCGACCGCAGAGTCGTGCACTGCGGGCGGGGTCGCCTACGCAGTAACGCTGGCGCCGGGATCGAGCCAGTGGTATCGACCGCGGCTTCATCACGTACACAAACGAATCGAAGACGCAGGTGCTCGGCGTCGCACCAGCGTACCTGCGCGACTTCGGTGCGGTCAGCGAACCGGTCGCACGCGCGATGGCGCTCGGGGCGCTGACGCAGAGCAATGCGCAGGTCGCAGTGGCCGTGACCGGGTATCGCGGGGCCGGACGGCGGCACGACAGCCAAGCCGGTCGGCACCGTGTGCTTCGCCTGGGCGATCCGGCGCGATGCGACGCAGGCCGCGTGGGTCAAGACGGATACGCGTGCGTTTCACGGCGATCGCAGCGCCGTGCGCACGCAAAGCATCCTGGTGGCGCTGGAAACACTGGTCGGTCTGCTCAGGCAAAGGCAGGACGTGTAGCGAGCCCCGTGGCCGCCTTCGACGCGGCCGCCACGCGGTGCGCGCGGCGGAGAACTTCCTGCACACTAGCGATTGCGACGTCATGTCCGACCTCTTCCCCGGTTTTGTCCTCGAACGGCGGCGCGCCAACGGCGTCGAGATCAACGTGCGTCACGGAGGCAACGGGCCGCCGTTGCTGCTGATGCATGGATTTCCGCAGTCTCACGCGATCTGGCATCGGGTGGCCGCACCGCTGGCGCGGCGCTACGCGCTCGTGATGCCCGATCTGCGAGGCTACGGGGATTCGGACAAACCGACCGGTGCGCCGGACCATGCGACGTACAGCAAACGCGCGATGGCGCAGGACATGGTCGAACTGATGCAATCGTTCGGTCATGCACGCTACTTCGTCTGCGGTCACGACCGCGGCGGACGCGTCGCGCACCGGCTGGCGCTGGATCATCCGCAGCGGGTGGCGCGTCTGATGGTGCTCGACATCTCTCCGACACTGACGATGTACCAGCACACCACGATGGAGTTCGCGCGGCTGTACTACCACTGGTTCTTCCTGATCCAGCCGGCGCCACTGCCGGAGACCCTGATCGGCGGCGACCCGGCGCTCTTCCTGCGAACCAAGCTCGGTGCGTGGGGCTCGGTCGGGACGGGACTGTTCGACCCCCGGGCACTGGCGGAATACGAGCGTTGCTTCACGCCAGAAGCGATACATGCGATGTGCGAGGATTACCGGGCCGCCGCAAGCGTTGACCTGGAGCACGATCGCGCCGACCTGGATCGCCGAATCGACTGCCCGCTGCACGTCCTGTGGGGTGAGCGCGGCGTCGTGCACCGGCTATTCCAGCCACTGGACGACTGGCGCGACCGGTGCGCTGGACCGGTCTCCGGTTCAGCGCTGCCCGGCGGACATTACATTGCGGAAGAGCTTCCGGAACGGCTGCTCGAGGAAATGTGCACGTTCTTCGTCGAAGCCTGATGCGGTGCCCGACCACGATGCGCACTGCGTGCCCGCTCCGATCTCTTTCTGCTGCCGCCGGCGTTGGCCCGGTGTCAGCCTGCCCCGCCACTTCCCCGACGGCCGACCATGCCTACTGAAGCTCTGCTGCTGTTCGCGCTGATCCTGCTCAATGGGGTCTTCTCGATGTCCGAAATCGCGTTGGTGACTGCCCGCCGCGCCCGCCTGCAGGCGATGGTGGAGCAGGGCGATGCCGGGGCTGCCGCGGCGCTCGCGCTCAACGACGAGCCGACGCGATTCCTCTCGACGATCCAGGTCGGCATCACATCGGTCGGCATCCTCAGCGGGATCGTCGGCGAAGCCGCATTCGCCGCCCCGCTGGCCGACTGGCTGATCGAACTCGGGGCCGAAGCCAAGGGCGCCCGACTCGGAGCCACCGCGCTGGTCGTCGTGGTCGTCACCTACTTTTCGGTTGTGCTGGGAGAACTGGTCCCGAAGCGGCTCGGACAGATCTCGGCCGAAGCGATCGCGCGGCGCGTCGCGCGACCGATCGCCTGGCTGTCTATGGCCGCCAAGCCTTTCGTCCGGCTGCTCTCGGGCTCGACCGATGTGCTGCTGCGGATGATCGGCGCCCGCACCAGCGCGGCTGCGGTGACCGAGGAAGAGATCCACGCGCTGATCCAGGAAGGGTCCGAGACCGGAGTAATCGACGAACAGGAGCGCGCGATGGTGCGCAACGTGTTCCGGCTCGACGACCGCCAGATCGCCTCGCTGATGACGCCGCGCTCGGAGATCGTCTATCTTGATCTGGAGGATTCGCTGGAGGACAACCTCAAGCAAGTGCTCGACATCGAGCACTCGCGCTTTCCGGTCTGCCGCGGCGGCCTGCGCGACGTGGTGGGCATCGCCAGCGCGCGCCGCCTGCTGCAACAGGCGATTCGCGGCGAGGTGCTGAACCTCGAACGCGCAGCCGAGGCGCCGGTGTATGTGCCCGAGTCGCTGACCGGCATGGAACTGCTGGAGAACTTCCGATCGAGTGCCGGTCATATGGCGCTGGTGGTCGACGAGTACGGAGAGATCCAGGGTCTTGTGACATCGCAGGACCTGTTCGAGGCGATCGCCGGTGAATTCAAGCCGCAGCGCACCGAGGATGCCTGGGCCGTGCAACGCGCCGACGGCTCATGGCTGCTGGACGGCCTGATACCGATCCCGGAACTCAAGGATCGACTGAACTTCGGTGCCGCGCCGGAAGAGGAGCTCGGACGCTACAACACGCTGTCGGGCATGGTGATGCTGCTGCTCGGGCGGGTGCCGGCGACCGGGGACATCGTCGAGTGGCACGGCTGGCGCTTCGAGATCGTCGACATGGACAAGCACCGCATCGACAAGGTGCTGGCCACTCTCACGGTGCCGGCCGACAGCGACCGCAACGCGGCCGCATCGGAAACCGCCGGCCGCTAGCGGCGGCGATGGCGATTGATCTCGTCGCGCGTGGCCAGCGCGGTGGCGCGTGCGCGCTCGGCGAAATCCTCGCCGCTGCCGGCGTACAGAATCGCGCGTGACGAATTGACGACCATGCCGACGCCGTCCGCCGACTGCCCTGCTGCGACGGTCGCAGCGATGTCACCGCCCTGCGTGCCGATGCCCGGCACCAGCAGCGGCAGCCCGCCCACCAGCAACCGCACAGCAGCGAGTTCGGCCGGGTAGGTCGCGCCGACGACCAGGCCGAGCTGACCCTGGGCGTTCCATTCTTCGGCAACCAGGCGCGCGACGCGCTGATAGAGCGGCACGCCCCCCGCGTCGAGTATCTGCAGATCGGATCCTCCGGGATTGCTGGTCCTGCACAACAGGAACGCGCCGCGGTCCGCGTACGCGAGAAACGGAAGGATGGAGTCGTACCCCATGTAAGGCGACAGCGTGACCGCGTCGGCGCCGTATCGCTCGAACGCCTCGCGCGCGTAGTGTTCGGCAGTCGCGCCGATGTCGCCGCGCTTCGCGTCGAGGATCACCGGCACCGCGGGGTGCCTGCGACGGATGTGATCGATCAGTTCCTCGAGTTGCGACTCCGCGCGAGCCGAGGCGAAATAGGCGATCTGCGGCTTGAATGCACAGACCAGGTCACCGGTGGCATCAACGATGTCGCGACAGAAGCTGAATATCGCGTCACTCGCCTCGCGCAGATGCGCGGGAAATCGGACGGGATCCGGATCCAGACCTACGCACAGCAGGGTGTCAGCGCTGCGCCATCGCGCCGCGAGCTTCCCGACGAAGCCTTTGACAGAGGTATTCATCCCGCGTCTCCAGCCCGGATTCTAAGCAGGTGCCGCTCGGAAGCCGAGGCCGACGCTACTGAATTTCTCCGACGGTCTCGGTATCCGCGACTGGCGGCGTGTCCGTTCCATTCGCGCTCGTCTGTATCCGCCGGCGCAGCCACCAGGCTGCGCCGGCGATCGCGCCGGCGAGCAGCAGCCATCGCAACGCGCGGGCGCGACGTAGGCGGGCCGCGCCCGCGACCACGGCCGAGACCAGCCAGGGTTGGCGACGTGCGAAGCGAAGTACGGTGAGCAGAAGGCCCAGCGGCGCGGAGCGGCGCGCCCGGAGGATTGCGCGCAGCGCGAACCCTGCAACGCTACGCCTACCGGCCGCGCGGGTCCTCAACCGGTCGATCTGATGTGCGAGCTGGGCACGCTCCGCCGCAGCACGGGTCAGGAGCAAATCGCGCCGGAGTTCGTGCAACTCGCGATCAGCCGCTGTCATCGCCCGACTCGATGAGGTGCCCCTGCAGCGCGGCCCGGTCCTTCTGCAATTCGGCGCGCGTCTGCGCAAGCAGCGGCGGCGCGGCCGCCATGCCCCTACGCACCGCACGAACGATTCCGAGCGCAGCCGCTGCGTAGAACGCAGTCAGCAGGCCCAGTGCGAGTCCACGCGGGCCGTCCCAGAAGATTGCAGCGACCCACAACGACAGCGACAGCAGCGCAGCCAGCAGCAGGACGGCGGCGACGACTGCGAGCGCCAACCAGCGGATGTACCTGTCGCGCGCTTCAGCCAGTTCGAACGAAGCCAGTTCGCCGCGAGTGACCAGCGACGTCAGTACGAGTGCGTAGATCTTCCGCAATGACGCGGTCCACGGCTCGGCGCTGCCCGTCATCGGCGCTTCCGGATCCTGATCGGATCAGCGACGGTTGATCACCAGGCCCAGCAGCAGGCCGATGCCGGCAGCGATGCCGACCGCGGACCACGGATGGTCATGAACCCAGGTGTCAGTCACTTTCGCCGCAGTCTTCGCCTGCTCGACTACGCGATGCTCGGCGTCGCCGAGTCGGGCCTTCGCATTCGAGATCGCGGATTGCGCGCGCCGACGCAACTCGGCGGCCTGTTCGCCGCTGGCCTTTGTGGCCTGGTGCAGCAGTTCTTCTGCGTCGGCCAGGACCGCATTCACATCGGTCATCAGTTTTTGCTTCGTCACGTTTTCTTTCGTCACATTTTCCATGCTTGCTCCTTCGGTGAACTTCCGCTCCCAGCCTCGGAGATGGTGCGGGTGAACCTCAACCGTTGACATAGACCCAATTCAGCAGATCGTCCAGTGCCGCCTGCGAGGCCGCGGCATTCGGATGATTGATGAAGGCGACGACGGCATAGCGTCGGCCGCTGGCAGCCAGAACATAGCCGGCAATGGCGCGGCTGTCGGACAGCAATCCCGTCTTGATGTGTGCGGAGCCAGCCGCGCCGATGCGCTTTCTCATCGTTCCGTCGACACCGACCAGTGGCAGGGACGAAACGTACTCGGGCATCAGCGGCGTGGCGAAGGCACCGGTGAGAAGGCGGGACAACCCCGCGGCCGTCAGTCGCTCGACTCGCGACAGTCCGGCACCGTTTTCGAGCACGTACTCGCGGCTATCGAGTCCTTTCGATTGCAGCCAGTCGCCGACCACACGCTGCGCACGTTCCATGCTTGCGGGCAGCTTGGTACCTTCGGCACCCAGCGTGAGAAAGAGCTGGCGTGCCATCACGTTGTTGCTGTACTTGTTGATGTTGCGGATGACGTCCGCGAGCGGTTCGGATTCGTGCTGGGCGAGGCGCCGGGCATCCGCAGGAGCGGTGCCGTCGCGCGCACGGCCGCGCCAGGTGCCGCCGCTGGCCGTGCCACAGCGAGCGGAACACGGCGTCGAAGTATTGGGTGGCATTCAACAGGCTGACATGCCAGACGCGGTCGCCGCACGCCACGGGAAAAGAGCCGCGGAACTGCGGCCGCATCGGATCGTTGAAGTCGCCGGCAAGGCGGGCGCGCCAGTCGCCGCATGGGCCCTCGACCGCGCGCACGGTGGCCGGCACTGTCATGCCAGCCAGTCGCGGTACTGTGTAGATGCGCACCTGTCGGGGATCCGCATCGGGCACGAAGTGGAAACTGACGCTCTTGTAGTTGAGCAGCAGCGCGTCTGGCCCGGCGTTATACGGGCGCAGCAGTTCACCGTCGAACGCGCCGGGGTCGTGCGCAACCGGCTCGAATGCCGTACGGTCGAGCACCAAATCGCCGCGGATTTCGGCGAGGCCGATACCGCGCAGCCGCTGCACCAGCAGCCACAGATGTTCGATCACCAGTCGCGGATCGCCTGTACCCCGCAGGTATAGGTCACCATCGAGCGCGCCGTTCGTCACCGGCGCGACCGCCAGCGCCTCGGTGCGCCAGACGTACTGCGGTCCGAGCAGTTCGAGTCCTGCCAGTGTGGTGACCAGCTTCATGGTCGAAGCCGGGTTCATCGGCAGGTTGTCGTTGTGCGCGAGCGAAAGTCCGTTGCCCGTAAGTGGCACGACACTGACGCCGATGGCTGTCGCCGGCACACCGGCCGCCTTCAATGCAGTGGCGACGCTCTCGGGAAGCGACGGGCGCGGCGACTGGCCCCATGCGGGCGCCGCCAGCAACCCCACGAGCGCGATGACTGACGGGGCGCGCGACATCCACGATCCACGCACGGGCTTGGCCTCCATCACGGCGACGGGTCGCGAGGCTAGTTCATTCGCTCGATAGACCGTCCTGCAGCGGCTCAGTAGCCTGAAAGCGCAGCGGCCGATGCTTCGATGGAGCATGCGGCTTGCGCTGGCTTTCGTAAACCGCCCGGGATCCGTAATGAACTCAGCCTCCGTCATCAGGACCAGAAGCTTACTGGCTGCGGTCGTGGCCGCGCTGATGCTGGTCGCCTGTGGCGGCGGGGGTGGAAGCGCTAGCACGACTCCCGCACCGGCAGGAGCTGCTCCCGTCGCGATCCCCGAACCGCCTCCCGGCGGTTTTGCCCCGTCGGGTCCGACGGCCGCACCCAGCGCTGCGCCCAACGATGAACAGGCGGTCCGCTTCCTGGCGCAGTCGACCTTCGGTGCGACGACGGAGGAGATCGATCGCCTCAAGCGCCTGGGCTACAGCAACTGGATCGAGCAGCAGTTCCTGATTCCGCGGACATCGCATCTGGACTTCGTGCTCTCGGTCTATCCGCTGCCTACTCCAGACGACGTCACCGTCACGATCGACCCGCTCTACCAGACCATCTGGAAGCAGGCGGTGACCGGTGCCGATCCGCTGCGCCAGCGGGTCACCTATGCGCTGTCGCAGATCTTCGTGACCTCCGCCGCAGACGCCACATTGCAGACGGCGCCCCACTCGCTGGCGTCCTATCTGGACACGCTGTCGAAACACGCATTCGGCAATTACCGCGAACTGCTGGAAGAGGTATCCAAGCATCCCGCGATGGGCCAATACCTGACATCGCTCGCGAACCGCGGCGACGGTGGCCGGGTACCGGACGAAAACTACGCGCGGGAAGTCATGCAGCTTTTCTCGATCGGACTGGTCCAGCTTAATACCGACGGCACGTCCAAGCTTGTCAACGGCGATCCTGTCGATACGTACGGCATGGAAGACATCCGCGGGTTGGCGCACGTGTTCACCGGCTGGGGCTGGGGCAACACCGGCACCCCGGACCCGGTCAACGGCCGCTTCTCCGGCAACAATCCGTCCGATCCGATGCGGCGAGTGATCCCGATGCAGTTCTATGCGCAGTACCACTCGCCGCTTGAGAAGAAGTTCCTGGGCGTCACCGTTCCGGCCGGGACGGCCGGTCCGCAGGCACTCAAGACTGCGCTCGACACGCTCGCCAACCATCCGAATGTCGGCCCGTTCATCGCCACGCGGCTGATCCAGCACATGGTGACGAGCAACCCGAGTCCGGCCTACGTCGGCCGCGTCGCGGCTGTCTTCAACGACAACGGCAGGGGCGTGCGTGGCGACCTCAAGGCAACGGTTCGTGCGGTGCTGTTCGATGCCGAGGCCGTGACACCAGGCACCGCACCCACCAGCGGCAAGCTGCGCGAGCCGACGCTGCGCTTCACGGCCTGGATGCGTGCATTCGGAGCCACCTCGGCGAGCGGCAACTTCCGCATCGGTGTGCTCGACAATCAGCTGTCGGAGACTCCGATGCGCGCACCGAGCGTCTTCAATTTCTTCCGGCCGGGTTTCGTGCCGCCCAACACAACGCTCGCGGCCTCTGATCTGGTGGCGCCAGAGTTCCAGATCACGCACGAGATCTCGGTCGCGGCGTACGCCAATTTCATGCAGGGCGTTATCCAGAACGGCGTCGGCACAGGCAGCGATGTCAGAGCCGATTACACGCCGATCTACGCGCTGGCCGACAACGCCGACGCGCTGGTCGCCCGCATCAACCTGCTGCTTGCCGCAAATTCACTGTCATCGGCAACCGTGACGTCGATCCGCGACGCGGTCAACGCGATACCCGTGGCGGCAACCAACGCGCGGCAGAACCGGACCCAGCTCGCGATCTACCTGACGATGATCGCTCCGGAATACCTGGTGCAGAAATAGGCGGACGGAGAATCTGATGACGACCCAAGCTTCCCGCCGCGAATTCCTGCGCGCCGCGTCCCGGCTGTCGGTGGCCGGTGCCGCCACACCGTGGGCATTGAACCTGGCGGCCATCGGAACGGCGGCCGCGCAGACCGCGCCGACCGACTACAAGGCTCTTGTCTGCGTGTTCATGTACGGCGGCAACGATCATTCCAACACGGTGGTGCCGTACGACAACGCGAGCTATCAGCTGTACGCACAGTCGCGCACCAACCTCACTCTTGCACAAAACGTTCTGCTGCCGATCACCACGCCGACCAACCAGTCGATGACCGGCCGCCAGATCTCGCTGCGTTCGGAACTGCAGCCACTGAAGACCATCTATGACGCCGGCAAGGCCGCGGTGCTGGCCAATGTGGGCACCCTGGTCGTTCCGACGACGATGGCGCAGTACAAGGCCCGCAGCGTGCCGCTGCCGCCGAGCCTGTTCTCCCACAATGACCAGCAGTCGGTCTGGCAGACATACAACGGACGACGAGAGGGCGCACGCGTGGGCTGGGGCGGCCGCATGGGAGATCTGCTCGCATCCAACAACCAGTTCCAGAACTTCACCTGCGTGTCGGCGTCCGGAACGGCGGTATTTTTGTCCGGGCAGTCGACTGTGCAGATGCAGATCGGCAACAACGGTGGGCTGGCGATCACCGGGATCTCCGGCAGCACGCTGTTCGGGTCGAGCGCAGGGCCGGCGACGGCACGGCGCCTGATGACCGAGGACCGCACCAATCTTTTCGAAAAGGACTACAACACGGTCGTCAAGCGATCGGCCGAAGCTGCTGAGACGCTCAACACGGCGCTGGCCGGATTTCCGGCCACGGCCGCTCCGTTTTCGACCTTTCCGAATACCGGGCTCGGCAATCAGATGCGCAACGTCGCTCGCATGATCGCCGCGCGCCAGGCCCTTGGCGCCAAGAGGCAGGTCTTCCATGTGTCGGTCGGCGGCTTCGATCAGCATTCCGGCCTGATCAACGGGCATGCTGGACGAATGACTGAACTCGCCAATGCGATGTCTGCGTTCTATCAGGCGACGGTGAGCCTGGGCATCGCCGACAGCGTGACCTCATTTACGGCGTCGGATTTCGGACGCACGCTCGATTCCAACGGCGAGGGGTCGGACCACGGGTGGGGCGCGCATCATTTCGTGGTGGGCGGCGCGGTGAAGGGTGGCGAACTGTACGGCGTCTGGCCCGACACGGTGCTGCGCGGCGCCAACGACGTGGGCCGCGGCAATCTGCTTCCGACGACGTCGGTCGTCCAGTACGCCGCGACGCTGGCGACCTGGTTCGGCATCGGCCCAACGCAGCTCGCTGACGTGCTGCCGAACGTGGTCAATTTCCCGCAGCCCGGTCTCGGCTTCATGCTGTGAAGCAAGTCCAACGACCGCTGGCGCGGTGTTTCGATCGCGCAGCAGCGCAGCAAAACAAAAACGGCGCCCGCGGCGCCGTTTCTGCATCGGGCCGGTGAGCGGCCTAGTTCGACAGCTGCAGCAGTCCCAGGCCAACCCGGCGATATGAACCGATGCCGCGCAGCATCGGCCGCTTCAGCAGCTCGGCATCGGTCACTTCCAGTACGCCTTCGATCGACGAATACGGCAGCGTGATGGTGCGGTTGCCGTAGGGAAACTTCAGTTCCTTGATGGCGACGTTGAAGAAGTCGGGCCGGAATCCGAACTTGGGTGCAATCGCGACCAGCCAGCTTTCGACCTCCTGCGGCGTCTTGAATGGTTCGACTTCCTTTTCCCCATCCACCGTGCGTTCATGGCCGACGCACGCCTCGAGCGCAAACCGGTACGGCAAGCCCTCGGCCAACTGCACCATCAGCCGCTTCGGCGCGAGCGCGCTGACGGCCTCCGCTGGAGGCTCGAGCCAGGGATCGCCCGAATACACCCAGTACCGTCCTTCGGTCGCGGTGTCGGCCCGGAACACGAAGCTCAGGCCGGCCTTCTTTCCGAAAGTACGCGTCAGCGCGGCATGGGCCGAAAGCGGGTCGGCGTGCTTGGGCGCAAAGGTGACCGCGGTCTCCCACAATTCGACTGTGGGCACGTCCATCTTCGTGTAACTCATCACCGTATTGACGAAAGCACGCAGCGTCTTCGGGCCTTTGCCCTTGGTCTGATTCGACGCCAGCCAATGCGATGGCAGCCTGAGGGAGATGTCCATGAACCCGCGTTGTCCTCTTTCTGGGTATCAATGGCATTTTCGGCAGTTTGCGGCAAAGCAGTATCACGCAAACGCACTAGGCCCTTGAATTCGGAGGGCGAAACGGCCCGCAGGCATTCATCGGTAAACACAGCAATGTAAGTGTGTGCTCACCCCCAGAAGAACGGCTTTCCTTGGCCTTTTTTGCGTAAGAAGGAGTGCCCGCCCTTGAAACTTGACCCTGCCGACCCTAGAATTAGCACTCGCCTCGATGGACTGCTAACAGGCTTCGAGGCCGGAGCCCAGTCTCCCAAATTTCTTCACTTCTCGGATCCGAGAAAACAACCGTAGGAGAGTTTATGAAGATTCGTCCTCTGCACGATCGAGTGATCGTCAAGCGCCTGGACCAGGAGCGCAAGACCGCATCCGGAATCGTCATCCCCGACAACGCCGCCGAGAAGCCCGACCAGGGCGAGATCATGGCGGTTGGCCCGGGCAAGCGTGATGAGAACGGCAAGATCATCGCCCTCGACGTCAAGGTCGGTGACAAGGTGCTGTTCGGCAAGTACTCGGGACAGACAGTCAAAGTCGAAGGCGAGGAACTTCTCGTCATGCGCGAGGAAGACATCATGGGCGTCGTCGCCTGAGCATTTAACGGACAGACAGGAGCTTCACAATGGCAAGCAAGCAGGTATTTTTCGGCGATGACGCGCGTCATCGCATGGTGAAGGGCGTGAACATCCTGGCCAACGCGGTCAAAGTCACGCTGGGCCCGAAGGGCCGCAATGTCGTCCTCGAGCGCAGCTTCGGCGCACCGACCGTCACCAAGGACGGCGTCTCGGTCGCCAAGGAAATCGAGCTGAAGGACAAGTTCGAGAACATGGGCGCGCAGATGGTCAAGGAAGTCGCTTCCAAGACCTCGGACATCGCCGGTGACGGCACCACCACCGCCACCGTGCTGGCGCAGTCGATCGTGTCGCGAAGGCATGAAGTACGTCGCCGCCGGCATGAACCCGATGGATCTGAAGCGCGGCATCGACAAGGCCGTGATCGCCGCCGTGGAAGAACTGAAGAAGATCAGCAAGCCCACCACGACCAGCAAGGAGATCGCGCAGGTCGGATCAATTTCCGCCAATGCGGATCCCGAAATCGGCAAGATCATCGCCGACGCGATGGACAAGGTCGGCAAGGAAGGCGTCATCACCGTCGAAGACGGCAAGTCGCTGAACACCGAACTGGAACTGGTTGAAGGCATGCAGTTCGACCGCGGCTATCTGTCGCCGTACTTCATCAACAATGCCGAGCGGCAGAACGCCGTGCTCGAAAACCCCTACGTCCTGCTGCACGACAAGAAGATCGGCAACATTCGCGATCTGCTGCCCATCCTCGAGCAGGTAGCCAAGGCCGGCCGTCCGCTGCTGATCGTCGCCGAGGAAGTCGAAGGCGAGGCGCTGGCCACGCTGGTGGTCAACAGCATCCGCGGCATCCTGAAGACCTGCGCGGTCAAGGCGCCGGGCTTCGGCGACCGTCGCAAGGCGATGCTCGAGGACATCGCGATCCTGACCGGCGGCACGGTCATCGCCGAAGAAACCGGCATGACGCTCGAAAAGGCCACGTTGAATGACCTGGGCCAGGCCAAGCGAGTCGAGATCGCGAAGGAAGACACCACCATTATCGACGGCGCTGGCGACACCAAGGTCATCGAGGCGCGCGTCAAGGCGATCCGCGCCCAGATCGAGGAAGCCACCAGCGACTACGACAAGGAAAAACTGCAGGAGCGCGTGGCCAAGCTGGCCGGCGGTGTGGCTTTGATCAAGGTGGGGGCCGCAACCGAAGTCGAGATGAAGGAGAGCAAGGCCCGCGTCGAGGACGCGCTGCACGCCACACGTGCCGCCGTCGAGGAAGGCATCGTCGCCGGTGGCGGCGTGGCGCTGATCCGCGCCAAGCAGGCCATCAGCAAGATCAAGGGCGAAAACGCCGACCAGGACGCCGGCATCAAGATCGTGCTGCGCGCGATGGAAGAGCCGCTGCGCCAGATCGTCGCCAATTCGGGTGATGAGCCCAGCGTGGTCGTCAACGCGGTGTCCAACGGCAAGGGCAACTACGGGTTCAATGCCGCGACGCACGAGTACGGCGACCTGGTCGAAATGGGTGTGCTCGATCCGACCAAGGTCACCCGAATCGCGCTGCAGAACGCGGCGTCCGTGGCCAGCCTGATGCTGACGACCGATGCCATGGTGGCCGAACTGGTGGAAGAAAAGCCGGCGGGATCGGGCGGTGGCGGCGGCATGGGTGGAATGGGTGGAATGGGCATGGATATGTAATGCCCGCCGGGTTGCGGTTGACGCAACCTTCCGTGCAGACGCAAACGGCCCGCATCGCGGGCCGTTTGCTTTGTTGTCGTTCGATCAGTACTTGATCGTGCAGCCGTATGCGCTTGAAGCCGCGGTCGTGATGGGCTTGCCCGCCAGCGCGTCGGTTAGGGCGGCCAAGACGTAATTGTTGGCTGTCTTCACATCCGCCGGATTCGCGCTGCGCTTGTCGTCGATGGCGCCCGCGTAGACCACGGTTCCGCTCGGATCCACAACATACATGTGCGGCGTCACCTTGGCGCCGTAGGCACGCCCGATCTCGCCCCTGGTGTCCATCACGATCGCGGCCGGTGTGGCGTTCTGCTGTCTGAACCAGGCCGCCAGTTTGTCAGGCGACATGTAGTCGGAATGCGAGTCGCCGGTGGAATTCACGGCGACCCAGGCGACATTGTCCGCGCCGAAGCGCTTCTGCAGCGATTGCATGTTGCCGCTGTCATAGTGTTTCCTCACGAACGGGCAATTGGGGTTGTTCCATTCGAGGACGACGTACTTGCCCTTGAAGTCGGCGAGCGACACCTGCTTTCCGTTGACGTCGACACCCTTGAACTGGGGCGCTTGCTGGCCGGCTGTGACGGCCGCTCCGGCCGCGCTGATGGCGAACGCACAGCATGCGGCGACGAGCGCCGCGACACGGTTGATCGCAGAATTCATGACAGGCCTCAGTTGACGCGGTCGAGTGCCGTTAGAACCGTGTTTTCCGTCAGTAGTTCGGGCAAAACGCTGGGCTGTCCCTTGCTGTCGTACAGCACATAAAGGGGAACGCCGTTGCGGCCGAACTCGGCGAGGGCGCGCGTGATCTTCTCGTCGCGATTGGTCCAGTCGGCCTTCATGCGCACGATCTGGCCGCCGGCGAAGCGCGCACGGACCTTGTCGGTATTCAGCGCGACACGCTTGTTCACCTGACAGGTGACGCACCACGCAGCCGTGAAATCGACGAACACAGGCTTGCCCTGTGACCGCAATTCCGCCAGCTTCTCCGGGGAATAGGCGACCCAGTCGACGCTGGCGGTCCGCCCCGCTGCGCTCGCTGGCTCGGTGGTCGCGATCGGGGTGAACGTCAGCGCAGCCAGCACGGCGCCTGCCAGTGCAACCCAGCGGAAGCGGTTTGCGCCGCGCTGCGCGAGGCCCAGCGACCATAGCGCGAACGACACGGCGACCAAGACACCGAGCGCCAGAGCGATTCCGCCGGCGTCGACCTGCTGGGCCAGCACCCACAGCAGCCAGACACAGGTCGCGAACATCGGGAACGCCATGAACTGCTTGAACAGTTCCATCCAGCGGCCCGGGCGCGGCAGCTTCGCCAGCAACGCGGGAAAGAGCGTCAGCGCAAGGTAGGGTGTGGCCATGCCAACGCCCAGCATCGCGAAAACCGACAGCGCCACTGCGGCCGGCTGCGTGATCGCATAGCCCAGTGCGGCGCTCATGAACGGTGCCGTACAGGGCGAGGCCACGATCACCGCCAGCACGCCGGTTCCGAAGCTGCCACGCCAGTCGGACTTGCCGACCAGCGCGTCGGCGGCGCGCGTGTTGCCAAGGCCGCTGCCGAAGGTGAATTCGTACACGCCGAGCAGGTTGAGCCCGATTCCGAAGAACAGCACCGTGAGTGCCGCCACCACCCACGGTGTCTGCAACTGGAAACCCCAGCCGAGCGCGCTGCCTGCATGCTGCAAGCCCGATCAGCAGGCCCGCGAGCAGGACGAACGACAGCACAACGCCGACGGCGAACGCCACTCCGTGTGCCGCCATCGGCCCGCTGTGCGTTCGATGCTGCGCAAGGCCGATCAGCTTGAGCGACAGGACCGGAAACACGCACGGCATCAGATTGAGGATCAGTCCGCCGACGAAGGCGGCGCCCAGAGCGGCGAGCAGCGACATCGTCGGGCCGCCCGCCGGGGCGGCGTTCATCGCGGCCGCCGCGGGCCCTGACGGCTCCGGCAACCAGCGGCGCGTCGACCAGCGCAACCCAGCCGCCAGCTTTGGCCGGCCCTCCGTTGGCGACCACGACGCCGGACAAAGTCTTGGCGTCGGCCTTGACCGGCTGGGCGGCGGTCAACTGCAGAGCGAGCACATCGCCGCGCGTCAATGCCTGCGCCGCGGCCGGCTCGATTCGACCTTCTTCGAGCGGAAAGAACTCGAGGCTGTCGGCCTTCAGACCGGCCGGCAGTGTCGAGGTCCAGCCGGATGCGGTTGGCCTCGATCGCGCCGCGCGCGGAAAGACCCGCAACGCGGGCGGGCACCAGCCGGCGCGCTGGTGTCGAACAGCGCAGCTTGCGACGAAGGGGCGGCCGTCTTGCCCACCGGCAGCGTCAGCTTCAGGTCTGCGCTGCCGGGGATGCAAACGTCGTTGCACTCCAGCCACTCAGCTTTTGCATTCAGCGTGACGGGTGCGCCCGGGCGGAGGTCTGCGGGCACCTGCAACGTGGTCAGCAGCAGCGTCTGGCCGTCGTAGCCGAAGTTCATCAAAGGTCCGGCCGGAAGACGATGCGGATGGGGCCACTCGATCGGTCCGGCCTGCATCCCGGCGGGCAGCTGCCAGTCGATGCGTGTCGGCAGCCCTGAATCACCGGGCACCTGCCAGTATGTATGCCAGTCCTTTTCGTGCGTCAGCTTGCAGCCCGACCTGGAGCGGCTGACCGGGGACGATCGCGTCGGTGGCGGCGATCAGCTCGGCCTTCACGTGAGGATCGGGAGCGCCGAAGCGGGGCAGCGGCTGCGCATCCGCGGCCGGCGCGAATGCATGGATCAGCGTGGCCGAGGCGAGCAGGGACAACAGGAATCGGTAGGTTCGCATGAACTGATTTTCGGCTATCGCGCGTCGGAATGGTTCCCGGCCAAACGGCTTACCCGGCCGCCGGTCTCGCGCAAGCCGCAAAAGCCTCGCGCGCGGCGGCCAGCGAGGCGTCGATCACCCCGGCATCATGCGCTATAGACACGAAGCCTGCTTCGAAGGCCGAAGGCGCGAGGTAGACGCCCCGGTCGAGCATCGCGTGGAAGAAGCGATTGAATCGTTCCTGGTCCCCTGCCATGACCTGCGCATAGGACGACGGCACGGTCGGAGCAAAGTACACACCGAACATGCCGCCGACGCTATCGCCGGAGAACGCCAAAGACGGTGCGGCCGCGCGTGCCGCATCCACCAGCCCGCCGACAAGGCGGCGTGTGGCGCGCTCCAGTGCGTCGTAGAAGCCCGGCCGCTGAATTTCGCGCAACGTAGCCAGACCGCACGCCACCGCGACCGGGTTTCCGGACAACGTGCCGGCCTGGTAGACGCTGCCAAGCGGCGCGAGGTGCTTCATGATCTCGCGCTTGCCACCGAACGCGGCGACCGGCATGCCACCGCCGATCACTTTGCCGAGCACCGTCAGGTCCGGCTCCACTGCGAGCAGCGCCTGCGCGCCGCCCAGGGCAACGCGGAAGCCCGACATCACCTCGTCGAATATCAGGATGGAGCCGTGGTGAGCCGTCAGTTCGCGCATCGCCCGCAGAAATTCGGCGCTGGCACGCACCAGGTTCATGTTGCCCGCCACCGGCTCGACGATTACGCAGGCGATGTCGTCGCCATGCTGGCGGAATGCGTCGGTAAGTTGCTGCGGATCGTTGTAGTCGAGAACCAGCGTGTGCTGGGTGATCTCGGCCGGCACGCCGGCGCTGCTTGGATGCCCGAAAGTCAGCAGCCCCGAGCCGGCCTTGACCAGCAGGCTGTCGGCGTGGCCGTGATAGCACCCCTCGAACTTGATGATCTTGCGGCGGCCCTTGCCGGCACCCGCAGCCCCCCGCGCCAGCCGAATCGCGCTCATCGCCGCCTCAGTGCCTGAGGAAACGAGGCGCACCTGCTCCATCGAGGGAACCAGCTTCAGCAGTTCCTCGGCCATTTCGACTTCGGCTTCGGTCGGCGCGCCGTAAGACAGCCCTCGCGCGGCCGCCTCCTGCACCGCACGCACGACGGCCGGATGCCCGTGCCCCAGGATCATCGGGCCCCACGACCCGATGTAGTCGATATAGCGCTTGCCGTCGGCGTCCCAGAAATAGGGGCCTTGGGCGCGTTCGATGAAGCGCGGCGTTCCGCCGACGGATCGAAACGCCCGGACCGGCGAGTTCACACCGCCGGGGATCGATCGCTGCGCGCGTTCAAACAGTTGTTCGTTGCGATTCATGCTCGGCGCGTCCCCGGTTGAATTCATCACGCAGCCGCCGGGCCGCTTGCCCGGCATCGGATGCATCGAAAACCGCACTGATTACGGCCGCCACATGCGCGCCGGCGGCACCGATTGCACGTACGTTGCCCGCATCGATACCGCCAATTGCGGCGATGCGCACTTGAGGAAGGCGCTGCCTCGCCTCCTGCAGCAGAGCCGGCGAGGCGCGCACCGCGGCAGGCTTGGTACTCGATGGGAACATCGATCCGAACGCCAGCAGGTCCGCACCGCACTCGACCGCGTCCCCGGCGCGCCGCAGATCGTCATAGCACGACACGCCGAGCAGTCGCTCCGGCAGGCGAGCGCGCGCGGCGGTTACGTCTCCGTCATCGCGTCCCAGATGGACTCCGTCCGCGTCGAGCGTCAGCGCCAGCTCGACATCGTCGTTGACGATGAAGAGCGCGCGATGTGCGCGGGCAATTTCCTGCACCCTGCGCGCCTGCCGCAACCTGTCCTCCGCGGGCGCAGGCGCGTCGATCGGTTCGCTCGGTTTGCTGCGGAACTGCACCATCGAGATTCCCGTCGCCAGCGCCGCGTCGAGCTTGGCGAGCATCGAATCGAAGTCGGCGGGGGCGACGTGCGGCGTCAGCAGGTAGATACCTTGCGCGCGCGCCACGCGGTCGGCACGCTCAGTTGACATCGCGCGGCTCGGCATCGTCGTTCTCGTCGTCGTCCCCGGCCCAGAACAGTCGGTCCGGAATCGCGACACCGAGCCCCGCATGGAATGCATGGACGATCGCCGCTGCGGTGTACTGCGAAGCCTCGTGCGTGGCTTCGGACGCGTCGACGCCCTGGGCCAGCAGGCCGGCGATCGCCGCGGACAAAGTGTCGCCGATGCCTCTGAAGCGCGTCGCTGCCGCAACGACGCGCGGGGAGGAATCGCTACGTACCCATCCGTTGTCGTCGTACAACGTATTGACGACCGTCGGTGTGCCGGGTTCGGCGTCGGCAAGCAGGACGAACTGACAGCCCCAGTCGATGATCCGGCGCGCGCATGCGGCCGCGCTCAGCTCGCCCGCGCGCTCGTCGTCGCCGGCGAGGCCCACCAGTTGCCGTGCTCTCGCCAGCGTGATCGTCACGATCGTGCTCTGCGGGACGAGCAGTTCGCGCAGTGCAGTGGCGAGTTCGCCGCGGTCCTCCTCCGTGGCCGCATGATCGATGTGGGGATCGAACACGACCGGCACCGTGTCGTAGTCGGCAAGAATGGCAGCGATCGTCTGCACCTGATCGGCACCGGCGATGGTCCCGACCTTGAATGCACCGACGGCCATGTTCTGCAGGACCCCGTGCGCCTGTTCCTCGAGCAGTTCGGCCTCGAGCGCGGTCCAGTCGGGCTCGTCGTCGTCGACCAGCGAGGCAATGCCGGTGACGACGCTGGCGGGATGGCAGCCCATGCTGGCGATCGCGAGCTGGTCCGCCTGCAACCCACCCGCGCCGCTGCCGTCTGACACGCCAAAACTGAGCACCACCGGTAGCGTCGGCATCGCGAAACGTCGCCAAAATATCTGATGCTACGCGGGCGCGACGCGCTAGCGCGAAAACGGTAGCAAAGACCTACTAGCCCACGTTATGATCCTTTGCTAAGTGTTTGATTTTGGCCGCTGAGCGACCGATTGCTCGAGCGAAGCTCTATCCATGATGACAACCACAGTGGGGACCAAAACCTGGATGTGTCTGATCTGCGGGTGGATCTATGACGAGGCTGCTGGAGTCCCCGAATCAGGCATCGCGCCTGGCACGCGCTGGGATGAGATACCGCCCAATTGGACCTGCCCGGAATGCGGCGCGCGCAAGGAAGATTTCGAAATGGTCGAAATCTGACGTCGGAACGGCGGTTTTCGACACGGCGCGCACCGAGTGCATCGGTTAAAAACGCGGCGATCGGTCGATAAAATCGTCCGCGAGTTTTTGCCAGGGCGAGTCCCGCGTGGCACTGACCGGCGGAATCCTGGGGCCGGTTGAGCATCGAGGACACGACATGGCGGCACAGGATTTTTCGGATATCCGAGGCAAGAAGGTCATGGTGATCGACGACTCGAACACCATACGCCGTAGCGCCGAAATCTTTCTTTCCCAAGCCGGCTGCCAGGTGATCCTGGCGCAGGATGGATTCGAGGCTCTGTCGAAGATCAACGATCATCAGCCCAGCATCATCTTCTGCGACATCCTGATGCCGCGGCTGGATGGATACCAGACCTGCGCGCTGATCAAGCGCAGTCCGCGCTTCCACAAGACGCCGGTGGTAATGCTGTCGTCCAAGGACGGGTTGTTCGACCGGGCGCGCGGCCGCATGGTCGGATCGAGCGAATACCTGACGAAGCCGTTCACGAAAGACAGTCTGCTGACCGCGGTGCGGCAGCACTCGATGAACTGAAACTCAGGCCTTTGCGGGGGGCCGATGCCCATCAAGAAAGTACTGATCGTTGACGATTCGCCGACCGAACGCTTCTTCCTCAACGAACTGCTGACGAAGCAAGGCTATGCGGTGTCGACGGCCGAGAACGCCGACGAGGCGCTGATGAAGGTCAAGGCCGTGATGCCGGATCTGATCCTGATGGACGTCGTGATGCCCGGCCAGAACGGGTTTCAGCTGACTCGCACGTTGTCGAAGGATCCGGTGACGCAGGACATTCCGATCATCATGTGTACGAGCAAGAACCAGCAGACCGACCGCATCTGGGGTCTGCGGCAGGGCGCCCGCGACTACATCACCAAGCCGGTCAAGCCCGAAGAACTGTTCGAGAAGATTTCGGCACTCGGATAGTCGGGACATTCCGTGGCCACGCAACGCGAAATCAACCCCCGCCAGCTCGTCAAGCTGCGTGAGTTTTCGACCCAGCTGGCCCAGCGGTTGAAGGATGCGCCGAACCTGCCGACCGAGCCGACGCGGCTGGCGGTGCGCATCGGAGTCGACAACTTCCTGGTCGAAATGGGCTTTGCCGCGGAAATCGTGGCTCTGCCGGACATCGCTCGCGTGCCGTGGACCAAGCCGTGGTACCGCGGCCTTGCCAATGTCCGTGGCCGGCTGGTCGGCGTGGTCGACCTGCAGCATCTCACCGGTCGAGAGCCGCTGTCGGCCGAACAGGGGCAGCAACTGCTGGTGCTCGGCGATCGCGAAGTTCGGGATGAGTTTGGTTGCGCTTGGGCTGGCGGGTGAGTTGCGTGGGCAAGGAATCGCCGTAAACGCGCTGTGGCCGCGCACCACTATCGCGACGGCGGCGATCGAGAACCTTCTTGGCGGCAAAGAGATGATGCGCCGCTCCCGCAAGCCCGACATCCTGGCCGAGGCCGCCTATCGCATCTTTTCCAAGCCCGCGCGCAGCTTCACCGGGCATTTCCTGATCGACGACAGCTTTCTCGCGGCTGAGGGCGTAACCGATTTCGAGCCGTACCGCGTGGACCCGACTGCGCCGCTGCAACCGGATTTCTTCGTGCCGGAGGAGATCGCTCCGCCTGCGGGCGTGCACGTCGGCGCGGATTGGCGTTAACCGACCCAATCGGCACGATGAATGGTCGGAAAGTTATTCCACACGCGCCCACATATTCGTCAAAGGGCGTCGAAATCCGTAGTACGCGATCGGCGGAGCCTGCGATCAAAGGCCGATAATCGTCAGCGCCGAAGATCGACCCACCGGCATCGACTTGCGGAATGTCTCCGGTCCCGGCAAACGCATCAAAGTAGATGAGGCGGAATGGCTGCTTCTTGAGCGCCGTCGTGAAGGCGTTCAGATATGCCTCAAGCTTGTTGAGCTTTGCGCTCGTATGCGCGCCGCCGAAAGTGCGTTGGGCCATGCGAATCCCTTGGAAGAACAAAAATAGAACACGCGAAAAAATATTTCAATCACGCTATCCGTGCGTGCGCCGCAAAAGTCATCCGGAGTCCAACCGCGGAATTCCTCTAGTCGCGCCCCGCGGCTTGCCGTAAGGTCCCAGAAAACAGACTGCGTGCGATGACCACCCTTTACATCACCCATCCCGCCGGCCTCGAACACATACCGCCGCTCGGCCACCCCGAACGGCCCGACCGCCTGCGCGTCATCGAACGCGTGCTGGAGCAGGAGACGTTTCAAACGCTCGCGCGGGAGCAAGCGCCCGCCGCCCCCTTCCATCGGATCGCGCTGTGCCATCCGATGGACTATATCGAGGCGATCCAGGAAGCCAGTCCGCGCGAAGGACTCGTGCGGCTCGACGCCGATACGTCCATGTCGCCCGGCACCTTCGAAGCGGCTTTGCGTTCGGCCGGCGGCGCAATGATGGCGGTCGACGAGGTGATGACCGGCAAGGTGTCGAACGCCTTCTGCGCCATGCGCCCGCCCGGCCATCACGCCGAGACGGCCGTACCGATGGGCTTCTGCTTTTTCAACAACGCTGCGATCGCCGCGCGCCATGCCCAGAACCAGTACGGCGCTGAGCGGGTCGCCGTGATCGATTTCGACGTGCATCATGGGAACGGCACGCAAGAGATTTTCTGGTCCGATCCGACAGTGATGTACTGCTCGACTCACGAGATGCCGCTGTACCCCGGCACCGGCGCCGTGTCGGAGCGCGGCGAGCACGACAACATCGTCAATGCGCCGCTACGCGCCGGGGATGGCGGGGATGAGTTTCGCGAAGCGTTCGAGAGCCGAATCCTGCCGCGCGTGCGCGACTTCCGGCCCGATCTGGTGGTGATTTCCGCCGGATTCGACGCGCACATGCGTGACCCGCTCGCCAATCTCAACCTGCTGGAGGCGGATTACGGCTGGGCGACGCGGAAACTTATGGAAATCGCCGACCAGTGCTCTGGGAGCCGCGTCATCTCCCTGCTCGAAGGCGGCTATGATTTACAAGGCCTCGCGCGCTCGGTCGCCGTTCATGTGGCGACGCTCATGCGCGGATGATCGCCGCCTATAGCGGCGCGCACGAGTCCGGAAGGCTCAAGGCTTGACCCGCAGCGGCGCGGGCTTGCGCTTGGGAGAACGACGTGCATGTGAGATCAGTTGGCCGACGGCATCGGCGCGACGCCTCGCGGCCCTCGCAAATCGTTAGGCATTCGGCCGCTCTCCTCGCCTCGGCATTGACGGCGCTGCTCGCTGGGTGCGGCTCGAGCAGCCCAACCCTCGACGACGCGTTCGAAAAAGCGCTCAGCCTTTCCCCCGAGCCGCTGCCGCCCTACCGCAAGCTCGTCGCCGAGGCGCTCAAGACCTTCAAAGCGCAGAACGAGCTCACCAATCTGGAGATCTCCGATCCACGCTGGGTCGAGCATCTGGGCGGCCCGGCTTGGCTTGTCTGCGTGAAATTCAATCCTGCCGCCAATCCCTATCACTATGCGTTCTTCATTCGGCAGGAAAAGATCGTCGAAAATCGCTTTGCCGTCGGAACGGACCGCTGCACCCAGCGGACGTTTGTAGCCTTCGACCCCGCGACCGCGAAATAGCGGCGGGCACACGCGGCGCGTCAATCGAGCTTGGTCACCATCACCTTGGCGCCGGCCTTGATGCTCGCGAGCCGTTTCACGTCGCCCGTCGTCGTGGCGAAGACGTTGCACGGGGCGGCAAGACGCGTCTCCCCACTCTTCGAAACGGGGGTCCGGCCGAAGCCGATCGCAATGGCGGGACCGTCCGGCCAATAGGCGATTTCGCCGGGCGTGACGATGGCCCGCGCATTGTGTTCGCGCTCCACGCGCACCGGCACCTCGAAGTAGATCTCCTCACCCCAGGTGAGCACCGACGCGGCGATGGGCAGTGCGGCCTCGATCGCGGTCGCGGTCGGTGTTTCGAGCAACGCCGCGTCAAGCGAAAACGATCCAAAATCGAAACGAATGCGGGTCATGGGACAATCCCGGCAACGGGGTCGGGCCTGATCATGAGGGCGCACGCCCGCCCGGCCCGCGCACGGGGAAATTAGCGCGAACGGCAGAGAAGTCCACGCACAGCGCGCAATAATGCGAGGGCCCTGCTCTGCGCCTGATCGGGGCCTTCACCGGCGATAAGACGAACCGGTCAGTGCAATTGGAAGACGCCGTCGACGGCTCTGATCTCGGTCGGCTTGATCAGCCGCGAATGGGCGACCGTGATCGAATGCAACGGTGCATCGAGCTTGTCGCGCCAGAACCCGAGAAACCGGTTGAGCTCAGGAAAGTGCGGGCAGAGATCGTATTCCTGCCAGACATAACTTTGCAGAAGCCACGGATGATCTGGGCGGCGATAAAAGATGTGCGCTGTCGTCAGGCCATAACCGCTGAGCTGCCGTCGGAAGTCTTGAGAGACCATCCCGTCCTCCTCGTTCGCGCGAACAAGGTTGCCTGAGCCGTTGTGGGCATTGCAAGCGCAAATGGTAAACAAACTGTTTAAATTCAATACGTTAGCAGCATAGTCCCGACTTTGCTAACAACGTCGAGCGCGCCCGGCGCACGCCCCTGAAAGCGCGCGTCGACCCCTGGCGCTTCCTCTGGAAGAGCTGGCGTGCCGGGCTCGGCCGCCCTGCGGCAACCGACCGCACCTGCGACTGTCGCGCGCAAGCCTTTGAAAACTAAGACAAACGAAAATCACCGACAGCGGCGCGCATGTAAAACCTCTTGGCACTCTCCAGGCGGAAGTGCTAATTGAGGGTTGGCAGTCGATCGAGGGGAGTGCCAGATTTTTTCGGCAGTCCTCTTGAACGGCATTCGCTTCCACCCATGTGGCAAGCCAGCGGACCGACCGGTCCGCGGTCGCATGCAGACCGAAGCACCCAATCATTCTTTCGAACTCGAGGAGGACAGCATGAATTTCCGTCCGCTTCACGACCGCGTCGTCGTCAAGCGCATCGAAGCCGAGGAAAAGAGCGTCGGCGGGATCATCATTCCGGACACTGCGAAAGAGAAGCCGCAGCAGGGCGAAGTCATCGCGGTCGGGCCCGGCGGTCGCGACGAAAGCGGAAAGCTCATCCCGCTCGACGTGCAGGTCGGCGACCGCGTGTTGTTCGGCAAGTGGTCGGGCACCGAGGTCAAGCTCGATGGCGTCGAATACCTCATCATGAAGGAAAGCGACATCATGGGCGTGCTCACCGACACGGAGGCGAAGAAGAAGGCCGCATAGCTTTGACGCGCGGCCCGTGCCGGGACTACCAGACAACCCAATCGATCCCATCCTCGGCGCCCGCGCTGCGCGACGGGGCCGGATAGAGGCCGACAAACGGAGTGAATTCGAAATGGCTGCTAAGGACGTAAAATTCTCGACGGAAGCGCGCGACAAGATGCTGCGCGGAGTCGACGTGCTCGCCAATGCCGTGCGGGTGACGCTTGGCCCCAAGGGCCGCAACGTCGTGCTCGACAAGAGCTTCGGCGCCCCGCGCATCACCAAGGACGGCGTCACCGTCGCCAAGGAGATCGAGCTCGAAGACAAGTTCGAAAATATGGGCGCGCAGATGGTTCGCGAGGTCGCGAGCAAGACCTCGGACATCGCCGGCGACGGCACTACGACCGCAACCGTGCTCGCCGCCTCGATTGTGCGGGAAGGGGCGAAGGCCGTCGCCGCCGGCATGAACCCGATGGATCTGAAGCGCGGCATCGATCTCGCCGTTGAAGCGATCGTCGAGGACCTCAAGAAGAATTCGAAGAAGATCACCTCGAATGAAGAAATCGCGCAGGTCGGGACCATTTCCGCCAATGGCGACAAAGAAATCGGCGATTTCCTCGCGCGTGCGATGGAAAAGGTCGGCCAGGAGGGCGTGATCACGGTCGAGGAGGCGAAGTCGCTCGAGACCGAGCTGGACGTGGTCGAGGGCATGCAGTTCGACCGCGGCTACATCTCGCCCTACTTCATCACCAATGCCGACAAAATGCGCGTTGAGCTCGAGGATCCCTACATTCTCATCAACGAGAAGAAGCTGTCGGGCCTTCAAGAGCTGCTCCCGCTGCTGGAAGCCGTGGTGCAGACCGGCAAGCCGATCCTCATCGTCGCCGAGGACGTGGAAGGCGAGGCGCTCGCCACCCTCGTCGTCAACAAGCTGCGCGGCGGGCTGAAGGTCGCGGCGGTGAAAGCGCCCGGCTTCGGCGATCGCCGCAAGGCCATGCTGCAGGACATCGCCATCCTGACCGGCGGGCAGGCGATCAGCGAGGACCTCGGCATCAAGCTCGAGAACGTCACGTTGAACATGCTCGGCCGCGCCAAGAAGGTGATGATCGAGAAGGAGAACACCACGATCGTCAACGGCGCGGGCAAGAAAGAGGACATCGAGGCGCGCATCGCCCAGATCAAGGCGCAGATCGAGGAGACCACCTCCGACTATGACCGCGAGAAGCTGCAGGAGCGGCTGGCGAAGCTCGCAGGCGGCGTCGCGGTGATCCGCGTCGGCGGGGCGACCGAGGTCGAGGTGAAGGAGCGCAAGGACCGCGTGGACGATGCCATGCACGCGACCCGCGCGGCGGTGGAGGAAGGCATCCTTCCCGGCGGCGGCGTGGCGCTGTTGCGCGCGATCAAGGCGCTCGAAAAGATCAAGACGGAGAACGAGGACCAGAAGCACGGCGTCGACATCGTCAAGAAGGCGTTGTCCTGGCCCGCGCGCCAGATCGTCATCAATGCCGGCGAGGACGGCTCGGTCGTGGTTGGAAAAATTCTCGAGAAGGACGATTACAGCTTCGGCTTCGACGCCCAGACCAGCGAGTATGCGAACCTCGTGGCCAAGGGCATCATCGATCCGACCAAGGTGGTGCGCACCGCGCTGCAGGACGCGGCCTCGATTGCCGGCCTCCTGATCACCACCGAGGCGATGGTGGCCGAACTGCCGAAGAAGAAGGAAGCGATGCCGCCGATGCCGCCCGGCGGCGGAATGGACTTCTGAGCCGGGATTCCCTCGTCTCCGTCGCCTCGCCAACCGGCGGGGCGAACGTCCCGCCGCTCGATTGGCCGGTGGCCGCACAACAAGAAAAAGCCCGGGCTTACGCCCGGGCTTTTTGCGTCAAGGGCCGAACCCGCCTCCTAGGCTCAGCCAAACTGGTGTGACAGGCGGCGCGCGTACCTCCGGCGTCGCCGCGCCGTCGGAGCGCCGTGTGCTTGGCGCCCATGACTAGTTTATACCGCATTAAGGTTAACAATTCTTTGACGGCGAGGACTGGCCGGCTGTGATATCGATTCTGTGTTGCTTATGAGCCACATACAGCTGCTGCGCCAAGACATTGTCGCCCCTTTTTACGATCGGCTACGAGCAGACGACCGTGAGCGCCGTGATGGATACGCTCGCGCAGGCGCAGATCGATCTCGTCGTCGACGTGCGCGCGGTCGCGGCCTCGCGCCGCCCCGGTTTCTCCAAGCGCCAGCTCTCCGCCGCCCTTGACGAGGCCGGCATAGGCTACTTGCACCTGCAGAAGCTCGGCACGCCGAAGGAAGGACGGCTCGCCGCGCGCGCCGGACAACTGGATACGCTTTTCCGCATCTACGAGGCTCATCTCGCGACCGCGCCGGCGCGCGAAGAACTCGATGAACTCGCGGAGTTGCTCCGCTCCGGCCGCCGTCTCTGCCTCCTGTGTTATGAACGCGATCCCGATCACTGCGACCGTAAGCATGTTGCCGCGCTGATGAAGGAGCGGACGGGGGTCGCGGTTCAACACCTGGTCACCGCCCCGTTTGCCGGCGTGGCAGACGGCTAGCTCAGGCTCCGCGCCTGCCTCAAGAATCGGCGGAGGAGAATTTGCCCAACGCGCGACATTCGCAAAAAGCAGCGGCGATTCGCGTCGGCGTCGGCGGCTGGACGTTCGCGCCCTGGCGCGGCGCTTTTTATCCGCAGGGCCTGCCGCACGCGCGGGAGCTTGCCTACGCCAGTACGCATCTCACCTCGATCGAGATCAATGGCACGTTCTATCGCACGCAGACGCCGGCGACGTTCCGCAAATGGGCGCAGGAGACGCCGGAGGGCTTCGTATTCTCGGTGAAAGGCCCGCGTTATGTGACGCAGCGCCCTGCGCTCGACGAGGCAGGCGATTCGATTAAGAGGTTTTGCGATTCCGGCGTTGTGGAATTAGGCGACCGGCTTGGTCCCATCCTTTGGCAATTTGCTCCGACCAAGAAATTCGACGAAGCGGATTTTCGCGCCTTTCTCGAACTGCTTCCGCGCGAATGGGCGGGACGGCCCCTCCGCCACGTGGTCGAGGTGCGGCACGCGAGTTTCCGCACCCCTGCATTTACCGCTCTGCTGCGGGAGTTCGACATGCCCGTCGCGTTTGCCGAGCACGACACCTATCCCGCGATCGCTGATGTCACCGGCGGTTTTGTCTATGCGCGCCTTCAGAAGGGCGAGGATTCCATCGCGACCGGCTATCCCCCGGCAGCGCTGGACGCCTGGGCGCAGCGGGTTCGCCTCTGGGCGGAAGGACGCGAGCCGGACGATCTGCCGCGCATCGAGCCGGATCGCCGCGCCGGCGTGCGGCCGCGCGAGGTGTTCGTCTACTTCATCCACGAGGGAAAGGTGCGCGCGCCCGCTGCGGCGATGGCGTTGATCGAGCGGCTTCGTCAGATGTGAAGGACCTGCGCGCGAACCGCGGCGTCACTCCGCCGGCACGACCCTTCGCCGCGTTTCCACCGTGGAGACGACCGCCACCAGCGCCAGGACCGCCGCCAGAAAAGCGCCAGACGCAAAAACGAGCGCGGCGAGCACGAAATCGAATCCTCCGCGGCCATACAGATAGGCGATCAGAGACACGGCGATCGCCGAGGAAATGAAGGTCAGGAAAAACCGGACGGCATAAACGCGGCCGCGCCACGCGTCGGCGGTATAACGCGCGATCACGATGTCGCCGACGGTGATCTGCCCGTAAATGCCGACCATCACCAGCGCCAGCGCAGGAATGAGCGCCATCCCGTGCGCATACGAGGCCCAGAGCACGCCTGCGAACTGCAGCGACACGATCGCCCCGAACAAGACGTGGGCGGGAAACCGTTCGACCAGGCGCCCGACCACCAATTGCGCCGCCGCACCAAAAAGAAAAACCACTGTGGCCAGCCCGCCGACCGCCATCAGGTCGATGCCGCCGCCGACCCTCTCCTGGACCATCTTCGGCAAGGCGATCACGATCGTGTTGAAGGTCAATCCGCCGGCGAATGAAATCACCACATAGAGCAGGAAGAACGCGAGCGCGGCGGGACGCGGAAGAACCACGTCAGGGACGCTCTTGCGCGATCCCTTCGTGGCGCGATCGTCGGAGACCGACAGGAAGTATAAGACGCCGGTCGCGATGGCGAGCACAGCCGGCACAAGGAACGCCCCGCGCCAACCGAGGAACGATGCGAGCGCCGCCGTGATCGCAGCGGCAAGCGAGACGCCGAGATTTCCGCACACGCCGTTAAAGGCGAGCGTGCGTCCCCGCGCCTTGGAGATCTCGATCAGCATCGCCGTCCCGACCGGATGGTAGATCGCCGCGAACATGCCGAGCGCAAACAGCGCGAGCGCGAGGACGATCAGATTCGGCGCGAATGCGGCGATGGCGAGCGAAGCGCCGCAGCCGACGAAGAACAGCGCCATCATGCTCCGCCGGCTCCAGCGATCGGCAAGCCACCCTGCCGGAAGCGAGAACACGCCGAAGGCGACGAACATCGCCGTGGAAAGCGCGATCAGCTCCGAAAAGGAGCGCTGGTAGACGGCCTGGAGGCCGATCACAATGGTCGGATAAATCCCGAGAACGTAGTGATCGAGCCCGTGCGCCCAGTTAAGGAACCCAATCGAACGCCTCTTTTCCGCGTCATGGATCATGGCGGTCCAGGCTTGTCACATCGTCGCGTCCGGCAGCACCGCCTTACAAAGAACATGTCGCCGAAACGCCTCATCGCAGAAATTTTCATGCAATCCGAATTTCAATTTTGCGAAACTGTATGGACCACGCTCGGATCGCCGTGGTTCAATTCGTTTATGGAGCATGCCGACAAACGGCGGAAAAAGCAAAGCAATGCGCTCCCGGGAGGTCGGATGCCTACGCTGCGCGGGGCCGGTGCGATACTGGCTGCGGCCGCATTCTTCTGTGGTCTCGCCGGAGATGCATTCGCTACGGCAGATGAAGATGACGCGGTCGAGCGGCTTCTCCTGTTTTCCGGCCTCGAGCTCTCCCGCACCTGGAGTTCCCTGTTCGGCGGCTTCGTATGGTCGCCGGACGGCGTGAACACCGAGGGCTTCGCGCTCAAGACGTTGACCGGCGCGGGCGTCTATCGCTACCGATCGGGGGCGGAAGAGATCACCGGGCGCTTCATCCTCACTTCGGTCCTACCGGGATGGCGGTTCAAACGGGAAGGATTCGAGGCAAGCCTGTTCGCCGGTCTCGATGTCCAGGCTCATCGTTTGCATCCCAACGATCCAGGCAATTCTCTGGCGGGCGAACATGCCGGCATCAGGGTGAGCGGCGAGACCTGGTGGGAGCCGTTCCCGCAGACGATGGCGCAGGCATGGGCGAGTTGGTCGAGCGTCGGCGCGAGTTACGCTGCGCGCGGGGCGCTCGGCTGGCGCGTGTTCGCGCTGTGCTATGTCGGCCCGGAAGCGCAGGCCTTGGGCGATGGCTCCTATCGTGAATACCGGCTCGGCCTGCATGCCACCGCCTGGCGGACCGGTGCGGTGGAATGGTCGGCGGGGGTGGGCTTTGCGCGCGATGACAGCAATCGTTCCGGCGCGTACACGCGGTTCGGTTTGCTCGTCCGGCAATGAGGGAAACATCCGCTTCCGCGCGCTTTCGCGATGACAAATGCTTGACAGTCGACCGCATCGGAGCGATGATTTTTGCCTTCGAAGCGTCGGGGCAGCCGGCGCAGAATTCGGAGGTGAAATGCCACCGGGCGCGCAATGCCGCGATAATCGCTGCAGCCGGCGTTGGGGCGGTAGCGTAGCGGCTTCTTCCACAACGGATATAGTCGGAAGCGGCGTTACTGGGCCACATCAGTGAGGCAAGGCCCGCCTTGGCCGCTTCCGGCTTGTCTTTTCAGGTAATCGGTCCAGTGCGCTCCTTCGGGGGCGTTTTTTATTGCCTAATTTCCGCAGCTGATGCGCTGGGCATCGTTCCGCAAGGACCAGATCAAGCTCGCTTGTTGATTGGATCGTCGTCCCGCCGCATCATGGTGATCCGCGACTATCATACCGCGACCTGAGCGTAGGAGGCCGTCGGCATGAAAACGATCCTCGTACCGACCGAACCGAATGCGGCGATGCGTTCGACGCTCGCGAGCGCGCTGCTGGTGGCCAGAGATTTCAACAGCTACATCGAGGGCTTCGCCGTGCGCGTCGCGGTTCCGACGGTGGTGGCGATGGACGTGGCGCCGTCGGCGTCGCTCGCTTTCTTCGAGGAGGAAAATGCGGAAGCCGCACGGCAGTCGCGCGAGCTGTTCGAAGGCTTCATGAAGGAGCATGGCGTTCCGCGCATGCGGGCACCGCAAAATGCGCCCAGCTATGGGTGGATCGAGGATGCGCCCGAAGGCGACAGTTTTGTCGGACACCGCGGCCGCGTGTTCGACCTGATCGTGATAGGCCGGCCCAGCGACGATCCATATGGACCGCATATGAGCACCTTCGAGGCCGGGCTGTTCGAGAGCGGACGCCCGATCCTTCTCGCCCCGCCGACCCCGCCGGCGCAGATCGGCCGCAACGTCCTGATCGCCTGGAACTGCAGCACGGAACAGGCGCGAGCCACCGCCTTCGCCATGCCGTTTCTCGCCCGTGCTGACCGCGTCACCATCGTTACCGTGGAGGGAGTCACGGTCGCCGGCCCGTCCGGCGAGGACATGGCGGCGAACCTGAAGCTGCACGGGATCGCGGCCGAGACCGTCACGCTCAAGGGTGACAATCGCACCGCCGGCGCGCTGATCCTCGACCGCGCGCGCGCGCTCGGCTGCGACCTGGTGGTCAAGGGCGCCTATACGCAGAGCCGCCTGCGCCAACTGATTTTCGGCGGGACCACGCGTCATATCCTGACGCATGCCGAAGTGCCGGTGCTCACCGCGCATTGACCAGAGGGCGCGGTTGCAGCTCCGACGACGCTCACCGCCATCTCCGGTGAATCCAGAACCATTGCTCGGGATGCTCGCGCACCCAATCTTCGATGACGGAGGTGACGAGCTGCATGGTGCCAGCAACGTCGATCCTGCCGTTAACGTCGCGCGGCGGGGTGAGCTGTTCGGTCAAATCGAAGCGAAATTGCTCGCCGGGTAGCCGCACCACGCGCGCCCCGTAGATCGGACACTCGAACCGCCGCGCGAACCGCGCCAGCATCGGATTGACCTTGCAGCGGCGCCCGAAATACAAGGCGTCGACGCCGCGCACGACATGCTGGTCGATCAGCATTCCGACGATGCAGTTGCGCTTGAGCGCCTCGCGGATGCGGAACGGCGCCTCGGGGCCGGCCGGAATAAGCGCGGCGACGCGCGCGCTGCGGGCGGCCATCAGCGTCTTCGTGACCGAGCTGACGCGCGGTGCGCGGAACACGACCGCCACGTCGCGATCGATGTCGGGCCCGCCGAGCGGCACCAGCTCCCAATTGGCGAGATGCGCGGTGAACATCAAAGCGGGCTTGCGCTCATGGCGCAGCCGCTCAAACCGCTCGGCGGTCGCCGCATCCATGACGATGCGGCCGGGCGGCTTGCCGGGGCGATAGTCCCACAGCCGGTCGAGGTGAGCGTACTCGGCGGAGATGCGACCGAAATTGTCCCACATGCCGGCGAGGATCGCGGCGCGTTCCGCCTCGGTCTTCTCGGGAAAAGCCATCGCGAGCTGCGCCTTCGCCACCCGATGGCCCCGCAGCCACGGGCCGACCTGCCGCATCAACCAGCCGGCGAAGTTGGCGGTGCAATCGAGGTCGAGGCGCTGCAACAGGCGCATCAACCACAGGCTGACGACGCCGATCACGCCTAAGGACCGATGTTGCGACCGCGCGTGAGCGCGGCCGTTTGATGGGAAACACCGCAGGATTCCCGCCGCTCGCGGCCAAGCGGCAGGCGGCGCGCCGAGCGATGCGTCACGGGCTCTGCTCGGCCTCCGCGAAGGCTTCGTCGAGCAGACGCTTGCAAGCGTCGAGCGTCGCGAGCGCCGACTGCAACGCATCGCGATCGGCCGGCCGGAGACCGGCCCACCGCGGCGGCTCCGCCGGCGGTTCCACGGCGTCATGCTCCTCCGCCGCCGCGGCGGGCGGCGGGCTTGCGACGATCGAGGCGGCAGCCTCAACATCGGCCGCAATCTCAGGTTCGCGGCGTTGCGGTTCGGCGGACGCGTCCACATCCGCCGCCTCCGCAGCCTCGCCTGCGGGCGCAATGGGCTCGTCATCCATCGGCGCGTCGTCGCGCTCGTCCGCTTCCGGCTCGGGCATATGCACCGGCTGCGGCGCGCCTTCCTGCCACACCGTCTGCACGAAGCGCGGACCCTGCTCGCGCAAAATGCGCTGCACGCCGCGAATGGTGTAACCCAGCCCGTAAAGCAGGTGGCGGATGCCGCGCAGAAGCTCGACATCGTCCGGCCGGTAGTAACGACGGCCGCCGCCGCGTTTCATCGGCCGGATGTGCGGGAATCGACTCTCCCAGAATCGCAACACGTGTTGCGGCAGTTCGAGTTCGGCCGCGACTTCACTGATCGTACGGAACGCGTCAGGCGCCTTGTTCACAGCCGCCTCTTGTCCCCGGGTTCAAAGCCAGTGATCACTCGGTCGCCGGCGTGGCCGCAGACGGCGAATTAATTCGCTGCTTGAGGATGGCCGACGGCTTGAACACCATGACACGCCGCGGCGAGATCGGCACCTCTTTGCCGGTCTTCGGGTTCCGGCCGATGCGTTGGCCCTTCTTGCGGACGACGAAGGAGCCGAAGGAGGAGAGCTTGACCGTCTCTCCGCGCTCCAGACAATCAGTGATTTCCTTGAGTACAAGCTCAACGAGAGCGGCCAACTCCGTCCGCGACAGCCCCACCTTGTGATAGACGGCCTCACACAAGTCCGCCCGCGTCACCGTTTTCACGCTCATCACCCGCCCCAACGCCCAGAGTATCTCTTATATTTCAATGATATGAAGTTGATTTTCCGCGGTCAACCGCCCCGCAGGCCCTGTTTTAAAATTTGAATATTGATGCGGGGTCCGCAACCTCACCATCGCACCAGCGCCGCTCCCCAGGTGAAACCGCCGCCAACGCCTTGCAGAAGAACGAGATCGCCCTGCTTGATGCGGCCATCGCGGATCGCGACGTCAAGCGCAAGGGGAATGGAGGCCGCTGAGGTATTACCGTGCTGCGCGACCGTGGAAATCACCTTTTCCGGCGCAATGCCGAGCCGATGCGCCGACGCGTCGATGATTCGCTTGTTGGCCTGATGCGGAACGAACCAGTCGATGTCGGCGGCGGTGTAGCCGGCCGCTTGGAACACCGCCTCGACCGCATCAGTCGTGCCGGCGACGGCATGGCGGAAGACGTCGCGTCCCTCCATGCGCAGATATCCAGCGGTGCCGGTCGATGAGGGGCCGCCGTCGACGTAGAGCTTGTCCTTGTAGCGGCCGTCGGAGCGCAGCTTTGTCGCCAGTACGCCGCGATCGCTGCGCGCGCCCGGTTGTTCCTCGGCCACCAGCACGGCTGCCCCGGCGCCGTCGCCGAACAGGACGCAGGTGGTGCGATCCTTCCAGTCGAGAATGCGCGAAAAGGTTTCCGCTCCAATGACGAGGGCGCGTTTGAAGGCGCCCTCTCGAAGAAAGGCATCCGCGGTCGCCAGCGCGAAAACGAAACCAGAGCACACGGCCTGGATATCGAAGGCGACGCCTTGCGTGATTCCCAGTCCCGCCTGCACCAAAACCGCACTCGCCGGGAATGTGTTGTCGGGCGTCGCCGTCCCAAGCACGATGAGGTCGATCGAGAGCGGGTCGACGTCAGCCGCGGCGAGCGCGGCCCGCGCCGCATTCAAGGCGAGGTCGGACGTGAGCTCGCCCTGCGCGGCGATACGGCGCTCGCGAATTCCGGTGCGCTGGACAATCCACTCGTCCGAGGTTTCGACCATGCCGACGAGCTCGGCATTGGTCAAAACGCGACGGGGAAGATAGCTGCCGCAGCCGACGACGACGGAACGTGTGGTCACGAGCCCACCCCTTGGATCGCGGGGGCGCTCTCGAACATCGGCGGTTGCGCGATCGTCTGGCTGATCTTCGCGAGCACGTCATAGCGGCTCATGTCGTAGCCGAGGTCGACCGCCGCCGCGAATCCTTCAGCGTCGGTGCCGCCGTGGCTCTTGATCACCACGCCGTTCAGACCGAGAAACACGCCGCCATTGACCTTGCGCGGGTCCATCTTGTCCTTCAGCGTCTTGAAAGCTTGGCGCGCGAATAGATAACCGATTCTCGCAGCGAGGGTCCGGCTCATCGCGCTCCGGAGGTAGGCGGCAATCTGTTTAGCCGTCCCCTCCGCCGTCTTCAAGGCGATGTTTCCGGCAAAGCCTTCCGTCACCACCACGTCCACCGTGCCCTTGCCGATGTCGTCGCCCTCGACAAAGCCGCGATAGTCCATGTGGTCGCAGGAAAGCTCGCGCAAAATGCGGTGCGCGTCGCGAATTTCTTCCAGCCCCTTGACCTCCTCCACCCCGATATTGAGCAGACCCACTGTCGGCCGATCGAGGTCGAACACGACGCGCGCCATGGCGCTGCCCATGATCGCCAACTCGACCAGATGCTGCGCATCCGCGCCGATCGTCGCGCCGACGTCCAGGACAATTGATTCGCCCCGCAGCGTCGGCCACAACGCAGCGATGGCGGGACGGCCGATTCCCGCCATGGTCCGCAGGTGGAACTTCGCCATGGCCATGAGCGCGCCGGTATTGCCTGCCGAAACCGCAACGCCGGCGCTTCCCTTCTTGACCGCGTCGATGGCGAGCCACATCGAGGAGCGCCAACGGCCGTGACGCAGCGCCTGGCTCGGCTTCTCGTCCATCTTCACGGCGACGTCGGTGTGGACGATGCGCGCGGATTCACGCAGTTTCGGCCGCGTCGCGAGCAGCGGCTCGAGCGTCGCCTGATCCCCGAAAAAGACCATCTCGGCGTCCGGATGACGCGCAAGCGAGAGCTCGGCCCCGGCCACGACCACCGAGGGCCCGTGATCGCCGCCCATTGCGTCCAGCGCAATTGCAATCTTGTTCGACATGGAAGGCCCCGAACCCCGGATACGATCAACCGGCTGCGGCCGGGCGCTTAAAAGCGTGCGACAATAGCGTGTTCACCAGCGATGACAATGCGCGAAGTGAGCGTTGCCCCGGGGGCGTCCATGCTCATCGACCACCCTCGTCCTGCCGCCTCTTCAGGGTTGCGAGCGCCGCGAACGGCCCATTCCGCGGCCCCGCGGCCGCAGGCGGCGCGAAAACAGCTCCCGGCTTGCGCGGGTAGGGATCCACGCCCAAGATGAGGAATTCGGTCGCCACGGCGCCGAGATCGACGCAGCCATTATGCAAGGGTTCGGGTGGTTCTGTGTCAGCGCCGCAAGCGAGGCCGGGCGCATCACCATCGCCGGTAGGCGCGAATGTGAGATCGACCGCCTCGACAATGCCGTTCTCGATCGACTCCAGGGTGATGACGCAAGTCTGAAGCACCGTCGCCTGCACCTCGCCGACCACCCGCAGCCCGCGCCCGCGACGGGTTACTGCGAAGTCGGCCTCCAGGCGCGGCAAAGCGAGAATCTCGGCGATGCGCGCGATCCGTTCACGCACGCTCTGGTCCGCACAAAGATGGATGCTCAACCCGGTCTCGGGCACGTCCTCGACCCGCACCGGTACGCTCCAGGGACGATTCGGTTCCATCTCTGGCTCCTCTCGCTCCGCGGCGTTTCCGCTCCTCCCATTCAGCCGATCCCGCTCGATATATCGGTCTCCGGCAGGAGCCCCGCCACGATCACGCCATAGAGCGCGGCAATTCTGCGAAGCCGCTGTGGAATCGAAGCGGTTTTGTCTGACGCCCACCGCACGGTGTGACGCTCCGGGCAAGAGGGTAGGCAACCAGCGCGCCGGATACAAGCATTCCGCCTGTTTCCACAGCTTGCCACGGGCGCTTGGTCGAAGCCGAAACGCCTCGATAAAGGTCAGGGGGAGACCAACGTTGCGCCGCAGAGATGTTCCGCGTTCCCTTCGCCCGCCGCGCTCGGCTGCGGCGCTGGCCCTGCTTGGTTTCCTGCTCGGCGGCTGCATCACCCAGACCTATCAGCGCGGCTACCTCCTGCCCGATGGGGCGATCGAGCAGATTCAACTCGGCGCATCGCAGGAACAGGTACTGATTATCCTCGGCACGCCGTCCACGGTTGCGACCGTCAGCGGCGAAGTCTTCTATTACATTTCGCAAAAGTCGCAGCAGACTTCGTTCCTGCCTCAGCGGGAGGTTGACCGGCGCGTGATCGCTGTCTATTTCGACAAAAGCCGCAAGGTCGAGCGGCTCGCCAATTACGGCATAAAGGATGGCCAGGTGTTCGATTTCATCAGCCGCACGACGCCGACTGGCGGTCAGGAACTCAACTACGTGCAGTATATCCTGAAGGCGATCAAGATTTAGGGCGCTCGCCCGTCGGGGTTACTGGCTGGCGCGTTGCACCCGGCCCCTTTTGCAGAAAGCACTGGTCGTTCGACTGCGCCACGCGCGCACGATCGCCCTACCTAAAAAACAATGGCCGGGACGAGCCCGGCCATTGCGATTGTTTCACTGCCGACTTTGCTCAGTGCGCGAGCACCGCGAGAAGCAGAAGCGCGACGATGTTGGTGATCTTGATCATCGGGTTCACGGCGGGGCCCGCCGTGTCCTTGTAGGGATCGCCGACCGTGTCGCCGGTCACCGCCGCCTTGTGGGCTTCCGAGCCCTTGCCGCCGTAATTGCCGTCTTCGATGTATTTCTTGGCGTTGTCCCACGCGCCGCCGCCCGAGGTCATCGAGATTGCGACGAACAGGCCGGTGACGATAACGCCGAGCAGCATCGCGCCGACCGCCGAGAAGGCCGCCGACTTGCCGGCCGCCCCGCCGCCCGCGATGCCGTAGATCACGAAGTACACCACGATCGGCGACAGCACCGGCAGCAGCGAGGGAATGATCATTTCCTTGATCGCCGCCTTGGTCAGCATGTCGACCGCCGCGCCGTAATCGGGCTTGTCGGTGCCTTCCATAATGCCGGGCTTTTCGCGGAACTGACGGCGCACCTCCTCGACGATCGACGAGGCGGCCCGCCCGACCGCGGTCATGCCCATGGCGCCGAACAAATAGGGCAACAGGCCGCCGAACAGGAGGCCCACCACCACGTACGGATTGCTCAGCGAGAAGTCGAGCGCAACGCCCTGGAAGTACGGGTGCTTCGCCGCATTCGCGATGAAGAACTGCAGGTCCTGATTGTAGGCGGCGAACAGCACGAGCGCGCCGAGGCCGGCCGAGCCGATGGCGTAGCCCTTGGTGACCGCCTTGGTGGTGTTGCCGACCGCATCGAGCGCGTCGGTCGACTTGCGCACCTCCTTGGGCAGTCCCGCCATCTCGGCGATGCCGCCGGCATTGTCGGTGACGGGGCCGAAGGCGTCGAGTGCGACGATCATGCCGGCAAGGGCGAGCATAGTGGTCACCCCGATCGCGATGCCGAACAGACCGGCAAGCCCGTAGGTGGCGAGGATGCCGGCGATGATGACGATGGTCGGCAGCGCGGTCGATTCAAGCGAAACGGCGAGGCCCTGGATGATGTTGGTGCCGTGCCCGGTCACCGAGGCCTTGGCGATCGACTGCACCGGCCGGAAATGCGTGCCGGTATAGTACTCGGTAATCACCACGATCAGCGCCGTCACCACGAGGCCGACGATGCCGCACAGGAAGAGCGAGAAGCCGCTATATCCAACGCCCGGTATCGTGCGGAACCCGACAAAGATCAAAATGACGATCGCAAGCCCGACGATCGACAGTGCGCCGGTCGCGATCAGGCCCCGATAGAGCGCGCCCATGATCGACTGGTTGGCCGGCAGCTTGACGAAGAAGGTGCCGGCGATCGAGGTGATGATGCACACGCCGCCGATGGCGAGCGGCAGGGTCATCATATTCATGAGCAGTGGCGAGTTCGCGAAGAAGATCGCCGCGAGCACCATGGTGGCGACCGTGGTCACCGCATAGGTCTCGAACAGGTCGGCCGCCATGCCGGCGCAGTCGCCGACATTGTCCCCGACATTGTCGGCGATGGTCGCGGGATTGCGCGGATCGTCCTCCGGGATGCCCGCTTCGACCTTGCCGACGAGATCGCCGCCGACATCGGCGCCCTTGGTGAAGATGCCGCCGCCGAGACGAGCAAAGATGGAGATGAGCGACGCCCCGAAGCCGAGCGCGACCATGGCGTCGATGACCGTGCGGTCATTCGGCGCCAACCCGCGCATGCCGACCAGATAGCCGAAATAACAGGTCACGCCGAGCAGGGCGAGGCCCGCCACCAGGAGGCCGGTGATCGCGCCCGACTTGAACGCCATTTCCAGGCCGCCGGCGAGCGAGCCGATCGCCGCCTGGGCGGTGCGGACATTGGCGCGCACCGAGATGTTCATGCCGATGAAGCCTGCGGCGCCTGAGAGGATGGCGCCGATGGCGAAGCCGACCGCCACCAGCCAGCCGAGGAGGAATCCGACGATCAGGAAAATGACCACGCCGACAAGGCCGATCGTCGCATATTGCCGCTTGAGATAGGCTTGCGCCCCTTCGCGCACCGCGGCTGAAATTTCCTGCATTCTCTCCGTGCCGGCGTCCGCCTTCAGGACGGACAGGGTCGCCCAGACCGCGTAAACGATCGAAAGCGCCCCGCACAGGACGATCACCCACAAAGCTATCATCGACGACCCCGATTGATTTGATTGGATTTGCTTGTTTTTATTGGTGGCCGGGAGGCTCCTTTCCCGGCGCGCAAGATCGGTCGGTTCCCCGGTCCCAGCCGACGGTCAAACCATTGCCAAAATCCGTGTTGCGACGCAACGGGAATCAGTGGTCGGCCGCAATGCCGGCGCGATTTTCCGCCCGCCCGGCCCGGCGAAGGCGCTTCGGCCATGCTACATTGGGTTCTGGAGAACGAGGATGGCGTCACGCCTTCGCCCCGACGAGGTCGACATTGCCCCGGCCGATGAGCCGGCGCGCGCAGCCTATGATCGCGACTTCTATTCGTGGTCGCTGGAGCAGGCCCGCCTCCTGCGCGAGGGCCGCTTCGAGGCAGTCGATCGCGAGAATGTGGCCGAGGAGATCGAGTCGTTGGGGCGCGAGCAGTTCAACAAACTCGAGAGCGCGTTTCGCGTGCTGCTGGTCCACATGCTGAAATGGGACCATCAACCGGATCCGCGGTCACGGAGCTGGGCGTTGTCGATTGAAACTCAGCGCATCGAGGTCGAGGATGTCTTGGCAGACAATCCCGGCCTCAAACCGCGCGTGCCGGAGGCGATCGCACGTGCGTTTCGCCGAGCGCGCCTGGAAGCGGCCAAGGAGACGGGTCTCGACAAACACGAATTTCCCGCGACCTGCCCCTACAGCCCGGACGCCATCGCCTCTCGGCCATTCGAGGTCCCGCCGAAAGAGCCGGATCGCGCGTAAACACCGTTGCCGATCACGTCGGCGGGGAGGCGCTCGCCTTTGGGACCGCGGGGCATCAATCAGCCTCAATAACAGGCGGGCCTGGCACGCCGGCTTCCTTCAGTGCGCGAGCGAGCTTACCGAAGAGATTGGGATGGCCTCTCTTGCTCTCGGCGTGATCCGTAACGGTGGTATGAAACCAGCCCGAATGCGGGAGCGTCATGTGAATATGACCAGTTGCTGGGTCGTACCAAACGCCTAAGTTCAGGTAGGCGGTGTTGCCACCCTTCTTACTCTTTCGGATGTCGCTGTCCATCGTCGGCCCCTTCTCTGTCAAGCATATAGGACCGGGAGCCTCGGGCGATAGGCGCGTCAAGGGCATCGGATTTCAAACTGATACACTACCACCGAGACACTACTGACCTGTCGGCTGAGCGAGCGGACGCAGGCGGTCTGTGGACGTAAGGAATTCGTAAATCGACGCGTGTCGATAGCCTGCTCCTTCCCTGTGGACGGGCGGTGATTTGCCTTGGGAAAACGATGTGAAAACCCGTGGACAAGGACCACAACATAAGGACCCGCCAACCCGCGCTTCCGCCACGGTGAAACCGCCGATCCACCTCGCCCGTCTCGCCACCGATGCGCCCCGCGCGCGGCGCCTCGCCAATCTCCTGGCCGAACAGCTCGACGCTGCGAGCGCCGTCGCCTGTTACGACGACGGACCGCACTGGTGTGTCGAAATTTATTTCGCCGAGGCCCCCGATCAGAGCGCGCTCCGCCGGGAGGTCGCGCAGCTTGTCGGCGAGGAAGCCGCCCGCGCGCTCCGCTTCGAGACGATTGCGCCGCGCGATTGGGTGGCGGCGAGCCTTGTCGGATTGAGACCGGTCGAGGCCGGGCGCTTCACGATCCATGGGGCGCATGATCGCGGGGCCGTTGCAGTCAACCGGATCGCGATCGAGATCGAGGCTTCGCTCGCCTTCGGCACCGGCCATCACGGCACCACCCGCGGCTGCCTGCTCGCGCTCGACCATCTGATCAAACAAGCGCGCAGCGGTCGTCGCCGGCGACGCAGGACAGTCGTGCTCGACATCGGGACGGGGTCAGGCGTGCTGGCGATCGCGGCGGCGAAGGCGATGCGACGTCGCGTTCTGGCGAGCGATCTCGATCCCGCTGCAGTGCGTATCGCCCGCGACAATGCCCGCCGCAACCATGTCTGCGACTATGTCGAAATCATCCGCGCGGACGGCCTGAGCGCCCGCCAGTTCGAAGAACGCCGGCGGTATTCTCTGGTCTTCGCCAATATCCTGCTTTCGCCGCTGAAACGGCTTGCGGCGCCGATTGCGCAGCGGCTCGCCCCCAGCGCCTGCGTCGTTCTGTCGGGGCTACTCCCGATACAAGCGAATGCTGCCATTGCGATCTACCGCGCGCACGGGCTGCGCCTCGTCCGGCGGATCATGCTGGAAGGATGGGCGACACTGATCCTGACATACGCGGGACGGCGCGCCCGCCGCTCTACGCGATGAGCCGAAGCCAAGGCTACGCGCCGCGCACGAACCTTCAGTCAAGCCCGAACGGGTACGGCCGGCCTTTGGCCTCGGTTTTCACTTCATCGAGGAGCGAGCGGTACTGCGCGAGAAGAGCTTCCACTCTTGCCATCCGCGCCCGATAGAGCGCGCCATAGATGCGGGCCAAGAGCCCTTTCTTTACGGGGTCCGCGTCCGGCAGGGAGGCAGCATGGTCCAGGCTGAGAAGGCTCATGGCGATCGTTCCTTTCTTCGAACGGATCGCCCTCCTGCATTCCTCTCTTGTTTCTTTGCCGAGCACATAAGCCGTCAGATCGTTAACAACCAGTTAGGATGAGGTCGTAGGTGCGCCGACGCGAGCCAGCAGGAAATATTCAAATCAAGACGCGCCAAAATATGAACGAAAACTTTCACGAAAACGATCTCTGCGCATGTTTATTTCACTCCTGAAATTAATGCATGTCACCTATTCCGCTGGCGTTCGCTCAAAAATACGGGCGCCCATTGCCGGGAACAGGCGTCGCCAATAGCTTGGGCCGGACATGAGCCCAGCGCGCTTCCAGTCTTTCGATGATTCGAGCGAACCGGCGGCGAGCGCGCCGCGGCTCGCGGCGCTGCGCGCAGAGCTTCGCCGACGCGGCCTCGACGGCTACATCGTGCCGCGCGCGGACCGTCACCAGAATGAATATGTAGCGCCCGCCGATGAACGCCTGCGCTGGCTTACCGGGTTCGCCGGTTCAGCTGGATTGGCCATCGTGCTCGCCGAGCATGCGGCGATGTTCGTCGATGGCCGCTACACGCTGCAGGTGCGCGAAGAGGTCGATACGCGCCTTGTGGAGGTCGTCCACATCCTCGAAACCCCGCCGCAGAAGTGGGTGGAGGCGAACCTGCCAACGGACGCAACGCTCGGCTATGACCCCTGGCTGCATACGGCGGACGCGGTCGAAAAGCTGGCGGCGGCCTGCAAGAGCGCGGGCGGCACGCTTATTCCCGTCGAGCCGAACTTGATCGACGCCATTTGGACCGATCGGCCCGCCGAGCCGCTCGGTCCGATCGTCCTGCATGACCAGCGCTACGCCGGCGAGTCCGCCGTCGACAAGCTTGCGCGCGTGCGCGCCGAGCTGCGCGGGCTCAAGGCCGACGCGCTCGTCGTCTCCGATCCCACCTCGCTGGCGTGGGCCTTCAATGTCCGCGGCAGCGACGTGGCGCACACGCCGCTGCCGCTTGCCTTTGCCATCATCCCGGTCGAAGACCGCCCGTCGCTCTACGCCGATCCGCGCAAGTTCAGCAACGCGGTGTACCAGACCCTCGAGGAGCTGGCGGAGATCGAGCCGCCGGAGGCGTTCGCGCGCGATCTGATCGCGCGCGCACATGCGGGCGCGACGCTTCGCGTCGATCAGGCGACCGCGGCGCAGGCGATCGTGAAGGCCATCGATTCCATCGGGGGCAAGGTGACGCGTGGGCGCGATCCGATTGCGGCGATGAAGACCATCAAGAACACCGCCGAGATCGAAGGCGCGCGCGCGGCGCACCAGCGCGACGGCGCAGCGCTCACCCGCTTCCTCGCCTGGCTCGATCGCGAGGCGTCGAACGGCGCGGTGAGCGAAATCGATGCGGTCGAGGCGCTCGAGGATTCCCGCCGGGCGACCGGGCTGTTGAAGGACATTTCCTTTCCGACCATCGCCGGAGCCGGGCCGAACGGAGCGATCGTCCATTATCGGGTGACCCGCAAGACGAATCGGAAGCTCGCGCCGGGCGAACTTTTCCTCGTCGATTCCGGCGGACAATACGAGGATGGCACCACCGACGTCACCCGCACGGTCGCGATCGGGACGCCGAGCGAGGACATGCGCGATCGTTTCACCCGCGTGCTCAAGGGCCATATCGCGATCGCCCGCGCCGTCTTCCCGGAAGGGACGACGGGCGCGCAGCTCGACAGTTTTGCGCGCGCCTCGCTGTGGTCGGCGGGGCTCGACTTCGATCACGGCACCGGGCACGGGGTCGGCAGCTATCTCTCGGTGCACGAAGGGCCGCCGCGCATCTCCAAGCTCGGCACCGTGGCGCTCGAGCGCGGCATGATCCTGTCCAACGAGCCCGGCTACTACAAGGCGGACGCCTACGGCATCCGCATCGAAAACCTCGTCCTCGTCACGGAAGGTCCTGCCGTCGCCGGCGCGGAAAAGCCGCTGAATGCCTTCGAGACGCTGACGCTCGCGCCCATCGACCGGCGGCTCGTTCAGCCTGCGCTGATGACGGACGATGAGATTGCGTGGCTCGACGCCTATCACGCGCGCGTGCGCGATGCGCTCTCTCCGCTCGTTGATGATGAGACGAAGACGTGGCTCGAAGCGGCGACGCAGCCCCTTCTATGAGCCTTCCCCGACCAGCGCGAACCACTCGTCCTCGGTCAGCACGTTGACGCCGGCCTCGCGCGCCTTGGCGAGCTTCGACCCGGCGCCGGGCCCGGCGACTACATAGTCGGTCTTCGTCGACACCGAGCCCGCGACCTTGGCGCCGAGCCGCTCGGCCATCGCCTTGGCCTCCTCGCGGGTCATCTTTTCCAGCGCGCCGGTGAACACCACGGTCTTGCCGGCGACGGGCGACGAGGTCATGACCTTTTCCGCATCGAGGATGCGCACCTCTTCGGTGAGGCGCTCGACGATGCGGCGGTTGTGCGCCTCGCCGAAATAGGCGGCGAGGCTGTCGATCACCGCATCGCCGATCTGGTCGAGCGCGTCCATCTCCGCGCGCGCGTCGGCGTCGCCCTCGGCGAGCCGGACGCAGGCATCGTGGAAGGCGCGCCAGGTTCCGTAGGCGCGGGCGAGCGCGCGCGCGGTCGTGTCGCCGACATGGCGGATGCCGAGCGCATAGATGAATCGCTCGAGCGCGATTTCGCGGCGCGCCGCGATCGCCGCGAACAGATTGCGCACGGAAAGCTCGCCATAGCCCTCGCTGTTCCTGCAGCCTGATCTCGCGGTTGCGGGCTTCCAATGTGAAGATATCGGCGGGCTCGGCAAGCCAACCCTGTTCGAAGAAATATTCGATCTGCTTCTCGCCCAAACCTTCGATGTCGAAGGCCCGGCGCGAGACGAAATGCTTGAGGTGCTCGATCTTCTGATAGGGGCACGCGAACTCGCCGGAGCACCGCGCTATGGCGCCCTCCGCGCCGCCCGCCGTCGCCTCGCGCACCACCGGCGTCTTGAGCGGGCACGGGCAGCGGGTCGGGAACCGGTACGGCTTTGCGCTGGCCGGCCGTTTGTCCGCGATCACCCGCAGCACTTGCGGGATCACGTCGCCGGCGCGCTGGATTTCCACCGTGTCGCCGACGCGCACGTCGAGGCGGGCGATCTCGTCGGCATTGTGCAAGGTCGCGTTCTGCACCACGACGCCGCCGACCGTGACAGGAGCGAGCTTGGCGACCGGGGTGAGCGCGCCGGTGCGGCCGACTTGGATTTCGATCGTATTAACGGTAGTCGTCGCCTTCTCCGCCGGAAACTTGTGCGCCAGCGCCCAGCGCGGGCTGCGCGACACAAAACCGAGCCGGTCCTGCCAGTCGAGCCGGTCGACCTTGTACACGACGCCGTCAATGTCATAGCCGAGGCCGGCGCGTTTCTCTTCGATCTCGCGATAGGCGGCGAGCAGTTCGTCGAGCGAGTGGCGGAGCCGCATCAGCGGATTGATCGTAAAGCCGGCGCCGGCAAGCCAGCGCACCATGCCCATCTGGGTTGGAGCCGGCATCGCGCTCATCTCGCCCCAGGCATAGGCGAAGAACCGGAGCGGGCGCGCGGCGGTGACGGAAGGATCGAGCTGGCGCAGCGAGCCCGCCGCCGAATTGCGCGGATTGGCGAACACCTGCTTGCCCGCGGCCTGCTGGCGTTCGTTCAGCTTGAGGAAATCGGCCTTGGTCATATAGACCTCGCCGCGCACCTCGACGATGTCGGGGATACGCGCGCCGTGCAGCCTGTGCGGAATCTCGGCGATGGTGCGCACATTCGCGGTCACGTCCTCGCCCTCATAGCCATCGCCGCGGGTCGCCCCGCTCACGAGCTCCCCGCCCTCGTAGCGCAGCGTGCATGACAAGCCATCAATCTTCGGCTCGGCCGTAATCGCGAGTGGCTCGTCCTCCTTAAGCCGCAGGAAACGCCGCACGCGCTCGACGAAATCCGCGACCTCCCCTTCGCTGAAGGCGTTGCCGAGCGACAGCATCGGGACGGCGTGGCGCACCTTGGCGAATTTCTGCGTGGGCGCGGCGCCGACCGTGCGGCTCGGCGAGTCGGCGCGGATGAGCGCTGGAAAGCGCGCCTCGATCGCCGCATTGCGCTCGCGCAGCGCGTCATAGGCGGCGTCGGAAACGGTCGGCGCGTCCTCCTGGTAGTAGCGCTTGTCGTGCTCGGCGATCTCGCCGGCGAGCCGCTTCAACTCGGCCTTCGCCTGCGCCTCGGTGAGCTCGGCGACGGGAATGTCTGCTGGCGTCTTGAACCGGCATCGCTTTGGATATCGCACCGTAGAAAAGGCCGGTCGTCACTCGGCCGTTCACGCTTTCTGCGGCTGACTCTAGGACAGAGCCCACAAGGCACAAGGCCCACTCTGTGGTGCGGGGTGCTGCGCGGAAAATGGAGCCCAGTCGTGGAGCAGAACGCCTGCCGCGGCGTTCACTTGATCTTGTCGAGGAGCCGCATCAGAGCCTTGCGTTCGGAAGCGCTGAGCGGCTTGAGCGTTTCCTCTGTAATGGCCAACGCCACGGCAGCCGCCCGCTTGACCAAGGCGCGCCCCTCGGCGGTGAGCGCAATCCGCCGGCGGCGCGCATCCTCGGGATCGGGCTCGCCGACCGTAAATCCTCGCGCGGTCAACCGGTCCACCACGCCCTTGATCGTCGCCGCATCCATCGCCGTGTGACGGCCCAGCAGGTTCTGCGACAGCGGGCCGCGCTCGAACAGCTTGGCGAGCGCCGCCCATTGCGTCGGCGTGAGGTCCTCGACCATCCGCTCGGCGAAGATCGTGGTGTGGCGCTGGTTCGCCCGGCGAAGAAGGAACCCGACCTGGTCCTCCAAGACATAGGTCGCGGCCTTGTCGCGACCGCCTGCGGTGCGGTCGGCGGCCTGACGTTTTGCGCGCTCTCCGCGCGGCGAGGGACGGTGCGCCTGCATTACACGGCCAGATAGGCGTCGCGGATTTCGGGATTGGCTTCGAGCTCCGCCATCGTGCCGCTGTAGCGAACGCGGCCCTTTTCGATGATCACCGCGCGGTCGGAAATCAGGCGGGCGAAGCGGAGATTCTGCTCCGAGATGACGATGGCGAGCCCTTCGCGCTTCATCGCGAGAATGGCCGCGGCCATCTGTTCGACGATCTTCGGCGCGAGACCCTCGGAGGGTTCATCGAGCAGCACAAGGGCGGGGTTCCCCATCAAGGTGCGGGCGATCGTCAGCATCTGCTGCTCGCCGCCCGACATGCGTCCGCCCAGGCGCTGGCGCATCTCGGCAAGGTTGGGGAACAGCGCAAACAGCTTGTCCGGCGTCCAGACCGGCGCGCCGCCGCGCGCCGGCTGCCGGCCCACTTCGAGGTTTTCCAGGACAGTCAGCTCGGTGAAGATGCGGCGGTCCTCCGGCACCCAGCCGAGGCCGCGACGGGCGATCTCATGCGTCGGCAGCGTCGCGATGTCCTCGCCCTGGAATTCGATCGCGCCGGTGCGGTCGGCGACCAGACCGATGATCGAGAGCAAGGTGGTCGTCTTGCCGGCGCCGTTGCGGCCGAGCAGCGCAACCACCTCGCCGTCGCCGACCGCAAAGCTCAGGTCGAACAGAATTTGCGCGGGACCATAGCGCGCCTGAAGATTAGAGACCGCAAGCTTCATTGTCCGTTCGCCCTCACGCCCGCGCGGGTTCGTCGCCGAAGGTTTCGCCGAGATAGACGGCGCGAACCTTCGGATCGTTGCGGACCGCCTGCGGCGGGCCGGATGCAATCAGCGAGCCGCGATCGAGCACCATCACCCGGTCGGCATGCTCGAAAACGACGTCCATGTCGTGTTCGGTGAAAAAGACCCCGATCGTCCGGTCGCGCGCGATTCGCGTGGTGAGCGCCATCAACTCGACGCGCTCCTTCGGCGCCATGCCCGCGGTCGGTTCGTCGAGCAGCAGGAGTTTCGGGTCGTTGGCGAGCGCGACCGCAAGCTCCAGCCGCTTGAGATCGCCATAAGCGAGTTCGCCACAGGCCCGCCCGGCCTGCGTCTGCAGCCCCAGTAGATCGAGCAGGCGCTCGGCCTCATCGCGCGCCATCGCGCCGGCGAATTTGTAGAAGGTCGAGAGTTCCCGGCGATGCGACAACACCGCGACCTGCACGTTTTCCGCGACCGTCATCGAGGCGAAGGTCGCGGTGATCTGAAACGTGCGGCCGACGCCGAGCCGCCAGACCGCGCGCGGCGGCAGGCCGGTGGTCAGGCGTCCGAAAATCCGAATTGCGCCGTCATCGACCGGAATCTGCCCCATGATCATATTGAAGCAAGTGCTTTTGCCGGCGCCGTTCGGCCCGATCAAGGCGACGATCTCGCCCGCCTCCACCTGGAAGCTGACGCCGCGCACAGCCGCCACGCCGCCATAGGACTTGGCGATGCCTTCGGTTTCGAGGACGACCGCCGCCATCGTCACACCTTCTTCGCACCAACGCCCGGCCACGCCGCTCGCCGCGCGAAGTCGGAGAGGTAGCCGACGATCCCCTTGGGGGAAAGCACGACGATCGCCACAATCACCGCGCCGAGCACGAGCTTCGACATTTCGGTCTCGCTCATCAGCCAGATGGCAAGCGCCTTATAGACGATCGCCCCCACCACGGCGCCCGAGACCGTCTCGACGCCGCCCAGCAGCACCATCACCAGCGCATCGACCGAGAGCGGAATGGCGAGCGTTTCGGGGAAGACGCTGCCTTTGAGGTAGGCAAACAGCGCGCCCGCGATCCCAGCGAAGCCGCCGGCGATCATGAAGGCCGTCAGTTGGACGCGGCGGCGGTCGATGCCGATCGCCTCGGCGCGCAGCTCGGAATCGCGCGTCGCCCGCAGCGCGTAGCCGAACGGCGAAAAGGTGAGCGCGCGGAGGCAAAGAACTCCCGCGACGGTGACGACGAAGGTCAGCCAATAGAAGCGCGCCGGGTTGCCGACCAAAGTAGACGGCCACACTCCGAGAATTCCATTGTCGCCGCCGGTCACCTCGACCCATTGAAACGCGATCGACCAGGCGATCTGGGCGAAGGCCAAGGTCAACATCGCGAAATAGACCCCAGCGAGCCGCACCGCGAACCAGCCGAACAGGCACGCGCCCGCAAGCGCGAGCGTCGGGCCGGCCAATATGGCAAGCGCCATCGGGACGCCGAGCGACTTTGCGGCGAGCGCCGCGCCGTAGCTGCCCAGCCCGAAATAGGCCGCGTGGCCGAACGAGGCGAGCCCCCCTACGGTCATCAGCAATTGCAGACTCTGCGCGAACAGAACGAAGATGAGGATTTCCGAGCCGACGGCGAGCAGGTAGTTGCCCGACACGAGCGGCAGGCACGCGGCTAGGGCGAGCACGACCCCGACCGCCAGCCGTTCTGTCTGATTCAGCGGACGCCACGGATGGACGGTCACGCCGGGCGCCTGCCGGACCGCGCCTTCCTTGCGCCCGAGCAGTCCCCACGGACGAACCACCAGCACGGCGGCCATGACGAGGAAGACGAGGACGAGCGAGATTTTCGGCAGGATCAGGATGCCGAAGGCATTGAGCTCGGAAACAATCACCGCCGCGAGAAAGGCCCCGGTCACGCTGCCAAGTCCGCCGATCACGACGACCACGAAGACCTCGACAATGATGTGCAGGTCCATCGCATGGCTTGCGGCCTCGCGTGGCAGCTGCAGCGCGCCGCCAAGCGCGGCGAGAAAGATGCCAAGCGTGAACACGCTGGTGAACAGCCATTTCTGATTGACCCCGAGGGCTGCGACCATGTCGCGGTCCTGCGTGGCCGCGCGGACGAGCACGCCCCAGCGGGTCCGATGAAACAGGAGCCACAGCGCGGCGAGCACGAGCGGGCCAAGCGCGATCAGAAACAGGTCGTAGCTCGGCACCGCCTGGCCGAGAATCTGCACCGCGCCTTTGAAGCCCGGCGCGCGCGGGCCGATCAGATCGACCGGTCCCCATACGAGCAGGACGATGTCCTGCATCATCAGGGTGACGCCGAAGGTCGCGAGCAGCTGGAACAATTCGGGCGCACGGTAGATGCGGCGGAGCAGCAGAATCTCCATCAGCGCTCCGAGCAGCGCGACCGCCAGCGCGGCGACGAGGATTCCCCCCCAAAAACCAATCGGGCCGTTCCACCATTCGGTCAGCGTGACGGCGACGTACGCGCCGAGCATGTAGAAGGCGCCATGGGCGAAATTGACGATCCGCGTGACGCCGAAAATGATCGACAGGCCCGACGCCGCCAGGAACAGCGAGGCTGCGCTCGCAAGTCCCGTCAGAAATTGGACGACCAGGAATTCCACGGGCCCCCACAATCTTCTTTCATCGCCCGCAAGAAACGATTGGGCACGCGCGTCACCGTCGCTGCCGGCCGTTACGTTTTCACCTCTCCCCAGTGGGGAGAGGTCGGCGAGCATTCGAGCGCGGCGAGATGCGAGCCGGGTGAGGGGGAGTTTGATTTATGCGTTGTCCCCCTCACCCGGATTCCTCACTGCGTTCCGAATCCGACCTCTCTCCGACGGGGAGAGGTGAAGGATCCCGTCGTGGCCGCTCGCGCGTTCAAACCCCAGCCCCGTTTTCTCAGCCCCTGTCGCCGGCGCTCCGTCACTCCTGCGGGCGCAGCTTCCTCACCTCGTCGTCGCTCGGCAGATAATTGGCGCCGTCGCGATAGACGAAGTCGACCATGAAGCCCTTGCCGTCGGCGACGGCGGTCTTGCCGACGAAAGCGCCCAAGGTCGACTGATGATCGATCGGGCGGAAGGTGACCTGTCCGAACGGCGTGTCGAGCTTCAGTCCTTCCGCGGCGGCGATCAGCTTCTCCGTGTCGGTCGATTTCGCCTTGGCGAGAATCGCGGCGGCCGCCTGCATCGTCACATAGCCGACCACCGAGCCGAGGCGCGGATAATCGTTGAACTTCGCCTGATAGGCCTTCACGAACGCATCGTGCGCAGGCGCCTTCACCGCGTACCAGGGATAGCCGGTCACGATCCAGCCGGTCGGCGCCTCTTCTTTCAGCGGGTCGAGATATTCCGGCTCGCCGGTCAGGAAGCTCACCACGGCGCGATCCTTGAACAGGCCGCGGGTCGTTCCCTCGCGCACGAATTTTATGAGGTCCGGTCCGAAGGTGACGTTGAGGATCGCCTCCGGCTGCGCCGCGGCCAGCGCTTGGACGACCGCGCCGGCGTCAATCTTGCCCTGCGGCGGCCATTGCTCGGCGATCCATTCGATGTCGGGGCGTTTGGCGGCGAGCGCCTTCTTGAAGGCGGCGACCGCCGATTGCCCGTACTCGTAATTGGGCGCGACGCTCGCCCACCGCTTTGCCGGCAGCTTGGCGGCTTCCTCGGCAAGCATCGCCGCCTGCATGGAGTTGGAGGGCCGCAAACGGAAGGTGTAGCGATGGCCCTGCGCCCAGGTGATCGCGTCGGTCAACGGCTCGGCGGCAAGGAAGAAGATCTTCTTCTGTCGCGCATAGTCGGAGACCGCCAAGCCGATATTGGAAAAGAAGGTTCCCATCAGCATCACGACGCCGTCGCTTTCGACCAGCTGATTGGCGGCGGTGACCGCCTCCGCCGGCTTGCCGCCATCGTCCTTCGAGATGACGACCAGCTTGTCGCCGTTGACGCCGCCCTTCGCGTTGATCTCTTCGAGCGCCAGCTGCCAGCCCTTCCGATAGGGCTCGGTGAAAGCCGGGAGGCCCGAATACGAATTGATTTCGCCAATCTTGATGTCCGCCGCCCGAACCGGACCGCTCGTTGCGGCAAGCCACGCCACGAGGGCCGCGGCAATATTCAACGTTGTTCTCATGACGCTCTCTCCTCCGAGACCCTGCTTCAACGCAAACCGTCCTCGCCCTTGACCTCGCTCGCCTTCAACCCGCCGATGCGCGGCAGCGGCCGGCCGCCTGTCGTAATCGCCACCGCCACGACGATTTCGTCGGCGCGCGGCGCGTCATTGATCTGCACCTCCATCCCGTCGAAATGGCTGCGCACATAGGCTGCATCCTTGTGGCCGAGGGGAATGTCCAGCGCCGCGCCCAGTCCGCCGCGCTTCTTCGAAGAAGGAATCAGCGCCGCGCCCTTGCCGAGGAGTTTGCGGAGCGGCGCACCGAGTTTCGGATGCAGGATCGCAGCCGCATGCTCCATCTCGCCGTTTGCGCCGACAAGCGCGGCCTTCCCGTAGCTTTCGGCCGTCGGTCCTTCGATGCCGAGCGCAGCCAGCGCCTTCTCGCCGAGAAGTTTACCCAATTCCTCGCCGACATCCATGAGTTCGCCCAAGTCCTCGACATAGCGGCCGGCAAACGGATTGGCGATGACGGCGGCGGCCGCGGCGCGCCGAACCGGCGGATCGACCGAGCGGCCCATTTCAGTCAAGGTCTCGTCGACGACGGTCACGATCTTGCGGATTTCTGCTTTCATCACCCTCTCGCCCGTTTCGTTTCGTCAGCAAATTCCGCGCCAGCGGCATGCAACCGGACCGGCGCCTCACCTGAGACCATCCTCGCCCTTGATCTCGCTCGCCTGCAGACCGCCGACACGCGCATGCACGCGCGGCCCGGTGGTCATCACGAGGGCGAGCACGATTTCGTCGGCGCGCGGCGCGTCGGGCACGCCGACCTCCATCGCGTCAAAATGGCTGCGCACGTAAGAGGCATTGATATGGGTCACCGGGACGTCGAGGCGGGTCCCTGGGCCGCCCACTTTCTTGGTCGACGGGACGATGGCCTTCGCGCCGCCAAGGACTTCGCGCATGGCATAGCCGCCGGGCACGTGCCACAGCGCGCCGTGCTCCAATTCGCCGGCGGCGCCCACGATCGCGCCCTTGCCGTAGCCCTCGATCGCAGCCGGATCGCCGCCGAGCGCGGCGACGAGCTGCCTCGCCATCGCAAGCCCCAGCGGTTTGAGATCGTCCATGAACTCGGCGATGTCTTCGACGTAATGGCCGGCGAACGGGTTTTGGATGACGGCGAGGATCGCGCCGCGCTGTTGCGGCGTTATCGCGATCGGCCCGCCCTCGTGAAAAATCTCCTCGAGGACAAGGATGCGCTTGCGGAGAAGAACGTCATACATGGGCGGAAACCGATCCGTTTTGTGTGGGCAATGGCGCCGGGAGGCAATGCAACGCGGCCGGCTCGTCGGGAACAAAGAGGCGGCTCTCTCCCTGCAAGCGGATCGCGGCGGCGTGGATCAGACCGCGGTCGCGCAGCGCGCTGGCGCGTGCAAGCCCGCGCGCGAGCGCTTGTTCGACTTCGGCTGGCGTGAGCGAACCGACCGCGCGGGTGACCAGCCTGTCGCCGAGATCGCTGTCGGGTGCAATCGCAGCGGCGGGGGCGCGTTCGATCGCCGGATGCCCCGGCAGATCGACCGCGTTGGCGACGATGGTCGCCGCTGCATCGGCCTCGGCCGCCGTCGCGGCAAGAATGGTCACCGCATCGGCAATGCCGAGCGAGAAACTGCGGCCGCGCCAGCCGCTGGTCGCGATCCCGCGCGACGGATCCTGCGCGGCGATCTTGGCGCGCGCAAACAGGCTCGGCCGGTCGGGCCGATCGACCAGGCCGAGCACGAACGACTCGGTTCCTTGCAGGTGCAGCGCGATGTCGCCGCCATTGTTGGCATAGGCGCGCGCCAGCGGCGCCGCCTGCTGCATTGCCCGGAGTATTTCGTCGGCGACCGCGCCGGCGACGGCGGCCATCGGCGTGATGAAGCATTCCTCGGAAAACGGTGCGACCGCCGCATGCATGCGCCGGGCGACGACGCCGGTGAGTTCCGTTCCGGCCGCGTGCGCCTGCGCGCGCAGGAGCGGCAACTCCGCCACCAGCTCGTCGAGCAGGCCGGTGAAGTCCCGCACCGCCGCGATATAGGCGGTGGCGACCGCCTGGCGGTCCCCGAAAGCCTCGATCACAAGATCGATGGGGCCGTCCTGCAGATGCAGCCGGCGGCCATCGGCGAGGAGCGCGACCTGCGGCTGTCTCATCCGCCGTTCCTCCATGCGGGAAACCCGAGGGGCCAGGGATTGTCCGGCCGCGGGGCGACCTCCCGATGGCCGTCATCGATCAGCGAAGACAGCGGGCGCACCTCGCTCATGTGGCCGCCGAGCGCGGCATAGTCGGAGAGTTTCAGCGTGAACTCGATCGGCGCGACCAGCGCCGGCGTCGGCACATAGCCGAACGCATTGTCGGGCATGCGGGTGACGTCGACCATGAAGGTGATGCCGCCGCCCGGCCAGACATAAACCGGGGCGCCGCCGCAGGTGACGCGGGTGAACGCCTCCTTCACCGAGCGCGTCAGCCGCACGGGATTTTCCGTGACCCCCGCGCGCAGCGACCCGCCTGCTCCCGCCATGAAAAGAACGGAGGCCAGCGCCGGCTCGCAATTCTCCTTGATGCGCTCGACCGATTCCGCGAGCATCGCCGGCAGCGCACGCGCGACCGGCTTGAGCGCCTCGTCGAGCTCGAAATAGCCGTAATGCTCGCCGGTCGTGCTCACCATCAGGACGCGCAATCCCGGCCACGCTTCGGCCTTGTCGAACGGTCCGAGGATCGCCAGCGGATCGGAAATATTGGTGCCGCCCCAGCCGGTGCCGGGCTCGGCAACCTTGAAATAACGGCCGGGCGTCGACCGCCGCCCCTTGATCTTGATGCCGGTGTCTTTCACCCCGAGAAACTTGCCCGCCTGGTGCTCGGACAAGACGCCGGTGATGTGATCGTCGACCACCACGACGTCGTCGACCTTGCCGAACCACTGCTTGGCGAACATGCCGATCGTCGCCGAGCCGCAGCCGACCCGCATGCGCTCTTCGCGAACGCCGTTGACGATCGGCGGTTGCCCCGCCTGTACGACCAGCGTGGCGCCGCCCTCGATTTCGAGTTCGACCGGACGCGCATTGCACAACTCGAGCAGCGTCTCGCAGGTCACCCGGCCCTCGTTCTTGGTCCCGCCGGTCAAGTGCGAAACCCCGCCGATCGCGAGCATCTGCGAGCCGTATTCGGCGGTGGTGACATGCCCGACCGGTTCGCCCGCGTGCCGCACCACGGCGCATTCGCGGCCAAGATGACGGTCAGTGTCGATCTTCACCTTGACGCCGCAGTAGCTGAAAATGCCTTCCGTGACGACCGTCACCATGTCGACGCCGTCGACATCAGCCGAGACGATGAACGGTGCGGGCTTGTAGTCGGGATAGGTGGTGCCGGCTCCGATCGCGGTAACGAACGTGTCGGGGCCGAGCAGGATTTTGCCGTCCCACTCCTTGTCGCCGACGAAGGGCACGACGCTGCCGCCCTGGCTGAGCGTACGGTTCAACAGGATATGTGGATCGAGCCGGGTCAGCTTGCCGCCATAGTTTGCGTAACGGTCGCACGCGCCGGCGTGGCCCTCCCGGATGTAGCAGAGCACCGGACAGGCGTCGCATCGAATCTTGTCGGCGGCCTTGGGGGGCGAAACGACGTCGGACATGCGCTTCAACCTCGCGATATCGCCGACTCATCGCGGCCTGCCGCGTGAGCGTTGGTCGCCTCCGCCGCAATGTGGGAGGGCGATTCCGATTCACCGCCGATTGGCGCAACGCCTGCTGCGGCGAGCGCCGAGCGCAAGCGATCAGGCGTCGCCGGAACGCGTCGGACGCGGACTCCGGTGGCGTCGAAGATCGCATTTAGAATGGCCGGCGCCGTGGGGATCAAGGCCTGCTCGCCGATCCCCTTGGCCCCAAACGGCCCAGCCGGCGAGGGATCCTCGATCAGGATCGACTCCACCGGCGGCATGTCGCCCACGGTTGGAATCAGGTAGTCGTGCAGGTTCTCGGTGCGCCCGGGGTGGAACTCCTCCATCAGCGCAAGCCCCAGACCCTGCGCCGCACCGCCCTCGATCTGGCCCTCGACCAGCGTCGGATTGATCGCACGCCCGACATCGTGGGCGGCGGTGATCTTGAGAACGCGGACGGCGCCGAGCGCGAGATCGACCTCGACCTCGACCATGTGCGCGCCGAACCCGTAGACCGCGTAAGGATCGCCCCGACCCTCCGCATCGAGCGGCGTGGTCGGCGGATCGAACGTCGCTTCGGCGGAGAACACATAGCCGCGCGCGTCGGTCGGAAGGGCGGCGAGATCGAGCGCGCGCACGGTCTCTCCTTCGGTGATCGCGATGCGGCCCGGCGCAAAAGCGATGACCGCCCCCGGTCCCGCATTGGCCAGGCGAAGAATTTCAGCGCGCAAGCGCTGCCCGGCCATTTGCGCGGCCTTGCCGGTGACGAAGGTCTGCCGCGAGGCGGAGGTCTTGCCGCAGTCGGGCGTGAGATCGGTGTCCGCCGAGACGAGATCGAAGGCGGAAAGCGGAGCGCCGACCGCATCGGCGATGATCTGGGTGACGACCGTGTTCGAGCCTTGGCCGATATCGACCGCGCCTTGGTGCAGCGACAGACGCCCGTCCGGCTTCACGCCGACAAGAATGGTGGAAGGATTCGGCAGCGACGTATTCCCGCAGCCGTACCACATGCCCGCAACGCCAACGCCGCGCCGACGATTGCGCGAAGCGGCCGCGTTGAACGAAACCGCTTCGGCGCGGGCGCGTCGCCAATGTGGGCGCAGCGCTTCCAGGCAGGCGCGGATGCCGACGCCCGCGCCCAGCACCTGGCCGGTTATGGTCGGCTGGTCGGCGGAGAGCGCGTTGTCGATGCGGAATTCGAGCCGATCGATACCCAGCTTGTTCGCGAGTTCGTCGTACAATTGTTCGACGGCGATCGTCGCCTGCGGCACGCCGAAGCCGCGGAATGCGCCGGCCGGGACGAGATGCGTGTGGATGGCGCGCGTCACCGCCCGGCAGTTCGGCACGTAATACGGCCCGGAGGCGTGCACCGGCACGCGGTTGGCGACCGTCGGTCCCCATGAGGCATAGGCGCCGGTATTGAAATCCGCGGAAAAATCGAGCGCGACGATCTTGCCGTCGCGCGTAGCCGCCGCGCGCGCCGAGATGTGCGCCGGATGACGCTTCGTTGTCGTCATCATCGATTCCGGGCGGCTATAGATCATGCGCACCGGCCGGCGCAGATGCCAGGCCGCGACGGCGATGAAGGGCTGAACCGACAGATCGAGCTTCGAACCGAACCCGCCCCCGACCGCCGTCGGGATGATGCGCACGGCCTCCGGCGCGATGCCGAGGATCGCCGCAACGTCGTCGCGATCCATATAGGGCGCCTGCGTGCAGGCCGTGACCTCGATGCGGTCGCCAACGCGCGCGGCCCAGCCAGCCTCCGGCTCGATATAGGCGTGCTCGACAAAACCGGTCTCGATCGAGCATTCGGCGATCACATCGGCGCTCGCCAAGGCCGCCTCGACATCGCCGCGGACGACCCGGCCGCGCGCGAGCACATTGCCGGCGCGTGAAGAATGCAGAAGCGGCGCATCGGCCGCGACAGCGGCCCCGATCGTGGTCAGGGCCGGACGTTCGTCCCAGCGCACCGGAAAATCGGCGAGATCAAGCGTCGCCATGACTTCGGCATTTCCGACCACGAGCGCGACCGCCTCGCCCTTGAACCGCGTCTCCTCGACCGCGAAGACTGGCTGATCGGCGAAAGCCGGAATGACGCCGAACGCGTTTCGACCCGGCACATCAGTCGCGGTGAACACGCGTACGACGCCCGGGTGCGCGGCACCCCATGCCGCGACGTCGCCCAGCCGAAAGCCCGCGTGGCGCCAAGGCGAACGGATCGCCCGCGCGAGGAGGGCGTCGGCCGGATGGCCGTCCGCGCCAAACTGGTCGGCGCCGTCGATCTTGCGCAGGCCGTCGAGGCGGGGCACGCGCGCACCCACCGCCTGACCGGACAGCGGCGCCGAGACCGCGCGCGGCGGATGCGCTGCATCGAGGATGGCGGCGACGATCTTGCGATAGCCGGTGCACCGGCAGAGCACGCCACCGATCGCATCCAGGACTTCGGATTCGCTCGGACTTGGGTTCGCATCGAGCAAAGCCGCCGCCGCCACCAGCATGCCGGGCGTGCAGATCCCGCACTGAGCGGCCCCATGCGCGAGAAACGATTCCTTGAGCCGCCGCCCGCTGATGGTCGCGGCGTCGAGCCCTTCGACGGTCACCACCGATTTCCCGGCGACCTGCCCGAGCGCAACCAGGCACGCGCAGACCGGCTGGCCGTCAAGAAGCACCGTGCACGCGCCGCAGTCGCCGGCATTGCAGCCGACCTTGGTCCCTTGCAGGCCGAGCTCGTCGCGCAACACGTCGGAAAGACGCCGAAACGGCGGCGCGGCGATGCGCACCGGCCTGCCGTTCACCTCGAATGCGGCGCCCACCTGCGCGTCAAGCATCGACTGTGGCTCCCGCGAGATCGAGCGCGCGCCCAACGAGCTCTTTCGCCGCGTCTATCCGATAAGCCGCGCTGCCGCGAACATCGTCGATCGGCGACAGCGCCGCAAGATCGTCGAGCGCGACCAGCGAAGAAAGGCGGATTGCGGGGGACGCGCCGAGTAATCGAGACTCCAACGAAAGCAGGCGACGCGCAACTGCGGAAGCCGCCCCGACCGCAACGCGGGCCGCCCGCACCGATCCGTCGCGGCTGCGCGCAATCGTCGCTGCAACCATAACGATGGAAATGACCAGATAGCGTCGTGCGCCGAGCTTCACGAACGCCGAACCGGCGTCCTCCCAGCGGCGGGGAACCAGCACCGCGGCGAGCAGCTCGCCCGGTTGCAGCGCGGTGCGCCGATTGCCCAGGATGAACTCGGCAAGCGAAAGCCGCCGGGCGCCGCCGAGGCGCGCCAATTCGACCTCCGCATCAAGCGCGAGCAGCGGAGGCACGCCGTCGGCGGCGGGCGACGCGTTGCAGAGATTGCCGGCGAGCGTGCCGCGGTTCTGAATTTGGATCGAGCCGATTTCGCGCGCCGCGGCTTTCAATCCGTCGAAGGCGCGCGGAAGCTCTTCCGCGATGATCTCCGACCAGGTCACGCCGCCGCCGAGCCGGAAATGCTCTCCGTCGATGCCGATGCCCTTCAGGTCGGCGACGCGGGAAAGATCGATGACCGTTTCGGGCGGAGGACGTTCGACCAAGGCCGGGAAGACGTCGGTGCCGCCTGCGATCAGCGTCCCGCCATGAGCCGCAAAGAGCTCGACCGCCTCTTGCAAGGTCCTCGGCTGGAGGAACATGACGGCCTTCGCTTTCAAGCGCGGCATCCGACGCTCTTGCGATCGGCTGCGCGGCGTTTCTGGCGTGGCGAAATTTGTTCGTACACTAACAAATATCGCAGACGTGAACAAGAGGTAGGCGGAGGCGGCGACTGATGCATTGTTGAGCAAAGACGGGACTGGGCCGCGGTGAAACGTCAACGCGCTCAGCGAACAAACGGTCCCACCTGCCGATCAATAATCGCGGCTCGCATGACCACCCAGAACCGGCTTCGCACAGAAGCAGCCTGGCGACGCTCGGTGGAAAACCCTCGACAATCCGATTATCTAGGCCTGACCGAACAGACGGGATCCATATCTCTGGCGGACCGATCACGCATGTGGAGCAAGAAGGAAAAGGTTGCCGCAGGTTCCGCGCTTGCGAGCGGATCGCTCGCAGCCGCGAAGTTCGTGGTCGGCGTGGTGATCGGCAGCCTTGCTCTGATCTCCGACGCGCTTCACAGCCTGATCGATCTCGGGGCGACGCTCGTCACCTGGTATGCGGTGCGGATTTCCGATCTTCCGCCCGACGAGGAACACCACTATGGCCACGGCAAGGTTGAAAGCCTTGCCGCGCTGGTGGCGACTGCGCTGCTTTTCATCCTTGCTGGAGGCATTACGGTCGAAGCGGTGCAGCACCTCGTACAGGGCAGCGCGCCGCCAATCTTTTCATTCATTCCTTTCGCCGTGCTGGCCATCGAAATGGCGGTCAATGGCTGGCGAGCCCATGTGTTGCGGAAAACCGCGCGCGAGACGAAAAGCCAGGCGCTGGAAGCCGACTCGCTGCATTTCGCGTCGGACCTTTTCGGGTCGATCGCGGTCATTGCCGGGCTCGCCTTGGCCGGGGTCGGTTACGCATGGGGCGACTCGGCGGCGGCGCTCGCGGTGGCTGCAATCGTGGCGTGGCTGGGGGTGCGGCTCGGCCGGCGCACGATCCAGGCGCTGATGGATACCGCCCCGCGGGGCGTGCCGGAAAAGGTGAGGAGCATCGTCCTCGCGGTGCCCGGCGTGGTGCGGGTCGACCGGCTGCGCGTCCGCACCGTGGGACACCGCGATTTCGTTGAGGTGGCGATCGCCGTGCCGCGAACCATGCCGCTCGACCGTCTCGCCGCGCTCAAGGGAAGGCTGCAGAACGCGGTCGCGAACGCGCTCGGCGAAGCCGATGTGACCGTCAGCACGACCCCCATCGCCCTCGACAACGAGTCAGTGCAGGACCGCATCATGGTGATCGCGCGCAATCGCGGGGTTGCCGTCCACCACCTGACGGTGCATTCGATCGGCGACAGGCTCGCAGTCGCCGTCGACGTGGAGGTGGATGGCGCGCTCCCGCTCGGGCGAGCGCATGAGATCGCGACCGGGCTCGAAGAGGCGGTCGCCGCCGAACTCGGCCCGGTCGAAGTGGAGACTCATATCGAGCCGCTGCAGGCGCGCCGCCTGCGCGGCCGCGACGCCCCGGCGGCGCGGGTCGCCCAATTACGCGCCGCCCTCGCCGAGCTTGCGGGCGAGCATCCCATCCTGCGCAATGTCCACGACGTGCGGGTGCGCGAAACGCCCGAGGGAGAACTCGTCGTCTTCCACTGCACGGTCGACCCCTCGCGCACCGTCATCGACGTGCATGAGGAGGTCGACGAGTTGGAAGGCGAGGTGCGGCGCCGGTTCCCCGAGATCAAGCGCGTAATCGGCCACGCCGAGCCGCGCGACCATGCCCCGGCGACCGCGCCGGAGCCGATGTAGCGAAGGCGCAGAGATGCTAATGTCAGCCGCGCCTCCTCTTGCGGGCGAACCTCCTTCGTAAGGCCAAGGGATGGCGGAGAACAATTCGAACGACGTCAGCACGCTCAGCTTCGAGAAGGCGATCGAGGAGCTCGAATCGATCGTGAAGCGCCTGGAGGAAGGCAAGGCGCCGCTCGAGGAATCGGTTGCGATCTACGAGCGCGGCGAGGCGCTCAAGCGGCGCTGCGAGGATTTATTGCGGCAGGCGGAGGCGCGCGTCGAGAAGATCACGCTCGACGCGAGCGGCAAGCCGAAGGGGACCGAGCCGCTGGATATCGGCTAGGTGCATCCCGGAACGATGTGGACGTTTGGCCGCTTGGCCCCGGTATCCGCGCAGCAAGGGTGGAGACGCGCATGAGCTTCGTTCCCGCACCGGACCCGTCTCCTGGCGATGAGCTCGCCTGCGAGGCGATCGCCCAGGTGATCGTGCCGCGCACGAGCGACCTCGGCAGCTTTCTCGTGCGCCGGGCCCTGCCCTCATCGCGGCGCCGCATGGTGGGCCCGTTCATCTTCCTCGACGAGATGGGGCCGGTGGAATTCCGCAGCGGCCAGGGCCTCGATGTGCGCCCGCATCCGCATATCGGGCTTGCCACCGTCACCTATCTGTTCACCGGCGAGATCCTGCACCGCGACAGCCTGGGCAGCGTCGCCGCCATCCGGCCGGGCGAGGTCAACTGGATGACCGCGGGCCGCGGCATCGCCCATTCCGAACGCACCGCGCCGGAGCGCCGCCGCGCCGGCGAACCGCTGCACGGGCTGCAGTGCTGGGTCGCCATGCCGGCCGCCCTGGAGGAGAGCGCGCCCGCTTTCGTCCACCACGATGCGGCCGAGCTTCCGGTCGAGGCGGGCGAAGGCAAGACGGTGCGCGTCATCGCGGGCTCGCTGTATGGCAAGACGTCGCCGCTCGCGACGCTCACCCATACGATCTTCGCCGATGTGACGCTGGACGCCGGCGCGAGCCTGCCGCTCGACGCAGAGGCGGAGGAGTGCGCGATCTATGTCGTCTCCGGCGAGATCGACATTCAGGGCGATCGCTTTGCCGCCGGCCGGCTGCTGGTGTTTCGGCCGAGCGACCGCATCACGGTGACCGCGGTTTTGCCCGCGCGGCTGGCCATCCTCGGCGGCGCTGCGTCCGACGGGCCGCGCTACATCTGGTGGAACTTCGTCTCCTCGCGCAAGGACCGCATCGAGGCCGCCAAGGCGGACTGGAAGTCCGGCCGCTTCGACCCCGTGCCGGGCGACGCCGAGTTCACGCCACTGCCGGAGTGAGGTCAGGTTCGTTACGAGTGCTCCACGATCATCCGGTCGATGACCGAAGCGAGTTTGGGCAAGCTTTCGGTGACGACACGCCAAAGGACCTCCGTTTCGACACGCTCATACTCATGTCGGAGGATGTTGGCCATGCCGCGAATGGCAGGCCACTCCACGTCCGGGTACCGATCCGTTAACTCGGGTGGCAGCGTCTTTGCAGCTTCCGCAATAATAAGAATGGCACGTTCAGTGGTTCGAACCATCCAATAACTGGTGGAAAAGGACGAGTAATCGACGCCCTTGAGCGCTTGCAGAAGATTGGCGATCTCGTCCCGAATATGGCCGAGCCGCATGAGCGGCGACTTGGTCGCGGCCATCAGAATACCTGAATAGCTTCCCGTTCGACTGCGTCTCGGATGTATTTGGATAGACCGTTACGCGTCCCATAACCAATGTCGCGGCCTGGAACGGCTCGTCGGATCACTTCGTAAGCCCCGACGAAGTGCTCCAGGCCGAAAAAGTCTTGCGTGCCAGGGTCGACGAATACATCGACGTCGGAATTCTCACGCGCCTCGTTGCGAGCATAGGAGCCGAACAAGTAAAGCGCTCCGACGCCGTGCGCCCTGAGTTCGGGTTCGACGGATTTGAGTTTGGCGATTACCTGGGCGCGGTCCATCATTTGGATGCTACCGTGACTCACGCTTCAAGTCAGCGGCGTTTGTACTGTTCCCTAACCCCGGCAATTGCTGGCGCAGCTGTGCCATCTCCGCCCAAGGATCGGCTTTCAGCCGCGCAAGCCGGCTCGGCAGATTGAGCACGGTGTAGCGGTCGGGCGAAAGCTTGCCGCTCAACTCGGACCAGTCGACCGGGGTCGACACCGCGGCGCCGGGTCGCGCGCGCGGCGAATAGGCGGCGATTGCGGTCGCCCCGCGCCCGTTGCGCAGATAGTCGATGAAGATGCGGCCCTGCCGCGCACTCTTGGTCATCTTGGCAAGGTACTTGCTCGGCGCGTCGCGCGACATGGCGAGCGCGACCTGCCGGGTGAATTCCTTCGCCGTCGCCCAGTCGGCGCCGTCGATCGGAGCGACGATATGCAAACCCTTGCCGCCCGAGGTCTTCACGAAGCTCTTCGAGCCCGACCGCGGCGAGACGGTCGCGCACCTCGCGCGCCGCGGCGATCACCTCGGGCCAGCCGACGTCCGGCGCCGGATCGAGGTCGAATACGATGCGATCGCACAGATCGATATGGTCGATGGTCGTGCCCCACACATGCACTTCGAGCACGCCCGCCTGAACCAGCGCGAGCAGGCCGTCCAGGCGTCTCGATCGCGATCACCTCCTCGCCATCGTCGTTGATGGACAAGATGCGGCGGCGATCGAAGGTGTCGTGCGCGTGCTTCTGCACGAAGCACTCTGCGTCGACGCCGTTCGGGCAACGCAGCAGTGAAAGCGGCCGGCGCACGATATGCGGGGCGATCCAGCCCCAGATCGCCGTGTAATAGTCGGCGAGCGCCTGCTTGGTCAGGCCGATATCGGGCCAATAGACGCGGTCGAGATTGGTGAACCGCACCGGGGGGTCGCCGGGATTTCGCCCGCCGCCATTCCCCCGGCTGTTATGCTGCTTCGGCGCCGGCGTCGGCGGCGATGGTTTGCGGCTGCGCGCCCTGGCGCTGGATGACGTCGTGACCGTTGGCATTTCGCGCATCACCTCGATGGGAGCTTTATCCTCACGCACGCCCTTGAACGCGGCCTGGCGAACCAGCCCGCCCCCGGTCCAGCCGCGCAGATCGGCCTCGATCACGAGTTCCGGCCTGACCCAGATCATGTTGCGCCGCCGCTCGTCCGCCGGCAGGCTTGCAAAGGGCGAGCGCTCGATCCGCATCGGGTCGAGCCGGCTCCATAGATCCTGCGCAATCTCGTTGGTGTATCCGGTGCCGATGCGCCCGGCGTATCGCAGCTTTCCGCTCTCGTAGGCGCCGACCACGAGCGCCCCGATCGCCCGGCGTGAGCCGGCCGCGAGCGTGAAGCCCCCCACGACGAATTCCTGCCGCGCCGAGCATTTGCGTTTGAGCCAGTCGCGCGTGCGCCCCGAGCGGTACGGCGCATCGATGCGCTTGGAGACGATGCCTTCGAGCCCCATGCGGCGGGCATGCTCGAACACGACCGTGCCGCGCTCGCTCAAGTGCTCGCTCAGGCGCACGACCGGGTTATCCCGATCTTTGGCGAGCAGCGCTTCCAGCGCTGCCTTGCGCGCGATCAGCGGCTCTCCCGTCAGGTCGCGGCCGTCGAGATGGAGAAGATCAAAAACGTAATAAATAAAGCTGTCTGCCCGGCGCTCCTTGAGCGCAGCCTGCAGCGCCGAGAAGTCCGACACCCCGTTTTTGTCGGGGACGACGATCTCGCCGTCGATCAACGCGGTCGTCGCTGGAAGACGCGCGACGGCCGCGGCGACAGGGCGAAACCGCGCGGTCCAGTCGAGACCGTTGCGGCTCCTCAGGGTGACGTTTCCATGGTCGAACCGGGCCTGTATGCGGTAGCCGTCGAACTTAATTTCATGAACGAAATCATCATTATCTAGAGGATTGCTCGCAAACTCAGCGAGCGCCGGCGGAACGAATTTCGGAAGCAATGCGGAGCCCGCTCCATTCGCTGCGCGCATGTCCGGCCGCCGGCCTCTGGTTGCGCGCGATCGCGCAGGGCGGGCCGAGGCGGACGGGCGGGCCGGCGACGCTGGCGCAGAGGGTGGATCGACAGCGGCAGCAGCTGTGGCATTGGCGTGCTCACGCCGCGCCACCGAGTTCCAAACGGCGGCGGCCTTCACCTTGGAGCGGATCTTCGGCGCCCGTCCCGCGGCGATCTCATCGAGCGAACGCCGCGTTGCGACCGAGAGCGTATCCTGGTCGAGAATGTCGGGATCGGCGCTGCCGCGCGCCTCGGCGTCCTCGGCCTTGATCAGAAGCCAGTTCTCGTGCTTGTCCCGAGGACGCGCACGCATCCGCACCAGATGCCAACGGCCCTTCAGCTTCTCGCCTTCCAGCGTGAAGCTCAGGTGCCCCTTGTTGTAGCCGGCGTGCGGATCGCCATCCGGGATCCAGCGGCCGCGATCCCATAGCATGACCGTGCCGCCGCCATACTGGCCCTTCGGGATGGTGCCTTCGAACTCGCCATATTCGAGGGGGTGGTCCTCCACCTGCACGGCGAGGCGCTTCTCCCCGGCCACGAGGCTCGGGCCCTTCGTCACCGCCCAGCTCTTCAACACTCCGTCGAGTTCGAGCCGGAAATCATAATGAAGGCGGCGCGCCGCGTGCTTCTGTACGACGAAGCTGTTTCCTTGCGCGCGGGCGCGCTTGCCGCGAGGCTCGGGAGTGACGTCGAACTTGCGCTTGCGGCGATAGAGATCGAGCGCCACCGCCTACCCTGCTTTCTTCATTCGCTTCCGCTTGGCGGGCGCGCTGTCCTTGGCGGCGGATTTCGTGCGGGCCGCCGCGGGGGCCTGCGTCTTGCCCGGCTTCAACTCTTTCGCCCGCTTGCCCGGCTTGGCGCCGCCCGCCCCCTGCTCCGACTGGACGCTGCGGCGCAATGCATCCATCAGATTGACCACATTGCTCGGCCGCGGCGACGGCTTGACGGTGACGATCTGGCCGGCCCGCTTCGACTGGATCAGCTCGGCGACGGCCTGCTCGTAGCGATCCTCGAACTTCGCCGGATCGAAATGCGCCGCCTTGGTCTCGACGATATGCATAGCAAGATCAAGCATATCGGAGCCGATCTTGAGGTCCGGTATATCCTCGAAATAGACGGCGTCGTTGCGGACTTCGTTCTTGTAATGCAGCGTCGTGACCAGCAGACCCTTCCCGCGCGGCTCGATCATCACGATGCGCTCGCGACGGTTGAGGACCACGCGGGCCAGCCCCACCATGTCCTCTTTCTTCATCGCCTCGCGGATGACCGCGAACGCTTCCTGAGCAATGCGATCGTCGGGAACGAGATAGTACGGGGCATCGAGATAGATCGCATCCACCTCGCTGCGCGGCACGAACGATTCGATGTCGATCGTATGGGTGCTCTCCAGCGCGACTTTGTCGAACTCGTCGTCCTCGACCAGGACATAGGCGTCGTTCTCGACCTTATAGCCCTTGACCCGCTCGTCCTCCGGCACCGGGTCGCCCGTTTCGGCGTCGACCACGTCGTACCGAACCCGATGGCCCGTCTTGCGACTAAGGATGTTGAAGCGAACTCGCTGGCTGGTCGACGTCGCGGGAAAGAGCGCAACCGCGCAAGAGACCAGGGAAAGTTTCAGGTAACCTTTCCAGTTTGCACGCGGTGCCATGACATCCTACTCTGCGGCTGTGGCGCTAGGCCGTTGAAATAAAACGCATCTCGGGGTGTACTGGTTCCCGCTCGGGGGAATTCCGGCGCAACCTGCGCCACTCCCTGGCTAATTGGCTTGTCCTAACATCTGGTGTAAGCCATCCATTCATGCCTTTACCGACCCCCCCCTGGGAGAAGATCCTGTGGTTCAGTCATCCACGACCCCATTGCTCGACCGCGTTAAGACTCCTCACGATTTGCGTCGTCTGGAGCCGCACGAGCTGCGTCAATTGGCTGACGAGCTGCGGCAGGAAATGATCGACGCCGTCGCCGAGACCGGCGGGCATCTCGGCGCGGGATTGGGAGTCGTCGAACTCACCGTCGCCCTCCATTATACTTTCGACACCCCGCGAGACCGGCTGATCTGGGACGTGGGCCACCAAGCCTACCCCCACAAGATCATCACCGGCCGGCGCGATCGCATTCGCACGCTGCGCCAGGGCGGCGGCCTCTCCGGATTCACCAAGCGCGTGGAGAGCGAATACGACCCGTTCGGCGCGGCGCACTCGTCGACCTCCATCTCGGCCGGGCTCGGCATGGCGGTGGCCCGCGATCTCAACGGAGGCAAGAACCACGTCGTCTGCGTGATCGGGGATGGGGCGATGTCCGCCGGCATGGCCTATGAGGCGATGAACAATGCCGGCGCGATGGATTCCAATCTCATCGTGATCCTCAACGACAACGATATGTCGATCGCTCCGCCCGTCGGGGCCTTGTCGGCATATCTGACCCGGCTGCTGACCGGCCGCCCGTATATGTCGCTGCGCGAAATCGGCCGCGAGCTCGCGAACCGTCTGCCCCGCCGCCTCCATGAGCAGGCGGTTCGCGCCGAGGAATTCACCCGCAACATGATCACCCATGGCGGGACGCTGTTCGAGGAGCTCGGATTCTACTATGCGGGTCCGATCGACGGACACAATCTGAACCACCTGCTTCCGGTGCTGCGAAACGTGCGCGACGCCAATCGCATGGGGCCGATCCTGCTGCACGTCGTCACCCAGAAGGGCAAGGGCTATCCGCCGGCCGAGACCTCGGCGGACAAGTACCATGGCGTCGTCAAGTTCGACGTGGCGACCGGAACGCAAGTCAAGGCGAAGGCGCATGCGCCCGCCTACACCAAAGTGTTCGGGGAGAGCCTCGTCAAGGAAGCGAAGAAGGACGACAAGATCGTGGCCATCACCGCGGCGATGCCGGCGGGAACCGGCCTCGACATATTCGGCGCCCAATTCCCCGACCGGTGCTTCGACGTCGGCATTGCCGAGCAACACGCGGTGACGTTTGCCGCCGGGCTGGCGGCCGAAGGCTACAAACCCTTCGTCGCAATCTATTCGACCTTCCTGCAGCGCGCCTATGACCAGGTGGTCCATGACGTCGCGCTGCAGAAGCTGCCGGTCCGCTTCGTCATGGATCGGGCCGGGCTGGTCGGCGCCGACGGGCCGACCCATGCCGGCTCCTTCGACGTCGCCTATCTCGGCTGCCTGCCCGGCTTCATTCTGATGGCGGCGGCTGACGAGGCGGAGCTGGTCCACATGGTTGCGACCCAGGCCGCCATCAACAATTGCCCGACGGCGCTCCGCTATCCGCGCGGCGAGGGCATCGGCGTGCCGCTTCCCGACGAAGGCCGTCCGCTCGAGATCGGCAAAGGTCGCATCGTCCGAGAGGGCCACAAGATCGCGCTGTTGTCGTATGGCACGCGGCTCTCGGAATGCCTGAAGGCCGCCGACGAACTTGCCGCGCTCGGGCTGTCGACCACCGTCGCCGACGCGCGGTTCGCCAAGCCGCTCGACGTCGACTTGTTGCTGCGACTGGCGCGCGAGCACGAGGTGCTGATCACCATCGAGGAAGGCTCGATTGGCGGCTTCGGCAGCTTCGTGATGCAGGCGCTGGCGGAGAACGGCGTGCTCGACCGCGGCTTGCGGGTGCGGTCCATGGTCCTTCCCGACCTCTATATCGACCAGGACACGCCGGCGGCGATGTACGCCAAGGCCGGGCTCGACGCCAAAGGCGTCGTCGCCAAGGTGTTCGAGGCCCTGGGCAAGGATGTCCGCGCCGAGACGATGCGGCTCGCGTAAGGGCTACCTTGGCCCCCGATCCGGCTCCTGTCCCTCTCCCCTCGCGGGAGAGGGCGCCTGAGCGAAGCGAAGGCGGGTGAGGGGGCGACCCGCATTGGCGCGCAAGCGAAACGCCCCCTCGACCGCGGCTCGTCTGGCCACCCGCTTCGCGTCGGAGAGGGTGATTTCCAAGCGTCGGCTCCCGTCGACTGTTCGGGGGTGAGCAAGGTGGACCTGCTTCGTGAAGGCGCTAGGCTGAGCCGTTTGCTCGGCTGCCGGGGCTTTGAGCGAACGAGCCGTTGTCGGTGCGTGACCTTCACGCCCGGCTCTGTAAGCGACGGCGGCTTTGAGGAAGACAATGGCGCTTTCCTTCCTCTCGTCCTTCATCACACGACTGAAGGCGATGCGCGAAGCATCGTCGATGCACGACATGGACGAACTCCCATCCGATGCCGAGATGACGATTGACCCGCCGGTTTGTCGTCCGGTGATGCGATGTCCGATGGAGCCGATTTTGCCGAGCTTTTTGATATCGAGATGGATGAGTTCGCCCGGCCGCTCGCGTTCATAGCGGCGAACTGGTTCCGGCTCCAAGGCGCTCAATTTGTCGGCCCGCGGCCGAGAACACGACTGACGGTAGCGGACGAGACGCCAGTTTCGGCGGCAATCTGCTTGCCCGTCCAGCGCTGCCGACGCAGTCGCTCAATCTTCTCGATAACAGGCTGAGGTGTCGGTCGGCGCAGCCGATGTGGCCGGGAGGAGCGATCCTGCAACCCTGCCAAGCCTTCTCGGCGATGGCGATCGACCCATTTGCGAACCGTGCGCGGGCAGACGCCTACGGCTTCGCAACCTCGGCGTCGCCTCGCTTGCAACCATTCCACGATCCGCTCTCGACCGCGCGGCGTCAGCCGGGCATTCTGTGCACGTTCATCCGGTCCTCCGGGATTGCTGAGGCTTCGACACCTTCAGCTTCTCCCGGCCAGGGCCGGATGGACAACCTATGGAAGCTCGCTAGTGACCATGTCCCCTCGCCTGCGCGCCGATCGGCTGCTCGTCGAGCGCGGCCTGTTCGAGAGTCGCGCCAAGGCGCAAGCCGCCATCGCCGCCGGCCGCGTCAGCGCCGACGGCGTCACGGTGCGCAAGCCGTCCGACGAGATTGCGCGCGATGCTGCCCTCGCCGCTGCACCGGCGCAGCCTTACGTCTCGCGCGGCGGACTGAAGCTCGCGGCGGCGCTCGATGCTCGCGCGATCGATGTCGCTGGCCGCATCTGCCTCGATGTCGGCGCTTCGACCGGGGGATTTACGCACGCGCTGCTCGAGCGCGGTGCGCGGCAGGTCTATGCCGTCGATGTCGGACGCGGCCAGCTGCATTCGCGGCTTGCCGCCGATCCGCGGGTCGTGGCGATCGAGGCGACCGACATCCGCACGCTCGACCCGGCGGCGCTCGCCGAACCCCCGTCGCTCGTTGCGATTGACGTGAGCTTCATCTCGCTGAAGCTTGTGTTGCCGGCCGCGCTCGCGCTTGCCGCGCCGCATGTCGGCTCGTCGCGCTGATCAAGCCGCAATTCGAGGCGGGACGTCGGCATCGCAAGAAAGGCGTCGTGCGCGATCCGCAGGTTCATGCCGCTGTGTGCGATGACATTGCTGGGTTCATCCGGGCGCTCGGCTGCACGGTCGAAGCGGTCCTGCCCTCGCCGATCGAAGGCGGCGACGGCAACCGGGAATTCCTCGTCGTCGCCCAGCGTGCCGAACCGTGATCGAGCACCTGACCATCGCCCGGCTCGGCAAACGCGGCGACGGGGTCGCCGATTCCCAGGACGGCCCCATCTACGTCCCCTACGCGCTGCCGGGTGAAACAGTGGAAGTCGAGGATTGGGATGGGCATCCCGACCGCCGACGGTTGCTGCGCGTGGAGGCCGCGAGCGCCGAGCGCATCGCCCCGATCTGCCCGCATTTCGGCGTCTGCGGCGGCTGCGCGGTGCAGCATTTACGCTGGGATCATTATCGCGCGTGGAAACGTGACCTTGTCGTTGAGGCGCTTTCGCAAGCGGGTGTTGCCGCCGAGGTCGGCGACCTCATCGACGCGCATGGCGAGGGCCGGCGGCGCATCGTGCTGCACGCAAGGCGCGGCACGCACGACGTGCTCGAAGTCGGGTTCGCCGCGCTGCATTCGCATCAGATCGCCCCGATCGATCGCTGCCCCGTCGCGGCGCCGGACTCGGCGGCGCGATCGAGGCGGCCTGGGCGATCGCCGAGGCGCTGCGGCCGACCGCCAAGCCGCTCGATATCCATGCGACCGCCACCGATGCGGGCATCGATATCGACGTGCGCGGCTCCGGCCCGCTGGCCCCGCAGGAGGCGCTCGCGCTGGCGCAGATCGCCGACGCGCATCGGCTCGCGCGGATTACCCGGCATGGCGAGCTGATCGTGCAGCGCGCAACGCCGACGGTGACGATGGGACGCGCGAGCGTCGCGCTGCCCCCCGGGGCCTTTCTGCAGGCGACGGCGGAGGGCGAAGCGCAGCTATCCCATCTCGTGCTGCGCCATGCGGCCGGTGCGAAGATCGTCGCCGATCTCTTTGCCGGCGTCGGCCCATTCGCGTTGCGGCTGGCCGAGCGCGCGCGCGTGGTCGCGGCCGATCTCGACGAGGCCGCCGTCGCGGCGTTGCGTCAGGCGGCGCAGAAAACGCCCGGCCTGAAGCCGGTGATCGCGCACAAACGCGATCTGTTCCGCCGCCCGTTTCTTGCGCGCGAGCTAAATGATCTGAAGCTCGACGCCCTGGTGTTCGATCCGCCGCGCCAGGGGGCCGCCGCGCAAGCGCGGGAGATCGCGGCAAGCGACGTTCCTATCGTCGTGGCCGTCTCGTGCAATGCCGCGACCTTCGTGCGCGATGCCGCAACCCTCGTCGCCGGCGACTACAAATTGACCGAGGTTACGCCGGTCGACCAGTTCCGTTACAGCTATCACGTCGAGATCGTCGCGCGATTCGCGCGGTGAGGCACCGTTGCGTCCCTGCGCCGCGCCCAGCTGCTCGCGCGTTTCTTCGAAACGGTCGCCGACACCGCGGCACCCTGCGCCGCCAATGGAATGCACTTAAGGCGGTGTTTTGGGAACGCTGATGGCGACGGATTTACGGCTCGATCGAACCCGCCCCTACGGTCCCCAGCGCTCCTGCCATAGCCGTTCGCCGATCAGGCAGGAGACGCGCGGCGCCTCGGCGGAGGACGGCGCGACCCGCACGGACAGAGGCGCGGCCTCGAGTTCGCCGCCCCCCTGACTTGGCGTTGTCTGCGACAGCGGCGCGGGCGAAAGTCCCGCCACTTCCAGCACCAGCTTGGTGCGGTCGCGTCCTTGAACTGCGCGCGCTCCTTGATCGGGATCACGAACGCGGCGGGCCCGCCGATCACGCAATCCTCGTAGTAGACGTCGAGACGGTCGATATCCATGGTCGCGGCCGATGGGCGCTTGAGCATGATCGGCAGGCCGTTGATGGTGACGCCCTTGGCGAGCAGCTCGTCGCGCGCGAGCGTGACCATCGTGCCTTGATTGTTGGCGCCGTCCCCCGACACGTCGACCACGCGCCGCAGCCCGCGATGGCCGCTCGTCTCGAACAGTGGGGCGGCGAACTGCAGCACGCCGGAGATCGAGGTGCGGTAGGCGCGGCGATAGGGCGCGTCCGCAATCGCATTGGCAAATGCTTCGGCGCTGCCCCGACCGTCGATCACCTGCCACGGGACCACGACCCGCTGCTCGGCCGCGCCCGCCCATTCCACATAGGCCGCCACGATCTTTCCGTGCAGCCCTTGCCGCAAGGCATTGAGAAACTTGGGCGAGGTCAGCGCGGCGACATAGCCCTCGCGCTGCAAGGCCTGTTCCTCGGGATCCATCGAGTAGGAGATATCGACCGCGAGCACGAGCTCGACATCGACCGTGGTTCCGACCGCACCGGCGGGAACATCGGCGCGCTTGAGCGCCGGCGCGGCGACGCCCGCCGCGGCTGCAGCCCAGAGGGAGGTCGCCGCAACCCAATCGATCACCAGACGAGGGGCCAGCATGAGATCAATCGCACCGCCAACGACGAAATGGTCGTGTACGAAGCAAAGCCGGCAGAATCACGATCCGCAAACGCGGTGCGGGGCGGCAGCTCAGGGGCCGATCAGCTCGGTCGCGGCGATTTCGATGCCAAACCCCGCCAGCCCGACATAGCGGTGCTCGCCCGAGGTGAGGAGCCGGATCGAGGAGATTCCGAGGTCTTTCAGGATTTGCGCGCCCAGCCCGATCTCCCGCCACTGATGCGACCGCAACGCCGCGGACGGCTGCTCGCCGTTGTGCGGCAGTTCGGAGACCGGAACGCCAACCGTGCCGTCGCGGAGGAAAACGAGCACACCGCGCCCCTCATCCTTGAAGCGGCGCAGGGCTTCGTGAACCAGGGGGGCGCCGCCGAAAACGTCGCGCAGGAGGTTGGCGCGGTGAAGCCGCGTCAAAACGTTCTTGCCGTCGCCAATGCGGCCGTGGACGAGCGCCAGGTGATGCACCGCGTCGAACGGCGTGACATAGGCATAACCGCGCAGCGGGCCGATCTCGGTCGCGGCCGTGAACTCGCTGACACGCTCGACCAGCTTTTCCCGCACCTGGCGATAGGCGATCAAATCGGCGATCGAGATATGCTTGAGCCCATGCTTCTGGGCGAAGGCAACAACCTCCGGCCCGCGCATCACGCTGCCATTGTCGTTCATCAGCTCGGCGAGCACGCCGACCGGCGGCAAACCGGCGAGCCGGCATATATCGACGCAGCCCTCGGTATGGCCGGAGCGCATGAGCACGCCGCCTTCGCGCGCCACCAGCGGAAATACGTGCCCTGGACGCACGAAATCGGACGCGGCGCTGTTGTGATTGGCGAGCGCACGCACCGTGTTCGTGCGCTCCTCCGCCGATATGCCGGTGGTAAGACCATGTCGCACGTCGACCGAGACGGTGAAGGCGGTCCCGAGCGGCGCGTCGTTGAGCGCCACCATCGGGTCGAGATGCAGCTGTTTCGCCCGCTCGACGGAGAGCGGCGCGCACACGATGCCCGACGTGTGGCGGATGATGAAGGCCATCTTCTCGGGCGTGCAGAGGGACGCCGCGACGAACAGGTCGCCTTCGTCCTCACGATCGCCGTCGTCGGTGACGATGACCAAGTCCCCGCGCGCAAACGCGGCGATCGCATCTTCGACGGATTGGTGGGTCTGGGAAGAATTCATTCGCCTGCTTCTGCGCGACTTCTGAACCGAATGTTCGACGCGGCCGCCCCCTTCCGTCGAAGGGTATCTTTTCACGCTCTCTGAAAATACTACTAATTTGCTTCGTTCTGCCAAATTACTTGCTACTTTCGTTTTTCTGTCCCTGAGATCGCAACGCGACGTATGGCCGTTCGCTGGGCGAACCAATGAACTCAATCCTCGCTGTTTCGAGGACGGCTTTGACTTCGAGATGAGCAGCGGCTTGTGGAATTCGCATCGACACTCGGAGGCTTACACCTGCTTGCTTAGCCGCTCTTTTGCAGCGCGAGACCGCCTGTCGGCACCCGAACGCGCTGATCAATTCGGTATTTTGGTTGATGACGATTTTCTCAGACGCACCCCCGACCCTCCCCCATTCTCGTCGATAAACTCGACACCGGCCGATTTTAGCGCGCGCTGCAACTTCGCGCGCGCTGTCCTGCTGCGGCTTTCGCCCAAAGGCCCGTCACGGGATTCCAAACGCTTTATCGTCGGTACGTGACAGCCCTGAAGCGTCCAGGCTAGTTCTTCGACTGAGACCACCCAAGTAGGCCCCGCGCGGCCTCGAAGCTGACTCGATTGTCATAACGGCCTTTTTCTTGATCCTTTTTGGATCATAAACTATGATCCTTTTTAGATCATAGAGACTTTCGCCTCAGTGTTAGCTCAAATCGATGCAAACTTCCATTCTGGAATATATGACGAAATGATCTCGGAGATCGAACAGAATTTCTTCGATGCCGATCGCCGCGCATCCATTGGCGGCTCGGACGCCCGCGATCATCATGGGCGATGACGAACGCGCTCTCATTCGGCTCTGGCGCGAGAAGCGCGGCGAGATTGAGCCCGAGGACCTCACGGACAACCTCGTCGTCCAGCTCGGGGCGGCGACCGAGGACCTCAATCGGCGCTGGTTCGAGCGCAATACCGGCCAGGCCGTCACCGACGTTCAGCGCCGGGTTCAGCACCCGGTGCTGCGATGGATGGCGGCCACCCTCGACGGCATGGTCGAGGGCACCGGGGCGGTGTTCGAGGCCAAGTTCATGCTGCCTTGGGCCTTTTCCGAAGAGGCGGCGGCCGAAAAACATATGGCCCAGCTGCAGCACAATATGTGGGTGACGAACGCCAAGCTCTCCGAGCTCTCGATCATCACCGGCGGCGGCAAATGGGTGGAGATCGAGATCCCGGCCGATCCGCTCTACCAGCATCTGTTGCTCACTGCGGAAAAGAAATTCTGGCGCTGTGTCGAGAACGGCGAGCCTCCTCGCCTGTTCGGCGTCGAACCGTCCAGGCCGCAGGATCGCCGCCGTCCGCATCGTCGACATGAGCGCCTCCAACTCGTGGGCCGAGTTCGCCGCGCTCTTTCGCAATACCCGCGAGGCCTTCCTCGAGCATGAGCGCGCGAAGACGGAACTCAAGGCGCTCATGCCGGAGGATGCCAAGGAAGCGTTCGGCCATGGCGTCCGCGCCAAGCGCTCGAAATCCGGGCGCGATCAGCTTCGAGCTCCTCGCGATGGAGGCGAGCCATGCAGCGCTCCAGTGAATCGATCGCCGCGATCGCGGCGGCGCTCGCCAAAGCGCAAGCCGAGCTGACCAACCCCGAGAAGTCGCTGACCGCCATCATTCCCGCCTCGTCCTCGCGAGGGCAGGATCGAACCTTTCGCTATGCGCCGCTGTCGAGCGGGCTTGACATCGTTCGCAAGTGCCTCGGCCGGCATGAGATCGCGGTCGCTGCAGACCACCGCGATCGATGCCAAATGCCGGACTGATCCGCCTCACCACCGTGCTCGCCCATTCCTCCGGGCGAGTGGATCTCATCCGACTGGCCGGTTTGCCCGGTGACCGAAACAGCGGAGCCGCACCGGATGGGCGCGGCGCTGACCTATGCACGCCGCTATGCGCTGTTCACCCTGGTCGGGATCGCCGGCGAGGACGACATGGACGCGCCCGATCTCGGCGCTCCCGCTGCAAAGCCGAGCCAAGATCTCGGCGTGAGCCGGCGACGGGCGAACGGCGATGGTCAGGCGGTTCGGCCAGCAGAAATGCTCGCACGGCGGAAGAAGCCTCTGTTGCCGGTGCCGATCCTCATCTCGATGAGGAGCAATCGGCCCAATTGCGCGACACAGTTGATCGCCGAGATCGAACGGATCGGCTCGGCGGACGAGGCGGCGATGTGGGCGCAGCCGTAAGCTCGGCGCCAAGAACACGCTCATGGCGGCGGACGCCAGCGCGGTGGAGAGCGCGTTCGCCCAGAGGCTGTTCTTCGCTCGAGGAGAGCTGAGCTCAATCCAAGCCCGGCCCAACGATGACGGTCGACTGAACGCGGGCGAACCCGAAGAGCCCGGCGCCGCTCAGGCGCCATCGCCGGTCTCGAACGGCGAAAGCCGGCCGGTTCTTCAGAAAGGCATCCGGTTGCGCGACAAGGAGCACCGCAAGTTTGTTGCAAGCAAGCCTTGCCTCGTCTGCGGCCGCGCGCCGAGCGATCCGCACCATCTGCGCTTCGCCCAGCCGCGCGCCCTCGGCCGCCGGGTAAGCGACGAATTCACGGTTCCGCTCTGCCGGATCCACCATCGTGAACTTCACCGCGAGGGCGACGAGGCTGCTTGGTGGCGGGCCGTCAAGATCGACCCGATGCCGCTCGCCCTGAACCTGTGGCGACAAACGCAAACCGGGGGTGCGTTTGACGTCAGCGTGTAGCTCTGCATCGGAAGGCAAACGGACGTTGCGCGATTGACGGCCCGTCCGTGGGGTCCCCGTGATGCATGATCCGCATCGTGTCAGGACCGACAAAGGTGGGAGCCGTCGCCCACGCAGATAATTACTTGCGTCGCGGAGGTGCTCCTCTCGCACCGGGTCTATTCGAAGCGTTTTGTCGGCAAGCACCGCGCGATTGCAACACACTACGAGTGCGTCGCGCCGAGTCCTCAACAGCACGATCGGTCCCGGTGGGAAATCTCAACCACACGGGCGCGGCGGGCAAGACTTTCCACGAGGACGTCGGCGGTTGCCCGGTTGGCGGGGTCGAGATTGGCGTCCCACTCGTCGAGCAGATAAATCGGGGCGTCGGTATGTGCCACGATCTCCTCAAGCGACTTCAACTGGCGTTCGCCCGAGGAGAACCCGGCCTGCCGGCGTTTGCGCCGCGCCTCGTGTTCGTCGTGCATCTCGTCCCATCCGGCCAGCATGCAGAAGCGGAAGGCGAGGCGGTCGGTAGTCGGCCAATAATAGGCGCGATTTTTGATCTCCGCCTTGAGGGCTGCTAGTAGCGTGGACTTTCCACTCCCATTACCACCGCGCACATGCACCCGTCCGTGGCGCTTTGCAAGCACAAGCCGCATTGCCTCATCGACTGAAGAACAGACATTGGTGCGGTCGTTCTCGCGCAGCACCAAGCGGTCGAATTTGATGCGCTGATCGAAGTTGGGGTCAGGGGATGGCCGCATGCTATGCACGACGGCGCCGAAGCGGGTCCATAAGGCGAGCATGTCGTTCCAGCCCGAGGCCAGAGAGTAGACGTTGTCAGTCATCTCGATTTGTCGCGGCAGGGTCGCTGCGAGCGCAACCAGCACGTCGATGTCGTCCGCATTTGAGATCGCCACGTAGGTTATGATTGAGAACACAATCGTGAGCCCGATGATGCCGCCGACCGAGCTCAAGCTCTCACGGGCCATGATGGCACTCACCTGAGCGCGGAAACAGTCGCGCAACTTTTCCTTAAACCCGCCGAGCCACAGCCGCAAATTGTAGCGGTTGCCGCTGAAAACGTTATCCCAGGCGGTGTAGCCGTGGACAATCAGACGATTATTCTGCCGCAGGTTCTCCAGAAAGATCCCGGCAACGCGCCGCTGGACCGCCCATTGGATCACCATCAGGATGGCAAAAGTCGCGGCATAGGCGGCCGGAAGCCCCGCGTGGATCTCAACCCCGAGGACGAACGAATTCGAGAGAAGCCCCAAAAGGAGCTTCAGCTGATCCTGCGTCTCATTGATCAGCTTGAAAATGTTATTGAATGTGGTGTTGGTTATAAACGGTTCGATCTGCTCGCGCGCCTGTTTGTCGGATAGCAGCCGCGTGAGGTTGTGATTATCGCGCGTGAATTGCAGCATATAGCGCCCGTAGGCGTGAAATCCGGCCCGCTGGGCGAAAAACCAGGAGAGCGCGGCGGCGACGTAGGAGGCCGACTGCGCGACCACGATCCAGACGATGTCACGAACGAGGAAACCGTTGTTGGCAACAGCGCGACCCGCTTTGATGATGAACCAGGTGGTCAAGGCGCCCAGCAGCGCCTCAGCCACCATTAGCGTAATCATGATGTAGAGCGGAGGACCCTTAAAATAGCTGATGAATTCTAGCCGCGTAATTGGCGCGCGCCTCTCCAAGGTTTGGAGCTTGCCTTCAGATACAAGGTTCATTTACCAGCTTTGCTTCCTTTCGCTCGTAGCTTCAACGTCTACCCGCCAGGTAGGCACTCGCATACGCCTCCTCGTCGGCGAAGGGCCAGGACGGAAACTCGCCGACTTGGCCGCGCTGGCGCAAGAAATGATCGGCGAGCACGCAGGCGACCATCGCCTCGCCGACCGGCACGGCGCGGATGCCGACACAAGGATCGTGCCGACCCTTGGTGACGATTTCGGTTTCGTGGCCGTAGCGGTCGACGGTCGCGCGCGGTGTCAGGATCGACGAGGTCGGCTTGACCGCGAACCGGCAAACGATCGGCTGGCCCGTTGAAATGCCGCCGAGCACGCCGCCGGCGTGATTGGACAAGAACAAGGGATTGCCGTCATTCCCGCGTCGCATCTCGTCGGCGTTCTCTTCGCCCGAAAGCTCGGCGGCGGAAAATCCCGCCCCGATCTCCACCCCCTTGACCGCATTGATGCCCATCAGCGCCGCGGCGAGGTCGCCATCGAGCTTGCCGTAGATCGGCGCGCCGAGGCCGGCGGGAACGCCCTCGGCGATGACTTCGACCACAGCGCCGATCGACGAGCCCTTCTTGCGCACCTGGTCGAGGAAATCGGCAAACACCGCCGTCGCGGTGGCGTCGGGGCAGAAGAATGGATTGCGCTCGACTTCGGCCCAATCCCAGCGGTCGCGATTGATGCGATGAGGCCCGATCTGGATCAGTGCGCCGCGCACCGAAACGCCCGGAATGACCTTGCGCGCGACCGCCCCCGCCGCAACGCGGGCCGCGGTCTCGCGGGCGGAAGCGCGCCCGCCGCCGCGGTAATCGCGCACGCCATATTTGGCGTCGTAGGTATAATCAGCGTGGCCGGGCCGATACTTGTCCCTGATCTCGGCATAGTCCTTGGAGCGGTCGTCCACATTCTCGATCAGGAGCGCGATGGGCGTTCCGGTCGTTATCTCCCCGCCCGCGTCGGCGAAGACGCCGGACAGGATTCTCACCGTGTCGGGTTCCTGCCGCTGCGTCGTGTAACGCGACTGGCCCGGCCGCCGCCGGTCAAGCTCGCGTTGGATTCGGCCGCACGCAGCGGGATGCGCGGTGGGCAGCCGTCGATGACGCACCCGATCGCCGGCCCGTGGCTTTCGCCGAAGGTCGTCACGCGAAAGCTGTGACCGAACGTGTTGTAAGACATACGCTTGCTCTTGATTGCGGCTTCGTACTCTCAGCAAACGCACCGGTCAAACAGGTCTATCGCGATCAGGCGCCGACCCTCAAATGGGACAGGGCGCAGACGCAGGATGAGGCATCGCCGTCCGCCCTCTTATGATTCTGAATTGTTCTTGATTCTGAATTATTCTGAACGGACATTCACGCTGATGAACCCTTTTTAACATGAAGCTGAATATCCGTTAAGCTACGGAAAAATAAGCATTTTTTGGAGGATTTCGATTGCGGCCGGAAACCCGATCGGCTATAGAGCACCGGTCGGCGTGGGACGGCGTTCGCCTCCCTGGTCCGAACACATAGGAGGAAGAGACCATGGCATCGAAGAAGAAGAAGAAGAAGAGCTAAATCTTTCTGCCGCTCAGCAGACGGATTGCTCCAACGCTTGCGTCAGACGGCGGAGGAGCGGAAGGATAGAAAAAGGGCCGATCAGCATCGGCCCTTTTTCCTTTTCGATCGATCGGGCGCCCTTGATCGCGTCGGGGAAGAATTCTGCGCAATTGCTTAACGAAGCGGGCCATCCTGAACACCCGTTAACATTAAGCTGAACGTTTATTAACGTACGGAAATCTAACGGCTTTTTGTCATTTCCATTTGCCCGCCCCGGCACGATCGGCTATGGAGAAGAGGTTGGTGTGGGACGGTGCCTCGTCCCCCGGTCGTGAGGAAACGGAGGAACCTATGGCTTCGAAGAAGAAGAAAAAGAAGATGTGACTTACCCTGCTCGCAGGGATGGCGAGGGCTCAGCCGCTGTGCGGCGACTTTGGCAAAAAGATTGAAAGGGCCGGCCATCCGGCCCTTTCTTCGTTTCAGGCGACCTGATGGACCAAGGCCATCGTCCGAGGTCGGTCGCGTCCGCAGCCGGTCGCTGCGCGTCGCCCCGTCGTCGCGACCCGAAACAAGCGTTCACACCACGGCGATGTCGGGGGCATCCGGTCGCTTCATGCCGACCACGTGATAACCGGCATCGACGTGGTGGATTTCGCCGGTCACGCCGCGCGCGAGATCGGAGACCAGATAAACCGCGGTGTCGCCCACCTCTTCGATCGAGACGGTGCGGCGCAGCGGCGAGTTCAACTCGTTCCATTTCAGGATGTAGCGGAAATCGCCGATGCCGGCCGCCGCCAGCGTCTTGATCGGGCCGGACGAGATCGCGTTGACGCGGATGTTCTTGTCGCCGAGGTCGGCGGCGAGATAGCGGACGGAGGCTTCGAGCCCGGCTTTGGCCACGCCCATCACGTTATAATGCGGCATCCACTTCTCGGCGCCGTAATATGTGAGCGTCAGCAAGGAGCCGCCCTTTGGCATCAACTTCTCGGCGCGCTGGGCGACCGCGGTCAGCGAATAGCAGCTGATCAGCATGGTCTTCGTGAAATTATCTTCGGTGGTGTCGACATAGCGGCCGTCGAGCTGGTCCTTGTCGGAAAACGCGATCGCGTGCACGACGAAATCGAGCGCCCCGAAGAGATCGCCGGCCGCCTTGAAGACGCTGTCGAGGGTCGCGGGCTCGGTCACGTCGCAATGGCCGACCAGATGCGCGCCCGCCGCGCGCGCGAGCGGCTCCACGCGCTTCTTCAGCACCTCGCCCTGGTAGGTGAACGCAAGCTCAGCGCCGTGCGCACGAGCCGCCTTCGCAATGCCCCAAGCGATCGACCGATTGTTCGCAACCCCCAAGATCAGGCCGCGCTTGTTGCTCAGCAGCCCCACGGATTCGGGCATAACTTTCCTCGATTTTTCCGGAACAGAGCCGGCCCCTCCCCTATGGCATAGGGGCCACTGCCCTTCAAGAACGCCTGCCGCCCTCAGCCACTCGAAGAAAAAAAGCCGCCCCAGCAGCCGCTGCCGGATCGACCGATCAGGCCATCGTCAACCCAGGTCCTTGCGCGGGTCGTAAGGGTTCTCGTCCCGCAGTTTGCGCATGGCCGCGTCGAGATCCGGATTGCTCTTGTCCGGCAGCACGATACGCACGTTCACCAGGAGATCGCCGCTTCCCTTCTTGTCGGGCAGGCCCTTGCCCTTGAGCCGGAAAGTGCGCCCGCTGTTGGTGCCGGCAGGGACCGTGAGATCGACCGCGCCGTCGAGCGTCGGCACCCGCACCTTGCCGCCCAGCGCCGCCTCGTAGAGCGTGATCGGCAGATTGACGCGCAGATTCGTCCCGTCCCGCTCGAACAGCGGATGCGGCGCGATGGTGATCGTGATGAGCGCGTCGCCGAGCGCGCCGGGACCGGGCAGCCCCTGTCCCTTCAACCGGATCTGTTGGCCGTCGGCGAGCCCCGCCGGGATCTTGACATCCACATCCTTGCCGGTGGGCAGATGCACGCGACGGGTGCCACCTTTGGCCGCCTCCGATAGGCTGATGGTCACGGGAACTTCGACATCGTGCCCAGCCGGCGGCGGTTCGCTAAAACCTTCCGCCTCGAAATGCTGCGGGCCGAATCCGCTCCTGCGGCCTCGCCCCGCCCCGCCGAGCCCGAACATGTCCTTTAGCACATCTTCGAAGCCGCCGGCCCCGCCCCCGCCGCTCGAGCGTCTGAAGCCCTCCGGGCCGTACGAGAAGGTCTCGAAATGAGCCCCGCCCGGCCCCGCCCCCGCGCCCGGATGCGCACCGAAGCCCTCGAAGCCCTGAAACCGCGGCTTGCCCTCGGCGTCGATTTCGCCCGCGTCGTATTGCTTGCGCTTCTTTTCGTCCCCGATGATCTCGTAAGCCGAATTCACCTCGGCGAAACGCGTCGCGGCTTTGGGGTCCGCTTTGTTGGAATCGGGATGCAGTTTTTTGGCCAGCTTCCGGTAGGCGCTTTTGATCGCGCTCGCGTCCGCTGTTTTCGGCACACCCAAGACCTCGTAGGGGTCGCGCATCGTTCGGAAACTCCGCTGCCGGACTGTTCCTCGTTGCCCAGTCGCTCAAAAATGTGGGAGGAATCAGGCCTTTTCGCAATGCGAAGTGGGCCGCGGGGCGCGGCGTCTCGTCAAGCTCGATTTCATTGCGCGCCCGCCGCGCAGGACAGGGCGTATCGGTCACTTTTTCTTTTAACGCGTAGGCTCAGTCCTTTCAGTCAACCGTGCGACAGGAATCCAAACAGGCTGCTCTCGCCATTTTCGCGGAACGTCCCTAACTGATACCAGGTGGCGATCGATCGCGCGGGGACCGCGACGCCAGGGCGAAGCCGGAGCCTGTGGATCACGTCGGTAGGCGCGCCGCCTTGCGATCTCTATAACAGGTCGGGCGGAACACGACATACGCGGCAAATGCGCCACGAGGAATTTGAGTCATGTCCGACGCGCCTCCGGTCGAACAACGGAGCTGGCCGACAAGCGGCGATTTCACCGAGGCCGACGAACCCCTTCGCCTGTTCGCCGACTGGTTTGCCGAAGCGAGCCGGATGGAACCCGCCGACCCCGATGCGATGGCGCTCGCAACCGTCGGGCCCGACGGCTTGCCGAACGTGCGGATGGTCCTGCTTAAGGGCTTCGACGAGCGCGGCTTCGTCTTCTATACCAACGACGAGAGCCAGAAGGGCAAGGAGCTAGCCGCCAATCCGCAGGCTGCGCTGGTGTTTCACTGGAAGTCCCTGCAGCGCCAGGTGCGGCTGCGCGGCCCCGTATCATCCATTTCGGACGCCGAGGCCGACGCCTACTTTGCCGGCCGTCCGCGCATTTCGCAGATCGGCGCCTGGGCGAGCCAGCAGTCGCGCCCGCTCGACAGCCGGCTCGCTTTCGAAAAGGCGGTCGCCTATTACACGGCGAAATATCTGACGGGCCCCGTGCCGCGCCCGCCTTATTGGCGCGGATATTGCTTGGAGCCGTCGGTGATCGAGTTCTGGCAGGACCGTCCGTTCCGACTGCACGATCGGATCGTTTTTAGCCGCGATCGCCCCGACGCGCCCTGGACCAAGACCCGACTTTATCCTTGAATGATCCACTTCTTGATCCTTGAATGATCCGCCGCCGGGCGGCAGACCCAGCGGCCAGACGGCGAGACCCATGTCCGCTTCGATTTCCAACCAACAGCGCCGGATTCTCCTCCTCACCGGCGCGAGCCGCGGGATCGGCCACGCCACGGTCAAGCGTTTCCAGGCGGCCGGCTGGCGCGTGATTGCCTGCTCGCGCCATCCCTTCCCGGAGAACTGTCCGTGGGAGGGCGGCGCGCAAGATCACATCCAGGTCGACCTCGCCGATCCTGCGAGCACGCTGCACGCGATCGACGAGGTGAAGCGCCGGCTCAACAGCGGCGAGCTGCACGCCCTTGTCAACAATGCAGGCATCTCGCCGAAAGGCGCCGAGGGCAAGCGGCTTGGCACGCTCGAGACCACGCTGGAAACCTGGCAGCAGGTGTTCCAGGTGAATTTCTTCGCGCCGATCATGCTCGCGCGCGGCTTGATCGACGAACTCGCGGCGGCGAAGGGATCGGTGGTCAATGTCACGTCGATCGCAGGCTCGCATGTCCACCCGTTCGCCGGCTCGGCCTATGGCACCTCGAAGGCGGCGCTCGCCGCGCTGACCCGCGAAATGGCGGCCGACTTCGGACGGCGCGGCGTGCGCGTCAACGCGATCGCGCCCGGCGAGATCGACACGTCCATCCTGTCGCCCGGCACCGACAAGATCGTCGCGCAGATTCCGATGCAGCGGCTCGGCACTCCCGACGAGGTGGCGAAAATCATCTACGTGCTGTGCACCGACACCTCGTCCTACGTGAACGGGGCGGAAATCCACATCAATGGCGGCCAGCACGTGTGAGGCGGCCGGTCTATTGTTGCCGCCCGTCTATTCCCCTCCGGGGTGCCGCTGGCGACCCCGGCCGAGCCCGACCCGTTCGGGGCCGAAAGCTCGAATAGGGCGAAATTTCAGCACGTTATGCCTCATATCCGCCGTATCCTGCCGCAATGAATTATGGCGAGGGGTGAAGGCGGGGGGATTCGATGAGGGCGATCTGGCTTGCCGTCGCCATGGCCTTTACGGCCACGCTGGCGCACGCAGAAGACATGGCGGACATGATCTCGAAATACCGGCGCGAGCACGGACTCTCGCCGGTCAAGATCGACGCACAGCTCACGGCAATCGCCGAACGCCAGGCAAAAGCGATGGCTGCGTCCGGCGTCATGGATCACAGCGTGGCGGGATCGTTCTCGTCCCGGATCGCCGGCGCGCATTCGGGGATAGCGGCCGAAAACATCGCGGCGGGCACGAAGACCTGGACCGACACATTCCGGGTTTGGCAGCATTCGTCCGGCCACAACGCCAACCTGTTGCTGGCCAATGCCGACAGCGTCGGCGTCGCCGTCGCCCGCAACGATCAGACCGGCTACAAGACCTTCTGGGCCATGGTGATCGCCGACAAGTCGCCTAAAAAGAAAGGCGGCAAGGTCGCGGCGGCCGGCCGGACCCGCGAGAGATCTGCAAGCGCCGAAAATGCCGGGAATGCCGAGCGCTCGGCGAGCGTCGAAAATCCGCTCGATACGGTCAAGAATTTCGTCTGCAAGTATCTGTGCTGATGGAGGACGCGCCGCTTGCGAGCCGTAACCCGGCCTCAGACGTCATTTCCGATCATTTCTTGCATGCAGAGCGCGAGACTTTTCGGCCAATCAGGCAAGGCAACGCCGAACCGCTCCTTCAATCGCTCGGCGGCGAGGCGCGAATTCCTTGGGCGCGCCGCCGGTTGGGGATAGGCTTCCGTCGGGATCGCGCGCAGAAGCGGCCTACGCCCCGCCCGCAACAGCCCGCGCTTCCCGGCAATGTCCAGGATCGCCTCCGCGAACCCGTGCCAAGAGACAGAGCCTGACGCCGTCAGATGGTACACGTCCGAGACCCGCGTGTTTGCCATGCGTTCGGCGCCCACGCGTCCGATGACGTGCGCGGTCACATCCGCAATGTCGCGAGCCCAGTTCGGCGTGCCGATCTGATCCGCAACGACGTCGAGTTCATCGCGTTCGCCGGCAAGCCGCAGCATTGTTCGCAAAAAATTCCGACCGCGCGCGGCATAGACCCAGCTGGTGCGAAAGATCAGATATTCGCATCCTGAATTGCGGATCGCGCGTTCGCCCGCGAGCTTGCTGCGCCCATAAGCATTGATTGGATTCGGCTCATCGTCTTCGACATAGGGCGCGCTCTTGCGGCCGTTGAAGACATAGTCGGTCGAATAATGCACCAGCAGCGCGCCGGCGGCCTGGGCCGCCAGCGCCAAGGCCTTTACCGCATCGCGATTGACGATCTGCGCGAGCGCCTCTTCGCTCTCCGCCTTGTCGACCGCCGTGTAAGCCGCCGCGTTCACGATCACGTCCGGGCCGACTTTCGCCACAACGTCAGCCAGGCTGTCCGGGCGCAGAAGGTCGCACTGCGTCCGGTCGCACGCGACCACCTCCCCGAGCGGCATCAGGTTGCGAACGAGCTCCCATCCCACCTGACCGGACGCGCCGGTCACCAGCAGCTTCATTCGCAGACCTCCGCGTCTCGCGGCAGCTTTCGACCCATCATCTCGGTTGCATTTAAACAGTTTTTGGCGGCTTTGATCATCCCGCTTCTCATCAAGGCTCGAATTTGCAGGAGCGCGGTTCATGCGCGGATTGAAAGGACGCCGAGCGATGGTCGCAGGCGGCGCCGGGGGCATCGGCGCTGCGATCTGCCGCCGGCTCGGCGAAGAAGGCATGCATGTCGTTTGCGCCGACATCAGCGAAAGGCGAGGACGCGCCGTTGTCGAGGAGTTGGCGCGGGAGGGCCTCGCCGTGTCGTTCGAGCGGCTCGATGCCGGCGACCCCGAGAGCTGGGACCGTTTGGCGGCGGGGCAACCCCGCATCGACGCGCTGGTCAGCGCCGCCTATTTTGCGCGCGGCGGACCGATCCAGGCCCTCTCCAACGAGGAGTGGAAGGAGAATTTTCGCGTCACACTGGACGGCGTCTTTATGGCATGCGCGCCTGTGCGCGACGGATGGCGCGCGGCGCCGCGATCGTGAACATATCGAGCGTCGCGGCGCGGCTCGGAATGCCGATGAACGCGGGCTACGGTCCCGCAAAGAGCGCGGTCTCCGGCCTCAGCCGCATCGCCGCGGTCACATTCGCAGCGCAGGGCATCCGGGTAAACAGCCTGTCGCCGGGGTTCATCGCGACCCGGGCGCTGGATGGCTTGGGCGAACTGATGGCTTCGACGCACGGCGACGCCGCTGCGGCGAAGCAGGCGCTGCTCGATCGGATCCCGCTTGGCGCATTCGGCGCCCCGGCCGACGTTGCAGGCGTTGTCGCTTTTCTGATCTCCGACGACGCCGCCTATGTCACGGGAATCGATCTGGTCGTCGACGGCGGCTATATGGTGGCATGACGATCGGCCATCCCGGGCGACCGCGGCGGCGAGGCCTGCAATGTCCAATCACGCGGAGCCGACCAAAAAGAATGTGGTGCTGGTCGGCGCCGGCCACGCGCATGTGTTGGTTCTGCGCGATTTTGGCCTGAACCCGCTCGCTGGTGCGCAGCTCACTTTGATCAGCCGCGGAGAGCGCACGCCCTATTCCGGAATGCTGCCGGGCTTGATCGCCGGCCTCTACCGCTTCGAGGATATCCATATCGATGTGGAGCCGCTGACCCGTTTTGCCGCGGCGGAGTTTCATAACGACGAGGCGGTCGGCCTCGACCTCGCGACCAAGACTGTGATCCGCCGCGGCGGACCGCCGCTTCCCTACGATCTTCTCTCCATCGACATCGGCTCGACCCCCAATACATCCCGCGTGCCGGGGGCAAGCGAGCACGCGATTCCCGTCAAGCCGATCGATGGATTGCTCAAGCGATTTGAAGCGCTGTTGGCGCGCACGCTGCAGCGCCAGGGGCGAGCCCGCGTGGCCGTGGTCGGCGCCGGCGCCGGCGGGGTCGAACTGCTGTTGGCGGTGGAGCGTCGGCTCTCGCGGGAGGTCGCGCGCGCCGGCTACGATACGAGCGGTTTGGCATTCGTGCTCGTATCCGCCACCGCGGAGATTCTGCCGGTCTTTCCTGCCCGCTTCCGAGCGTGCTTTGGCGCGCTCCTTGCCGAGCGCGGGGTCGCCATCGTCACGCAGGCCCCGGTCGTGCGCGTCGAGGCCGGCCTGCTCCTGTTCGACGGTCGAGCGCCGATCGAGGCCGACGAAATCTTGTGGGCGACGCAAGCCGCGTCCGCAGATTGGCTCGCCGCCACGGACCTGCCGCTCGATGAAAGCGGTTTTCTCAAGGTCGATCAGACGCTGCGCGTCGCCGGGCGAAACGATGTATTCGCGGCTGGCGACGTCATCTCGTTTGCGTCCCGCACGCTGCCGAAATCGGGCGTCTATGCCGTGCGCGCCGGCCCTGTGCTGGCCGACAACATCCGCCGGGCGGTGACCGGGCTTCCGCTGCGGGCGTTTCGGCCGCAACGCGACGCGCTTTACCTTGTTTCCACCGGCGGTCGGCGCGCCATCGGCACCCGCAATGGGCTGACCTTCGGAGGGGCTTGGGTGGGGTGGTGGAAAGACTGGATCGATCGCCGCTTTATGCGCAAGTTCAAAGGTTTGCCGAATAGCCCTTGACGCATCTCGCAGCCTGCAAGCGCAGCCGACCGTCACCGGCTTCAGACGGCCTGAGCGTCACATCTCGGTGATTGCGGTAACGGCCATGGCCGGGAACGCGTAAAGGCGGAGAGACGATTCCGCACGGGAGCAGCGGTCATGACGCGGAGACAAATCCTGCTGGCGGGCGCGGGCGCGCTGGCGCTGTTCGGCATTGTGCGCCTGACGAACAACCGGCCGGCGGTGAAGACCAGCGAAACATTCGAAACCATGCACTCCGATGCCGAATGGCGGCAGCTGTTGACGCCGGCTCAATATGCCGTGCTTCGGGAGCATGGAACCGAACGGCCCTACAGCAGCCCGCTGAATAGCGAGAAACGGGCGGGCGTGTTCGCCTGCGCCGGATGCGGCCTGCCGCTATTCTCTTCGGACACCAAGTTCGACAGCGGAACAGGATGGCCGAGTTTCTGGCGGCCCCACGACAATGCGGTCGGCACGACGGACGATACGCGCTTCGGCTTGCGGCGCATCGAGGTTCACTGCCGCCGCTGCGGCGGGCATCTCGGTCATGTCTTCGACGACGGCCCTCGGCCGACCGGGCTCCGCTATTGCATGAATGGCGTCGCGATGACATTCGCACCCGCAGCCGCTTGAGGAGAGACGTATGGACGCGAAGCATTTTGAAGTCACCCGCAGCGACGAGGAATGGCGTCGCCTGCTTACGCCCGAGCAGTACGTCGTCATGCGCGGCCACGGCACCGAGCGGCCGGGAAGCTGCGCGCTCAATCACGAGAAGCGGCCCGGCACGTTCTCGTGCGCCGGCTGCGGGCAACCCCTGTTCGTGTCCAAGACCAAGTTCGAAAGCGGCACCGGCTGGCCGAGCTTCAACCAACCGGTCGCCGGCGCAATCGAAACCTCGGAAGATCGCAGCTACGGCATGACCCGCACCGAGGTTCATTGCAGCCGTTGCGGCAGCCATCTTGGTCACGTATTTCCCGACGGGCCGCCGCCGACGCATCAGCGCTATTGCATCAATGGCGTGGCGATGAATTTCAAGCCCGACTGACGAGCCGACGGCGCCGAACCACCCAAATGCCTTCCCGCGCACGCGACCAGCGCTGCGCTCGCTCGGGGCGGGATAACGGACATCGAGAGCGCCGCCTCGCATCAGGTTTGATCGGCGGCGCTAACCCGGCAAAACCGTGCGCGGTTGACCCCGCGGCCGCGCACCATAACTGTGGGGGACGCCCACTGGACCGTTGGCGTCCCGACGGTCGCGTGCTCCATGACGAAGCAACCGAAAACGACCGAAATCATCGCGCCGCTGAGCGCAGCGGGTCTCGATCCAACCGCCGCCGCCGAGTGGCTGACCGCGCGGCCCCGCAGCCCTGCGGATTTTGCCGAAGACTGCCGCATCTTTGCGGAATTCTGGCGTCAATCGGCGAATCTGCTCGCGAGGCTCCCGAACAAGGCGCAGCGGAATTCGGCCGAGCAAATCGCGACCGACCTGATCGAACGCCATGCGCGGGAAGCGCGGAGGAGCTTCGCGACGGCCCATGTCGGAGCCCTCTACGACCGCCTGACCGATCATCGATCGCGCTTCCTGCGGATCGATGAGCTTCTCGCCGCGGCCGCGCTCGCGGCGCCGGGTCTCGTGCCGTCCGCCGACGACCTCGATGCCGACCGTGACCGGCCCTTACGCGACAAGAGCGGCGTGGAGATCGACCAGGGCCTGTTCCTCTCCGCCGTGCTCGCGTCGGAGCGGCACGGCCGCCACCTTTGTCACGCCATGCTGCTGCCTCGCGAGGACGCCGTGGCGCTCGCGCCGCGTCTTGCCCGCGACGGCATCGTCGATCTCGGCGGCGCGTCGGTCCGGCGGCAAGGTCGGGCAAGCATCGTCACGATGCAGAATCCGCGGCATCTCAATGCAGAGGACGAGACGACCCTGCCCGCCATGGCGACATGCGTCGATCTTGCGCTTCTCGACGAACTGACCAGCGTGGCGGTCGTGCGCGGCGGACCGATCGAGCGTCCCCACCATGGGGGCCGCGTGTTCGGCGCGGGCATCAATCTCACCCATCTGTATCAGGGGCGTATTCCATACCTGTGGTATCTCGAGCGCGATCTCGGTTACGTCCACAAGATCTACCGCGGTCTCGCTCACGCTGAGACCTTGCCCGACGACGTGAGCGGCGAGACGATCGAAAAGCCGTGGATTGCCGCGGTCGAAGGCTTCGCCATCGGCGGCCATTGCCAGTTGCTGCTGGCGTCGGACTACGTCATCGCCGAACGGACGGCGTACCTCGCTCTTCCCGCGCGCAAGGAAGGCATCATTCCCGGCATGGCGAATTTACGGCTGCCCCGCTTTGTCGGCGACCGCATCGCCCGCCAGGCGATCCAATACGAGCGGCGGATCGATTGCGCGCAGCCGGATGGCCGCCTGATCTGCGACGAGATCGTCGAGGGCGCGACGATGGACGCGGCGGTCGACCGCGTCGTGCATGGGTTATCAAGCTCCGGCGTCATCAGCGCCGCCGCCAACCGGCGGGCGCTCCGGGTCGCGCAGGAGCCCCTCGACCTGTTTCGTGCTTACGCCGCCGTTTATGCGCGCGAACAGGCGTTCTGCCATTTCAGCCCGGCGCTGATCGCCAATCTGGAGCGCTATTGGATCGGACGGAATCGCGCGGTTTAACGCCTCGCCTCAGTTCTTGCCGATGATCACCGACGCCAGCCCCTCGACGATCTGCCGGGCGCGTGTCGGCTTGATAAGAACCGGAAAGCTCGACCATTCGTCCGGGAGACTCTGAGGATCGAAATGGCCCGAACAGAAGATGAAGGGCACGCCGCGATCAAGGAGAATGCCGGCAACCGGCCAAACTTCGTCGGCGTCCAATTTGATGTCCAATATCGCGCCTGACAGGCTCTCGCGCGATGCCAGCTGTTTGGCCTCGCTCAGGGTGCCCACCGGGCCCGCAACCTCGGCGCCGGCGCTGCGCAAAATGCTGTCGACGGTCGTCGCCAGAAGCGCGTTGTCCTCGACAACCAGAATGCGCAGGCCTTCCAAAAGATTGTCAGTCATATTCAGCATGTCCTTCCCGCGGCAATGGAAGGTTGCGGACAACCCGTTGCGCGTCCATGTCCATTTGCCACTCCAGCCCGTCCGGCGCGAAATCGATGTTTACCTCGGCTTTGTGCCCCTTCGTCATCATGTCCTTGATGACGGTGTAGCCAAATCCCGTGGACGTTGGCGGGACGACCGGCGGCCCGCCTTCTTCTTTCCAGCTGATCTTGAATAGCGGTGCGGCGGCCGACTCGATCGCCACGTTCCAGGTTACCACGACGCGCCCGGTCGGCACCGACAGCGCACCATATTTCGAGGCGTTGGTCGCAAGCTCGTGCAGAACGAGCCCGAGGTCTTGCGCGCCGTTCGGCTTGAGCACCAGGGGCGGGCCGTTCAACTGAAGGCGCGCGCTATCGGCGTCGAAGAACGGCATCATTTGATCGCGGATCAAGTCTTCGATATCGACGCCCTCCCACTCCCGCCGAACGAGCAAGTCGATCGAACGGCTGAGACCGTCAACACGCAGGGAGAGACGTTCGTGAAATTCCTCGGCATCGGCGCTCGTGCGCGACGTCTGCCATGCCATGGCCTGGACGACGGCAAGGACGTTCTTGGTGCGATGGGAGAGCTCGCGCATGATCAACCGGATATGCCGCTCGCGGTCCTTGCGCGCGGTGATGTCACGCATGATGCCGGTAAAGAAGCGATGCCCCTCAAGAGACCACTCGGTCAGCGCAAGATCAAGCGGGACCTTGCTTTCGTCCTTGCGGCATCCTTCGACCTCGCGGCCGATACTGATGACCTTGCCGACGCCCGTGTCGAGATAGGATGCGATAAAGCCGTCGTGCTCAGACCGCAACGGTTCAGGCATGAGCAGGGAGACATTCTTGCCGACCATTTCGTCGCTGCGATAGCCGAAAATCCTTTCCGCGGACGGATTGAACGATTGCACGATCCCTTGCTCGTTGATGATGACGATCGCATCGACCGCCGTTTGGATGATGGTGCTCAGGCGGGCTTCACTCGCGCGCAAAGCATTCTCGATGTGCTTGCGCTCGGTGATGTCAATCAAAGCAAGAACGACGCCGCGCGTTTCGGCGCCGATCTGATACGGAAGGATACGCAGCAGGAAAGAGCGATCCTCGACGGCGATTTCGTGCTCGCTGGCGGGACCGCCATTCAGCACCAATCTGATCTGATCGATCAGTTCCGGATGATGAAAGCGTGCGGTGATATGCTCGATCGGCCGGCCGATGTCCTGTTCGAGAAGGTTGAATGCCTTTCTGATCGCCGGAGTGAGCCGGCGCACCCGCAGGTCGCGATCCAGATAGATGACGCCGATATCGGTGCTCTTGAGCAGGTGGTCCATGTCCATGGTTAGCTCCACCAGCTCGTCGATCTTTCGCTGATGCTCGGCGCTGACCGACAGAAGCTCTTCATTGACCGAGTTCAGTTCCTCATTGGTCGATTGCAGCTCCTCATTCGCGGACATCAGCTCTTCGTTGGTCGCCTGCAGCTCTTCGTTGGTCGTCTCCATCTGCTCGATGGTGGCCTGCAGGCTTTCCTCGGTCACCCGCAGCTCGTTCTCGAGATCGCGGATGCGCTCCTGATAGAGGTCGACGGTCCCGATCAACTCCACGCGCTGCCGCGTCTTTGCCCCCTCCTTCGCGCGGGCAATCTCGGCGAACGTGACCATGCAGTAATCTTCGTCCTGCCAGTCCGAGCCGTTGAGCCGCTCGATGGTCACCTTGAAGGTCTTCTCCTGCTCGTCGCCGAGCCTGCACTGCACGCGGCGCACGAACGGCGCCATGTTGCGTCCGCGCACGCGCTCGAGGCCCGCGCTGATGGCGTGACGTAATTCCTCCACAGCCGCATTGGTGATGAGCGGCGAGAAGCGCCCGCCCCTGAACTGCAGATATCTATGTGCGTCGCCGAACACGTGCAGAATGACGCCGTCGCGCGCGACCAGCACGCCGGCCGGCGCAAAGCGATCAAGAATCGCATCATAGGCTTTGGCTAGTCCGCGCCGATTCGATGCGCTTCTCGCCGCGCCGCCGCCCGAAACGATGGCCGAAGGAAATCGCGCCCCCGAACCCGTGGCAGGTTTTCCGCGCTGCATCGACGCCGGCGATCGCAGCGATTCACGCAGTCGCACGTCCCGCAGCTTGCGGAAGATGCGCCAATGCTGGTCGACGACGCCGAATTCATCGCTGAGTTCGTTGATGCTTTCGCTCGGCCCCAAGAACAAGATCCCGTTCCGATCGAGAGCAAAATGAAACAGCATCAGCGCCGTGCGCTGCGCGACCTCGTCGAAATAAATCAGAAGATTGCGGCAGCTGACGACGTCCATCCGCGTGAACGGCGGGTCTTTCAAAAGATTATGCGCGCTGAAGACGACCAAACGCCGCAGCTGCGGCTTGACCACATAGTGCTCGCCGGTCGTGTCGAAGTAGCGTTCGATCAGCCCCGGTCCAAGCGAATTGACCATCGCCCGGTCGTAGATGCCGCGCCCAGCCCGCTCGAGCGCGGGGAGGTAGATGTCGGTGGCGAAGATCTTGGCGTTGAGTTCGACGCCTTCCTTCCGCGCATATTCCATCAGCAATATCGCGATCGAATACGCCTCCTCGCCGGTGGCGCAGCCCGGCACCCACACCCGCAGCGGCCGCTGCACCGTTGCGTTGGGCATGATCTGCGGAAGCACTTTTTCCGCCAGCACCTTGAACGCTTCCGGATCGCGAAAGAACGATGTAACCCCGATCAGCAAATCCTTGCTCAGGAGGTCGATCTCTTCGGGTTCGCGCTCCAGCTTCGCCGCATAGGCGGCGAGGTTGTCGAAATGAGTCATCTCTGCGCGCCGCCGAATCCGCCGGCCGACCGTCGCCTTTTTATAATGGCCGAAATCGGCGCCGCACCGCCGCTGCAAGAGCTGGAGGATATGACGCTCCGGATCTCCCGATTCCATCTGCTCTTCGCACTCGTCGGCATGCGGCAGCGGCTCGCCGCTCAGGATGCGTTGAAGCAGACGTGACAACATTTTCGGCGGCGCCGATCCGTTCGCCAGATTTCGCTCGATGACGGAGCGGGGCATGCTGTCGAACGGCGCGGACTCCGGTTCCTGGGCGAGAACCATCCCGCCCGCATCCCGGATCGCGGACGCCCCGAGCGTGCCGTCCGTGCCGGTGCCCGAAAGGATGACGGCGATCGCGGCGTCTTTCTGGTCGCTCGCAAGCGACCTCAGAAATGCATCGATCGGGAAGTTGAGGTGGGTAGTCTTGTCCTCCTGCTTGAGGACGAGAAGGCCTTGTTCAATACTCAAGGTCTGGCGCGCGGGGCGCAGGTAGATCACGTTCGGTTCGATTTCCATTCCCGACCTAGCGGTGCATATCCGCATCCTCGTATGGCGGGCGAGGAGTTCGTCCATCACGGAGGGGAAGTCCGGGGAGAGGTGCTGAACGATGACGAAGGCCGCCCCGGTGTCGACGCCCATTGCATCGAAAAACAGTTCGAGCGCCTCGAGACCGCCCGCCGAAGCACCGATCGCGACGGTCCGAACGGGCCTCCGCGGTTTTTCCGAGGTTGCCGATCCGGTCATCGGGCTTGTTTCCGATGGTGTCGGATGACTTGCGACCCGGTGGGGCGGCTTTGTCCGTCGGGGCTTGCTGCCCGGGCGCTCACTTTCGCCCTTGCCGGGCATCCGTGTCATCGCGAGTTCACCACCTGACAAGACGGACGTTCCGTCCAACCCGCCCAACGCCAACACGCTGATTGCCCATCCGCTTGCCGCTCGTTGATTTCGGCGATTGCGCGGCAATACCAAATTCGCGGCGGACGATACGTTGCCGTTGCGCCGCTTTCCAGCCCTCCGACCGCTTCATCACGGCTGCGCATGCAATCGTGAAGAGCGGCGTGGACGGCAGGCATGACGCCGCCATCCTGGAAAAACCAACAATCATAGAGACCTATTCCGCCCCCACCCGTCATGCTTCTGGCTCGGCGAACAGACTGGCATTGCCTCCCGCCGCCGCCGTATTGATCGTGACGATCTGTTCGTGCGCGAAACGGCGCAAATAGTTCGGTCCGCCGGCCTTGGGCCCCGTTCCCGACAGGCCGCCGCCGCCGAACGGCTGGGTGCCGACCACTGCGCCAATCATATTGCGATTGACGTAGACATTCCCGTGCGAGAGGCGGGCGATGATCCGTTCGACGGCGCTTTCGATGCGTGAATGAACCCCGAGAGTGAGGGCGTAGCCGTTGCCGGCGAGATCGGCGATCAGTTCGTCCAGCGCGTCGGCGCGGTAACGCACCACGTGCAGGATTGGCCCGAACACTTCCTCTTTGAGGTCGCGGGCGCGGTCGAGCTCGATGATGGCTGGCGGCACGAAGGTTCCCGCCTCCGGCAAAGGTTGCCCCTGATCGGCGCGGAACAGCACGCGTCCCTGGCCCTCCATGTCGGCGATCCAGCGATCGAGCCTAGCCTTGGCCGAAGCATCGATCACCGGGCCGACATGGGTTGCGACCTCGCGCGGATCGCCGATCTGCAATTCGCGGGCAGCGCCTCCGATCATGTCGATAGCCGAATCCGCGATGTCCTCCTGCAGGCATAGGAGGCGCAACGCCGAGCAGCGCTGCCCGGCCGAACGAAAGGCGGACGCGAGGACGTCGTCGGTCAGTTGCTCCGGCAGCGCGCTTGCATCGGCAATGAGGGCATTGATGCCGCCGGTTTCCGCGATCAAGGGGACGATCGGCCCCTCCCGCTCGGCAAGCGTCCGGTTGATCTTGCGCGCGGTCTCGGTCGAGCCGGTGAAGGCGACGCCGGCGACGCGGTGGTCGCGCACCAGAAGGTCTCCGATCCGGCCATCGCCAGGCAGAAAATGAAGCGCGCTTGCCGGGATGCCCGCCGCGTGCAGAAGACGGACGACAGCGGCGCCGATGAAGGGCGTCTGCTCCGCCGGCTTCGCCACCACCGCATTGCCGGCGACCAGCGCCGCCGCAATCTGCCCGGTGAAAATCGCCAGCGGAAAATTCCACGGACTGATGCAAACGAAAACACCGCGGCCGCGATAGCGCAGCTCGTTGATTTCCCCGGTCGGCCCCGGCATCGCCTCGCAGGCAAGGCTCCGCCGCGCGTCGAGCGCGTAGTAGCGGCAGAGATCGGCGGCCTCGCGCACCTCGGCGAGGCAGTCGTCGAGCGTCTTGCCGCCTTCCGCCTGCAGGAGCGCGATGAGCGCGCCGCGGTCGGTCTCGATCGCGTCGGCGACCCGTTCGATGGTCGCCGCGCGCTGCGCCACCGGCGTCGCGCTCCACGCAGCATGACCGGCCTGCGCCGCCGCCATCGCGGAGAGGACGATTGCCGCGTCCGCTTCGACGGCCTGGCCGAGGCAGGCGCCGTCGATCGGCGAGTAGACGCTGCGGCTACGCCCGGGAAGCGCGATCCCATCGACCAGCGGCGCCGCCGCCAGCGTCGGCAGGCGCAGCTCGGCGAGCAGCGCGTCGAGGCTCGCCGCGTGCCCGAACTCGACGCCGGCCGCGCTGCGGCGATCCTTGTATATGTCGCGCGGCAGCGGGATTTTCGGATGGCGCGCGGCGGCCGGCGATTGCATCACCGTTCGAGGGCGTTCGAGAACTTTGGCGATTGGCACGGCGGGATCGGCAGCGACCAAGACGAACGAAGAATTCGCGCCGTTCTCCAGCAAACGCCGCACCAGATAAGCGAGCAGGTCGCGGTGATCCCCGACGGGGGCATAAACCCGGCAGGCCGCCTGCGGCGCCTCGGCGAGCAGCGCCATGTAAAGGCGCTCGCCCATCCCGTGCAGGCGTTGAAACTCGTAGCCCTCGACCCCGCCCGCCTCCTCGATCACGCTCGCCACGGTCAGCGCGTTGTGGGTCGCGATCTGCGGATAGATCGCCGGCCGCGCGGCGAACATCTTGCGCGCGCAAGCCATGTAACAGAGATCGGTCATCGCCTTGCGGGTGAAGACCGGGTAGTCGGCAAGGCCGCGCTCCTGAGCGCGCTTGATCTCTGTGTCCCAGTACGCGCCCCTCACCAGACGGATCGCGAGACGGCGGCCATGCTTGTGCGCGGCCTCGATCAGCCAATCGACGACCTCCGGCGCGCGCTTCTGGTAGCTCTGCACCGCGGCGCCAAACCGGTCCCACCCGGCCAGCGCGGGATCGGCAAGCACCGACCCGATCACGTCGAGCGATAGTTCGAGCCGGTCGGCCTCCTCGGCATCGACCGTGAAGTGCAGGTCATAAGCCCTCGCCCGACCGGCGAGAGCGGCGACGCGTTCGCCAAGTTCGACGACGACGCGTGCGCGCGATACGGCCTCGAACCGCGGGTGCAGCGCTGAGAGCTTGATCGACACGCCGGGACGCAACGGCTTGTTCGGCCTGACCGACCGCCCGACCGCCTCGATCGCCGCCGCATAGGCTTCGAAGTTCTTCTGCGCATCGGCCGCGGTGCGGGCGCCCTCGCGAAGCATGTCGAAAGAGTATTCGAACTGCGGTTGGGCGGCGGCACATTTGAGCGCCTGCTCGATCGTCTCGCCGAGCACGAACCGCGATCCGAGCAGACGCACCGCCCGGCGTATGGCGATGCGCACCGTGGGGCGGCCCAGACGCTCCGCCAGCGCTTCGAGAATCGAATGGGGCGTGTCATGCGCGCCCAGGACCCGCGCCCAGACGCCGAGCGCCCAGGCCGAGGCGGACACCAGAAGCGCTCCCGAACGCGCCTCATGGTGAAGGAAGTCGCCGGCCATGAGCCTGTCTTCGATCAGGTGGTCGGCCGTGGCGGCATCGGGAATCCGCAGCAACGCCTCGGCGAGCACCATCAGGGCAAGCCCTTCCTTGCTCGACAGGGCGTATTCCTGAAGAAACTCCTCGATCCCGCCGATGCCGACCGAACGCGCGCGAATGAATTCGACCAAACGCCGGGCCCGGGCGTCGATGCGCGCCTCGGCTTCCAGGTCGAGCGGCGGGGCTTCGGCGAGGAAACGCGCAGCCAGTTCCTCGTCCGGTTCAGCGTAGGGCGCCCGAAAAGGCGCCAGCTCCGGCGGGCGGGGTTCGAGGCCCGCATCGCTCCCGCGCGTTTTCAGTATCGTCGGCATCGCGTGTCCGCCGCGGAGTGGCCGGGCCAGGCCATCACAGGCCCCGAGATAGGCAGGCGCGGCGATCTTGCTAACCACCCTGACGCCCACTCGGACGATCCAGCCGTCGCCAAAGCTCGCGTTAGCGGCAATACTCCGTCGAGAGCCGCTTCGCGTTTGCCGGACCCCTCGCCTTCGCCGGCCGAGGAGGCGAAACCCGCGGCCCGAGCCTGATCTTTCACAACCCGGCAAGCGAAAGAATAGCTCGGAATCGATGATGGCCAAAGGGAGCGTTCGATGTCCGTCGCCGACGAGGCTGATCACCTTCTCGCAACTTTCGGCGTGCCGCCGGAGCAGTACGGGCGCGGATCGCGGGCCGTGCGTTCGCCGCTGACCGGCGAGATCATCGCGAAGGTGCAGGACGCCGACGCAGCCGCCGCCGATCGGGCCATCGAGCAGGCAAAGAAGGCCTTCCAGACGTGGCGCGCCGTTCCTCCTCCGCAGCGCGGCGAGCTTATTCGCATGATCTTCGAGGAGCTGCGCGCCGCCAAACCGGCGCTCGGCCGTCTCGTCACCATCGAGGCAGGGAAAATCCTGTCGGAAGGGCTTGGCGAGGTGCAGGAAATGCTCGACATCTGCGACTTCGCTCTCGGCCTCTCGCGCCAGCTCTATGGTCTCACCATCGCGAGCGAGCGGCCGCACCATCGCATGATGGAGCAGTGGCACCCGCTCGGCCCAGTCGGGGTGATCACGAGTTTCAATTTCCCGGTCGCGGTATGGGCGTGGAATGCGGCGCTTGCCTTCGTCTGCGGCTGCCCGGTCGTCTGGAAGCCATCGGAGAAGACGCCGCTCACCGCGCTCGCCGTGCAAGCCCTATACGAACGCGCCGCGGCGCGGTTCGGCGCGCCCGACGGCCTTTCCGCTGTGCTGATCGGCGGGCCCGAGATCGGCGAAACGCTGGTGGACGATGCGCGCGTCCCGCTCGTTTCAGCGACCGGCTCGACGACGATGGGGCGCAAGGTGGGCCCGCGGCTTGCGCAGCGCTTCGCGCGGGCCATCCTCGAACTCGGCGGCAACAACGCCTCGATCGTCTGCCCCTCGGCCGACCTCGACCTGGCAGTGCGCGCGATTGCTTTTGCCGCCATCGGCACCGCCGGCCAGCGATGCACGTCGCTCCGCCGCCTGTTCGTGCACCGCAACATCTATGCGGCGCTCATCGCCAAGCTCAAGCGGGTCTATGCCTCGGTGCGGATCGGCAACCCGCTCCTCGACCCAGACATATTGGTCGGCCCGCTGATCGATGCGCCGGCCTTTCACCGGATGGAGGCCGCGCTCGCTGAGGCCCGCGCGGCGGGCGGGGATATTTTCGGCGGCGGGCGCTACGCGCTGGACCAGCACGCGGAAGCCTATTACGTGCGGCCTGCTTTGGTCGAAATGCCGGGGCAGATCGGCCCGGTCCTGCGCGAAACTTTCGCGCCCATCCTCTACGTGATGCCGTATTCCGAGTTCCAGGACGCCTTGGCGATGCACAATTCGGTTCCGCACGGCCTGTCGTCGTCGATCTTCACCGCCGACTTGAGGGAAGCGGAACTCTTCCTCTCCGCCGCGGGATCGGACTGCGGCATCGCGAACGTCAATATGGGACCCTCGGGCGCAGAAATCGGCGGCGCCTTCGGCGGCGAGAAGGAGACCGGCGGCGGCCGCGAGGCGGGGTCGGACGCCTGGAAGGCCTATATGCGTCGCCTCACCAGCGCCATCAATTACGGGCGAGAGCTACCGCTCGCCCAAGGCGTTCGGTTCGACGTCTGATCGGACCGCCCCCCGCGCCCCTGCGCGGCTCTACGGCCGCCAAAAAGGTAGAGCCCCCGCGTGGTGTCGGGGGCTCTCCCTTTGTGCCTCGGACTTTCCGACGAATCGAATCGCCCGTGCACAAAGAACCAACGCCGGACCCTGTTTCGGGTTCCATCGCAGATAGAAAATTCCGCGGTCGCAGACAGCCCCGCGCCGGCCGCCGCGACGAGGACTTACTCCGAAAATTCCAGCACGTGCTCGCCAAGAGGCTGCCGATGGGTGGAGAAGAATTTCAACGCCACTTCGGGGAATAACGCATAGGTCAGAACATCCTCCGGCGTAGCGTCCGGGTAGCCCTTGGCGGCCAGCATCAGCCCGAGCGAGACCATCTGCGGCGGGATGTCGTCCGCCGGCCGATGCTCGATGATGTCCGCCCCTTCGATGACTTCCCGCATCGCGCCGTTGATCGGCGCCGGGGTTCGGCCATAGGCGCCGCGCGCGAGATCCTTGATCTCCTGCGGCACGACCTTGTAGCGGCCGCAGATGACGTTGAAGGCCGCCATCGAGCCGACGATCTGGCTGGTCGGGGTGACCAGCGGCGGATAACCGACCTCGGCCCGCACGCGCGGCATTTCCTCGAGCAGCTCCGCATATTTGTCGGCCTTGCCCTGCTGCTTCATCTGATTGAGGAAGTTGGAGAGCATGCCGCCGGGAATCTGGAAGGTGAGAACCTTGGTGTCGATGTCGATCGCAGTGTCGAGCTTGAACTCCCTGGCCAGCTCCTTCTTCACGACTCGGAAATGGTCGGCGATCGGATAGAGCTTCTCCTTATCGATGCCGGTGTCGCGCGGCTGGCCCTCGAGCGCGGCGACGAGCGCCTCGGTCGCGGGCTGGGAGGTGCCGAGGGCGAAGGGCGACAGGGCGCAGTCGACGATGTCGGCGCCCGCTTCGATCGCCTTCAGATACGTCATCGACGCCATGCCGCTGGTGTAGTGGCAGTGCACGTCCACGATCGCGCCGAGCTCGGTCTTGATCCGCTTGACGAGATCGTAAGCGACGTATGGCGCCAGCAGCCCCGCCATGTCCTTGATGCAGATGGCGTCGGCGCCGAGATCGACGAGGTCGCGCGCGACCTGCACGAAATTGTCGACCGTGTGATAGGGGCTGATGGTGTAGACGATCGCCCCTTGCACATGCGCGCCGGCGCGCTTGGCCGCGCGCATCGCCACTTCCAGGTTGCGCACGTCGTTGAGCGCGTCGAAAATCCGCATCACGCCGATGCCGTTATCGACCGCGCGCATGACGAAATCCGTCACCACGTCGTCGGCGTAGTGATTGTAGCCGAGCACGTTCTGCCCGCGCAGCAGCATCTGCAGCGGAGTCTTCTTGCAGTACGTCTTGAGGATGCGCAGGCGCTCCCACGGGTCCTCGTCGAGGAAGCGCAGGCAGGCGTCGAAGGTCGCGCCGCCCCAAGCCTCCAGCGAGAAGTAGCCGATCTCGTCCATCTCTTCGAGGACCGGCACCATATCCGAGGTCCGCATGCGCGTTGCGGCGAGCGACTGATGGCCGTCGCGCAAGACGGTTTCGACGATTTTCACGGGCGTATTGCTTGCCACCGAACGGACTCCCTGCGATTCGTTGCGCCCCGGATAGCAGTTTGCGCCGTTTGCTCGAAATCAAAATTTGTCGGGGACATCCTGCCGCTGTGAATTGCCGAAGCCAGTCGTCGGCGTTTGCGCCCAGTGTCGGCGCGCCGGCAATCGTCGGAGGGTAAACAAATCTTCATATTCGCTCCCGCTCCGCACAATCCATGAGCATGACGGCGTCATCTTGGGCTGCGATCGCAACTTGACCGGGAACCAGTCAGCCGATCGAGCATCGGACAGTGGAAGAAATAATAAAAATGCGAAATGCTGCATGATCGCGCCGGCGGGAGCAAACGCTCTTTCCTCCTGCCGACTTGTCGCCGCGGCATTGTTTGTATACTAATAAACTCGGTCCATGCTGCAATATGCCGCGGGGGGCAAGGGCGGTCCGGGCGGCGCGGCGACGGGCGCCGCGCCTCGAACGGCGATCGCAGGGACCCCGCGCGAAGGTCCGGAGGAGGCACCATGGCGCATGATGCGCACGCCACACCCAGCCACCCGACCAAGCTGGTGATCCGCAATATCGGGCTCGTCTTGTCCGGCCTGTTGGAGCGCCCGATCCTCGATGCCGACACCGTCGTCGCGGTCGACGGACGCATCGCCGCAGTCGGCCGCGCTAAGGAGATCGATACCGAAGGCGCAACCACGGTCATCGACGCGCACGGCACGGCGGTCGCGCCGGGACTGATCGACAGCCATGTCCATCCGGTGGCGGGCGATTGGACGCCCCGCCAGAGCCAGCTCAACTGGATCAATTCCTCCCTGCACGGCGGCGTCACCACCATGATCTCGGCCGGCGAGGTGCACATGCCCGGCCGGCCGCGCGACGTGGTCGGCCTGAAGGCGATGGCGATCACCGCGCAGCGCATCTACTCGGCGTTTCGGGCCAATGGCGTGAAGCTGCATGCCGGCGCGCCGGTGATCGAGCAAGGCATGGTGGAGGACGATTTTCGCGAGCTTGCCCAGGCGGGCGTGAAGCTGCTTGGCGAAATCGGGCTCGGCGGCGTCAAGGACGGGCCCACCGGCCGCAAGATGGTCGCCTGGGCGCGCAAATACGGCATCCAGAGCACGATCCACACCGGCGGGCCGTCGATCCCCGGCTCCGGCCTGATCGACAAGGACGTCGTGCTCGAATGCGACGCGGACGTGGTCGGCCACATCAACGGCGGGCACACGGCGCTGCCCGACGATCAGATCCGCTGCATCTGCGAAAGTTGCCGCCGCAGCCTCGAACTGGTGCACAACGGCAATGAGCGGGCGGCGCTCTACACCCTGCGCACCGCGCGCGAGCTCAATCAGCTCGACCGGGTGATCCTCGGCACCGACGGACCGGCCGGCTCCGGCGTCCAGCCGCTCGGCATCATCCGCATGGTCGCGATGCTGTCCTCGCTGGGCGGCGTCCCGGCGGAGGTGGCGTTCTGCTTCGCAACGGGCAACACTGCCCGTCTGCGCCAGCTCGACTGCGGCATCATCGAGCCCGGCCGCGCCGCTGATTTCGTCTTTATGGATCGTGCCCAGCACTCGGCCGGCAAGACCTTGCTGGACAGCGTTGCGCTCGGCGACCTTCCCGGCATCGGCATGGTGGTGATCGACGGGCTCGTCCGCGCCGGCCGCAGCCGCAATACCCCGCCCGCAACCGCAATCCCCGAACAGGTCCTGTGATCGCGCACGACGCCCGGCGTCCTTCACCTGGCTCGGGAGAGGGGAACGACCACGCCGTGCTCACTCGGCGGCGGCCTGGATCAGCCTTTCCGCGGCGGCGCGCGCTTCTGCCGTGATTTCGGCGCCCGCCAGCATGCGGGCGATCTCCTCACGCCGGCGCGCGGCATCGAGCGGGGCGACGCGGGTCGCGACCCGTTTGCCGCGGTCGAGCGGCTCCTTGGCGATGAGATAATGGTTTTCGGCGCGGGCGGCGACCTGCGGCGCGTGCGTGACCGCAATCACCTGCACCGCGCCAGCGAGCCGCGCGAGACGCAGCCCGATCGCATCGGCGACCGCGCCGCCGACCGCCGTATCGATTTCGTCGAAGACGAGGGTGGGCGCTGAGCCGCGATCGACGATCGCGACCTTCAGCGCAAGCAGAAAACGGGCGAGCTCGCCGCCCGACGCGACGTCCATCAGGGGGCCCGGCGGGGTGCCCGGATTGGTGCGCACGAAGAAGGCGACGCGGTCGATCCCATGCGCCCCTGGCCGCTCCGGCCCGGACGCCATTTCCGTCGAGAACTTTGCGTGTTCAAGCCTTAGCGGTTTGAGTTCGCGATTGACCGCCGTGTCGAGCGCCGCCGCTGCTTGCCCGCGGCGCCGCGACAGCGCCGCGGCGGCATCGTCATAACGCCGGCTGAGTTCAGCCGCGTCGCGTTCGAGCGCAGCGAGCCGTTCCGCCCCGGCGTCGATCAAAGCGAGGTCGCCGCCATAGCGCCGAGCAAGCGCGGCGAGATCGTCGACCCTTACATTGTATTTGCGGCCGGCGGCGCGCAGGGCGAACAGACGCTCCTCGATCCGCTCGAGCGCATGCGGATCGTGTTCCACCGATGCAAGCGCCGCTTCAAGCTGAGCGCGCGCTTCGTCGAGCGCGGTGAGCGCACCGTCGATCGCCTTCACCACCGGCGCAACGAGTCCAGCGGCTTGTGCTTGCCGGCGTTCGAGACGGCGCACAGCCGCCGCCAGCAGCGGGGTCGGCGACTGCGCACTGGTCAGCGTCGCATGCGCGTCGCGCAAATCCTCGGCGACCTTCTCCGCCTGCATCATGCCCGCGCGGCGTTCGGCGAGTGCCGTCTCCTCGCCGGGTTGCGGCGCGAGCGCGTTCAACTCCTCGACCGCATGGCGCAGCCAGTCCGCCTCGCGCCGCGCACGCTCGACCTCGGCGCGTTGCGCGGCGAGCGCCTCCTGCGCCGCCCGCCGCCGCTCCCAGGCCTCCGCAACCGCCACCGCCTCGCCGTCGAGGCCCCCGAACGCATCGAGCAGACGACGGTGACTGGCAGGGTCGACCAGCGCGCGCTCGTCGTGCTGGCCGTGGATTTCGACCAGCATGCGGCCCAGTCCCTTCAACACTTGCAGCGAGACCGGCTGGTCATTGACAAAGGCGCGCGTGCGGCCGTCCGCAAACTGCACGCGACGCAGGATCAATTGATCCTCAGCCGCGATCTCGTTCGCCGCAAGGAACGTATGGACGGGGTGGCCGGCCTCCGTTTCGAACACGGCCGTCACCTGTCCCTGCTCGGCGCCGGCGCGGACCAGGCCCGCATCGCCGCGCGCACCCAACGCGAGCGCGAAGGCGTCGAGCAGTATCGACTTGCCGGCGCCCGTTTCGCCGGTGAGCACGGAAAGGCCCCCGGCGAACTCGATGTCCAGCCGGTCGATCAGCACAATGTCGCGGATCGAGAGTCGGACCAGCATGCCGTCCACCGCGCGCGCTCATTCGTGGAACTGTCCGCGTCCGCGGCTCGGAAAAAGACCCGGGCCCGCGAGTCACGATTTCGCAGGCGCATGTTTAGTGACGCCGATGGCGGGGACAAGCCCGGCACGGGCGGAAAAGGCGCGGTTCTCTTCAATTCGCTCGGCTCGGATCAGCCGAGCCCGATGCGCTTGAATGCGCGGCTGATCCACGATCCCGAGTTCGCGGCAGGTTCGAGCCCGTTCTGCCGCATCAGCGCGTAGGCATCCTTGTACCATGGGCTGTCCGGGAAATTATGCCCCAGCACGGCGGCCGCGGTCTGCGCCTCATTGACGATCCCGAGCGCCATATAGCACTCGGTCAGCCGCATCAGCGCCTCTTCGACATGCCGCGTGGTCTGATATTGCGTCACCACGACCTTGAATCGGTTGATCGCGCCGATGAAGTTCTTCTTTCCCTGATAGTAGCGCGCGACAGCCATTTCCTTCGCGGCGAGATAGTCGCGGCCGATCTCGATCTTTTTCCGCGCCTGGGATGCGTATTCCGAGTCCGGGAACTTGCGGATCACCTCTTCCAGCGCGGCGATCGCCTTTTCCGTGCCCGATTGGTCGCGACTCACATCGGTGATCTGATCGAAATAGGAGGCGCCGACCAGATAGTAGGCGTAGGCGACGTCAGGGCTGCCGGGGTGCAGCGAGATGTAGCGTTTGGCGGTGCCAATCGCGTCCTGATACTGCTTCGCCTCGTAATTGGCGTAGGCCGACATCAGCAGCGACTTGCGCGCCCATTCGGAATACGGATGCTGCCGGTCGACCTCTTCGAACTTCTTGGCGGCCTCCTTCGCTAACTTCTTTTCGCTGAGAAGAAAGACGCCTTCATTATAGAGCTTGTCGGCGGGAATATCCGGCGTGACCTCTTCCTTATCGCCGAACAGGTTAGGCAGACTGCTGCAGGCGCCTATAATCAGCAGGATCGGAAGAAGCGCGACAAGCCGCGGCAGGCCAAGCAGCCCTCCACGTCGCGATGCCTTGCAAGCTGAAAGCCCCGGGAACACCCCCTCGCCCCTCCCTGGTCGCGTCAGCGGCGCACGCATGTTGGCCCCCTGCCGGCAGCGCGCCTCGACCAAGCGTAATTAATCCTGACAATCGGCCAGCAATGTGGCGGGTGCTAGCCCCGACGGAGGCTCAGGACGTAGCAGGCCCGAAGGCCGGCGCGGGGCATCCCGTTGAAAGCTCCGCCCGGCCGCGCACGCGGCGCGATGCAACCGCGTCCACCATCGTCCAGGCGGAACGATCGGCTATCAAGGCGGACAGCACGGCATGATTGAGTTTATGGCCGCCGCACACGGAGCGATAGGCCGCACAGAGCGGGACCCCGGCGAGCGACAAATCGCCGATCGCGTCGAGCGCCTTGTGGCGAACGAATTCGTCGGCGAAGCGCAACCCGTCCGGATTGAGGACGCGATCCTCGGCCAGGACCAGCGTGTTCTCCAGGCTCGCGCCGAGCGCATAGCCGGCGCTCCACAGCTTGGAGACATCGCTCATGAAGCCGAAGGTTCGCGCGCGCGCCACTTCGCGGCGGAACGTGCCGGGATCGAGATTGAAGGCGATCGTCTGCCGGCCGATCAAGGGATGCGCGAAATCGATCTCGGTCTCCAGGCGGAAGCCCAATTCATAGGGGCGCAACTCGCCCGAGGCGCGTCCGTTGGCGACCCGCACCGGCTTCAGCACTTTGAGATAGCGGCGCGGCGCGGCCGTATAGGCGATCCCGGCCCGGTCGATCGCTTCCACGAAGGGTTCGGCGCTGCCGTCCAAAATCGGAACCTCGGGCCCGTCGATCTCGACCAGGGCATTGTCCACGCCAAGGCCGCAAAAGGCGGCGAGCACGTGCTCTGTCGTCGCACAGAGCGGTCCCGCTTGATCGCCGAGAACGGTCGCGAACTCGGTCGCGTAGACCGAGCGAACATTCGCGCGCAACTCTTGATTGGCGCGACCTGCGCGAACGAACACAATTCCACTGTTGGCATCGGCGGGTTGAAGGGTGATGGTCGCCGGGACGCCCGAATGGACGCCAATCCCTGAAAGGCTTACCGGGCTTCGAAGCGTCGTCTGACGGCCCGCTATCATAGTGCCCCACCGATTATCGGCTCGCTTCGCAGCGCGCCATGCCGGTCGCCAGATCGACCACGCTGGTTATCTGGCCCGTTCGTACCAACAAACGCGGCTACTGAAACTGCCCCGCTACCGTCTGATTCTTGCCCCCATGCGCCGTGGACATTAACCTCCTGACGCCGAAGGGCCAATTCACGGTTTCTTACCAATTGTTACTTCGAATTGGCGGATTTCAACCGCCTTTCCGCCAAAGAAGAGCCCCGCCGAACGGCCGCAAAGGGCGCCGCTCGACGGGGCTTTCAGAGTGCTGGCGGAAGTGAAATCCCCTGGCGAGGTCCCTCCGACGGGCTGAACCGCCCGCCGGGACAGTCGCCAGAGGCAGCCGTGGCCTCAATTCGCTTGGCGGCGCAAAAAGGCTGGGATGTCCAGCTGGTCTTCGTCCGGATCCCTCGGCGCCGGCGCGGCGCGGCCGTGCACATCGAGACCCTGAGGCCCCTGGCGGCGTGCATAGTCCGAGACGGGCTCCGGCCCTCGAGGCTCGTTTCGCGGCATTCGCTGGGCGGGCCGTTCCGGCAGGACCGAGCGGGAAGGCTTTGGCTCAGCTTTGGGTTCTTCGTTCTCGCGGCGGCCGAGCCCGACTGCGGCGAGCCGCTGCAGCAGGGTCATCCGGCGCTTCTCCGGCTCGGGCAGTTCGCCGCGCTGCGCGCGGATTTCGTTCTGCGCCGGCATCGGCAGTTCATCGATGCGCGGCATGCGCGGCGCGCGGCTAGCCGGCCGCTCAGCTTGCGGCGGGATGAAGACCGAAGGCGCCGGTTGTTCGTCCTCGACATACTCCTCTTCCGGGGCCGCCTCGGCAAAGTAGGTCGGCCTGGGCGGGATCGCCCGGATGGTGACGTCCTCGATCGCCCGCTCGACCAACGCCCCCGCGACCGCGGCGGTCGCGACCGCATCAATCTCCGGACGGAAATCGTCGGCCTCGTCGGAAAAGTGGTTTTCGGCTTCGGCCTGCAACGCTCGTTCGGCTTGCGAGGCCTGCTCTAGACGTTCAGCCCGCTCGGCGACCCGCTTGTTGTCGGCCCGCAGCCGGTAGGCGAGTTCGGCGAGACGCGCCTCATGTGCGGCAGCGCTTTGCATCTCCGACCCCCGGCTGTACCCCTCGACGGCAGTCGCGCCTCCCGGTTGCATCATGACGTCGGTCTGATCGACGCCGGTCGCCACGACCGACACGCGGATGACGCCCTCCAGGCTTTCGTCGAAGGTCGCCCCAACGATGATGTTGGCGTCTGCGTCGACCTCTTCGCGAATGCGGGTTGCCGCCTCGTCGACCTCGTAGAGGGTGAGGTCCTTGCCGCCGGTGATCGAGATCAGGAGCCCGCGGGCGCCCTTCATCGAGACATCGTCGATCAGCGGATTGGCGATCGCAGCCTCCGCGGCGCGCAGCGCGCGCTTCTCGCCGGTTGCTTCGCCGGTGCCCATCATCGCCTTGCCCATCTCGCGCATGACCGCGCGCACGTCGGCGAAGTCGAGATTGATCAGGCCTTCCTTGACCATCAGGTCGGTGATGCAGCCGACCCCCGAATAGAGCACCTGGTCGGCCATCGCGAAGGCGTCGGCGAAGGTCGTCTTCTCATTGGCGACCCGGAACAGGTTCTGATTCGGGATGATGATCAGCGTATCGACCACGCTCTGCAGCTCGGCGATGCCCTGCTCGGCGATCCGCATCCGGCGCTGGCCTTCGAAATGGAAGGGTTTGGTCACCACGCCGACCGTCAGAATGCCAAGCTCGCGCGCGGCCCGCGCGATCACGGGCGACGCTCCGGTGCCGGTGCCGCCGCCCATGCCGGCGGTGACGAACACCATATGCGCCCCGGCCAGGTGATCGCGAATCTCGTCCAGGACCTCGTCGGCGGCGGCGCGTCCGACATCGGGATGGGAGCCGGCGCCGAGACCTTCGGTCACCTGCACGCCCATCTGGATGATGCGTTCAGCCTCCGACATCGTGAGCGCCTGGGCGTCGGTATTGGCGACGACGAAATCGACCCCCTGCAGCCCTGCACGAATCATGTTGTTCACGGCGTTTCCGCCCGCCCCGCCGACCCCGAATACGGTAATCCGCGGCTTCAATTCCCGGATATCGGGGATTTTCAGATTGATGCTCATGGCTGCCTCTTTGATGCGGGGGCGTTCACGACGCCGCCTATCCTCGCCAGTCCGCCGCCGGCGGGTTTCCTTGGGTTCGCCCGGGTGATCAAAAGCTCTCGCGAAGCCATCGTCCCACCCGTTTGAAATAGCCGCCTTGCTTGCCTGCGCGCAGGCGGCTCGCATGGCGCGAATCGAAATGCTCCAGATGCGCCTGCTGGGGATACACCAGCAGGCCGGCAGCCACCGCGAAGGCGGCGCCTTTGGCACCCTCCGGCAAGCCGGAAATGCCCAGCGGGCGACCGATCCGCACCGGACGTCCGAGAATGCGCGCGGCGAGATCGGTAAAGCCGGTCAACTCGGCCGCGCCTCCGGTCGCGATGACGCGCCCGCGCGGCTCGCTTGCAAAGGGCGAGGCGGCAAGCCGGTCGCGCACCATCTCGAGGATCTCTTCCATGCGCGGCTTGATGATCCGGGTGAGCGTGGCACGCGAGACAAATTGCGCCGGCTCACGATCCTCGCCAGCGACGGCAGGCACGGGAATCATCTCTCGGTCGTCCATGGTACCGCCAAGCACATTGCCATAGAGCGTCTTGATTCGCTCGGCGTCGTGCAAAGCGGTGCTGAGGCCGCGCGCAAGGTCCATGGTGACGTGCCGGCCGCCCAAGGCGAACCCATCGGCATGAACGAAGCGGCCATCGCAGAATACGGCCATAGTCGTCGTTCCCGCCCCCACGTCGATCACCGCGGCGCCCAGATCGGCCTCGTCATCGGCAAGCGCCGAAAGCGCTGCGACATAGAGACTCATGGCCATGGCTTCGACGTTCAGGTGACAGCGCTCGACGGCGAGCATGAGATTGCGGGCGGCCGCGGCTTCCGCCGTCACCACGTGCATGTCTACGGTGAAGCGGCGCGCCAGCATGCCGCGCGGGTCGCGGATGCCGCGCTCCTCGTCGACGCCGAAGCCGATCGGAATGGAATGCAGGACCGCTCTGCCTTCGCGCACCGAAAGCCGACTGCCGGCGGCGAGAACGCGCACGATGTCGCCCTCCCTCACCTCGCCGGGCACGTCGACCGAGGCCGACAAGAGCTCGCTCGAGGGCCGGCCCGCCGAGAGCGAAACGACGAGCGCCTCGACTTGGCAGCGCGCCATCCGCTCGGCGCGATCCACGGCATGTCGGATCGCAGCCTCGGCTTCGGCGAGCCCGGCCACGCCGCCCGCCTTGATTCCGCGCGCTTCCGTATGGCTGAAGCCGATCACCTCGACGGCATGGCTGCGCCGCCGCAGCACGTCTTGCGGCGGACGCGGCGTCAACCGGGCGATCAGGCAGACGATCTTGCTCGTGCCGATATCGAGCGCGGCGACGATCGCGCTGCGCCGCGGCGTGATCGGCCGCATTTTCGGGGTCAAACCGTATTGCAGGGGGCTCATGCGTTGCCCCCTTTCGGTTTCGCCCGCTTCGCCTTGAGCGCTTCCTCGCGCGCCTCCGCGATCGAGTCGGTCAGCCGGACGGTGACGCGATCGGGAAGACGAAGGTCGACGATGCTGATCTCGCGGGATAGCAGCCGCTTTTCGCGATCGAGCGCGGCGAGACGATCGAGCGCGCGCGCAACGTTGTTTTCCGGCAGCTTGATGTCGATGCCGTTCTTCAGCCTCAGGTTCCAGCGGCGGTCGCCGACCAGCACCGAGGCGCGCACCTGGGCGCGCAAATCGGGATGACGGTCGAGGAGGACGAGGAAATCCTTGGCTCGGCCCGCCGCGCCGGCGCCTACGACGACGGGCAGCGTCAGCACGGCGCGCGAGAGAAACGACTCGAGCACCGTTCCGTCATCCGCGATGACGTGGATTTGGCCGCCCGCCTGCCACAGCGCGAAAGCTTCGCGCTCCGTGACCTTGATCGTCAGCCGGTCGGGAAATAGCTTCTGTACGGTGGCGTCGCCGACCCAGGGGTTCGCCTTCAGCTTTTCGCGCGTCTCCGCCGCGTCGAGGAAAAGCAACGATGTGCGCCCGCCAATCCCCGCGATCGCAAGGATTTCGTCGCGCGAGAGGTGCTTGTCGCCGGCTATGGCGACTGCGGTGATGCGAAAGCCGACGGCGTTCGCCGCCAAATGGCGGGCGTCGTTCAGCCAACCGAGCACGGTCGCCGAATAGCCGCCCTGGACGACGCCATAGCCCATCCCGGCCGCGGCGGCGAGAGCGAAAGCAACCGCGCCGGCGATGCGGAAGCGGCGCAGCCGGCCAAAAAACAGCAGCGACCGCCGCAGCCGCCACGAAAGCCGCGAAAGCCCGGCGAACCGAGGTTTGCGAGATGCGGGAGCCTGTTTATTGCGCCGCCGTCCACCCTGCCCCGCGCGACCGTCCGGACGCGGCGAGACCCCGGGCGGAAGCTCATGCCCGGTCAGCGGTTCAGCGAGGCGTCCTCCACCATCCATCCCACCAACTCTTCGAACGAAATGCCCGCATGGGCTGCAAGCTCTGGCACCAGGGACATCTCGGTCATTCCGGGCTGGGTGTTGACTTCGAGGCAAAACAAGCCCTGCGTCCCCCCCAGGCGATCGTCGTAGCGGAAATCCGCACGGCTCACCCCCCGGCAGCCGAGCGCCTGATGCGCTCGAAGAGCCAGTCTTCGGACCTCTTGGTAAATATTTGGTTTAATTTTTGCCGGAAGAATGTGCCGGGACCCGCCGGGGGCGTATTTCGCCTCGTAGTCATAGAAGCGAACGGTCGGCACGATCTCGATCACGCCGAGCGGTTGATCGCCCATGACGGCGCAGGTCAATTCCTTTCCCGCGATGAAGCGCTCGCACAACACGCTCTCGCCGAAAATCCAGTCCTCCCGGGTGAGTTCCTGCGGCGGATGCGCGTGCTGCTCGGTGACGATGAACACCCCAACGCTGGAGCCTTCCGACACCGGCTTGATCACATAAGGCCGCTCGAGCACGTGCGCTTTCGCCGCCTCGAACCGCGATACGACGAGGCCCTCGGCCACCGGCACGCCGGCGGCGCTCATCACGACCTTGGCGACGTCCTTCTGCATCGCGAGCGCGGACGCGAGCACGCCCGAATGGCTGTACGGGATTTGCAGGATTTCCAGGATTCCCTGAATCGTACCGTCCTCGCCAGGCCGCCCATGCAGCACGTTGAGCGCGGCGTCGGGCTTGATCTCATCGAGGACGGTTGCGATATCGCGGCCGACATCGATCGGCTCGACGCGATAGCCCTTCCGCGCGAGCGCTTCGGCGCAGGCGGTCCCGGATCGCAGCGATACTTCGCGCTCCGAGGACCAGCCTCCCATGAGAACCGCGACGTGTTTGGGCATGTGACATCCCCTTCCTGCCCTCTCCCCGTGTGAGAGAGCGCCGCGGACTTAGACTTTTTCGGCGAGCGCGGCGAGTGAGGGTTTACGCCGGCGCCGTAAACAAACGACGTATAACCCTACTATTGCGGCTCGGGCGCGCCGCAACCGCTCGCACAAAGGAAGAGGGTTCAAGACGCGGCCACCCCGATCCGCTTGATCTCCCATTCGAGCTCGACGCCCGACATTGCCTTGACGCGCGCGCGCACCGTCTCGCCCAGCGTCTCGATGTCGGCGGCGGTGGCGTTGCCGCGGTTGATGAGGAAATTGCAATGCATCTCCGACACCTGCGCGTCGCCGACGACGAGCCCGCGGCAGCCGGCGGCGTCGATGAGCCGCCATGCCTTCGCCCCCGGCGGGTTCTCGAAAGTCGAGCCGCCGGTGCGGCTCTTGATCGGCTGGGTTAGTTCGCGCGATTCGGTGATCTTTTCCATGGCGGCGGCGATCTCGGCGGGATCCCCTGGCGCGCCCTGGAACAGCGCCTGCGTGAAGATCACGTCGTCCGACACACCGCAGTGGCGGTAGGTGTAGCCCATGTCGGCATTGGCGAAGACGTGAATGCGCCCTGCCCGGTCGACCCCGCGCGCTTCGATCAGCACGTCCTTGGTCTCCCCGCCATAGGCGCCGCCATTCATCCGCAATGCGCCGCCGATCGCGCCGGGAATGCCACGATAGAACGCGAGGCCGGCAATCGCCGCCTCCTGCGCGGCGCGCGCGACCTTCACGTCCGGCACGGCGGCGCCGGCGCGGATGCGATGGCCCGGCTCGACCTTGATCTCAGAGAAACCCCGTCCGAGCCTGATCACGACGCCCGGCACGCCGCCGTCGCGCACGATGAGATTCGAGCCGAGGCCGATCACGGTGATCGGAATCTCGGGTGGCCGCCGCGCCAGGAACAGCGCGAGGTCGGCCTCGTCCTCGGGCATGAACAGAACCTGCGCCGGCCCGCCGACGCGGAACCAAGTCAGCTCGGCGAGCGGCTGGTTCGCCAGCAGCTTGCCGCGCAGCTCCGGCATTTTCGCGCGCAGCGCCGGGACGATGTCTTCGAAGATCATTTTCGGATATCGGGTTTCGTTTTGGTCGGCTGTTCGCGCCACGCCTTCAGATCAACGCGCCGGCAAGAACTGCGAGATGCATTCTCGCCGATTCGACGGCGCGGCGATCAAGCCACAAAACAGACGGCAAAGGAAATTACCCCCTGCGTTCGGCATTTGTCTCCGAAGCAGATCGGCTGGATCGCGGCCGGCATTCCGGCCGGCCCGGCGAACAAAAACGTCAATATCCCGAGACGACGTAGCAGCGCTGCGGTCCGTGCGCGTAGGATGCGCACTTTGCAATCGCCGCTTGGCACGTGCTGGCCGAAAAGCGACCGCGCGAGGCGCCATTGAACGGATTTCTCGCAACAGCCTGGCAATAGGCGGACGCAATCGAGGGCGCCGCCACACATGCCAATACAACAAAAAGAAAAAACGCATATCTTCGCTGCATAGAAATCTTTCTAAACTAATACATCGCCGCCTGCAACGACAGCGGCGACGACTTCGTCCGCGAAGTCCGATCGTTATCCGCCTTGCTCATCCAGCCAGGACGCGAGCGCCGCGCGCCCCTTTTCGGCGGTCGTGCGTCCGAGCGTCGCCGCTTGGCGGCGAAGCTCGGACGGGTCGATGCCTGCCTTGCCGAGTTCGACCGTGTGCCCGATCAGCCATTGCTCGATGCGAGCCGGATCGACCTCGATATGAAACTGCAGGCCGATCGTGTTCTTGCCAATTGAAAACGCCTGATTGGGACAGGCGGATGTGCTGGCGAGGCGGACGCCGTTCGCCGGCAACTCGAAATTGTCGCCATGCCAATGCAGCACCGGCGTCGTTTCGAATGGGGCGAGCACCGACGCGCGGCCCTCCGCGGTCAGCGTCAGCGGCGCCCAGCCGATCTCCTTCTGCGGGCCGGGCGCCACCTTAGCGCCGCGCGCCTTGGCCATCAGTTGCGCTCCGAGGCAGATGCCGAGCGTCGGCTTCGCCGCCTCCATGCGCGCGCGGATGGCGGAAAGCTCCTCGCGCACAAACGGATATTGCTCCTCCTCATAGACGCCGATCGGACCGCCGAGGACGACGACGAGGTCGGACGCCGTCAGGCTGGACGGACCGATGTCATCGACGCCGGCCTCGAGGTAGCGCACCGAAAAGCCCCGCGCGGCGAGCAACGGCGCGAGCAGACCGAGGTCCTCGAAGGCGACGTGGCGAACGGCGATGCATTCCGGCATGCGGCTTCCGCCTAGGCCGCCGCGCCGAGCGCAGCGAGTTCGCCCGGCAGAGCGTATGCCCATTGCGTGATGTTCCCGGCGCCGAGACAGACGACGTAGTCGCCTGGCTGCGCAAGGCTCTTCACAACCTCCGCAAGTGCGCGCGGACCGTCGAGCGCGATCACATGCCGATGGCCGCGGGCGCGAATGCCGGCGACGAGGCTGTCACGGTCGGCGCCCGCGATCGGCGCCTCGCCGGCAGGATAGACCGGTGCGACGATCACCGTGTCGGCGTCGTTGAAACAGGTGCAGAACTGCTCGAACAGCGACGAAAGCCGCGAATAGCGGTGCGGCTGCATCACCGCGATGACCTGACCCTGCGAGGTTTCGCGCGCCGCCTGCAGCACCGCCGCGATCTCCACCGGATGGTGGCCGTAGTCATCGATCACGGTCACGCCGTTCCAGGCGCCGGTGCGGGTGAAGCGCCGCCCGACCCCCGTGAAAGCTGCGAGCGCGCCGCGGATGCAGTCGTCGGCGACGCCGAGCTCGCGGGCGACGGCGATCGCCGCCGTCGCATTGAGTGCGTTGTGCCGTCCCGGCATTGGTAAAGTGAGTTCGGCGATCTCGTGCGCGTCCATGCCGGCGCGGTCGCGGAAGACCACGCTGAAATGCGAGTGGCCGTCGCTATGATCGAGATACAGCAGGCGTACGTCGGCTTGCGGATTCTCTCCGTAAGTGATGACGCGGCGATCCTCGATATGGCCGACCAGAGTCTGCACCGCCGGGTGATCGATGCACATCACGGCGAAGCCGTAGAACGGGACATTGTTCACGAAGGTTTGGAACGCGGCCTGGACCGCCTCGTAAGTCCCGAAATGATCGAGATGCTCCGGGTCGATATTGGTGACGATCGCGATGTCGGCGGGGAGCTTGAGGAATGTGCCGTCGGATTTGTCGGCCTCGACGACCATCCAGTCGCCCGCGCCGAGTCGCGCATTGGTTCCGTAAGCGTTGATGATGCCGCCATTGATGACGGTGGGATCGAAGCCGCCCGCGTCGAGCAACGATGCGACGAGGGAGGTCGTCGTGGTCTTCCCATGCGTTCCGGCGATGGCGACGCAGCTCTTCAACCGCATCAGCTCGGCAAGCATTTCGGCGCGCCGCACCACCGGCAGACGCTTCGCGCGCGCCGCCGCGAGCTCGGGATTGTCGCGTTTGATCGCGGAGGAGACGACGACGACATCTGCGCCGTCGACATTCGCCGCCGCGTGGCCGATCGCCACCGTGACGCCCTTGGCGCGCAGCCGCTTGACATTGGCGTTCTCGGCGACGTCGGAGCCGGTGACCGAATAGCCCAGATTGACCAGCACTTCGGCGATCCCGCTCATCCCGATTCCGCCGATGCCGACGAAATGGACCGGACCGATGTCGCGCGGCAGCTTCATGACAAATCCTCTCGCCTATACGGCATTGCTCCCCACCTCTCCCCGGTGGGG
>CAVPGM010000019.1:0-302691 GCA_963703945.1 uncultured beta proteobacterium | reverse complement strand
AAAGCGCCAGGGGCCCTATGCGACCGTTTGCTGCCACCATCACCGCACTTTTCGTCACCGGGTGCGCGACTCTTGCCCTGCACGAATTCGATCAGCGCTACGGCAAGCCTGATCCAACGCGCTACGACGTGGCGGCCAAGCCCGAGGCGGGCATGTCGTATCGGAGGGACGTTCAGCCCATTGTCGAGCGGCGCTGCGTGGTCTGCCACGCGTGCTACGACGGTCCGTGCCAGCTCAAGCTCACCGCGTGGGAAGGCATCGCACGCGGCACGAGCAAGGCGGCGGTCTACGACGCCGCTCGTCTGCGCGAAGCGCCGACTACCCGCCTCTTCCTCGACGCGCAATTGCCCTCGCAGTGGTGGGAGCGCGGTTTCTCGCCGGTGCTGAACAACCGCACCGCAACGCCCGAGACCAATCTGGCCGCGAGCGTGCTCTATCGCAGCCTGCAACTGAAACGCCAGCACCCGCTGCCGACCACGCCGGTGCTGTCCAAGGCATTCGACTTTTCGCTCGATCGCAAGGCGACCTGCCCGCGCATCGACGAGTACGAGAGTCTCGCGAGCAAGCAGCCGCTTGCAGGTATGCCCTACGGTCTGCCAGGGCTCGACGAGCGCGAATTCGCGACGATCCAACGCTGGATTGCGGCGGGCGCACCTTACGAAGGCGATCCACCGCTGTCACCCGCGGTGCAGGAACAGATTCGCACGTGGGAAGCCTTTCTCAACGGCGAATCGAACAAGGAACGGCTGATGAGCCGCTACCTGTACGAGCACCTCTACCTCGGAACGCTGTATTTCGAGGGCGACACCCAGCGTCGGCCGCTTCGCCTGATCCGTTCTGCAGTTGCGCCGGGCAAGCCGGCTCTGCCGATCGCAACGCGCCGGCCGTATGACGACCCCGGCGTGGCGCGCGTTTATTACCGGCTAGTTCCCGAGCGCGAGACGATCGTCGCGAAGACGCATATGCCCTATGAGCTCGGTGCGGCACGCATGGCGAAGTACCGTGGCTGGTTTCTCGATCCTGCGTACGCGGTGACCGCGCTGCCGTCGTATGACGTCGACATCTCCTCCAATCCGTTCGCGGCGTTTCACGACCTGCCGCTCGACGGCCGCTACCGCTTCATGATCGATGAAGCCGAATACTTCGTGATGAACTTCATCAAGGGCCCGGTGTGCCGCGGCCAGCTCGCGCTCGACGTCATCGAAGACCGCTTCTGGGTGTTCTTCGTCGATCCGAACGCCGGCGACGATGACATGGTCGCCGAACTCCTCGCGCGTGAACGCAGCAACCTGCGCCTGCCCGCCGAATGGGGCAGCACCTCGCTTGCGCTGATCCCGTGGCTCGAATACTCGAAGCTCGAAACCAACTACCTGCGGGCGAAAAGCGAGTGGCTCGAGCGCAACGCAGTGGCGCGCAAGGATGATCTCTCGATGATCTGGAGCGGCGATGGCCGCAATCCGAACGCGGCGCTGACCGTGTTCCGTCACTTCGATAGTGCGACGGTGGTCAAGGGTCTGGTCGGCGAGCAGCCGAAGACGGCGTGGGTCATCGGCTATCCGCTGTTCGAGCGGATCTACTACCTGCTCGTGGCGGGTTACGACGTCTACGGCAACGCCGGGCACCAGCTGAACAGCCGGCTTTACATGGACTTCCTGCGCATGGAAGGCGAGTTCAACTTCCTCGTGCTGCTACCGGAGAAAGCTCGACGCTCGACGGCCGAATACTGGTATCGAGGCGCGCCCAAGGAAGTGACCGACTACGTCTACGGCCGAGACGCATATTTCAATCGACCGAGCGGCCTCACGTATCGCACCAGCGATCCACAACGCGAACTGTACGAAATGCTGAGCGCGCGAGTGGCGCCGGTCGCGACGAAGCGATTCGAGCTTTCATCGGTGGCGGATCCCGCGCTGCGGCGCGATCTACAGGCGTTGGCGAAGGTGCACGGCGCGAGCCTCGCGTGGATGCCCGAGGTGGTGTTCCTGCGCGTCGAGCAGCCGACAGCTTCGCCGCAGTACTTCAGTGTGCTGCGCAATACCGCGCACAAGAATGTTGCGCACATGTTCAAGGAGGAACTGCTGCCGGCGGAGAACACGCTGACGGTTGTGCCGGGCTTCCTCGGCGCCTATCCGAACGCGATTTTCAGCGTCAAGGCAGCGGACCTGCCCGCGCTCGCGAATGCAATCGGATCGATGGCGTCGGAAGACGATTACCGCAAGCTCGCCGATCGCTATGCGGTTCGCCGCACCAACCCACGCTTCTGGGCTACGAGCGATGAACTGATCGACGCGTACGCCGCGTGGGCACCGGTCGAAGCGGGCCTCTTCGACTACAGTCGGCTCGAGAATCGTTGAGCTCCACCGCGCCACATCTCGACTTTACCGAAAGTTGCCAGGGAAGCCTTCATGGCGGGGCTGCGTCCTCCCTATTGGCGACGGACAGATCCTCGCTGTCATCTTCCGCGACCTGGTCTTCCCACGTATATCGCTTGCGCGGCGGGATATCGAGTTTGCGCAGCGCGAGTGCAAGTGATACGCCGATCACCGCCGCCGATAGGTGCGTTTCCCACGACACGCCCGGCTCGATCGGCAGCACACCCCACGCGAGCGAGCCGTACATGAACGCTACCAGCAGTGAAGCGGCGATCGCACGGCGGTCGCGACGCAGCAGCCCTGCCACAAACACGTAGCTGACCAGCCCGTAAACGATCCCGCTGGCGCCGAGGTGCACCGAGCCGCGTCCGAACACCCACACCAGCACGCCAGGTCCCAGGTATACCGCCGGCAGGACGCGCAGCGTCGAGTGCGGATAGAGGAAGAGCATTGCTGCGCCGACCGTCGCCAGCGGCACCGAATTGGCAAGCAGGTGCGCGAAATCGCTGTGCACGAGCGGCGCTGTGAAAATGCCCACGAGGCCGCTCCACTCCCGCGGCCGCACGCCGAATGGCCATGGATCGAGATCCACTGCCCAGTTCATCAGGTGGATGAGCCACAGCAGGATCACGAAGCCAATCGACAGCCGCACGGCCAGCGACAGCAGCGCATGCGAGTGCACGGAGCCGGTATAGCGCGGATCTGGAACGTCAAAGTGCATCGTGAATCGGCTCAATAGCCACGGTGGCAAGGACTGCGATTGACACAGTGTGTAAACGAGGACCAGCTGGCCTCACCGACTGGGCAGGTTGGGGCACCGAGATGGAAAAGCAAGCCGAAGGGGTCGGCGCGGCTGCTTGCGTCTTACCGGACGCGCCTCGACGAGCGCGGTCGACTCAGCTGCAGTTCCCGGTCGCTCCGCAGGCGGTGCAGAACTCGCAGCCGTCGCGCTTGATGACGGCTGCGGCGCCGCAGCTGCTGCAGACCTTGCCCTTGACCGGCGCGGTCTCGTGCTCGATCACCTTGACCGCGTCGGGCAGGGCGAGGATGCCGGCCGACTGGATCGCGCGTCCGTCATCGTCGAGGATGCCGAGCACCTTGTAGCGGTTGAGCAGCAGTGTGGCGATGTAGGCGACCGTGCTCGGATAAAGCGCCGAGCGCTCCTCGCCGGGTACCGCGGCCCAGAACTCGCCGTTCTGCTCGCCGAAGTTCAGCAACTTCTTCAGTTTGAGGCCGATCCAGTTGGCATCGACCACGCGCATGTCGAGCGAGATCAGCTTGCACAGGCCGTCGAGCACCTTCGGATACTCGCCCGCGAGCCAGATCGAATACGGCCGGCGGCTGCCGTCGGGCAGGTGCAGTTCCTTCACGCCCAGCACGAAGTCGTCGCCGGTATTCGCGTTCGCGACATCGACGGTCCAGCTCATCGTGCCGAGCGGGCCGGCCTTCGGTTCCTTCTTCGAGAACAGCGCATTGAGCACCGGGGTGGCGTGCTGGTCGAGTTCCTTGAATACGCCGAGCTGCTCGCAGCGCCAGTGCACGATGTGCGCGAACGCGGAAACCACCCCGCTCTGCCACTGCCTGTCGCCGCCCGGAGGCATCGGAATCGCGAAGCCCTGCTCGTCGCGCGCCTTGGCGAGTGCGTCGAGCTTCATCTTGAGCCACGCGCGATCCTCGCTGCGCATGTCCATCGACAGTGCCTTCGCGATCGCACCGAGTCCGCGCGGCTGCTCGGCGCCGTTGACCCACACCTCGAACGGAACCGCAGGATGGCCCACCTGGCCGATGAATATGGCGAACGATTCGCGGCGCTCGGGAATCTCGACCATGTAGGTCCACGCCAGGTTGCCTTCGGCAAGGTCCGGCCGGCCCGGCCACTTGAGGCTCGCCAGCGCCGGCTGCGGCGCGGAGGCGAGGCGCACGCGGCGATCCGGATCATCCTTCAGGTCCTGCGGCGACTGCCCGGCTTCCTTGACGACCTCGAGCACCGAGCCGATGACGTTGTTCGGGCGGTAGGTGGTGATGCCCTTCAGACCGCTCTTCCATGCCGCGAGGTACAGGCTCTTGAAATCCTCGAACGGGTAGTCCTCCGGGACGTTGACGGTCTTGCTGATCGCGGCATCCACGTAGGGCTGGACGGCGGCGATCATCTGCATGTGGTCGCTCGCGCTCATTTCCAGCGCGGTGACGAATCCGTCCGGCAACCTGCTCTCGTCGCCACCCATGCGCTTGTAGAGACGGTAGGCGTAGTCCTCGACGATGTATTCCTGCTTGCTGCCGTCGGGCATGCGCTTCTTGCGGATATACGTCCACGAGAAGGTCGGCTCGATGCCTCCCGACGCATTGCCGGCGAACGCGAGCGAAATCGTTCCGGTCGGTGCTATCGAGAGCAGGTGCGAGTTGCGCAGCCCGTGCTCGCGAATGCCTGCCTTAAGCTGCTCCGGAAGTCGCGACGCGCAGTGCGGCTCGGCCAGGAACTGCTCCGCGTCGAACAGCGGAAACTTGCCCTTCTCGTCGGCGATCTCGATCGAAGCGCCATACGCGGCATCGCGCATCACGCGCGCGACCTCGGCGGCGAGTGCGCGACCGTCCTCGCTGTCGTAGCGCAGACCGAGCATCGTCAGCGTGTTGCCCAGGCCGGTGAAGCCCAGTCCGATCCGCCGCTTGTTGGCCGCTTCCTCCGCCTGCTCGGCGAGCGGCCACAGCGTTGCATCCAGCACGTTGTCGAGCGCGCGAATCGACGACTTGCGTGACCTGCGCGGAAGCGCTCCAAGTCGAACGTCGCCGGTCGCGCGAACGGATCGTCGACGAATCGCGTCAGGTTGATCGATCCGAGGCAGCAGCAGCCGTAGGGGGGCAGCGGCTTGCTCGCCGCAAGGATTGGTTGCCGCGATCGTTTCGCAGTACGAGAGATTGTTGTCGTCGTTGACGCGGTCGATGAACACCACGCCGGGCTCGGCGTGGCTGTAGGTCGACTGCATGATCTGGTCGAAGAGATCGCGCGCCCGCGCGCTGCGATAGGTCCAGGTGCCGTCGGCACGCTGGCTGCCGGTCGATTTGTCGAACGGCTCGGCCGCGTGCCACAGCTCGATCTCGCCGTCGCTCTCCACCGCGCGCATGAAGTCGTCGGTCACCGCGACCGACATGTTGAAGTTGGCGAGCGAGCCGTCGCGCTTGGCGTGGATGAAGTCCTCGATATCCGGGTGGTCGCAGCGCATCATCCCCATCTGCGCGCCGCGGCGTGCGCCGGCCGATTCGAGCGTCTCGCAGCTCTTGTCGAACACGCGCATGTACGAGATCGGCCCGCTGGCGCGCGAATGCGTGCCGTGCACCAGCGCGCCCTTGGGACGGATCGGCGAGAAGTCGTAGCCGACGCCGCCGCCGCGCCGCATCGTTTCGGCGGCCTGGTTCAGCGCGTGATAGATCGACGGCACGCCATCGCGTGTGCCGCTGATGGCGTCGCCGACCGGCTGCACGAAGCAGTTGATCAGCGTGGCCGCGATGCCGGTGCCCGCAGCCGAGTTGACGCGGCCGCCGGGAATGAAGCCGTCGACCATCGCGTCGTAGAAACGCTTCTCCCAGACCTCGCGACCTTCTGGGCGCTCGACCTGCGCCAGTCCGCGCGCGACGCGGCGCCGAACTTCGTCGACCGACTGTTCGTCGCCCTTGGCGTATTTCTCGAGCAGTACATCGATCGAGATCGGCTGCTCGTCGAGCAGCACCTGCGCCTTGTCCAGTTTCATCGTTGCCTCGGGCCGAGAGAGACCGAAATTATAGGCAGTGCGACGAATGTCTCCGACCGCGTCGCGATGGAGCAAAGGGGGTAGTCCACTGGCCGCGCACGGCGCCCTCTATGGACATCCGGCGCCGCGCCGACACATATGAACGCCCGATATAAAATCGCGCTCCCATATTACGAGGTTGCGCATGAACCTGCAGCAGTTTCGTTTCCTGCGCGAGGCGGCGCGCCACAAGTTCAGCCTGACCGACGCGGCCCGCGCGCTGCACACCTCGCAGCCCGGCATCTCGAAGGCCATCATCGACCTCGAGGGCGAACTCGGAGTGCCGATCCTCGCGCGACATGGCAAGCGCGTGAAAGGGCTGACCGCGCCGGGCCAGGTGGTGCTCGACGCCGCCGAACGCATCATGCTGGAGGTCGACAACCTGAAGAAGCTGGCGCGCGACTACGCCGGCAGCCCCGAGGGTACGCTGCGCGTCGCGACCACGCACACGCAGGCACGCTATGTCCTGCCGCAGGTGATCCAGCAGTTCGCGCAGAAGTTTCCGCAGGTCCGGCTGAAGCTGCTGCAGGCCAATCCGCCGCAGATCGCCTCGATGCTGGTGCATGGGCAGGCCGACCTCGGCGTCGCCACCGAGTCGCTGGCCGATGCGCCGGGACTGCTGACGATTCCCGTGTACGACTGGCAGCACGTGGCAATCGTCAAGCCGGATCATGCGCTGGCGAAGTTCGTCACCACGCCGGGCAAGCTGACGCTAAAGGACCTCGCACGCCATCCGATCGTCACCTACGAGCACCAGTTCGCCGGCCGCGGCAAGATCGACGACGCCTTCGCGCAGGCAGGCATCGAACCGTCGATCGTGCTGGAGGCGATCGACGCCGACGTGATCAAGACCTACGTGCAGATCGGCATGGGGGTCGGCATCGTCGCCGGTGTCGCGGTCGACTCGCGTCGCGACGGCCTGGTGGCGCTGCCGTGCGGGCACCTGTTCGGCCGCAACGTCACGCGGCTGGCGGTCAAGGAAGGCACCTACCTGCGCGGCTTCGTCTATTCGTTCATCGAGATGCTGGTGCCGGGCTGGGACAAGCGACGCATCGAGGAAGCGTTCCGCTCGTAGCCGGTCCGACCGTGCGCGTCGCCATCGTCGGCGCCGGCTCGATCGGCGCGGTCATCGGAGCCAAGCTTGCGGCGTCGGGCCACGAGGTCGTGCTCGTCGCGCGCGGTGCACATCTCGATGCGATCCGGCGCGAAGGTCTGAAGCTCGTCGACCACGTCGGCGCCGCAAGCGGCGCCTACCGGCTCGCCGCCAGCGAGGATCCGGCGGATTTCGGACCGCAGGACCTCGTCGTGATCGGGCTGAAGGCGCACGCGATCGCGACGATGCTGCCGCGCATCGCGCCGCTGATAGAGCAGTCGACGACGGTGGTCCCGGCGATCAATGGCCTGCCATGGTGGTACTTCCATGCCGAAGGCGGCGCGCTCACGCGGCACTGACGCTGCGCTCGCTCGATCCGGCCGACAGCATGTTCGCCGCGCTCGACCCGCGGCACATTCTCGGGTGCGTCGTGCACATCGCGGCCGAAGTGCGGGCGCCCGGCGAAGTGCATCACACCAGCGGCACGTCGCCTGATACTCGGTGAGCCCGACCGGTCGATGTCGGCGCGGCTCGCCCGCATCGGCGATGCGCTCGATGCCGCGGGCTTCGCGACCGAGCGCTCGAAGGACATCCGGCTCGATGTCTGGATCAAGCTGCTCGGCAACCTGTCGTTCAACCCGGTTGCGGCGCTGACCGGCTACCTGATGAACCAGATCGTCGCCGACGAGGACGTGCTCGGCGTGATCCGCGCGATGATGCTGGAAGGCATGCAGGTCTCGAAGCACTATGGCTATCCGATGCCGATGACGCCCGACCAGCGCATCGACATCGCGCGCCAGCTCGGCGCAGCGAAGATCTCGATGCTGCAGGACCTCGAGCAGCGCCGGCCGCTCGAGCTGGCCGCGATCGTCGGCGCCGTGATCGAACTCGCCGAGCTGGCCGCCATCCCGGTGCCGACGATCCGCCACGTGCACGCGCTGGCGCTCGCCCGCGCCCGCGCGCTCGGCATCGCCTGAAGCGGTACTAGTGCATGCGCGTGCTCGAGCGGATCAGCTCGAGCGCTGCGTCGAACAGCAGCGACGACGGGCTCGCGAGTTCCTCGACCGACCGTCAGGTGATTGGCGGCCGTCAGCGGCACCTGGCGCACGAAGACGTTCTTCCACGCGCGGCCGATCAGCGCGGTCTGGCGATGGAATTCCGACGATTCCAGCGCGCCGACCGCAGTGATCAGCGGGGCGGCGCGTCGCCGGCGGCAGATGGACCGGTGACAGCGCGCGCGCCCGACGCTCATCGAGGTGCAGATCGACATTGACGAAGGGCGCCTGGACCAGCGGCGCGAGATCGTAGATTCCGCTGATGCCGAGCCCGCCCTTGACCAGCGTCGGTGGCAGGTCCGGTGCGTACACCGGCCAGAGTGCGGCCATCATCATCGCGGTCAGATGCGCGCTCCGGCCGAATGTCCGGCGACCACGATGCGCTCGGGATCGAAGCCGAGCCGGTCGCCGTTGCGATACAGCCAGGCCAGCGCCTTCAGCTGCTGGCGCACCATGTCCTCGATCGACGTGGCCGGCGCGAGCCCGTAGTTCGGCAAAGCGAGCGCAATGCCGTGCTGCACGAACGGCGGCGCCAGCCAGGAGAAATCCGACTTGTCGAGCGAGCGCCAGTAGCCGCCGTGAATGAACACCAGCAGCGGCGCCGATCTCTCGCTGCGTCGGAAAGTAATCGAGTCGCTCGGCCGGTGTCTCGCCATAAGGCAGGTCGCACAGGCAGGCTCGCAGCCTGCGCGTGTGCGCTCCCCGTTCGGCCCAGCCCGCGAAGATCTGCGGATGCTCGGGCAACGCGGCCCGCACGTTGTATTCGCGGTCGTAGAACGCGGTGTTCGTCTTCATCGCGGCTGGAATTCTGTCGAGCTCCGGGTTCGCTGCGAGTGTAGCGAACTTGAGCCAAGAGTATCCGCGACTTTCGATGCGCCGCCTCCATTGAATGCGACCGCCGACCGACCTATAATCGCGTTCCCGCTCTCAAAGGACGGCGGGATGCATGGGGAAGTAGCTCAGCTGGGAGAGCGCTGCGTTCGCAATGCAGAGGTCGGGAGTTCGATCCTCCTCTTCTCCACCAAACCCTCAAGGGCTGCCGGTAGCAGCCCTGAAAGGCGAACCCCAACTTTGCCGCATGGCAACTGATCACTCCAGTTGCGTGCGGCAAGGAATTGGTTTCCTCCACAGGGTGACCTCGGCGTAGCCAGTGGCTCTTCGCGCTTCCTCAAGGCTGAATCGGCGGGGGCGATTTAGCCTCATGGGTAACTTAGACCGGACTCGCCTGTGTTTCCAACTGACTCCATGCGGCGCAAGAACCGAAGCTAGGCGCTGGAGCAGCGTATTCAGTGCCCCGAGGGCACAGAACGAAGTTCAGGCGGCTTGCAGCTCCGGTTGCAGCAGCTCATCGATCCGCGATCGCGCGCCCGACAGCGCCTCTTCGCGGGTCGCCTCACTGATTGCAAGCCCTTCGGCATAAACGAACTCGATGTCGGTGATGCCGAGGAAGCCGAGGAACGCCCGCAGGTAAGGCGTCTGCGAGTCGAGCGACGTGCCGGCATAGAGCCCACCGCGCGCGGCGAAGACGATCGCCTTCTTGCCGGTCAGCAGGCCAACCGGGCCCTTGTCGGTGTAACGGAACGTCACTCCGGCGCGCGCAATATGATCGAAGTATGCTTTCAGCGTGGACGGAACGCCGAAGTTGTACAGCGGTACCGCGAGCACGATGACGTCGGCACTCTTCAGCTCGTCGATCAACGCATCGGAGTCGCCGACGATCGCGTGCTGCGCGGATGTGCGCTGGTCCGGCTTGGCGATAAAGGCGCCGAAGCGGTCCGCATCGATGTGAGGCACCGGCGCCTTCGCGAGATCGCGCACAATCACCCTGCCGCCCGAATGTGCAGCGCGCCACTGCGCGACAAACCGGTCGGCAAGGCGGCTCGACTGGCCGTGGTCGGAATAGATGCTGGACCGGATCTCGAGCAACGTCTTCACGTGGATACCTCTTCGCTTTCCGTCGGCACGACGCCGAGCCGTCCTCGGTGAAAGTCGGCGAACGCCTGTTGAATCTCCTGGCGAGTGTTCATCACGAACGGTCCGTAGCCGGCGATCGGTTCTTCGATCGGTCGGCCATTCATCACGAAGACCGTCGCATCCGAGCGCGCTTCAAGCGTCACCTCCGCGCCGTTGCGATCGAGCACGACGAGCTCGGTCGCGCGCGCGAGCTCGTGACCGCTGATCACGACTTCGCCATGAAGCACATACAACGCCGCCGTATAGCCATCCTTCAGGCCGAGTGTGACGCGCTTGCCGGCGCCAAGGCGCAGGTCGAGCAGGTTGATCGGGGTAAAGGTCCGCGCTGCGCCCGCGGTATGCGCGAATTCGCCGGCGATCACGCGCACCGTCCCGGCGTTTTCCGGGAGTTTCACGATCGGGATATCTCGCGCGGCGAGCGGCTGATAGCGCGGCGGCGTCATCTTGTCGGCGCGCGGCAAATTGACCCAGAGCTGCAGCACCTCGAAGCGGCCGCCGCGGCGCGTGAACTCAGGGCTGTGGAACTCCTTGTGCAGTAGTCCCGAGCCCGCCGTCATCCATTGCACGTCGCCGGCGCGAATGCTCCCGCCATGGCCGCGCCGTATCGTGATGGTCGACCTCGCCTTCGTAGACGACGGTCACGGTTTCGAAGCCGCGATGCGGATGCCAGTCGACGCCGCGCTGCTGCGACGACGGCGCGAAATCGTGCGGACCGGCGTGGTCGAGAAGCAGGAAGGGCGACAGCTCGGGCCGCTCCTGATAATGGAAGATCGTGTGGACCGGAAAGCCGTCGCCGACCCAGTGGCTGGCGCCTTGTCGGTGGATGCTGATGACCTGCTTGCGAGTGTTTGAGTTCATGCCGGCAGTATGTTGTTGGCCCGTTCGATAAAAAAGGTCAAAATTCCGAACCAAACGATCGAACCTTTCGATATGTCAGCACCGCGTATCTCGCTTGAGCAATGGCGTGCGTTCACTGCCGTGGTGGACTCTGGCAGCTATGCGAAGGCCGCGGAAAGACTGCACAAGAGCCAGTCCTCGGTGACGTACGGCGTGCAGCAGATCGAGGGGTTGCTCGGTGTGAAGGCGTTCAAGATCGATGGGCGCAGGGCCGCCCTGACGCCGACAGGCGAACTGCTGTATCGCCGCGCGCGCTATCTGCTCGACGAGGCGAGCGCGCTGGAGCAGGCGTCGCAGCGTCTGTCCGCGGGATGGGAAGCCGAGATCGGCGTCGCCGCCGAGATCATCTTTCCGTCATGGCTGCTGTTCGATTGCCTGGCTCGGCTCGCCAGTGAAAGCCCGCACACGCGCGTCGAGGTGATGGAAGCGGTGCTCGGCCACCGCACCGATGCGCTGACGGCCGGGATCGCGGATCTCGCGATCTACAGCAGCGTGCCGCCCGGGTTTCTGGGCGACCCTCTGCTGAGCGTGCGCTTCGTGCTGGTGACGAGCGCCGACCACCCGCTGCAGCACCTCGGCCGCAAAGCGACCCTGCGCGATCTGCGGCAGCACCGGCATATCGTCGTGCGCGAAACGAGCCCCATGCGGGGTTCGCCGATTTCCGTCGAAGCGACGCAGCGCTGGACCGTCAGCCATTTGGCGACGTCGATTGAAGCCGTCCGCCGCGGCTATGGCTTCGCGTGGCTGCCGGAGCTCCGGATTCGCGACGAGCTTGCAGCCGGCGCGCTGAAGCGGGTGCCGAGCCGCGAGGGCGGCGAACGTTTTGCCCCGCTTTATCTGATATTCGCGGACCGCGAGCACGCCGGACCGGCGACGCGACGCCTGGCGGAGATCATCCGGGGAGGCGTCGATAACGAGTGTGCACGCGAGGCGGCTGCGGCGCGGGGCAACGCGCGCACGTCCGCGAGCGGCCGTCCGCGCAAGACAGCGCGCGGCCGATAGGCACACGCCTTCCTCACGCCACGACGCGCAGCGTGCCCTCCATGTTTTCGTGACCGGACCCGCAGAAGACGTCGCAGAGAAATGTGAACTCCCCGGCTTTCGTCGGAGTGAGTCGCAGTTCGGTCATCTGACCTGGAACAATGGTCGCGCGAGCCGCGAAATTGGGCACGCTGAAGCCCATCACCACGTCCAGCGTGGTCAGCTGGAACACGACAGGTTCATTCAACTTGAGCGTGATCTCCGCCGGGTCGTAAGTGAACTTCCGCGCGACGACCGGGATCGCCCGAGGTCCTGGCTGCGCTTTGATCGCAATCCGGCTGCCAACCGACAGGAGAATTGTCGCGCCAGCCGCGTGCAATAGTCTTCGCCGATCAGGCAGCATGGTTCCCACCCTACGCGACCGGAAACTCAGCGATGGCCAATCTCACCGGCGAGCCCTCCGCTTCGACTTCGCGAAATCCAAGGCCCTTGTAGGGCGCGCTGGAATCCCACGGAACCGGCAGACGTTTGGGCTGCGATGCGGCCACTGGCAGCGCGAAGATCAGCGACTTGGCAGAGTGATGGGCAATCCGACCCGTCATGAAATGGTTTTCCTGATGGATGTGCCCGTAGAAGACCGTCACATTGGCGCGTGTCTGCAGCAGGGCGATCGCCTGCGCCCCGTCGCGGGTGGCCCAGTCCCACTGAGGATAGAGGTCGAAAAGCGGCCGGTGCGTGAATACGACGATGGGTGCATCCATGGGTTGCGCCGCGAGATCGGTCCGCAGCCACTGCAACTGCGCTTCGCCGATCGCCGCGTTCGGGTCGGAGACGTTGTCCAGGACGATGAAATGAACACCCTTGTGGTCGAACGTGTAATGCGTCTCGCCGAAGGACTCCTTGAATGCCTTGCCGTTGTCGAGCGATGCGTCATGCTCGCCAGGCATGAACCTCACGTCCTTGACCTTCAGGGCGCTGACGATCTCGCGAAACTCCGTCATTCGTTGACGTCGCTCTCTGGGATCGTCGGTCGTATGGGTCAGGTCGCCGGTGAACACGACGAAGTCCGGCTGGCGCGAAAGGCTGTTGACCGCCGTGACCGCCTTCTTGAGGGTTACTTTCGCGTCCGGATTGACGGATGCGCCCTCGAAGCCCCAGTGACAGTCTGAAAGCTGGACAAAGTAGAAGTCGTTGTCCGCTGCACTTCGGGTTGAGCCCGTGCTGGAGGCGCACCCGGAGATCAGCACGACTCCGCCCAGTCCCGCCAGCTTCATGAATTCGCGCCTATCGAACCGTTCAGTTGTCATCGTTGCTCCAAACGTGAAATGGACTCCCTGAAGCAGCCCGGGCGATTGCCCTTGCGCTGCTTTTCCATGAGATAGAGACTCCCCGGACGAAGCCCTTATTCCTGCGTTTTGGACGGGAGGGCGAACGGGGAATAAATGACCTCGCTCTCGCGTCTAATTGCTACAGAGGCGTGATTCAGGGAGTCGCCGCGATTGACGGATAGGCGGAGGACCGCACGGTTCGAGGAGCAGGTCCTGGTGCACCTGGATTCAGCCTATGAGCTTGCTCGCTGGATCACACGGGACGCCGGGATGGCGAAGGACGCTGTCCAGGACGCGTGCCTGCGGGCATTCCGGGCATTCGACCAGATGCAGGGGCCGAATGCCCGGGCGTGGTTTCTCGCGGTCACTCGAAACACCTGCATCGATCTCGTGCGCGACCGGCGAGGCCGCGCGGTCGAGGAACAATACGACGAAGACCTGCATGGAAATGGTGGCGGCGGTGATGCCATGACGCCCGAAGACATCGCCGCGCGGGCGTCCGATGCGCGATGGCTGCACGGTTGCATCGAATCGTTACCGCGCGAATATCGCGAGGTCGTCGTGCTGCGAGAGCTGCAGGAGCTGTCTTACAAGGAGATCAGTGCGATCGTGGATGTCCCCATCGGAACGGTCATGTCGCGGCTGGCACGCGGGCGCGACCTGCTGCAACAGCGAGTGCTGTACGCAAACAAGAGATCCCGGCGATGAACTGCGCACTGGCGGTGCGGATGTTGGACGCTTACATCGACGATGAACTCGATGCGGCCACTGCCGCCGAAATGACCGACCATGTTGCTTCGTGCCCGGCTTGCGCCAGGTTGCACGCACAACGCGTCGCGATGCGCTCCGCCTTGCGCTCGACTTCGCTGCGGTATGCAGCTCCCGCGGGACTTCGAAAGTCTATCCAGAACCAGATCGAGAAGTCGGAGCGGCAGAAAACGCCGGTGCACTCAATGCGCTGGTGGCAGGCTCTGACACTGGCAGGCGCAACCGCTGTTTTCGGCATGTGGGGAGGATGGTGGCTGGCCCAGCCACTTGCGCCGGAGGCGCTGCCGGAACTTGCCGTTGCACGGCACGTCGCTTCGCTTGGGCCGGCGGGTCCGCGCATCGACGTCGCGTCCTCGGATCGCCATGTGGTACGTCCATGGTTTCAAGGTCGGGCTGAATTTGCGCCGATGGTCCGAGATTTGTCCGGGCAGGGATTCGAGCTGGTCGGGGCCAGGCTCGATCAAATCGCTGACCAGCAGGCGGTGGCGATCGTCTACCGCCTGCACAGTCACATCATCAACGTCTTCTGCTGGCGGGGACGCGGCAACGTCAATGAAGGCGAACGAGAGGGGACGATTCGGGGATTCAATGTCGCCATCTGGAGCGCTGGCGACTTGAACCTTGCAGCGGTTTCAGATACGGACAGCTCGGAACTCAAGCGGTTCGTGGCAGCCTTTCGAGCGAATTGACATTGATCTCCCTCGCCAGGAGCCTGCCCGTGACAGACGCTTTCGCCAGGCCGACGCGCGACAGCCATCGGCCCGCGCGTGCGGCTTGGCTCTAAACGTCAGAGCGCCCGGCAAAGGAGGTGAGTGCCAGCGGCTCCTTGCCGCTCGGTGCCCTGAAGATCAGCGCCCGCGCTGTAGCAGTGCGCTGACTTCGCTGACGTTCTCCATGATCCGGCGGCGCACGATCTCGAAGGCCTCGGCCTGCGAGCGGGCGGCCAGTTCGCCGAGTTCGCGGATGTTCTCGAGCGCCATCGTGAACGCCTGCTTCGCGACCTCGTCCATGCGCCCGAGGCCTCCTCCAGCTCCGCCCTGCGAAACCCCCTGAGCGATCGACTGCCATTCGGTAACGGCATTCTTCAGCATCGCAGTCTGACGCGCGACGACCGCCTGCAGCCCCTCGTAGGACTTCTTGTTGGCGGCAACCAACGCCGCCAGGTCCTTGCGCCGACCCTCGGCGATTGTTCCAGCCACCCCCGACAGGTTGAGGCGTTCGAGCGTTTCACCCAGCCCGCCCATCGACATCGAGAACAGGCGTTCGGCGCCTTTCATGGCGCGCGGCGCCTCGGCTTTGTGCGGGCGCCTGGCTGCGGTCTTGCGGGCGCGCGTCTTCGCTGCGGACTTGCCTGCTGACTTGCGGGACTTCGTTGCCATGCCTTTTCTCCTCGGGTCGATCGATCAGGTCCGGCTCTACGGACCGGTTACTTGCGGCGCACGCTCGCCAGTGCCAGCGCGAGGTCCAGTGCCGCCGCGACGAAGGCCAGCATGCGTGCGAACTGCTCGTCGGTGAGTCGACGCGCCTCGTCGCGCGCACGATAGATGTTGACGAACTCTCGTTCCCGCCCGGCGTGCGCGACCAGGCGGCCGACACCGAGATCCTCGAGCGTTTTCCACAGCTCGGGGTTGTACGACCGGGTCAGGTTCATCACGAAGGCCACCGGGTCGCGGCGCCCGAGCACGGCCGCCAGCCGCAGGATGATCTCGAATGGCAGCACGATACTGCCGCTTTCGGCATGCTCGAGCAGGGTGGCGTCGCGCAGGTTGATTGCCTGTCCGAGTTCCTGCGCGGTCAGGCCCGCGGTCTCGCGCGTCCTCTTGAGCAGGGCGCCGGCCTTTTCGATTGTTGCGCGTCGCTTCGGTCCGGCCCGCGACGCGGCAAGCAAGAGCGACATGTCCGCCGCGCTGCCGGCCAGCCCGAGCGCGGTGCCGGCCCAGGACCGCACCTGCCGCGCCAGCGACATCACAGGCTCGGCGGCAGGCGCCGATTCTGCTGCCGCGCGCCGTGCACGCGGCGCAGTGCGTGGCGAGGATTTTCGGCGAGTGGCGGCCATCGAGAGATTTGTGCGGGGAGCGGCCGGCGCGAGCCGCGCGTTCCGCCACATCTTGAACGCCGGACGAGCACTGCGCAAGCCATTCGGTCTAACCCGTGGCGGCGGGCGATTGTCAAGAGAGGGCCGGGTCCACGAATAGTGGGGCAGGCGGGGCCGTAATCCGGCCTTCACCGGCAGGGGGGCGCGCCGACACTCGACATTGCCTGCGGTGCGCCGCGGGCGAGACATTCCGCGATTGGGGATTTCATGGGCCAGACCGCCGAGGACCTTGTCACTTCACTGAACAGCCGCGACGTGCAGCGCCGGCTGCAGGAGTACCGCGCGCTGCTGGCCAACGACTCGATCGGCATCCTGGCGGTATGCGACGGGGAAGTCATGCAATGCAACCCCAGCGCGGCACGTCTGTTCGGATGGCAGCCGGAGCGACTGCTCGGCCAGTCGGCTGCGGTTTTCTTCTCCTCCGAGGACGAATTCCAGGGCTTCGCCAATCGCATCGGCGACGCGCTGAACGCCGGCGGCTCGCCGGCGATCGAGTGGCGCACACGACGCGCCGACGGCTCGACCTTCTGGGCCCGCGTGCTGGTGAAGAGCATCACGCCGGGTGGACCGGGCGGTGAAACAATCTGGATGGTCGAGGACATCACGTCGCGCAAGGCGACGGAAACCGCGCTGTCGCGCGTGCGCGAGGAACTCGAGCAGCGCGTGCGCGCCGCGCACGACGAACTGGCCTGGTCGAACGAGCGCCTGGTCGCCGAGATGTACGAGCGCAGCGAGGTCGAGGAGCGCGCGCGCCGCATGTCGCTCTACGACACGACGACGATGCTGCCCAACCGCCGGCTGCTGGAGTCCCGGCTCGATGAGGCGGTGCGCAATCATCAGCTCGCCGGCGATCGCCTGGCCGTGCTCTACATCGACATCGACGACTTCACCAAGCTGAACGATGCCCTCGGGCACCGCGTCGGCGATTCGCTGCTGCAGCAGGTGGCCGGCCGGCTGATCGAGACCGTGCGCACCTCGGATCTGGTGGCGCGTGTCGGCTCCGACGAGTTCGCGGTGGTGCTCGGACGGTTGCGTCACACCGACGATGCCGAGCGCGTCGCGGCCAAGTTGAGCGAACTGCTGGCGGAGACGTACGAGGTTGACGCCGAGCAGATCACCGCCACCGTCAGCATCGGCGTGGCGTGCTTTCCCGGCGACGGGGCGGGCCCGGAGATGCTGCTGCGCAATGCCGACGCGGCGCTGTCATTCGCCAAGTCACGCGGACGCGCGCATGTGCAACTGTTCGAACCGCGCATGAACGAGGATCTGCTGCGCCGACTGCAGCTCGAGGCAGCGCTGCGGCGGGCCATCGACCGGCGCGAATTCGAGGTTCATTTCCAGCCGCGCGTCAGCCTCGCGACCGGCAAGGTGGTCGGTGCCGAAGCACTGCTGCGGTGGCGACACCCCGAGGAGGGCATGCTCGAGCCGTCGAGCTTCATCGCGGTGGCCGAGGATTGCGGACTGATGCAGCCGATTGGCGAGATCGTGCTCCGTGCCGCCTGCCAGGCGGCACAGGCATGGACCGCCGCCGGCCTGGGCGAGCTGCTGGTGAGCGTCAACCTGTCGCCGCGTGAATTCCGCGGGCGTTCGCTGCTGCCGATGGTCAGTCAGGCGCTGATGGACTCCGGGCTCGACGCCGAGCGCCTCGAGGTGGAGATCACCGAGGCGAGCCTGATGCGCGATCTCGACAAGGTCGAGCAGGTGCTGGTCGGGCTGCAGACGATGGGCGTGCGCATCGCGCTCGACAACTTCGGTACCGGATACTCGAGCCTGTCGAACCTGCGGCGCTTCCCGCTGAACTCGCTGAAGATCGACGGCCGCTTCGTGCGGGCCGCGCCTGAGGATGAAGCGGATGCGCGCATCGTCGCCGCACTTGCGGGCCTGGCGGCCGGCCTCGGGCTGCATCTGATCGCCGAGGGCGTCGAAACCGCGCAGCAGCTCGACTTCGTCCGGCGCTGCGGCTGCAACGAGGCGCAGGGCTACCACCTGAGCCGCGCTCTGCCGCAAGAGCAGTTCGAACAGTTCATCCGGCAACGCCTTAGGCGGGTCCGCGCGGCTCGGGTCCTTGCACACGCAATGGTCCCCTCGCCGCGCCTAGCCCTGCACCCCATGCGGCCCCGCCGCGACCACCGCGGACCCTGAGACAGGTTCTAGACTGCCCCTCTCGTCGACGCACGCCGAAGGGGCGCCATGAACAAGGAGATCGTTTCGACCACCGCCGCGCCTGCCGCGATCGGTCCGTACTCGCAGGCCGTCAAGACAGGCCTCGTCGTGTTCACTTCCGGGCAGGTCGGGCTCGATCCGAAGACCGGCGAACTGGTGAGTGCCGAGTTCGAGCCGCAGGTGCGCCAGGCCTTCGCCAATCTCGATGCGGTTGCCCGCGCGGCCGGTGGATCGATGGCGCACGCGGTCAAGTTCACGCTGTTCCTGACCGATCTCGCGCAGTTCGCAACCGTGAACCGCATCATGGGCGAATTGCTGCCCAAACCGTATCCGGCCCGCTCGACCGTCGGCGTCGCGAGCCTGCCCAAGGGCGCCCAATTCGAAGTCGAGGCCGTGCTGGTCCTGTAAAAGGGGAAATGGCGTGGCTCGCGCGGCACTTGCGCCGGACGACGGCGGCCGCAGCGCCGGAAGAAGCATGCCCGCCCGGCTGGCGTCGATCGGCCTCGCCACCGACTGGGACTTCGTCTTCCACCTGCCGCTGCGGTACGAGGACGAAACGAAGCTGGTGACTATCGCCGGGCTGCAGCGCGAGAGCGAGGCGCAGGTCGAGGCTACCGTGACCGCCTGCGAAGTGGTGTATCGCGGCCGCCGACAGCTGCACGTGACCGTTCAGGATGCCACTGGCACGCTGGTCCTGCGCTTCCTGCACTTCTACCCCTCGCAGGTCAAGCAACTCGCCGTCGGCCAGCGCGTGCGCGTCTTCGGTACGGTACGCGGCGGACTGGCCGGGCAGGAAATGGTGCATCCGCGCGTGCGCGGCGTCGGCACGGCTGAGGCGCTCCCGACCGCGCTGACGCCGATCTATCCGACCGTGGCCGGCGTGCCGCAAAGCTGGCTGCGTCGGCGCATCGTCCGTGCGCTGGGCGCAGTCGACCTGCGCGACCTCTTTTCGCTGAAGTTGCTCGAACGCCATCGGCTGATGCCGCTCGCGCCGGCGCTTGATCGCTTGCATCACCCGCCGCCGGACGCCGACGCGCAGGCCCTGACGGATCGCACCGATCCCGCCTGGCGGCGGTTGAAGTTCGATGAGTTGCTGGCCCAGCAGATCGCGCTGCGGATGGCGCGCGAGGCGCGCGCAGGCCGTCGCGCCCCGGTGCTGCAGTCCGATGGCCTCTCTGCACGGCTGCTGGCGTCGCTGCCGTTCGCATTGACTGCCGCGCAGCAGCGCGTATGGAAAGAAATCGAGTCGGACCTCGGGCGCGATCAGCCGATGCAGCGGCTGGTGCAGGGCGATGTCGGCAGCGGCAAGACGGTGGTGGCCGCACTGGCCGCGGCGCGCGCGATCGAGTCCGGTTGGCAGGCGGCCCTGATGGCGCCGACCGAACTGCTGGCCGAGCAACACTTCGGGCGCATCGCGGCCTGGCTCGGACAGTTCGGCATCGAAACGGCTTGGCTCGCCGGCCGGCAGGGCGCTGCCGCGCGGCGCCAGACGCAGGAGCGGATCGCGCGCGGCGCGGCTTCGCTGGTGATCGGCACCCAAGCGCTGATCCAGGAATCCGTCACTTTCGATCGCCTCGGCCTTGCGATCGTCGACGAGCAGCACCGGTTCGGCGTGGCGCAGCGACTGGCGCTGCGCGGCGGCGCAGAGGAACGGGTGCCCCATATGCTGATGCTGTCCGCCACGCCGATCCCTCGCACGCTCGCGATGAGCTATCTGGCCGACCTCGATGTTTCGGTGATCGACGAATTGCCACCGGGGCGCACGCCGGTCGTCACGAAACTGGTATCCAACCGGCGGCGCGACGAGGTGCTCGCGCGCATCCGCGCCGATGCCGCTGCCGGACGCCAGGCCTACTGGGTCTGTCCGCTGGTGGAAGCGAGCGAGGCCGTTGAGGCGGCCGCGGCCACCGAAACGCATCAGCGCATCGTCGAGTTGCTGCCCGGCCTGCGCATCGGGCTGCTGCACGGGCAGCTGCCTGCCGCCGAGAAGACGGCCACGATGCAGCAGTTTGCCGAGCACCGGATCGATGTGCTGGTCACCACCACGGTCATCGAAGTGGGGGTCGACGTGGCAAACGCGACCCTGATGGTGATCGAGCATGCGGAGCGGTTCGGGCTGGCGCAGTTGCACCAGCTGCGGGGTCGCGTCGGACGCGGATCCACGCAGAGCTACTGCATCCTGCTTTACGAGGAGCCGCTGTCGGAGACCGCGCGCGAGCGGCTGAGGATCGTCTATGAAACACACGACGGCTTCGAGGTCGCAAGGCGCGACCTTATGATGCGGGGCCCAGGTGAGTTCCTCGGTGCCCGGCAGTCCGGCGTGCCGCTGCTGCGGTTTGCCGACCTCGCGCGTGACGCGGATCTCGTCGAGCAGGCGCGCGACGCGGCTGCATCGCTGCTCGAGACCGACCCGGCGGCAGCGCGCGAACATGTGCGGCGCTGGTACGAAGGACGACACGAGTTTCTGTCTGCATGACACTGACCGAACTGAAGTACATCGTAGCGGTGGCCCGCGAGCGCCATTTCGGCCGCGCTGCAGAGGCGTGCTTCGTCAGCCAGCCAACGCTGTCGGTGGCAATCAAGAAACTGGAAGAGGAGCTGGGCACCCCCCTCTTCGAGCGCAGGACGAGCGAGGTGACGGTGACTCCGCTCGGCGAACGCATCGTCGGTCAGGCGCAGCGGGTGCTGGACGAGGCGGCGCGCATCCCCGAGATCGCGCGCCAGAACCGGGACCCGCTCGTTGGCCCGCTGCGGCTGGGAGTGATCTACACCATCGGTCCGTACCTGCTGCCGGGGCTGGTCCGGCAGCTGCTGAAGGACGCCCCCGAGATGCCGCTGCTGTTGACCGAGAACTTCACGATCAAGCTGATGGAGTTGCTGAAGAACGGCGAGGTCGACGTTGCGATCATGGCGCTGCCGCTGCCGCAGTCCGGACTGCTGCTGCAGCCGGTCTACGACGAGCCTTTCATCGTCGCGACTCCCAGGCATCACGCCTGGGCCCGGCGCAAGAACATTCCGAGCGAGGATCTGAAGAAGGAAACGATGCTGTTGCTCGGCACCGGTCACTGCTTCCGCGACCAGGTGCTGGAAGTCTGCCCGGAGCTGTCGCGTTACTCGTCTTCGGCCGAAGGCATACAGAAGACCTTTGAAGGCTCGTCGCTCGACACCATACGGCACATGGTCGGCTCGGGGCTCGGAGTCACGGTATTGCCGATCACCTCGGTGCCCGAGAAGCCGGGCCGCGATTCGCTGCTGGAATACATTCCCTTCAAGCCGCCGGCGCCCGACCGGCGCGTTGTGCTGGCGTGGCGCAAGTCATTCACCCGCGCGCCGGCGATCGAAGCGCTGCGCCAGGCGGTGCTGAAATGTCCGCTGCATGGGGTGACCCGACTGCCGGATGCAGCGGTTGAAACGTGGTGAGGGCCTGAAACTATCGCGGTTGTTGGGATTTCCGATTGGTCACGTCCGCCCCAAATCACTAGCATCCAAGTGTCAACCTCGAAACGGAGTCAGAAAATGCCCAGGAACCATTCCAGCGCGGCGGCCGGCGGGGCGCCGGTCATCGACATCGGGATCCGTGACAAGGATCGCGCCAAGATCGCGGACGGCCTCGCGCGGGTGTTGGCCGACACCTATTCGCTGTACTTGAAAACGCACAACTTCCACTGGAATGTCGAAGGCCCGATGTTCAACACGCTGCACCTGATGTTCATGGAGCAGTACACCGAGTTGTGGAACGCGCTCGACGCCATCGCCGAGCGGATCCGCTCGCTCGGCTATCCGGCGCCCGGGACCAACAGCGATTTCGCCCGGCTCACATCGATCGACGAGACGCCCGGCGTTCCCGCGGCGATGGACATGGTGCGCCTGCTGGTCAGCGGGCACGAGGCGGTCGCGCGCACCGCGCGCGCCGTGTTCCCGAGCGTGGACAAGGCAAGTGACGAGTCGACGGCCGACCTGCTGACGCAGCGCCTGCAGGTGCACGAAAAGACCGCGTGGATGCTGCGGAGCCTGCTGAAATAGTTGACGCCGCAGCCGCGGGCGACCGCCGACCTCACGCGCCTGCGGCATCCAGCCGGGCCCGAATCGCTTCGACGCGTGCGCGATTGACGCCGAAGTCCTTGCGGCCGAGCCGCGAAGCCGAACGTACCTGGATCGCGCCGGCCGCCGGATCGAGCCAGAACTCGGCGTCGTCGGTGAAGCGCAGCCAGCGCGTGCTGAATTCGACTCGCAGATAGTCGGGGCGTTCTTCCACCAGTCGCGCTCCCGGCCAGGCGGCGAGCACGGAACGCAGCCGCGCCATCGTCGCCGTGCCGTCGCCGCGGACGGCAAGCGGCGCGATGCGCGCATAGTCGCCCGCGTACTCGCCTTGGGGCCAGTCTGCCGCCTGGCTACTGACGCTGTTCTGGGTCTTCGACGGCGGCTTCAGCTTGCCTCCCTTTATCCCGAGGTCGGGTGGCGCGCGCCCTGTCAGCAGGCCGAACTGCCCGGCCGCAAGCAGCAGCAGCGGAACGATGATGAAGAGGAATGCAAGCAGGGCCAGTGCGCGCATGATCGCCTCAGGGGTTGCGACACCTCGTGACAAAGCCGCGGTCGATCCGATCCTTCCACCGCCATGCCCATTCGCCGGCGACGGCCACGCCGTTCCAGCTGGCGATGGCATGCTGCGGTCCGGTGGTGATCAGATACAGAGCGGTCCGTTGCGGAGTGTAGGAGGCGAGCGGCCGTCTTTCGAGTTGCCGGGCCAGGTTGTCGGCCAGTAGTGGGCCAGCGTGCACGGCAAAGACCCCCGAACGGGCGTGTGGGCGGTCCACCATGGTCGCGATGTCACCGGCCGCGAAGACGCGTTCGTGCGATGTGGATCGCAGGTGGCGGTCGACCGCAACGAACCCCGTGGCGTCGAGCGCCAGTCCGGTGTCTCGCAGCCAATGAGGGGGCGCCGCTCCGCAGGCCATCACGGTCAGGTCGCTCGACAGCGGGGTGCCTTCCTGCAGCTGGACATGATCGCCTTCGATTCGGATCGCGGTCGAGTCGAACACGCGTACCTGCGACCGCATCAGCGCATCTCGTGCCAGCCTGCGCGCCCGCTCGTTATGCCCGGGCAGCAGTGCGCCTCCGGTGACGATCTTGACCTGGGCGCCGTTGCCGGCGGCCCGCATCGCGTAGGCGATGGCCAGCGCGATTTCGATACCGCCGGCGCCAGCGCCGATCACTACGATCTTGGGTCGATCGGCCTCCGCCAGCCGCGGCGCCCATGCGCCCCAGGCATCGACGAACGCGTGGATCGGCCGGATCGGGAACGCATGCTGCTGCGCTCCTTCGATCGGGCCCGAGGCGATGGTCGAGCCGACCGCCAGTGACAGCAGATCGAATTCGATCGTCGTACCGCGCTCGGTGAGGGCGATGCCGCGTGCAGGATCGAGACCGCATATGCGGTCCTCGACGAGTCGGGCGTTGGCGGCTTGTGTCAGCGGCGCGAGCGGAATGGCCAACTCGTCCCGCGTGTAATGACCGGCAATCCACCCGGGAAGCATCGCGCTGTACAGCTGGTCAACGTGTGGCGTCACCAGCGTGACTTCGACATCGCGCAGCGACCGCCGTGCCAGTTCGCGCAGGACGAAGGCGTGCGCCTGCCCGCCGCCTGCCAGCAGCAGGCGCCTCATTCGGGAACCGGCGCGACGTTGCCGAAGTGGGCGAGAGCGACGGCGCGCTTCATGTCCATCGGGCGTCGATCCAGCCTCGGATCCGTGCGAGCTCGAGATCCTCGGGTCGGTCGAGATCCGGAAGCGCCGGCAGCTCGGCGCAGCTCAGGCCGAGCGCTGTCGCGCGCTGTCGGGTCTCGGCACAGACGCCATCCGATCCCCAGGCCATGTCGCTGAAGAGCTGCGGCTCGGGCCGCTTCATTCCGATCAGAACGTAGCCCCCGTCGTGTGCCGGTTGCAGAACCAGATCATGGTCTGCAAGCAGCATACCTGCCTGCTCGAGGTGGCGAGCGCTCTGAGCGGGACAGTCGGTCCCGATCACGAGACCGGGACGACCTGCCGCGATTTCGAGCGCGGCGAGCATCCTTGCGCCCAGGTCGCCGTCGGGTTGCGGGCGAACGTCGACTGCCAGTTTCTTTGCCAGCGCGCGCGTGGCCGCGTCGATCTCGCCGGAAATCCACAGCACGACCTCGGCTCCGCTGGCGGTGGCACGACGCAGTGCACGCTCAGTCAGGTGGGCCTGCAGCGCGGCGGCGCGCCGAGGGCCGAGTGCAGGGATCAGTCGGGTCTTGGCCTCGCCGGCGACCGCAGCGCGGGCGAGCACGGCAACGTGCAGGCGCATCATCGGACGTCGCGATACTCGCGTGCCAGCAGCGCCGGATCCGCGCCACGGTGATAGCGCCAGCGCAGCGACCACATCTGCACGACGGTGCGCACCACGCCGCGCTGCTCCCAGCGGCGGCCCGACGTGATCGCCGGTGGCAGCAGCGCCACGGGACGCGCCAGCCGGCGCGCGCGGATCGAAAAGTCGATGTCCTCCATCAGCGGCAGGTCGGCGTAGCCGCCGAGTGCCTCAAACAGGTCGCGCCGGCAGAAGATCGCCTGGTCGCCGGTGCACACGCCGGTGATGCGTGAACGAAGGTTCATCGCGTGGGCCACGAGCCCGAGCAGCCGCGCCCGGCCCGCGATTCGCACGTCGAACCGGCCCCAGCGCGCTCCGCGCGCGAACGCTTCCGCGATCTGGCGATCGGCGTCGGCGGGCAATCGGGTGTCGGCATGGAGGAACAGCAGCGTATCGGCGTCGACCGCCGCCTGTGCGCCGACGTTCATCTGGCGGGCACGGCCACGCGCGGTTTCGATGACCCTGTCGGCAAGCACACCCGCGCGCGATGCGGTGTCGTCGCTGCTGCCGCCGTCGGCCACCACGATGCGCGCGCCGCGCTCGCGCAGCGGCTGCAGCGCCTGCAGCGCGGCTTCGATGCCGGCCGCTTCGTTCAGCACCGGGACGATGATCGCCAGCGACATCAGTCGAGGGTCGGCCTGTGCCGGCGGGAATGGTGGCGGTTCAACTCAGCGTACCTTCGGCCGCTTCGGCAGCAGCGACGGCAGTGTCTCGGCCACAATGGCCAGCAGTTCGCGCGCACCGATCACATGCACGCCGGGCTGCGTGCGCTCCACGGCGGTCAGGATCGCCAGCGCGGCGGTGCGCGGGCGCAGTGCCTGCACCTGCGAGGGCAGCATGATCTCCAGCACCATTTTGCCCAGCGCGCGCACCGTGCGCCCGATCCAGGGGCCGCCCGCGGCCTCGATGTCGTCACGCGTCGGACGCACGATCAGCAGGGTCTCGAATCTCATCTCGACCAGCGCGAGTTCCTGTTCGCTTGACACCGTGTGCGACGCCGCGTTCATCTGCAGCAGCGCTGACAACGGAGAGACCAGGACGAGGCGACTTGCGCCGGCATCCCTGGCGAGCCGTGCCGCGTCGAGGATGTGCTCGGCGTCGTAGGCGATCAGCGGCGAGCCGCGTGGGAGCTGCGTCTCGGGTCCCGTAACGCAGAGGTAGGCGTCGTCGGCGGCGATGATCGACGAGCCGACTTGCCAAGGCCGGTATTTCGGCGTCGTCGAGGCAATGGCTTGCTTCATCGCGACGTGCACCAGCCGATACGCGGGTGATGCGACCAGCGCTGCAAGCAACTCCTCGCCCAGCGCGCCGGTGGTGCCCAGCGCCAGCGCCGAGCGCGGGATTGGCGCGGTCGCTCGCGCTGAGCGGCCCGCATCAACGGCGACGGTTTCCGGCGTCATCCGACCGTTCCGGCCTCAGTGCGTCTCGACCGGGTAGGCGGCACGCTTGTCCCGCAGCAACGCCGGCAGGCGCTGCAGCACGGCGCCGATCCCGGCAGTGCCGCGCTGCCACGCCTGGAACGCGCCGAGCACCGCCCATTGTCCGCGCGTCACCGTCGAGCGCTTCCACACTCCCGCCGCGTACTTGTTTGCCTCGGCCCAGGTCGGATAGATGTGGATGGTGCCGAGGATCTTGTTGAGTCCGAGCCCATGCTTCATCGCGAGTATGTATTCGGCGATCAGGTCGCCCGCGTGCGTGCCCACGATGGTAACGCCGAGGATGCGATCGGTGCCGGGCCGTGTCAGCACCTTGACGAAGCCGCGCGCCTCTCCGTCGGCGATCGCGCGATCCAGGTCATCGATGCCGTAGACGCTCGTCGTGTGCGGGATGTTCTTCTCGCGCGCCTCCTGTTCGTTCAGACCGACACGCGCGACCTCGGGATCGGTGAACGTCGCCCAGGGGATGACGCGGTAGTCCGCCTCGTAGCGTCGGAAGTTGCCGAACAACGCATTGACCGCGGCGTACCACGCCTGGTGCGAAGCAGTGTGCGTGAACTGGTACGGACCGGCGACATCGCCGCACGCGTAGATGTTGGGATACACCGTCTGCAGCGCGGCATCCGTCGCGACCGTCCGTTGCGGCGTGGTGCCGATTCCAAGGTCCTCGAGTCCGTAGCCCTCCGTGTTGGCCGCGCGTCCGACTGCCACCAGCACCGCGTCGAACGGAATTCGGACCGGCGTGCCTTCGCGGTCGGCGACCAGCACCTTTTCGCCGTCCTCGGCGACGAAGCGCTGAGCGGTGTGTCCAGTCAGTACGCGGATGCCATCGGCTTCGAAGCGGGCCTGCACCAGGTCAGTGACCTCGACGTCCTCGCGCATCAGGATGCGCGGCAGCATCTCGACCTGCGTCACCTGGCTGCCGAAGCGTGCAAACGCCTGCGCGAGCTCGCAGCCGATCGGGCCGCCGCCGAGGACGACCAGACGGCGCGGCAGTTCGCGCAGATTCCAGACGGTGTCGGAAGTCAGGTAGCCCACGTCGGCGAGCCCGGGTATCGGCGGCACGAAAGGCCGTCCGCCGGCAGCGATGACGATGCTCTTCGTCGTCAACTCACGCGTTCCTCCTTCGGTCTGTACCTCGACGGTCCACGGCGTCGTGATGCGGGCCTTGCCCGCGATGCACTCGACGCCGAGCGCGTTGTACCGCTCGACCGAATCGTGCGGCTCGACCTCGACGATCACTCGCTGCACCCGCTCCATGACCGAGCCGAAGTCGAAGCTGGCGCTGGCGCGCTCGATGCCGAGCTCGCGCGATCGAGCCATCTGGGACAGCAGTTTCGCCGAGCGGATCAGCGCCTTCGAGGGCACGCAGCCGGTATTCAGACAGTCACCGCCCATCTTGTGCTGTTCGACAAGTGCGACGCGCGCCTTGGTGGCGGCCGCGATGTAGGCCGATACCAGTCCCGCGCTGCCGCCACCGATCACGACCATGTTGTAGTCGTAGCGGTCCGGACGCCGGTCTGCCCAGCGCGCATAGATGCGGCGAGCCTTCAGCGCCGCGACCACGCGCTTGGCGATCAGCGGAAAGACCGCGAGCAGTGTCAACGAGGCGAGCAGCCCGAAACTGACGCGGAATTCGCCGAGCTTGCTTCCGGCGAACACGTAGGCCAGGGTGCCCGGCAGCATCGCCAGCTGACTCACCCAGTAGAACGTGCGCGTCCTGATCTTTGTCAGTCCCATCAGGATGTTGACCAGCCAGAACGGGAACGCGACCACCAGCCGCAGCGATGCCAGATAGAACGCCCCGTCGCGTGCGAACCCTTCGTTGAAGGCCCGCAGACGCTCGCCGAAGCGTTGCTGTACCCAGTCACCCAGCAGCCAGCGCGAGATCAGGAAAGCCAGAGTGGCGCCGATGCTGGCGGCGAACGACACCAGCACCGTACCCAGCACGACGCCGAACAGCGCGCCGCCGATCAGCGTCATCGCCGCCGCTCCGGGCACGCTGAGCGCCGCGATGACGACGTAGATCGCGAAGTACACCGCGGCCGTGGCGAGCGGGTGCTGCGCATGCAGCGCATCGATCCGCATCCGCTGCGCCTGGAAATACTCGACGCTGAAGACCTGCTTCAGGTCGAAGAAGAAGAACGCCGCGACCGCGGCAACCAGCATACCCAGCAACAGCAATCGCTTCGTGTTCACGGCAGTTCCTTCGGCTAGGTCGATCGCTGCGCGGATTCCCGGCGGCAGCCGCTGCGCCGGCTATGGGGTGGTCGCGGCGGAACAGGCGCGCGACGCAACGCGGCCAATCGCATCGTCGACGCGGTAATCCGGCCCGTCAACGATGCGTCGTCCGTACGACACCGCAGCGGCCGAGCCGGCGGGCCACAGTCGGCCGAATTCGGCATCCCACGCGACCGTGTCGAACCGCACTTCGATTGCGTCGACGAAGATGCCCGCCGCGTCGACGCCGTAGGCCCGGTGCCCGGCCAACTGCTGCGGCACCGGGTGGGTGGCGAGGCGCGTGATCAGTCCCGAGCGCCGTCCACGGAAGTTCGGCATGCCGGCCGCCCCATTGTTGACGACGATGCGATCGCCTGCTGGCGTGTCGAAAAGCTTCAGGGCCGGCAGGCACGTGTGGGTGCAGGCGAAGACATCGACTGCGGCCTGTTCGAAGGCGCGCTGGATCGCGGGCTCGGCGGCTGGCGAGTGCAGCGTGTCGGTCGCGAAGCGCCACCCGGCGAGCGCCCAGGCGTCGCCGTGCACGATGGCGATGCGGGCGTCGCCGACCTCGGCAACTCCGTGCATCGGCAGCGCGGCGAGCCGTGCGGTGATGCCGGCGGAGCGGCGCTCGGCTGCCCGCAGTGCCGTGCGCAGCCGGTTCAGGATCCGGTTCGAGCGGTCGACGTCGGCATCGGGGACATATTCCGGATACGCACAGCCGCAGCCGTTCGCCTCATCGTCGGCGGCGGCTTCGGTTTCGACGTTGCCGCGCAGCGCGTGGTGCGGCTGCACACCGCGGCATCGATCGCGGCAAAGGCGTCCGCATCGGCGTCGAACCAGTGGAAGTCGCCATTGAAGATCAGCGTCGCGGACGGGTTCTCGAGCGTCGCCATGCGTTCGATCTCGCGCAGCGCCGGCAGGTTGCCGTACAGCCCGCCCACCACATAGAGCACCTCTGCGCGCAACTCGGCGGGCCGCGCGAACACCCGCGGCGAGTAGCCGTACTCGGGCGGACAGCGTCGCCCCGGGACGCTGGTCGGCGCGAATGCGGCCAGCTCAGGCAATCGCACCCCCGCAGCTCGAGCCCTGTCCGGCCGTGCAGGCGTAGCAGTGATCGGCGGTGGCGATCGGGTTGTCGGTGTAGTCGTCGGTTAGCAGATCGCTCAGATGCAGCCGTGCGGCGCGTCGACCGCCCGCGCGCATCGCGAGCCCAAGCATCTGGTTGAAGTCGCAATCGAACAGATAGCCCTGCCAGTCGACCGAGATCAGGTCCCGGCACATGACGGATTCGAGGTTCTCGTCGCGATGCGCGCCGCGCAGCAGCGCCATGTATGCCGGGAACTGACCCTTGCTGATCAGCGTGCTGCCGAAACGCGCGATCGGCATGTTGGCGAGCGTGTACAGCTGGTTGAACTCGATGCCGAAGTTTTCGCCCAGCATGCGCTTGTAGTCGGCTTCGAGCTCGCGCTGCGGCGGCGGCAGCGACGGTCCCTGCGGGTTGTACACGAGGTGCAGCGTGAGTCCGGAACCTGCGCGTCCGTATCCCAGCGCGTTCAGTCGCTGCAGCGCGCGGATGCTCCTGTCGAACACGCCACGACCGCGCTGGCGGTCGACGTTGTCGATCGAATAGCAGGGCAGCGACGCCACGATCTGTACGCGCTCGGCAGCGAGGAAGTCGGCGAGATCCTCGTGCCCCGGCTCATCGAGGATCGTCAGGTTGCAGCGGTCGATCACCTCGACGTTGCGTTCACGCGCAGCATGAACGAGCCGCCGGAAGTGTGCATTGAGCTCGGGAGCGCCACCCGTCACGTCCAGCGTCTGTATCCGTCGCGCGTCGATGACCGTGAGCACCAGGTCGATCGTCTGGCTCGCCATCTGCTCGGTGCGGTTCGGGCCTGCGTTCACATGGCAGTGCACGCAGGTCTGATTGCAGGTGTAGCCGAGGTTGACCTGCAGCACCTCCAGCCTGCGCCTGCGCAGCGGCGGGAAGTCGGTGACCTTCAGCAAAGGCAGTGTGGCGCGCACTTGAACCTTTCGCGAATGTTGCTTCGACGCTTCCCGGCGAAGGATAGTGCGCTCTGGCGGATCAAGACCCCAGTCGGCGCATGGCCTCGTGCAGCAGGTTCAAGTGCCTTTCGATCTTCGTACAGGCGTCGCAGAAGAGCAGATGCAACCTCAGACGCCATCCCTGTGCCAGCGGCAGGGGCGCGTCCATGCGTTCCGACAGCAGCCGGTGCGCGCGGCTGCAGGGGATCCGGATCCAGCCGCCGTTCATTCGGTCTTCTCCTGTCCGAACCACTGCAGTTCAAGGCATTCGCGCAGCCTCATCCGCGCGCGGAACAGCATCACGAAACAGTTGGTCGATGTGATCCCGATTTCCTTACAGATCTCGGCGGTCTCGATGCCCAGCCACTCGCGCATCATGAAGATGCGTGCGAGATTGCCCGGCAGCCGGTCGATGCACATCTGCAGCACATCGAAGAACTGCACGCGCGACAGCGACGTCTCGGGATCGCCCCAGTCGAGTGGTGCGCTGACGCGGTGCCCGTTGGCCTGGAACAGGCGGTCGACATCCTCCGTGCCGATATCTTCCTCGAGTGCGTCGACCGACACCTCGCGCTGACCGCGGCGGAAGTGGTCGATGATCTTGTGCTTCAGGATGCCGACGACCCACGTCTGTACCTGCGACTGCCCACCGAAGCGTTCACGACCCTCGAGCGCCGCAATCAGCGTCTCGGACACGGCATCCTCGGCCCAGGCGTCGTTTCGCAACTGCAGTTTGGCGATGCGCAGTAGCACTGGCCGTGCTTCGGCCAGCGCGCGATCGAACGCCGCAGCATCCATCGGCGGTTCTGACTAACTGCGAGCGTGCCGCAGCCGCCGGATCAGCGACGAGGTATCCCAGCGGCCGCCGCCGCGCGCCTGCAGGTCCGCATAAAACTGGTCGATCAAGGCAGCCGCCGGAAGCGGGGCGCCGTTGCTGCGCGCCTCGTCGAGGCACAGGCCGAGGTCCTTGCGCATCCAGTCGACCGCGAAGCCGAAGTCGAACTTGTCATCGACCATCGTCGTGCCGCGGTTGTCCATCTGCCAGCTCTGCGCAGCGCCCTTGCCGATCACCTGCAGCACGAGCTTCATGTCGAGTCCGGCCTCCTGCCCGAAATTGATGCCTTCCGACAGTCCCTGTACGAGACCGGCGATACAGATCTGGTTGACCATTTTCGCCAGCTGGCCGGCACCGGTCTCGCCGATGCGCGTGACGGCCTTGGCGTATGCCATCGCCACCGGCTGGGCGCGTTCGAACGGCGCCAGGTCGCCGCCGCACATCACGGTCAGCTGGCCGTTGACGGCGCCCGCCTGTCCGCCCGACACCGGCGCATCGATGAAGTGGGCGCCGCGCGCGCGCGCGGCCGCATGCAGTTCGCGCGCCACGCGCGCCGAGGCCGTGGTGTTGTCGACGACGATCGCATCCCTGCCGATTCCGGCGAGGGCGCCTTCGTCACCGAGGTACACGCTGCGCAGGTCGTCATCGTTGCCGACGCACGAGAAAACGATCTGCGCACCGGCGGCCGCGTCACGCGGCGTGCGTGCTGCACGGCCGCCGTACTCCTCGACCCACTGGTCCGCCTTCTTGGCGGTGCGGTTGTAGACGGTGACGCGATGTCCGGCACGGGCGAGGTGCCCTGCCATCGGATAACCCATAACGCCGAGGCCGAGGAAGGCGACGGCGTGCTGTGTGACGGGGTCGTAGGACTTGGTCGTCATGGCGGCGTCCGAAAGGCGGAGCGGCCGATTCTATCGACTGGCCCGCCGTCGCGCCTTCGCGGGCGCTGCTTTGTCGTTGTGCTCTGACCGACCGCTGACGGCGCGGGGCCGGTGACTTTTTTTGCTTCGCCAAAGAAAGTCACCAAAGAAAGGCGACCGCGCGAGGCCGGCCTGCGGCTGCCCTGGCGCTGCGCAGCGTCAGCGGGCCGTGCGCGAAACTCGCCCGATCGCGGCTGCGCCGCGCCACGGGCTCAAACACGCGCCCGGCACAGCCCGCTGCCGCAGCGCACCGCGACGCCTTCGGATGCCTTCGAAGGCGCCGCGCAGCGCAGGGGGCGCGGGGGAAGTTGAGGGCCTGCCTGTCTGAGCGCCCCTCGGGCGCGAGTTTGCAGGCCCGCCCGCGACTCCGAGCAGCACAGGGCACCCGGAGGGCGCCTTCGTAGGCGCGCGTTTCCTTGCCCACTTTCTTTGGCAAGACAAAGAAAGTGGGAGCCCCGCGGCTCTGAGCGTCGGTCGCAGAAAGAGAAAGTGCAGCTCGCGCAGCGGCGAGGAAGAGCGCGCAGCTCGCCTGCGATCAGGCCGCAGACCGCTGCGGAACGCTCACGCGGCTCTCGGCAAACACCGGACTCATCAGGCCGGGCTCGGACGTGTCGTGTGCGTGCTTGCGGACGCGGATGTCGTTGACGAGTTCGAGCGCGGTGCGCGTGCACGGTGCGAGTTGCGCGCTGCTGGTGCCGAGCGGAGTGACACGTTGGCCCCAGCGCACGAGGTGCGAGCACAGCGTGAGTCCGCCGCCGAAGCCGGGCATCAGGATCATGGCGCCCGGCCTGACCCGGCCTTCCTCGAGCGCATCGACCAGCGCCACCGGGACCGTGGCGGCCGACATGTTGCCGTAGCGCTGCACGGTGAGGAACACCTTGTCCATCGGGATGCGCGTGTGCTTGGCCACCGATTCGATGATGCGCAAATTGGCCTGGTGCGGGACGACGATATCGACGTCATCGGCCGTGATGCCGCACTTCGCCAGTACCTTCTCGGAGGCGAGCGCCATGCCCTTGACCGCCTTCTTGAAGATTTCCTGCCCGTCGAAGTCCCACAGCGTGTCGCCGTACTGCACGCCGCGATTGGCATACGTGCAGCCCATGCCGCGCACGCGCAGGATCCGTCGCGCATCGGCATCGCAGCCGAGTTGCTCGGCCAGCAGGCCCTCCTTCGCCTCGCTGGCCTGCAGCACGACCGCCGCGCAGCCGTCGCCGAACAGCACCGCCACGTTGCGGTTGGTCCAGTCCATGTAGGGCGAGATCAGTTCGACGCCGATCACCAGCGCATTTTTCACGGCGCCGGTGCGGATCATCGCGGTTGCGCACGACAGCCCGTACAGGAAGCTGGTGCAGGCGGTGTTGATGTCCATCGACGCCGCATTGGCCGCGCCCAGCGTCAGCTGCACGCCCGAGGCACTGTTCGGCACCTGCTCCTCGTTGCTGCAGCTGCCGTAGACGATCAGGTCGAGGTCCTCGGCTGCCACCCCGGCACAGGCCAGCGCCCGTGCGCTCGCCACCGACGCCATCTCGATCGCTCCGACATGCGAGATGCGGCGCTCCTTCATGCCGGTGCGCGAGATGATCCACTCGTCCGTCGTGTCCATGAAGGTGGCAAGGTCCTGGTTCGACAGGATCGAGGGCGGCATGCACTTGCCCCAGCCGGTGATCGCTGCATAGGTCATGGTTGTCCTAGGACCTGTTTACGCCAAATGTGGGAGATGCGTTGGGCCGCAATGCGGATGGATGCGCGAAGGGCGGCGCTGCGAATGGTAGCTCCCATTCGCAAGCCGCCCGACAAAGCAGACGCCGCATTTCGGCCCAACCCTGCGGGAAAGCGAATGGCGGGCGCATTGCGTCGTTGCCGCTTCGCTGATTGGCATCAGCCAACGGCGCTCGCAGCGCCTCGCACTGCCTCCCGCCATTCACTTTCGCACTCCCGCCATTTGGCGTGAACAGGCCCTTGTCCCCGGCCGGTCCGTTCGTGCGTCCCGGCTCACGAAGCGTGGATTCTCTCAAATTGGTGCCGACTCCGGCTTCACGCGCGGGTCAACAGCCTGCCACCAGCCCGTCTCGGCGCGAGTCGCTGGCCGCCACATAACCTTCGACGGCCGGATCGCCCAGCCGCCAGATGAACTGGCCGGAGCCGAAATCCATGTAGGTATCGTTCGCGCGCGTGATGCGGTGGCCGCGCCGTGTCAGCTCCTCGACGACCGCGAGCGGTAGCGTCGCCTCGACCTCGAGATCCAGTCCTTGCATCACTTTCCAGCGCGGTGCATCGCACGCCGCCTGCGGCTGCTGACGCGCCAGCAGCATCCGGGTCAGCGTCTGCACGTGACCCTGCGGCTGCATATTGCCGCCCATCACGCCGAAACTCATCTGCGGCTCGCCACCCTTCATCAGGAACGCCGGAATGATCGTGTGAAACGGCCGCTTGCCCGGAGCGACGACGTTGGGGCTGGCGGCATCCATCGAGAATCCGTAACCGCGGTTCTGCAGTGAGATGCCGTAACCGGGGACCACCACGCCCGATCCGAATCCCATGTAGTTCGACTGGATCAGCGAGACCATCATTCCGCGCGAGTCGGCGGTGGTCAGATAGATCGTGCCGCCGCGCGGCGCCCCCGCCGCCGCATCCTGCGCGCGCCGCATGTCGATGCCGCGCGCCCGCTGCGCCAGGTAATCATCGTCCAGCAGATCGGTCGCGGCGACGCGCATGCTGCGCGGATCGGCGACGTAGGCATAGGTGTCCGCGAAAGCAAGCTTCATCGCCTCGATCGCGACGTGCTGCCAGTCCGCGCTGTCGACCGGATACTCGGCGAATCCGGTGTGCTTGAGCAGGCCGAGACAGGCGAGCGCGGCAATTCCCTGGCCGTTCGGCGGGATCTCGTGCAGTTCATGGCCGGCGAACGACGTAGAGATCGTCCCGACCCAGCCCTGCTGCTGCACGAAGTCCCAGTAGGCGGCCAGATCGGCGGCGGTGAGCGCACCTCCGGTCGCGCGCGCATGGCTTTCGATCGCCCTTGCGATTTCTCCGCGATAGAACGCCGCGCCGCCTTCGTCGGCGATCAGCCGCAGCGTGCGAGCGGCGCCGGCGAGGACGAACCGTTCACCGACATGCGGTGCGCGCCCGCGCGGCATGAAGTGCTCGGCATAGCCCGGTCCGTCCTTCAGCAGCGGCACCGCGCGCTGCCACTTGTCGTGGACGATCGCAGACACCGAGAAACCGCGCTCGGCATACTCGATCGCGGGCGCGAGCACGTCGCGCCACGCCAGCTTGCCAAGCCGCTGATGCAGCATCGACCAGCCCGCGACGGCACCGGGTACCGTGACCGTGTCCCAGCCGCGCATCGGGCGATCGTGTGCGAATCCGCTGCCGTACTTGCGCCGGAAGTAATCGAGCGACCACGCGGCCGGTGCCGTGCCGCTCGAGTTCAGGCCGAGGAGTTCGCGCGAGGCGGGGTCCCAGACGATCGCGAAGTTGTCGGCGCCGAGGCCGTTGCTGCACGGCTCGGTCATCGTGATCACGGCTGCTGCCGCCACCGCCGCATCGACCGCATTGCCGCCCGACTGCAGCATGCGCAATCCGGCCTGCGCCGCAAGCGGCTGGCTGGTCGCCACCAGGTTGTTGGCGAAGACCGGCGTGCGTACGGTCGGGTAGGGATTGGTCCAGTCGAACGTCATTGCGCTTGCGCCACGCGATCGGCGCTACTCGGCGGTGATGCGGCGTTCCTTGATCAACCGTGCCCACTTGTCGCTGTCTTCCGCCACGATGCGGGCGAAATCGGCGGGCGTGCCCCCAGCGGCCTCATAGCCGAGCGTTCTCAAACGCTCCCGGAATTCCGGCGTCTTCAACACGGCATTGATTTCGGTATTGAGTCGCTGGACCACGTCCGGAGCCATGCCCTTTGGACCAAACACGCCGAACCACGTGGTCGAGACGAACCCGGGGACCGTCTCGGCGACGGTCGGCAAATCGGGCAGCAGCGGCGAACGCTGCGCCGACGTGACCGCGAGAGCGCGCAGCCTGCCGTCCTTGAGGTAAGGAAGCGCAGAAGCGACATTGTCGAAGAGGATGTGGATCTGGCCGGCGACCATGTCCGGGATCACGAGCGCGGTGCCCCGATATGGGATGTGGACGATGTAGGTCCCCGTCATCGACTTGAACAGCTCGCCGGTCAGATGGACGATCGTGCCGTTGCCGCTCGATCCGAAGTTGTATCCGGCCGGATTTGTCTTCAGCAGCGCGATCAGCTCGCGTACGTTGGTCGCCTTCATCGTCGGAGCGACGACCAGTACGTTGGCGGAATCGGCGACATGCGCGATCGGCGTGAAATCGCTTATCGCGTTGTATGGGATCTTCGGGTTCAAGTGCGGCCCGATGGCGTGCGTCGAGCTGGTCGCCATCTGGATCGTGTAACCATCGGGCGCGCTCTTGGCGACGAGGTCGCTACCGATCGTGCCGCCCGCGCCCGGCCGGTTATCCACGACGACCTGCTGGTGCAGCCGGTCGGAAAGCTGCCTTGCAAGCTCGCGTGACAGGATGTCGGTGGCACCAGCCGGCGGAAACGGGACGACGAGCCGGATTGGCCGCGTCGGATAGGCTTGCGCGGATGCCGGGCGCGGCAGCCAGGCCAGCGCGAGCGAGACGATTAGCGCGCGCCGCAACGGACGCGGCGCGTCAGCGCTTGACCGCGGCACTCAGTCGGCCTCCTGGAAAGCTTCCTCGCGCGTCTGCTTGATCTGCGGCAGCGCCACCATCACGACCAGCGCGGCGGCCGCGATCAGCAGGCCCAGCGACAGCGGCCGAGTGAAGAACACGGTCGGATCACCGCGCGACAGCAGCATCGCGCGTCGCAGATTCTCTTCCATCATCGGTCCGAGGATGAAGCCGAGGATCAGCGGTGCCGGTTCGCATTTCAGCTTGTAGAACACGTAACCGAGCACGCCGAACGCAACCGTGATCTGCACGTCGAACGCATTGTTGTTGATCGAGTAGACCCCGATCGCGCAGAAGACCAGGATCGCCGGGTAAAGCAGGCGATACGGCACTTTGAGCAGCTGCACCCACATGCCGATCAGCGGCAGGTTGAGTATCACCAGCATCAGGTTGCCGATCCACATCGAGGCGATCAGGCCCCAGAAGAGTTTCGGGTTGCTGGCCATCACCTGCGGGCCCGGCTGGATGTTGTGGATCGTCATCGCGCCGATCATCAGCGCCATCACGGCGTTCGGCGGAATGCCGAGCGTCAGCATCGGTATGAACGAGGTTTGAGCGCCCGCGTTGTTCGCGGCTTCCGGCGCCGCCACTCCGCGGATGTTGCCCTGTCCGAACGGCGGCTGCGGATTCTTGCCGACTTTCTTCTCCACGGTATACGCGGCAAACGAGGCGAGCAGGGCACCGCCGCCGGGCAGCACGCCGAGGACGCAGCCCAACGACGTTCCGCGCAGCACCGCGCCCGCGGATTCCTTCAACTCGCTCCACTTGATCATCAGCGAGCCGACCTTGTCGGTGAAGACCTGCCGCTTCTCGCCGCCGTGTTCGAGGTTGGCAATGATCTCGGCGAAGCCGAATACACCCATCGCGACGCCGACGAAGCCGATGCCGTCGGCGAGCTCCGGGATGTCGAACGCGTACCGCGAGACACCGGAATTGACATCGGTGCCGACCAGTCCCAGCAGCAACCCGAGCACGATCATTCCGATCGCCTTGACGAGGGAGCCGGAGGCAAGGACGACGGCGCCGATCAGGCCGAGCACCATCAGCGAGAAATACTCGGCCGGTCCGAACTTGAAGGCGAGTTCGACCATCGGCGCGGCCAGCGCGGCAATCACCAGAGTGCCCACGGTGCCGGCGAAGAACGAGCCCAGCGCGGAAATCGAGAGAGCGGCGCCCGCTCGCCCCTTGCGCGCCATCTGGTAGCCGTCGAGGCAGGTCACCACCGAGGACGACTCGCCCGGCAGGTTCACGAGGATCGCGGTGGTCGAGCCGCCGTACTGCGCGCCGTAGTAGATGCCGGCAAGCATGATCAATGCCGAGGTGGGCTCCAGCGCGTACGTGGTTGGCAGCAGCATGGCCAGTGTCGCCACCGGGCCGATGCCGGGCAGGACACCGATCAGCGTTCCGATCAGGCAGCCGACAAATGCGTAGAGCAGGTTGGCCAGTGTGAGTGCGGTGCCGAAGCCAAGCGCGAGGTTGTGCATGAAATCCATGGCTGCCTCAACCCTCCATGAAGGCCGGAAGAACAGGGATCGTCAGGCCAAGTCCCCAGATGAACACCGCCATCACCAGCAGCGCGAGGGCGACCGTCAGCGGCAGGATTTCCTTCCACTTGAATTCGCCGCTTCCCAGGCTCGCGATGATGATCATCGCGGCGAGCGCGACGAGAAGCCCCGCCGGTCGCAGCAGAAGCCCGAAAGCGACCACGCCGCCGAGCACGAGTCCCAGAGGTTTGAAGTGGAACTTGTCCACCTGGCCGTGTTCGTCGGCAACAGACAGTCCCCGGAAGCAGACGAAAGCTCCGATCACGACGAGCAGGCCACCCAGCACGGTCGGGAAATACGCCGGCCCCATGCGCGCCGCCGTGCCCATGTCGTACTGCAATGCAAAGCCGGCGAAGAAAAGGCCGAACGCGATGAACATCACGCCCGACCAGAACTCCTTGGCATTCTTCAGTTTCATGCTCCTCCCCGTCCGGTGGCTTTCAGTCAACTCGAGCGCCGGAAAACTTGACGACCTTCTCGTACTTGGCGAGTTCGTTGCGAACCAGCTCGGCAAACTGCTCGGAGGACATCGGCGCCGGTTCGGCGCCCATGCGCGCCAGGCGCTCACGCATGTCCGGCGTGCGCAAGGCGGCCGTCATCGCCGCATTGAGTCGCGCGACCACGGCAGGCGGTGTGCCCGCGGGAGCGAACACGCCGAACCAGGTCGAGACGTCGAATCCGGGCAATCCGCTTTCCGCCATCGTTGGCACGTCGGGCAAGGTAGCGGCGCGCTGCGGCGTGGTCACGGCCAGCGCGACCAGCTTGCCGGCGCGGACCTGCGGAAGTGCCGAGGCCAGGTTGTCGAACATGAAGTCGGTTTGCTGCGCGAGCAGGCCGAGTTGCGCAGGCCCGGCACCGGCGTACGGTATGTGCACCACCGATACGTGGGCCATCGACTTCAGCAGCTCCCCAGCCATGTGTCCGGCGCTGCCGTTGCCGCCGGAGGCGTAGTTCAGCTTGCCCGGATTGCGTCTCAGCACGTCGATCAGGCCACGCGCAGAGCGGATGTCGAGCTGCGCGGCGCGCTCCGGCGTCATCACCAGCACGTTGGGCACATGCGCGATCAGCGTGATCGGCACAAAGTCTTTTACGGGGTCGTACGGGAGTTTGCTGAACAGCCACGGATTGACAGCGTGCGTGGCCACTGCGCCGATCACCAGCGTGTAGCCGTCGGCAGCCGACTTCGCGACCTGGTCAACGCCGATGTTGCCACCGGCGCCGGGCCGATTCTCGACAACGATCGTGCCCAGGCTGTCCTTGACCCGCTCCGCCAGCGCACGCGCCGCGGTGTCCAGCGGTCCGCCCGGCGGGTACGGAACCACCAGGTGTATCGGCCGGGCCGGGTAGCTCGAGGTCTGTGCCTGCGACGCGCCGCAGAGGGTGAGCGCGATGCCGGCAGCCAGCTCGCCGAGCGCTCGGCGTCGATTCACGAATCGTCTCCTTGAACTGGCCAGATAGGTTCTAATTATTCTGAGAGTGGATTAGAACGGAAAACGGCCGCTCCGTGTCGAAGGCGACAAGCGGTCTCCCAGCCGATGGAACTCGCTCGCCTGACGACCGCGCGACTGCTGCTGGCGCCCATGGCCGCGGACCATGCGCCGCTGCTCGCGGACTTCTTCCGACGAAACGAGGCGCACCTGCGGCCGTGGGATCCGCCGCGTCCGCGCGGAATCGACGAAGTCGAGTTCTGGCAAACGGAGACGCTGCGTGCCGAAGAAGACGCGCGCGCCGGCGCCGTCGTTCGATGGGTACTGCTGCCGAAGGACGCGCCGGCCCGCATCATCGGGCGCGTCAACTACACACAGATCGTGCGCGGTCCGTTTCAGTCCTGCATGCTGGGCTACGCGATCGACGAGGAACACCAGGGGCGGGGGCTGATGTTCGAAGCACTCGAGTGCACGCTCGCGCACGTGTTCAATGTGCTGCGGCTGCATAGGGTGCAGGCCAATCATCTGCCGGACAATCATCGCAGCGCACGACTGCTCCATCGGCTCGGTTTTCGTGTCGAGGGGCTGGCGCACCAATACCTGTTCATCAATGGTGCCTGGCGCGACCACGTGCTGACGGCGCTCACCTCGCCGTCGTTCGACACGAGCGTCTTCCGCGCCTGAATCGCCGGCGCAGCGCACGTTCACTCGCTTGGACGCGCCTCGAATTCGGCTCCGAGCGCATCGTCCTCCTCGGCGGCCGTCGCGGCACGCTGCTCGAGCGACGTCACGACAGCGCCCCTCGGTCCGTGGCGCGCCCACTCACGCAGCAGCTCCACCTGCTCGGGCCGACCGACGACCACTGCCTCGACGCGCCCATCGCGGCGATTTCGCACCCAGCCTTGCAGGCCGAGCCCGGCGGCCTGGCGGCACATCGCGGCGCGAAAACCCACGCCCTGGACACGTCCTGAAATCATCATGTGCAGAGCAGCGATCACACGACACCCGATGCGCGCAGTTCGGCGATTTTCTCCGCGTCATAGTGCAGCCGTTCACGAAGCACCTCGTCGGTGTGCTCGCCGAGCAGCGGAGGTGCGCGTTCGCAGACCGCCGGCGTTGCAGAGAAGCGGATCGGGCTCGCTACCAGCGGCACGCAGGGGGCGAGCGGATGCGGCAAATCGACGCGCAGGCCGCGCGCGGCCACCTGCGGATCGGCCAGCGCATGCGCAATGTCGTTGATCGGTCCACACGGCACGGTGGCAGCCTCGAGCGCCTCCACCCAGGCGTCGACGGTGCGCTCGCGCAGGACGTCCTCGAGCAGCGGCACCAGCACTGCGCGATGGCGGACACGATCGGCGTTGCGGGCAAAGCGCGGATCGCGCGCAAGCTCAGGCCGGCCGGCGACTTCACAGAACCTGACGAACTGCGCATCGTTGCCGACTGCGACGATCACGTGTCCGTCAGACGCGGCGAACACCTGATAGGGCACGATATTCGAATGCGCGTTGCCCGCGCGCCCGGGTGCGCGGCCGCTCGCGAGGTAGTTCATGTTCATGTTGGCGAGCATCGCAACCATCACGTCGTAAAGCGCCAGGTCGATGTGCTGCCCCGATCCGGTCTGGTCCCGATGCGCGACGGCGGCGAGGATGGCGACGCCAGCGTACATGCCCGTCATCAGGTCGCTGACCGCAACCCCGGCCTTCTGCGGTCCGCCGCCCGGCAGGTCATCACGCTCGCCGGTGATCGACATGAACCCGCCAATGCCTTGGATGATGAAATCGTATCCGGCGCGATCGCGATGCGGCCCAGTTTGGCCGAATCCGGTGATCGAGCAGTAGATGAGCCGTGGATTCGCAGCCGCCAAAGTCGCGTAGTCGAGCCCGTAGCGTGCAAGCTGTCCCACCTTGTAGTTCTCGACCAGGATGTCCGACTGCGCGGCCAGTTGCCGCACGATTTCGCTGCCGGCCGGCTTCGACAAGTCGACGGTGATCGACCGCTTGTTGCGGTTGGCAGCGAGGTAGTAGGCGGCCTCGGAGGTGTCGTGCCCCTCCGCATCGAGCAGGTAGGGCGGTCCCCACGCGCGCGTATCGTCGCCGGTGCCCGGGCGCTCGACCTTGATCACGTCGGCGCCGAGATCCGCCAGCAGTTGGGTGCACCATGGTCCGGCCAGCACCCGTGTCAGGTCGACGACGCGAAGATGCCCGAGCGCGGTGGTCATGGCTTGCGAGGTTAGCAGCCGGGCGTGCGCGGGTTATGGAGGCACCCGCCCTTAGACTCCGCACGATGGGACGCAGAACTTCGCCACGGCTGCTGCGGCTCGGCATGAATCTCTGGCCGCCCTATCTTGGCGCCGGCATCCGGGTCGAGCACATTGCGCACGACTATCGCTCCGCCACAGTCTCACTGCGGCAACGCTGGTACAACGGCAACTACTTCGGTTCGCACTTCGGCGGCTCGCTCTATGCGATGACCGATCCGTTCTACGCATTGATGGTGCTGCACAACTTGCCGTCCGGTTACCGGGTGTGGGACAAGGCAGCGGCCGTCGATTTTCTGGCGCCCGCGCGCGGCCGCGTATGGGCTCGCTTCGAGCTGCACGACGACGATGTGCAGCACATCCTGCAGATGACCGAAAGCGGCGACAAGCACCTGCACCTGTTCAAGGTCGACGTGCGCGACGACGATGGCATGACGGTCGCGCGCGTCGAGAAGATGATCTACGTGCGTCGGATGAAGGCAACGGAGTGAGCCATTTCGCCCGCTGGCCGTGGCCGCGTGTGCTGGCGCACCGCGGCGCCGGAAAGCTCGCGCCCGAGAACACGCTGGCGGCGCTGCGGGTCGGCGTCGAGCACGGCTTCCGGGCTGTCGAGTTCGATGCGATGGTCCCCCTCGATGACGTGCCGGTGCTGATGCACGACGCTACGCTGAAACGAACGACCGGCATGAGCGGCCGAGTCGCCGATCGGCCGTCCGCCGACCTCGCGCGCCTCGACGCCGGCCGCTGGCACTCCGCGCGTTATGCAAGCGAGCGGGTGCCGCTGCTCGCCGATGCACTGGCGTACTGCCGCGGAAATTCAGTGTGGAGCAATGTCGAGATCAAGCCTGCGCCCGGACACGAGTCGCGAACCGGCGACCTCGTGGCGCGTGTGGTCGCACGCGCCTATGCAGATCTCGTCCGTCCGGGAGGCGACCAAGCGACGAGTGCGGACCCGCGCGTTCCCCTGCTCTCGTCGTTTTCGGATGCGGCACTGGCCGCTGCCCGCAGCGCTGCGGCGGACTTACCGCGCGCGCTGATCAGCGACCGTGTCCCCCCGGATCTCGAAGACCGAATGCGACGATTGGGCGCGGTTTCCGTGCATACCGACCACCGTCATCTGGATGCCGCGGGTGCGCAGGCAGTGAAGGGTGCCGGCTACTGGCTCTTCTGCTACACGGTAAACGGGCCGGCGCGCGCGCGCGAGCTGTTCAGCTGGGGAGTCGATGCGCTTTGCACCGACCAGATCGACCTGATCGGACCAGCGTTCGAGTGACGAACTTCGCCCGCGCCTGCTAGCCGGGAGGCTGGGTTTCGACGAACGACGGTCGTGCCGCGACCTTCTCGTAGTGGCGTGCCAGGTTCGGATAGCTCGCGCGCCAGTCGATCGATGCGAACCGGAAGTCGATATAGCCCAGTGCGCAGCCGAGAGCGATATCGGCCAGCGTGTACGCGTGGCCGTTGCACCAAGGCTTGTCGCCCAGTCCATGGCTCATGGCCGCAATGCCGGCGTGGACCTTGCCCATCTGCCGGTCGATCCATGCGGCGCTCTGCTGCTCGGGCGGCCGCTGCGTGCGCTCGAGTCGCACCAGGATCGCGGCGTCGACGACGCCGTCGCCCAGCGCCTCCCACGTGCGGACTTCAGCGCGTTCACGGCCCGCTGGAGGAATCAGCTTTGCCAGCGGCGTCATGCCGTCGAGGTACTCGACGATCACGCGCGAATCGAACACGGCACCGCCGTCTTCCATGATCAGGCACGGCACCTTGCCGAGGGGATTGGCATCCAGGATGCCCGTATCGGGGGCCCAGACATCCTCGAGCTCGAGGTGATAGTCGATGCGCTTCTCGGCCATCACGACGCGCACCTTGCGTACGTACGGGCTCGTCAGGGAACCCAGCAAACGGATGTTCTTGGTCACGCGATTGGCTCGTCACACGTCGGCAGCAAGTATATCGGCAGCGAGAGCCAGCACGGTGAACCGCGGGCCGGACGCGGCCGAGTGATGCTGCTTTGCTACACTGATTTCACGCCGGCCTTGCACCACAGATCGCTTCCAGCCACTTCCGCCAGCGGACGTCCCGTGTCGCTCGAACTCCTCTCACTGACCGCCCTGTCGCCCCTCGACGGACGTTACGGCCGCCAGACGGCCGAACTGCGCGAGGTGTTTTCGGAGTTCGCCTTCATGCGGGAGCGGCTGCGGGTCGAGGTCGAGTGGCTGGTGAACCTGTCGATGCTCGGTCTGCCCGAACTGCCGCGACTGTCCCGCGAAGCCGAGGCGCGGCTGCGACAGCTGGTGAGCGACTTCAGCATCGAGGACTGCACCGAGATCAAGTCGATCGAGGCCGAGACCAATCACGACGTGAAAGCCGTCGAGTACTTCATCCGGCGACGCACCGAGGACGTCGCGGCGCTGGCACACGCCGCAGAGTTCATCCATTTCGCCTGCACCTCGGAAGACATCAACAACGTTGCTCATGCGCTGATGCTCGAGCGCGGGCGCTTCGTGCTGCAGGGTCGATTGCGCAGTGTCCACGCGCAGTTGCGCGAGTACGCACACGGCTACGCCGACCTCGCGATGCTGTCGCGCACTCATGGCCAGCCGGCCAGTCCGACCACGGTCGGCAAGGAGTTCGCCAATGTCGCGGTCCGGCTCGCCGCGGCGATCGATGCGATCGCGCGCGTGCCGCTGCTGGCGAAGATGAACGGCGCGGTCGGAAACTACAACGCGCATATGGCTGCGTATCCGGCGATCGACTGGGAGAGCTTTGCGCGCAACGTTGTTGTCGGACTGGGTCTCACATTCAATCCGCACACCATCCAGATCGAACCGCACGACTACATGGCGGATCTGTTCGACTCGATCGCGCGCGCCAACACCATTCTCATCGACCTCGATCGCGACATCTGGGGCTACGTGGCGCTCGGCTACTTTCGCCAGAAGCTCAAGGCAGGCGAGGTCGGGTCGTCGACGATGCCGCACAAGGTCAATCCGATCGATTTCGAGAATTCGGAAGGCAACCTGGGTCTGGCCAACGCGGTACTGCGCCACCTCGCTGAGAAGCTGCCGGTGTCGCGCTGGCAGCGCGACCTCACCGATTCGACCGTGCTACGCAACCTCGGCGTGGCGTTCGGCTACTCGCTGGTCGGAGCCGACGCGTGCCTGCGCGGCTTGCGCAAGCTCGAAGTCAACGTCGAGCGGCTGCAGGCCGACCTCGACGATGCGTGGGAAGTGCTGGCCGAACCGGTACAGACCGTGATGCGACGCTACGGCGTGCCGCATCCGTACGAGCAGCTGAAGGCGCTGACCCGCGGCAGGGGGATCTCGCGCGAAGCGCTGCACGAGTTCGTCCGTTCCCTCGCGATCCCGGCCGAGGCGCGAGACACGCTGCTGGCTCTGACGCCCGCGACCTATGTGGGCAAGGCGGCCGAGCTCGCGCGCCGAGCGTAGGGAGCGGCGAGGTATCGATGAAGCGCTTCATCACGCCCATCGATGTGGCGCTGTTGCTGGCGGCACCGGTCGAGGCGCAGTTTTCCAAGCCGGAGAGCGCGATGCGCTACCGGCAGGCTGCGTTCACCATCGTGAACAACCACACGGGGCGCATCTCGCAGACGGCGCAGGGCGGCTGTGCGCTCACGGACTAGGGCAGGACCTGCTGCTCCTCGTCCCTCTTGACGGGCTTTACCAGGTCCTCGCGCTTCACTCCCAGATACATCGCTATGGCAGCGGCGACGAACACTGACGAGTAGATGCCGAAGATGATGCCGATCGTCAGCGCGAGTGCGAAATAGTGCAGCGCCGGTCCGCCGAAGAAGAACATCGCGAGCGTCATCGCCAGCGTACAGCCGTGCGTGATGATCGTGCGCGAAATGGTCGCGGTGATCGCGCTGTCGATCACCTCGACCGTCGTCATCTTGCGGAACTTCTTGAAGTGCTCGCGCACGCGGTCGAAGATGATCACCGACTCGTTGACCGAATAACCGAGCACTGCCAGCACCGCTGCGAGTACCGGCAGCGAAAACTCCCAGCGAAAGACCGCGAACACGCCGATCACCAGGATCACGTCGTGCAGATTGGCGACGATCGCGGCGACCGAGAACTTCCACTCGAAACGAAATGCCAGGTAGATCATGATGCCGACTACCACCAGCAGCAGCGCCAGCGCGCCGTCGTGCGCGAGTTCCTCGCCGACGGCCGGGCCGACAAACTCCACTCGCCTGAGCTCGACGGCCGAGTCCTGCGTTTTCAGCGTCTGCATCACGCGCTCGGCCTGCTGGCCCGAAGTGCTGCCCTTGACGAGCGGCAGCCGGATCAGCACGTCGCGCGAGGTGCCGAAATTCTGCACCTGCGACTCGGCGCCGGTGAGCTGATCGACCGCCGCGCGGATCTGTTCGAGGTTCGCGGCCTGCGGGTAGCTCACCTCCATCACAGTGCCGCCGGTGAATTCGACCGACAGGTTGAGCCCGCGCGTCAGCAGGAAGGCGACTGCGATGCCGAACGAGATGAACGAGATCGCGTTCAGGATCAGCGAATAGCGCATGAAGGGAATCGTGCGCCGGATGCGGAAGAATTCCATGTCGGTTTCCTACGGGTCGGCGGCGCTCAGGTGCTCGGCTTCCATACCTGGCCGACCGGCAGCGACGCGAGCCTCTTGCGGCTGCCGTACGCCAGGTTGACGATTGCACGCGAGACGAACACTGCCGAGAAGATCGAGGTCAGGATGCCCAGGCAATGCACGACCGCGAAGCCGCGCACAGGTCCCGAGCCGAAGGTCAGCAGCGCCACGCCGGCGATCAGCGTGGTCGTGTTGGAATCCAGGATGGTCGCGAATGCCTTGTCGTAGCCCTCGTAGATCGCCTGCTGCGGGTTGCGGCCGTTGCGAAGTTCCTCTCGGACGCGCTCGTTGATCAGCACGTTGGCGTCGATCGCCATGCCGAGCGTCAGCGCGATGGCCGCGATGCCCGGCAGAGTCAGCGTGGCCTGCAGCAGCGACAGCAGGGCGATCAGCAGCATCACGTTCACGCAGAGCGCCGCCACCGAGATCAGACCGAAGACCCGGTAGTACAGGATCATGAAGGTCGCGATCACCGTGAAGCCGTACAGCGTCGAGCGGAATCCGCGCTCGATGTTCTCCTTGCCCAGGCTGGGGCCGATCGTGCGCTCCTCGATGATCTCCATCGGCGCCGCCAGCGAGCCCGAGCGGATCAGCAGTGCGAGGTCGGTCGTTTCCTGTACCGAGAAATTGCCGGTGATCTGGAACTGGTTGCCGAACTCGCCCTGGATGCGCGCCACCGAGATCGCCTCGCCCTTGCCCTTTTCGTAGAGCACGATCGCCATCAGCTTGCCGATGTTGTCGCGTGTGACGGCGCGCATCGCGCGGCCGCCGGCCTCGTCGAGCCGCACCGACACGGCCGGCCGCTGCGTCTGGCTGTCAATGGTGGCCGATGCGTTGTTGAGCTGGTTGCCGGTGACGACGACCTCGCGCTTGAGCGGCACCTGAGTCACAGTGCCGTCCGCCTTGCGCTCGGGCACTGTCAGGGCGCCGCTGCCGCCGGCGGCCATCGCCTCCTGGTCGACCAGTCGGATCTCGAGCGTCGCGGTGCGGCCGAGGATCTGCTTCGCGCGCGCGACGTCCTGGACGCCCGGCAGCTGAACGACGATGCGATCGGCGCCCTGCTGCTGGATCACGGGCTCGGCGACGCCGAGCTCGTTGACGCGGTTGTGCAGCGTGGTGATGTTCTGCTTCAGCGCGTTGTCCTGGATCTCCTTCTGAGCGGCCGGTGACAGCGTCCCAACGAGTGCAAGCTCCTGGCCGGTTCCTTCCTCGCGCAGCGTCAGTTCGCGGAACTGGGCCCGGATCTGGTCCTCGGCGCGCGTCCGCGTTTCCGCTTCGCGAAAGCGGATCTCGATCTCGGTCGCGGACTTCGTGATGCCCGCGTGCCGGATGTTCTTTTCGCGCAGCAGCGTGCGGATGTCCGAGCTGAAGGTCTCGAGGCGCTTGTCGACCGCCGCGCGCATGTCGACCTGCAGCAGGAAGTGGACTCCACCGCGCAAGTCGAGCCCGAGGTACATCGGCAGCGCATGGACTGCCTTGAGCCAGGCGGGCGTGTTCGAGATCAGGTTGAGTGCGACCACGTACGGCGGATCGTCGGGATTCGGGTTCAGGGCACGCTGGATCGCATCCTTCGCCTGCAGCTGCACGTCGGTGTCGCGGAAGCGCGCGCGCACGGTGGCATTGAGGCCGGTGGTGTCGAAGAACATGCCGCTCGTCTCGAGCTTGTTGTCCTTGAGGATGGTCTCGATGCGCGACAGCAGCGCGGTGTCGACTTTGACCGTCGACTTGGCCGAAGACACCTGCACCGCCGGCGATTCGCCAAAGAAATTGGGCAGCGTGTAGACGGCGCCCAGCAGAAGGGCGACGGCGATGGTGACGTATTTCCAGAGGGCGTAGCGATTCATCGGTTTTCGCGCTCACGTACGCGCCGCGGAGCGGCGCACGTGCGCTCGCGCGACCTAGTCAGCGGTCCGGGCTTCGGGCGGCCGGGCGCCCGGCCCGAATGCAACTACAGGGGCGGGGCGGGGTGAGACAGCAAACAACACGGCCAGGCGCTCGAAATGGCTGAACGACGTCAGATCGATTTGACCGTACCTTTGGGCAGCACGGTCTGCACCGCGGCGCGCTGCATCGAAAGCTGGACTGGCTGCCCGTTGACGGTGGTCACCTGCAGCGTGACGTACTGGTCGGCGATATCGGTGATCTTGCCGACGATGCCGCCGGCGGTGATCACTTCGTCACCCTTGCTGAGCGCCTCGACCATCGTCTTGTGCTCCTTCTGTCGCTTGACCTGCGGACGGATCAGCAGGAAGTAGAAGACGATGAAGATGAGCACCATGAAACCGATCGACATCATCGACGACTCTGCGCCCGGCTGCGCCGCCGGAGCGGACTGCGCGTAGGCACTGGAAATCAGGAACATTGCATTACCCCGACTGAGGAATTGAAGACCACCGCGCCATGTGAGCCCGGCGAAACCGCGAGATTATAAGCGCGCCGACCTCACGGCCCGCGCGCCCTGTCGCGCGCGAAGCCCCTGCGGAACGTCTCGAAGCGGCCGGCGGCGATCGCGTCGCGCGCCTCGCGCATCAGCCCCAGGTAGAAGTGCAGGTTGTGGACCGTATTGAGTCGAGCGCCGAGGATCTCATTGACCCGCTGCAGGTGATGCAGGTACGCGCGGCTGAACTGCCGGCAGGTAGGGCAGCGGCAGGTTTCGTCCGCCGGTGCCAGGTCGTTCCGATAACGGCTGTTGCGAAGCTTGAGGTCGCCGTGCCGGGTAAAGAGCCACCCATTGCGCGCGTTGCGCGTGGGCAAAACGCAGTCGAACAGATCGATCCCCGCGGCGATTCCCTCGAGCAGGTCCTCCGGCGTGCCGACGCCCATCAGATAGCGCGGACGATCCGACGGCAGCCTGGGCGACGTGTGCTGCAGTACCCGCAGCATGTCCTCCTTCGGTTCGCCGACGGACAGGCCGCCGATCGCATAGCCGTCGAATCCGAGGTCGACCAGTCCGGCTAGCGACTCATCGCGCAGGGTCTCGTGCATGCCGCCCTGGACGATCCCGAACAGCGCGTTGCGCTGGCCGTGCGCGTCGCCCAGCCGGTAGAACTCTCCGCGGCTGCGCTCAGCCCAGCGCAGCGACAGCCGCATCGAATCCGCGGCCTCGTCCCGCGTCGCCGGGCGGCCGTCGATGGCATAGGGTGTGCATTCGTCGAAAACCATGGCGATGTCGGAATCGAGCACGGTCTGGATGCGCATCGACTCCTCCGGCGTCAGCAGCATCCGGTCGCCGTTGACCGGCGACGCGAACCGCACGCCGTCCTCCGAGATCTTGCGCAGCGGGCCGAGCGAGAAGACCTGGAATCCGCCCGAGTCGGTCAGGATCGGGCCGTTCCACCCCATGAATCGGTGCAGTCCGCCATGGGCCTCAATCACGTCTGGGCCTGGCCGCAGCCACAGGTGAAAAGTATTGCCGAGCACGATCTGAGCGCCGGCTTCGGCGAGTTCCCATGGCGCCATCGCCTTGACCGTCCCGTAGGTTCCGACCGGCATGAAGGCCGGCGTATCCACGGAGCCGTGCGCCAGTGTCAGGCGGCCGCGGCGCGCTGCGCCGTCGACCGCAGCCAGTTCGAAGGCGACGGTCACGCTGCACGCTCCAGCAGCATCGCGTCTCCGTAGCTGAAGAAACGGTAGCGCGCGGCGATTGCGTGTTCGTATGCAGCGCGGATGCGTCCGACTCCCGCGAATGCCGACACCAGCATCAGCAGAGTCGAGCGTGGCAGGTGAAAGTTAGTTAGCAGGCGATCCACCACCCGGAACCGGTATCCCGGGGTGATGAAGAGCGACGTTTCACCCATGCCGGCAGCGACCTCGTCACTCTCGCCCGCCCGCGCTGCCGCGGATTCGAGCGCGCGCAGGCTGGTCGTGCCGACCGCGACGATGCGCCGGCGTGCACGCCGCGCGGCATTCACCGCATCGGCCGCTCGACTGCGACAAGTCGTAGCGCTCGGCGTGCATTCTGTGATCGGCGAGACATACGCTGCGCACTGGCTGGAAGGTCCCGGCCCCGACGTGCAGAGTCACGCAGGCTGTTTCAACGCCCCTCGCGCGCAGTCTGTCGAGCAGCTCGAGCGTGAAATGCAACCCGGCGGTCGGGGCGGCCACGGCGCCCGGTCGTACTGCGTAGACCGTCTGATAGCGCTCGGCGTCGGCGGGCGTGTCGGCATGCGCGATATACGGTGGCAAAGGCACATGCCCGTGCTGCTCGAGGGCCGTCAGCACATCGGTGGAGAAGCGCAGCAGCAGGCAGTCGTCGCGCCGTCCCTCGACGGTGGCGTGCAGCGACTCGTCGAACACGAAAATGGCGCCGATCGCAGGACGGTGGCTGGTGCGCACCAGCGCGAGTGCCAGCGTCGGCTCGACCACGCGCTCGATCAGCGCCTCGACGCGGCCGCCGCTCGGCTTGCGCCCCAGCAGTCGGGCCCTGATCACGCGGGTGTCGTTGAAAACCAGCAGGTCCTGCGGTCCGAGCAGACGTTCGATGTCGGCGAAGCGCAGGTCCGCGAGGCCCGTGGCCGTGACATGCAGCAGGCGGCTTGCGTCGCGGTCGGGCAGCGGATGCTGCGCGATCAAGTTCCGCGGGGAGTTCGTAATCGAAGTCGTCGAGACGTGAGCTCCCGATCGACGATGGCTTGACCGGCCATGCGTGTGTCGTGGTTGGTGCCGGGAAAGGGAATCGAACCCTTACGGTATTGCTACCGCGGGATTTTGAGTCCCGTGCGTCTACCAGTTCCGCCATCCCGGCCGGGCGGCGAATTATCTATGAAAGCGGAAGCGCTTCAAAACGCGGTCTCATTCGGAGCGCGCCTCGCCGCGATCACGGACCACCAGCGTGTGCGCCAGTTTGTCGTGCCAACCCTGCTTGCGGGGATCGAACGCCACCCACAGCAGTCCGAGGCAGAACGGAATGATCGAGACGTAGTACGCGAAGTAGCGCCCGATCAGCTGCCCCGTCGAAGGGCGCCCGCCGGTGCGTTCGTCGACGATGCGTGCACCGATCGCGATCTTGCCGGGCGTGGCCTGCCGGTAGATCCAGAAGACCACCACGGCAACGGCCGGCAGCACGGCGTTGATCAGGAAGTCGACCAGGCGGCCGAAGACGCCGGTGGCGCCGGCGGTGAAGTAACCCGGACCGAAAATCCAGTAAGTGAGCGGCCCGACGATCGCCAGGATCAGCAGTGTGTCGATCAGTGCCGCGCCGACGCGCGCCCAGAAACCGACGTACTCGAAGTTCGAGGCAACAACGGTGTCAGTAGGCATTAGATCTCCAGGTTGTCGATCAGGCGGGTTGTACCGAGCTTGGCGGCGGCCAGCACGATCAGCGCTTCACCCGCCTCGACTTCGCCGGCATCCGGCGCCTTCAGGTCGCGGCGGCGACGCACCGAGACGTAGTCGACCTTCCAGCCGTTTGCCGCCAGGGCCCGCTGTGCATCGCCCTCGACGCGGGCAAGGTCGGTGGCGCCTCCGCGCACGCTGTCGCGCACTGCGTTCAGCGTCGCGTTCAGGCGGGGCGCCTCCTTGCGCTCGGCCTCGGTCAAGAAGCGGTTACGCGACGACAGTGCCAGTCCGTCGGGATCGCGCACCGTCTCGTGCGGGACGATCTCGGTCGGCAACGCGAACTGCCGGCACATGTTGCGCACGATCATCAGTTGCTGATAGTCCTTCTTGCCGAATACCGCCACGCGCGGCTGCACGCAGGAAAACAGCTTGAGCACCACGGTCGTCACGCCGACGAAAAATCCCGGCCGGAACTCGCCTTCCAGGATGTCGCCCAGCTCGTGCGGCGGGCTGACACGGTAGTTCTGCGGCTCGGGATACATCTCCTTTTCGTTTGGCGCAAACAGCGCGTACACGCGGTTCTGCTTCTGCAGCTTGTCGACGTCTTCCTGCAGCGTGCGCGGGTACTTGTCGAAGTCCTCGTTCGGGCCGAACTGCAGGCGATTGACGAAGATCGATGCGACCACCGGGTCGCCGTGCTGATGTGCCATCGCCATCAGCGAAAGATGGGCGGCGTGAAGATTGCCCATCGTCGGCACGAATGCGATGCGGTTCTGTCCGCGCAGCTGGTCGCGGAGATCCTCGATCGTATGGACGACTTTCATCGGAAGTCGGGCGAGCGGCCGCCGCACAGGGCAAGGCCGCGGATTGTAGAGCCCGGCGCGCTGCCTCAGTAACCGTGTTCCGTCGCCGGGAAACTCCGGTCCTTGACAGCCGCAACGTAGGCGCCGATAGCCGACGCAATATCGGGCTGGCCCTGCATGAAATTCCGCACGAAGCGCGGCTTGCGCCCGGGATACACGTCGAGCATGTCGTGCAGCACGAGCACCTGGCCCGACACCTGGCCGCCCGCACCGATGCCGATCGTCGCCAGCGAGACCGCCTGTGTGACGCGCGTGGCCAGGGCCGCGGGTATCAGTTCGAGCACCAGCAGAGCCGCGCCCGCCTTGTCGAGCGCGCGGGCGTCGGCGAGCAGCTGCTCGGCCTCGGTCTCGCCGCGACCCTGGACCCGGTAGCCCCCCAGCGCGTGCACCGACTGGGGCGTCAGTCCCAGGTGCGCACAGACCGGAATGCCACGCTCGACCAGGAACTCGACCGTTGGCACCAGCCACGTGCCGCCTTCGAGTTTCACCATCTTGGCGCCGGCCTGCATCAGCTCGACCGCACTGGCCAGGGCCTGCTCGGGACCGCGCTGGTAACTGCCAAACGGCATGTCGGCAATCAGCCACGCCGCGGTCACGCCGCGGGCGACGCAGCGCGTGTGGTAGGCGACTTCGGCGAGCGTGACGGGCAGCGTCGAATCGAGGCCCTGCACCACCATGCCGAGCGAATCGCCGACCAGCACGCAGTCGACGCCCTGCGCATCCAGCAGCCGCGCAAAGCTGGCGTCGTAGCAGGTCAGCATGGCGATCGGTTCGCCGGCCGCACGCATCTCGCGCAGGCGCGGCAGCGTGACCGTCTTGCGCGCGGAGCTTGCCGGAGGTTGTGGATGGGTGCTCATCGAAGATTTCCGTCGCGGGTTGCCATTCAGGCGGCGAGGTTGAAATATTCGCGCCGGCCGCGCAGCCGGCCGATCCGGTCGAGCAGGAGCGCGAAGTCGTCGTCGCTGTCGATCGGGTTCAGGTGTTCCGTATTAATGATGAGCACCGGCGCTTCGTCGTACTGGTGGAAGAAGCGTGTGTAGCTGGCAGCGAGCGCTTGCAGATAGTCCTCGTCGATGCGGGCCTCGATAGGGTTGCCGCGCCGGGCTACCCGCTCCGCCAGGACAGCTGGGCTGGCCTGCAGGTATATCACCAGATCGGGCGCTGGCGTCTGCGGCCGAAGCTGCGCCAGGATCTGCTCGTACAGCCGCAACTCGTCGTCGGCCAGGGTCATACGCGCGAACAGTGGGTCTTTGTCGAGCAGGAAGTCGGCGAACAAGGTCAACCGGAACAGATCGAGCTGTCGCATTTCGGACAGCTGTTGCACCCGCTGGAACAGGAAATAGAGCTGCGTCGGCAGCGCGTACCGCTTGCGGTCGCCGTAGAACCGCTCGAGGAAGGGATTCGCCTCCGGCTTCTCGAGCAGCGTGTGGGCCTGGTAGTGCTCGGCCAGTTTGCGCGCGAGCGAAGTCTTGCCGGCGCCGATCGGCCCCTCGATCGCGACATAGCGGTAGCGTCCAGCGATCATCTCATTGCGCAGAGTGGAGCGCTCGGCCGTCGGCCGGCGCGGTGGTTGTCGCGTCTATTCGGTGGCCCGCGCCTCGACCGGCTCGATCTTCTGATCGTCGACCGAATCGAGGAAAGCACTGGCGGGGCCCTGGCCGGGGATGCGGATCGTCGGCGCGAGGTCGAGCAGCGGCCGGAGCACGAAAGCCCGCAGGTGCAGGCGCGGATGCGGCAGCGTCAGCGGTGTGCTCTGGATGATGATGTCGCCGACCAGCAGCAGATCAAGGTCGACATTGCGCGGCGAGTTCTTCTTCAGTCCCCGCCGCTTGCGACCGAGCATCAGCTCGATGTCGAGCAGGTGCAGCAGCAGCGCGTAGGGCTCGAGCGTGGTTTCGGCCTTCGCGACGGCGTTCAGGTAGTCCGGCCCCGGCGCGTCGATCGGCGCCGAACGATAAAACGGCGAAACGGCGATGAGCTCGGTGCGCTCGATCGAGCGCAGCGACTCGAGCGCCGAATTCAATGCATCGGCGACGTCGCCCTGGTTGGATCCCAGCCCGATGTATGCAGTGCGTTTCACTGGAGCGTCCACAGGCCCTGCTCAAGCCATGCCGGTTTCTCTGTCCGCGGCCGGGGTCGGCCGGTCGGTGCTGCCCTTTCCGCGCGAGCGGCGTCGCCGCTTACGTCCCGCTGTCTCCGGCACCGAGATGCGTGCCGCCTCCTCCATCAATCGTGTGCGCTCGACGTCGTTCGCGTGGGCAAAGCGGGTCCACCAATCGGCCAGCTCCGCCGGGATCTCGTCAGCCGCCGCGCGCAACAACAAGAAATCATAACCGGCACGAAAACGCAGGTGCTCGAGCAGCCGGAATGCCGACTGTCCGCTGCGGCGCTCGAAGCGCGGCTGCAGTCCCCAGATCTCGCGCATGTCCGACACGAAGCGGCGCTGGATCGCGAGCTTCTCGGTCTGCGCATCGAGCGCCTCGTCGATCGCCAGGTTGAGCGCCGGGATGCGGTGCTCGCCGCGCGCCGTGCGCGCGTTCCAGCGGACCAGCACGTCGTGCCACAGCAGCGTCGCGAACAGGAAGCCCGGCGAAACCGATTTTCCGCTGCGCACCCGCTCGTCGGTGCGTGCCAGCGCCTGCAGGACGAAGCGCTCGCCGGCGGGCTGCTCGAGGATCACATCGAGCAGCGGCAGCAGCCCGTGATGCAGGCCTTCCATGCGCAGGCGCGTGATGCAGGCGACCGAATGGCCGCTTGTCAGCAGCTTGAGCATCTCGTCGAACAGGCGCGCGGCCGGCACGTTTTCGACCAGTTTCGCCAGGCGCGGTATCGGCTCGCGCGTCGCTTCGTCGATCTCGAAGCCGAGCTTGGCAGCGAACCGGACCGCGCGCAGCATCCGCACCGGGTCCTCGCGGTAGCGTGTCTCGGGGTCGCCGATCATCCGCAGCCGCTTGCGGCGGACGTCCTTCACGCCATCGTGGTAGTCGATGACTTCGCGCGTCGTCGGGTCGTAGTACAGCGCATTGACGGTGAAATCTCGCCGCGCCGCGTCCTCGTGCTGCTCGCCGAACAGGTTGTCGGCGAGCACGCGGCCGTGCTCATCGGTCTGACGGTCGGGGTTGTCGAGAGCACGGAAGGTGGAGACCTCGATCGTCTCCTGGCCGAACATCACGTGCACCAGCCGGAAGCGCCGACCGATGATGATGGCGCGCCGGAAATGCGACTTCACCTGTTCCGGCGTGGCATCGGTGGCGACGTCGAAATCCTTGGGTGCCACACCGAGCAACAGATCGCGCACCGCTCCGCCCACCAGGTACGCGCGATGGCCCGCCTTCTGCAGCGTCTCGCACACTCGCAACGCGTTCCTTGCAACCAGTCCCTGGTCGATGCCGTGTTCGGCGGCCGCGACCCGCCGCGGTCCGCGCGGCTTGCGCGCCTTGCGCGAGAACAGCGTCGAGACTCGCTCGATGACGCGCCTGATCATGCCAGGACCGCGCCGAGGCTAGGCATGTGCCGGCTCGAATAGCTGCAGCGTCGGCCAGCCGCGCTCGCGTGCGATCGCCAGCAGACGCGGATCGCCGTTCGTCACGACCGGAAAGGTGACCCTCTCGAGCAGCGGCAGGTCGTTGATCGAATCGCTGTAGAAGGTCGTCGTCGTGTCGGCCAGGGTCCGGCCGCGCTGCGCGAGCCACTCTTCCACCTTGCGCACCTTGCCGTCCTGGTAGGTGTGCGAGCCCACATATCCACCGGTGAAGCGCCCGTCGAGTTGTTCGGGTTCGACCGCCAGCACGTGCTCGATGCCGAACTCCCGCGCGATCGGAGTGACGACGTAGGCGTTGGTGCCGGTCACCAGCGCCAGCTCGTCGTCCTGCGCACGGTGCTTGTCGACCAGGGCGCGCGCCTGCGATCGCACGGCCGGGCCGACGTGGCTCTGCATGAACTCGTGATGCCATTCGTCCAGGCGGGCGCGTGGAAACGCGGCCAGCAGTTCCATCTGGAACCGTACGTAAGCATCGACGTCGAACGTGCCTGCGCGGTAGTCCTCGGCAAAGCGGCGGATGCGCTCGCTGTAACCGGCGGTATCCAGCCCGCCGCGCGCCACGACGTGATGCGACCACGTGTCGGCACTGTCGATCGGCAGCAGCGTGTGGTCGAGGTCGAAGAGCGCGAGGCGCATCGCCGCGATTCTAGAGCCTGTCTCACGCACGGGCCCATTCGCGGATCAGCGGAATGGTAATGCTGCGCTGGGCGGCCAGTGCGTATGCATCGAGTGCATCGAGGACCGCCACCTGGGTGCGCATGTCGCGCGGCATGTGGGTCAACAGGTAGGCCAGGACCTCGTCGGACAGCTCCACGCCGCGCGAGGCCGCGTGCGTGCGCAGTGCGTCCGCCTTCTCGGCATCGGTCAGAGCGTGCAGCTGGTAGACAAGCCCCCACGCGAGGCGAGTCCGCACGTCGTCGCGCAACGACAGTTGCGCGGGAGGTGCACTGCCGGCGGCCACCAGCACCGCGTCGCGCGACGCGCGGACTTCGTTCAGCACCACAAACAGCTGTCGCTGCGCGGCGGCATCGTATCGTTCCACATCATCGGCAAGGTAAAAGCGGATCGCCGGATCGAACGGCTCGTCGGCCGAAGCGGAATCCAGAAACCGGCTCGGCCAGTGTGCGGAAAACGCCTGCAGCAGATGCGAGCGGCCGCAGCCATCGGCTCCCCACAGGTAGGCGAAGCGCTCGCTGCTGCCGGCGGCCATGGCGCGCAGCGACGCGACGGCTTCCGCATTGCGGCCGACGACGAAATTGTCGAACGACGGCCTCAAGGGCTGCACGATATCCAGGGTGAGCTGCTGCGGACGGTGTGTCATGCGGGGTGGGCGGGGGGAGCGCGGCGGGCTGCGACTTACAATCCCTGCCTTTGGCCTCCACGCGGCGAGCGGCGAGTTTACCGGCCCCTACACGTCATGAGCTCCATCGACTACAGGCAGGCTGGCGTCGACTACGCCAGCATCGATCCGCTGAAGATCCTGGCTCAGCGTGCCGCGGCCGGCACCGCGCATCACCTGGCCCGTCACGGCCTGACCGAGGTGGCGGCCTCGCGCGGCGAATCGGCGTATGTCGTCGACTGCGGGGAGTTCTACCTCGCGTCGATCACCGAGTGCCTGGGCACCAAGGCGCTGGTGGCCGATGCAATGCGGGCAATCACCGGTCGCAGCTACTACGACGCAATCGCGCAGGACACGCTCGCGATGGCAATCAACGACATCATCACAGTCGGCGCCACGCCGGTTTCAGTGCACGCGTACTGGGCAGCCGGCAACAGCGAGTGGTTCGCGGACGGCGAGCGGGCGCGCGATCTGGTCGAGGGCTGGCGTGCCGCCTGTGACCGCAGCGGCGTCGCTTGGGGCGGCGGCGAGACTCCCGCGCTGGCGGGCGTCGTTGCGCCGGGCCGCATCGACCTCGCCGCCTCATGTGTCGGAATCGTGCGGCCGAGATCGCGGCTCACGCTTGGTGAGCGGCTGACCGAGGGCGACGCGATCGTCCTGCTCGCATCGAGCGGCATCCATGCCAATGGAGTGTCTCTCGCGCGCAAGCTGGTCGAGCGCCTTCCCGAGGGCTATCGGACTCCGCTCGCCGACGGCACGCTCTATGGTGACGCGCTGCTGGCGCCGACCTTGCTCTACTCGCCGGTGACCGAAGCCATTGCTGCGGCCGGCGTTGTCCCGCATTACTGCGTGAATGTGACCGGCCACGGCTGGCGCAAGCTGATGCGTCATCCGGGCGCGTTCACCTATCGAATCCGCACGGTTCCACCGGTGCCGCCGGTGCTCGACTTCATTCGTGAGCACGCCGGCGTTTCCGACCAGGAGGCCTACAGCACGCTGAACATGGGCGCCGGATTCGCGTTGTTCGTCGCCGCTTCCGATGCGGAAGGATGCATCGCGGCCGCGCGTTCGGCGGGCATCGCCGCGTGGCATGCCGGCACCATCGAGCGCGGCGCGCGGCAGGTGGTCATCGAACCGCTGAACCTCGTCTATACGGCCGACGACCTGCACCTGCGTGCGTAGCGCACGATCGGGTCTACGACCTGGTCGCTTCGAACCCGACCGTCGCCGCCCGCGACGACGGTGGCAGCGCACGTTCGACGTCGGCCGCCGACAGCATCGCGTGATCGGGTGCTGCCGAGGCTCCCTGGCCCGGCACGAACACCGATGCGGCCGACACCGCCGGTTTCGAGACTTCGTGATCGGTGGCCTCCGTGCGGTCGGTTGTCGAACCGCCCAGGCTCCACCAGATCGGAACGACGACCAGAGTCGAAGCAAGCAGTCGGCGCCACGCGGACCTCCCCGCATGAAATGAATCTCGCCACATGATGACCTCCACACGCTGCCTTGCAGGCTGCTGCAGCACGGTGCCAGTGTGTTCCCGCGGCGGTTCGCGTTCCACCCCGAAAATCGGGGGATGCGTGCCGGAATCTGACGTGCCGCCGAACCGGAATTTTCACGAAGTGCGCGCGGATCACGATATTCACGAGGCGTGGCGATTGCGCTCGAGCGCTGCGCTTTCCATGATGGCGCCTGCAGAGAGCAGACACGATGCGATTCCGCGAAATCAGCCCGGCCGACGTTCCGCAGTGCGTGCGCCTGCTCAAGGCGCACGGTGGCCTGCGGATGAGCGAGCGCGTGAGCGACGCGTTGCCGTCGCTGCTGACGATGCTCGCGTCGTCGAGCGCGCCACACCCGTCGATGCTGATCGAGGATGCCGAGGCGCCCGGTCATCCGGTCGTGTGCTTCGTGCCCGGCCTCTTTCTGCGAGAAGAGTTCGTCCGGGGCTACCGGCTCAACCCGCGTCCCTACCTGCTCAATGCGATCTACGAGGCGCTGCTCGACGGAGAGCGGCCGTTGCCGTCGCTGGGGGAAGTGCGCGTCGCGAACTCGGGTGACGGCCTGCAGGCCTTGATCAGCAACCCTGCCCACGAGCCGCGGCCGTGGCATGACCCGCTGCTGGCGCGGATGCGCCGCATCGCGCCGATGGGATTCGTCCATCTGTTCGGCGGATATCGAATCCGGTCGCTGTTCTACGAAGCGTTCGGCGAAGAAGCTGCCGAGTATCTGCGCGCCGGTGGCTTCCGTCTCGAATACGACTTCGCGCCGGCCAGCCTTGGTGTCGACATGCGCCCGCGGATGTTCGCCAAGCATCGGGCCGACTTCGAACCCGGAGCGATCGATCTGATGGCCGCGCACGTATTCCACAGCACCGACCCGCGGCTCGGAATGACACCGGCCGAGCAGCGTGTCGTGTTGCGGGCACTGCTCGGTGAGTCCGACCGGCGCATCGCCGCCGCCCTGCACCTGTCGACCGAGACCGTGCGCTCTGCATGGGAATCGATCTACACCCGGATCATGCGGGTGGTGCCGGCCGTGTTCGAGTGCGAAACCGGCAACCGTGCCGGACGCGGGGCGGAGAAGCGGCGCAGTGCGGTGGAATACCTGCGGCAGCACATGCACGAACTGCGACCACACCGCCCCACCGATGCTGGAGCCTCACGCGGCTTGCATCGCCTGCAGGCGATCCGTCAGCGCGATCAGGCACTCGGGGTGCGCGGGATCGACCGTCTCGTCGACCGCAAGTGAACGCAGCCAGGTGAGCTGCCGCTTCGCCAGCTGCCGCGTGGCCGCGATCGCCGCTGCACGAAACTGCCCATGCGTGCCACCACCGTCGAGAAAGGCCCAGGCCTGCCGGTAGCCGACGCTGCGCATCGACGGCAGGTCCGCCGTCAGGTCGCCGCGCCGCTTGAGCGCACGCACTTCATCGAGGAATCCACCCTCCAGCATCCGGTCGAAACGGTGCTCGATCTGCCGATGCAGCACGCCGCGCTCGACCGGCACGACCGCGACCACGCCGAGTCGCAGCGAACTCGGCGCGCGCCGCACGAGCAGCCTCGACATCGGCACTCCGGTGATTTCGATGACTTCCAGCGCGCGCTGAATGCGCTGCGAATCGTTCGGCGCCAGCCGGGCAGCGGTTTCCGGATCACGCTCGGCGAGACGCGCGTGCATCCGCGGCCAGCCGACGCGCTGCGCTTCGCGTTCGAGTTCGGCGCGCAGCGCGGCATGGGCCGACGGCAGTTCCGACAGCCCCTCGCGCAGCGCCTTCGCGTACAGCATCGTTCCCCCCACCAGCAGCGGCACGCGGCTGCGCGCGCGGATCGCCGCGATCGCCGCAGTGGCATCGCGCACGAATTCGGCGGCCGAATAGCGCTCGGCGGGATCGCGGATGTCGACCAGATGGTGTGGTACTTCTGCGCGCTCCTGCAGGCTCGGTTTGGCTGTGCCGATGTCCATGGCACTGAACACCTGTGCCGAATCGACGCTGATGATCTCCGCCGGTAACCGCCGGGCGAGTTTCAGCGCGAGCGCACTCTTGCCGCCACCGGTAGGGCCCAGCAACATCAGAGCGTCAATCATGGTGCGAGAGACTACCTTGGCCGAGGCTGCTTATGCCGGTGTCGCGGTTGCTGGAGTGAGTGGCGTCAGTGTCGGTTTGGTGAGGTTCAATTGGCAGAGTGTGGCAGTTCCGAAGTTGCCTGCAGCTCTATTCAGAGTCTGCGTGCCGATCGACTCTGGACAACGGTTTCTGGCGGGGCGCAAGATCTGGTTAACGTGACCGGCCGGCGCGGTCATCCATCGAATCGCGCAGACGAATCCGCGCCGCTGCCTCCGGACGGGGAAGTCCTTTTCATTCGTTAGGCGCAGGGTGGTGTGCATCACCAACGCGACCGTACCTTGAATCCAGGAGTACTCATGAATAGCTCGCGACACGACACGTTGCTGGCCTCCGTCTTAGATGTCATCGGCAACACCCCTTGAATCGAGCTCTCCCGTGTCGCGCAGAAAGCGGCGCGGGACAATTGAGTGGAACCGGTCGCACGGAGGTCGATATGTTGCTGAATGAACCGAGCAGCGTTGAGGCGCGCGAGTACCTCGATAAGGAAAAAACTGCAAGCGGATATGTCATGAATCTCGAGCGTGGCTGGGCGTGGCGCCCGGACGTTGCCGAGGCGTTCGCCAACTTGCGCAAGCAGTTGTCGGACGAATCGACACTGTCGCTGCGCGAGCGCGCGGTCCTCGTTTGCGCCCAAGCGCAGGCGCTCGGCGATTCCTACTGCGCGACCGCGTGGGGCACGAGGCTCGCTGAGCTGATCGACACCGCCACTGCTGCGGACGTGTTGCGCGGGGACGAAGCGTCCGCGCTGTCCGCGCGCGAGGCTGCACTGAGACGATGGGCCGCACAGGTCGTGCGCGCTCCGAACGAGATTCAGGCGGCCAACATCGACGCCTTACGTTCGGTGGGTCTAACCGAGCGCGAGATTTTCGAAGCAACGGCATTCGTTGCTTTCCGACTTGCATTCTCGACCGTCAATGACGCCCTCGGCGCACGACCCGACGCGCAGTTGATCGCGGCGGCACCGCAAGAAGTTCGCGCGGCAATAACGTACGGTCGGCCGTAAGCGTAATTGTCCGAGGGCTGCTGCGACAGTGATTGGTCGTCGAACACGATAGCCAAACTCGCGACAGATGCACAAGGCAGAGGGCGGCCACGAACCGCCCTCGTGGCCGGCCGTGCAGTTCGCCTGCTAGCGGACATCCAGACACCCCGTCAAAATGACTCGAAGCGGTCATTGGAGGACTCAAAGATGATCGAGCATTCGCTGGACACGACAGATGGAATCCTCTACCTGCATCCACGAGCGGCACTAGAAGCCAGCGATTTCTCGGAGCTGAGCCAGGTCGTGGACCCTTGGATCCTTGAGCACGGCGGCCTAAGGGGTCTCGTGATCGAGGCGCCGGCCTTCCCCGGTTGGGACACGTTCGGCGCGATGGTGGCGCACTTTCGATTCGTCAAGGACCATCATCGGATGATCAGGAAGATAGCGATCGTCACCGACTCGCCGATTGGGAGCGTGGCCGAACACCTGGCATCCCACTTCGTATCAGCCGAAATTAAGCACTTCTCCTCGGGCAGTCTACCTGCGGCAAAGGCGTGGATCGGCGCTTCGGCATAGGTGACGCCGAACCAGCGTCGGGGCTGAACTCGGCACCGACCGACGGTCGAGTTCGGCCGATTCTGTTGAAAAACTCGCTTGTTTGCTCGGTTTCGTCGAGGCGGCAATGCGTCGCTGATGTTTGTTCGGCCGCGAGCGCCTCGCGTTCGCGCTGAAGTTGCTTCACTGACTCGCTGCGCGCCGCTTCAGACCGCGATTGGCACCGCTATTGGCGGCGACCTGAGCCAGCGCTTGGCCATGCGCCGCAGGTTTTGCACCGTGGCTGCCAGCAAGAACTCATCGCTCGCGCCCTTCGGTCCGCGCAGTCGCAGCCGATCCAGGCGCAGGATGCGCTTGAGGTGTGCGAACAGCATCTCCACCTTCTTGCGGTCCTTGCGTGACTGGCGATACGCGTCGGTGTCGGCCAGCGCGCGTGCCACATCACGCGCCGGTTCATGCGGGCTACGGCTGATCTTGCGCGCTGGTGTGTTGGGACAGCAGGACGGCTTCATGGGGCAACGGCGGCAGTCCGGAACACTGGCGCGGTAGCGCACTGTCTGATCGCTGTTCACGCGCCCGGAGCTGGTGAGGTAGTTGCCTTGCGGGCACTGGTAGCGATCGTGCGGGGCGTCGTAGACGAAGCTCGATCGGCTCAGTGTGCCGTCGCGGCGCTCGGACTTGTCCCACACCGGGATGTGCGGTGCGATTTGCTTGTCCTGCACCAGCCAGCCCAGCATCGGGCTGGATCCGTAGGCCATGTCGCCGATCAGGTGCGTGGGCCTGAGCGCGAAGCGCTGCTCGACCCGTTCGATCATCGTGCGGGTGGCATCGACTTCGCGGGTGCGATGGGCACTGGTGGCCTCGACATCGACGATCACGCCAGCCTGCACGTCGACCAGGTAGTTGGTGGAATAGCCGAAGAAGGCCGGACCACCCGGCGCACAGGTCCACTCGGCCGCCGGATCGGTCAGCGAGATGCTCTTCCTGTCGGCCTCGAGCCGGCGGCTGGCTTCTTCATCAATTCCGGCGAGGTACTCGCGCACCGCGCGTGTGGCCTGGGCTGCATCGAGCCGACGCTGCGGCAGTTCCTTCCCGTCGATGGCGTGATCGCGGCTGGCATCGGCCTTGACCACGCTGGCGTCGATCGCGAAGCCTTCGCCACCGACCAGTCCCTCGGCGATGCACCGTTGCAGTACGGTCTCAAACAAGTGCCGGAACGCATCGCTGTCGCGGAAGCGGCCATGACGGTTCTTGGAGAAGGTGGAGTGCTCGGGCACAGGATCCTGTAACCCAAGACGGCAGAACCAGCGGTACGCCACATTGAGATGCACTTCGTCGCACAGTCGGCGCTCGGAGCGGATGCCGAAGCAGTAGCCGATGATGAGCATGCGCATCATCAGCTCCGGATCGATCGACGGCCGTCCGGTGTGACTGTAGAACTCAGCCAGGTGACGACGCAGCTCGCCCAGATCGAGAAACCGATCGATGCCGCGCAGCAGGTGATCGGCCGGCACGTGCGCATTGAGGTTGAAGGAGTAGAACAACTCGTCCTGCGCACCCGCCTGCTGACCCATCATCGCGACGTCCCCTCGTCGTTGGCTTGCGCTTCAGACTTGGGACAACGATGATGGTTCAGCGGAGTTCTTCAACAAAATAGGCCAATTGCGGACGAATTGAACTCGATGAGAATCGGCTGAAAGCGGACGTGTCAATCATCGCCCTCGATGGGTAACCCCTTGTGAAACTGCTTCGTCGTCTCGTCCTTGCGGTCCTTGGCATGTGTGCCGGCTACGCACTCATGCTGTTGGCCTATGACAAGCCAGAGTGGTACTTCCAACTGAGTAGCTATGGGTTCGCGTATTCCTGATACCCGGCCTCCCAACTGCACGCCGAGATGAGATCGACTACATCTACGGAAGATTTCCGTGTCGCACTGTCCGTGCATAGGCTTGATCGAGAAGTCGGAGGTATTTAGCTAGGAAAGCTGTTCCCATTCGCCCTCTCGTTCGGACGTAGTACTGGAAGTCTTCGCTGAAAGCGTTGTTGACTGTACGCATGTTTGCGCCGTCCGCCTGCGCGCCTTTTATGGCGACGTCGCAAACCTTCCAGATCAGATCGTCTGAGGCACGGTCTCCGTAGAGCCATCTCGCCGTCGGCATGACGACACCATAGATGCGGTTCCTCTTGTCGAGGTGTTCTTGGTCGGGCAGACCAAGGAGGTCTCGAGACGTGGCGAGCGCGGCTAGCGCGCAATGTGCCACGGCAACCAGATCTTGCCGGGAGTGAAACTTTCTCCCAGATTTCACACACGTTTCCACGGAGCTGACTGTGTAGGCAGCCGCGGCGACAAGCAACATACTTTCAGGTTCCGCGCGCAACCCCGCTGCGTCCGCTTTTGGGACCTTCTTCGAAACAATTGCGAACAGATCCGCTTCGAAGACGCCCTTCGTGAAGCGCAGCTCCTTTGTCCTTTCTCGCCTGTCAAATATCCGCAACACCTCGGATTCTCCGTCGATCGATGGCCACGATTTACTCGGCGTGTCGGTTGGCGAGCCCTTGGTTTGCGTCCCTTGCTGGGATGATTGCGTTCACGCTTCTCCACCGGCGTAGTGGAAGCTCAACTATCTCGGAAGGTTCAAGACTGATTGGCGAGAAAAGCAGCTTGTTTGGAGAGGTTTTCGACGCGCGACAAGATTGAAATGGATTGAGTATCAACTGGGCTCAATTGGATCGACTAGTCATCCGATCCAATGGCCCTCTCCCAGTACAACTCCGCGCGTCGCCGATCACCAGGTCACGCTCGACGCGCTCGGACCTGACGTATCCAACTGAGCGCTGTCCCTGAGGTCCCACAAGAGCCCGGCTGGATCGGATGCGTAGGCGCGGCCAAGCTCTAACGCTGCTCCCCAGCGGTCCCTCCGAAACTCCGCGATGGAGGCGCCCTCATTAGATCCTCCAGAGCAGGCCAGAGCATGACTCTGCACGCCCTGCATGCGCCGAACTCCGTGACATAGGGTTTCTTCCCTGCGCGCTGGATCACGACACGTTCGCACCTGTGGTGGCCACAGGAGGGGCACTGGAAGCGCTGAAGGCGAGTCATTGGTCGTACTGTGCTTCCATACAGTATATGTATGCCTCGGCCGCGCCTGGGACGGCTGACTACAAGCCGAACGCGACGTGCTCAGTGCCGAATACGCCGAGCAACATAACGAACTCGGGCAATGCTTAACAGGGATAAGTCGCCGGCGGTCACTGGCGGACTAACGAGCGCAGGTCGGAAGCAGCCCGATTGGCGCGGGGCTTGGCGGAGCGGTTCTCCTCACTCGAAGACATGACGGTGTTCGGCCGTGAACGGCCATTTCAGCTGATTGCCCAAAATGCCCGAAAGCTGACATAGTCGCAAGAACAGTCGCAAGGCGGCCGCTCGACGCCGGGTGTAGGCTTTCCCGCACCCACGCGGAATCGATCGTTCAATCTGGGAATGCACTCATGTTGCGACGCCTTGCACCATTCCTAGCGTTCGTCGTGTTGGCGTTTTCTTTGTCGTCCGCCTGGGCCGATGGCTACGACGACACGATTGCGGTGTTCAAGAAGGCCGGCGAGAGCGGCACCTACTTCGGGAAAGCTACGGGTATGCGGTGTTTCCTACGATCGGCAAGGGCGGGATGGTCGTCGGCGGCGCATACGGCAAGGGCCGTGTGTACGAGAAGAGCAAATACGTCGGCGATACCTCGATGACACAGCTCACCGCGGGCTTCCAACTCGGCGGCGAAGCCTACCGCCAGATCATCTTCTTCGAGGACCAGCGCGCATTCAAGGAATTCACAAGCGGGAACTTCGAGTTCGGCGCGCAGGCGCGAGCCGTCGCGATCACCGCCGGCGCTTCGGCCGCCACCACGACCACCGGCACCGCGGCCGGCGCGAACGTCAGCGGGCACGGTGCCAAGAACGTAGGCAGCTCCTACAAGGGAATGACGACATTTACGGTGACCAAGGGCGGGCTGATGTACGAAGCCAGCATCGGCGGCCAGAAGTTCAACTACAAGAAGAGGTAGTCCACATTGCGCTCCTCGTGGGCGGACGCCCAATTCTCCGTCGGCTGGCGTCGCTGTGCGAGAGCGACGGCAGGCTAAGTGTCGAGCACATGTAGCTGACTTTCACGGCAAGGGCGACGTGAGGCGGGCCAACTGAAGCCGTTGCGCAGTGCCGCTTGCGTTGCTCGATAGCGGTCACCTGTACTTCTCGCGCGGACGACCCGACACGTCGGTGCGCACCCCCAGCGAACGACACCCCGAGGCTCTCCTGTTTCGCCTTGATCCCGGTCAATGCCCGGATCGATTGTCCGGGTTTACTGGGATAAGAGCGAACGCGGGAGAAGGTGCTGTGGTCGATCCGGTCGCGGCTTGGCGTGAGGAACACGAGTACTTCACTCGATTGCTGCGGCTGTTGCAGAAGCAGGTCGACGTGTTTCACGCCGGCGGCGAGCCGAACTACGCGTTGATGCAGGACATCGTGTCGTACCTGCGAGACTACTCCGACCAGTTTCACCATCCGCGCGAGGACTTGGCGTTCGAGCGGCTAACGTCGCACTGTCCCGAGCTCGAGCTGATCGTGGCGCGGCTTCGGCAGGAGCACCGCGTGATCGCGCATACCGGCGCAACGCTGATGGCACACGTCGAGGCGGCGCAGGAGGGTTCGATCCTGCCGCGCGAGCAGCTCGAAGCGGCCGCAGCAACCTACCTCATCTATTACCAAAACCACATCCGAACTGAAGAAACCGCAATCCTCGCGCGCGCAGCCCAACACCTGACCGCCGAGGATTGGGAAGCGGTACGCGCGGCTGTTTCCGTCGCGCCCGATCCGCTGTTCGGCGTCGATCCGCAAACGCGCTTCCGCGAACTGCGACGGCAGATTGCGCAGGAGGCACATGCGGAGGAATAGACGGGCTCACTCCCCACCAGGTCCGTGGCGCCGCTCGCCGAGTAGAGAGATCCGCTTTCATGCTCGCCCGCGCTAGCGGCGCGTCAATGAGTACCAACCGGCCTGGCCCGCTCACCCAGGGACTAGGCGGGCGTCGGCGAGGAGCTGCCGCTTCCGAAGCAGTTCATTATTGCCTGAAAGCTGACATAGTTTGTCTAGGCCCATCCAAGTTCTTCCGTGATCCGATCTAGGCGTCCACGATACAAGGTGCAACTGTGAAGGTCGTGGGACGCGATGTCGCATCCTATGAGCGGTGGCTGCGCAAGCAATGCGACGTCGTCGAAGCTGATCTAAAGACCAAACACGAGCGGATGCGCAAGAGTCCGTTCGAGTTCCTGCGGGCGACTTACTTCCGGTGGGCGAAGACAATCGAGGCAACGTGCCCGGAACTCGCGGATGCGCCTCGGTCACTCTGTGTCGGTGACATTCACGTCGAGAACTTCGGAACGTGGCGCGATGGCCGGGCGCGTCTCGTATGGGGCGTCAAGGACTTCGATGAGGCGGCCCCGATGTCGTATGCGTACGATCTGGTCCGCCTGCTCACCAGCGCACGACTGGCCCCAACTCTCGCTGTGAATCGGCGCGAGGCGGCAGTAGCGCTTGCCGAGGGGTATCGGAAAGGTCTGGAGCAGCCGCGACCGATGTTGCTCGACGAGCATGAGCATTGGCTGCGCCGACTGGTCGGCGGCGCTGCGAACGCATCACGGAAGTTCTGGAAGGAAGTTGACCGCTATCCAGACGCCAAGCCGCCGGCGGCGGTACGCAGGGCGCTGAAACGGAGCCTGCCCGACGGCGCGCGGGTCGAGCGCTACGCCTCACGTGTCAAGGGCAGCGGCAGTCTCGGACGTCCGCGATATCTGGTCATCGCACTGCGGCAGGGCGGGCGTCTCGTTCATGAAGCCAAGGCGTTGGTGCCTTCCGCTTGGCATTGGGCTCACCCCGGCTCATCGGCCAAGAGTCGCGTCCTGGAACTAGCGTTTGGTCCACACCGCTCTCCTGATCCTCACCTTCGAGTCAGGGCCGGTTACGTACTGCGCCGAATCGCCGCCGATGCGCGCAAGGTCGAACTGGCGGATGTGTCGGGTCAAGGTCTGGGCGAAGAGCTTCTTGCGGCGATGGGATCCGAGTTGGGCGCGATCCACGCCGCGCGCCACCGCACATCAATACTTAAGGATCTGCGTAAGCGCGACGCCCGATGGCTGGATCGGGCCGCCGTTGCTGCGGAGAAAACTGTGCGTCAGGACTTCACGGACTTCAAGCAGCGAGTGCGCTAGTTACAGGGCTAGAAGCCGCGATACGGTCCTCTTATCGCGAGAACACGGCAAGCTGCGGCCAACTGGAGACATTCGGCAGCGACGCGAAAATACTCCAAGGCAGTCGCCCGCCGGCGGGCGTGAAGGCGTGCCCGAAGGCCTAGTATGGTTGGACTTCCGGTCTGTAACGGGGTGATCCAGTGATCGACCGGCTTCCGTCGGCGAGTACCCTCAATCAGGAGGAATCCATGCCCAAGATTCGAGCCGGCAACATCACGATGAATTACGACCAACAAGGGAACGGCGAGCCTCTGGTGCTCATCCCATACCTGGCGGCCGATTACGCGTGTTACGCGTTCCAGGTCGCGGACTATTCGAAGCACTTCACCTGCATCTCTGTCGATCTGCGCGGAACCGGAGAGTCGGATAAGCCGGCCGGCGTCTACTCGACGGAGATGTTCGCCGACGACGTGGCCGCACTTATGCAGGCGATCGGAATACCCAATGCCCACATCTATGGGCTCTCTTTGGGGGCGGCCACCGGCATCTGGCTGGCCGCCAGGTATCCCGACCGGGTCAAGTCACTTTCGCTGCACAGTGGCTGGCCCAAGAGCGATGCCTATATAAAGACCGTCGTGCAAGGTTGGCAGGTGATGGCCAAGGCGATGAACAGCGTGCCAGAGACGGTAATTCAAGGGATCTTCCCCTGGTGCTTCACGCCCGAGCTGTATGCGCAGAAACCGGACTACATCCAGGCCCTGTCCGACTTCGTGCGCGGCCGCCCCAAGCAGCCGGTCGACGCGTTCATCCAGGAGTCGGACGCGGTGATGGCTCACAACGCCGAGGCGCAGCTTGGCAAGATACGCGCCCCAACGCAGATCACCTTTGGTCGCCACGACATGGTCACCTCCACCCGCTTCGCCGACCAGCTAAGGAACGGCGTCAAGGGTTCTGAACTTTACATCTTCGAAGACTGCTCGCATGCGCCGCTGTACGAGAACGTGGCCGCGTTCAACGAAAAAACGCTGGCATTCTTAAAGAAGCACGCAGACTGAACCGCGTCGAACGCGTCTCGCGCCGCGTGGCCTCGGTTGAATGGCCGCTCTTGAGAACGTCGACCGACTGGTCAGGGTCGCGTTGGGCCAACGGGTCGATAGACTCAACCCGGCCAAGAACGGCCTGGGCAGGGAATCCCGCAATCCGCTCCGAAGCAGACCCGACGGTTCATTGATGAAAGATCCACCGTAAAGGAGGCAGCAATGCTGACGTCTTTGGAACGGGTCAGGGAAGCGCTGACGGCGCGAGCCCTGACGCCCGTTAAAGCCGAAAGCCAGCCCGACCAGCTGGTACCGGCCGCGCTGCTCGAGGCTGCCCGCCGCCGTAACGCAGTCCTCGACGGCATCTTCTATGACGTCGGCATCCTGACGGAGGAGGAAGCGCGAGATCTGAGCCCATGGATGGCGGCTGAAGGGGCAATTCTGCTCGTGCCACCCACGGGTCAGGGTTCGGTGCGCCGGTTTCGCTCGGTGGATGACTTCGCGGCCGAGGGTGCGGGCAACGTTGACACGCTGGCCGTGGCCGGCGTTGGCAGCTCCGCGCTCGGTGCGGCTGCGCTGGCACGCAACGTGGCGAACGCCTTCGGCAAGAGTGTGGTCGCCGTGGTGTCCGGTTACGGATTGGCCGACGCGGTGACGGAGGGACTTGGCGGTTTCCTCTGGTTCGGAGTGCTCAATTCCAGTCGCCGCTACTTCGAGTACCTGGATCGTGCGTCCGGTTCACACTGGATCGGCGACCCGCTGGTCAGCGTTGAGTTGGTCGATTCTGTGCTGATGCGGCAGAGCCTCGACACGCAAACCGTCTATGCGTTGCTCATGCATCCGGGACTTTCGATTCGTCGGTTGGTCGGTCACTCCAAGGGCAACCTCGTTGTGTCGGAGGCGCTCTATGCCGTCCAGGAGGCAAACGAGGCGAAGATCCGGCAACTCGGTCGTGACCTCGACATCGTGACGATCAGCGCCAAGATCTACATGCCTGACCCCTACTGTCGCAATGTGATCGATGTCATGGGCCAGTACGATGGATTTGGTCTGCTGAATTCGCGACCAGATGTCCAGACGGACCTCTCCGTCCCCGGCGCGTGGCACCACACCAACACGCGACTGCCCGGCCACGTCCCCGTTACGGCAGTGATCACTCAACTGCTGCAGGAAGGCCGGCTGCGGCCGCACTGAGAATGTTGTAATCCGCTAGCAAGGTCTGGGGGAACCAGGCCGTAAACGGACTTTGCTCTGACTCTTACAGTAGGTGCCCCAAAGGCAGACGTGGTTAGAGCCCTCTACGTGGGAGGCGGAAGGACAGTGACTCGGAATCCAACTCATTGCGCGTTGTGCGAATGAACGATCAGACATCGGCGAGAGTTTCGGCTACATGAACGCAATCGCCGCTACACGGCACTGGCTCGAACAAGCCGTCATTGGCCTGAATCTGTGCCCGTTTGCCAGGGCGGTGCACGTGAAACGGCAGATCCGCTGGGTCGAAAGCCCGGCGCGCGACGCGCAGGGCCTGCTCGAAGACCTTGTGCGTGAACTGCAGTTCCTGGCCGCGGCCGAATCGGAAACAGTGGACACGACGCTGCTGATTCACCCGCACGCGCTCAATGACTTCCTGGACTACAACGACTTCCTCGACGTGGCTGACGCCGCTATCGAAGAGCAGGGTCTCAGCGGCGTGCTGCAGGTGGCCAGCTTCCACCCAGACTATCGCTTCGAAGGCACGGCCCCCGATGACGTCGACAACCTCAGCAATCGTTCGCCTTACCCGATGCTTCACCTACTGCGCGAAGACAGCATTGCCCGCGCCGTGGCCGCCTTTCCTGGACGCGGAGGCCATTTACGAACGAAATATCGAAACCTTGCGCCGCCTCGGTGCGGTTGGCTGGCGCAAGTTGATGTCCGACTCGGGCTGTACTACTGACGGATAGCCTCATTTCGGCCAGAAGCGGAATTGCCGAACTTCATCAGAATCGCGGGGACCGGTCATCAGCCTGACGTTGTGTGCGGGGAGCCTGTGATGGAACAGATGCGCAGCATCGCTGACAGCCGCTCGGTAACGCTGTTGCTGCATTGCGACCTGCATGTGGGGATAGGGGCCAATCTGACGCGCTTTGTGCAAGCAAACGGTGGCCGCATCCTGTACCACGACCACTATGTGGACGACGACATTAATCGTTACTACACACGTCTGCAATGGGACTTGGCGAACTTCACCGTTACCGACGACAAGATCGGTGATCACTTGACGAAGCTGATCGGTGGCGAAGATGCGCATTGGTCACTAAGCTTTTCCGACCGTCCGCGGCGCATGGCCGTGTTCGTGTCCAAGGAACCATGGTGTCTGTACGACATCCTGGCGCGTACCTATTCCGGCGAGTGGCCTGTCGAAATTCCGGTGATCGTTGCCAACCACCCGGAACTGAAGTCCGTCGCGGACAAGTTCGGTATCGCGTTCTGCGTCATGTCGATGACAGCCGACAACAAGGCCGAGATCGAGGAAGCGCAGTTGGCGTTGCTTGCCGAACACCGGGTCGACCTGGTGGTACTGGCGAAGTACATGCAGATAGTCTCGGAGCGTTTTGTGCGGGCCTATGAGAGCCGGATCATCAACATCCACCACGCATTTCTACCTGCGTTTCCGGGCGCGCGTCCCTACCACGCGGCGCGTGCTCGCGGCGTCAAGATCGTCGGTGCGACGGCGCATTACGTGACCGACGTGCTGGACGCGGGCCCGATCATTGAGCAGGACGTGATGCGGGTATCTCACCGCGATACAGTGCAGGACTTGGTACGTTCCGGGCGCGACATCGAGAAGATCGTGCTGTCGCGCGCGATCTGGAATCACCTGCAAAACAAGATCATCGTCCACCACGGTCGAACGATCGTTTTTCGCTGACGCGGCGCGACCGAAAGTACCAAGCATTTGGTGAGGTGCCCCGACCGGAGGGCCATACCGCGAGTTGGTAGCTGCCTTCGGCCAACTCCGGCCGTCGACGGTCCGCCCAATTCTGCTTTGTAGCGGACCTCGCTTTCAGCAACGAGCCACCCCGCATTGTGTCGACCAAGTACCGCACAACCGGACGGGCCCGCCATTGCGGCGGGCACGACGGGAGGAGCGATGCGGCGTACAGCGCTGCGGATGGCATCTGGGGGATCGCTGAAGACCGTTGGCTCTTCAGGCGAGAGGCGACCCACTGGCAGCCCCGCGCCCGTGGGACCAGAATAGTGCAAGAGCCGATGCCACAGCCCGCTGTCGTGGACGAGAAGCTAACGCTAAGGAGACCGCATGTCAGCACTTGAGCGAACTAACGCAATGCGACGCCGCCTGCTCCTGGCGCCGGTCGGAATTGGCATCGCCACTGTGCTCCGGCCACTCCAAACCGTCGCGCAGTCACCGAGCAATTCGAAGCTCCCGATCGGCGTCATCGGATCCGGGCGCATTGGCGGCACCATCGGCGGTCTGTGGGTCAAGGCCGGCCACCCCGTGCTCTTTTCGTCGCGTCACCCGGACGAGCTGAAGGACCTCGTCGCGCGGCTCGGCCCGTTGGCGCAGGCCGGACCCGTGGCCGACGCGATCAAATTCGGCGACGTGATCTTCGTCGCGGTGCCGTACGCGGCGCTTCCGGAGATCGGCCGCGACTACGGCGCGGCGCTCAAAGGCAAGATCGTCCTCGATGCGAACAACGCCGTGCAGTCGCGCGACGGCGACATCGCGCAGGAAGCCGAACGCGACGGCGTCGCCGTGACATCGCAGAAATACCTTGCCCGGCACGCGCCTCGTGCGTGCATTCAACACACTGTCGTACTCGATCTTCGCGCGGGAGGCCAATCGGCCCGAGCCGCGCATGGCGGTGCCGATCGCGGGCGACGATGCCGAAGCGGTGAAGGTCGCGCAAGCACTCGTGCGGGATGCCGGATTCGAGCCCGTCGTCGTGGGCAAGCTGGTCGACGCGGCTCGGTTTCAGCGCGGCGCCCCCGGCTACGGCCAGCCGGTGACGGCCGCCGAACTCAGGAAGACGCTGTCGCTCGCGCCGTGACGTCCGGTCGGCACTGGCTGTGGCGCGCAGTGCCGGCCACGCCCGCCGAGCGCGCGGCGGCACGGTGGTCCTTCGCGTATTTCTTCATGCTGCTCGCCGGCTATTACGTGCTTAGGCCCGTGAGGGACCAGATGGGGATCGCCGGCGGCGTCAAGGCGCTGTCGTGGATGTTCACGGCGACGTTCGTCACGCTGCTCGTAGCCCAGCCGCTGTACGGCGCGCTGGTTGCGAAGGTGCCGCGGCGGCGTTTCATTCCGATCGTCTATCACTTCTTTGTCGCAAACCTCGCGCTCTTCTGGCTGCTGCTGACATTAGAGATCGAGCCTGTTGTCGTCGCACGCGTGTTCTTCGTGTGGGTCAGCGTCTTCAACCTGTTCGCCGTCACCGTGTTCTGGTCGTTCATGGCCGACATCTTCACGAGCGCGCAGGGAAAGCGGCTGTTCGGATTCATCGGCGCAGGCGGGACCGCGGGCGCGCTGCTTGGGCCTTCAATCACCATCGCATTGTCGGTGCCGCTCGGGCGGGACAATCTCCTGATCGTCGCCGCGGTGCTGCTCGAAGTCGCCGTCTATTGCGTGTACCGCCTCGAGCGGACGGCCGGTCCGTCACGGCATGACGTCCGCGCCGACCAGCGGATCGGAGGTGGCGCGTTCGCCGCGTTTACCGAAGTGCTGCGTTCGCCGTATCTGATCGGGATTGCGGCCTGGGTGAGCCTGCTGTCGTTCGGCGCGACGATCCTCTATTTCGCGCAGGCGAATCTGGTATCGGCTTCCGTGGAGGGCGCCGGAGCACAGACGCGCGTCTTCGCGAGCGTCGATCTCGCGGTCAGCGTGCTGACGCTCCTGACCCAGGTCGTCGCGACCGGGCCGCTCTTGAAGCGCTTCGGCACGGCGGTCGCCGCGGGCGCGTTGCCCGCGGTGTACATCGTCGGTTTTGCGGTGCTCGCACTGGTGCCCACTCTCACGGTCGTGCTCGTGTTCCAGGTCGTGCAGCGGTGGGCCAACTTCGCCATCGCAAATCCGGCGCGGCAGATCTTCTTCACCGTCGTCGGTCGCGAGGAGAAATACAAGGCGAAGAACCTGATCGACGTCGTGGTCTATCGTGGCTCGGACGCGCTGTACGGCTGGGTGTACGAAGGCATGCAAGCGCTTGGACTGAAGCTCGGCGCCATCGCGGCATGTGCGTTGCCCGTGTCGCTGGCGTGGCTCGCATTGTCTGCTGCGCTGGGGCGCACGCAGGAACGCCGCGCCGCACTTGCGCCCAGCCCGGTTTCCGGAGACTGATCATGCCGATATCGCGCCGCAACTTCGTCGGGCTGCCACTCGCCGCACTCGCGCTGCCGCCTGTCCTCGCCCAGCCGGCGAGCGAAGCCGCGATCCTCACGCGTGCCATCCCGAGCACTGGCGAGCGCCTGCCGGCCGTCGGCCTCGGCACGGCATCGGTGTTCGATCGCGACGACCCGGACACGCGCCGCCGCGCTGCCGATGTCGTGCAGGCCCTCGTCACCGGGGGTGGCCGACTGATCGACACCGGCTCGACGTATGGCGACGCCGAGAGCGTGCTCGGAGCCGTGGTGGCGGCCGCGAAGCTGCGCGACCGGCTCTTTCTGGCGACCAAGGCCGAGGCGCCGGATATCGATGAGTTCAAACGCTCGCTCGCGCGCCTTCGCGTGTCCAGCGTCGATCTGATGCAGTTGCACAACGTTCGCGATGCGCGGCAATCGCTCGCTCAGTTCCGTGACTGGAAGGCTCAGGGCCTGTGCCGCTACGTCGGGATCACGTCGACGTACCACCGGGACTTCGCTGCGGTCGAGGCGGTGCTGAAGAACGAAAAGCCGGATTTCGTGCAGATCGACTACTCAATTGACAATCGCCTGGCGGAAGAGCGCATTCTTCCGGTCGCGGCCGAAATGCGCGCCGCGGTACTGACCGCGGTGCCGCTCGGGCGCGCGCGGCTCTTCAGAGCGGTTCGCGGCAAGGCGATCCCCGACTGGGCGCGCCCTTTCGCGGCGACCTGGGCGCAGTTCTTTCTCAAGTTCCTGCTCGCCGATGAGCGGGTCACGGCGGTAATCCCCGGTACGTCGAACGCCGACCACATGGCCGACAATCTCGGCGCGATGCGCGGCCGCCTGCCGAACCAGGAAGAGCGCGAGCGCATGGTGGCATTCGTCGCAACGCTTTAGCGGACAGGTGTTCGATCGTCCGGCCCAAGGGCGTGCCATCGTGACGGCGAGTCAGTCTGCCACCCGATGTCGGTCTGAATGCGTGGTCTGCCAGGTTTGCATGCGGCTACGTTTTGCCGCTAGAGTCGATGTCGATCCACCGGAGACCTCCCATGAGACTGACATGTCTGAGCCGTCGATTCTTTTCCGCGCTGGCGCTCGCTGCCTTTGCTGTCGGACCCGCCACCGCCCAGGAAAAGAAGCTGCGCCTGCTGACCTGGGCCGACTACGCGCCCAAGGACGTGGTCGAACAATTCAAGAAGGAAACCGGCATCGACGTCGAGATCACGCTGTCCAACAATGAGGAGATGATCTCCAAGCTGCGCGCCACCGGCGGCGCGGGCTTCGATCTGGCGCAGCCGTCGCAGGATCGCATCACCGGTCCGCAGCAGGAGTTCGGGATCTACAAGCCGATGGACCTGAGCCAGATCAAGTCCGAGCTGTTCATCCCTTCGATGCTCCAGGCCACCAAGGCGAACACCACCTTGGCAGGCAAGGTCTACGGCCTGCCGCACATTTGGGGCACCGACGGGCTGGTGGTCAACACCAAGCTGGCCACCATGACGGACTATCCGGATCTTTGCAAGTCTGAATACAAGGGCAAGACCTCCGTGCGCCTGAAGCGACCGACCTTGCTGGCCTTTGCGTTTGCCGCCGGCAAGGACCCGTTCGCGCTGTACGGCGACCCCAAGGCCTACAGCGCGCTGATGGACGACGTGGGCAAGACCCTGGCCGCGTGCAAGGGGAATCTGAAGTTCTTCTGGGACAACAAGGACCAGCTGCTCAACGGCATGCGCACCGGCGAAGTCGTCGGCGCGATGATGTGGGACACCGGCGGCTGGAAGCTCAACAACGACAATCCCGACATCAAGTTCATCGCGCCCAAGTCCGGCGCGCTGGGCTGGATCGACACCTTCGCGTTGCCCGCCAAGGGCCGAAACGATGCCGCGGCCTACGCATGGATCAACTTCAACATGCGCCCCGAGATCGCCGCCAAGGTGGCAGCCTCGGCCGGCAACTTCACGGCAAGCAAGGGCGCGGACCAGTTGATGGACGCCAAGCTGAAGGCTCAGTTCGCCGCCAGTTTCCCCGAGGCCGCGCTGAAAAACGTCAAGTGGTATCCGGCGGTGCCGCCCGGCATCGAGGAGATCGAGGGCCGCGTGCTCGACCGCGTCAAGGCGGCGAACTGATCTGCGCGCAATGACGACAGCGCCCGACCTGCAGGCCGAGCGCGTCGTCAAGCGCTTCGGCGGCCACGCCGCCGTCGACGAACTTTCGTTCAGCGTCGAGCGCGGCAGCTTCTTCTCGATCCTCGGCCCCTCCGGCTGCGGCAAGACGACGCTGCTGCGTATGATCGCCGGCTTCATTGCGCCGGACGGCGGCGACATCCACATCGGTGGCAGGCCGATGAACGGCGTGGCCCCGAACCGCCGCCCGGTGAACATGGTGTTCCAGCACCTGGCGCTGTTCCCGATGATGTCGGTGGGTGACAACGTGGGTTACGGCCTGGCGCGGCGTGGCGTGCCGCGTGACGAGATCGCACGGCGGGTCGCGCAGATGCTCGAACGCGTGAGCTTGCCCGGGGCGCAGGCGAAGCGTGTCGACCAACTCTCCGGCGGGCAGAAGCAGCGCGTGGCCATTGCGCGCAGCCTGGTGCTGGAGCCGACGCTCTTGCTGCTGGATGAGCCGCTCGGCGCGCTCGACCTGAAGCTGCGCGAGCACATGAAGATCGAGCTGAAGCAGTTGCAGGCCGCCTTTGGCACCACGTTCGTGTACATCACGCACGACCAGTCCGAGGCGCTTGTCCTGTCGGATCATGTCGCGGTGATGAACGCCGGGCGCTTCGAGCAGGTCGGCACGCCGCAGCAGCTTTACTACGAGCCCCACACGCCATTCGTTTCCGGTTTCGTCGGCGCGAACAATCGATTCGACGGATGCGCCACCGCCGTTCGCGGCGACACGGTCGAGTTGAGCGCGGACAAAGGCTTGCTGCTCTTCGCCCGTCGCAACGGTCCGGTGGCCGTGGGGCAGGCCGTGCAGGCCTTCGTGCGGCCCGAGGTGCTGAGCCTGGCGCGCGACGCCGGCGAGTTGCCGGCAGCCCAGCCCCGCTACCGCGGCCAGGTGGACAGCCTGCTGTTCGACGGCGCCAATTCCGCCGTGCTGCTGCATGAAGAACATACGCGCGCCGAGTTCCGAATCGCACTGCCGCAGACCGGGCACTTTGCCGACTTGCGCGTAGGCGAGACGGTGGCGTTCGGCTTCGATCCGCAGCGTGCCGTGTGCTTCGCGGTGAAGCCTGCCGCGACTGCACCGGCGTAGTGAAAGAGCCGCCTGGCCCTGCGCACGGCCGATCCGAAGATGACCTCCTCCAAGAACGCCGCGCCCTTTGCACGCCTGCTGTTCCTGCTGCTGCTGGCGCCGACGCTGCTGTGGCTGGTGGGCCTGATCGTGCTGCCGCACATCGACCTGGCAGTGTTGTCGCTGCGTGTGCGCGTGGCCCCGCGCCAGTACGAATGGAGCCTGCAGCAATACCGCACCTTCATCGACGAGCCACTGTACTGGCACACCTTCGTGCGTACGGCGGTGCTGTCGATTGTGGCTACGGTGGCCACGCTACTGCTCGCGTTCCCGATCGCGTGGACGATCGCGAAACTCGTGCGTGGGCGCGGTCGCTCGCTGCTGTTCGCGCTGAGTCTGATCCCGTTCTGGGTCAGTGAAACGGTGCGCACACTGGGCTGGATGATCCTGCTGCGGGAATCGGGCGTGCTGCCGGCCGTGCTGGTGCACCTCGGCCTCACGGAGAAACCAGTGGAGCTGCTGTACCACGACGCGACCATACTCGTCGCACTCGTTTACGGCTCGCTGTTGTTCATGGTGGTGCCGCTGGTCGGTGCGCTGGAAAGCCTGGACGACTCGCTCATCGAAGCGGCCTACGACCTGGGCGGCACCGGTGCGTCCATCCTGCGCCAGATCGTGATTCCTCATGCGGCACCCGGAATTGCGGCCGGCTGCATCGTGGTGTTCATGCTGACCTTGGGCAACTACCTCACGCCCACGCTGCTTGGCGGCAAGAACTCTCTGTGGTTCACCGAGCAGATCTATACGCAGTTCATCACGCGCTTCAACTGGGAGCAGGGCGCGGCGTTCGGCTTCCTGCTGCTGGCGCTGTCGACGCTGATTGTCTGGCTGGGCCTGAAGCTGTCGGGGCAGAAGTTCGGCACGGTGATGACGCGATGATTCCGTCACTGCCGCGCCCGGCCTGGTTGCGCGTGAGCACGGTGGTGTATGCCATTGCGTTCTTCGCCTTCCTGTTCGTGCCGCTGGCCGTAGTGGCGGTGTTCGCGTTCAACGACGCGCCCTATCCGGCGCCACCGTGGCGCGGCTTCACGCTCGACTGGTTCACCGGTCGCGCCGGCGGCGGCCGCACTGGGCTGTTCGCCGACGCAGCATTGCTGGGCAGCCTATGGACCAGCGCGGTCGTGGCCTGCTGGGTCACGCTGCTATCGGTGACGGTCGGCACAGCCAACGCATTCCTGATCGAGCGCACGCGATTTCCCGGCAAGTCGGCGCTGTCGCTGCTGATGCTGGCGCCGCTTGTGATCCCCGGCGTGATCCTGGGCATCTCGATCCTGGCATTCGCCAGCCGGTTGGCGCAGTTCGGAGAGGACGTTTTCGGCTGGGAACTGGACTTTTTGCGCCCGGGCCTGCCACTGGTGGTGCTAGGGCAGTTTTCGTACATCGTCTCGATCGCCACGCTGACCATCGGCGCGCGGCTCAAACGCTTCGACATCACACTGGAAGAAGCGGCCTATAACCTCGGCGCATCACGTATTGCGACGTTTGCCACCGTCACTCTGCCGTACCTGCTGCCGGCAGTGCTGGGCGCCGCGGCGATCTCTTTCCTGATGTCGTTCGAGAACTTCAACACCACACTGATGCTTGTCGGTTCCGACGCGCCGTTGACGGTGATGATGTACGGACGCATGCGCGAAGGCGCAAGCCCGGTGCTCAACGCGGTGAGCCTGTTTCTGATGGTGGCCTCCGCGCTGTTGGCGCTGATAATGGTGCGACGCTCTACGGACGCTTCGAGGTCGTAGCCCAAGGTCGCTAAGGCAAAGCTTCGCGACGAGTCCTCATTCTCGCGGCCCAAAACGGCCAGTTGCTTACCTAAGAGAGCTCGGCCGCAATCGCCTCAAAGCAGCCAGAGGAGACGGTCGCGAGAGGCGACTCAGCCACCTTAGCCGTTGTCCATGCGTAGTTATGAAAGCTCCAAAGCTGCCACTCAAGGACTTTCGACGCGAGGGGGCGTCAATGGCTACCGAGCGTCCGCTGGCCCAGCGATCGAACTGGCGCTGCCGACCCAGCCGATACGCTGGCCGCGCGTACAAGCGGCCGATTGAATGTGGGTGCTCGGGCCCGCTGCACTGAAGAACAGTCAGCCGCTGGAGTTTCGGGTAAGAACGTTGGCGTTTCGGCCATGACGATGGATTGGAACGCGCTGACACTGTGGGCGTTGCAGAACGGATTGTCTGTGCCGCAGAGCACTTCCAATCTCAACCACATGCCACTGCGCCGCTCGAACGGCCGAGTGGAACTCAATCGAACTGGAGTATCTGAATGACCACCGCTAACCAATCTCACACCAACGGGCTCGTGCGCATCGGCAAGCCCTTGATTCAATCTCTTGCCACCGCCGCGCTGGTCGCAGGCGCTGGTGCCGCATCGGCAGGCGACAGGACGTTGTCGGTCATCGAAAGCGTCGAGCTGACTTCAGCACCGACCCGGACTTGGGACACGATCAAAGATTTCACAACCTGGCAGGCTTGGCATCCGGCGTTCGCGAGCACTGACCTGGTCAAGGGTGACGGCCACAGCGAAGGCACGGTGCGCGTGCTGACGACCAAGGATGGCGGCAAGTTCACCGAGGAACTGGTCGCCTACGACGCCGGTTCGCGCAGCTACCAGTATCGAATCGTCGAGTCGCCGGCGCCGGTCATGGGCTATGTGTCCACCATCGCGGTCAAGGAGACCAAAGCCGGCTCGAGCGTGGTGTGGAGCTCGACCTTCAAAGTCAAGGCGGGCACATCCGACGAAGACGCGAAGAAGTTGATCTCGGGCGTCTACCGCGCCGGCCTCGACAACCTCGCGTCGGTGGTCAGGTAGGGCGCGCCTTTACGGGCGCCTTGTGAGAAGCGCATTCGCCGGCGCCGCCCCGTCGATGCGCTTTGCACCAGACCGAAAGCGCTCTAGGTGGCAGCCTTGCGCCAAGCCGATGGCGGCAAGCCGAATTCGCGTTTGAAGGCTCGGCTGAATGCGGCTTCCGTCTCGTAGCCACTACGCTCGGCCACGCGCGCAATCGCATCGCCGCCCGCGCGCAGCGCCCGCGCCGCCAGGGCCAAGCGCCAACGCATGAGGTATTGCATCGGCGACTCGCCAACCAGCGCGGCAAAGCGTCGAGCGAACAGGGAGCGGGAGAGAGCGACCTCCCGCGCCAGTTCGTCTACCGTCCACGCCCGCGCGGGCTCTTCGTGCAGCAGGGCCAGTGCCCGCCCGATGGGCACGTCGCGCATGGCCGCCAGCCAGCCCTTGCCGCCCGGCGGCAGAGTCTCGACATAGCGACGCAGCGCCTCAACGAAGACCAGTTCCGCCAGCTTGGCAAGCGTCGATTGCGCGCCCGGCCGCGACGACGAGGATTCGCGCACACCGACACGCAGAAGTTCACGCAACAGTGACGACGCCTGCCCGTCGCCGATCGGGATGCGCAACACACGCGGCAGAGCTTCGAACAGCGGGCGGCACAGGCTGCGGCTGCAGGCGAGATAGCCGCAAACGAAGCGCGTACGGGCCCCGCCGCCACCGTGGCGTATGCGTACGAAGTCGGGGTTGGCCGCGACGGCGGCTGCCGCATCGATCAGGCAGTCGGCCTCAAGCGGCGCGAGCTGCAGGTCGCTACCCATCAGGTGCCGATCGTCTTGCGGAAACAGAACCAGATCGCCGGCGGCCACTTCGATCACTTCGCCGCCATCGGCCAGCCGCACACGGCACGCGCCGTCGGTCAAGAAATGGAACAGCACGACATGCTCGGCCCCGGCTAGTTGCTGCTTCACGCTCGTCATGCCGTACTTCCCGCGCATGCACCAGGACGCGGTGAACTCGGCATCGAGGAAGACAGCGCCTTCAAGCCGCACTGACTTGAGAACGCCCGACAAGGTATCCATGGGGTCTGGGGCCGGGTTCGCGGCGTGGGCCAACAAGTTCCGGCGCACCTCCGAGCATACTGCGATGCGACCGGCCTAGCCCCGAGGTGAGGCCTAATCACCGCATGCACCGGACTGGCTACAGCGGACTTCGCCCGCCTCCACCTGCCGGTGATGCGGAGCGTTGACGTCCGTGTTTCCCGGCATCACCGACGCGTCCGTCTTTCGACGCTTCTGATGGCGGCTTGCGTCGCGTCGGGCCCTCGGCTGGATAGACTGAACTCGGCCATGACTTGCCGTTCCGTCGAGCCGCACGATCTGCGCAATTGCGGACGCTTTCGGACTGCGTGCACCTTCGCTAAATTGGACCGACGACTGTCCAGCGGAGCGTCAGCAAATGCTGCTTGTGATCGGTTTGGCCTGTGCCGCGGCCTATCTTTTGGCAATGTCCTTGATTGGCTACATTTGCGTACTCGGTCTTATCAGGTCCTATGAGCGGCAGCATCCGGAGCGTCGATCGAGCACTAGGATGCTGGTCGCAATTCACTTCGTGATGGGGCTGCTTAGTGTCGTGGTTGTCCCTGCCTTCATATACCGTGGTCTTCGCGCGCAGTTGCCGACCGAGGCCGGCGTTGCGTTCGGAGTCGCCGGCTTGCTCTTGCTGGCTCTCGTGTTCTGGGTCGCAAAGAGATTGAAGGGCTACTTTGAGCAGACTTCGGTCGCTAGCTAGTCGAAAGTTGGGCGACTTGTTGGCCGACCATTGTCTCGTGCGCTAAAGGTGCCCTCACCGATGCGAACCTCGACGGCGGCTCAGCGCGGGCGTGAGGGTGCATGAGCACGACCAACCTGCTGGCGCTCCAGAAGCGCACAGACGCCAAGCTGCGATTCGCGGAGAGTCGCCATGCAATCCAAACCAACGGTAGCGGTTCTTGGCGGCGGTGTTGGTGGACTCAGCGCTGCGCATGAGCTTGGCGAACGCGGGTTTGCGGTCTCGGTCTACGAGCGGCAGGCGAGCTTCGGCGGCAAGGCGCGGAGCATGGCGGTTCCTGGGTCCGGCACTGAAGGTCGACTGGATTTACCGGGCGAGCACGGCTTTCGATTCTTCCCGGGCTTCTACAAGCACCTTCCGGACACCATGAGCAGGATCCCGTTTGGCGAATCCGGCGCGAACTGCCGTGACAATCTCGTACAGGCGACGCGGATCCTGCTGGCGCGCGACGGCAAGCTCGATCCAGTCTGGATCGCCCGGTTCCCGGAGACGATCGACGACTTTCGTACGGCCTTCTTCGCGATGTTCGACAAGCTCGACATTCCGCACGACGAGATCGCGTACTTCGTCACGCGTCTGCTCGCGCTGGCGACGAGCTGCGAACAACGTTTCCACGACGAATACGAGCATGTGCCGTTCTGGGATTTCATCGGCGCCAACACGCGTTCGGAAAACTATCGCAAATACCTGGGGCAGGGGATGACCCGCTCGCTTGTGGCGATGCGCGCGGAGGACACCAGCACCCGCACCGTAGGCCGCATCCTGTTGCAGCTCTTTTACGGAATTCTCCTTCCCGGCGGCGTGTTCGATCGCCTGCTCACCGGACCAACCAACGATGTCTGGATCGATCCCTGGCGCAAGCACCTGAGCGGCCGCCTCGGTGCAACCCTGACATCGAGCGCCACGGTCCGGTCGCTCAACGTGTCCGGCAACAAGCTGCGCAGCGTGACGATTGAGCGAAATGGACGGCTCGACGAGATCAGCGCTGACTTCTATGTGGCGGCCCTGCCGGTCGAAGTCATGCAGGGGCTACTGACGCCGGAGCTGGAACGGGCGGCGCCATCGCTTTCCGGCATTCGCGGCTTGCGTACCGAATGGATGAACGGCATCCAGTTCTACCTAAAAACCGACCGGCCATTGACTGACGGCCACGCGATTTACCTCGACTCCAGTTGGGCGCTCACCTCGATCTCGCAGCGGCAGTTCTGGCGCAATGTCGATCTTTCGCGCTTCGGCGATGGGCGCGTCGGTGGCATCCTGTCGGTCGATATCTCGAACTGGACCGCACCCGGAAATTTCAACGGCAAGTCAGCCATGGAAGCCACAAGCCGGGAGGAAATCAAGGACGAGGTCTGGGCTCAACTCAAGGCCGCCCTGAATTCGATGGGGCGAGTCCAGCTCGAAGACGAGAACCTGGTGGACTGGTTTCTCGATCCGGACATCCAGCTTCCCAACCCGGGTGTGGTGACGAACGCGGAGCCGCTGCTGATCAATCACGTGGGGTCGCTCGCGCTCCGGCCGGAGGCGTACACGGAGATCGGCAACCTGTTCCTCGCGTCCGACTATGTCCGTACCTACACTGATCTCGCCACCATGGAGGCAGCCAACGAGGCGGCGAGGCGGGCGACCAATTCGATTCTGGCCGTAGCCGGCGTCGATGCGCCGCCATGCGAGTTCTGGGAGTTCGATGTCCCGCGGCCAATGCAGCACGCGCAGTTCTTTGACCGGGTGAGACTGAGTATGGGGCTGCCCAACCTGATCCAGGCCGCGACCCCATAGTGCAAGAAAGAGAAACTTTCAGAGTTGCCCCGGCGCGAACAGATAGGAGAACTTGGTGATCGCCTGCGCGCCGTGCAACTTCTCTCGCATGAACTGGTTGCTCGAGGAAGTCGGGCTGCTTGATCCCAGAAGAAGCGAACCGGTTCGGTCCTCCTGGGACGGCCTAGAGAGGTTTCGGTGAGGTCGCAGCCCGGCCACAGCTGCCATCCAGCAACGCCGCGCGATCTATTCAATAGCGGACGAATATTCGGGAGCAGAGCGGCGGTCTTACCGCCGCCCCTTCTTGACGCCATCGTTTGGCTTGTGGCCGCTCTGCCACTTGAGCGCCCGAACCGATCAGCGGCGGCAGCGCGTGACGCTCACTTGCGGAATTTGAGCTCTTGCAGCAGGGAATTGCTGCCGATCTCTCGGATCTCGAGGCGGTTGCCCGACTCCTTCTGCATTTGCGCTTGGGTCTTCTTCTTCCACGCCATGTATTCGTCGTCGCGCTTATCTGCCTCGGGCCCGGTCGGGAGGCGCTCAGAGATGACGACCAGGTACAGATCCGGCTCGCCTTTGCGGGGGTGGTTGTTGCTAAAGACCATGTAGCTCTTGATCCAGCCCTTGGACTTGGCGAATTCCTGGTCGGCTTTCCAGTCGGTTGCGAGGAAATTCGCGTATGCGAGCCCTCCTCCGTCCTTGAGGTGAACGCCCGTCACTTCCCAGAAGTCCCCGGGAATCATTGGCCACTCGCTGGCCAAGGCGCGCGTCGGCATCGCAGCGGAAGCCGTACAGAACATCAACACCAACAATCCCTTCAGTACTGCTGTTTTCATACCTCTCCCCTTCAGTCGTTTGGGCTGCAGGCGCAAATTAACACCACAATCGGATGGGGGCGATGGGCTCTCTTCGAAGGTCCTACACGCTGGTCAAATTGCCCCTAAGCGGACTTGTACGTACGACGAATGGGCGCGCTACGGGCCTCAGCAATGGCTGCTGGATCGGACGAACAGGTATTTGAACTGCTCGGAGAGCAGTGCCCAGCAGGCAACCGCCTATGGCAGACAATGAGCAACTCAAACTTCTGAAGAGCGGCGTTGAAGGCTGGAATGCCTGGCGCGTAAACAACCCAGGCGCAGAGCGGGGACTCGCCGGGGAGGACCTCTCCAAGGTGAATCTCGCTCTCGCGGACTTGCGGGGGCGTGACCTCCGTGGTGCGAACCTGCGAGAGGCAGATCTCAGCGGAGCGAACCTCCACAAGGAAAGTTTGAGGAAGTCCGAGACACGTCCATGGCCGTGCGGCGCTACTCAGGGCCCTGTAAGGCGTTCCATATGACTGCACTGACAATGCTCCAGGCTCCGTTTGCCTGGGAGATGTTTTCATTCACCAGTTCGGGCACGCTGGACTGCGACACATCGCCCGTCTCATTGAACCGGAAACTTGCGATCGGCGTTGCCTCAGTTGCTCCGATCGAATCCATTCGCCGGCACTCGACATCCGCGTATGGTGGGTCGCCGGCGCCCCGGACGAGAACGAACTCGACCCGCGACCCGCCATGCACGATTACGATCCGGTCGGCAGTTGGGTCCTGGGCAACTCGCAGCCCACGAAGAAGCGGTCGTCCGTCGCCTGCTTGCTCGGCCAACTTGGCGAATGAACGGAACAAGCTGCGCAATACCGACGCTGTTCCGCTCCCTTCGGGTTCGACCTTCTTCTTCGCCGCTTTCTTCACGTGACGTTTCTTTTCCGGTCTTTCTTTTGGGTCGGAAGTCTGCTACGAGGCGATTCTCGTCGCCGCTGACGCCGGCCGCAACTGGCCGCTCGGCGGCGGTGATGGGATGATGGCAGATCAACTCACCGGGACCGCGACGGTCAAGATCACTGAGGCGGCTCGCGATGCTACATACGTATACGCATCTTCACCTGCTCGCGTCGACCCGAGCCGAGGCACCGGTCGGGGAAACATCAAGCCGGGCCGATGCGCTACGTTCTGTCCCTATGCGCTGGATCAAGAGCCCGACCTGGGATCTCGTCTGGATCCTGAATGCGCTGTGGTTGGCCCCCCTGATCCTTCTGCTGGCGCGGGGTCATGACGACGTGCGCGCCAGTCCAGTGGACTGGCTCTTCTTCGCGCTCACGGTGCCTCTGTGGTTCGGCCACCGCATTTCGTCGGCCTGGCTGGCCTACGCGACGCCGGCGTACCGCCCCCTGCTCGCCAAGCAGCGGCTGCGCTTCGTAGTGGCCCCGCTGGCCATCGTCGTCGGCCTGCTTTGCCGTGCTGTTGGCTCCCGAGAGCGTGCTGCCGATGCCGCTGACCGAGCGCGTGGTCTGCCTCGCCGTCCTCGACTACCTGCTGGTGAGTTACCACTTTGCCGCGCAGCACTTCGGGCTACTCAGCCTCTACCGCGCGCGCGCGGGACGAGCGTCGGAGGCGACCACGCGAAGGCTCGATCGGTGGTTCGCGTTGGTGGTGGGTGGCGGTTTCGTCGTGGTGGCAGAAGCCTTGGCCGGATCGATCGCTTTCCAGGATCGATGGATCGACCCGCTGCTGGGAGCGGTTGGGGCGGAGCTCTTCGCGCGCACGCTACGCGATGGTGGCATCGTCCTCGTCGTGATCCTGACCGGCCTGATGCTGCGCGTCGAACTGCGCTCGCAGCGCCCATCGCCGCCGCGCATTGCCTACGTCCTCGGCGTCTCGGCCATGGTGCTCTTCGCCTTCCTGGCGCGCGACCCTTTCCTGTTCATCGTGCTGTGGAGCGTGCAGCATTGGAGCGCCGCGATGGGACTCGCCTCGCTCGCGGCTTCCGGCGGGGCCCAGCAGCCTGCCACACGCTGGCAGCGGCTGCTGGCGCCCATCAATCGGCGCGGCTGGGCGGTGCTGCTCGTGCTCGCCGTCGTCTCCACCTTGCTGCTGCCGGTGTTCGAGGTCGAGGCCGTGGCCGACGAATACGTGTACGCCGACCGCATCTTCGGCGATGCGGCGTGGTGGCTGCGCTACTCGCCGTTCGTGCCGGCGCTGCTGGCCCTGGGATTCGCGAGCGGCTTCATCCACTACCTGCTGGATCGCGCTGCCTTCCGCTTCTCCTCGCCCGACGTAAGGCAGGCCGCCCGCGGCCTGCTGCAGTCATAACTCTTTTCGCCGAGAGCGGCCCTCGGCGCGACATGAGCGCCATCGTGCGCGGTGCGGCGCCAGCCTGGCGGGCCCTTGCACGGTCGGCAGTCGGACCAGGAGCAGACCTCAGGCCATCGAAGCGACTTGCCAGACCACGCAGTTCGGTCGTCGGCAGACCTGCGCGGCGTGACGCAAACTGACCAAGCCACGACGTCCCACTTGCAACGGACGCTGGTTGTGCGCGGCCGACCGTTGCGTTGCGTCAACCTGGAAAGCTGACTAACCTCCTATGTTCGAGCGAGTGGGTTGCGACGAAACACCCACACGCCGGGGGAGTGTGTCCGGCACCGAGCAGCTTTATCGCGCGAAGGTGCCATAGGGAGACTCACTGCGAACTTGGTAACTGAGAGGAGAGCGTCCATTCTCATTTAGGAGGATTGATCATGTTTCAAGCAAGAACCGGTCTGAAAGCAATTTGCGCTTTGGCACCATTGGTCCTGGTCGGTTGTGCTTCTCCCGATTTGGTGGTTGTCGGCCTTCCGAATCTCTTGGTCCCCCCGAGCATGTGCAAGATCGTGAAAGATGGCCCAGACAAGGGCAAGTTGATTGTCACTGTGAAGAATGATGGGGCGAAGGCAGCTCCTGCCACGACGACGACTGTGGATTTCAACGTCGGCGGATCGGTGCAGTTGCCGACGCCGGCTCTGCCGGCCTTTAGTGCGCCCGTCAATCTAACAACGCCGGTTCTGGTTCCTGCGGCCTGCTATACGCCGAACTGCTCCTTCAAGATCACGATCGACGCGCAGAATCAGGTTCCAGAGAGCAACGAGGGAAATAACAACACGGTCGGCTGGTGTGTCGCTTGAGCCGGGACGTCAAACGACAGCAGGCGGGAAGAGTCGAAGTACGAGGCTGAACGGGACGGAAGGGGCAGGCGACCTCCCCCTTCCTACTCACATGGTGCTGTGGTAAGGCCTCGCGAACCTATTCGTTCCACGGTGGTTTTGTCGGCGCGGAAACGACCGCCGGCGCCGGCAGTTGGTGGGTGCGCCGACGCGTTCGCCGCGGTTGGCACCGGTGAGGATCACTCAGGTCGCTGCACAAGCCGTGAGCGCACGCTCCTAGTTCGACCTGAAGCGGACACCTTTCGAACCTCCAACTGCGGGCTGGTCGGCGGACACTACGGCGATACGGCGCTCTCGGACGGAACTGCTTGGGCGCTATCGATGTTCTCGATCTGCGCCTTCACTGCGACACCGTTGCGCAGCGTTTGAAAGACCACGCAGCTCTGCTCGGTGGCGGCCAACAACATCTGCAGTTGCTCCGACTCGATCCGGTTCTCCGGCTCGAGTCGAACGCGACAGAGCATGTTCTGGAAACCAACAGGAACAGTGCGTTCGACCAGCAGACAGCCGCGCACGTCGCACTCCGCGTCGACTTCGACCTCGACGGACTTCAAGCGAATGCCCAGATGATCGGCAAGCATGCGCAATGTCGCGTCGAAACAGGCGGCGAGCGCCGCCGACAGCAGATCGCCGGGATTCGGGTAGTCGTGGTCACCGCCGACCGCGCGATGTATGCCGAAACGCAGCGGCGCCTCGGAACTGTTGTTGGGACTGACGGCACCGTGGAACGGGTCGCTACCGCAGCCGTTGATGGTCCGGGCGCCGTCGCTGATCCAGGCTTCGGCAGGAACACGACGGTAGAGGTCGCGCAACGGGTTCTGCCGTTGCTGAACGAGGTTCGCCTTCGCACGGGCCATGATGTCTCCATGTGTGGTTTCGATACCTGGAGGCTGCCAGCCGTTGCAGAAGACGTCATGAGCCGATGGGCCCAATCAGGCCCGCCAATGATCTGAGGCGCGGGCTGGGCGTGGGCCACGCGCCCCAGTCGCCCCTGCGCCAGGCTATTCCCGTCCCAGGCCGGCCTTGCGCGCGATCACGATGGCCTGCGCGCGATGCCCAGTGCCGAGTTTGGAAAAGATGTGGTTGACATGATTGCGGACCGTCTTTTCGGCGATCTGCAGAGTCATCGCAACCTGGGCATTGGTCAGCCCGCGCGCAATGCAGTCGAGAATCTCCCTTTCCCGGCTCGTCAGGCTCCGAAGCTCATCCGAACCGGCGCCCGCGACCTGCTCATCAGCGGCGAGGAACTCATTCAGTTCTTTCTTGAAGTCGAGCCACGCCGGCTCGTCGGCACGCAGAATGTGGTTTGTGCCCTCGAGCGGCACAAACCGGGCATCGGATAGCGCCGCGGCGAGACGACGGCCGGCCTCGAACGGCACCATTGCGTCACCGCGCACATGAAAGACCAGCGTTGGCACAGAAACCTTCGCGGCTTCGGCGCGAACGTCGAACGTATTGAACGCGTTCCACAGACGGCAGGCCATGGCGGGCGTGGCGCTGCGGCGCTGCAGTTCACCGATCCATTTCTGTTGCCGCTCGCCGGCTTCGGGCATCAGCAGCCCGGCGAACATTTCGCGAAACGCACCCACTTTCCTGCCCCAGCCGAGCTCGATCATTTGCGCGAACGTCCGCGCCTGCCGGGCCAGCTTCTCGCCGGCGTCGGCCACGAGCGCGCCGTGCAGATAACTGTCATAGAGCACCAATCGGCTGACGCGTTCGGGATGGCGCGCCGCGTAGGCGATGGCGATCGCGCCACCCTGGCACAGGCCGATGAGCGAGAAGCGACGAAGCTTGAGAGAGTCGACGACTGCCTCGAGATCGGACACCAGCGCATCAAGCGAGATGTCGAGCACATCACGGTCGGACAGACCCGAGCCCCGCGGGTCGTAGCGAATGAGCATTCGTCGCTCGGCCAGGGCCTCGGACCAGTGTCGCCAGACCGGGTTGGTCCAGTCGAGCTCGAGGTGCGTGAACCAGTTGTTGACTCTGACCAGGGCTGGACCCTCGCCTGCGGTCGCGAACGCGATCCGCACTCCATCCCGGGCTGTGCCGAAACGTATGTGTTGCTTCAGCTGCACTTGCTGTCCCACTGGGCCATCAGGCGATTGTCCTGCTCTCGTAGGCGACAATGCCGAACTCGCACTAACCTCGGTTTCCGATGATCACCGTTCACCACCTGAACAACTCGCGCTCGCAGCGCGTGCTCTGGCTGCTTGAAGAACTCGGCGCCGCGTACGAAATCAAGAAGTACGAGCGTGATCCCAGGACCATGCTGGCACCGCCTTCACTTCGAAACGTACACCCGCTTGGCAAGTCACCTGTGATCAGCGACGGCGACATAACGGTAGCCGAATCCGGCGCGATTCTCGAATATCTCGTCGAACGATACGACGACGGACGCCTTGCGCCCGCTGCCAACACCCCGGAGCGGCTTCGCTGGCGTTACTGGATGCACTTCGCGGAAGGCTCCGCCATGCCGCCGCTGCTGATCAAGCTCGTGTGCGACAAGATCGCGCAATCGCCGATGCCGTTTTTCGCCAAGCCGATCGCGCGTGCGATATCGGCGAAGGTGCAGGCGATGATTGTCGAGCCGAACCTGAAGCGCCAGCTGGATTTCATGGAATCCGAGCTGACGCACAACAAATGGTTCGCCGGCAACGAGTTCAGCGCTGCCGACATCCAGATGAGCTTCCCGCTGGAGGCCGCCGCGCAGCGCGCCGGGCTCGATGCGAGATGGCCCAAGCTGATGGGCTTTCTCAAGCGGATTCATGCGCGGCCGGCATATAAGCGTGCGCTTCAGCGCGGCGGACCATACAGCTTCGCCGAGGACTGATTCTTCGTAACCAAGATATGGTCCACTACAGGCCTAGATAGGCCCGCCGGACCTCGTCGTTGCCAAGCAATTCCTGGCCAGTTCCGGAAAGCACCGTGCGACCGGCTTCGACGACATAGCCGCGATGCGCGATCTTCAGGGCGTGCTGGGTGTTCTGCTCGACAAGCAACACCGTGACGCCGCTGGCATTGATCTCACGCACGATGCGGAACACCTCCTCGACGATGCGCGGTGCGAGACCCAGTGACGGCTCATCGAGCATCAGGATGCGCGGGTCGGCCATCAGGCCGCGGCCGATCGCGACCATCTGCTGCTCGCCGCCTGAAAGCGTGCCGGCCAGCTGCCGTTGGCGTTCCCTGGCGCTCGGGAATGTAGCGAACACCTTTTCCAGCCGCTCCTCGCGCCCGGCCTTGGGAGTCGAGTAGGCACCCATCAGCAGGTTGTCGAGGACCGACATGTCCGGGAACAGCCGCCGGCCCTCGGGGACCAGCACGATGCCATGGCGCACGATGTCCACCGAACTGGCCCGGTCGAGTGTCTCGCCGTCGAGCGAAATGGTGCCAGCCCATGGGCTTGAGCAGCCCGGCCAGCGTCTTCAGCGTCGTGCTCTTGCCGGCGCCGTTGGCACCGATGATGGCGACGATTTCGCCTTCGGGTACATCGAAGGAGATATCCCACAACGCCTGGACGGAGCCGTAGGCGACCTGCAGGTTCCTCACGCTCAGCATCAGGCGGCCTCTTCGCCGAGATAGGCCTTGATCACTGCCGGATCGCGCACGATGGCCTCCGGCGTCGCGTCGGCGATCTTGACGCCGTGGTGGAGCACAAGAACGCGGTCGGAAATCTTCATGATGGCGCGCATCTGGTGCTCGACCAGGATCACGGTGATGCCGTTGTCGCGCAGTTTCAGCACCAGATCGCAGGCAGCCTCGACTTCGGTGGGATTGAGTCCACCCATCGGTTCGTCGAGAAAGATGACCTTGGGTCGCGTGGCAAGGCAGCGCGCAACTTCCAATCGCTTCTGCTGGCCCAACGTCAGGTCGGCAGCGTAGCTATCGGCCTTCTCGGTCAAGCCGAACACGGCGAGGATGCGTCGCGCTTCGGCGGTCGCTGCCGGGCGTTTCGGTTCATGCAGGAATGCGGCGAGCACCACGTTTTCCAGCACGGTCAACTTGCGGAACGGCTTGACGATCTGGAATGTGCGCGCGACACCGCGCTTGACGATGGCATTCGGCCGCAGGCCGACCAGCTCATGACCGTTGAGCCGCACCGAGCCCGTCAACGGCTCGATGAAGCCGGACATCAGATTGAATACCGTCGTCTTGCCAGCGCCATTCGGTCCGATCAAGCCGAGGATTTCACCCTGATTCAACATGAAGGAAAGATCCGACACGGCCCGCAGGCCGCCGAAGTCCTTGGAGAGATTGCTGACGTCGAGCAATGCCATGTCGGACTACGAGCGCTGCGCGGAGAGCCGCAGCACGAAGCGCAGCCTGCCCCAGATGCCCTCCGGGAGGTAGCGGATGGTCAACATCATGAACAGGCCATAGAAGATCAGGTGGCCCGACTGGAAGCGATCGCGGAATATCTCGGAGATCGTCACCAGGAAGATCGCGCCAACGATCGGCCCGCCGGTCGTGGCGATGCCGCCGACCACGGCGATGAACACCATCTCGACCGACAGCGCCACAGAGAACACCGCATCCGGGTCGATGTAGCGGAAGTACAGACCGTAGAAGCCGCCGGCCAATCCGACCAGCGCCGCGGACAGAGCCAGGGCCACCACCCGTGTGCGCACGGTGTCGATACCGGCCGCCTCGGCGCTGTCGATGTCCTCACGCACCGCAAGCAGATAGGCGCCGAGCCGCGATTGGGAAACGAAGAAGGTCACGCCCATCCCCAGCAGGGTCAGCACGGCAATGACGTAATAAAACGGAATCTTGGTTTCCCAGTCGATGGCATGGCCGAAGAGATGCAACTCGGGCAGGTGCGTGATCAGCAGACCCTGAGGGCCGGCGGTGAGGCTTTCCCAATTGAGCGCGACCAGGCGCACGATCTCGGCCACCGCAAGAGTGGCGAGCGAAAAATAGGGGCCGCGCAGGCGGAAGCAGATCAGTCCGATCGGAACGGCCATGAGACTGGCCAGAGCCCCGCCGATCACCATGCCCAGCCAGGGAGACCAGCCGAGCTTGAGATGCAGCAGCATGGTGGCGTACGCGCCGACGCCGAGAAAGGCCGAGTGACCGAACGACACCTGGCCGGAAAAGCCGCCGAGCAGATTCCACGCGACGCCGAGCAACGTCGAGAACAGGACCATGATCAGCAAGTGTTGGTAGAACGGGTTGCCCGTCGCGAGCGGTGCCCCGAGCAGTGCCAACGCGACGACGGTCGCGACGATGCGGTTCTTGCTCATGCCCTCCCCGCGCCGAACAGGCCCGACGGTCGGAACAGCAGCACCAGCAGGAACAGCACGAAGCCGATGGTGTCCTTGTAGGCCACCGAGACATAGACGGCGCCAAGCGACTCGACCAGGCCGAGCAGGATGCCTCCGGCGATCGCGCCTGGTATCGAGCCCAGTCCACCGAGCACGACGACAACGAAGCACTTGACGACGAGGATCTCGCCGACGGTCGGGTAGAGGTACAACGAAGGGGCCAGCAGCACGCCGGCGGCACCGGCCAGCGCGGTGCCAAGGCCGAAGGTGATCATGTCGACGCCTGCCACATTGACGCCCATCAGCGCAGCCGAGTCAGGGTTCTGTGCGGTAGCGCGGATGGCGCGGCCGGTGTCAGTGCGCGACAGGAAGAAATAGAGCGCGGTGGTGATGGCGATCGCCAGCACGAAGGCGAGTAGGAGTGGTACCGACACCGAGATCCCGAACGGCCGCAGCGGAGGCGAGCTGTAGGTGAGATTGATGTTGCGGTAGTCGCCGGTCCAGAAGAGCAGTGCCAGATTGGCAATCAGCAGCGATAGGCCGGCGGTGTAGAGCAGCGTGTTGAGCTCGCCACCGGGAATGATCTTCCTGAGCAGGAAGCGCTGCACGAACACGCCGAAGGCGAACATCGCCGGCATCCAGATCAGCAGCGACAGGAACGGATCGATTCCGCCCAGGGTGAACGACCAGAACGCGCCGAACATGCCCAACATGACCATCTCGCCGTGCGCCATGTTGATGATGCGCATGACGCCGAAGACGATCGTCAGCCCCACCGCGATCATCGCGTACAGCGAGCCCAACAGCACGCCGCTGACCACACTTTGCAGCAGTGTTTCCATCGCTGGATCCGCAACCGACCGACCGCGCCGCCACAGGCGGCGCGGATGGGTCAGATCAGTTGTGTTTCAGCGGGGAATCAGGGCCGGCTGGCGGGATCCGGGAAGACGTAGTTGGTCACGGCACCCGCCTTCGGATAGACGTCGAGCAGCGCGCCACCGCGCCACTGGGCCATGACCGAGTGGTCGCGCGAATAGATGTTCTGGTTCGTGTAGGCGTCGCCCAGCGGGCCGGTCCAGTTGCCGAACTTGGTCTTGCCGAAGACTGTCTGCATGTCGGTCTTCAGCAGCGCCTGGCGCAGGGCCTCGCGGTCGGCCTCCAGGTTGCCGGTGAGTTTGGTGCGCTGTAGGGCGTCGGCGATCACATAGATAACGGCATAGCCTTCAACTTCGTGCTCGTGCGGCTGAATCTTGTATGTGGTCTCGAAGTTCTTGTAGAACGTCTTGGTCGCTGGGTCGTTCGGATTGCCAGCCCAGGCTGCCGACGAAAACACATTCTCGGCCAGGGGGCCAAGCTGCTTGGCGAAGTCCTCGACGCCGAAGCCGCCGCCGAAGCCGACGAAGGCGCGCGCATTGATGCCGATCTCCTTGGCGTGGCGCGTCATCAGGATCGCGTCGGTCGTCGCTACCGCGATCAGCAGCACCATGTCGGGATTGCTGGCCTTGACCTTGGTCATGATCGGCCTGAAGTCCAGCGTGTTCACCGGATAAGCCTCGTCATTGACGATCGGCACGTTCTTCGACTTCATGAAGACCATGTTGGCATTGCCGATGGTCTTGCCGAAGAGGCTGTTGTCATAGACCACTGCCACTGATTTCGGCATGGCGCCCGGCACTTCCGAGATGAACTTGAAAAATGCCTCGGGGTAAATCGAGCCGGTCGGATTCTGGCGGAACACGAAGTCGAACCCCTTGGCGGTGATGGCGTCGGCCGAGGGATGGTCGACGACATAGGGCGTCTTCAGTCGCTGGGCGACCGAGGCGATCTCGATGGACTGGCCGGACGCGCGCCCGCCGGTCAGGACCAGTACCTTGTTCTGGGTGATCAGCTTCTCGGCCACCGTGGCGGCCATCGGGTTCTTGGCCTGGTGGTCCTCGATGATGACCTCGAGCTTGCGGCCGTTAACGCCGCCTTTGGCGTTGATCTCGTCGACGGCCATGCCGTAGGCCTTCTTGAACTTGTCGCCGAAAGGTGCGTCGGGGCCGGTCATCGGCTGCGGTGCGCCGATCTTGATCGTTTCCTGTGCCAGGGCGACCGATGCCGCCATCGCCAGCATGACTGCCAACAGGCAGGACAGGGTGCGCTTCATGAGGCTGCTCCTTTGCGGTGTGAATAGTTCGCGACGGTCCGTGAGTTGATTGATCGCCATGACGACAGGGTTGGCCGAGAGCTCCCCACACTGCTTGCCGGCGCGATTCAATTTCTTCACGTGCCAGCAGAAGCGAACGATCAACGTGAGCGGCTAATCAACGTCTTTCATTATTACTCCGAACGCTGGCCTGTGGGCGAACGCCAGCCGACGACGCGCTAGCGGAGCGTCTTGGCCCAATGCCCAAGCCGTTGTTGCGGACGTGAACGATCATCGGCTCCGCCGATGCTCACTGCTGCTTAGCGTCAAACCGGGCGCAACGCCCTTGGTCCGCCTTCGGCACAGTGAGCGCGACTGCCTTTGAGAAGCCCGACTCGCTGCCCTGAGTCGAAGACCATCACGCTTGGAGCGTGTTAGAGGAAAAGTCGGCTACGTATTCAGTAGGTCAGTGGTTCGAGTCCACTCGGCAGCATCAGCGATGAGCGGCGCGCTCATGATGAAGACGGCCCTTCCGGGCCGTTTTTCTTTCCGGCGCTGAGAGCGGCCAGCGCGCTCGCGACGGTCGGGTACTCGAGCCGCACGCGGAGTTCGCGCTTGAGCCGCCGGTTCGACAGCCGCCGCGATTCGTTCATGAACGAATACATCATCGGCGTCACCGCGGTCTTGAGCGTCACGCGGGGCAGCCTTGGGGGTCGTGGCAGTCCGGTCGCGTCGGCCACCGCATCGAAGTATTCGCCCATCTTCAGCGCACTGTCGTCGACCGCGTTGTAGATGCGCGCTGGCGCGCCGCGCATCAGCGCCGCGATCGCGATGCGCGCCAGATCATCGGCGTGGATGTGATTGGTGTGCACGTCGTCGGCGTCGGTCAGCGCCGGCAGGCCGCGCCGCAGGCGGTCGAGCGGAAGCCGGTCGTGTGCGTAGATTCCGGGCACCCGCAGCACGCTGGCGCGCAGCCGACGCATGGCGTTCTCGGCATCGATGCGCCTGAGCGCGCGCGGATTCGCAGGCCGCAGGCGCGCGGTCTCGTCGATCTGCGCGCTGCCGTGATCGCCGTAGACGCCGGTCGTGCTGATGTACACCGCGCGTTGCACCGATGACGCCAGCACGCCGGCGAGCCGGCGCGTGCGCGCATCGATCTCGCCGTCCTCGCCAGGCGGAGCGAGATGCACAACGCGCTGTGCGAACGCCGCGCAGGCGCCGCAGTGACTGGCGTCGATCGAGATCGCCGACGACGGGTACGGCCCCGGCCGCGCGCAGCAGCGCGATGCGCGCGGGAGTCGACGTGAGCGCGATCAGCCGAAAGCGCCCGGCAAGGCGTGAGACAATGCGCAGCCCGACATCGCCGCAGCCGACGATCAGCAGCAGCGGCCGACCCAGTTTCCGCCTGCCGTGCGGACCGCGCGGCGACTTCGCGGGCTGAGCACTCTCCATCGCACGAATTCTATGGGCTACAACGTCACCGTCCGCCCGAGTGGCCGGACTTTCTCGATCGATGGCGACGAGACCGTGCTGGCTGCAGCGCTGCGCCAGGGCATCGGTCTGCCCTACGGCTGCAAGAACGGCGCGTGCGGCACCTGCCGCTGCAGACTGCTCGAGGGAAGATTGGTGCACGGGCCGCACACGCGCTCGGCCCTTTCGGCGGAGGACGAGGCCAAAGGGCTGGCGCTGATCTGCTGCTCGCGCCCGGCCGCCGATGTGGTGATCGAGGCGCGCGAGCTGACCGGCTTCGGCGACATTCCGATCCGCAAGATGCCGGCGCGCATCGCGCGCATCGAGCGGGCCGCCCCCGATGTGGCGATCGTGTCGCTGCAACTGCCCGCCACCGAACGCCTGCAGTACCTCGCGGGCCAGTACATGGAATTCATCCTGCGCGACGGGACGCGCCGAGACTATTCGATCGCCACACCGCCGCACGCCGACGAGCAGTTGCAGTTCCACGTCCGCCACATGCCCGGTGGAGCGTTCAGCGACAAGCTGTTCGGGATCGCGTCTCCGCCGATCAAGGAGCGCGACGTCCTGCGCGTCGAAGGCCCGATGGGCACCTTCTTCCTGCGTGAGGACAATCCGCGGCCGATCATCCTGGTCGCGGGCGGAACCGGTTTCGCTCCGATCAAGGCGGTCACCGAGCACATCTTTGCCGAGGGCATCAACCGTGAGGGGTCGGGAAAGGTGCTGCGGCCGGTGACGCTCTACTGGGGCGCCCGCGCCAGACAGGATCTATACCTGCCCGACCTGCCGGCACGCTGGGCCGACGAGCAGCCGAACTTCCGCTACATACCGGTACTCTCGGAGGCGCGTTCTGTGGATGCATGGACCGGCCGCGAGGGTTTCGTTCACCGCGCAGTGTTGGAGGACTTCCCGGACCTCGCCGGCCACCAGGTCTATGCCTGCGGCGCGCCGGTGATGATCGAGGCAGCCCGCCGCGATTTCGCGAGGGCCGGGCTGCCCGAGGACCAGTTCTTCGCCGATGCGTTCACGTCGCAGGCCGACCTCGCAGAGACCTGACCGCGCCATTCTTGCTTCGGTTACCGCTTTGTAATCTTCCGGATACACGGGCTGGGGTACACTGCCCTCGCCATGACGATCTACCGGGCCCGACGCGAGCGACGTGATGCGGAATTCCGCAGGGGAGCGCGCGCGCAGGGCTGACTACCGGACAACCGGATACCCACGAAAGGCCGCGGACCCCGCGGCCTTTTTGCTTTTGGCGACACCCGTTCAAGGAGCAACCGATGACAAGCGATGCCGACGAGACCGATGCCGCGACGCAGGTCGCGGGATGTTCGTCGCTGCAGCCGGATGGCATGCCATCCGCAGTGACCTTCTCGTTCGACTCCGCGCGGGTCGACCGTGACCGCGTCTACGGCTGGCTTAGTCGAGAGGCCTACTGGTCGATCGGCATCGATCGCGGCGTGTTCGAACGCGCACTCGACCACTCGCTGCTGGCCTCGGCGTTCGCCGATGAAGTCCAGATCGCGTTTGCGCGCGTCGTGACCGATCGTGCGACCTTTGCATGGCTGTGCGACGTCTATGTCGATACGGCTCACCGGGGCCGGGGAGTGGGCATGCGGCTCGTCGGGGCGATCGTCGAGCATCCGGATCTGCAGGGTCTGCGCCGCTGGGCATTGCGCACGCGCGATGCGCATCCTCTGTACGAGCGTTTCGGGTTCACCACGCTGGCGGATCCGCCGCGCTTCATGGAGAGGCACAATCCGCACGTGTATTCCGGCCGCCCCAGCGGGCCGGCATCGATCGGGGATCCGTCATGAGCACACCCACCGTCTTTATCGATGGCGAGCACGGAACGACAGGGCTGCAGATCCGCGAGCGCCTGGCCGCGCGCAATGACGTCAGCCTGCTGAGCCTGCCGCCCGAGGCGCGCAAGGACACCGAGGCCAAGCGCGCCGTCGTCAATCGCGCCGACTGCGTGATCCTGTGCCTGCCCGACGACGCGGCACGCGAGACGGTGGCGCTGATCGGCAACGAGCGCACGCGCGTGATCGACGCCAGCACCGCGCATCGCACCGCGCCCGGCTGGGTCTACGGATTTGCCGAGCTGACGCGTGAGCAACGCGGCTCGATCGCGTCTGCGCGGCGGGTGTCCAACCCCGGCTGCTATCCGACCGGCTTTCTCGCGCTGGTTCGGCCGCTGCGCGAGCGCGGTGTGCTGCCCGAGGACTTTCCGGTCACCGTGCATGCCGTCTCCGGATATTCAGGCGGCGGCCGCAGGATGATCGAATCGTTCGAGCAGCCGGGCGCAACTCGGCCGCAGGTCTACGGCGACTACGGACTGTCGCTCAGGCACAAGCATGTCGACGAAATGCGCCGGCACGGGCTGCTCGCGATGGCGCCGCTGTTCGCCCCGTCAGTCGGCGACTTCCGGCAGGGCATGCTGGTGCACGTTCCGCTGCAGACGGCGGCGCTGCCGCAGGCGGTCGATGGCGCTCTCCTGCATGCGATCTACGCGGAGTTCTACGCCGGCGAGCGCTTCATCGAGGTCAGGCCGCTGAACGACACATCGGCGCTGCGCGATGGCACTTTCCTCGAGCCCGAGGCGCTCAACGACACCAACCGCCTGCAGATCTTCGTCTACGCGAATGCTGCGGCCCGCCAGGCGCTGCTCGTCGCGCGATTGGACAACCTCGGCAAGGGCGCAAGCGGCGCGGCGGTCCAGAACCTCAACCTGATGCTCGGGCTGCCCGAGTCAACCGGGCTGGGCTGAGACGATGCTGTACACCCCGCTGCATTTTGCCGTCGGCGAACGCGAGCCTGCGGCCGCTCTGATTCGCGCGAACCCGTTCGCCACGCTGATCACGCCGGCCGACGAGCCGATCATCTCGCATGTGCCGCTGCTGCTCATCGAGCAAGTGGGCGCGTGGCGTCTGCTCGGACACGTGGCGCGCGCCAACCCGCACTGGCAGGCCTGGAGCGAACGCAAGCACGTGCTGGCGATCTTTCACGGCGGCGACGCGTATGTCTCGCCGTCGCTCTACTCGACGCGCAAGGCCGTGCCGACCTGGAACTACGCGGTCGTGCACGTCCACGGCACAGTCGAGCCGACGCACGATAGCGAGAGCAAGGAACAGGTCCTCAAGGCGCTGATCGAGCGTCATGACCCTGACTACCGCCGCCAGTGGGACGAGCTGGACGACGCCTTTCGCGAGGGCATGAAAGGCGGCATTGTCGCGTTCTCGATCGCGGTAGATCGCGTCGAGGCCAAGTTCAAGCTGAGCCAGAACCGCCCTGCCGAGGACCGCGCGCGCGTGCTGCAGGCGATGCAGGCGGGCGGCGAGAAGGAGCACCAGCTGGCCCGTTGGAGCGCGCAATTGGCCAAGGACGGCGGATGACCTCCGCGCGCGTCCTCGAGGTGCAGCACACGACCACGTACCGCTATGCCAGGCCGGTCCGCTTCGGCCAGCACCGCGTGATGTTCCGGCCTCGTTCTGGCCACGATATCCATGTGCTCGATGCGACTCTCGAAGCCAGCGTGCCGTCGGAGATCGACTGGGTGCAGGACACCCAGTCCAATTGGGTGACGTTGGTGACCCCGGCCGCGAGCGCGGCCGAACTGAGGATCGACTGCCGCTTCCGCGTCTCGCATCGCGGTGTGCGCGGCATCAACGAGCTGCCGCTTGCGCGGCATGCGCAGCGCTGGCCTTTCGACTACAGCGCCGACGAGCGACGTGACCTGGGCGCGCTGCTCGAACGGCACTACCCCGATCCCGAGGGACGGCTCTTCGAATGGAGCCGGCCATTTCTCGCGCCCAGCGTGCGTCCGGACACGCGCGAGCTGCTGATGTCGATCGCCGAGTCGATCAAGGCGGGATTTGCCTTCGAGTCGCGCGACGCTGAGGGCACGCAGACGCCGGACGAGACGCTGCAGCGGGGCGCTGGCTCGTGCCGCGATTTCGCGCTGCTGATGATCGAGGTCCTGCGACGTCTCGGCATCGCCGCACGTTTCGTTTCAGGCTACCTGTACGACCCCGCCCTTGACGAGGGCGGTGACGAGGATCAGGAGGCGGCCATCAGCGGTGCGGGTGCGACGCACGCGTGGCTGCACGCCTACCTGCCCGGCGCCGGATGGGTCCCGTTCGATCCGACCAACGCGCTGTTCGGCGGCAGCAGCCTGATCCGCGTGGCCTACGCGCGCGATCCCGCGCTGGCGGCACCGCTGACCGGCAGGTGGTTCGGCGATGCCGGCTCCTTCAGTGGGATGGACGTTGCGGTCAGCGTGAGACGTGTCGGACGTGCAGTGCAATCCTGAGCGGAGTCAGCGCGATGCGGTCGGCCGCGTCGGATCCACCGCTTACGGTGCAGCGAGCGACCACTCGGCCGCCTTGCGGGCGTGAATGCGGGTCGTGTCGTAGAGCGGGACCGGTGAGTCGCTTTCATCGATCAGCAGCGTGATTTCGGTGCAGCCGAGGATGACGCTGTCTGCGCCCCGGCCGACCAGATCGGCGATGATCCGGCGGTACTCGTCGCGCGAACTGTCGACGATGCGTCCGAGGCAGAGCTCCTCGTAGATGACGCGGTGGATCAGTTCGCGGTCGCGCTCGCGCGGCAGCACCACCTGCAGCCCGTGGTTGCGCAGGCGGTCAACGTAGAACTCCTGCTCCATCGTGAACCGGGTCGCCAGCAGGCCGACCGTCTTCCCGCCTGCGCTGCGGACGGTTTCGGCCGTCGGGTCCGCGATGTGCAACAAGGGAATTTTGACGGCCGCCTCGACCGTGCTGGCAATCTTGTGCATCGTGTTGGTACAAAGGACTATGAAATCCGCCCCGGCGCGCTCGACGGCCCGCGCCGCATCTGCCACCAGCTCGCCGGCAGTATCCCAGTCGCCAGCATGCTGCAGTTGTTCGACGTCGTGGAAGTCGACGCTGTAAAGGACCAGCCGGGCCGAGTGCAGTCCGCCGAGCGCATATCGGATCGATTCGTTGATCTCGCGGTAATACGGGACTGTCGACTCCCAGCTCATGCCGCCCACGAGGCCGATGACCTTCAAGCACGCTCCCGTCAAAGCTGGGGTCGATACATCGACTGGCCGGCTAGAGCCGGTCGGTGACCAGCACGCGTCCCTTGGCGCCGAGCGCGGTTGCGCCGTCCTGGCCTCGTATCCGCCCGCGCAGCTCGACGACGTCGCCTCCGAGCTTCTCGTTCTCCGTGACCTTGACGACCAGCCATTCGAGACGGATCGTTTCGTCGGCAAAAATCGGTCGCCGGAAGCGCACCCAGAACTCGAGCCCGACCATGGCGCCGCTTCTCGAATAGTGCGAAGCGGTGAGGCCGAGCAGCAGCGCGGTCGTGTGCGTGCCGCTTGCGATCAGCCGTCCGTAGCGGGTCGCCGTTGCAAAGCCATGGTCGTGATGGACCGGGTTGTCATCGCCCGCCGCATGGGCGTACGCGCGGACAAGGTCCGGCGTCAGCGTGACCTCGGAGGAAAAGCGTTCTCCAGGATGCGCCATCAGCGTTGCTCCTCGATGTGTGCGGCAGCGACCTCGATTCTGATCACCCGATGCGGAACGACCGACTCTGGAAGACTACGCCGAATCGTTTAGCCGGCGATGCGCGTCGCGCCGCGCGTTCCCACCCGCGAACGCGAGACCCGGCGTTGGTGCTGCACCTCATTGTCGCGCCGGGTTTCCTGGCGCAGCCAGTCGACGAAAGCCTCGCTGGCCTCCTTCGGCGCGCTCTCGGCCACTTCGAGATAGAAGGCGCCCACGGTCGCGACGCCGCTCGCGCCGAGCGGCGCGAGCAGGACACCCTCCCGAACGTGTTCCGCCAGGTGCGGCCACTTGCCGACTGCAATGCCGCTGCCGTTGCGCGCCGCTTCGATCACCTGGTCATAGTGCGAGAACCGGAGCCAGCCGGTGCCCTTGATCGCGCGCAGCTGCATAGCGTTGAACCACTGTTGCCAGTCGGACCACCCACGGCCGTACAGGATGGTTTCGAAGTCGACCAGCACATGACCGGCGAGGTCGGCAGGCGTGCGCAGCGGCCGCGCGCGACTGCGCGCCAGCGCCGGCGAGCAGACAGGGAAACTGGCGGTAGTCGAAAGGCTTTTCCAGTGCCGGCTGGGGAGCCGACATGAGCACGAATCGAATCGCAACGTCGATGTGCTCGCGCTTGAGATCGACCGTGTCGTTGCTGGCGACGATGCGCAGGTCGACCTCCGGGTTGAGTGCCGCGAATCGCGGCAGGCGTGGCACCAGCCAGGTCGACGCGAGGGCCACCGTCGTCGTGACCGACAGGGTGCGCCACGGTCCCGACGCGCGCTCGGTCGCTACATCGATCAGCGTCAGGGCCTCGTCGATTGCGCGATACAGCTCCTCTCCCGTCTGTGTCAGCTGCAGCGAGCGGTTGACGCGCCTGAACAGCGGACGGCCGAGCTGCTCTTCGAGTGTCCTGATTTCATGGCTGATGGCCGACTGCGTGACGAACAGCTCATGCGCTGCACGCGTGAAACTCAGGTGACGCGCAGCCGCGTGAAACCCGCGCAGCAGGTCGAGCGACAGGCGAGGCGTCCGCTGCCGCTTCATGAGCTCAACTCATGCCAGCCGCAAGAAAAGGTCGTTTGTCGAACCACGGAGCGCCATCCAAGAATGGCGGCACTGTAGTCCACCGCCGCGACACGGCCAACCAGCAAGGAGAACAACATGAACGCTCGAATCGAGATCCGGCGTGGGGTTCGACATGGCGTGATCGGTGCGGCGCTGCTTGCCGCCGCGCTATCGGGCATCAGCATGGCCGCCGAAGTCCCGCGCCTGCAGGTCGCAGCACACGCGGCGTACTACTCGATTGGCAATCAGGCGTTCGATGACCTCGGCGACCTCATCGTTGCGGTGCACGCCGCACGGCCTTCGGGCGTCGAAATCAATGGATGCGCGCCGACGGCAGGCTATGCGCTGCTCGCGGCAGCGGCCGGCCTGCAGGACCTGCCACTGAATCTGCAGGTGAATCCTGCTGCGCCGGTCTGCGGCGCCGGCGTCGTGAAGCGGGTCAACGCGGCGACAGCACCGGCGGGCATCGACGACGCCCAGGTCGAGCGCTACTGGCGGCAGGTGATGCCGTAGACGAATGGCTTATACCGGATAGTCCGATCAGGCCGCCTCGCCGAGGTAGGCGGCGCGAACCTTCGGATCGGACAGCAACTCGTGGGCGTCGCCGTTGAGCGTGACCACGCCGGAGTCCATCACGTAGGCACGCTGCGCCGCTTCGAGCGCGAGTCGTGCGTTCTGCTCGACCAGCAGCATCGGAACCTTGCGAGCGGCCACCGTGCGGATCACTTCGAAGATCTTTTCGACCATGATCGGTGACAGGCCCATCGACGGTTCGTCGAGCAGCAGCAGCTTCGGTCGACTCATCAGCGCGCGGGCCATCGCCAGCATCTGCTGCTCGCCGCCCGAGAGCGTGCCGGCGAGCTGCTTCGCCCGCTCCTTCAGGCGGGGAAACGTCGTGAACATGTCGTCGATGTCGCGCCGGACCTCGGCATCGTCGCGGCGCACGAACGCGCCCATCTGCAGATTTTCGGTCACCGTCATGCGCGCGAACACACCGCGGCCCTCGGGCACCATGGCCAGCCCCCGGGCGAGCAACTGGTACGACGCCATGCCGCGCGTCGTGTGTCCCATGTATTCGATCTCGCCGGCCCACGCCTGGGTGCCGGTGATCGCCTTCAGCGTCGAGGTCTTGCCCGCACCGTTGGCGCCGATCAGCGTCACCAGTTCGGAGCCGCGGATCTCCAGGTCGACACCCTTGACGGCCTGAATTCCCCCGTAAGCGACTTTCAGCTTTGCGACGCGAAGGACGACGTCACTCACTTTCACGCCGCCTTGGTGGCGACGGTCTTGTGGCCGCCGCCGAGATACGCCTCGATGACCGCCGGGTCGCTCTGCACTGCGGCCGGATTGCCGACTGCGATCTTCTTGCCGTAGTCGAGCACTGTGACCCTGTCGCACAGACCCATGACCAGCTTGACGTCGTGCTCGATCAGCAAGATGGTCACACCATCGTGGCTGATCGCCTCGAGCAAACTGCGCAGCGCGAGCTTCTCGGTGGCGTTCATCCCGGCGGCCGGTTCGTCGAGCGCCAGCAGCTTGGGCTCGGTGGCGAGAGCGCGCGCGATCTCCAGTCGCCGCTGGTCGCCATAGGCGAGCGTGCGCGCCTGGTAGTCGGCGTACTTGCGGATGCCGACGTATTCGAGCAACTCGATCGAGCGCGCCTTGATGCCGCGCTCCTCCTCGATCGTGCGCCGCGTGCGCAGAATCGCGCCCAGCGCCGTGGCGTGCGTGCGCACGTGGCGCCCCACCATCACGTTTTCGAGCGCCGTCATGTCGGGAAAGAGGCGAATGTTCTGGAAGGTGCGTGCGATGCCGGCCTGCGCCACGCGATGGACATCGGTCGGCGCGTACGGCTTGCCGTCGAGTTCGAACGTGCCGGAATCGGGCGAGTAGAGGCCAGTGATGACGTTGAAGAACGTCGTCTTGCCCGCACCGTTGGGACCGATCAGGCCGTAGATCTCTCCGTGCGTAATCTCGATGCCGACATCCGACAGCGCCTGCAGCCCGCCGAAGCGCTTGTTGACGCCGATCACGCGCAGCACGATGTCGCTCATCAGGCCCTCTGCGTGGCGACCCGGCTGGCCGGATTGACGCCGTGCTCGGGCGCCGGCCACAGACCCTTGGGCCGGTACAGCATGATCACCACCATCGCCAGACCGTAAAGCATCATGCGCAGCACTTCGGCATCGATGATGACGTGGCCGAACAGGAACGTCTGGACCGGCACGACCGTGTGCCGCAGCACTTCGGGAAAGATCGACAGCAGCACCGCGCCGAGCACGACTCCCGGGATGTGGCCGAGACCGCCGAGCACGATCATCGCCAGCACGATGATCGATTCGTTCAGCGTGAACGACTCCGGCGAGACGAAGCCCTGGAACGCCGCGAACATAGCGCCGGACACACCACCGAAGGTCGCGCCCAGCGAGAACGCCAGCAGCTTGACGTTGCGGACGTTGATGCCCATCGCCTTGGCGGCGATCTCGTCCTCGCGGATCGCCATCCACGCACGGCCGAGCCGCGAATCCTGCAGGCGGACACAGACGACGATGGCGGCGATCGTCAGCACGAGGAACAGGTAGTAGTAGAGATACACCGACGGCAGGGTCACGTCGAACACGTTCAACGGGCGCGCGAAGTTGATGCCAACGATCTTCACCGGCTCGATCAGGGTGATGCCCTGCGGACCGTTGGTGATGTTGACCGGCGCGTTCAGGTTGTTGATGAAAATGCGGACGATCTCGCCGAATCCGAGCGTGACGATCGCCAGATAATCACCGCGCAGCTTCAGTACCGGCGCACCCAGCAGAATGCCGAACATCGCCGCGATCCCGGCTCCGAGCGGAACCACGAACCAGATCGAACTGTGCAGCCCGGTCGGAAAGGTCTGGGCGATCCACGTGAAAGTTGAAGCCAGGTGCGGCGACGCCAGCAGCGCGTACATGTACGCGCCCACCGCGTAAAACGCGATGTACCCGAGGTCGAGCAGCCCGGCGAAGCCGACGACGATATTGAGCCCCATCGCCAGCATGATGTAGAGCAGCGCGAAGGCCAGCGCGCGCACCCATGCGTTGCCCATCATCCCAAATGCGAACGGCAGCAGGATCAGTATGACCGCGACCACGGCGGTCGCCAGCCACACCGCCGAGCGGTTCTGCGACAGGCGCGGCAGCAGTGCGGCCATCGTTATGCGCGGTCCGCCACGCGTTCGCCGAGCAGGCCCGACGGACGGAAGATCAGGACCATCACGAGGATCAGGAACGCGAACACGTCCTGGTAATGGCTGCCGAGAATGCCGCCCGTCAACTGGCCGATGTAACCGGCACCGAGCGCCTCGATCAGCCCGAGCAGCAACCCGCCCAGCATCGCCCCTGGAATGTTGCCGATCCCGCCGAGCACCGCGGCGGTGAACGCCTTCAGCCCGGGAAGAAAGCCCATGTAGAAGTGGGCGACGCTGTAGGTGGCCGCCAGCATTACCCCGGCCAGCGCGGCCAGTGCGGCGCCGATCGCGAAGGTCACGGCGATCACGAAATTCGGATTCACGCCCATCAGTCCCGCAACGCGCGGGTTCTCGGCGGTGGCACGCATCGCACGGCCCAGGCGGGTGCGGTTGACCAGCAGCATCAGCCCGACCATCACCGCGGCGGACAGCGCGATGACCAGCAGTTTGGTGACCGTCACCGTGATCTCGCCGACCTCGAGCGGCACATTCGAGATCAGCTGCGGAAACGTCAGGTAGTTGCGCCCCCAGACCAGCATTGCCACGGTCTGGATCACGATCGAAACACCGATCGCGGTGATCAGCGGCGCCAGGCGCGGCGCATTGCGCAGCGGCCGGTAGGCGACGCGCTCGATGACCAGGCTCAGAACAACACATACCGGAATCGCGGCCAGCAGGCCGGCCACGATGAGTACCCAGCCCGGCAGGCCCGGGAACATCGCCTGCAGCAGCAAAATGGTCGACAGCGCCGTCAGCGCTCCGACCGTCAGCACGTCACCGTGTGCAAAATTGATCAGGTTGAGGATCCCGTAGACCATCGTGTAGCCGAGCGCAATCAGCGAGTACATGCTGCCGAGCACCAGGCCATTGATGACTTGCTGGATGAAGGTATCCATCGATCCCGATCGGTTGGAAGGTCGCGCGCGCCCCCGCGCAGGTTTAGCATCGTAGCAAGCCGGCTGGGATTCGCCGCTCCCAGCCGATTCGCTGGACTCCGAACCGAACGGGCAAGTGCGTTCGAGCACGTGCCGGCTGGTAACCTGCCGCAAGTCTCGAAGGCGCAATTCGTGCCACGGCGCGAGCCACGGCGCGAGCCACGACGCAAGCCACGGCGAGGTAATGCTTATGTGTCGAAACATCAGAACCCTATTCAACTTCGACCCGCCAGTGACGGACGAAGAGATTCGCGCTGCCGCACTGCAATTCGTCAGGAAAGTGAGCGGCTTCAACAGGCCGTCGAAAGCCAACGAGACTTCGTTCGTAGCGGCTGTCGACCAGGTTGAAGCCGTATCCAGGAGTCTTTTGAGATCCCTCGAGACGAACTCCCCGCCGAGGAACCGTGCGGAAGAGATAGCCAAGGCAAAGGCCCGCGCCGCGCATAGATTCCCGCGCTCGCAGGTGCCGGCGACCGAACTGCGAAGGAGGTGAACGATGATTTCAGCGCTCCCCAGTAGGTCCGATCTACAGAGACGAGCAGCAAAGTGCTTGTCGTATGCAGCGCCGATTGTCTTGCTGGCGTCGAGTGCGCTCGCTGCATTGCCAGGTGATAGCACTGACGGCAAGCGCTTGCATGACGCCAACTGCCTCGGGTGTCATGACACCAGCGTGTACTCGCGCAAGACGCGATCGGTCCGTTCACTGGATGCACTGAAGCAGCAGCTGGAATCCTGCGGACACGCGTCGGGCAAGGAACTCTCGCCGGCAGACAAGCAGAACATCGTCAGATACCTGAACGATCAGTTCTATCAGTTCCGATAGGGCTGCCCTGTGCGGACGGCAGGGCTGCTGCTGTCATTGATGGTTTCAGTCGGCTCGCTCCCGGCCGCCCTTGGTGCGCCTCGCGAGACGGTCGAATCGATGACCAACGACAGTGCGGGACAGCGCCTGCTGGTCGTGGTGGAAGACAGTCAGCCGGTCAGCCGCGTGCTCGTGGTGTTTCCCAGGGGCGACGCGCTGATTACGGCGGCGACAGGCTGTGTCGTCGGGAACAAAGTAGTCTTCGGCAGCAAAAAAAAAGCGGCACCCTCAGGTGCCGCTCTTTCCTCGCAAAGTTCGATCAGCGAACCGTGGAGATGTACTCCAGCTTGTCGCCGGTGACCTTGAACATCGAGATGGCGCCGTTCTTGATGTCGCCCTTTTCGTCGAACGCGATGGTGCCGGTCAGGCCCGGATAGCTGGTCGCGGGCATGGCCGCCGTGATGGCGGCGCGGTCAGCCTTGCCGGCCCGCTTGGCCGCATCGGCGATGACGTACACGGCGTCGTATGAATACGGCGAGTAAATTTGCACGTCCTGGTTGAACTCGGCCTTGTACTTGGCCTTGAACTCCTCGCCCTTCGCGAGCTTTTCGACCGCCTCACCGGCCATCGAGCAGTGCAGTATCGTTGCGGCGTCGCCGGCCAGCTTGATGAATTCCGGCGAGCACACGCCGTCGCCCGCCAGCAGCACCGACTTGATGCCGAGTTGCTTCATCTGCTTGGCCATCGGGCCCGCGGTGGCATCCATGCCGCCGTACATGATGACGTCGGGCTTGGTAGCACGGATCTTGGTCAGGATGGCGTTGAAGTCCGTCGTCTTGTCGGTGGCGAACTCACGGCCGACGACCTTGATGCCCTTTTCCTTCGCGACCTTCTCGACTACGTCGGCCAGGCCCTGTCCGTAGGCGGTGCGGTCGTCGACGATGGCCATCGTCTTGGCCTTCAGCGCGTCATGCGCATAGTTCGCGAGCACGCCGCCCTGCTGGTTGTCGTTGGCGACTACGCGGAAGGTGGTCTTGAAGCCCTGCTCGGTCAGCTTGGGATTCGTCGCCGACGGCGAGATCTGCGTCATGCTGGCGTCCGAATAGATCTTGGAGGCCGGGATCGACGTGCCGGAATTCAGGTGGCCGACGACGGCGACTGCGCCGGAGTCGACGATCTTCTGAGCGGCCAGCGTGCCTTCCTTCGGGTCGGCCTTGTCGTCCTCACCGAGGATGACGATCTCGTACACCTGATCGCCGATCTTGACGCCGCCGGCGGCGTTGATCTCCTTGGCTGCCAGCTTGGCGCCGTTTTCGTTGTCCTTGCCGAGGTGGGCGATGCCACCGGTCAGCGGTGCGACGTGACCGACCTTCAGCTGGGCCTTCTGCGGGGCTGCTGCGGCAGCCGCCTTGGGGGCTTCGGTTTTGGCGGGTTCTTCCTTCTTGCCGCAGGCGGTAAGCGCGACCGCCGCGGCCATTGCAACTGCGGCCAGCGGTGCAAGCTTGATGACGTTGTAGTTCATGGGACCTTTTCTCCTCTTGAGTGTCGGTCGAATGGTTGTTTTGCTGGGAACTTTGCCCGGTGAATCGTCACTGCGGCACCAGACAACTGAGGCAAGGGTTTCGCCGACGAAACCGCAGGATTGTACTCACGCGCGGGGGCCCCGCAAAACGGCCGGCACGGTATCGGTTGCAAGGCGGGGTCCCCCGCTGCGTCCGTAGAATGAAGTGCCCTGGTTCACCGGAAGCGGCTTCGTGCGTGTTCTAGTCCTGGGCGCCGGCGTCGTCGGCGTCGCAAGTGCCTGGTTCCTGCGCCAGGCGGGTCATGAGGTCGTCGTCATCGATCGCCAGCCCGGCGTCGCGCTCGAGACGAGCTTCGCGAACGGCGGCCAGATTTCCGCCAGCCACGCCGAGCCGTGGGCCAACCCGGGAGCGCCGCGCCGGATCCTCCGCTGGATCGGACGCGGAGACGCTCCGCTCGCCTATCGACCGCGGGCGGAACTGCACCAGTGGTTGTGGGTGGCCGAATTCCTGCGCGAATGCCTGCCGGCGCGGACCGACGCGAACATCCGGACGATCCTGGCGCTGGCCTTGCACAGCCGCCGGGCGGTCAAGCAGCTTCGCCGCGAACTCTCGCTTGAATACGACTGCGCTGAACGCGGCATCCTGCACTTCTACACCGACCTACGCGAATTCGAGGCATCGCAGACGCCGGCGGCATTGATGCGCGAACTCGGCTGCGACAGACGTTCACTGACGCCGCAGCAGGCGCTGAAACTCGAACCAGCGCTCGCCGCCATCGAGTCGCTGATCGTCGGCGCCGATTATTCGGCCGACGACGAGTCTGGCGATGCCCACCGCTTCACGCGGGACCTGGCCGCGCATTGCGCCGAGCGGGGAGTGCAGTTCCGGTTCGAGACCACGATAGCCGCGGTACGCACCGCCAGCGGCCGGGCGGTCGGGGTCGAACTGCTCACGGCAACGGGCGCGCCGCGATTCGAGCCGGCGGAAGCCATCGTCGTCTGTCTTGGTGTCGAATCGGTCCCGCTGCTGCGCGCGCTCGGCGTGCGACTGATGATCTACCCAGGCAAGGGATACTCGGCGACTTTTGAGGTCGTCGATGCGGCGCGGGCGCCGCAAGTCAGTCTGACCGACGACGAGTACAAGTTGGTGTTTTCGCGCTTCGGCGGCCGCTTGCGGGTCGCGGGCACCGCGGAAATCGCCGGCTGGGGTTGCGAGATCGACCCGGCACGCTGCGCGGTCCTGACGCGACGCACCGCGCAGCTGTTTCCCGGGGCCTGCAACTACGCCGCCCCGCAATACTGGGCGGGGCGGCGGCCGGTCACTCCGTCGAACGTGCCGTATCTCGGGCCCACCCGGATCGCCGGGCTGTTTCTCAACACCGGTCACGGAACCTTGGGATGGACGCTCGCCGCCGGCAACGGCGAACTGATCGCCGAGGCGGTCTCGGGCAGGACGACCAGCATCCGTTTGCCGACGCGCCACGTCTGAGCTGGGCCACCGCTGGTGCTGCGCAGCAAAGAAGAGGGGCGCCGCAGCGCCCCGTCCTCAGGTCAGCCTACTGACCAACTACTGCGACAGCACCCACTTGGCCAGTGACATCGCCTCCTGCTCGTTGACCTGTGGGTTGGCGGGCATCGGAACCTGGCCCCAGACGCCGACACCGCCTTCGCGGATCTTCTTGGCCAGCTTGGCCACAGCGTCCTTGTCACCCTTGTACTTGGCAGCGACGTCCTTGTACGCACGGGCCGACCAGCTTCTTGTCGATGGCGTGGCAGGCGAGGCAGTTCTTTTGCTTGGCCAGTTCGGCCTGGGCGAACGCCGGACCGCTGGCGACAGCGATGCCGAGGGCGGCAAAGGCGAGGACATGCTTCATTGCGGTCTCCGATTCGGGCTGAAAGTGATGCGGTAAGTCGGTTGGTTGCGTGCCAAAAGCCCAAAGATTCTAACGGCTTGCCCGCTTTTACGTTGACCCGAGGGCCGGCGTGCGCGGCTATAGTGTCCGGGTCGCTTCGGCGGAGAGACCGCATGTGGCTGCTTTGGGTCGGCGTTGCGCTGATCATTCTGAAGGTGATGGAGATCAGCGTGTTCGCCGGACTGTCGTGGTGGTGGATCACCGTGCCGTTCGTACTGGCGATGATCTGGTTCGAGGTCTTCGAGCGCCGGCTCGGCCTCGACAAGAAGAAGGCGTTCGACGAGATGGACGCCCACAAGAAGCGCCGCATCCAGCGCGCGCTCGAAGCCGGGAAGGGAAACCGCGGCGGTCGCCGGCTGTGAAGTTGTGCGCGCGGATCAGCCGAACAACCGTTCGTCGGTGATGGCGCCTTTGCTGGCGGTGGAGGCCAGCCGCGCAAATTTCGCAAGTACGCCCTTGGTATAGCGCGGCGAAGGCTGTTTCCACGCGGCCCGTCGCCGTGCGAGCTGAGGCTCCGCGACATTGAGCTGCAGCAGCAACCGGTGCGCGTCGATCGTCACCGAATCACCTTCCTCGATCAGCGCAATGTTGCCGCCGACGTACGCCTCGGGTGCCACGTGGCCGACGACCATGCCCCACGTGCCGCCTGAAAAGCGCCCGTCCGTGATGAGTCCCACGCTTTCCCCGAGCCCTTTGCCGATCAGTGCGGAGGTCGGGGACAGCATCTCGCGCATCCCCGGACCACCCTGCGGCCCCTCGTAACGGATCACCACGACATCGCCGGCCCGGATGCGGTCGGCCAGGATGGCGTCCATGGCTGCATCCTCGGAATCGAACACTCGTGCCGGACCGGTGATCACCGGATTCTTGAGCCCGGTGATCTTCGCCACGCAGCCCTCGGGCGCGAGGTTGCCCTTGAGGATCGCCAGATGGCCTTCGGCGTACAGCGGCCGCGCGAACGGATGGATCACGTCCTGGTCTGCGCGCGGCTCGGCGGGGATGTCCGCGAGCATGGCCGACATCGTCCTGCCCGTGATCGTCATGCAATCGCCGTGCAGCAGTCCGTTGGCCAGCAGGATCTTCAGCACCTGCGGCACGCCTCCGGCCCGGTGCAGGTCGGTCGCCACGTACTTGCCCGAAGGTTTCAGGTCGCACAGCACCGGGACCTTGCGGCGGATCCGTTCGAAGTCGTCGATCGTCCAGGCGATGCCGGCCGAGTGCGCGATTGCCAGGTAGTGCAGCACCGCGTTGCTCGACCCGCCGACCGCCATGATCAGGCTGACCGCGTTCTCGATCGATTCGCGCGTGATGATGTCGCTCGGCCGCAGCTTGCGCCTCACGGCCTCGACCAGCACGCGCGCCGCCTCGCGCGTGCTCGTCACCTTTTCGTCGTCCGGATTCGCCTGCGTCGATGAGTAGAGCAGGCTCATCCCGAGAGCTTCGAACGACGAGCTCATCGTATTGGCGGTGTACATCCCGCCGCATGATCCGGACCCCGGGATGCAGCGGCGCTCGATCTCCTTGAAATCGGTTTCGCTGAGCCGTCCCGCGGTGAACTCGCCGACCGCTTCGAACGCCGACACGATCGTCAGATCCTTGTCCTTGTAGTGGCCCGGCTTCACCGTGCCGCCGTAGACGAAGATCGCCGGCACGTTGCAGCGTGCGATGCCCATCACGCCGCCCGGCATGTTCTTGTCGCAGCCGCCGATGACGATGACGCCGTCCATCCACTGGCCGTTGACACAGGTCTCGACGCAATCGGCGATCACCTCGCGCGAAACGAGCGAGTACTTCATCCCCTCGGTTCCCATGCCGATGCCGTCGGATATCGTCGGCGTGCCGAATACCTGCGAGTTGGCCTTGCACGCGGCGATCTCCTCGATCGCCGCATCGGCGAGCTTCTGCAGCCCGGAGTTGCAGGGAGTTATCGTGGAATGGCCGTTGGCGACGCCGATCATCGGCTTGTCGAAGTCCTCGTCCTTGTAGCCCATCGCGTAATACATCGCGCGATTGGCCGAGCGGGCCACGCCGTGGGTCACGTGCTTCGAGCGTTCGTTGTTGGGCATGACGAGTGCGCCGCAGGGTGGAGGAAGAACGGGCAATAATAGGCCAAGCTTTCGCTCGGCTTCAGATCAGCGCTCTCTCAATCCCGAGTCTCATATGCCCGTCGTTCACGATTTCGATCCGGTCGCCCTGCAGATCGGCCCGCTGGCCATCCGCTGGTACGGGCTGATGTACCTGGTCGGCTTCGTGCTGTTCCTGCTGCTCGGCAAGCTGCGCGCGCGCGATGCGTGGCGCGGCATGAGTTCACAGGATGTCGACGATCTGCTCTTCTACGGAATGATCGGAGTCATCGTCGGCGGACGCCTCGGCCACGTTATCTTTTACGGACCGCTGTCGTACTACCTGGCGAATCCGCTCGAAATCTTCGCGGTGTGGAAGGGCGGCATGGCCTCTCACGGCGGCATCATCGGCGTCATCGTCGCCATGTGGTGGTTCGCGCGCGGCCGCGGCAAACGGTTTCTGACCGTCGCCGATTTCGTCGTTCCGCTGGTCCCGCTGGGACTCGCCGCCGGCCGCATCGGCAACTTCATCAACGGCGAACTGTGGGGGCGTGTCGCCGATCCGGCACGGGTGCCCTGGGCAAGAATCTTTCCGCAGGCCGGTGACAACCTGCCGCGGCACCCGTCGCAGCTGTACCAGTTCGCTCTCGAGGGACTGCTGCTGTTCTCGATCCTGTGGGTCTATTCGCGCAAGCCCCGACCGGTGGGGGCTGTCGCCAGCCTGTTCCTGATCGGCTACGGCATCCTGCGGATCGTCGGCGAAATCTACCGCGAACCCGAGGCGCTGTACGGTGCAATGCCGCTCGGGATGTCGGCGGGACAGTGGCTCTCGGTGCCGATGGTGTTGATCGGCGTCGGCTGCTGGGTTCTATTTTCGTCCGGGCGGCTGGTCCGCCGTCCGCGGCGTTCAAACGCTAAAGTGACGGACCCGTCGAAAATGGCGGCAGCATCCGATACCAGCGCCGTCAGAGCGCGACCTTCAATATGGCCAAGGAGACCCTCGTGCACCGTCGAATCCTGCTCGTCGCCTTGCTTGCTGCCGGAGTGGTGTTCGCTGCCCCGGCGAGCGCGCAGAACTGGCCCACCAAGCCGATCACGCTGATCGTTCCGTTCCCGCCCGGCGGCGGAACCGATGCCTTCGCTCGTCCACTCGCGGCCCAGCTGACGAAGCAACTGGGGCGCCAGGTGATCATCGACAACCGCGGCGGCGCCGGCGGCACCGTCGGTGCATCGATCGCCGCCAAGGCAGCGCCTGACGGCTACACGTTCTTCATCGGCGCCGTGCATCACGCGATCGCGCCGAGCTTCTACCCGAACCTCACCTACAACATCGAGACGGACCTGGTGCCGCTGACGGTGATCGCGAACCCGCCGCAGATCATCGTGATCAATCCCGCCCGCGTGAAGGTCGACGACTTCAACGCGTTGATGGTGCTGCTGCGCCAGAACCCCGGCAAACTGAACTACGCTTCGGCCGGCAATGGCACCTCGCACCACCTGGCGGGCGAACTCTTCAAGCTGCAGAGCAAGACCTACGTCCTTCATATTCCCTACCGCGGCGCCGGCCCGGCCCTGCAGGACCTGATCATCGGCAACGTCGACATGATGTTCGACGGCCTCGGCTCGTCAGCGCAGCACATCCGCTCCGGGCGGATCAAGGCGCTGGCGGTGGCAGCAACGAAGCGTTCGCCGGCGTTTCCCAACGTGCCGACGACGGCCGAAGTCGGCATGCCCGACTACGTCGTGTCGACGTGGTACGGGATCTGGGGCGTGAAGGGCACGCCGAAGGAGATCCTCGATCGCATGCACGCCGAGGTGGTCAAGGCGCTGCAGTCACCCGAACTGCGCGAGATCTGGGCGAGCAACGGATCGGAGGTCTCGACGATGTCGCAACAGGAGTTCGCCAGGTTCCTCGCGAGCGAGATCAAGCGCTGGGCCGAGGTCACCAAGGCCTCGGGCGCGAAGCTCGACTGAGCGGGGCCACAGTGGCCGGCACGGTGCGCCTGAGCGGAACGGACGAAGTCGTCACCGTCATCCTCGACTCGCCAGACAAACCTGGCGGCCTTTCGTCACTGAGCCCGGCCAACATCGAGCTTTCCTTTCTTAACGAAGCCCTGTCGATTCTGGAACCGGCGCCGACAGTCCTCCCCTGAAGGGAATCTCAGTGAACGATCGTCCATTCCGGATCCTTGGAATCCAGCAGGTTGCGATCGGCGGACTGGACAAGGCCCGACTGCGCAATCTCTGGGTGGACGAACTGGGCGTCGCACTGACCAGCAGTTACAAGAGCGAACGGGAAAACGTCGACGAGGACATCCTGACCCTCGGCCGTGGCCCGTCCAAGGTTGAGGTCGACCTGATGCAGCCGCTTGACGCGACGAAGAAGCCGGCCGTACACGATCCGGCACTCAATCACATCGGCCTGTGGGTGGATGATCTCGCCGCCGCAGTGGAGTTTCTGAAGGCGCGGGGGATGCGCTTTACGCCTGGTGGCATCCGCAAGGGAGCCGCCGGCCATGACGTCTGCTTCATCCACCCGAAGGGTGATGTGGCCGCGCCGCTTTGCGGCGAGGGTGTGCTGATTGAACTGGTTCAGGCACCGCCCGACGTCGTGTCGGCGCTGCGCGGCTGACGGTTTCGCGCCGGTGGCCGGCGCGCTCTACTCGAAGGCGAGTATCGGCTGGTCGACTGCGAGGCTGTCACCGCGAGCCGCGAACACTTCCTTGACCACGCCGTCGGCTTCCGCGCGCAGCATGTTCTCCATTTTCATCGCCTCGATGACCGCGAGCTTCTCGCCGGCCTTCACTTCCTGGCCGGCCTTGACCGCGAGTTCGGTCAGAAGCCCGGGCATCGGCGAGAGGAGGAACCGCGACAGGTCGGGCGCCGGCTTATCGGGCATCAGCGACAACAGGTGCGCCGCACGCGCGGTCAATACCGTCACGTCCGCCTGCGTTCCCCAGTGAATGAGCCGGTATTTCCAGCCAACACGCTGGATCTGCAGACAGACTTCCTGGCCATTCCAGTGACCTCGAAAGATCAGGTCTCCGAGCTTCCAGTCCGACAGGAGCTCGCTCGTCTCGCCCTCGAACTCGACGTGGTAGCCGTCCTCGATCTGCGTGAGCCGGAGCGGGAAGCGGTGCTTGCCCATTGCCACCACCCAGTCGTCGCCCACGCGTCGGCGATGACCGCGCAATTGCCCGGTGGTCTGCACCGCCCGGGCAATGTAACGTCGACGCGCCAGCGCGGCGACGGCCGCGAGCAGGAGCGGGTCGTCGTGCACGAGGCTTGTCGCCTGGAAGCCCTTCGGGTACTCCTCGGCAATCAGCCCGGTGTTGAAGTTGCCGGACAAGAAGCGTGGATGCTGTAGGAGCGCCGCCTGGAACGCGATGTTCGATGCGACGCCACGGATGACGAAGGCGTTCAGCGCTTCGCGCATGCGCGCGATCACCTGATCGCGCGTCGCACCGTGACAGATCAGCTTCGCAATCATCGAGTCGTAGTACATCGACACTTCGCCGCCTTCGTAGACGCCGGTGTCGACCCGCACCTGACCGGGGACTTCCGGCGGCGGGATGAACTTGACCAGTCGTCCGCTCGAGGGCAGGAAACCTCGCAACGGGTCCTCGGCGTTGATGCGGCACTCGATCGCCCACCCGATTCGCTGCACGTCCTGCTGCGCGATCGACAGCTTTTCGCCGGCTGCGACGCGGAGCATCAGTTCGACGAGGTCGAGGCCCGTGATGAGCTCGGTGACGGGATGCTCCACCTGCAGCCGGGTGTTCATCTCAAGGAAGTAGAAGGAGCGGTCCTTGCCAACGACGAACTCGACCGTTCCCGCGGACTGGTACTGGACGGCGCGGGCGAGCTGTACCGCCTGCTCGCCCATTGCCTTGCGCGTCGCGTCGTCGAGAAACGGCGATGGCGCTTCCTCGATGACCTTCTGGTGACGGCGCTGGATCGAGCACTCGCGTTCATGCAGGTAGACATAGTTGCCGAAGGCGTCCCCCAGCACCTGGATCTCGATGTGGCGCGGCTCCTCGATGAACTTCTCGATAAAGACACGATCGTCGCCGAAGGCGTTCTTCGCCTCGTTTCGGCACGCTGTCAGGCCCTCGCGGCACTGCGTGTCGTCGTAGGCGATGCGCAGGCCCTTGCCACCGCCGCCGGCCGAGGCCTTGATCATCACGGGATAGCCGATCCGGTTTGCGACCTCGACCGCCTCGTCCGGCGAGTCGATCGCCTGGTTGTGGCCAGGGATCGTGTTGACCTTCGCGGCGATCGCCAGCTTCTTCGATGCGATCTTGTCGCCCATCGCCTGGATCGCGTGCGCCTTGGGCCCGATGAAGACAATGCCTTCCTTCTCGAGAGCGGCGCAGAACGCCGCGTTTTCCGACAGGAAACCGTAGCCAGGGTGCACGGCCTCCGCGCCGGTGTCCTTGCACGCCTTGACGATGCGCTCGATCTGCAGGTAGCTCTGGGCCGAGGGCGCCGGCCCGATCGCCACGGCCTCATCGGCCAGTTCGACGTGGCGCGCGTCCTTGTCCGCATCGGAATAGACGGCGACCGTCTTGATGCCCATGCGGCGGGCGGTGCGGATCACGCGGCAGGCGATCTCGCCGCGGTTGGCAATCAAGATCTTCTTGAACATGGTGCGCCTTCAGTCCCCCAGGCCGTTCTCAGAGCGGGATATTGCTGTGCTTGCGCCACGGATTCTCGACCTTCTTCTCGTGCAGCATCGCAAGTGAGCGGCAGATCCGTTTTCGGGTCTCGTGCGGCATGATCACATCATCGATATAACCGCGGTGCCCCGCGATGAACGGGTTGGCGAACTTCCTGCGGTATTCCTCTGCGAGATCCGCGAGCCTTTTCAGGTCCTCGCTGTCCTTGCGGAAGATGATCTCGACGGCACCCTTCGACCCCATTACCGCGATCTCGGCGGTCGGCCATGCAAAGTTGACGTCGCCACGCAGGTGCTTCGACGACATGACGTCATAGGCACCACCGTACGCCTTGCGCGTGATGACCGTGACCTTGGGTACCGTGCACTCGGCGTAGGCGAACAACAGCTTGGCGCCGTGCTTGATGATGCCGCCATACTCCTGTGCCGTTCCGGGCATGAATCCCGGCACGTCGACGAACGTGATGATGGGAATGTTGAAGCTGTCGCAGCAGCGGACGAAGCGTGCGGCCTTGATCGATGACTTGATATCAAGGCATCCGGCGAGTACCAACGGCTGGTTGGCGACGATGCCCACCGTGCTGCCGTCCATGCGGCCAAACCCGATCACGATGTTCTTCGCGTAATCGGGCGAGAGCTCGAAGAATGTTCCCTCGTCGACGACCTTGTAGATGAGTTCCTTGATGTCATAGGGCTTGTTCGGATTGTCCGGGACCAGAGTGTCGAGCGAGCGATCGATCCGGTCCGCAGTGTCGTCGGTGGGCACGACCGGCGGCTTTTCGCGGTTGTTCGCCGGCAGATAGCTCACAATCGCGCGGACCATCAGCATTGCCTCGACGTCGTTCTCGAAGGCCCTGTCGGCCACCCCCGACTTGGTCGAGTGCGTGACTGCACCGCCGAGGTCCTCGGCGGTCACTTCCTCGTGGGTCACCGTCTTCACCACGTCCGGGCCGGTGACGAACATGTACGCGCTGTCCTTCACCATGAAGATGAAGTCCGTCATCGCCGGCGAGTAGACCGCGCCACCGGCGCATGGGCCCATGATGACCGAGATCTGCGGGATCACGCCCGAGGCCAGCACGTTGCGCTGGAACACTTCCGCGTACCCGCCCAGCGACGCCACTCCCTCCTGGATGCGCGCACCACCGGAATCGTTGAGCCCGATCACCGGGGCGCCGACGTTGATTGCATGGTCCATGATCTTGCAGATCTTCTCCGCGTGCGCTTCCGACAGCGCGCCGCCGAAGACGGTGAAGTCCTGGCTGTAGACGAACACGAGGCGGCCGTTGATCGTGCCGTAGCCGGTCACCACGCCATCGCCCGGGATCTTCTGGTCGCCCATGCCAAAGTCGTGGCAGCGGTGCTCGACGAACATGTCCCATTCCTCGAAGCTGTCCGGATCCAGCAGGAGCTCGATGCGCTCGCGCGCGGTCAGCTTTCCCTTCGCGTGCTGGGCATCCACGCGCTTCTGTCCCCCCCGAGCCGCGCGGCGGCGCGCATCTCCTCGAGCTGTCGGATGACGTCTTGCATGCGTGCACTCCCGTGTGAGTGGGTTGTACTGCGCCCGGATCAGCACACCTCTTTTTCAACACCGTCACGCTTGGCTGACCTGACGAGCAACGCGTGCGGCCGCGCGATTCTAGGGCGAGTTACGCACCCGCTGTTTGATCGATCCTGAACGGGCTACGCGTACGCCGCCTTCAGGCCAGAAGGGTCGGTCTTTCCATGCGCTACGCGAGTCATTGCTCGCTCGGCGGCAAGACGGTCGGGCCAGGCAGTAAGAGATCGGCGTGCCGTTGTGGCGCCGGATCCTGGCTGTGATGGATCCTGCGCGACCGAACTTCGAGGAATGATTCCGGCCACGGTGAAGCCAGAGGCGCGAACGGGAGCGCTACGGCAGGCGGCCTGACCAGATCCGTCAGCGCTGGTCGTGGCCAACGCCCGCGAGAACCGGACTCGCCGCGTGCCTGCGCGCTGCGCTGGCGGTCAGCGCACTGATCCATGAGGGGTCGCCCGAGCCAAGACAAGCAGGCGCTCGGCGGCCATCGAGGGCGTCAGCGATCCGGCGGCGACGGCGGCCACCGTGCTGGCGAGCTTGGCAGCGACGGCTGGATGCGTACGGAACTCGGCACGCAGGCGCTCGTCGATCAACTGCCACATCCAGTCCTGCGCCTGGCCGCGGCGACGGCTCGCGAACTCGCCGCTCGCCTGCATCGTTCCGCGGTAACGCTCGACTTCGCTCCAAAGGCGCGCGACACCGTCGCCGGTGAGCGCCGACACCGCGAGCACCGGCGGCTGCCAGTTGGGCGAGGCGGGCCGCAGGATCGCCAGAGCGTTCTTCAGCATGTGTTCCGCCTGCGCGGCGCGGCTCGGGTCGAGGTCGGCCTTGTTGACCACGATGATGTCGGCGAGCTCGACGATGCCCTTTTTAAGCGCCTGCAACTCGTCGCCGGCATTGGGCAGCTGAAGCAGCACCATCAGGTCGGTCAAGCGGGCGACCGCGGTCTCCGACTGCCCAACGCCGACCGTTTCCACGATGATCACATCGAACCCCGCCGCTTCGCAGACCGCCAGCGTTTCGCGCGTGCGCGCGGCGACCCCACCCAGCGACCCGCCGGCAGGCGAAGGTCGGATGAACGCTCGTGGGGAGCGCGACAGCTCTTCCATTCGCGTCTTGTCGGCGAGGATCGATCCGCCGGTCACGCTGCTCGACGGATCCACTGCGAGGACCGCGACGCGATGGCCCAGAGCGATGAGGTGCAGACCGAGCGCCTCGACGAACGTCGACTTGCCCACGCCCGGCGCTCCGCTGATGCCGATGCGGATCGATTCCACCGCATGCGGTAGCAGCGCTTCCAGCACTGCCTGTCCCCGCGGCTGGTCTTCCCGCCGGGTCGACTCGATCAGCGTGATTGCCTTCGCGAGCGCGCGCCTTTCGCCGGCGCGAACCCTAGTCACGAGCGCGTCGTCGGCGGCGGACAGCGGGACAGGGGAGGGCTTCGCACTCACGGCGATGACGGTGCGGCGATCTCGCACGCCGCGGGTTCGCCGCAAAGATGCGCTCTGTGGCGAGCGGTACGAGTTGCATCGCTGCGACGCCGCCGAGGTTGAAGTCGCGAGGACTCAGCGTCCCGCGCAATGCGACGCTTCATCCGGCCTCACGCCGCCTGCCGGGCACGTGCCGAACGGATCGCCGCGACGATCTGTCTCGCAGCCTTCGTGATGACTGTGCCGGGCCCGAACACGGCGGCCACGCCGGCCGAGTGCAGGAACTCGTAGTCCTGCGACGGGACGACCCCGCCTACCACGACAAGGATGTCACCTGCTCCGTGCGCGCGGAGCGCAGCGATGAGCTGCGGCACGAGTGTCTTGTGGCCTGCTGCGAGCGTCGACACTCCGACGACATGGACGTCATTTTCGATCGCCTGCCGCGCGGCCTCCTCCGGAGTCTGGAACAGCGGACCGATATCGACGTCGAAGCCCAGGTCGGAGAAGCCGGTTGCGATGATCTTCGCCCCGCGGTCATGCCCGTCCTGCCCGAGTTTGGCGACCATAAGCCGCGGCCGGCGGCCCTCCTCCGCGGCGAAGCGCTCGATGTCGCCCTTGAGTTCCATCCAGGGCGCGTCGCTCGCGAAGACCGCACCGTAGACGCCGGACACGCTTTCGGTCCGGGCACGGTAGCGGCCGTACACTTTCTCGAGCGCGTCCGAAATTTCGCCGACCGTCGCGCGGGCGCGCGTCGCAATGATTGAGAGATCGAGCAGGTTGCCGTGCCCGGAGCGGGCCGCCTCAGTCAGAGCAGCAAGCGCAGTGGCGACCGCCTTGCCGTCGCGCCTGACGCGCAGTTCGGCCAGCTGCCGGACCTGCGCTTCGCGCACCGCGGTGTTGTCGATCTCGCGGACCTCGATCGGGTCCTCGGTGGCCAGACGGTACTTGTTGACGCCGACGATGACGTCATCGCCGCGGTCGATGCGCGCCTGTTTCTCGGCGGCGCACTGCTCGATGCGAAGCTTGGCCCAACCGCTTTCCACCGCCTTGGTCATCCCGCCCATCGCTTCAACTTCCTCGATGATCGACCAGGCCTGATCGGCCATGTCCTGCGTGAGTTTCTCCATCAAGTACGACCCGGCCCAGGGGTCGATCACGCGGTCGATGTTCGTCTCTTCCTGGAGGATCAGTTGGGTGTTCCGCGCGACGCGCGCTGAGAAGTCCGTTGGCAGTGCGATCGCCTCATCAAACGAGTTCGTGTGCAGCGACTGGGTGCCGCCGAAGACGGCGGCCATGGCCTCAATCGCCGTACGCACGACGTTGTTGTAGGGATCCTGCTCCGCGAGCGACCAACCCGAGGTCTGGCAATGCGTGCGCAGCATCGTCGACTTCGGGTTCTTCGGCGCGAATTCCAGCATGATCCTGTGCCACAGCAGACGCGCCGCGCGCAGCTTGGCGATTTCGAAGTAGAAGTTCATGCCGATGCCGAAGAAGAACGACAACCGGCCCGCGAAGTCATCGACGTCCATGCCGGCGGCGAGCGCGGTACGGACGTATTCCTTGCCGTCGGCGAGGGTGAGCGCGAGTTCCAGAGTCTGCGTCGCACCGGCTTCCTGCATGTGATAGCCGGAGATTGAAATCGAGTTGAACTTCGGCATGTGCTTCGCCGTGTACCCGATGATGTCGGCGATGATCCGCATCGACGGCTCCGGCGGGTAGATATAGGTGTTGCGGACCATGAACTCCTTGAGAATGTCGTTCTGGATGGTCCCGGTGAGTTTGTCCTGGGCAACGCCCTGCTCCTCGGCAGCGACGACGTAACCCGCGAGCACGGGCAGCACCGCGCCGTTCATCGTCATCGATACCGACACGCGGTCAAGCGGGATGCCCGCAAAAAGGATCTTCATGTCTTCAACGGAGTCGACCGCTACGCCGGCCTTGCCCACGTCGCCGACGACGCGCGGGTGGTCGGAGTCGTAGCCGCGATGCGTCGCGAGGTCGAACGCGACGCTGACGCCCTGGCCGCCGCCCTCCAGGTTGCGGCGATAAAACGCGTTCGATTCCTCTGCTGTTGAGAACCCCGCGTACTGGCGGATAGTCCACGGGCGCTGCGCATACATGGTCGGCTGCGGCCCGCGCACGTACGGGGCAAAACCTGGAAGCGTGTCCAGGTGCGGCAGGCCGGCCAGGTCGGCGGCTGTGTAAAGGGCCTTGACCGCGATTCCATCCGGCGTATGCCAGGTCAGGCTGTCAGCCGCCGCGCCACCCAGTGATTTCGCAGCCGCTGCAAGCCATGCGCGCAAGTCGGCGCCCTTATCCTTTGCCATGCCTGTTCCCCTCACGCGCCCGCCGACGCGGCCGTGCCATCAGGATGAAATCCTACACCGCCCTCCGAGGCCATTTGTGAGGATCTGGTCCTCGGTCCGACGCGTCGACACGCGTGGTGACCTGATACTCGTGCGCTGGCTGTGCCAACGGCAGCCGCTTCGCCATACAGAAACTCGATGCGTACTTCGTCTTCCCCGAGTCCGAGAACAATCGGCACGGTGTGAGCATCCTGATTGCGAGAGAACTGACCCGTCCCGCCAGGCGACGGCGCGCGTGCGCCACGCGGAGCCGCTTAGAATTCGCGCGTTTCGCATCTGATCATGGCCAATCCGGAGAACTCGAATTTCTACGCTCTGGTCGAGCGCCGCTCCGCCGCGGATCTCGATTCGGTCTGCATCGAAACTGCCGACGGGCTGAGCTATAGCTGGCGCGACCTGCATCGCGCCAGCGGCAGGATCGCCAACTGGCTGGCCTCGCTGCGCCTGCCTGCGGGCGCACGGGTCGCCGTGCAGGTGGAGAAATCGCCCGAGTGTCTGATGCTGTACCTCGCGACGCTGCGGGCGGGCCTGGTCTACCTGCCGCTGAACACGGCCTATCAGAAGGCGGAGATCGAGTACTTCCTGTCCGATGCGCAGCCGGACGTCGTCGTCTGCACGCCGTCGCGCCGGGTCGAAGTCGAGGCGCTGGCGCGGCGCGCAAAGTGTCGCCATCTGCACACGCTGGGCGTGGCGCGCGAAGGATCCCTGCTGCAGGCCGCCGTGCCGCATGCGGACGCTTTCGAGACCCGGCCATGCCGTGCAAACGATCTGGCGGCCGTCCTCTACACCTCCGGAACGACCGGCCGCAGCAAGGGCGCGATGCTCTCGCACGGCAACCTCGCCTCGAACGCAGTGACGCTGGACGAATTCTGGGGGTTCGCCGCCGAGCGCGCGGCCGGACGGCAGGATGTCCTGCTGCACACGCTGCCGCTGTTCCACGTGCACGGCCTCTTCGTCGCGTCGCACGCCGCGCTGCTCGCAGGGGCGAAGACACTGCTGCTGCCGAAGTTCGACGTGGCGCAGGTGCTGGAGCGGTTGCCGCGGTCGACGGTCTTCATGGGCGTTCCGACCTACTACACGCGACTGCTGGCGGAGCCCGCGTTCGACCGGTCGCGCTGCACCGGCATGCGCCTCTTCGTATCCGGATCGGCGCCTCTGCTCGCGGAGACGCACCGCGAGTTCGAGCAGCGCACCGGACACCGCATCCTCGAACGTTACGGAATGTCGGAAACGGTGATGCTGGTGTCGAACCCCTACTTCAGGAAGCTGGGCCCGCGCATCGCCGGCACGGTCGGCCTGCCGCTGCCCGGGGTCGGCGTGCGGGTCGTACACGATGACGGTTCGGCCAGCCCGGTCGGAGAGATCGGGGAGGTCGAGGTGCGCGGGCCCAATGTCTTTTCAGGCTATTGGCGCATGCCCGAGAAGTCGGCGGAGGAGTTCACCCCCGATGGCTGGTTCAGGACCGGAGATGTCGGCCACTTCGGCGGCCCGGGCGTGCCGGACGGCTATCTGACGCTTGTCGGTCGCTCCAAGGATCTGATCATTTCGGGCGGATACAACGTCTATCCGAAAGAGATCGAGGGCTACATCGACGAGATGGCAAACGTCGTCGAGTCGGCCGTGATCGGTCTGCCGCACTCCGACTTCGGCGAGGCGGTCGCGGCGGTGGTGGTCGCGCGGCGGCCGGGGGCGGTAGATGCGGCCGCGATCATCGATGGCCTCAGGGGCCGGATCGCGAACTACAAGATTCCCAAACGGGTGTTTGTGGTCGAGGACCTGCCCCGCAACACCATGGGCAAGGTCCAGAAGAACGTGCTACGCGACCGCTATCGGTCGACGTTCATGCTGCAAACGCGAAGTGGGGCCTGAGGCGCACGCTTGTGCCTGTGCTGCGGCCGGGCATCGCCAGCACGGCCTCGACAAATCCGGTCTTGCCGTTGGTGTAGGCATCCCGGTCGTAGCGGAAGCGGGCGGCCAGCCGGCGCTTGAGTTCAGCGTAGCGGGCAGCCAGCCAAGCGTCGGCGCGCAGGTTATCGCGGAACTTCAAGTAGCGCTTCCAGTACAGGCCGTTGAACTCCACCACATGCACATGGTGGGTGCGCACACCGCACACGACGCGCTTGAAGAAGCGACGATCGGGCAGCGCGCGCTCGTATTCGGGGATGTATTCGTATCCGTAGATCGCCAGACGTTCGGAGTGACGTTCGAATTCGTCGAGTGAGCGCACGCCGACCAGCATGTCGATGATGGGTTTGGCGGCGAGTCCCGGCACCGATGTGCTGCCGATGTGCTCGATGGCTGGATCGAGGTCGCTCAGGGCGACGTGGATCAGCTGCGATTCGATGCGGAACCGGGTCGGCCAGGCCGCGTCATACGGTGTCACGATGATCTGATCGGTCATGTTGTCTCCTCTCGTAGGCCGCGGATGATTTCGATCTTCTCCGGCCGTTTGCTTGGGTTCACTGTACGGCGACCCGTTTGACGGGTTCGCGGGCGGATTCGGGCGGCGATTTGCTGCAAATTCGACAGGCGGACGGCTAAAGCGCGGGCGCGGCGGCCACGACCTGCTCGACCGACAGCAGCACCGCCTGCTCCGGCAGCGGAGCGTTGTGCAGTCCGATGAAGGCGACCAGCGACAAGCAGCCCGCAATCAGCAGGGCGGCCAGCGGCAGCCCGGATTCCAGCCGGCGCGGGCGTTCCGAACGGTGAGATGGCGCGATGCGCTGCAGTGGCATGTCGACCTCCTGAGTAAACCCGTGGCCGGGTCAGTGCACAGTAGGTCGAGCGAGCAGCCGGCGCAGCCGAACCTTCGACGGCTGCACGCCGGAATATTCACCGGCGCCGGGCCGGCGCCGCTCACCAGCGGGCCGGGGGCTTGCGGTGGATGGTGATCGTGCGGTTCTCGATGGTGACGTAGCCGCCGATCGTCAGGTCCTTGAAGATCCGACTGATCATGTCGCGCGAAGCGCCGACCCGGTCGGCAATGTCCTGCTGCGTCATGCGCTCGGGGACGACCAGCTTGCCGCCGCCTTCATCCTTGGCGAGCGAGAGCAGCAACCGTGCGACGCGTCCGTAAACGTCCATCAGGGCGAGGTTCTTGACGTTGTCGGTCGCGATGCGCGCGCGATCGATCAGCGTTGAGATCAGCGCCATCGCGACGTCCGGGTTGGCGCTGATCGCGCTGCGCAGCTCGTCACGCGTGACGACCGAGCAGGAGGTGGGTTCGAGCGTCATCACCGAGGCGGAGCGCGGCCGCCCATCGAGTGCCATTTCGCCGACGTAATCGCCGGGACCGTAGATGTCGAGAATCATCTCGCGGCCGTCGTCGTCCGAGACGTAGACCTTCACCTTGCCCGACAGGATCACGTACAGGCTGTCGCCGCGATCGCCTTCGTTGATGATGACGGCGTTCTTCGGAAAGGTGCGAACCTGGCCGCGTGCCGCCAGTTCGCGCACCATCGGATCGCCGATTTCACTGATGGCCTGCTCTGACGCTGTCATCGATTCCTCGCCGTATAGAACCTATCTCGGAGTCCCCGGTGGTCGCGGCGGGGTCGCATGGGGTGCAGGGCTAGACGCGGCGAGGGGACCATTGCTTGCTGCAAGGACCCGAGCCGCAACAACGCCATGCGCCCCATGCGACCCCGCCCCGCAGGGTTGCCACGATAACCCGGCGGCTGCGGCGTTGGCTGGCTCGGCCGTAGGCTCGGCTACTGTCCTTCGCCAGCCGCCTTGCATCCGCCCGCTTCTCGTGGCAACGCGATCCATCGGGGACTCTGAGATAGGTTCTAAGCTTCTTGTTGCGCCATTATGCGGCGCCCACCGGGCACGCGGAAGCCAGCCGCGTGAGCTCGATCATGGTCCCGGCTCAGTAGGCCTTCACGCCCTTGTACGCCATGTACGCCGCCAGCAGCACCAGCAGGATGGCGAACACGCGCTTCAGCGGCCTGGTGTCGAGCGAGTGGGCCACGCGTGCGCCGAGTGGGGCTGTCAGCACGCTGGCGGCGGCGATCGCAACCAGGGCCGGGAGGTAGACGAAGCCCAGCGTGCCACTTGGCAGGCTGGCGTTGCCGATGCCGGCCACGATATAGCCGATTGTCCCGGCGGCGGCGATCGGAAACCCGAGCGCCGCCGACGTGGCCACGGCGTTGTGGATCTTCACGTTGCTCCACACCATGAACGGTACGGAAATGAAACCACCGCCGGCGCCGACCAGGCTGGAAATGACACCGATCAGCGTGCCCACACCGAACATGCCCGCGCCCTTGGGCAACTCGCGGGTCGGCGTCGGCTTTCGGTCGAGCAGCATCTGCACTGCGGAGAATCCGACGAAGACCGCGAAGACCATCGAGAGCCAGAACGTCGGAAGGCGCCCCGCGATCTGCGCACCGACCAGCGATCCCAGCAGGATGCCGGGCGCGAGCAGTGCCACGACCCGCCACAGCACGGCGCCGCGCTGATGATGGGCTCGCACCGACGAGACCGACGTGAACAGGATCGTCGCCAGCGAAGTTGCGATCGCCATATGCACGACGTGTTCGGTCGGATAATCGCGCCAGTTGAAGAGCAGCGTCAGAAAAGGCACCAGCAGCATGCCGCCCCCAATGCCGAGCAGGCCCGCAGCGAAGCCGGTGGCCGCGCCGAGCAGCACGAGCGCGGCGATGTAGCCTGGCTCCATTCAGGGCGGGCCCATCAGCTCGGCTCCTTCAGCAGCCGGCCCGTGATGAACTGCCACTCCTGAGGTGTGACCGGCGTGATCGACAGTCGGTTGCCGCGACGCAGGATCACCATGCCGGCCAGTTCCGGAGCGGCTCGCAGTTCCGGCAGTGGGATCAGGCGCGTCTTCTTCGTCGCGCGCACATCGACCAGCAACCAGCGCGGATCATCGCGGTTGGCGGACCGGTCGTAATACGGGCTTTTCCGATCGAACTGGGTCGGATCCGGTCGAGCAGTGCTGGCCACTTCGGCCACGCCGGCGATTCCGGGTTCGGCGCAGCTCGAGTGGTAGAACAGCACGCCGTCGCCCAGGCGCATGGCGTCGCGCATGTAGTTGCGCGCCTGATAGTTGCGCACACCGGTCCATGGAACGGTCTGCGCTTTTGCGGCGAGCGCATCGTCGATCGAGCACTCGTCGGGCTCGGATTTCATCAACCAGTAGGTCATCGGTCGGTCCTGCGGTCGCGATCGCGCGGGGGCGCGGCGGGACCGATCATGCCCGACGAACGCGCGGCCTGTCGCGCGGATCGCGCAACGGCAATGGCCGCCAACGACAACTCACACACTTGAAGAAACACATGTGGCTGTCGGAAGTAGATCCCCGCGCATGCCGCCCGGCCTCATGTCCTGAACCATCGGTTCAGGGTGGTCGCTGTCCACGTCGTTTAGGGTCAGCAGACGCGTGCCGATCGCACCGCGACGCGAGACCAGCGACCTAGCGCATAGCGCATCGGTTCAAGGAACTAAAAGGCCTTTGCGCGAGCACCGCAGGGAAATCCTTGCATGCAAGCCACCGCATCCGACTACGGCGATGCATGCCTGAAATCATTGTATCCCGGCCGACTTACCACGCAACGACCGGCCGGTCAAAAAAGCTTCTCCTGCGGCAGCAGTGCCTCGTCGCAGGCGTGCAGCATCGAGTGCACGCGGCGGCGCAGCTCGCCGAGGTCGATCCCATCGGCACTTTGCGCAGTGAAAAGCTCATGCGCGATCTGCAGTGCCGCCATCACGGCGATACGGTCCGCGCCCATCACCTTGCCGGCCGAGCGGATCGCCTGCATTTTGCCGTCTACATAGGCGGCGCACTTGAGCAGCGAATCCTTTTCCTCGGGCGTGCAGGCGAGGCGATAGTCGCGTTCGAGTATCGTGACCGTCAGGTGTTCCACGGAACCCCCGGCGCATCGAGCGACGCATTGTGCGAAACAGGCAGGCGCTCGATCAGTCCATCGAGTCGTCGGCTGGCCTCGTCGACGCGTTCACGCATCGAATCGAGCTCGGCGGAGGCCGTTGCGAGCTGTGCGCGCAACTGCTGGTTCTCGGTGCGCAGCGAGTGCAGCAGGCGTGCCAGTTCGGCGACCTTCCCTGCGAGCAGTTCGAAGTCCTGGATCATTCGTCGTCCCGGATCACGTGTCGATCGTAGCATCGCGGCTTGGTCGCGACCCATCGGCCGCGACCGCGCACCACCCGATCATCGCGCTCCGCTAAACTGCGAAGCGTTGATGGTGCCGAACGGCGACGTTCGGTGAAACGGGAAACAGGAGGGCGGCGGCAGGGCTGCTCGCCCAACCTGTGCTGCCCCCGCAACGGTAAGCAGGCGCGTTTTGCGCATGCTCCGCACTCGCCACTGTGCCGGCGCCCGCCGGCATGGGAAGGCGCGGAGCCCGTCCTGCAGCCCGGAGACCGGCCATCGACAAGAGGATGAGCCGCGGGGTGCCGGCCAGCCGGACCGCGTCTCGCGTGCCCAGCTCGCCCGCTCCCGATCGTCCGTGTCCCAACTTTTCCGGCGGTGGGCCGGCGCACGGGAGTTCACCATGGTTCGTTCGATCGCATGCGGGCGCGCCGCCGCACTGGCAGCCTGCATGGGCTTGCTTGCCTGCCCCGCGGCCCGCTCGCAGCCCGTATCGCAGTTGCCCGTCACGGTCGTGACGCCGGCACGACAATCGCAGTCGATCGACGATGCATTGCCGGCGACGTCTGTGATCACCCGCACCGACATCGATCGATGGCAGGCGATCGATCTCGTGTCGGTGCTGAGCCGCGAAACCGGCGTGCAGTTCGCGCAGTCGGGCGGCCGTGGCTCGGTCGCATCGCTGTTCCTGCGCGGCTCGAACTCCTCGCAGGTGCTGGTGCTGGTGGATGGCATACGCCTGAATGCGGGCACCAGTGGCTCCGCGCCGATCGGCGGCATCGCGCTGGACAGTATCGACCGCATCGAGATCGTGCGCGGCAACCTGTCGAGCGTATATGGCTCGTCGGCGATCGGCGGTGTCGTGCAGATCTTCACGCGGCGTGGCGCTGACAGCGGAGTCACCGTCAGCGCGGAGGGCGGCCAGGGCCGCACCGTCGACGCGCGCGCCGCAGCAGGATTCGACGCGGGCTCGTGGCGGCTGGGTGGCGCGCTTGGCGGTGGCAGCAGCCAGGTCATTTCGAGCATCGATGCGGCGCGCGTCGTTCCGGGCCCGTTCGCATTGGGCGCGAACCCCGACCTCGACGGCAACCGCTACGGCACCGCGTCGCTGGGTGCGACCTATCGGTCGAGCGGCGGAACGCTGGTCGCACTCAATGGTTGGGCCAACCGCAACACGACCGATTTCGACAATACCGCCGACGGCCCTTCCGCGACCCACGTCGAAACGGCGCAGCTGGCGGCCGCCAATGCCCTTGTGCGCACGCCGCTCGGCGAGCGATGGTCGACCCAGCTGGCGCTTGGAGCCAGCCGCGATCGCAGCACCAATTCTTCGAGCGAGCCGACTTCGTTCGACAACGGAGAATTCAGTTCCGACAACCTGACTGCGACATGGACCAATGATTTCGAGGTCGGCCAGTCCTTCAAGGCGCAACTGGGTGCCGAGTACTTGCGGCAAATCGGCGAAGCCACCGCCTACGATCCCACCTTCAACGGGCAGGCGCAGCGCTTCACGCGCGCGGTCGGCAGCGCGTGGGCTGGCATTACGGGCGATCTTGGGCCGCACCAGTTCCAGCTCAATCTGCGCCAGGATCAGTATTCGGATGTCGGCGGCGCGACCAGCGCACTCGCCGCCTACGGGTATCGGATCGACACGGCCTGGCGCGTGACTGCGCAGTTGTCCAACGCGTTCCGCGCGCCGAGCTTCAATGACCTCTACTTTCCGTTCTTCGGCAATCCCGACTTGAAGCCGGAGCGTTCGGTCAGCGGCGAACTCGGCCTGCAGTACGCACGGCGCGAGGGCACTCTGCGTGCGGCGCTGTACCGCACCGATACGCGCGACCTGGTGGTCTACGATCCAGCCGCGCAGCGCGCCGAGAACCTCGACGAAGCGCGCGCGACCGGGTTCGAACTCGGCGGGAGTTGGCGCTTCGGGCCATGGCAGCTCTATGCCAACGGCACGCTGCTGCGCGCAGTCGACGAGTCGAGCGGCGAGCGCCTGCTGCGCCGCGCGCCGTGGACGGTGAATGGCGGTGCGACCTACGACCCGGGAACTTGGAGCGCGGGCACCGAAGTGTCGGTGGTCGGTCCGCGCGACGATCTCGACATCAACACCTTCCAGCGCGTCGAGCTCGCGAGCTATACGCTCGTGCGCCTGGTCGCGGCGTGGCGCGTGTCGGCACACCTGACACTGCGGGCGCGTGTCGAGAACCTGTTCGATGCGAAGTACGAGACGGTCAGCGGCTACAACACGGCGCCGCGGATCGTGATTGTCGGAGCGGACCTGCGGTACTGACCATGCGCGTATCTCCGACCGCCTGCCTCGTGGGGTTGGCCGTTCTGGCGCTCGCCAGCCTGATGACGGCGCTCGCCGTGGGCAGCGTGCATGTGCCGCTGTCCGACCTCGCTGCCGCGCTGATCGGAGGCGATGCGCCGCACGCCGACATCGTGCGGGGGTTGCGCGCGCCGCGTGCGCTGGCCGGTTTTTCGGTGGGTGCTGCGCTGGCGCTCTCGGGAGCACTGCTGCAGGCGCTGTTGCGCAATGCGCTCGCCGATCCGTATGTCCTCGGGATTTCGGGCGGCGCCGCGGTCGCGACGCTGCTGGCACTGGCGGCGGGGCTGCCTGCCGGCGCAGTGCAGGGCGCTGCGGTGCTGGGGGCGCTCGGCACGCTGGCGCTGCTGTTCGTACTCGCGCGCCGCGCGCTCTATGCGAGCGATAGCGCCTCCGGCGAGCCGGCGGCGGGTGCGGTGCTGCTGACCGGCGTCATGCTGGCCTCGTTCGCCGCGGCGTTGTTGAGCCTGCTGCTGTCGCTCGCTCCCGACGGAAAGCTGCGGACCATGGTGTTCTGGCTGCTCGGCGACCTGTCGGGCGCGACAAGCCTCGCCCCCGCGCTTTGGTCGCTGGCGGTACTCACGCTGCTCTACGCAGTCGCCTATCGCGACGCGCGTGCACTCGGCCTGATGCTGCGCGGAGATCTGCAGGCCTACACGCAGGGCGTGCCGGTGGCAGCGACGCGGCGCAGACTGATTCTGGTCGCTGCGGTTGCGACAGCGGGCGCCGTCACGCTCGGCGGAGCGGTCGGGTTCGTCGGATTCGTCGCCCCGCATCTGGTTCGCATGCTGGCCGGCCATGATCAGCGCGTCGTACTGCCGGCGTCGATGCTCCTCGGCGGCACGCTGGTCGTTTGCGCCGACACCATTGCGCGCAGCGCGTTTGCGCCGCTGCAACTGCCGGTCGGCGTGTTGACCGCCCTGATCGGCGTGCCGGTGTTCCTGTGGCTGCTGGGACGGCGATGAGCGCAAGCGAGCCTTTGCTGGCCCTGCACAACGTGCAGCTGCGTGCCGGAGGACGGCTGCTGGTCGATGCGCTGAATATCGCCGTACAACCCGGACAGCGCTGGGCCGTGCTCGGCCCCAACGGCGCAGGCAAGTCGACGTTGCTGGCCGCCATCGCAGGGGCGCGGGTTGTCGACGGCGGCGAGATCCTGTTGCGCGGTCGCGCGGTGCGCACATGGGCGGCGCACGAACTGGCGCGCGAACGTGCGCTGCTGGCGGACCGCTGGATCGACCCGTTCTCGCACACCGTGATCGACACGGTGCTCACGGCCCGCTACGTGTTTCGTGACGAGGATGGCGCGGTCGGCGCCGCACGGGCCTGGCTGAGGCGGCTCGATTGCGACGCTCTCGCCGACCGCGATGTGCGGCGTCTGTCACGCGGTGAGCGGCAGCGCGTGGCGACCGCCACGACGCTCGCGCAGGACACGCCGCTGGTGCTGCTCGACGAGCCGACCGCCCACCAGGATCCGAGGCACCAGGCACTGGTGGTGCGCGAACTGAAAGACCTCGTCGATCGGGCGCTGGTTGCCAGCCTGCACGATCTGAACGCCGCCGCACGATTCGCCACCCACGCGTTGCTCCTGTGGGGTGACGGGAGGACGCAAGCTGGCGGTGCCGCCGACGTGCTGAGGCCGGAAGTACTGTCCGACTTGTTCGAGACGCCGATCCGGCGGGTCGAGTCCGAGGGCGAGTCGTTCTTCCACGTTCACCGCGGTTTAGCCTGAGGTTCTAAACTGCCCGCATGCCCGTCATCCTGATCACCAATCCCAAGGGCGGCGTTGGCAAGAGCACGACGGCCACCAATCTGGCGGGCTACTTCGCGTATCGCGGCCATGCGACGATGCTCGGCGACCTCGATCGACAGCAATCCTCGCTCGCATGGCTCGGCATACGGCCGCCTTCGCTGCCGCACATCGCCTCATGGGACCGCAGCGACGGCAAGGTGGTGCGACCGCCGAAGGGAGTGACGCATGTCGTGCTGGATACGCCGGCCGGCATCCATGGCCATGACCTGAAGGATGCATTGAAGGCGGCGGATCGCGTGATCGTCCCGCTGCAGCCGTCGTTGTTCGATATCTACGCGACGCAGGCGTTTCTCGGCAAGCTGGCCGAACGCTCGTTCATGAAGGAGGACGGGCGCGTCGGCATCCTGGGCATGCGCGTCGATGTCCGCACGCGCGCGGCCGACCAGTTGCAGCGCTTCGTCGAGGGGCTCGGTCTTCCGGTGCTGGGAATCCTGCGCGATACGCAGAACTACGTGCAACTGGCGGCGCACGGCCTCACGCTGTGGGACGTGGCGGGGAACCGCGTCGCGCACGACCTCGAACAGTGGGACCCGCTGCTGAGTTGGGTCGAATCGGAGCCGTACGTCCGCTACTTCGGCTTGACGGTGAACTCGCGCGAGGACACCGTCGCGGACTTCGTCTCGTCCTTGACGTAGAGCGGAACATGGACCGTGACGCGGTCGGTCGCTGGCACCTTGAATTCGATCTCGTCGCTGAAGGTGCCGCTGCCGCCGCTGACGGGCGTCAGTTTGTTGGCCACCAGCGCGCTCTTGCCGTCCTGCACGACGATACCGACGCTGCCGCCCTGCGATGGCAGCGTATAGGCGGCGCTCACCGCGAGCTTCACGGTCTGGCCCGCGACCAGCGTCGATCCGTCGGGCTTGATCGAGGTGATCTTGATCTCGCGGTCACTCGCGGCTGCCGGCGGCGGAGGGGCGGTGGTGGTCGCGGCTGGCGGTGCCGCCTTGGGCGCGACAGCGTCCCCTTCCTTCTTGCTGCATCCCGCCAGCACGACAGTGCCGGCAAGGATGAGCGTACCGGCGAGCCATAGCCGCACGGGGTCCGAGACTGGGTTCATGACATCCCTCCGCGATCCGACAGACAGATGATTCGACAAACAGGAAATTTACTTGATTGCTTCACTGCGGGTCTGATCAATTGCCGCGCAGAGGACCGCGATTTCATCGGGCAGGCGCGGTCCGTGGCGGTTGATGCGGTCGGCGTCCAGCGTCACGAACTGCTGCCGGCGGGTCGCCGACAGAGTGGGAAAGCGCTGCCACATGGCGAGGGCATCGCCCGCTTGGCCCCCGGGCTCGGCGGTGATGATCACCTGGGGGTCAGCGGCCAGCACGGCCTCGGTCGAGACCTGCGGCGCGATCGGCGCCAGATCGGCGAACACATTGCGTCCGCCGCAGATTGCGATCGCCTCGCCGATCACGTGGCGATTGGACAATGTCATCAGCGGTGAGGCCCACACCTGGTAGAAGACCCGGACCGGCCGACGCTCCGCATAGCGGGTGCGCAGGGCAGCGACCTTGGCCTCGAACGCTGCGGCCGCGCCAGACCCGTCGCGGCCAGTCAATGCGCCAAGCCGACGCAGCGAGCCGGCGATGTCGGCCAGCGTGCGGGGTTCGCTGACGTAGACCGGCACATCGAGGCGCCGCACCGCCTCGATGGTGGCCGGTGGAAACCCGCTGCCCCAGATCAGTATCAGGTCCGGTTTGAGCGCGGCGATGCGTTCCAGATCGAGGCTGTGCGCGCGTCCCACCCGCGGAATCTCGCGCGCTGCCGGAGGAAAGTCGGCGTACTCGGTGGTACCGACGATGAATTCGCCTGCGCCGATGGCGTACAGCTGTTCGGTCAGGTGCGGCGCCAGGCTGACAACGCGACGGGCCGGCTGCGCGAGCCGGACGGTCGCGCCGGCATCATCGACGGCGCTCACTTCAGCGCATGTCGCAGCGAACGCCAGACACGACAACGCTGCCGCCAGCAGCGCAGCCAATGAGTTTGCCGCCCGGCTCACGGTCGCGCGGGTGGCGTCTCCGGCGCGGGCTCGGTGACGAACCCGATCCGGGTCAGGCCCGCCTGCTGTGCGCTGGACAGCACGAAGGCGATGCGCTCATAGCGGGTCGCCTTGTCGGCGCGCAGGTGCAGTTCAGGCGGATGGGCGAGGGCGCCTGCGTCGGCCATCCGCACGCGCAGCGCATCGTCGTTCAGGGGAGTGGTATCCCAGTAGACCTGACCGCCCGCGTCGATCGACAGCTTGACGGTGACTGGAGTGGATTCGGCGGCCGGCGCGGCATCGTTCGGAAGGTCGATCTTGATTGCGTACGAAAGAAGCGGCGCGGTGATGATGAAGATCACCAGCAGCACCAGCATCACATCGACCAGCGGCGTGACGTTGATCTCCGACATCGGCTGCCGGTTGCCGCCATGACGCTCGAAGCCGCCGAACGGCATCAGACGGACTCGGGCAGCCGCGCGCCGGTGATCAGCGTCGCGTGCAGATCGTGTGCAAAGCCGTCGAGCTGCCCCAGCACCAGCCGGTTGGCGCGCGTGAATGCGTTGTAGGCCAGCACCGCAGGGATGGCAACGGCCAGGCCGAAGGCCGTCATGATCAGCGCTTCGCCGACCGGGCCGGCCACCTTGTCGATCGCGATCTGGCCCGTCGCGGCGATGTTGAGCAGCGCCCGGTAGATGGCCCAGACGGTGCCGAACAATCCGATGAACGGCGCCGTGCTGCCGACGGAGGCGAGCACGGTCAATCCGGCCTCGAGCCGGCCCGCGGCTTCGTTGATGCGCTGGCGCAGCGCGCGCGTGATCAGTTCCGATCGGTCGATGCGCGCCGCCAGGCTGTTCTCGGCAGCCGGGTGCGAAGCTGCGTTTGACGCGCCGGCCGCCAGCGGCACGAATACGTTTTCCGGATCGGCCGGCCTGAGCTGAGCAATCGCGACGTCCATCGACGGCGCGCTCCAGAAGGTGTCGAGTCCGCGTGATGTGCTGCGCACGCGCCACCAGCCCCACGCCTTCCACAGGATCAGGAACCAGCTGACGATCGACATGCCGAGCAGCAGGTACGCAGTCAGGCGGATCACGCCGTCCGCCTGCTGCCAGAAGTGGGCCAGGCCGAGAGTGCTGTCCATCAGCGGAATCCGAGGACGTCGAACATGTCGTAAAGCCCCGCCGGCCTGCCGGCGACAAAGCGCGCGGCACGCAGAGCACCGGTCGCGTAGGACGTCCGGCTGCCCGAGCGGTGCGTGATCTCGACTCGCTCGCCCGCGCCGGCAAACAGCACCGTGTGGTCGCCGACGATATCGCCGCCGCGGATCGCCGCAAAGCCGATCGAGCCGGGGCGCCGCTCACCGGTATGGCCCTCGCGCGCGTAGACCGCCAGCTCTTCGAGCGTCCGTCCGAGCGCCGAGGCGACCACTTCTCCCATCTTCAGCGCGGTGCCCGATGGCGCATCGACCTTGTGTCGATGGTGTGCCTCGATGATCTCGACGTCGTAGGTGTCGCCGAGCATGCGCGCGGCGAGCTCAATCAGCTTGAAGGTCGCATTGACGCCGACGCTCATGTTCGGCGCGAAGACGATGCCGATCTTCTGTGCTGCGGCAGCGATCGCGCGCCGGCCCGCATCGTCGAAGCCGGTGGTGCCGATCACCATCTTCACGCCGTAACGGGTGCAGGCGTCGAGATGGCCGAGCGTGGCCTGCGGGCGCGTGAAGTCGATCAGCACATCGGCGTCCGCCAGCGCAGCGAGGTCCGCCACGACGCGCACGCCGGTCGAGCGTCCGAGGGGCTCGCCGCAGTCGTGTCCTAGCACCGGGCTGTCAGGCCGATCGAGCGCGACGGTGATCGTCGCGTCCGACTGCGCGAGTGCCGCATCGATCAGCATCTGGCCCATGCGGCCGGACGCGCCGGCGATCGCGATCTTCATCGGATGCAGGCAGTGCTCAGTAGGAGCCGGGAGCCGGTGTCGAGACATCCGGCATCGGGATCGCGGGCTGATTGGAGTGGCGCGCGACCCGCTTGGCGCTGGGGCCGAGAATCAGCGCGTCCGCTTCCTCGTCGCCCGGCATCGGATCCGAATTGAAGCGCTCGAGCCGGTTGTCCTTGAAGTACAGCGTCAGGCGACGGTTCTGCACCGGCCCTTTCAGCGGATTCAGGTAGTAGACGTAGTCCACCCGGTCCTTGCGGAACTCCGTGTACATCAGCGGTGTCCCGAGCATGAAGCGAACCTGGTCGCGCGTCATGCCGATGCGCAGCTGATCGACCATTTCCTTGGTGATGATGTTGCCCTGGTGAACGTCCGGGCGATACGGCCGCAGGAAGGTCGGGGCCCACGACGCCACGCTGGAGCTCGCGTCCGAGATGGACTTGCAGCCCGCCAGCATGCAGACGGCGACGACGAGAAGTGAGCCAGGGCGGAACATCGAGGGACTGTGCGCGTGCGCGGTTTGCGCAAGGCGCGGCCGCAGGGAACAAAGCTCGTATGATACCCATGCCATCCGTGCACAGCCGCAAGGCTTCGTCGATGCCGAACCGCACTACTGCCACCTCGAGCGATCTGAAGAACATCGGCCTCAAGGCCACGGTGCCGCGGCTGAAGGTTCTCGAGATCTTCCATCGCAGCGCCGCGACCAGCGGCCTGCGCCACATGAGCGCCGAGGATGTCTACAAAGCGCTGATCGCCGAGCACATCGACGTCGGGCTGGCAACGGTCTATCGGGTCCTGACCCAGTTCGAGCAGGCCGGACTGCTGTCGCGCAACCATTTCGAGGGCGGCCGCGCGATGTTCGAACTCAACGAGGGCTCGCACCACGATCACCTGGTCTGCCTGACCTGCGGGCGGGTCGAGGAGTTCGTCGATTCGGAGATCGAGTCGCGGCAGCAGCGCGTCGCGGCCGAACGCGGCTTCAAGCTGCAGGACCACGCGCTGGCGCTCTACGGCGAATGCACCAAGGTCAACTGCGAGTTCAGACGCAGGGAATGATCCAGGGCCCGTTCACGCCAAAGCCTCGACCCGCAGGCGTGTCGTTGGATCGAACCAGTGGACGCAGTCGGCCGCGAAGCCGAGACTGAGGTTCGTCCCCGGCGCCGGCTTGTCGAGCGGGCCGGTGCGCACAATGACATCGTGGCCGGCGACATCCCCGTGGATCAGGTGCTCGGCCCCCAGCACTTCGACCGTTTCCACCGTCAGGGTCAGGTTGTCGCCGCCGGTGGCGAGATGCTCCGGCCGCACACCCAGCACCAATTGCCTACCCCCCAGCACGCTCACCGCGGCAGGCAAGTTCACCCGGACGCCGTCGCTTGCCTCGAAGGTGCGGCCGTCGGTCGATAGCCGGCCCTCGAACAGATTCATCGGCGGCGAGCCGATGAAGCTCGCGACGAAGGCGGTGGCCGGTCGCGAGTAGACGTCATCGGGGGTGCCGACCTGTTCGGCGCGGCCCGCGTTCATCACGATCATCCGCTGCGCGAGCGTCATCGCCTCGACCTGATCGTGCGTGACGTACAGGCTGGTCGTGCGCAGCCGCCGATGCAGTTTCTGGATCTCCAGCCGCGTCTGCACTCGCAGCTTGGCGTCGAGATTCGACAGCGGCTCGTCGAACAGAAAGGCAGCAGGCTCGCGCACGATCGCGCGCCCCATCGCCACACGCTGCCGCTGGCCGCCGGACAACTGCCTCGGCTTGCGGGCCAGAAAACCTTCGAGTTCGAGGATGGCGGCAGCCTGGTGCACGCGCTGATCGATCTCGGGCTTCGCGAGCTTGCGGATCTTGAGCCCGTACGCCATGTTGTCGTACACGCTCATGTGCGGATACAGCGCGTAGTTCTGGAACACCATCGCGCAGTCGCGATCCTTCGGCTCCAGGTCGTTGACGACGCGGTCGCCGATGCGGATCGTCCCGCTGGTGATCTCCTCCAGCCCCGCGACCATGCGCAGCAGGGTGGACTTGCCGCATCCCGATGGGCCGACCAGCACGACGAATTCGCCATCCTCGACCGCCAGTGAAATGCCATGCACGACGGCATTGTTGCCATAGCTCTTGCGGACGTCCTCGAACGAGATCCGTGCCATTACTTCTCGGTCTCCACCAGGCCCCTGATGAACCAGCGCTGCATCAGCAGCACCACGATCGCCGGCGGAATCATCGCGAGGATCGCGGTCGCCATGACCAGGTTCCACTCGTTGGCGGCATCGCCGCCGCCGATCATCCGCTTGATACCTATGACGATCGGGTACATGTCCTCAGTGGTCGTGATCAGCAGCGGCCACAGGTACTGGTTCCAGCCGTAGATGAACTGGATCACGAACATCGCCGCGACGTTGGTCACCGACAATGGCACCAGGATCGTGAAAAAGAACCGCATCGGACCTGCACCGTCGATGCGTGCTGCCTCGGCCAATTCGTCGGGCACCGTCATGAAGAACTGGCGGAACAGGAAGGTTGCGGTGGCCGAAGCGATCAGCGGCATGATCAGCCCTGGAAAGGTGTTGAGCAGTCCGAGATCTGACATCACCGCGTACGTCGGCACAATGCGGACCTCGACCGGCAGCATCAGCGTGATGAAGATCAACCAGAAGAAGAAGTATCGGAAGGGAAAGCGGAAATACACGATCGCAAAGGCCGACAGCAGCGAGATGATGATCTTGCCCACCGCGATGCCGAGGGCCATCGCCAGGCTCACCATCATCATGCGGCCGACCGGAGCGCGCGAACCGATATCGCCGCCCTTGAACAACACCTTGCGGTAGTTCTCGACCAGCAGGTCGCCGGGAACGAGCGACATCGGCGCAGCCTCGACGGCCTCGGCGGTCTGCGTCGAGGCCACGAAGGCGAGGTAGACCGGGAAGGCGACCACCACGATGCCGATGATCACCACTATGTAGGACAGCACGTCCAGCCAGCGTCGGCGTTCGACCATGTCAGTAGTTGACCTTCCGCTCGATGAAGCGAAACTGCAGCACGGTCAGTGTGATGACGATCGCCATCAGCACGACCGACTGCGCCGCCGAGCCGCCGAGATCGAGCGCCTTGAAGCCGTCGTGGTACACCTTGTAGACGAGGATCGAGGTCTCCTGACCGGGTCCGCCCTGCGTGATGGCGTCGACGATTGCAAAGGTGTCGAAGAAGGCGTAGACGATGTTGACGACCAGCAGGAAGAAGGTGGTGGGCGAGAGCAGCGGGAACACGATCGTCCAGAAGCGCCGTCCCGGGCCCGCGCCGTCGATGGCCGCGGCTTCGATCAGCGACTTCGGAATGGCCTGCAGGCCGGCGATGAAGAATACAAAGTTGTAGCTGATCTGCTTCCAGACCGCGGCCATCACCAGCAGCAGCAGCGCCTGCCGTCCGTTGAGCAGGAAGTCCCAGTGCACGCCCGCCCTTGCGAGCCAGTGCGCGACGACGCCCAGCGTCGGATTGAGCATGAACAGCCACAGCACACCGGCGATGGCCGGCGCGACCGCATAAGGCCAGATCAGCAGCGTCTTGATGACCGTGGCACCGCGCAGCAGCCGATCGGCGAACACCGCGAGCAGCAGCGAGATCGCGAGCCCCAGCCCGGCCACCAGCACCGAGAAGATCGCCGTCACGCGAAATGACGCGAGGTAGCCCGGGTCGTTGAATAGTGTTCGGAAGTTCTCCAGGCCGACGAACTGGGTGTTGGCTCCGAAGGCGTCTTGCAGCAGCACGCTTTGATAGAGAGCCTGGCCCGCCGGCCAGAAGAAAAAGATGATCGTGATCGCGAGTTGCGGCGCGACCAGTGCGTACGGCAGCCAGTGGCTGCGGAAGTAGGCGCGCTTTTCCAAGTGCGCGGTGTGGTGGCCGGAAGGGGAGCGGACGGTTGCGCGGGCGACCGTCCGCGCGTTGCTACTTGCTGGTCTTCTCGAAGCGCTCGAGCTGCTCGTTCCCGCGCCTGATCGCGTCGGCGAGTCCCTGTTGCACGGTCTTCTTGCCCGACCAGATGTTCTCCATTTCCTCGTCGTTGATCGTGCGGATCTGCACAAAGTTGCCGAGCCGGATGCCGCGCGACTTGTCGGTCGTCTTGACGATCATCTGCTGCACCGGCACGTCGGTGCCCGGGTTCTTGTCGTAGAAGCCGGATTTTTTCGTGAGTTCGTAGGCGGCCATCGTGATCGGCAGGTAGCCGGTTTCCTGGTGGCTCTTTGCCTGGATCTCGGGCTTGGACAGATAGTCAAAGAAGTCGGCGACGCACTTGTACTCGTTCGGTTTCTTGCCGGACATGACCCACAGGCTGGCACCGCCGATGACCGTGTTTTGCGGCGCGCCCGCGACGTCGGGGTAATACGGCAGGGTCGACATGCCGAAGTCGAACTTGGCGTTCTTCTTGATGTTGCCGTAGGCCGAGGACGACGCGGTGCTCATGATGCATTCGCCGGAATAGAACGGCGCGTCCGGAACATTGCCGCGGCCCTTGTAGACGAACAGTCCCTGCTTGGCCATGTTCGCCAGGTTCTCGATATGGCGGACATGCAGCGGAGTGTCGAACGCCAGCCGCGCCGTAGGCCCGCCGAAGCCGTTGTTCTTTGTCGCAAACTCGATGTTGTGCCAGGTCGAGAAACTCTCGAGCTGCGTCCAGCTCTGCCAGCTGGTCGTGAACGGGCATTTTTCGCCGCTCGCCTTGAGCTTGGCGGCGGCGAGCGCGACTTCCGGCCAGGTCTTCGGGGGCTTGTTCGGATCGAGCCCGGCCTTCTTGAAGGCGTCCTTGTTGTAATAGAACACCGTGGTGGAACTGTTCAGCGGATACGACATCATCTGGCCGTTCGGCGCGGTGTAGTAGCCGGTGACCGCCGGCACGTAGGCCTTGGGATCGAATTTGTACCCCGCTTTGCTCATCACTTCGCCGACGGGGACGATCGCGCCCTTCGATCCCATCATCGTCGCCGTACCGACTTCGAATACCTGCAGGATGTGCGGAGCATTGCCGGCACGGAACGCGGCGATCGCCGCCGTCATCGAGACGTCGTACGCGCCCTTGTAGGTCGGCGTGACCTTGCACTGTTGCTGGCTGGCGTTGAATCCACTCGCGAGGCCGTTCACCCAGTCGCCCAGCGCTCCGGGCATCGAATGCCACCATTGGACATCGGTCTGTGCCTGCGCGCCGATCGAGCCGAGCGCGAGCGCGGCGGCCGCCGCCGTCCGGATGAAGTTCCTGCGAAACATGGGTTCCCCCTGCGAAGTGTTGGATTCTTGCGAACTGGCGTGACGCGCCTGTTACGATAGTCCGGCTGTGATTCGACGGCAAAGCCCGCACGCCGCTCATGATTTCAACCGGCCGTCTCCCCCTTTACGCCAGCCTGGTCCGGCTTGACAAGCCGGTCGGCACACTGCTGCTGCTGTGGCCGACGTTGACCGCGTTGTGGATCGCGTCGTCCGGTACTCCCGACGGGCTGCTGGTCGCGGTGTTCGCGCTCGGCACCTTCCTGATGCGCTCGTCCGGTTGCGCGATCAACGATGCCGCCGACTTCCGTTTCGACGGCTATGTGGCGCGCACCGCCAATCGGGTGGTGGCGCGCGGTGACGTCAGTCCGCTTGAAGCGGTGACGGTGGCCGCCGCCATCGGCGCGCTCGCAGCACTTCTGCTGCTGTTCCTCAACGAAGCCGCGATGCGGCTGGCGCTGGTGGCAGCCGCGGTGGCCGGCACCTATCCGCTCGCCAAGCGCTTCTTTCCCATCCCTCAGCTCTACCTCGGCGTTGCGTTCTCGTTCGGGATACCGATGGCGTTCGCCGCGGTACTCGGGCATGTGCCGCAGCTCGGGTGGTTGATGTTCGTCGCCAACATGTTCTGGGTGGTCGCCTACGACACCGAGTACGCGATGGTCGATCGCGACGACGACCTGAAGCTCGGCATCCGGTCGTCGGCCATTTTTTTCGGGCGCTGGGATGTCGCTGCCGTCATGGCGTGCTATGGCGGCTTTTTCTCGCTGATGCTGCTGGTAGGGCACGGCATCCGAGCCGGCTGGCCGTTTTACGCCGGCTGGGCGGTCGCCGTGGCGTGTGCGCTCTATCACCACGGGCTGATTCGCAGCCGCACTCGCGAGGGCTGCTTTGCGGCCTTTCGTCATAACAACTGGGTCGGACTTTCACTCTTCGTCGGTACCGCTGCCGACTACCTCATCTGAAGCGTGCTCACCTGCAGGTGCGCTGATCGCTTCAGCTACCCGCGGTAGAAGTCCCGCCTGCGACGTCGAACTCCCTGCCGAGTTCCGCTGCACGGTCACGCGCCGCGCGTACTGCCGCGACGATGCTGTCGCGGACGTGTTCCTTTTCCAGCACGGCCAGTGCGGCGGCGGTCGTGCCGCCTTTCGAGGTGACCCGCTCGCGCAGCACAGCGATCGCCTCGCCGGACTGCTGGGCGAGCAGCGCCGCACCGACGAAAGTCTCGACTGCGAGCGCGCGCGCCTGCGGAACGCTGAGTCCCATGTCCAGTGCCGACTGCTGCAAGGCCTCGATGAAGTAGAACGCATAAGCCGGCCCGCTGCCCGACACCGCGGTGACCGGGTCGAGCATGTCCTCGTCGTCGAGCCACAGCACCTGCCCGATCGAACGCAGGATGAGTTCGGCCTCGGCATGCTGCACGGGGGATACATCTGCCAGCGCGACGGCGCCCGTGATGCCGGCCCGGATCAAGGCCGGCGTGTTCGGCATCGCCCGCACGATGCGGCGGTGTCCGAGCCAGCGCGCCAGCGTGGCGCCGCGCACTCCGGCAACGATCGAGAGGACCAGGGGCGCGTCCATGAAAGGCGCCGACGCGGCGACCGCTTCGTGCGCCTGCTGCGGCTTCACAGCGAGCACGACGGTCTGCGCGGCGCGGAGCCAGTCTCCGGCCGAAGCGTGTGCAGCCACGCCGTAACGGCGCGCCAGCTCAGCACCCTTGGCGACGTCCGGTTCCAGCACATGCGTCGATGCGAGCGGAATACCGCCGTCGTGCATGCCACCGAGCATGGCGTGCGCCATGTTGCCGCCACCGATGAATGCCAATTTCACGCTGCTGCCTTCCTTTCCCTTTGCCCGAAGATGGCCGACCCGACCCGCACCATCGTCGACCCGGCCGCAACCGCGGCTTCGAGGTCGGCCGACATTCCCATCGACAGGGTGTCGCAGCGCGGATGCTCCTCGCGCAGCGAATCGAACAGGCCCCTCATCCGCTGCAGAGGCTCGACCTGGCGGCCGGGCTCGGCCTCGGGCTCGGGAATCGCCATCAACCCGCGCAGCGCCAGCATCGGCAGCACGTCCACGCAGCGTGCCAGCTCGGCCAGCTCGTCGGGCGACACGCCGCTCTTGCTCGCCTCGCCGCTGATGTTGACCTGCAGCAGCACGTTGAGCGGGCCCTTTGATGGGGGCCGCTGCTGCGACAGTCGCTCCGCAACCTTGAATCGATCGACCGACTGCACCCAGTCGAAGTGCTCGGCGATCGACCGCGTCTTGTTGGCCTGGATCGGGCCGATGTAGTGCCAGCTGATGCCCATGTCGGGCGCCAGCTCCCGCACTCGCGCGATCTTCGGCAAGGCCTCCTGCACATAGTTCTCGCCGAATGCCCGCTGGCCGCAGGAGGCTGCGGCGATCACCGCTTCCGGCGGAAATGTCTTGCTCACCGCGACCAGTTCGATAGGGTCTGCCTGGCGTCCGGCGCCTCGCGCGGCCTTGGTAATGCGGTCGTGAACCGTATGCAAATTGGCTTGCAAGGTGTCTCGCAAACTGGACATAATCGATTGCAAAGCCGCTAGAGACTTATTTTTTCTGGCTTTTCTGCCGTTCCGTCGGCACCGGCCGGGCCTAGGCTAGCCCCTTTGGTGGCTGGACGGCCCGGCACTTCTTCGGCCGGGCGGCCAAACGCCCAGGAGTCGCCGTTCCGCCATGGACATCTCAGAACTGCTCGCATTCTCCGTCAAAAACAAGGCCTCGGACCTGCATCTGTCGGCCGGTCTGCCGCCGATGATCCGTGTGCACGGCGATGTCCGCCGCATCAACCTGCCGCCGCTCGAGCACAAGGATGTGCACGGCATGATCTACGACATCATGAACGACTCGCAGCGCAAGCAGTACGACGAGAACCTGGAGACGGACTTCTCGTTCGACCTGCCGGGGCTGGCGCGCTTCCGGGTCAATGCCTTCAACCAGGACCGCGGTGCGGCGGCGGTCCTGCGGACGATTCCGTCGCGCGTGCTGTCGCTCGAGGAACTGCAGTGCCCGCGGCAGTTCGCGGACTTCTCGCTGAAGCCGCGCGGGCTGGTGCTGGTGACCGGGCCGACCGGATCAGGCAAGTCGACCACGCTGGCGGCGATGGTCGACCACGTCAACAACAATCTGTACGGCCACATCCTGACGATCGAGGACCCGATCGAGTTCGTGCACGAGAGCCGCAAGTCGGTGATTAACCAACGCGAGGTTGGTCCGCACACGCTGTCGTTCGCCAATGCCTTGCGCTCGGCGCTGCGCGAGGACCCGGACGTCGTGCTGGTCGGCGAGTTGCGCGATCTGGAGACGATCCGCCTCGCGCTGACCGCGTCCGAGACGGGCCACCTCGTGTTTGGCACGCTGCACACGTCGTCGGCGGCAAAGACGATCGACCGCGTGGTCGACGTGTTTCCTGCCGCGGAGAAGGAGATGGTCCGCGCGATGCTGTCGGAATCCGTCGTCGCGGTGATCTCGCAGACGCTGCTGAAGGTGAAGGACGGCAACGGCCGGGTCGCGGCGCACGAGATCATGGTCGGCACGCCCGCGATCCGCAACCTGATCCGCGAGAACAAGGTCGCGCAGATGTACTCGATGATCCAGACCGGACAGCAGCACGGCATGGTGACGCTGGACCAGACGCTGCTCGAGTTGGTGCGCCGAAACGTGGTTTCGGCCGCAGAGGCAAGGCAGTACGCGAAGACCCCCGAGACTTTCGGCGGTTGAACCCGGAAAAGGCGCAACGATGGAACGCGACCAGGCAACACGATTCGTCCACGATCTGCTGCGGTTGCTTCACAGCAAGAAGGGATCGGACCTGTTCCTCACGGCGGAATTCCCGCCGGCATTCAAGATCGACGGCCGCGTGCTGCCGGTGTCGAACCAGCCGCTCACCGCGCAGCACACCAGCGAGCTGGTGCGCGCGATCATGAACGACCGGCAGGCGTCGGAGTTCGAGAAGACCAAGGAATGCAACTTCGCGATCAACCCGACCAGCATCGGGCGCTTCCGCGTGTCGGCGTTCGTGCAGCAGGGCAAGGTCGGCATCGTGTTCCGCACGATCGCGGACCATATCCCGACGACCGACGAGCTGAACCTGCCGCATCTGATCAATGAGCTCGCGATGGCCAAGCGCGGCATCATCATCGTGGTGGGCGCCACCGGATCGGGAAAGTCGACCTCGCTCGCGGCGATGGTCGGTTACCGCAACGAGAACTCGAACGGCCACATCATCACGATCGAGGATCCGATCGAGTACGTTCACCCGCACAAGAACTGCATCATCACGCAGCGCGAGGTCGGCGTGGACTGCGAGACCTGGCAGGTAGCGCTGAAGAACACGCTGCGCCAGGCGCCCGACGTGATACTGATCGGTGAGGTGCGCGAACGCGAGACGATGGAACATGCGATCGCCTTCGCCGAGACCGGCCACCTGGTGATGTGCACGCTGCACGCGAATTCGACCAACCAGGCGCTCGACCGCATCATCAACTTCTTCCCGGAGGAAAAGCGCGCGCAGCTGCTGATGGACCTGTCGCTCAACCTGCGCGCGATGGTGTCGCAGCGGCTGATTCCGTTCAAGGACCGCAAGGGACGCATCCCGGCGGTCGAGATCATGATCAACAACCCGCTGATCTCGGATCTCGTGTTCAAGGGCGAAGTGCACGAGATCAAGGAAGTGATGAAGCGCTCGCGCGAGCAGGGCATGCAGACCTTCGACCAGTCGCTGTTCGACCTGCACGAGCGCGAGCAGGTGTCCTACGAGGACGCGCTGCGCAACGCCGATTCGGTCAACGACCTGCGCCTGCAGATCAAGCTGAACAGCAAGCTGTCGGGCGGCGTGGCGGGCATCCACAAGGGCATCGAACACCTCGGCCTGGCCGGCTAGAACGGCTGCGAACGGACAGACGGGGCGCATGGCGCCCCGTTTTCATTGGGTGTCGAGCGCGTCGCTACACTTCCTGCATTCCGTTTCCTGGAGCAGGCCATGACCACCGTGTACGACTTCAGCGCCAAGACCATCGACGGCAAGGCCGCGCAAGCTCGCCGACTACAAGGGCAAGGTGCTGCTGGTGGTGAACACCGCCAGCCAGTGCGGCTTCACGCCGCAGTACAAGGGGCTCGAGGCGCTCTACAAGAAGTACAAGGACAAGGGCTTCGCGGTGCTCGGCTTCCCGAGCAACCAGTTCGGCCAGCAGGAGCCGGGGCCCGAGTCCGAAATCGCCGAGTTCTGCGAAATGAACTACGGCGTCACGTTCCCGATGTTCTCGAAGATCGACGTCAACGGCGACGCCGCGCACCCGCTGTTCAAGTACCTGACGAGCACCAAGAAGGGCCTGCTCGGCAGCGAGGCGATCAAGTGGAACTTCACCAAGTTCCTGATCGGCAAGGACGGCAGCGTCGTCGAGCGCTACGCGCCGACGACGAAGCCGGAGGATCTGGAGAAGGACATCGAGACGGCGCTCGGCTGATCAGCTTCCAAGCCGGCGCCGCCGTGCCTGGATCTTCAAGGACGGCCGCGTGTTGCCGGGCAGATCCATCAGCCCATCGCCGGAAACAAGGGCGTCGATCGACCGCGGGCACTTCACTCGATACGGGAAAGAGGTTTGCCGGCGGATCTGGCCCCCACGTTCCGATCGTTGCGAATTGGTCGGCGTAGTAGCGCGCTCGCCTGCGGCGCGGCCGCGCTGGTGCCGTTCATCGCGACGCGGCTGCCGCTGCGCGTTCCTGCGGCCAGTACACCATGGCAGGCTTCTGAATCGTCAGACGGAGCCAGCCAGTTCGGCGCCTTCATGGCTCTCGTGGCGCTCGGTGCGACCGGACCCTCAGAAGAGTACGACCAGGCATCGGATTCAATGGATCGTGGATGGCCGGGTTCCAAGGCTTCGTCTTGCGACAGTAACCCCCGATTACGAAAGTTTCGGCACCCGTGGCAATGCCGCTCAAAGTGCCATGACGCCTAACGTAACTCGAATTGTCCGGGTCGAAGTTCATTGGCCCTGTTGGACGGTCGCACGGGTATGTCGGGACCTCGACGAAGCGACGGTAGTTCGGGTCGTCGAAGTAGGACTGCCGGCCTTTGGCGCGCCGCCCTCCGGGCGTATCGGTGCGCTTGATCCAGGAGTCGATGTTTAGTGGGAAGTTCGACAGGCTGGTCACGGTGACTGTCCACAAGCCCGAGGCCGCGACTGGCTGACCGGACGCGCCAGAAGGATCGAGGGCTGTCGGTACAACACTCAGGATGACGCTGCTGCGCGGTGACCAGGGTCCAGCCGGAACATACTTAGCGCCGATCTGCTGGGTGCCGAAGAGCGGAAACACAGCAGACTGATTGGCCGGTGAGACAGACACCTGTTCACCGCGCGGCGAACGTAATGTGACGCTTACTGCAGCTCCATTCGCGGTTGGCAACCAAATTTCCATGAAACTTGGAGTCAGTCCACCCGGCTGCAGTCGCCAGTGCAAAGTCTGCACGCCGTCCACCTGCAGCTCGAAAAGAGCGTGAGCGCGTGACTGACGGAAATTGCCCGCGCCCAGCACGATCCGCAGCGGCGTGTCGGAATTGCCGTCGAACAAGCTGATCAATGCGTCAGCGAATTTCTCGAACAGGGAACTGCCGTCATGTGGCCCATCATGCGGTCCGTAACTGAGATTGACGACGACCGGCAGTTTCTCGCCCGCATCGCGCATGGCCTCGGCACGCATGAGGATGTACATCAGGCCCCAGACTGCATGAATCGACAGAGACGAACCGGCCGGATCGCCGACTGCCTCCTCGGGCATGTCGACTGCAATGATCGGCCTCAGTGCGCCATCGGATCTTGGATTCTCTCCGGCGGCGAGGTCGAGCACGTGGGTTCCGTGCGATCGGCGGCGCCCGAGCGGCTTGAAACCATCCACCGAAAAATTCAAACGGCCGACGGCGCGGTAGACCAGGTCCTCGTCGCCTCCTTGCGCCCTTGCGGCCAGCACGCCAGCGTCGATCGCGCCTGCGTTCAGTTCCAGGCCAGGCGTATCCGTCATCGCCGCTTTCAGGGCCGCATCGATCGCCGCCTTGGTCAGCGCGGCAGAGTCTGGTATGCCACCGCCGCTCATCAGATCCTGCTGCCACAAATGGGCAATGCGCGTGCCGGTCGTGTGACAGAAGCGGGGATGGGCGAACGCGATTCCCTGGTCGATGACGGCTGTCACCACGCGTTGGCCGCTCGCAGTGGGTGCCGGCGCGGGAGTTGGGGTCGGTGTCGATGTCACCAAGGACCACAGCCAAGCGAGCAGCCTGTCGAACCACCCTCGAGGCGCAGTTGTGTCCCGTTGTGCGTCAGAAGGCTCGGTCACGGGCTGCTTGCTCGGCGCGACGCTGGGTGCGCCGGGAGCTATCAGTTCAACAGGCGGGCCGAGCTCCGCGCTGCGGATCGTCTCTTTCCATTTTGGATCACCGATGAGGTCGGAGGCGGTTTTCGGGATGCGAGGAATCAGGATCACGCAGAAGTTGAACGAATCCGACTCGAGGATCCGCATCGGGACCTGACGAAACAATTCCGGTATGCGTACTGCATTCTTGAGAGGGGAACCTTCCAGCCACTGAAGGCTGGTGAATTCCCTGAGGGATAGCTTGTTGTCAAATTCGACCAGCAACGGCAGCCACTTTCCCGGTCGAAGATAGGCAAACTCGGTCTCGATGGCCCAGTCGAGGTATGGATGCGCGGGACCCGACGGTCCTGCTGCCTTGGGTCCTCCGGCGTGCGATTCCATCTTGTCGTCTCCTCAGCCTATGGCCATTCCTTCCTTGCCTCCAACCACAGCCAGTTGAGCATTGGTGCCATGTCAACGGGAATTGCGGCGGCGCTGCGCTGCAGGTAGTTTGGTGGCTGAAACCTGAAGGCGTCGTTCTGGACATCGTAGATTTCCGTCCCGGTGAAGTCGCCGTCGCCGGGCTTGGGTGCGCTGCCATCTGGATACGACTCGCCGTCGAATGTCCACGAATACACAGCAGGAGCGCCGGTCGCGCGAGCAATGAAGTAATCGCCGACCGCGAGTCCGAGCAATTGCCCGACCAAGCTGTCGACCGGGAAGTGCACGCCCGCAATGGTCCGGTTGATCGCAATGCGCACCGCCTGGCGCATCAACAACTGCCGAAGTTGGAGCACGGCAGGCGCAGGTGGCACTGCCACTTCGACCAACTTGCCCAGTACCCGTGCGACGGCATGCGCCTCAGTCGAATGCCCGCTCGGCAGCGAGCCGTGAATCGGCGTCTGAATCATTGGCTGCACCTGCGGTGAGTACTCGTTCGGGCGACGTACGCACAGGGCATGCTTGAAGTTCATTTCGGCGTACTTCGCCAGCCTCAAGACCATCCCGACAAGTTCGAGTGTGTACGGATGTCTGGCGGGATACAGCGGTACGACGGAACCCCAGAAGGCGTACTGGGGCGACATCTGGGCGACGATCTCGCGCGCGCGATCGGCCCGCAGATCGGCATAACCATTGACAAGGTCGAGTTGCTTCAACAGGGTCGCTTCGGGTGGCCGGGTCATCGTGACGAACTTGTTCCAGTTGCCAGCTGGGGCGGTCGTTCCGCTGGGGACATTGCCAGCGTTTTTGGCGAAGCTCCACAAGGTGGCCCATTGCCTTGGTGGCGGTGGCAGTGGCGTCGGGATCGGGTCCACCGCAAAGTACAGGGATGACAACAGCTCGGACTCAAATACAAAACGGCGAATGCGCGGGTCCCAGCGGTCCAGCGGACCGGGAACACTCCGAACAATTCCCGCGCTATTCCACGCGGTCCCAGCCGGGGACCAGCTTCCGACGATGCCGTCGCGGTGGGTTGATCAGGGCGCCTGACGGGAACCGTCGATACAGGCCAACGCCTTCAACGCCCTCGACCCCCTCAACGCCTTCAACCCCTTCAACGCCCTCGACGCCTTCAACCCCTTCAACGCCTTCGAGATAGCTCATGGTGTCCCTCCCCTCATTGATCGCTAACTGGGAATGCCGGCGCCTTGCAAGGCCGACAGCGCACGTCTTGCCGAGGGCGTATGGCGCTGTCGGGGAGCGCTCCATGAAAGTGCTGACCTTGAAATCAGGATCGATCGTCAGAGTTCTATCGCAACGTCTGCGCTTCGTCCACCCGGCCGAGGTTCCACAGCGCCGTGATCATGGCGCGCAATGTCGATGTGTGCGTGCGATTCAGCCGCAAGGAACGCTCGGCAAGCTGCAGCGCACGTTGATACTGTCCAGCTGACAGCGCTGCTGTCGAAGCCAGAGAGTCGAAGTAGTACTTCAGCGGATCGAGCGGCGAGAGCTTGAGCGCGTGCCGTGTGTGCCGCACGGCTTCCTTGCCCTCGTCGCGAAACGCGTGCAACGTGCCTTTCAGCAGCCAGGCCAGTGAATCGTTCGGGTTCGACTGCAGTGCCTGCGCGTAGAACTGCTCGGCGATATCGAGCCGCTTCAGGATGTAGGTGTTGACCTGGCCTTCGACCGTCATCGCCAGCGACAGCGTCGCGTCGCGGTCGAGAGCGCGCTTGGTGTTGTCGAGTGCGGCCTTGCCGTCAGCCTGCGCGTCGGCTGACCAGCCCTGCGTCACGCGCAGCACGTGCCACTTCGCCATCCAGGCGTAGGGCGAGGCAAGCCGCGGCGTGCGGTCAATCAGCACCTGCAGCAGCTGCTGCGATCGCTGGAACGCGAGCGGCGAGATCCGGTGCATCAGGGCGATGCTGCTGAGTAGCAGCGTGTGATTCTGCAGGCTCTGCGGCGCCTTGCCCTGCGAGCGCTGCAGCTCGCGCACCATCATCGCCGCGCAGGCCTCGGACACCAGACGGCCGGCGAGCGGATCGTCGCCGGCGATCACGCCGTTGACGCTGCCTTTCAGCGTCTGCGACCACACCACCTGCATCGTGCGGGTTTCGGCCATCTCGGCCTTCAGTGTCACGCGGTCGGCATCGGCGTGATAAGAGCCGGAGAGCACGTAGTCGGCCCGCAGGTACGCGCTGACGTCTTCGAGCTTGACGTCGCGTCCCTGGAACGTGGACGTCGACAGACGCGAGATCACGTTGACCTCGGGCGAGTGCGACAGGACCGAGATCACCTCATCGGCCAGCAGTTGTCCCAGCACATCACCGGTGGGCTGCAGTGCGCGCGGCCGGAACGGAATGACGGCGATCGTCGCGCGCAGGTCTTCGGCCAGGTTGCCGCGCTCGATGACCGGTTGCTCGCCCGGGCGCGCCGACTCGGAACGCGCGAATGGGTTGCTGCACGTGCTTGACGTAGCACTCGCCGAGGTCCTCGATCTCGGCATCGAGCGCGGGCGTCAGCTGGTCGCGCACATCGGCCGAGACGACGATCTCGTCGGGTCCGGCCAATGTGGTCAGCCGCGCAGCCAGGTTAACGCCGTGGCCATACACATCGTGCTCGTCGGTAATCAACGGACTGACGTTGATGCCGATCCGCAGATGCAGACGACGCGACGGTTCGGCGTCGCGATTCGCCTGCGCGATCGCATCCTGCATCGCGAATGCGACGTTGACTGCGGTGGACACGCGCGAAAACTCGAGCATGAGTCCGTCGCCGAGGCTCTTGACCAGTCGCCCGTCCTGACCCGGCAGCAAGCGGTGCACGACGTGATCGACGAACGCGCGCCAGCGCTGGACCGTTCCAGCTTCGTCCTCCTGCATCAGACGCACGGATTCGACGACGTCGACGACCAGGACGGTGCGCACGACGCGCGCCATCTCGATCTCTGGCGGTAGGATTTCCGGAATCACGTCCTTCTTCCGCGGCTCGAGTCCAGTCAGCGATGTCCGCCTGATCGCGCGGGCATCGTCCATCGTCGATGTCAACGTCGCCAGCAACGTCGCTCTCCCCGAAGCCTGGTAATCGCCCGATTCTGGGCGCCGCACTGGGCCCGCTCACGTGGCAATTCGACAATCGCTGGCTGGCGTGCGCAGCATTGCACCGCCGGCAAATTCACACAAGACGTGTCCGGTTATTGCGTCCGGGGTCGGGGCGCGACCGGTCAGGCGGGGATCGCCCCGCGCGGCCGGTAGCGGCCTTCGACCAGCTCAAACCGGAAGAACCGGCATTCGAGCGCACCGTTGTAGAGCACCGGCTTGCGGGTTTCCGCCAGACGCATCTGGCGCGGCAGTTGCCGGTCCGAGGTCAGGAACCACGCGTGCCAGCCCGGAAACCCGGCTTTCAGGTGGTCACCGATTTCGGCCATCATTTTCGGCACGCTGGAAGATCGCGGCTGCGCTCTGCTCGCCATAGGGCGGGTTGGAGATGATCATGCCGTGCGCGGCCGGCGCCGCCGCCTGGCGCGCGTCGCCCGCCGCCAGCCGCAGGCGACCCTCGTCGAGTGCGCGGCCGAGCCCCGCGAGCCGCGCGTTCTCGCGCGCCTGCTCGATCACGCGGGTCGAGATATCGGATCCGGTGATCGACATCGGCGCAGCGTCATCGACGTTGGCCTGCGCGCGATCCTTCAGCCGCTGCCACGCGGCGCGCTCGAAGTTGGCCAGGCGCTCGAAGGCGAACACCCTCGCGAGCCCCGGGGCCCGGCGCTCGGCGATGGTCGCGGCCTCGATCACGATGGTTCCGCTGCCGCAGAACGGGTCGAAGAGCGGCACGTCCGGAGTCCATCCCGCGAGCGCGAGCAGCCCGGCGGCGAGGTTCTCCTTCAGCGGCGCCTCGCCCTTGTCGGCGCGCCAGCCGCGCTTGAACAGCGGCTCGCCCGACAGATCGACATACAGCGTGACGGTGCGTCCGTCGAGGTAGGCGAACACGCGCACGTCGGGGTTCTGGCGATCGATCGAAGGACGGGCGCCGGTCAGCGCGCGCAATCGATCGACGATGCCGTCCTTGATGCGCAGCATCGCGAATTCGAGGCTGGTCAGCGGCGAACGCGAGGCGGTGACGTCGACCCGCAGGGTCTGCTGCGCCGACATCAGGTCCTGCCAGCGGACTTCCTGGGTCGCGTCGTAAAGGTGCTGTTCGTTGGCATAGCCGCGCCGCCCGACCTGCCACAGCACGCGGCTGGCGATGCGCGAATGAAGGTTGACCGCATAGCCGGTCTGCAGCGGGCCTTCGAACGCGACGCCGCCGCTTTCGACCCGCACCGAGTTCGCGCCCTGGGCGTCAAGTTCGTCGGCCAGCGCGGCTTCGAGCCCGCGCGGACAGACTGCGAAGTACTGCTGCAGTCGCGCGGTCATGAGCCGGCCGCAGAAACGGGCCTAGGAGCGCGCCAGTGCCCGGTCGAGAAAGTCGAGCCGATCCTGGCCCCAGAAGAGTTCGTCGTTCAGCACGTAGGTCGGCGCGCCGAATATTCCGCGGGCGATCGCTTCCTGCGAATGCACGATGTACAGCGCCGCGACTTCGGCCGACGCGGCCTGGGCGAGCACGGCGTCGGCATCGTGACCGCGCGCCTTGACGATCTCATGCAGCGTGGTGCGCGCGGAGATGTCCCGGTCCTCGGCCCAGATCGCGCGTAGCACGTCACCCGCCACGTCGAGCGCTGCCTCGCCGCCCAGCCGCTGGAGGACGGCCAGGATAGTGGTCGCGGCCGCTTCTCCGGGCACCGGGAAGTATTTGGGCTCGAGATTCAGCGGAACGCCGAGATACTCGCGCCACCGCTTGAGTTCCATCATGCGGTACGCGCGGCGCTGAGGCGGACGGTCCTTCAGTGGCAGCCCGCCGGACACCGGAAATACCTTGCCCAGATCCATCACGCGCAGATTGATGGTCGCTCCATGCTGCTGGCAGATCTGCCGGAACGGCTGGTGACCCATATAGGTGAACGGGGAAACCGGGGTCATGAAGTAATCGACAAAGGCTGGCATCTGGACTGGGGGATTAAATGGGCCTGCTCAAAACGGTTTGCCGAAGGCGAGCGCAACGATGGCGGCGGGCATCAGCACGGGAATCTCGTTGAACCAGCGGTACCACGACGCCGAGCGGGTCTCGCTGCCGCTGGCAACGCGCCGGTACAACACTGCACAGTAGGCGTGATAGGCCACCACGCCTAGCACCAATACAAGCTTTGCCTGCATGCACCCGGAGTAGGCACCCGCTCCGTATCCGCCCCACAACACGCTGCCGAAGGCAACTGCCAGGAAACCGGTTTCTGTCATGAACCTGAGCTGCCCCGCACTTCACCCTGGCCGAGCACCACGTATTTGAGTGACGTCAGGCCCTCCAGCCCGACCGGACCACGGGCATGCAGCTTGTCGTTGCTGATGCCGATTTCGGCCCCCAAGCCGTATTCGTAGCCGTCGGCGAAGCGGGTCGACGCGTTGACCATCACCGAGGCCGAATCGACTTCGCGCAGGAAGCGCATGGCCGCTCCATAGTCCGCCGTGACAATGGCGTCGGTGTGACGGCTGCCGTAGGTATTGATGTGCAAAATGGCCTCGTCCAACCCGGCGACGACGCGAATGGACAGGATCGGAGCCAGGTACTCGGTGCGCCAGTCGTCCTCGCTCGCCACGCCGCACTCGAGTCCCGACGCCGTCAGCAGCGCCCGCGCGGCTGCGTCTGCCCGCAACTCGACGCCCTTCGCCGCGTAGATGTGGCCGAGTGACGGCAGCACGGCGGCGGCAATCGGCGCCGCGACCAGCAGGGTTTCCATCGTGTTGCAGGTTCCGTAGCGCTGCGTCTTGGCGTTGTCCGCGATGCGTATCGCCATCGCCGGATCGGCGGCGGCGTCGATGTAGACGTGGCAGATGCCGTCGAGGTGCTTGATCATCGGCACCTTGCTCTCGCGCATCAGCCGTTCGATCAGCCCCTTGCCGCCGCGCGGCACGATGATGTCGACGTACTCCGGCATCGTCACCAGTAGCCCCACTGCGCTCCGATCGACGGTGTCGATCAGTTGCACGGCGTCGCGCGGCAGTCCGGCGGAATCCAGCGCGTCGCCGATCAGGCGCGCCAGCAGGCGGTTGCACTCGATCGCTTCCGAGCCGCCGCGCAGGATGGTGGCGTTGCCGCTCTTGATGCAGAGCGCCGCCGCGTCGACCGTCACGTTCGGCCGACTCTCGTAGATGATGCCGATGACACCGAGCGGCACTCGCATGCGTCCGACGCGGATTCCGCTCGGCTGCGAGCGCAGGTCGAGGATCTCGCCGATCGGATCGGGCAGCCGGGCGACCTCCTCGGCACCGGTCGCCATCTGCTCGATCGCGCTGGGTGTGAGTGTCAGCCGGTCGACCATGGCTGCGTCGAGTCCGGCTGCAAGCGCGCGCGCGACGTCGGTGTCGTTCGCGGCCAGCAGTGCGGCCTGGTCGCTCCGCACGCGGCGCGCCAGCTCTGCCAGCACTTGATTGCGCTGTGCGGTGGGGGCTGCGGCCATGGCTGCCGCGGACGCGCGCGCGGTCCGGCCCACGTGCGTGACGTAGGCAGTGACATCACCGCCGAACTCCTTCGCCACGCGGTCGGACGATTCTCGCGACAGGTCGCCGGGTGCGTTCATCGATGGGCCGAGGCAACGGTTCGTGGTGCGGGACGAGCAACGTCGATCATGATTTCGCACAATTCTAGCCACGGGTCGCTGTCGAGTTCCGGCGCGCGCAGCCCCTTGATCAGCCGGTCGACCTGGCCGACGCGTGCGAGCGATTTCTCGACCCGGTCGAGGTCGATGCGCCCGAGCGCGCGCTCCACGAGCGCCTGCCGCGCGCCCCAGATTCCGCTCTGGCGCGCCGCTTCGGCAAACGGGCGGCCAGCCTGGACCAGCGATTTGACGCGCGCGAGCGCCCTCAGCTCTTCGGAGATCGCCCACACGATCAGCGGCAGCGGCTCCCCTTCGGCGCGCAGTCCGCCGAGGGTGCGGGCCACGCGCGTGGCGTCGCCGGCCAGCATCACCGACGGCAGCTCGAAGACGTTGTAGCGGGCTACGTTGAGCACCGCCTCGCGCACCTGTTCGATCGACAGTTCTCCGGTCGGATAGAGCAAGCCGAGCTTGACGATCTCCTGATGGGCAGCCAGCAGGTTGCCTTCGACACGGTCCGCGATGAAGGCGAGCGCCTCGTCGGGTGCGCGCTGCTGCTGCCGCGCCAGGCGCTGACCGATCCAGGCCGGCAGGCGCGTGCGATCGATGCTATCGATTGCGAGCATGACCCCGGCGCGCTCGAGGGCGCCGGCCCAGCGTGACTCGCGTGCGCGGCGGTCGAGCCACGGCAGCAGTACCAGCGTGAAGGTGTCTTCGTTGAGGTTCTGCGCCAGGGCTTCGAGCGCGGCCGCGCCGGCCACGCCGCGGCTTCCCGGTCGGCAGCCGCACCTCCACGATGCGGCGCTCGGCAAACAGCGACAGGCCCTGGCTGGCCTGCGCCAGCCTTGACCAGTCGAAGCGCGCGTCCGTCTGCAGCACCTCGCGTTCGCTGTAGCCGAGTGAACGCGCCGTGGCGCGCAGCGCGTCGGCCGCCTCCTGCGACAGCAGCGGCTCGTCGCTCGCGATGACGACCAGCGCCGGCATCCGTCGTTCACGTTCGGCGCGCGCGATCAGTGGCGGCAGGCTATCAACTTTCATTAGCGCGCTCGGTCGGCGCCGGGCCGCTCCCAAGCCGACCGATGGCCCCCAAGGGGCTGAGCCCCGACGGGAGCCAGGCCCTGCGGCCTGTCTCCCGCGTGGCGAAGCGGTTCGGCTTGCAAGCCGACCGTGGACCAGCGAACGAAGCGAGCGTGGGGGCCTCCACTAGGCCGCCTCGGGTTTCATCGCCGCCAGCCGGCTCACCATCTGGCGGACCAGGTCGCTCTGCATGTCGCGATACAGCAGCCCTTCCTCTGATTCCTTGGCGAGCAGGTCGGACTCGTTGAACGTGATGTCGCGGCGGGCCAGCAGGTCGGTCGGCACGATCAGTTCCGACGCATTCTTGTCGAGGACGCGGAACCGCACGCGCAGCCGCAACTGGTATTCGGTGGCGCGCCCCTGCGAATTGATCGCCAGCACCTCGCGTTCGCGGTTCTCGCCCATCAGCTCGAAAATCGCCTGTGCATCCTTGCGTTCGCTGACCACGCGGGCGTTGGTCGACGCGCGCAGCAGGCGCGACATTTCGGCGCCGATCGGCGAATTGACGGGCAACGCGAGGTAGATCGTCTCGACCGGCAACGACTGCGTACCGCGCAGCTTGAAGCCGCACGCCGCCAGCGGAGCGGCGGCAAGAGCCGCGAGCAGTCGGCGCCGCTGCCGCATCAGACGACCACGTTGACGAGCTTGCCCGGCACGACGACGACGCGTTTCACCGCCTGGCCGGCGACGTGTTTCTGCACGTTGGCGTCGCTGATGGCCGCCCGCTCGATCGCGCTCTTGTCGGCGGTAGCCGGCACGCGGATCGACGCCCGCAGCTTGCCGTTGACCTGCACGACCAGTTCGATCTCGTCGGTGACCAGGGCCGCGGCGTCGGCCTGCGGCCACGGCGCATCGATGATCTCGGTGCCGAACTGCGCCGCGTAGCCGAGCTCGTTCCAGAGCGCGTGGGTGATGTGCGGCGCGATCGGATAGAGCGCGCGCAGCAGGATGCCGACGCATTCGCGCAGCAGCGTGGCGTCCGCCGGCGCGCTGCCGAGCTTTGCATCTTCCAGCGCGTTCAGCATCTTCATCGCGGCCGACACGACCGTGTTGTACTGCATGCGCGCGTAGTCGAAGTCGGCCTGCTTCAGGTTCGCGTGGATGTCGCGCCGCACGGCCTTGTGCGCCGGCGTCGGCGCCGCGCCGTCGAGCATCGATGGCGTCTTCAGCGTGGCGCTGCCGTTCGCTGCAGAAGTTCCACAGCCGCCGCAGGAAGCGGTACGTGCCTTCCGCGCCCGAATTGCTCCACGCGGCGCTCTGGTCGGGCGGGCCGGCGAACATGACGAACGCACGTGCCGTGTCGGCTCCGAATCGGCCGATGATGTCCGACGGCTCGACGACGTTGTTCTTGCTCTTCGACATCTTTTCGATGCCGCCGAAGCTGACCGGCTGGCCGTCCTCGCGTGCCGTAACCTTCAGCGGACGGCCCTTGTCGTCGTACTCGATGTCGATCTCGGACGGATAGAACCAGCGCTTCTTGCCGGCTGCATCCTCGCGGTAGTAGCACTCGTGCGTCAGCATGCCCTGCGTGAACAGACGCTGGAACGGCTCGTCGAACTTGACGAGGCCCATGTCGCGCATCACCTTGGTCCAGAAGCGCGCGTACAGCAGGTGCAGCACCGCGTGTTCGATGCCGCCGATGTACTGGTCCATCGGCATCCAGTAGTCGTTGCGGCCGTCGACGATCGCGTCGGCGCTGTCCGGCGAGCAGTAGCGCATGTAGTACCAGGCCGAGTCGACGAACGTGTCCATCGTGTCGGTCTCGCGGCGCGCCGGCTTGCCGCAGATCGGACACGTGCAGTTCAGGAATGGCTCGTACTTGGCGAGCGGACTGCCGCTGCCGTCTGGGACCAGCCCTTCGGGCAGCACGACCGGCAGGTCCTGCTCGGGCACCGGCACCGGGCCGCACGATTCGCAGTGGATGATCGGGATCGGCGTGCCCCAGTAACGCTGGCGCGAGATGCCCCAGTCGCGCAGCCGGTACTGCACCTGTTTGTCGCCAAGTTTCTTGGCCTTCAGGTCGGCGGCGATCGCATCGGTGGCCGCCTCATAGTCGAGGCCGTCGTACTTGCCCGAGTTCACGCACACGCCGCGCGTCTTGTCGGCGTACCACTCCTGCCAGGCGTCGAGCGAGAATTTCTCACCCGGCACGCCGATCACCTGCCTGATCGGCAGCCCGTACTTCTTCGCGAACGCGAAGTCGCGCTCGTCGTGCGCCGGCACGCCCATCACCGCGCCTTCGCCGTAGCCCATCAGCACGTAGTTGCCGATCCACACCGGCACGTCCGCGCCGGTCAGCGGGTGCTTGACGGAGAAGCCCGTCGCGACCCCTTTCTTCTCCATCGTGGCGAGGTCCGCCTCGGCGAAGCTGCCCTTCTTGCACTCGTCGATGAAGGCGGCGACGTCCGGGCGGTCCTGCGCGAGCCGCGCGGCGAGCGGGTGCTCGGCGGCGATCGCCATGAAGGTCACGCCCATGATCGTGTCGGCGCGCGTGGTGAACACGCGCAGCAGCTTCTGCTCGCCGTCGAGTTCGTACGGGAAGCCGAAGTTCACGCCGACGCTCTTGCCGATCCAGTTCTCCTGCATGGCCTTGACCTGCGGAGGCCAGTCGAGCCTCTCCAGATCGGCGAGCAGTTCTTCGGCGTACTGCGTGATGGCCAGGTAGTAGCCCGGGATCTCGCGCTTTTCGACGATCGCGTTCGAGCGCCAGCCGCGGCCGTCGACCACCTGTTCGTTGGCGAGCACCGTCTGGTCGACCGGATCCCAGTTGACGACCTGCGTCTTGCGGTATGCGATGCCCTTGTCGAGCATCTTCAGGAACATCCACTGGTTCCACTTGTAGTACTCGGGCTGGCAGGTCGCGAGCTCGCGCGACCAGTCGAAGGCGAGGCCGAGCGGCTGCATCTGCGCCTTCATCTCGGCGATATTGCCGTACGTCCACTCGGCGGGAGCGACCTTCTTTTCGATCGCCGCGTTCTCCGCCGGCAGGCCGAAAGCATCCCAGCCCATCGGCGTCATCACGTTGAAGCCGCGCATCCGCAGGATGCGGTACATCACGTCGTTGAGCGTGTAGTTGCGCACATGGCCCATGTGCAGCTTGCCGCTGGGGTACGGCAGCATCGAACAGACGTAGAACTTGGGCTTGGCCTTGCCCTGCGCATCTCTGGCGTGCTCGACCGCGCGGTAGGCCCGCGCGCGTTCCCAGTGGGCCTGCGCCGCCGTTTCGACGGCCTGCGGGTCGTACTTCGGTGTCATCGCAGTTCTAAGTGTTTGATTTCAAGGGAGCGATTATAGGGGCGGCTACACTTCCGACCGCTCATGAATCTGCTGGCCAATCTGAACGAGCAGCAGCTCGCTGCGGTCACCCTCCCCAACCAGTCCGCCCTGATCCTCGCCGGTGCCGGCAGCGGCAAGACGCGCGTGCTGACGACCCGCATCGCGTGGCTGATCCAGACCGGACAGGTCTCGCCGCAGGGCGTGCTGGCGGTCACCTTCACCAACAAGGCCGCGAAGGAAATGCTGACGCGGCTCTCCGCCATGCTGCCGATCAACGTGCGCGGCATGTGGATCGGCACCTTTCACGGCCTGTGCAACCGGATGCTGCGCGCGCATCACCGCGATGCCGGCCTGCCGGCCACCTTCCAGATCCTCGACTCGGCTGACCAGCTGGGCGCGATCAAGCGGCTGCTGAAGGCGAACAACATCGACGACGAGCGCTATCCGCCGCGCAATCTGCAACTGTTCATCAACAGTTCGAAGGAGGCGGGCCTGAGGGCGAAGGACGTCGAGGTCAACGACGACTACAACCGCCGCTTCGTCGAGCTCTACGCACTCTACGACGCACAATGCAATCGCGAGGGCGTGGTCGACTTCGCCGAGCTGCTGCTGCGCTGCTACGAGCTGCTCGACCGCAACGAGATCCTGCGGCAGCACTACCAGGACCGCTTCCGCCACGTCCTGGTCGACGAGTTCCAGGACACGAACAAGCTGCAGTACGCGTGGCTCAAGCAGCTGGCCGGGCAGCGCAGGAACGCCATTTTCGCGGTCGGCGACGACGACCAGTCGATCTACGCCTTCCGCGGCGCGAACGTCGGCAACATGGCGGACTTCGAACGCGAGTTCCGCGTGCAGAATCTGATCAAGCTCGAGCAGAACTACCGCTCGGTCGGTCACATCCTCAATGCGGCCAACGCGCTGATCGCCCACAACGCTGCGCCGGCTCGGCAAGGAACTGTGGACCGACGCCGGCGAGGGCGAAGCGGTGCGCATCTACGAGGCGCAGACCGACGGCTACGAGGCCGCGTGGCTGGTCGACGAGGTCAAGGGTCTGATCGCCGAGGGGCACGCGCGCTCCGAGATTGCGGTGCTATACCGCTCGAACGCGCAGTCGCGCGTCATCGAGCACGCGCTGTTCAACGCGGCCATTCCGTATCGCGTATACGGCGGGCTCCGCTTTTTCGAGCGAGCCGAGGTCAAGCACGCGCTGGCCTACCTGCGGCTGATCGAGAACCCGACCGACGACACCGCGTTCCTGCGTGTGGTCAACTTTCCCCCGCGTGGCATTGGCGCGCGCACGCTCGAGCAACTGGCGGATGCCGCGCGGGCGGCGGGCCAGAGCCTGTACGCGGCGGTCGGTGCGCTGAAGGGCAGGGGCGGGGCAAGCCTGTCGACATTCGTGCAGCTGATCGAAAGCCTGCGGTTCGAAACCGCTTCGCTGCCGCTGGCCGAGATCGTCGACGCGGTGATCCAGCGCAGCGGGCTCATTGCGCATTACCAGAACGAGCGGGAAGGCCAGGAGCGCATCGAGAACCTGAACGAGCTGGTCAACGCGGCCGCTGCCTTCGTGACGGAGGAGGGTTACACCCAGGACGCGCCGGGCACGCAGGCCGAAGCCGCCGCGCAGATTCCTTCGCCGCTGGCGGCTTTCCTGTCGCACGCGTCGCTCGAAGCGGGCGACAACCAGGCGCAGGCCGGCCAGGATGCGCTGCAGCTGATGACCGTGCACTCGGCGAAGGGACTCGAGTTCCACGCGGTATTCATCACCGGGCTGGAGGAGGGGCTGTTCCCGCATGAGAACAGCCTGACCGAGCAGGATGGACTGGAGGAGGAGCGCCGCCTGATGTATGTGGCGATCACCCGCGCGCGCAGGCGCCTTTACATCAGCTTCGCACAGAGCCGCCTGTTGCACGGGCAGACGCGCTACGGCATCAAGTCGCGCTTCCTCGGCGAGTTGCCCGAGAACGCGGTGAAGTGGCTGACGCCGCGCGCCGTGGCTGGCGGACGTTATGGCGGCCAGTGGCACGACGCAGGCGTACGTCCGTCGGCGCCGGCGATTGCCGCCGGCGCGTTCAGCACCGTCGCATGGTGTGCGGGTCGGTCAGTCGGTGCGCCACGCGCGCTTCGGCGAAGGCGTGGTGATCAATCTGGAAGGCAGTGGCGACGATGCCCGCGCTCAGGTCAACTTCGGGCCGCAGGGCATCAAGTGGCTGGCGCTCGCTGTGGCGAAACTCGTGGCGGCCTGAGCATCAGCCCGGCGAAGGCGCCGGATCGAGCACTGACGGCGGTTCGAGCACCGCCTTGTAGATCGGATACTGGGTGGAATACGCGACGCTGGTCAGCACCAGCGCGATCGGCGCCAGCAGCATCGAACCGAGCGCCGGGGAGACGCCGATGGCGCTCATCAGCCAGGACACGATCCACGATATGGCGAAGATCACTGCGCACAGTGCGAACGTCAGAACGAGAAACGGCCAGCGGTTCCGCCAGCAGGCGAACAACGAAAAGAACAGAGACTTTCCGACCGGCTGCCGGTGCCACGCCACCAGCTGCGGCGCGAACCAGGTCATCATCAGGATCGGCGTGTAGACGACCAGGGCGACGAAAAGGGCGTCCCATGGCACATTGGCAGCCACCGACGCCGGATCCACCTGGCCATCGACGATCTTCCACTGGGCGAGTTCATCGCGCGCGAACAGCGTGGTCAGCACCACCAGCAGCAGGACCAAACCGGAGTGCACCACGCCCAGCTGCAGCAGCGCTTTTCGCTGCGGGCCCTTGAAGCCGTCGAGCAGCAAGGAAGGCAGTGGCACGACGTTGCGCTCCGCCGCGCGGCCGGCCGCCGTCAGGCCGAGCGTTCCGAACGGCACGAGGATCGCCGCGAGCGGCAAGCCGATCAGCGGGATGTTGGCGATCAGCATCAGCGCCATCGAATACATGATGACCAGCGCGGTGAACGCAAACGCCTGGCGCCGATACAGTGCCAGTCCTTCGCGCAACCAGGCCCATCCGGCCGCGGCCGGCAGCGTTCTGACTTGCATGTCCTGATTCTATCGGGGCGTGCGAACCTATCTCAGAGTCCCCGATGGATCGCGTTGCCAAGAGAAGCGGGCGGATGCCAGGCGGCTGGCGAAGGACAGTAGCTGAGCCTACGGCCGAGCCGGCCAACGCCGCAGACGCCCGCCACCGCAGCGGCAAAGCCGCTGCGTCGTCGGAACCATCGCAAGATGCGCACGCGCGCAGCGCGTGCTCAGCTTGGCAACCCTGCGGGGCGGGGTCGCATGGGGCGCATGGCGTTGTTGCGGCTCGGGTCCTTGCAGTAAGCAATGGTCCCCTCGTCGCGCCTAGCCCTGCACCCCATGCGACCCCGCCGCGACCACCGGGGACTCTGAGATAGGTTCTAGGCGGCCGCGGAGATCCAGGGCAGCGTCGCGTCGGTCAGTCGATGTCGCAGGATCCGCTCGAAGTGCGCCGGGTCGTGCGGCGTCAGCACCTCGGCCGGGCGGGGCATGTAGTAGTCGTACAGCCGGGAAATCCAGAATCGCAGCGCGGCGCCGCGCAGCACGGTGCGCCAGCATTCGTGCTCTTCCTCGTTCAGCGGCCGTACCGCGTGGTACGCATCGATCATCGCCTGTGCACGTGGCGCATCGAAGGCGCCACCGGCAAGGTCGATGCACCAGTCGTTCATCGTGACGGCGAGGTCGAACAGGAATATCGAGCAGCCTGCGAAGTAGAAATCGATCACGCCGCCGATGGCTTCGCCCGCCGGCGTCGCGGCGATCAGCACGTTGTCGCGGAACAGGTCGGCGTGGATCGGGCCGGTCGGCAGTCGCTCGAAGCGATCGCTTCGGAAGAAGCTGTCCTGGTAAACGAGTTCGTCCGCCAGCAGATGGAACACGTCGTCCGGCACGTGCGGCTCCAGTTTGGGTACCGATTCCTTCCACCAGCCGATGCCGCGAAGATGCGGCTGGAACAGCGGAAAGTCCTGCCCGGCGCGGTGCATCTTCGCCAGCACCTCGCCGACCAGCGCGCACTGAGCCGCCGATGGCTCGGTGACCGCCGCGCCCTCGAGCCGTGTGACGATCGCTGCCGGCTTGCCCCTGAGTTCCGACAACAGCGCGCCGGTACGGTTCTCCTGCGGTTCGGGGACCGGGAGGCCGCGCCGGGCGAAGTGCCGCATCAGCTCGAGGTAGAACGGCAACTGCTTGAAGTTCAGCCGCTCGAAGACCGTCAGCACGTAGCGGCCCCGCGAGGTCGACAGGAAGTAGTTGGTGTTCTCGATGCCGGTCGCGATGCCCTGCAGGTCGGTGAGTTCACCGATGCCGAACTGCACGAGGAAGCTCGCGGCTTCGGCGCGAGTGAGCGCGGTGAAGACGGCCATCGGGTGGGGCCGGACGGTGGAGGTGTACGGACCCTAGCGTGAGTTTGACGACGGGGGCGGGGGAAGTGGCGCGGCAGGACGTTCCGCCGGCTTGCCGAATTCGAAGGTGAAGAACTTCGGCAGCGAGAGCCCTGATGTGCTCTCGGTCGCCGACATCGACTGGCGGCCTTCGCGGTTGGTCATGATGTACGGACGCCCGGTCATGGCGGGAGTGACGATCACCTCGCTGATACGGTTCGAGGTACGTATCTGCTCGATGCGGGTCTGGTTTTCCTCGGGTGAAATGGTGCGCGCATCGTCGGGCGTCGGCAGCAGTTCGTTGTGGGTGACGTCGGCGGACGGCTTGGTCGGCGTCTCGGCCGCTTCGAGCGCGCGCCGCTCGGACGCGGGCAGTTCAATGCGCGTCCGCGCCGCGGGTTCTGGCGTGGACGCCGGCCGGGTTGCGGCCGCGGGCGCCGCCGGCTTTGCCGCGGGGGCCGAGGATGCCTGCGCGTAGACAAGGCCCGGAACCGCGGCGAGCGCCACCCAGGCGCACGAGGCGCACCGCGCACGGGTCATCGCCCGCTCAATCCATCGAATGACAGAGCCGTCCCGCATAGGCGACATTCTAACGGTCCGCCCATACCCTGAAACCAGCAAGACGTGACGCAAATCTGCGCGAACTCAGAGATACAGCAGTTTTTCCCTTTCGGTCGCACTCTGCTCGAAGCCGCGTGCATCGTAGAAGTCGAACAGTGCGTTGACCACGGCGTCGGGAGTATCGACGACCCGCATCATCTCGAGGTCGGTGGCGCTGATCATGTCTTCGGCGATCAGCGTGTCGCGCATCCAGCTGAGCAGGCCGCCCCAGAACGCCGCTCCCACCAGCACCACCGGCATCTTCCTGCCCTTGCCGGTCTGTATCAGCGTCAGCGCCTCGGTGAGTTCGTCGAGTGTCCCGTAGCCGCCCGGCATCACGACGTAGGCAGCCGCGTACTTGACGAATGCCACCTTGCGCGCGAAAAAGTGCCGGAAGCGAAGCGAGATGTCCTGGTAGCTGTTGCCGGATTGTTCGAACGGCAGTTCGATGTTCAGCCCGACCGAGGGCGACGCGCCTTCGTACGCGCCCTTGTTGGCCGCTTCCATGATGCCGGGACCGCCTCCGCTGATCACGGCGAAGCCCGCGTCCGACAGCTTGCGCGCGATCTCGACCGCCAGCTCGTAGTTCGGGCTGCCCGGCACGCTGCGCGCGCTGCCGAAGATCGAGACGGCGGGCCGTATCTCCGACAGCCGTTCGGTCGCTTCGACGAACTCTGAAATAATGCCCCAGAGCTGCCAGGACTCCCGCGCCTTCTGGCTGGTGGCGCGTTCCGGCATCGTGACTGCGCGCAGGCTGGGTATGTTCTTGCGGTGGTCGAGCACGGCGAATCTCCCGATGAAAACACTGTTGCTGCTCGATGGATCGAGCTACTTATACCGCGCTTTCCATGCGCTGCCCGACCTGCGGACGGCCGCCGGCGAGCCGACGGGTGCTATCCGCGGATTCATCGGGATGCTGCGCACGCTGCGTCAGCAGGTCAGCGCCGACTACCTCGCGTGTGTGTTCGATGCCAAGGGTAAGACCTTCCGCGACGACCTTTACGCGGAATACAAGGCGAATCGGGCCGCCATGCCCGACGATCTGGTGGCACAGATCGAGCCGATCCACGCGGCGGTGCGTGCGCTCGGCTGGCCGGTCATCGAGATCGAGGGTATCGAAGCTGACGACGTGATCGGGACACTGGCGCGCTACGCCGGCGCGCATGGCCTGCGGACCGTGGTATCGACCGGCGACAAGGATCTCGCGCAACTGGTCGACGAGCACACCACCCTCGTGAACACGATGAGCGGCGAGACGCTGGACGTTGCCGGTGTCAGGACCAAATTTGGCGTCGCCCCGGAACGCTTCGTCGATTATCTGTCGCTGGTGGGCGACAGCGTCGACAACGTGCCCGGCGTAGAGAAGGTGGGGCCGAAGACGGCAGCGAAATGGCTGCAGGCGTATGGGTCCCTCGACGCGATCGTCGCGCGGGCGGATGAGATCGGCGGCGCCGTGGGCGACAACCTGCGCAAGGCAATTCCCTGGTTGCCGACCGCGCGCACGCTGGTGACGATCCGGACCGACTGTGACCTGTCGGCGCACGTGCAGTCGCTGCAGGTGCTGGCTGTGCGCGAGGAAAATGCCGATCAGTTGCGTGAGCTTTACCGGCGCTATGAATTCAAGGCCTGGCTGCGCGAAATGGAGGAGGATGCCGGCCGAGTCGACGAGACGCCCACGAATTCCGTGGCGGCCGCTCCCGCCCCGGCCGCAGGCCCGCGCCCCGAGTATGAAACCGTACTGACGCGCGACCAACTCGACGCATGGCTGCAACGCATCGGTGCCGCCGAGCTCACCTGCATCGATACCGAAACCACTTCGCTCGATCCGATGGCGGCGCGACTCGTCGGCATTTCGCTGTCGGTCGAGCCGCTGAAGGGCTGTTACATCCCGCTCGCGCATCGCTATCCCGGCGCGCCGGAACAGCTACCGCTCGAGGAGACGCTGCAGGCTCTACGGCCGTGGCTGGAGAGTCCGCATCATCGCAAGGTCGGGCAGCATTTGAAGTACGACACGCACGTGTTTGCCAATCACGGCATTCGTCTGGCTGGCATTGCACACGACACGCTGCTCGAATCCTACGTGCTGGAAGCGCACCGCAACCACGATATGGACTCGCTGGCCGAGCGCCATCTCGGCCGCCGGACCCTGACTTACGCCGAAGTCTGCGGCAAAGGGGCCAACCAACTCTGCTTCGACGAGGTGGCGGTCGACCGCGCCACCGAGTACGCGGCCGAGGACGCCGAGGTCACGCTGGCGCTGCATCACGCGATGTGGCCGCACATCGAGTCGAACGAGCGATTGCGATACATATATGAAGTCATCGAACTGCCGATTTCGCGTGTGCTGTTCGAGATGGAGCGCACAGGTGTCCTCATCGACCGGCCGCGACTGGAGGCGCAGAGCCGCGAACTCGCGCAGCGCATCGGCGAACTCGAACGCCAGGCGGTCGAGCTCGCGGGTCAGCCGTTCAACCTGGGAAGCCCCAAGCAGATCGGCGAGATCCTGTTCAATCACCTGAAACTGCCGGTCGCGAAGAAGACGGCCAGCGGAGCGCCCTCGACCGACGAAGAAGTGCTCGAAAAACTGGCCGAAGACTATCCGCTACCGAAAGTGCTGCTCGAGCATCGCGCGTTGTCGAAGCTCAAGTCGACCTACTGCGACAAGCTGCCGCTGAGCGCGGACGCGCGGGGGCGGGTGCACACGACATACGGTCAGGCGGTCGCGGTGACCGGGCGCCTGTCGTCATCCGATCCGAACCTGCAGAACATTCCAATCCGGACCGCCGAGGGACGGCGCATTCGCGAGGCGTTCATCGCGCCTCCCGGGCACCGCATCGTGTCGGCGGACTACTCGCAGATCGAGTTGCGCATCATGGCGCACATTTCCGAGGATGCCGGGCTGCTGGATGCGTTTTCCAAGGGCGAGGACATCCATCGGGCGACCGCGTCGGAGGTGTTCGGCGTTCCGCTGGGCGAGGTGTCGAGCGAGCAGCGTCGCTACGCCAAGGTCATCAATTTCGGCCTGATCTACGGCATGAGCGCTTTCGGGCTCGCGTCCAACCTCGGCATCGAACGCGACGCGGCCCGCAGCTATATCGACCGCTACTTCATGCGTTATCCGGGAGTCGCCAAATACATGGAGTCGACCCGCGCGCTGGCCAAGCGGCAGGGCTATGTGGAGACCGTGTTCGGGCGGCGCCTATGGCTGCCCGAAATCAATTCGCCCAACGGGCCGCGACGAGGCGGCGCCGAACGCGCAGCCATCAATGCGCCGATGCAGGGGACCGCCGCCGACCTCATCAAGCTGGCGATGATCGCCGTGACACGCTGGATCTCCGAGCAGGCGCTCGGCACCCGTCTCGTGATGCAGGTCCACGACGAACTGGTACTGGAGGTGCCGGAATCGGAAGTCGAGCGGGTGCGCGAGCACGTACCGGCACTGATGTCTGCGGTCGCACCGATGCGGGTGCCGCTGGCGGCCGACGTCGGCGTCGGCGACAACTGGGACCAGGCGCACTAGACCATTTCTCGGCTTCCCGCGTTCAGCGCAGGAAGTAGCCGAGCGGCCGCCAGGCGCCGGACTGATAAGTGAGCGATACCAGTTCTTCGGCCGCCGCGTTCTTCTCGTAGTCGCTGAAGAAGCGGACCGTGACATATTCGCCGTCCGGCGCGCCTGGCAGTGATTGACGATATGCGGTGCCGCCGATCTTGCGCGAGTTCAACTTGCCGTATTCCGCACGGTTCTTGGGCATGCCTTCGACCCATTGTTGGCGAGTGACCTTTTCGCGGAACAGCGGCGCACACGCCTCCCACGCCTTGGCGTAGTCGCCGCTGTCGATCAGTTTCAGCCACTCGCCGGCCACCTGGGCGGCTGCGGCTTCCTTCGCTGCAATGACGGGATCGGTGACGGGTGCCGCCTCCGCCTTGGCTGGCGCGCTGGCGTCGGAACCCGACGGAGGTTTGGTCTGTGCCTGCACCGACGCGGAGCAGAGCAGCAACAATGCGAACAAACCGTACTTCGGCATTTCGGACCTTTCGGGCGCCGCGGGCTGCGGCATCGATTCAGGTGGGGGAATAGGCGAGGCGCAAATAGATCGGTGCGAAAGGGGTCGCCTGCGTGATTTCGATCAGCGCTTCGCGTGCGAGTTCCAGCAGCGCCAGGAAGTGGATGATCGCCACCTGCACACCGCGGGCCGGATCGAAGAGCTCGCTGAACTCGACGAATCGCGTGTTCTGCAGCCGCCGCAGGATGAAACTCATGTGCTCCCGAACCGAGAGCTCCTCGCGGGCGATCCGGTGATGCGCATGCAGGCGCGCCCGTTTCAGCACCTCGGCCCAGGCGTCACGCAGGTCGATCACGTTGACGTCCGGAAAGCGCTTCTCGAGCGATTGCTCGATCGTCACCATCGCGCGCACGAAATCTCGGCCCACGCGCGGCAGTTGGTCAAGCTGCTGGGCGGCAAGCTTGATGCGTTCGTACTCGAGCAGTCGCCTGACGAGTTCGGCGCGCGGGTCCTCGACCTCCTCGCCAGTGTCGGCCTTGCGCAACGGCAGCAGCATGCGCGACTTGATTTCGATCAGCAGCGCGGCCATCAGCAGGTACTCGCCGGCCAGTTCGAGGTTCTTCTCGCGGATCTGGTCGATGTACGCCAGGTACTGCACCGTGAGCGGCGCCATCGGGATGTCGAGCACGTTGAAGTGCTGCTTGCGGATCAGGTACAGCAGGAGGTCGAGCGGACCCTCGAATGCCTCGAGAAAGATTTCGAGGGCGTCCGGCGGGATGTACAGATCGTCGGGCAGGCGGAACAACGGCTCGCCGTACAGTCGTGCCAGCGCCACGCCGTCCACCACATCGGGAGTCGAATCCGCCGCATTGGCGGCGAGCGCGTCGCGCCGCTCGACGCCCGCGTGCGCCATTGCGCCGGGCGTATCGTGACCGGTCACCTAGCGCGCCTTCGTCTGGTAGACATACGCGGGCTGCGGAACCCGCGACTGCTGGAAGCGGCGGTCCAGATCCAGGTCGATATTCTTGTCCCACCAGATGGCCCGCCCCTCGCGCTGTCCGGGCTCGATCGTCGGGTTCGCCTGCTTGAGCTCACGCAGGAACCGCGTGATTTCGGATTCGTAAGGCCTTGCCATGACGACGGTTTCGGTGCTGTGTAACCTCGAAAGGTGCAGTTTACGCGAGGGGCTTCCAGTATCTGGACCGTGGGCAAAGGAGATCATTCGCGCATGCATGCTGTGGGCGTTGATCGCCGGCGTTACGGCGTGTGACTCGGGAGGACGCGTGCTTGAGGACCTGCGACTGGCGCGCCTCAAAGAAGGGCAATCGACCGAGCAGGACGTGCGAGCGGTCTTCGGCTCACCACAGGCCGTGCGCGATGTTGCCGGCGTCGGCAAGGGATACGTATATCTGCTCGGTCCGGAGGGCGCTCACACGCTGCTGCTGAAGATCGGCAGGGTTGGGCTTCAGGCCGGGGTTCTTCGCACGGCCGTCAAGATACCGCGCAGGATGTCGAGCGGGCGCGGCGGACAACCCGGCACGGCGACATCCACCGGAATCACGTTGGCGACCTTGCCGCAACTGGCATAGCTCTCGCCGAAGATCCCGCCGCTGCAGCCGCAGTCGCCCACCGCTACGACCAGCTTGGGCTCCGGCACCGCCTCGTACGTACGCTGCAGCGCGACCCGCATGTTGCTCGCGACCGGGCCCGTCACGAGCAGCATGTCGGCATGACGCGGACTGGCGACGAAGCGCATCCCCCGGCCTTCGAGGTTGTAGTAGGGATTGTTCAGCGCGTGGATTTCGAGCTCGCAGCCATTGCAGGAACCGGCATCAACCTGGCGGATCGCGAGCGCGCGGCCCAGCAGCGCCAGGATGTCGGCCTGGATCTGCTCCGCGGCGACCCGCCACGCGTCGTTCGGTTCGGGCAGGGGCTCCGTGCAGATGCCCGTCCTGAGAATCTGTCGGGTCAACAGGGGCATCAGCGATCCACTCCGGAATAGCTCAGGTTGAACGATTTGTTGATCAGCGGAAAGTCGGGAACGATGTTGCCGATCACCGCGTGCTCGAGCACCGGCCAGTTCTGCCACGACGGATCGTGGCAATGGCAGCGCCGCAGGACTCCGTTTCCGCCGACTTCCAGGGCGACCATCACGTCGCCGCGCCAACCCTCGATCCAGCCGAAGCCCTGTGCGCCGTCCGCAGGCACTGCGGGCAGCGGGGTTGTAACGTCGCCTGTCGGCAGACGCTGAACGATGGCGTCGATCAGACGCAGCGATTCCGCGAGTTCATCGAACCGGACGGCGACGCGCGCCGCGACGTCGCCGCGTTCGTCCGTCGCCACCTTGACATCCAGCATGTCGTAGGGAGTCGAGCGAACGTCGGCTCGAAGATCGCGCGCCTGACCGCTGGCCCGTCCGGCGAGGCCGCGCAGTCCGAGCCGCGCCGCCAGTTCGGGGCTCACGACTCCGGTGCTCTGGAAGCGATCCTGCAGTCCTGAGTGTTCGTCATAGATCGCGCGCAGTGTCTTTACTTCGGGGGACAGTTCCGCACACTGGCGGCGCAGCCGCTCGAGCTGGCCACCGTCGGGATCGATCGCAGTGCCGCCGGGCACGACGCGGTCCATCATCAGCCGGTGGCCGAAGACTTCGTCGTTGTACCTCAGCCATTCCTCGCGCAACCGTGAAAACTGGGCCAGACCTGCGGCGAGACCCGCATCGTTGCCGAGCGCGCCGAGGTCGCCCAGATGATTGCCGACGCGCTCGCGTTCCAGCATCAAGGCGCGCAGCCACGCGGCGCGCGGCGGGACGATCACGTCAGTGGCCGATTCCGCAGCCATCGAATACGCCCAGGCGTAGGCGACGGTCGAATCACCCGATACGCGTCCGGCGAGGCGTACGGCGTCGACCAGCGTCATGCCATCGAAGCGCTTGTCGATGCCCTTGTGGACGTAGCCCAGTTGCTCTTCCAGGCGCAGGACCTTCTCGCCGACAACGGAGAAGCGGAAATGACCCGGTTCGATGATGCCGGCATGCACCGGACCGACCGGGATTTCGTGCACGCCGTCGCCGGTGACCTGAACGAACGGATAGTGATCCTGCTGGATTTCGAACGCCTGAGCGGCGTCCGACTCGCGCCGCAAAGGGAAGAAATCCGCCGGCCAGGCGCCGTGGCGCAACCACGGTCGATCGTCGTCATCACCCAAGGCACGTGCGCCGAGCAGGTCGTGGACCGTGCGCTGCATTCTGCTTGCAGCGGGAAACTGTGCCGAGATCGACGGGAATTCGTACGGCGGCGCGGAGCGGAAGACGCAGGCACAGCAACCGATTGCCGACCGAGTACGCCGCCATGATCACGAGGCCTTCGCCCAGGTCGCGACGGTCCGAACCCCACAACGACACGAGCGTCGCGCCGTCGCGGTGCAGTGCCTCGGCCGCTGACTGCCACTGTGCAGAATCCACGGTTGCCCGGCCGACCGGCAGCTGGCCGCCCAGTCGCTCGAAAGCGAGTTCGCCGGCGTCGGTCTGCAGCTCAAACATCGTTAGCTTCCAGCAACCAGACGGGCCGCCTGCTGGTACCAGCCTTCGAGGTAGGGCGGGATATACAGTCCGAGCATCAGCGCGAGACCGAGGTGCACGAACACGGGGATCAGTGCAGGCGGATGGGCCAGCGGGCGCACTGTCGTTTCGCCGAACACCATCGGCTGCACCTTGGAGAGCACCGCGGCAAATGCCACGCCAAGCGACAGCAGCAGGAACGGCGTGGTCCACGGGAACTCGCGCATCGCGGTGGTCAGTATCAGGAACTCGCTGGCGAACACGCCGAAGGGCGGCATGCCGAGGATCGCCAGGGTGCCCACCATCAGTCCCCAACCGACGGTCGGGATTCACCCGAATCAGGCCGCGGATCTGGTCCATCACCTGGGTTCCGGCCTTCTGCGCCGCGTGGCCGACCGCATAGAAGATGGCCGACTTCACCAGCGAGTGGACCGTCATGTGCAGCAGCCCGGCAAAGCTCGCGATCGGACCCCCCATGCCGAACGCGAAGGTGATCAGTCCCATGTGCTCGATCGACGAGTACGCGAACATCCGCTTGATGTCGCGCTGGCGCGAGATGAAGAACGCCGCCAGCACCACCGATAGCAGGCCGAAGCCCATCATCAGGTCACCCGCGAAGCGGGGCCCGAGCGCGCCGTCGGTCAGTACCTTGCACCTCAGGACTGCATACAGCGCGACATTCAGCAGCAGGCCCGATAGCACGGCGGAGATCGGCGTCGGGCCTTCCGCATGGGCGTCCGGCAGCCAGTTGTGCAGGGGCGCCAGGCCGACCTTGGTGCCGTAGCCGACCAGCAGAAAGACGAACGCCAGCGAAATCACGGTGGGCTCGAGCTGGCCCTTCGCCGCGTCCAGATAGGTCCACAGCAACCCGCTGCCTTCCGCGCCGACGACGCGCTCGGCGGCGAGGTAAAGCAGGATCGTGCCGAACAGCGCCTGCGCGATGCCGACCCCGCACAGGATGAAGTACTTCCAGGCGGCCTCGAGGCTGGCCGGCGTGCGATACACCGCCACCAGCAGCACGGTGGCCAGCGTGGCCGCCTCGAGCGCGACCCACAGCAGGCCCATGTTGTTGGTGGTCAGTGCCAGCAGCATGGTGAAGCTGAACAACTGATACATGCTGTGGAACAGCCGCATGCGCGGCGGCGTCATCTTGCCGTGGTCGCGCTCGATACGCATATAGGGCCGCGCGAACAGCGCTGTCGTGAAGGCCACCAGCGCTGTCAGGGCCACCAGGAACACGTTCAGCGAGTCGACGAAGAACTGCTCGTGCAGCACGAGGATCGGGCCATCGGCGATGATCTGGATCGTGAGCACGGCGGAAGCGATGAAGGTCGCGAGGCTGAATCCCACGTTGACTTCCGAGGCCCGGTCCTGATGGCCGACCAGGCCCAGGACTGCTGCGCCGAGGAGCGGGATGCCGAGGATCGCGAGCAGTGCCTGCATGCTCACTCTTCCTTCGAGCTTTTCCAGATGCCGGATGTCGAGGCTGTCGAACTGCTCGCGGATCTGGAACATGAAGACACCGAGGATGATCAGCGCGACCAGCACGTCGAGCGCGATACCCAGCTCGACCACCATCGGCATGCCGTAGGTCGCGCTCGTCGCGGCGAAGAACAGTGCGTTCTCCATCGCCAGGAAACCGATCACCTGCGGGATCGCCTTGGTGCGGGTGATCATCATCAGGAACGACAGCAGCACGCAGGCGAGCGCGATTCCCAGCGTGCCGCGCGCGACCGACCGCGACAGCCCAGAGATCGGCAGCGCCAGATTGAACGCAAAGATGACGAGCACGATGCCGAGCAGCATCGTCGTCGGAATGTTGATCAGCGTCTCCACATCCCAGCGCACGTTGAGCCGCTCGATCATCCGATGCAGCAGCCAGGGCATCAGGAAGACCTTCAGCACGAGGGTGATGGCGGCCGAGTAGTAGAGGTGCGGTTGGCCGGTGAAATAGGCCATGACCGTGGTCGATGCCGCCAGCACCAGCCCCTGGAGCGTGAACAGATGGATCAGCGACAGCACGCGGCGCTGCGCGAGCAGACCGAACGAGAGCAGCAGCAGCACTGCCGCAAAGAGGTTGACCAGCTGCGTGACGAGGCTCGGCATCGCGCTACGCCCCAAGCAGGAAGTGAACGAGGATCCCGATGACCGCAAGCAGGAATGCGCCTGCGAGGAACTCGGGAACACGGAAGATCCGCATCTTGGCCGACGCCGTCTCGATCATCGCCAGCAGCGCGCCGCCGATCGCGAGCTTCAAGATCAGCGCCGGGGCCGCGAGCAGCATGCCGAGCGGATCGTGGCCGTGCGAGATGCCCCAGGGGAAGAAGATCGCGAGCCCGATGCTCGAGTAGGCGAACAACTTCAGGCTCGCCGCCCACTCGAGCAGCGCGAGATGACGGCCCGAGTATTCGAGGATCATCGCCTCGTGGATCATCGTCAGTTCGAGGTGCGTGGCCGGGTTGTCGACCGGGACTCGCGCGTTTTCCGCGAGCGACACCATCGTGAAGGCCACGCCGGCGAATGCCAGGCTCGGATAGATCGCGAACTCCTGGTCGGCGATCGTCTCGACGATATTCGCCAGCGACGTCGACTGCGTGAGGAACGCGGCGGTGAACAGCACCATCAGCAGCGCAGGTTCGGCGAGAAATCCGATCAGCATCTCGCGGCGCGCGCCGAGCGTGCCGAACGCCGTGCCGATATCCATGGCCGCCAGCGCGATGAATACCCGTGCCAGCGCGAACAGGCCGACCAGCGCGATGGCATCCGCCGCAGGAGCAAGCAGCAGATCGGTCGACAGGCTGGGCACGATGCTGCATGCCAGAACCATCGCACCGAAGATGATGTAGGGCGCCGTACGGAACAGCGGACTGGCGGTCTCGGCGACGACCGACTCCTTCCAGAAGAGCTTGTGCAGCGTGCGATAGGGCAGCAGCAGCGGTGGTGCGCTCTTGTTCTGGAGCCAGGCACGGCACTGGTTGACCCACCCCGTGAGCAACGGCGCGCCGAGCACCGCGAGCAGGATCGCGAGCAGCTGGGCTACGACGCTGTAGAGGGTCATCGAAACACCAGTACCAGCATCACCAGCAGGGTGACGAAGCTGTACATCAGGTAGGTCGAGATCCGGCCCTGCTGCAGCATGCCGACGAGACGCGATGTCGCCTCGGTCAGTCGCGCCACCGGCAGATACAGCCAGTGCCAGAAGTGGTCGCGCGCGACGAGGTGGTAAGAGGGGTGTTTGTCGAACGGCGTCGGCAGATGCCGTTCGATGCGGAAGAACGGTTCGAAAACCTGCCGGATCGGCTGGCCGAACCCCTCGGCCGTGTCCTGCATGCGCGCATTCTGCAGCGGGAAGCCGCAGTCCCAGGGGGCGGCCCGGCGCAACCGGCCGTGGTAGAGGCGGCGCACGAGCATGAACGCCAGCGCGCAGCTGGCCGCCATCAGCAGCAGGAAGAGCAGCGGGCTGTAGCTGGCCCGATCGGGGTCGACCGGAGCGAGGATCAGCCAGCCGTTGGCGGCCACCTGCGGACCGATGCCTTCGCCGACCAGCGTACGGGTGACCGGATCCAGCAACGCAATGACCTGCGCCGGGAAAAGCCCGAGCACGACGCAGCCGCCTGCAAGCCAGATGAGTCCTGCGCGCTCCCAGGCCACCGCGTCGTGTGACTTTGCGAGCCGCGCTTCGCGCGGCTGGCCCAGGAAGACCACGCCGAAGAACTTCACCATCACGTAGCCGCCGAGCGCCGCCGCCAGCGCGATACCCGCAGCGACGACGGGCACGAGGTTGTTGACGAAAGTGCTCTTCAGTCCGAGCGTGAACAGGAAGCTTTGCAGCAGCAGCCACTCGGACACGAAACCGTTCAACGGCGGCAGCCCGGCGGCCGCCAGCGCGCCGGTCAGAGAGAGCCAGCCGACCCAGGGCATGAAGCGCAGCAGTCCGCCAAGCTTGCCGAGATTGCGCTCGCCGGTGGCGTGCAGCACTGCGCCGGTTCCGACGAAGAGCAGGCTCTTGAAGAAGGCGTGATTGATCGCGTGGTACAGAACGGCGGTCAATGCGAGTGCCGCCATCGGCGCCATGCCGTAACCCACGAACAGCAACGCGAGGCCGATGCCGACGATGATGAGCCCGATGTTCTCGATCGACGAGTAGGCCAGCAGCCGCTTCATGTCCGTCTGGATCGCGGCGAAGACCACGCCGAACAGCGCGGTCAGCAGACCGACCGCGAGCGCCAGGACGCCCCACCACCAGAGCTGCGTCTGCAGCACATCGAATCCGATGCGCAGCAGACCGTAAATGGCGGTCTTCAGCATCACCCCGCTCATCAGCGCCGATACCGGCGACGGCGCAGCCGGATGCGCTTCGGGCAGCCAGACATGAAGCGGCACGATGCCCGCCTTGGCACCGAAGCCGAAGAACGCCAGCAGGAACGCGACCGATGCCCAAAATGGCGTCAGCTGCTGCGCGCGCATGTTGGCGAACGTGTAATCGCCGGTGTTGGCCTGAAGCACGCCGAAGCACAGCAGGATCGACAGTGCCCCGATGTGCGCGACCAGCAGATAGATGTAACCGGCGCGGCGGATTTCCGGAATGACATGGTTCGCCGTCACCAGGAAGAACGACGACAGCGCCATCAGTTCCCACATCACCATGAACACGTAGGCGTCGTCGGCCAGCAGCACCATGGCCATGCTGGCGAGGAACAGGTGATACAGCAGGCACAGCAAGCCCGGCGGAGTGCCTTCGCCTTTGCGGAAGTAGCCCGAAGCGAAAGCCGATACGCCGGCACTCGCGCTGCCGAGCAACAGCAGGAAGAACGCCGACAGCGGATCGAGCCGAAGATGGAACGGCAGGTCGGGCAGGCCGAGCGGCAGCACGCGGTCTGCGGGGTTCCCAGCAGCGCAACGGCCGCGAAAATGGCCATCGCCACGCTGACCAGCGCGCCGAGCGGGAACAGCACGCGCGCCACGACGAATAGTCCGTGCGGCCGCAGCAGGCCCGCTGCACCGAGGCCGATCCAGATCGGCGATCGCCACCAGTATCCAGTCGATCGCGAGCCAGTCCGCCGGGGACGTCACGGCTTCGGTCTCCGGCGCAGGCCGCCCGCCTGCTTGGAGGCGACGATCAGCCACTGCGGCAGCGGGCGGCTGCCCGCATGTTCGATGATGTATTCGCGGATCAGCTGACGCACGACCTGCGACGGCGTCAGGTCCTGCTCTGCGCAGATCTGCTCGAACATCGCCTTCTTGCGCGGATCGAGCAGCAGGGTCAGACGCGCAGTCTTCGACTCGGTCTTCGCGGGCATCACAGGCGGCTAATCGGTGCGGAAGCGCGACATGTTAATCACATGTGCATCAAACACCAATATGTCATTGTGACGTCATCAGCCCCGCAGGCCTGCTCCCGCTGCCGTCGTGCTTGATCCGGGTCAAGCAGTGCAACTCGAGGCAGAGGCAGGATGTAACGTCGGACGGAGTTGCACCTCCCGGCAGCCGCCTGACTCGCCTACCACTAGGAATCGTCATTTGTGAATCCGACCCGGCACCCGCCGCCGTTTGCGGCCTTCGCGTCGCCAGCGCGCGAGGCGGCTCCGACCGTTTCCGGCGCGCGGCCTGACGCTCGACGATCCTGCTCGTCGTGTTCGCGCTCAACTTCATGGACCGGCAGATCCTCGCGGTCCTGGCCGAGCCGATCAGGCGCGATCTGGGGCTTTCCGACACGCAGCTCGGGCTCCTGTACGGGCTTGCGTTCGCCGTGTTCTATTCGATCCTCGGGATCCCGCTCGGCAGGCTCGCGGATCGGTTCGACCGTGCCCGCATCCTCACCGTGTCCGTCGCACTCTTCAGCCTGATGACGGCGCTGTGCGGCGTGGCGGCGAGCTACTGGCAGCTCTTGCTTGCACGTATCGGCGTCGGGGTCGGCGAGGCGGGACCAACCCGCCATCGCATTCGATGATCGCCGACCTCTTTCCGGTCGATCGCCGCAGCACCGCGATGTCGATCTTCGCGCTCGGTCCATGCCTGGGCGTCCTGCTCGGGTTCCTGGTGGGCGGCTGGCTCGGGCAGTTCCTCGGATGGCGCGCCGCGTTTCTCATCGCCGGCGTTGCTGGGCTCGTGGTCGCGGCGGCTGCGCATTGGCTGCTCAGGGATCCCGGGCGAGTCGACGCGCAGAGCAATCACGCAACAGTCGCTTGCGCTGCCGGGGCTACGCGCCGTCTGGCGCGCTCTTTGGCGGCACGCATCGACGCGCCATCTGTTCATCGGCGCGGCCGTATGCAGTGTCGCGGCGTATGCGGCGACCGGTTGGCTGCCCGCGTTCCTCGTCCGGTCTCACGGCATGTCCGTCAGCGCCGCAGGAACTGCGCTGGCGCTCACGATCGGAATCGTCGGCGGCGCGGGCACCCTGCTCGGCGGCCTGCTCGCCGACCGCATCGGCAAGCGCAACGCGGCGTGGCGCCTGCGGATCGTCGCGATCGCATCGCTCGCCGCGATCCCCGCCTGGCTGGCGCTGCTCTTCGTTGAAGGTTCTGTCGCGACGCTGGCGCTGCTGGTGCCGTGCGGCGCATTGCTGGCCTTCTATCTCGGGCCGACCTTCGCGATGGTCCAGTCGCTGGTCGACCCGCGGATGCGCGCGGTCGCGGCCGCGCTGCTGCTGCTCGTGATGAATATCATCGGGCTCGGGTTGGGACCGGTCGTCGTCGGGGTCCTGAGCGACGCGCTCCAGGCAACTCACGGCGCCGATTCGCTGCGCCTTGCGCTGCTCGTCGTTCCGCCGGTGTACTTGTGGGCGGCCTGGCACTACGAGGCAGCAGCGCGGACGATCTCGGCCGATCTTCGCAGTGCGGCAGAATCAACGCCGGAGGCGCAGGCAGCGTGAGCAAGGAGCTTCGGATCGTAAGGGAAACAGGCGCGACAGCGCCGGTGGACCTGTCGCTCGACGAACGACTGACGTTCGAGCGCCTGCTCGCCGATCTGTCGGCACGCTTCGCCAATGTTCCGGGCGATGCCGTCGAGAGCGAGATCGAACGAGGCCTGCGCCAGCTGATCGCGTTCCTCGGATACGAACGCAGCACGTTCTTCGAATTCGCCGCGGACGGCTCGATGATCACGCTCTGCTCGGTCGCGGTCCCGGGAGTGGAGCTCGTCCCGGTCGGGACCGCGATCGGTCGTGAGCTGACCTGGTACGCGGGCGAGCTGCGCGCCGGCCGGGTGGTCAAGATGCCGTCGCTGCCCGACGACCTGCCCGCCGAGGCCGTCGCCGAGATCGAATATGCGCGGCGGATCGGCATGCGCTCGAACCTGACGATCCCCCTGAGCGTCGGTGGGCGCGTGATCGGCGCGCTCGCCTTCGGCGCATTCCGCGCCACGGTGGTTTGGCCCGACGATCTGATCGCCCGGATCAAGATGGTCGGCGAAGTGTTCGCGCAGGCGATCGCGCGCAAGCGCGCCGACGCCGAGCTCGCGGCCGCGATGGCGGAGATCAAGCGGCTCAAGGACCGCCTCGAGGCGGAGAACGCCTACCTGCGGGACGCCGTGCACGAGACTCCCCAGGGCGGTCTCGCCAGCCACTCGCCGGCCTTCAAGCGGGTGCTGGAGGAGGTCGCGCAGGTCGCGCGAACACCGTCCACTGTGCTGCTGCAGGGCGAGACGGCAGCGGCAAGGAAGTGGTCGCGCGCGCGATCCACGATCTCAGCGATAGGCGCGGTCGGCCGATGGTCAAGGTCAACTGCGCAGCGCTGCCTGCGAATCTGATCGAGGCAGAGCTCTTTGGCCGCGAGAAAGGCGCCTACACCGGAGCGCTTGCCCGCCAGATGGGGCGCTTCGAGCTCGCCGATGGCGCGACGCATCTTCCTCGACGAGGTCGGCGAGCTGCCGCTCGAGCTGCAACCGAAACTGCTGCGCGTGCTGCAGGACGGTGAATTCGAACGGGTCGGCGGCACGCGGACGATCAAGGTCGACGCGCGCGTCATCGCCGCGACCAACCGCGATCTCGCGCGAGCGTTGGAAGACGGCACGTTCCGCAAGGATCTCTTCTACCGGCTGAATGTCTTCCCGATCGGGGTGCCGCCGTTGCGCGAGCGGCGCGAGGACATCCCGATGCTCGTGTGGACGTTCGTGCGGCAGTTCAGCGAAGCCCTGGCGAAGCCGATCACGGCCATCGATGCCGATTCGATGGCGGCGCTGCAAGAGTACTCGTGGCCCGGGAATGTCCGCGAGCTGCGCAACATGATCGAGCGCGCGATGATTCTCGCGCGCGGGTCCACGCTTCACGTCTCGCTCGGTCCGCCGGCGATCCGGGCTCCGGTGGCCGAGCGACCCGCAGACATTCGCGACGACGCCGAGCGCACGCATCTGCTGCGGGTGCTCGAGCGCTGCGGCTGGCGCATTCGCGGCCCAAGGGGCGCCGCAGCGGCGCTCGACATGAAGCCCACGACGCTCGAGTCCCGGATGAAGAAGCTGGGGTTGGAGCGACCGGGCCAGGACTTCGGGACGTCGTAGGTTCGACGTCGCTTCGACGTACGCGTGCTCGGCACCACGCGGCCCGGCTCCCGCCCGCTGAAGTCACCAGCTCCAACTCCGAGACTCGGAGATCCTCCGAAAGAATCGGAGTTGCGGCTCTGGGCTCGGCACGCCCTCCGCGCGGCCTGCGCCTCACCAGCATCTTGATTCGTAAGGCATTCAATCGTTGTCTCGCACAAGTCCAGCGCCGCTGGCCCGATCGTTGCAGAGCCTTATGCGGGCGGGAATCCGTGGGTGAGACAACGATGACCAGAACAAGGCGAACCGATGATCACGTTCACGTTGCGCGTGGTGGTGTCCTGCGCGAAGCGAAGCGAGCTGGTGAAGAGTGTCGGGGCGCTGCTCGCTCCGACGCGCGTGCAACCGGGCTGCATCGCTGCGCAGCTGTATGCCGATACCGAGGACCCGAACGCGTTTGCGCTGGTCGAGGCATGGGAGTCGCAGCGCGAGCTCGATCGGTATCTGGTCTCCGACGTCCACAAGACGATCGTGGCGGCGATGGAACTGTCGACCGTACGGCCCGAGGTGAAGTTCGACACCGTCGAGCGCAGCGCCGGCATGGAGGTATTTGCCAGGGCGCGCCTGTCACGGGGTTCGTGACGATCGATCCGTTGGCCGTTCACACCCTGGGGAGAAGTGGCATGAGTTTTCGAAAGGAGCTTTCCATTGCCTGTCATCAACATCGGGCTCAAGAGCCGATTGGAGACTGCGGGATATCAGCCCACACGATGTAGCAACTCGATCAACGAAAGGAGCTTCACATGCGTAAGAAACTCTTGAACGCCGTCACGGCGCTTGCCTTCGCGCTATGCGCAGCCTCGCCTGCGCTCGCGCAGTCGCAGGCAAAGTACACCCCCGAACAGGCCAAGGCCCTGGAAGACTGGACCTACGCCGTGGCCCTCGACGCCGCCAACTGGGGTTCTCCGGCGGTCATCATGTACAACATGCGGGCCAGCGATGCCGTGGGACCCAAACCCAAGGCAGCGCCGAACACCATCTGGCGCATGGAGAACATTTCCACTCCGCAACTTTCGGTCGAGTCGGGTTACGTCACTCCGAACGTGAACGTGATCTACGGCTTCGGCTTCCTGGACCTCGGCCCTGAGCCGATCATCCTGTCGGTGCCCGATTCCAAGGGGCGTTACTACCTGGTGGAAATCGTCGACATGTACTCCAACGCCTTTGCCTACGCCGGGGGCACCGCGACGGGTTACAAGGGAGGCAAGTTCGCTCTCGTCGGCCCAGGATTCAAGGGAACACTTCCCGCAGGCGTCCAACGGATCGATTGCCCGACGCGCTGGACGCTGATTCAGCCTCGCGTCCACGTCGTCAACCCGGCGGATCTGCCGGGCGCCCAGAAGGTCATGCAAGAGATCACGGTGCAGGGTCTCGCCAAGTTCACCGGCAAGCCCGCGCCGGCAGCGCCTGCCTACAACTATGCGGTGCCCAAGGTGACCGACGCCAAGCAGCCTGCCAGCGCCATGAACTACACCGATCCGCTGCAGTTCTGGGAAATCTTTTCCGCCGTGATCAATGAGAACCCGCCGCCCAAGGACCAGGTCACGGGCGTGCTGCCGAACTTCGAACCGCTCGGAATCAAATTGGGCAAACAGTGGGATCGCGCGAGCGTGGATCCCGTTGTGCTCAAGGCCATGGAGCGGGCTGCCAAGGACATCGGCCCGATGTTGAGCAACCTGCCCTTCGGTCAGGTCGTCAACGGCTGGTTCATGCCGGCGCCGACGATCGGCAATTCGCAAACCGACTACCGGACCCGCGCCATCATCGCCCGGATCGGCCTGACAGCGAACACGCCGAAGGAAGCCGTCTATTACCAGGGCACGCTGGACAGTAACGGCCAGCAGCTGACGGGCGCGAAGAAATACACGATCACCTTCAAGCAGACGCCGCCTTTCATCGCTCCGGGGTTCTGGTCCCTGACGATGTACGACGCCAGCAACTACTACACCGTTCCGAATCCGATCAACCGCTACTTCCTCGGCAGCGACACGCCAATGAAGAAGAACAGTGACGGGACTACCACCATCTACATCCAGAAGGACAATCCCGGTGCGGACAAGGAGTCCAACTGGCTGCCGGCACCGGCAGGAGCGTTCTTCCTGATCCCACGAGCGTATTCGCCTGGTCCGGCGATGGTGCAATCCCTGTCCGATGCGAAGGCCTACTCAGCGCCGCCCGTGGTGGAAGTGAAATAGGCACAAAGGTCAAACCAGCCTTAGCAGCAGGCGGGGCCGGCACCACGGCTCGGGGATGAACTCTCCACAGCCCAGCCGGCCCGCTGCTGAGCGTCGTTAGCTTGAGGAAGGGCAAAGGGCGGCCAGAAGGTCGCCCGCTGCCAACCCTCCGCTGCAATGAGAGACGCCCTCAGGATGTCGGGCAGATCCCTTTCCAAGAGAAGACCGACCATGAACCCTGCTCGCGCTATTTCGACATTTGCCCGTCTTCTTGCGCTTGGCGCCCTGCTTGCCCTCGGCGCGCGCGCCCAAGCCCAGACCGATCCGCTGCCGTCGTGGAACGACGGTCCGGCCAAGCAGTCCATCGTCAACTTCGTCAAGGCGACCACCACCGAAGGCGGCTCGCAGTTCGTGCCGCCTGCCGAGCGCATCGCCACCTTCGACAACGACGGCACGCTCTGCGCCGAGCAGCCGATGTATTTCCAGCTGATCTTCGCGCTCGACCGGGTGAAGGCGCTCGCGCCGCAGCATCCGGAGTGGAAGGACAAGGAACCGTTCGCCTCGCTGCTCAAGGGCGACGTGAAAGGCGCGCTCGCCGGCGGCGAGCCCGCGATCGTCGAGATCGTCATGGCCACGCACGCGGGCATGACCACCGAGGAGTTCGAGAAGATCGTCAAGGACTGGCTCGCGACGGCGAAGCATCCCAGGTTCAAGCGGCCCTACACCGAGCTTGTCTATCAACCCATGGTCGAACTGCTCGCCTACCTGCGGGCGAACGGCTTCAAGACCTTCATCGTCTCCGGCGGCGGCATCGAGTTCATGCGCCCGTGGACCGAGAAGGTCTACGGCGTTCCCCCCGAACAGGTCGTCGGCAGCAGCATCAAGACGAAGTACGAAATGCGCGACGGCAAGCCCGTGCTCGTTCGCCTGGCCGGAGATCGACTTCATCGACGACAAGACCGGCAAGCCGGTCGGCATCAATTCGCACATCGGTCGCCGGCCCATCGCCGCGTTCGGCAACTCCGACGGCGACCAGCAGATGCTGGAGTGGACGCAGGGCGGCAGCGGCGCGCGACTGATGATGCTCGTGCATCACGACGACGCGGTGCGCGAGTGGGCCTATGGGGCGGACTCGAAGATCGGCACCTTCAGCGACGCCTTGATGGCCGAAGCGAAGGCGAAGAAGTGGACGGTCATCAGCATGAAGAACGACTGGAAGCGCATCTTCGCGTTCGAGCCGTAGCGCCGGAACGCTGACCTACCATGCCCGACGAATCGACTCGCTAGAAGGCTGCACATGCGCGAACGCTCACTCTGGATGGTGATCCTGGCCGCCGGCCTGTTGGCGGTGTCCGGGGCTGCGCTCGCCGATGACACGGAAGCGTTGGCCAAGGCGGCGCAGAACCCGATCGCGGCCATGATCAGCCTGCCGTTCCAGAACAACACGACGTTCAATGTCGGAGCCGAGAACCAGACGCAGAACGTTCTCAACATCCAGCCGGTCATTCCGGTCAAGCTCGACGCCGAATGGAACCTGATCACGCGGACCATCCTGCCGGTGATCTCGCAGCCCGGATTCGTTCCCGGTCAGGACCGCACCAACGGCATCGGCGACATGCAACTCGAGCTGTTCGTCTCGCCCGCCAAGCCGGGGAAGCTGATCTGGGGCGCGGGACCGATCCTGCAGCTTCCCCACCAATTCCAACGACGCGCTCGGCACGAAGAAATGGGGCATCGGCCCGGCCGTCGTGTTGCTCACGAGCGAGGGCCACTGGCTGTACGGCGTGGTGGCCAACAACGTCTGGTCCTTCGCGGGCCCGAGCGACGCCGCGCCGATCAACCAGATGCTGGTCCAGTACTTCGTCAACTACAACTTCGCGGAAGGCTGGTACGCGACCACCTCGCCGGACATCACGGCCAACTGGAAGGCGTCCAGCAACAACCGCTGGACGGTGCCGTTCGGCGGCGGGTTCGGCAAGATCTTCAAGATCGGCAAACCAGGCGATGAACGGCCAGGTGCAGGCGTTCTACAACGTCGTGTCGCCGGACAACGTCGGCGGCAACTGGTCGATCCGCGTGCAGCTGCAGTTGCTGTTTCCTGAATAGCGCTTGAGTCGATAATCGCGCCAGCTTGATGCCCGCACCACGCGGCCATCCACGATATGGCCAAGCAACACTCCGCATGCCGGCAAGTCCGTCCCGCCGGCGCCCCACGCAAACCGGGATCAGCGCTACGCCGCCGGCAAGGCATTGCGCGACCGCGTGCCACGCGAACAGCACGGCGAGTGGAAGGCGCCGCGTGACCGGCCGGATCCGGTCGACCTGGTCATCGAATCGAGCAAGGGGCGCATCCCCGAGCTGATTCCGATCCGCTACGGGCGCATGTCGGTGTCGCCGTTCACGTTCTACCGAGGTGCGGCGCTCAACATGGCCGCCGACCTTGCGGCCACGCCGCACACGGGCATCCGCGTGCAGGCGTGCGGCGACTGCCACCTGATGAACTTCGGCGGCTTCGCGACGCCGGAACGGCGCAGAGATCTTCGACATCAACGATTTCGACGAGACGCTGCCGGGCCCGTGGGAGTGGGATGTCAAGCGGCTCGCGGCGAGCTTCGTGCTCGCTGCGCGGTCGAACGGATTCGCCGCCGCCGACCAGCGGATGCCGCGCTGGCCTGCGCGCGTTCGTATCGCAAGCGGATCGCGAAGTATGCCGACATGCGTGCACTCGACGTCTGGTACGCGCGCATCGACATGGACGCCGTTCTGCAGCCGCGTCCGACGTCGAAAGCGCGGCGCGGCTGCGCAGACGCCTTGCCAAGGCCGCGGCGAAGAGCGTCACCGAAAGCGATTTCCCAAAGTTGGTCGAAGGCAGCGGCAGCCAGTTCGTCATCATGGACAACCCGCCGCTCGATCTACCACGATCAGAGCATCAACCTGTCGTCGGACCGCGAAAACATCCTCGACACGTTCGCCGCCTACCGGGAGACGCTTCCCGACGATCGCAGGGTGCTGCTCGATCGTTACCGGATCGTCGACTTCGCCGTGAAGGTCGTCGGCGTCGGCAGCGTCGGCACGTTTTGCGGGATCGTGCTGTTGATGGCCGAAGACGACGATCCGCTGTTCCTGCAGGTGAAGGAGGCGCGCGCATCGGTGCTCGAGCCGTACCTCGGCAAGAGCGCCTACCCGAACGGCGGCAGCGCGTCGTCGTCGGGCAGCGCCTGATGCAGTCGGCCAGCGACATCTTCCTCGGCTGGACGGCAGGCCAGCGCGGGCGCCACTTCTATTTTCGTCAGCTGCGCGACATGAAGATCAAGTTCCTGGTCGAGATCTTCAATCCGGCCACGATGCTGGACTACGCCGCGCTGTGCGGCCGGACGCTCGCGCGCGCGCACGCCCGCTCGGGCGACGCGGCGATGATCAGCCGGCTACCTCGGCAAGAGCGATGTCTTCGACAAGGCTGTCGCGCGCTTCGGCGCGAGCTATGCCGACCAGGCCGAGCGCGACCATGCCAAGTTCATCGACGCAATTCGCGCCGGGCGCATCGAAGCGCAGCCTGAGCAGTGATCGCCTGACACGTCACAACGCAGCAATATATGAACAAGACACTGCCGGCTTCAGTACGGCTGTGGCCTTAGGCGAAAGAGCGACCGGCGGCCGGACTCCTGTACTCTCCGCCCTCTGCTCAGAACTGGGCAGATCGTGCCGTTGCGTCTTTCCCTTCCCTCGGTTCCCCACAAGCAGTTCCAGAATAATTGGAGGTAACGCGTGACTCGCTTGAAACACTTCCTGGCAAGCGTGGCTGCGATTGCTCTTGCCCTGCTCGCGGTGACGCCCGCGCTCGCCCAGGCGCCGGGCAAGAAGCCCAACATCATCATGATCATGGGCGACGACATCGGCTGGGCCAATATCGGCGCGTACAACCAGGGCGTCATGTCGATGCGTACGCCCAACCTGGACCAACTGGCGAAGGAGGGCATGCGCTTCACCGACTACTACGCCGAAGCAAGCTGCACGGCCGGTCGCGCCAACTTCATCACGGGCGAGCTGCCGATCCGCACCGGCCTGACGACCGTGGGGCAGGCTGGGTCGCCGATCGGCATGCCGGCGCAGGCGCCGACGATCGCGACGGCGCTGAAGTCGATGGGCTATGCCACCGGCCAGTTCGGCAAGAATCACCTGGGCGATCTGAACCAGTTCCTGCCGACGCTGCACGGCTTCGACGAGTTCTACGGCTACCTCTATCACCTCGACGCGATGGAGGACCCCTGCCACCCGAACTACCCGCAGAAGCTGAGAGCGACGGTGGGGCCGCGCAACATGGTCCATTCGTGGGCGACCACCGTCGACGACTCGACCGTGGATCCGCGCTGGGGCGAGGTCGGCAAGCAGAAGATCGAAGACGCGGCGAACTGTGTCCCGAAGCGGATGGAGACCGTCGACGACGAGATCCTCGACTACACGCTCAAGTTCGTCGACAAGGCGCGCAAGGACGACAAGCCGTTCTTCCTCTGGCTCAACCCGACGCGGATGCACGTCGTCACGCACCTGTCGCCGAAGTACGAGGGCTGCGCAACTCCGACAACAACTGGACGATCCAGGAAGCCGGGCATGGCGCAGATCGACGACATCGTCGGCTCGGTCATGAAGTACCTGAAGGACAACAACCTCGAAGGCGACACGATCATCGGCTTCACGACCGACAACGGCGCGGAGAACTTCACCTGGCCGGACGGCGGTCAGACGCCGTTCGCGGGCGGCAAGGGGACGGCGCTCGAGGGCGGCTTCCGCGTGCCGATGATCCTGCGCTGGCCCGGCAAGGTGCCGGCCGGCACAGTCGAGAACGGCATCGTGTCCGGAATGGACTGGTTCCCGACGTTCGTTGCCGCCGCCGGCAATCCGAACATCACCGCGGAACTGCTGAAGGGCAAGCAACTCGGCGACAAGTCGTACAAGGTGCACCTGGACGGCTACAACCAGATGGACCTGATCACCGGCAAGGGACAGTCGGCGCGCCACGAGATCTTCTACTTCACCGAAGGCACGCTCTCGGCGGTGCGGATCGACGACTTCAAGTACCGGTTCACCGACCAGCCGCAGGGCTGGCTGGGCGGAACGATCAAGGTCGACTGGCCGATCCTGACCAACCTTCGCCTCGATCCCTACGAGCGCACCGGGATGCCGAGCGGCGCGCATGGGTCGCTCGCGTACTACAACTGGTTCCTGTTCGAGTTCTGGCGCTTCCAGTTCGTGCAGAAAGAGGTCGCCAAGGTCGCACAGACTGCGATCGACTTCCCGCCGATGCAGCCGGGCGCGAGCTTCAACCTCGAGGCCGTCAAAGCGCAGATCGAGAAGGCCCGGGCCGCGCACGGCCAGTAGGCTCCCGCGCGAGTCTCTACACGCCGCGCTGCTCGCCTTTCTCGCGAGCAGCGCGGCTCTCTTTGGGAACGCGACTCTGGAAGGGCGCTTCGCGCGCGGATGCTTACTTCACACGCATGCCGGGCAACGCGCCCTGGTGCGGATCGAGAAGGAAAATCCCTGGATTCGACCTTCTCGTCGGCGTGGCTGGCTGCGAGCACCATGCCCTCGCTGACGCCGAACTTCATCTTGCGCGGCGCGAGGTTGGCGACCAGCACGGTCAGACGTCCGACCAGATCCTCCGGCCTGTAGGCCGACTTGATGCCGGAAAAGACGGTCCGCTCGCGTCCTTCGCCGGCGTCGAGCGTCAGCTTCAACAGCTTGTCGCTGCCGTCGACATGGGATGCGGAGACGATCCGCGCGATGCGGAAGTCGAGTCTTCGCAAAGTCGTCGATCGTGATCGTGTCGGCGATCGCAGCACCACCGGGCAACGGCTTCGGCGCTTCGGCCTCGGCAGGCGGTTCGAACAGGGCGTCGATCTGCTTGGCTTCCACGCGTGCCATCAGGTGCCTGTAGGGAGCGATGCGATCGACCGCGGCATGCAGATCGTTCCAGCTGAAGTGCCGATCCATGCCGAACAGTTCGCGCGCCACGCGCTCGGCGGTCGCAGGCAGCACGGGAGTCAGGTAGATGGTCAGCGCCCGGAAGCAGCGGATGACGTCGCTGCAGACGGCCTGCAGCAACGGTTTCTGCGCGGGATCCTTTGCGAGCTCCCAGGGCCGATGCCGGTCGAAATGCTCGTTGGCAAAGTCGGCAACCCGCATCACCTCGCGCAGCGCCTTGCCGAATTCCCTCTGATCGAGCAAGGCCGCGATGTCTGTCTCAGCGGCGAGCGCGACGGCATGACTGCCGCCCGCTTCGGGGCGCGGCGGCCGCCAGTCGACCGTCGAACTGCCGGCCGAGAAAACTCGCGGCCCGGCTCGCGATGTTCACGTACTTGCCGATCAGGTCGCTGTTGACCCGTTGCATGAAATCATCGGGATTGAAGTCGATATCCTCGACGTGGCCGTTGAGCTTGGCGGCCACGTAGTAGCGGAACCACTCGGGGTTCATGCCCAGTTCGAGATAGCGCAGCGGGTCGATGCCGGTGCCGCGGCTCTTGCTCATCTTCTCGCCGCTGACGGTGATCCAGCCGTGCACGTAGATGTTGTCCGGCACCTTGCGTCCGGAGAAATGCAGCATCGCCGGCCAGAACAGCGTGTGGTGGTAGATGATGTCCTTGCCGATGAAATGGATCTGCTCGACGTCGTCGGCGCCGAGGAAATCGTCGTAGCTGCGCGCTTCGCCGTTGGCCTTGGCCTTGCCGCTGTCGAAGTAGGCCTTCAACGACGCGAGGTAGCCGATCGGCGCATCGAGCCACACGTAGAAGAACTTGCCCGGCGCATCGGGAATCGGGATGCCGAAGTAGGGTGCGTCGCGCGAGATGTCCCAGTCGGCGAGCCCCTTGCCGTCCGGTCCGAGCCACTCCTGCGTCTTCGCATAGCACCTCGGGCTGCAGCGTCTTCTCGCCGTGCCGGTTGCGTGCCCGCGGTCCAGCGCGCGCAGGAATTCGACGCAGCGCGCGATCCGACAGCCGGAAGAAGAAATGCTCGGAACTGCGCAGTTCGGGCCGCGCTCCGGTCAGCACCGAGTACGGATCGATCAGGTCGGTCGGCGCGTAGGTCGATCCGCACACCTCGCAGTTGTCGCCGTACTGGTCCTTCGCGCCGCATTTCGGGCAGGTGCCCTTGATGTAGCGGTCGGGCAGGAACATGCCTTTCACCGGGTCGTAGAACTGCTCGATCGTGCGTGTGTCGATCAGGCCCTCAGCGCTTCAGCGCGCGGTAGATCGACTGCGACAGCTCGACGTTCTCCGGTGAGTCGGTCGTGTGCCAGTGGTCGAAGCCGATGTGAAAACCGTCGAGGTACTGCTGGCGTGCAGCGCGCATTTCGCCGATGAACGCCTGCGGCGTCTTGCCGGCCTTCTCGGCGGCGATCATGATCGCCGCGCCATGCGCATCCTCGGCGCTGACGAAGTGCACGTGGTTGCCGCGCATCTTCTGGAATCGCACCCAGATATCGGCCTGGATGTACTCCATGATGTGGCCGATGTGCGGCTTACCGTTGGCATACGGCAAGGCGGTCGTGACAAACAGGTGTCGTCGATTCATGAGGTCGGCTTTCGATGTGCAAGGGCCGCGAGCGGCTCGCGGCGGGCCGTCAGTGCGACGGCGGGCACATTCGTTCGGCAGGACCGATGCCGGCCGTGCCGTGCGGGAGGGTGGTGAACATCGGCCGAAGCATCATTGCTGAATCGAGGTGGAGGGTTTGTGCGACCGGAAGTGATTCTATCAAGAGGGTCTTGCCGCGGTGTGCTCCGCTAGACTGGGAAACTCACCCAGCGCCGATCGGCGCCCTCTGGAAGTCCGCCATGTCCATCACCGTCGACCGCGTCAACCAGGTGCTTGCGGGCATCGTCGATCCGAATACCGGCAAGGATCTCGTTAGTTCGCGCTCCGCTCGCAACGTGCGCGTCGACGGCGACGATGTCGCGCTCGATGTCGAGCTTGGCTATCCGGCCGCCAGCCAGATCGAGCCGATCCGCCGCCGGGTGATCGACGCGCTGAAGGCGGCGGGCGCGGGCAACGTCAGCGCCAACGTGACCATGAAGATCGTTGCGCACGCGGTGCAGCGTGGCCTCAAAGTGATGCCCAACGTGAAGAACATCATCGCGGTCGCGTCGGGCAAGGGCGGAGTGGGCAAGAGCACGGTGGCGGTGAATCTCGCACTGGCGCTCGCCGCCGAAGGCGCTAGCGTCGGCATGCTGGATGCCGACATCTACGGCCCGAGCCAGCCGACGATGCTGGGCGTTTCTGGCAAGCCCGAAAGCCTGGACGGCCACACGATCGAGCCCGGTTCCAATCACGGCGTGCAGCTGAGTTCGATCGGGCTGCTGATCGACACCGACCAGCCGATGGTGTGGCGCGGTCCGATGGTGACGCAGGCGCTGCAGCAGCTGCTCGGCCAGACCAACTGGAAAGATCTGGATTACCTCATTGTCGACATGCCACCGGGAACCGGCGACATCCAGCTCACGCTGGCGCAGCAGGTCCCGGTCACGGGCGCGGTGATCGTCACCACGCCGCAGGACATCGCGTTGATGGACGCCAAAAAGGGGCTCAAGATGTTCGAGAAGGTCAGCATCCCGATTCTCGGCGTCGTCGAGAACATGGCGGTCCATGTCTGCTCGAAGTGCGGGTATGCCGAGCACATCTTCGGCGCCGACGGCGGACGCCGCATGGCCGAGCAGTACGGAGTCGAGTACCTCGGCAGCCTGCCGCTGGACATCCGCATCCGCGAACAGACCGATTCCGGGCGACCGACCGTGGTCGCCGAGCCGGACAGCGAAATCACACAGACCTACAAGGAGATCGCGCGCAAGGTGGCGGTTCGGATCGCCGAGAAGGCGAAGGACATGTCACTGAAGATGCCGACGATCAAGGTGTCCCACACATGAGCCAACCTTGGTCCGCCTGGGAGTTGAGAAGCACTGGAAGTAGTCGAAGGAACCGGCCCCTATGAATCGGTTTGGGGGAGCGGCTCCCTGTCGACTCGGTACTCGAAGAGCGCCGCCCCTTCCGGATACCGATGGGAATCAGCAGGCGGTTCCTCTGACCTGTTATGACACCGGGTTGACCGCCGACCGGCCCGCCTGCAACCGAAGCTTGGTCGAGTACCCGCTGCCTGGAAATTCCAGCGCGTCATCCTCGACCGGATCCTGCAGCAGCATGTTCTTGTCGATTCCGTAATCCATCAGAACTCTCCAGGGCGTCCTTTTGCCCTGGCGCGGCATCAGCTGTCTGCTGCGTTGAACGTAACCCGACGACAGCGAGCTCAGAATGCCCTCGTCCACAGCGCAGCCCTCGTTGGCCCGCGGTACCACCACCTTCAGTCCCCGCGCGTCCATGTGCCTGAAAAGCCGGCACAGATAACGAGCAGCGATGTCGGACTTGAGCGTCCAGGTTGCATTGGTGTAGCCGAAGATCCATGCGAGATTGGGCATGTTCTCGATGAGCACACCCTTGTAGGTCATTCGTTTGCTCAGTTGTTGGACCTCGCCGTCCACGACCAGCTTCATTCCGCCCAAGGCCTGGAGATTGAGGCCAGTCGCGGTGATGACGATGTCGGCCTCCAGATGCTTGCCAGATTCCAGGCGGATGCCGGTCTCGGTGAATGCCTCGACGTTGTCGGTCTCCATGGAGGCCTTGCCCTCGCGCAAAACCTTGAACAGGTCGGCGTTGGGTACCACGCAGAGCCGCTGATCCCACGGCATGTACTTCGGCGTGAAATGGCGCATGTCGAACTGCGGTCCGACAAGTCTGCGCACGTGTGCGAGGAGAACGCGTCTTGCTTGCTGAGGCCAGCGCCGGCAGGCAACGTATATCCCGCGCGAGATCAGGAGGTTGCGCGTGCGGGCCAGGCCGTAGACCCAGTTTCGAGGAAGAATCCAGGCCAGGAATTGCGAGATCCGGTCGAAGGCCGGCAACGAGATGACGTACGAAGGAGAGCGCTGCAGTATGGTGACGTGCCCGGCGGTCCTCGCCATTGCCGGAACGAGTGTGACCGCCGTGGCGCCGCTGCCGATCACGACCACCTTCTTGCCGGCGAAGTCCAGGTTTTCAGGCCATTGCTGCGGGTGAATCCTGATTCCTCTGAAGCGCTCCTCGCCACGAAAGGTCGGAAGGTAGCCGGCGTCGTAGCTGTAATAGCCGGTGCACGCGATCAGATACCCGCAGGTATACCTGCGCGTCTCGCCGGTGGATTCGTGCAGCGCTGTGACCGTCCAGTGACTGCTTTCACCGGACCACTCGGCACCGAGAACCTTCAATCCGTAGCGAATCCTTTCATCCACTCGCCATTCGCGGGCAGTGTCGGCGATGTACTGGCGAATGGCCTGGCCGTCTGCCAGCATCGTCGGCTGAGTCCACGGACGAAACTCGTAACCCATGGTGTACATGTCCGAGTCGGACCGGACGCCCGGATAACGGAACAGGTCCCAGGTTCCGCCCACGGAGTCGCGGCGCTCGAGCACCGCCAGACTCTTTTCAGGACATTCCCGCGCGATATGGCAGGCCGTGCCGATACCGGACAGGCCGGCACCGATGATCAGTACGTCGACGTGGCCCTGTGACACGATCCGCTCCGGCTCGAACATCAGTACCCGCCGGGAATCACCACGCCCCACGGCTGCTCTCCGACCTTGATCTGCTTGAGTTCCTTGCGCGCCGCCGTGTCGATCACCGACACCGTGTTCGAGCGGCCGTTCGCCACGTAAAGTTTCGCGCCGTCGGCAGTGAGCGCCATGTTCCACGGCCGGTTGCCGACCTTGATCGTCTGCGTGACGCTGTTGCTTGCCGTATCGATCACCATCACCGTGCCGTCGGCTCCGTTGGAGACGTAGACCTCCTTGCCCGGACGGATGCACCTTGATGCCGTTGGAACGGATGCCGGCCGGGAATCGTCGCCAGCACCTTGCGCGTCGCCACGTCGATCGCGTACACCGTGTTGGCGAGTTCGCAGGCGACGTAGGCGCGCGCGCCATCGGGCGTGAAGCCGATGCCGCGCGGCCGCTTGCCGACACGGACGCTGCCGGCCAGTGCACGCGCAGCGACGTCGATAACGTCGACCACCTGCGACTCCTCGGCGCTGACGAACACCCATTTTCCGTCCGGGCTGAACACCGCGTGCTCGGGGTTCTCGCCCTCGACCTTGACTTTGAACGCGACCTTGCCCGTTGTGGTGTCAACGAACAGCACCTGGTGATCTTCCTCGATCGCGACCGCGATCCAGCGGCCGTCGGGGGAGCGGCCGACGCCTTCGGGCGATTCGCCGAGTTCGATGGTGCCGGACGCGCTGCGCGCAGCCAGATCGATGATGCGCAGCGCGTTGCTCTTCTGGTCGCTGACGTACAACTGCTTGCCGTCCACGCTGGGCGCCATGCCGCGCGGCGTCTTGCCGGCTTTGATCGAACCGACCACTTCGTCCTTCGGCGTGTCGATGATCGATAGCGTCCCGTCCTTCTCGTTGGCCGCATAGGCGAACTGGGCCTGCGCAGCCAGCGGCGCGAGCGCCGAAAGAATGAGGCAACCGGCGGTGCGGGTGAAGTTCATCGCGTCTGCTCCTTGCGGCCGACGCGCGCCGCGAGGCGCTTGCCGTCGTCGACCTGTTCCGGGGTCATCAGAGGAATGATCTCGCTGCGGTAGGCGTAGCCGTCCATCACGCCATTGTCCCCGGCGGCGGTGAACCAGGCGTAGGCCTCGACCAGGTCGCGCGACACGCCGGTGCCGTCGCGGTACATGCGGCCGATCGACAGTTGCGCGATGCCGACTCCGCCGAGCGCGGCGGAGCGCAGCCAGCGAGCGGCCAGTTGCGCGTCTTCGGGAACCCCCCGCCCGAGCCGGTACATCGTACCCAGCTCGGCCTGCGCCAGCGCGTGTCCGTTTTCAGCGGCTTGCTGCAACCATCGAGCGGCGGCCGCTGCATCTTTCTCCACACCCCATCCGAAACGGGTCATCATGCCCAGGCGGTACTGCGCCTCGGCGTCACCTTTCGCGGCACGCGGCCCGTACAGCGTGGCTGCCTGCGTGTAGTCCTCTCTCTCGTAAGCTGTGCGGGCTGCATCGTCCTGCGCGCGCGCGGGAGTACACAGCAGAACAAGGGCGAGCACGAACGCGCTGCAACCGGCCAGCACTTGCGCGATGATCGGACACTCTGTGCACTGCGACGGATCCAGCTGAGTCATGCGTGTGTCGTCATTCGTCAGGTCGAGCATGGTCCTCGCTTGCTGGGCGGTCGTTGAAGCCGCGGTCGCTGCATCCGCGAGCGACGGTGCCGAAACCGCCTGGATCGAGGTCGGCCGGCAGATCTTCTTCGACACCCGGCTCTCCGAGCCGGCGGGAACGTCGTGCGCATCGTGCCACGAACCGGCGCGGGCGTTCACCGGCGACAACGGATCGGGTACGGCGGTCGCGCGCGGGAGCCGCCCCGGACAGCTGGGAACGCGCAATGCTCCAACGCTGATGTACCTCGGCACTGCACCGGCCTTCGGATGGATCACCAAGGACGGACGTACGGTTCCGGCAGGCGGCTTTTTCTGGGACGGTCGCGCCAATACCCTGATGGAGCAGGCGCGCGGACCGATGAGGATGCCACACGAAATGAACAATCCGAGCGACCGGGCGATCGTGGCCAAGGTCGCGGCGGCCGACTACGCGCCGCTGCTGCGCCGCGCTTGCCGGCGACCAGGTGTTCGCGGATGACGAGCGCGCCATGAGCGCGATCACCACGGCACTCGCCGCGTTCGAGAAGAGCCCGACCTTCATGCCGTTCTCCTCCAAGTTCGATGCCGTGCTGCGCGGGCAGGCGAGCTTCACTGCACAGGAGGAGCGGGGCCGCGGCCTGTTCGTCATCGCGCAGAAGGGCAACTGTGCGCACTGCCACACGATGAATGCCGACAGCCGCGATCCGCGCGACTCGCTGTTCACCGATTTCAGCTATCACGCGGTGGGCGTGCCGCGCAACGCCGCGATCGCCCGGTCGGGCGAAAGCGATCTTGGGCTGTGCACTTCCGCAGCCCTGAAGTCTTCGCCTCGACCCGACGGGTCGGATCGCTGGTGCGGGTGGTTCAAGACGCCGACGCTGCGCAACGTCGCCCTGACGGCTCCCTACATGCACAACGGTCGTTTCGCGACGCTGCGCGAGGCGGTGGCGTTCTACGCGACACGCGATACGAATCCGGACCGCTGGTACCCGGGCGAGAAGTTCGACGACCTGCCGCCGTCGCTGCGCGGAAACGTCGATCTGGAGACCCGGCCATATCACCGCCGGCCGGGTCAGCGTCCTGCGCTCAACGACGAGGAGATCGACGACATCGTTGTCTTCCTGCAGACGCTGACCGATGGCTATGCGCCCTGACCCGGAACGACTGTCGGGCGCTGGCTGTCAGATGCGCGTCGACCCGGCCACATGCGGTGAAACACCCCGTCGCGGTCGAACCAGAGGTGCTTCAGCGCGGCCAAAACGTGCAGCGTGATCAGCGAGATGAACAGCAGCGCGGCTGTGAAGTGCACCGCGCTGAAAAAGTCCTTCAGTGCCTCGTCCTTCCAACCCCAGGCCGGTAGCGTCGTGCCGAAGTACTTGATCGGATAGCCTGAGTAGGCCGATCCCAGGTAGCCCGCAAGCGGCATCGTGAGCATGCACGCGTACAGCAGCAGATGACTGACGCGAGCCGCGCGAGCCTGCCAGCGCGGCATGGAGGACGGCAGCGGCGGTGGCCGATGAGTGAAGCGCCACGCAAGCCGCGCCAAGATCAGCGCACCGAGCGTGATGCCGATCGATTTGTGCAGGTTGAACCAGTACGCGCGCACTCCGGGCGGCTGCTTCGGAATGTCGATCATCCACAGTCCAAGCAGGATCTGCGCAATGACGCCGATGGCGACCACCCAGTGCAGCGTCATCGCGATATGGTCGTAACGGCGCCCGATCGGCGGGGTCGCCCGCCGCGGCGGTGTAGGTCATGCGCGACCCCAAAGGTGGATCATGTGCCGGCCGTCGCACTGCGCAGCTGCGTGAATCCGCCTCGCAAACGAGCGCCTATTGCTTTGCTCCCGCGGCGCGCAACAGCGCCGCCGTTGCGACCTGCTTTTCGCTGGCGGCAATCGATAGCGCAGATTCGCCACGCTCGTCGCGCGCCGATACATCCGCGCCGCGCTCCAGCAGCAATTTGACGCTGTCGTCCTTGCCGTAGGCCGCCGCCCACATCAGCGCGGTTGCCTCGTGTGCGTATCGCTGGTTCACGGGCACCCCGGCGGCCAGCAGCACCGCCACGCATTCGGCGTTGCCATTGCCCGCAGCGTAGACCATCGCCGTCTTTTCCATGCGGTCGACCGGCTCGACGCTGGCCCCGGCGGCGAGCAGCAGCCGCGCGATCTCGCCGTGGCCGCCATAAACCGCGCTCATCAGCGGCGTGACCCGCGCCAGGTTGGCGAGATTGACATCGGCGCCCTTGGCGATCAGCAGCTTCACCAGTTCGACGTTGCCGCTGCGCGCGGCCGTGTTCAGCGGAGTGTCGCCCAGCCGGTTGCGTGAGTTGGGATTGGCCCCCTGCTCAAGCAGGGTGCGCGAGTTTTCCGCCGAACCGGCGCGAGCGGCCTGCAGCAGATCGAAGTTGATATTGCGTTGCTGCGCGCCCGCGGAGCCAGCGATGAGTAGCAGAGTTGCTGCTGCGATGCAGCGAAATCCGTTCATTGCACGTGACCTCACTCGACATGCCGGCGTCCCCGATTTTTGGGGTAAGTCTGTTCCACCGCCGACGTTAGCCGCCTATTATCTGCCGGCCCTCGGCACGAGCGGCAGCGGTCGCGGCGGGGATACGGTAGGCGGCCTGCGCGGGTGGATCCAACGATGCGACGCGCGGGTGTTGCCCCTTTGGCGTCGAGTTTGCGCGCCCAAAAAAGAACAGCATGGGAGAAGCAATGATGAGCCACAGGTTTTCCATCGGAACGCTGGTCCTCGGAGTCGCGGCATGGTTCATGTGCGCGACGGCAGGGGCGCAGGCGATCGCCGTCACGCAGGCGCAACTGAACGGTGCGGGCGGGCAGACGGCCAACTGGCTGCACACCAATGGCGACTACGCGCAGCAGCGCTATTACGGTGGCAACCAGATCAACACCGGCAACGTCAAGAACCTGCGGCCTGTATACGTCTTCCAGACCGAAGTCGTCGAGTCGATGGAGACCGCGCCGATCGTTGTCGACGGCGTGATGTTCCTGACAACCTCGTACAACCACATCTATGCGATCGATGCGGTGACCGGCAAGCAGTTCTGGCACTACAAGCACAAGATGGGTCCGGTCACGACGTTCTGCTGCGGTCCGAACAACCGCGGCGTCGCCATTTCCGGTGGCAAGGTTTTCATGGGGACGCTCGACGCCAAGCTGGTTGCGCTCGACGCGAAGACTGGCAGCGTGCTTTGGGAAACGCAGATCGCCGATCCCGAGAAGGGGTACAGCGAGACGATGGCGCCGACCGTCATCGACAACAAGGTGCTGATCGGCACCAATGGCGGCGAATATGGAATCCGCGGCTTCGTCAAGGCGTTCAACGCCGACGACGGCAAACTGCTGTGGACGTTCTACACGATCCCCGACAAGGGGAGTGAAGGCGTGTGGGCTGTCAACGATGCGACCGGCCGCAACATGAAGCGCGACATCGCGGCGGAAAAGGCGGCATTCGCGAAAGACAGTTCGTTCTGGCAGACGCTTGGTGGTGGTGTCTGGATGAACCCATCGGTTGATCTGAAGACGCGCACGCTGTGGTTCGTCGCCGGCAACCCATCGCCCGACTTGTACGGCGCAGAGCGGCCTGGAGACAACCTGTACACCGACTCGCTGATCGCGATCGACCTCGACAAGGGCACCTACAAGTGCCACTCGCAGTACGTCGCACACGACGTATGGGACCTGGACGCGGTCAGCCCGCCGATCCTGGTTGATGTCAAGGACAAGAGCGGCAAGATGATCCCAGGGGTGATCCACGGCGGCAAGACCGGCCATGTCTACGTGCACGACCGCTCGAACTGCAACCTGATCCGTTTCTCTGAAGCGATGATCCCGCAGGAGAACATGTGGGTGCTGCCGACCGCGGAAGGCGCACGGATGCTGCCGGGCGCCAACGGCGGCGTGGAATGGTCGCCGATGAGCTTCGATCCCAAGCGCCGCCTGGCCATCGCACTGAACCTGCACCAGCCGATGACCTACCACGTCGAGACCGCGAAGTATCCCGGCGGCAGCAAGCTCTGGCTCGGTGGCGCGTTCAAGGTGATCCCGAGCGAGAAACAGTGGGGACGGGTCGCGGCAGTCGATATCGACACCGGCAAGGTCAAGTGGAAGTTCGACACCGAGCAGCCGCTGATCGGCGGCGGACTCGCGACCGCGGGCGGGCTGTATTTCTTCGGCGAGGGCAACGGCAGCTTCAACGCGCTCGACACAGCCACTGGCAAGAAGCTATGGAGTTTCAACTGCGGAGCGGGCGCCAACGCAATGCCCGTGTCGTACATGGTCGGGGGCAAGCAGTACATCGCGATGGGCTGCGGCGGCAACACGCAGCTCGACTTCAAGCGCGGCAACAGCCTGTTCGTGTTCGCGCTATAAACGGCCTGACAGGTGACCGGCCGCCCTCGGGCGGCCCTTTTTTTGCTCGGGGCACTTCATGAATCGCAAGCTTTCCCTGTTGGCCTTTGCTGTTGCGGTGCTGGCCGGTCAGGTCACCTATGCGCAGGACATCGAGGCGGGCCGCAAGAAAGCCGAAGTGTGTGTCCCGTGTCACGGCCCGAATGGCAATTCGGTGCAAGGCCAGTATCCGGTGCTGGCCGGACAGACATCACGCTACATCTATCTGCAGCTGAAGGACTTCCAGGAAGACCGCCGCAGCGATCCGCAGAGGACTCCGTTAGCGAAGGAATTGAGCCGCGAGGACATGCTTAACCTTGCCGCATTCTTTTCAGCGCAGAAGCCGGCGCCGCTGGCGTTCAAGCCGGATCCCGTTCGCGCGGCGAAGGGTAAGGCAAAGGCCGACGAGACCTTGTGCACGATGTGCCATCTGGGCGGCTTCAGCGGGCAGAACGAAATCCCGCGCGTCGCCGGCCAGCAGTACGACTACGTCGTCAAGCAGCTCAAGGACTTCAAGAACCGTCATCGGACCAACGACGCCGGCAACATGGCGAGCGTCGCGAAGACGCTCACCGACGACGACATCCAGAACCTCGGCCACTATCTTGCCGGGCTCTACTGACGGCGCAGACGCATGACATCGGCCCGACTCGGCGCACTGATCTCGGCGCTCGTCGTGGGGGCAATCAGCAGCGCATGCAATCGGCCGCAGCAGCCGGCCGTCGCACCAGCCGCCAGGACACAGCCGCCCGCGATAATTCCGGCACCGGTGAGACCGCCGCCGACATTCGAGCGCGATTACTACGCAAGGCTTGACGACTGCGTGCACGATTGGGGCAATGCTCAGAAGTGCACTCCGGCGCCGCCGGGGTCGCCGCCGAGTCAGTCGGGCGCGACGTTCCTGGGCCCCATTTATGCGAAGAACTACCGCGAGGAGACGCAGGTGCAGCTGCGCAAGGAAGCGGTCGATGGGGGCTACAGCCAGCGGCTGATCACGGAAGCCAGCGACCGGTCGATCGGCAAGACCGAAGTGAAACCCTGAACCGGGGCGCTGTAATGGCTATCGAAGCTGTCGAGCCGTTTTCGTCTCTGCCGGTTTCGATTGCGTACTTCGGCACGTCGCTGCTGATGTACACGATCGGGCTGGCCGCGCACGTCGGGCTCGCTCCCTACCCGGAGTTCCGCCTGGTCCGCGAGGGCAATGTAGCGGCGGCGGCCGGCCTGTCCGGTGGCATGGTGGGTCTCGCGATGCCGCTGGCGAGCGTGGTTCAGACCAGCGAGTCGATGCTCGACCTGCTGGTCAGGTCGGGGATCGCCTTGGCTGCGCAACTGGTGGTGTTCGCTGTTCTGCGCCGGTTGGTGCCGGAGCTGAACCGCAACGTCGCCGGCGGGCAGGTTGCTAGCGGAATCCTGCTCGGCGCTCTGGCGCTGGCGATCGGAATACTTAACGCTGCCGCGATGGCTTACTGAACCGTGGCCCACAGCGTCGCACCGGGTTCGCCCCGCTTCGTCTACTCTCCGCTCTTGCCGTAGTGCCCTCAGGCTCGCCGGCGTCTTGATACGGATCGCCGACAGGGACTGCGAATGATTCTTTGCCAGATCAGCGACCCGCATGTCGTCCCCAGAGGCACGCTGGCCTACGGGCGGATCGACACGCCGAAGTTCCTCGAGCGGTGCGTGAACAAGGTGCTGGCATTGTCCCGCCAGCCCGACGCGACAGTCATCACCGGCGATCTGACCGATCACGCCGCCGCCGAGGAGTATGGCTTGCTGCGAGACCTGCTGGCGCCGCTGATGGCCCGCATGCCTGTTTACCTGGCCGTCGGCAATCACGATGATCGCGATGCACTGCGTGCGACGTTTCCCGAGCATCGGCATCTGGCGGGCGACGGAGGCTTCGTTCAGTACACCGTCGAGGATCTTGACGTGCGGCTGGTGGTCCTCGACACGCTGATTCCAGGCGCGCCGGGCGGGCAATTGTGCGAGCGCAGACTGAGCTGGCTCGACCGCACGCTGGCGGCGTCCGACCGGCCGACGATCGTCGCGCAGCATCACCCTCCGCTCGTGACCGGGATGACGACCATGGATGCCATGGCGCTGGAGGATCCGCAGGCCGAGGCGGCGGTGCTCGCCAGGTACCCGCATATCGAACGCGTCATCTGCGGCCACTACCATCGCAGCATCCAGGCCCGCTTCGGAGGCACCATCGCCTCCGTTTGTCCCAGCGCCGCGCATCAGCTGCTGCTCGACCTAGTCCCCGATACGGGGATCCGCTTTACGTTCGAGCCGTCGGCCTTTCAGTTGCACTACTGGAATGGCGCGCAGGTCGTGACGCACACGCAACTCGTTGAGGATTATCCGTCGTGGGGCTCGCGCGAATGATGGGTGCGTGACAGCGCGCGATGTTGCGCTGACGGTGCAGCGCAGAATGGGCACCACGCCTTGCTATGCTCCGCCGCGATTTGCAGGCGGTGCGAGGCAAGTGGAGCGCCTGGCTGACGCCAGTCCAGGTACTTGCGGGTCCGTTCGGGGGATGAATGAGTAGTACGACCGCGCGGTCGGGATGGTGGAGATCATTGTTTGAGCGCGGCGGAATGGCGCGCGGTGACATCGCCGGCGGGTTGACCGCCGCGCTGGTGCTTCCTGCGATCGAGGGCGGCTACGGACTGCTCGCCTTTACACCGCTCGGCTCGGCAAATGCGCAGACCGGATTTCTGCTGGGGGCGTGCACTGCCGCGATCGCGAGCATCGCTGCGTTCCTGGCCGGCGGCCGTGGCCCGCTGTTGAGCGGTTCAAGTGCTGCCCTTGCGTTGCTGCTGGCGTCATTGTTCGGCTGGCTGATCGCAGATGCGCGTTTCCTCGGTGCCGACGGGCAGCCGTTCCTGCCGCTGGTTCTGGCTTTTACGGCGCTCGGGTTGGTCCTGGGCGGCGTTCTGCAAGCGGTCCTGGCGCGACTGAAGCTCGGCGGGCTGGTTCGCTTCGTGCCCTATCCGGTGCACGCCGGCTACATGAACGGTTCCGCGGTGCTGATGATCGGTTCGATGGCACTGCACGTCGTTGGACTACCAAGCGGGTCAGGCCTGAGCGCCTGGCAGCAGGCTAGGCCTCTGGCTCCGCTGGTGACGCTGGTGGCTCTGTGGTTCGCGTTGCGCCCACCGGCGTGGACGCGTCGCATTCCGCCCTACCTGACGGGCCTGCTGGCGGCGACGGGGATCCACCACCTTCTTGCAATGACCCCGCTGGCGGGTGCCCTTGGCGCGCTCTTCGAAGCGCCTGTGTTCGAATGGCCGGGCCCTGACACGATGGCACCGCTGGCCGACGCGCTGGAGAGCGGGCTGCTGCGGGACCACATCGGGCCGCTGCTGTTGTTTGCCGCCGCGGTCGCCATGATGTCGAGCCTGCAGACCGTGCTCGCCGGCTCCTCGGTCGACGAAATCACCCACAAGCGCCGCGATGGCGACCGGGAACTGTTTGCACAGGGCATTGCCAACGTCGCAGTCGGCGTGGTCGGTGCGCTGCCGAGTTCCGGATCGACCACACGCGCCGTGATCAACATCGACGCCGGGGGCACGACGGGGATGTCGCGACTTGTGTTCGGCGTCGCGCTGCTGCTGGCGCTCGACTTCGGCCTGCAGTTCATGAGCCAGGTGCCGATGGCGGCCATCGCCGGCGTGTTCATTGCCGTCGCGTTTTCGATGGTCGACGAATGGACCCGGAGCGCCACTAAGGTCCTTTGGCGCCAGAGCCTGAGCCGGCGGGTACCGGTGGCCTTGCTGCAGAACTACGGCGTGATGCTATTGGTGGCGGGCGTGACCGTATTTGTTTCGCTGGCGCTGGCAGTCGCCATCGGTACGCTGATCGCAATGGTCCTTTTCATCCGCAGCAACTGCAAACGGCCGATCCGCCAGGTGGTCCACGCGGACCAGCGAAGCTCGCGCAAGGTCCGGACCGCGGCCGACGCCGAACTTCTGCGCAAGCACGGCAGCAAGATCGCGCTGGTGGAGCTCGACGGCGCGTTGTTCTTCGGAACAGCAGAAGCGGCCGACGAGGAGATCGAACATCTGGCGCTGGGCTCCGAGTTCATCGTGATCGACTTCGAGCGTGTGAACGAGATCGACGCCAGCGGGGCGCGCGTGCTGCTGCACGCGGCCGAGGGCGTGCGGCGCGCCGGCAAGCGCCTGCTGCTCGCGGGCATGTCGCCGGAGGACGGACGCACCCGCACCGTACGCGGCATGGACGTGAAGACGACGCTGAGCGATGACCAGTTCTTCCCCGATGCCGACCGGGCGCTGGAGCATGCCGAGGATGCCCTGCTCGCGTCGCTGCGGCCCGCGGCCGCGGCCGAGGTTCAGCTGCAACTTCAGGAAACGTTGTTCGGAAGCGGGCTGCAGCCGGAAGAACTCGAGTTGTTGCGCGCCCATCTTATTGAACGCCACGTCAAGCGCGGCGAGGCGGTTTTTCGGAGTGGGGACCCGGGCGATGCCATGTACGTCCTGCTTGCAGGCCAGATCGGCATCTGGCTGCCGGGCGATGGCGAAGGCGGCAAAGCTGCACGCGATCGCCGGATGGTGTCCTATGCGCCCGGTGTGGTGTTTGGCGAAATGGGCCTGATGGAGGGGCGAGCCCGGTCAGCGGACGCCATCGCCGAAAGCGACGCGGTCCTGTTCACGCTCACGAAGTCGAGCTACGAACAACTCTCCGCAGAGAACCCCGCGCTGCTCGGCAAGCTGCTGCTGAACATCGGCTTGCTGCTGGCCTCGCGCGTACGAGCACTGACCGACGAACTGCGGTCGGAGCAGATGGCGAACTGAGCGGGCCGAGTACCGCGCGTCAATTTTCCGGTGGTTGCCTCCGGACTTCTGACGACGTTCCATAATCCGGCGCCATGGTTCACGGGCCCAAGTCGTATCCGCATCGCGAAGCCTTGCTCACGGAACAGCTGAGGGCGCTGTTCGCAGACGTTGGCGCGGACACGCTGGCGTACATGCAGCAACACCTGCAATGGGTCGAAATCGCCGCCGGGGAGACGCTGATCTCGCAGGGCGAGCCGGGTGACTCGGCGTACCTGACCATCAGCGGCCGACTGCGCGTGTATGTCGCGGCCGACGACCAGGCGCCGCGCATGGTGCGCGAGCTGTCGCGCGGCGAAGTCATCGGGGAGATGAGCCTTTATACCGGCGAGCCGCGTTCGGCCACGGTTGTCGCCGTGCGCGACTCGGTACTGGTGCGCCTTGCGAAGGAGCACTTCGAGGCGCTGCTGATCAGCCAACCACAGGTGTCGCTGACCTTCACGCGCCAGATGATCCGCCGACTGCAGTCGGAGCACGAGCGCCATGCCGTCGCAGCTCCGGTGACGATCGGCCTGCTGCCGATCTCGGACGGCGTCGCGCTGGAAGATTTCGCAAAGCGGCTGGCAGCGCAGCTCGCTCGCTTCGGACGCGTGACGTCGATCAGCGGAACGCTGATGGACCGCGCGCTCGGCGACGCCGGAATCAGCGTCCGCAGCGACAGCGATGCCGATCATCGCATCTCGCTCGCGCTGGACGGACTGGAGGCCGGCCACGATTTCGTCCTGCTGCTGGCCGGCACGAGCGCGAATGCGTGGACGCAGCGCTGCATCCGCAACAGCGACGAGCTGCTGCTGGTCGCCGACGCGAGGCAAGCGCCCGCAGTGCACGCGATCGAGCAGGCGTGCCTCACTGGGCGGCCCGCTCGCAGCGAAGCCGCCGAAATCCTGGTGCTGCTGTATCCATCGGAGCAACCGACTCCGCGCGGCGCCCGCAACTGGCTGGCCCGACGGCCGGTCACCGGCCACGTCAATATCCGCCCGCAACTTGATCGCGACATGGCGCGCCTGGCGCGGCTGCTGAGCCGCAATGCCGTCGGGCTGGTGTTCGCAGGCGGGGGCGCTCGGGGCTTTGCACACCTCGGCATCTGGCGCGCGCTGCACGAACGCGGCATCGAGGTCGACGTCATCGGCGGCACCAGCATCGGCGCCGTGATGGCCGCACTGATCGCTGTCGACCCGCCGATCGAGACCGCGATCGACATCGCGCGCAAGGCCTTCAGCCTGAGTCCGACCGGCGACTACAACCTGCTGCCCCTGGTGTCACTGATCAAGGGACGGCGCGTGCGCGCGGCAATCCGGCGTTCGATCGACGAACTGGTGGGCGGACACCTCGACATCGAGGATCTGTGGAAAGGATTCTTCTGCGTTGCAAGCAATTATTCGCGCGCGCAGGAACAGCGCATCAACAGCGGCGACCTCGAGCAGGCGCTGCTGGCGAGTATCGCGATTCCGGGCGCACTTCCGCCGGTGATCCGCGATGGCGATCTGCTGTGCGACGGCGGAACCTTCAACAACTTCCCCGTCGATGCCATGCGCGAGCTGCGCGGCATCGGCAAGGTGATCGGAGTGGATCTCGGAGTCAGAAACTCAAGGCGGCTGGAGTTCGATGAGGTCCCGGGCAACTGGACGTTGCTGCTCGATCGGCTGCGACCGCGCAACAAGCGCCGCTATCACCTGCCGTCGCTCACCGCCTACCTGCTCAACATCACGATTCTCTACAGCACGTCGCGCCAGCGCGAGGTGCAGCGACTGACAGACCTGTATCTGAATCCGCCGCTGTACCGGGTGGGTCTGCTGCAATGGTCGCTCTTCGACCAGATCGTGCGTCAGGGCTACGAGTACGCCGCCGGTGTGCTCGACAAGCTGCCCGACGCCGATCGCGCGTATCTGCGGCCATCGAGTTAGGCCCTAGCAGCGCGGCGCGGCTGGCCGGACGGCCGATGTCGTGCTTCAATCGCGCATTACCCCGCCGGGTCAACTACCGATGCGCAGCCTGGACGAAGAAATCGCACGCAAGCTCGCCGAGGCATCGGCCTCGGGCGAACTCGCCCGGGCCGAAGGCTATGGAAAGCCGCTGCAGGATGACGACGGCTGGAACGAAACGCCGGGCGCACTACGCCTGCCGTTCAAGATCCTGAAGGATGCGGGAGTCATGCCGCGCGAGATCGAGATGTTCCGCGAGCGCGCCGCGCTGTCGAAGCTGCTGGGCGAGTGCGCCGACCCCGCTGAGCGGGAAGCGCTTGCACGGCGGCTCGCCGAGCTGGAACAGGCGATTGCGCTGCGGCTGGAAGCGCTGCGGGCGAGCGGCAGCCTGTAGGCAAAGGCGTGGCGGGCGCGCCGGACGTCGATCAGGAGACGCAGCCGGCCGGCGTGGACTCGCGCGCAGCTACCGCGATCGGAGTCGGTATCCGGTAGCCGTACTTGACCGCGGTCATCTCGGCGAGAATGGACACGGCGATCTCCGGCGGAGTCCGCGCACCGTTCTTCAGTCCCACCGGGCCGTGCAGCCTCTGGATCTGCTCGTCGGTGACGCCGAATTCGGCCAGCCTTTCCCGCCGCTTGGCCTGGTTCTTCTGCGAGCCGATCGCGCCGACGTAGTACGCATCCGACTTCAGTGCCTCGATCAGCGCGAGGTCGTCGAGCTTGGGATCGTGAGTCAGCGCGACGATCGCCGTGTGCTTGTCGGGCCGGAACTCGATCACCGTGTCATCCGGCATCGTCCGCACGAGCTGCGTACCGGGCACGAGCCAGCCGTCCGCGTATTCCTCGCGCGGATCGCAGATCGTCACCGCGTAGTCGAGCGCCAGGCCCATCTGTGCCACGTAGTGCGTCAGCTGGCCAGCGCCGATCACCAGCAGGCGCCAGCGCGGGCCGAACGCAGTGACGAGGTGGGCCTCATTGCAGTCGAGCACATCGGTGCCGTCGCCCTCGGCGAGCGCCACGGTCCCGGTGTGCAGATCGAGCGTCCGCACCGTATGCAGTCCGGCGCCAACTCGCGCCAAGAGCGCATCGATCTGCGCGTCGGCACCGAGCGGTTCGAGTACGAGTTCGATAGTTCCGCCGCACGGCAGACCGAACTTGAACGCCTCCTCGGCCGTCACGCCATATTTGACGCGCTGCGGTCGGCCGGCGGCCACCGCCTGCCTGCGCACCCGGTCGACCAGATCGTCTTCGATGCAGCCGCCCGACACCGAACCGACCACCAGCCCGTCGTCGCGGATGATGACCAGCGAGCCGACCGGACGCGGCGCCGAGCCCCACGTGCGAACCACCGTACCCATGACCGCGCGATGCCCGCCGCGCAGCCATACTTCCGCTTTCTTCAGAACCTGCAGGTCGACGCTGTCCATCCCGGCACCTCCGTGCCCAACGGCCCGAAGTGTAGGACCTGCGCGAAACGGTTGCGCCGGCTGGCGATTACCGGGTCGGGCCGGGGATATCCGTTCGTCATCACGGAATGATTGCGCCGCATTTTTGGCTGCTGCTAATGTGCTGAGCTCCGCCACGAGACGAACAAGGCGGAGACCAATCAGGAGACACCGATGCCAGTGCCGCTTTCGATGCGGGTCAACGGCAAGACCCTTTCGGCCGACGTTGATCCTTCCACCTCGCTCGTGACACTGCTGCGCGAGCAGCTCGGATTGACCGGTACCCACGTCGGCTGCGATACCGCGCAGTGCGGCGCCTGCACGGTTCACGTGAACGGCCGCGCGGTCAAGAGTTGCAACGTGCTGGCGATCCAGCTTGCCGGCGCCGAGGTCACCACCATCGAGGGCATCACCCCGGCCGATGGCATGCATCCGATGCAGGCCGCGTTCAAGGCCTGTCACGGACTGCAGTGCGGCTTCTGCACGCCCGGCATGGTGATGAGCGCGATCGACCTCGTCCAGCACCATCCGCACGCGACCGAGCGCGAGATTCGCGAAGGACTGGAAGGTAACCTGTGCCGCTGCACCGGCTACCAGAACATCGTCAAGGCGGTCGCGCAGGGCGCGGCGGCCATGAAGTAGGAGGGCGACGATGAGCAACGCCAAACCCGGATTCATCGGCAAGTCGGTCGAGCGCAAGGAAGACCTGCGCTTTCTCAGCGGCAACGGCCAGTACACCGACGACATCATGCTGCCGCGGTAATGAACGCGGTGACCGATGCGCTGTGGCACCTCGGCGTGAAGGACGTACCGATGCCTGCGTCGCCGCACACGGTGTGGAAGACGATTCGCGGCGCTGCCCGCTCGCACTGAAACGAGGAGAGTAGACGATGGATACGATGCACTATCACCGTCCCGCCTCGGTCGCGGAAGCGGTCAAGCTGGCGGGCCAGCACGGCGATGACAAGGTGCTGGCGGGCGGGCAGTCGACGCTGCCTTCGATGCGCCTCGGGCTGCTGTCGCCGACCGGCTGGATCGATCTGGCCGGAATTGCCGAGTTGCAGGGTTTGCGGGTCGAAGGCGACAACGTGGTCATCGGCGCGATGACCAATCATGCTGAAGTCGGCGCGTCGAAGGAGGTGCGCTCGCGCATACCGGCGCTCGCGCAACTGGCTGGCGGCATCGGCGACCGTCAGGTGCGCAACTGCGGAACGCTGGGCGGATCGCTCGCCAACAGCGATCCTGCAGCCTGCTATCCCGCTGCGGTGCTCGGACTTGGCGCGACGGTACAGACCGACCGGCGTGCGATCCATGCCGACGAGTTCTTCAAGGGCCTGTACGAGACCGCACTTTCTCCGGGCGAGATCATCACGGCTGTGCGTTTCCCCATTCCGGAGAAGGCTGCCTACGTCAAGTTCAGGCAGCCAGCTTCACGTTTTGCACTGGTCGGGGTGTTCGTCGCCCGCACGGGGGGCAAGGTCCGCGTTGCGGTGACCGGCGCCGGAGCGTGCGTGTTCCGCGTCAAGGCGCTGGAGGATCGGTTGAACGCGAAATTCGCGCCGGAGGCCTGCGACGGCGTGTCGGTGCCCGCAAACGGGCTGAACACTGACATCCATGGCTCCGCCGAGTACCGTGCGCACCTGATCACGGTCCTTGCGAAACGCGCAGTGGCAGCAGCCGGCTGATTCATCGCACCGCTTGGCTCTAAGGAGGCCGTTATGGCGAAGGTTCCCTATACCCCGCTCGGGTATCACACCGTAACTGCATACCTGGCTATGCGCGACGCCGTTGCGGCGGTCGATTTCTACCGGCGCGCCTTCGGTGCCGAGCTCGTCATGAAACTGACGATGCCCGACGGCAAGTTCGCTCACGCCGAAATCAAGATCGGCGACTCGCACATCATGATGGCCGAGGAAAATCCGGAATGGGGCAACCGGAGTCCACAGACGCTCGGCGGCTCACCGGTGTCGTTCATGGTGTACGTGCCGGACGCCGACGCGGCGTTCGCGCGCGCGCTCGCGGCCGGATGCACGCAGGTACGTCCGGTTGAGGACCAGTTCTACGGCGACCGTACCGGTACCTTGAAGGACCCCTTCGGGTACCAATGGTCAATCGGTACGCACATCGAAGACGTCAGCGAGGCCGAAGGTCAGAAGCGCATGGAAGCGATGTTCGCGAAATAGCGCTGATGACGCGGGTTCCCGCGCGGGCGCCGAAGCCCGGTCTCGGCCTTTTGCTGAGCGAACAGGCGTGCCGGTGGACGGCGGAGTCTGCAGAGTTCGGCAAGCGCGGGTAACAATCGAATCGAGCGGAGCGATGCGATATCCTGAGTCTGCCGCGAACCATCCGAATTCAGGATGGCATCGGGACGGCGGCCGGGGCGCCGCGCAGGGCACGCATCGACATGGCTGCAACGCACGAGGTCTTCAACCAGTCGACACCCTTCGTCGACCGTAATTTGTACAAGATCGATGCAGCGCTGCAGGAGGGCGTCGCGCGGCTCGGTGCCGGCTGGGCTGAATCCGAGCTGACCTCGCTCGGGGCGCAGCTGGGCTCGGGCAAGGTCGCCGAATGGGCGCGGCTCGCCAACGCGTTCCCGCCGCAACTGAAGAACTTCGACCGCAGCGGCCGCCGCATCGACGAGGTCGAGTTCCACCCCGCATGGCACGAGGTCATGCGCCTGATGATCGGCGCCGGTGTGCATGCCGATCCCTGGGCCGACCCCAAGCCGGGCGCACAGGTCGCGCGCGCCGCGAAGTACCTGCTGTTCTCGCAGGTCGAAAACGGCGCACAGTGTCCGGTCACGATGACCTACGCGGTCGTTCCCGTGATGCAGCGCTATGCAGCGGCTGTGCCGGCCATCGCGCGCGACTGGCTGCCGCGCATCCTGACGCACACCTACGACGCGGCATCGGCACCGGTCCGGGAGAAGTACGGTGCACTGCTCGGCATGGGGATGACCGAAAAGCAGGGCGGCTCCGATGTGCGGACCAACACCACGTTCGCGGAACCCGACGGACGCGACGACTGGGGCGAGCGATACCGCGTCACCGGCCACAAGTGGTTCTTCTCGGCGCCACAGTGCGACGCGCACCTGGTTCTGGCGCAGACCGACCGCAACTCGCCGGCCGGCCTGTCGTGCTTCTTCATGCCGCGCTGGCGCGCCGACGGCACGCGCAATCGCATCGTCGTGCAGCGGCTGAAGGACAAGGTCGGCAACCGGTCTAACGCGTCGAGCGAAGTCGAGTTCGACGGCGCCGAGGCGTACCTGGTTGGAGAGATCGGTCGTGGCGTGCCGACGATCCTCGAGATGGGCACGCACACGCGGCTCGACTGCGCGATTGGCTCGGCCGGCATCATGCGAGCGCTGCTGACGCACGCGCTGCATCATGCTCGCGAGCGAACGGCGTTCGGCCGGCGGCTCGCCGATCAGCCGCTGATGCGCAACGTTCTGGCGGATCTTGCGGTCGAAGTCGAAGCGGCGACGCTGCTGGCGCTGCGACTCGCGCGTGCATTCGACGGCCGCCAGCATCGCGACGAGCACGAGGCGCTGCTTGCGCGCGTGCTGACGCCGGCTGCGAAGTACTGGGTCTGCAAGCGCCTGCCCGCCGCCGCCGCCGAGGCGATGGAGGTGATGGGCGGCAACGGCTACGTCGAGGAGGGACCGTTTGCACGCTTCTATCGCGAGGCGCCGCTCAATTCGATATGGGAAGGCTCGGGCAATGTGATGTGCCTGGATGTGCTGCGCGCCCTGGCACGTGTACCGGCGGTACGCGATGCGCTGGCAAGCGAGCTGCGCGCTGCGCGCGGAGCGCACCGCAGCTACGATGTGTTCGTCGACGCGCTGATCGCCGACCTCGCGCGACCGGACATCGACGAAGGCGAGGCGCGTGCACTGACCGAGCGCATCGCGCTGGCGGTCGAGGCGGCGCTGCTGATCGGCGGCAGTTCGACGGCGACGGCCGATGCGTTCTGCGCGTCGCGTCTGGCAGACGGCGCTGGGGACGCACGTTCGGAACGCTGCCGCGCGGCATCGATCCGTCACCGCTGCTCGCGCGTGCGCTGCCGCATTGAGGGAGCAGGCATGTCGTTCGATCTCGACTTTCGATCAGAGGCCCGGCTACCTGCACGCGGTCGTCACCGGCGCGAACACCCGCGAGAACGTCGAAGGCTATCTGGCCGACGATGCTTCGCGAGTGCCAGGAGCGTCGCTGCTCGAGGGTGCTGATCGAGGAACGACTCGACGGTCCGCGCCTCGGGCCGGTCGATGTCTTCGATATCGCGGCGGGGGGAAGCAGCCGTATCGGCGGCCTCCTGCAGGCGATCGCCTATGTGGATGTGTACGGCGTGGCCGACACGATGAAGCTCGCCGAGACCGTCGCGGTCAACCGCGGCGCCCCGGTCCGGATATTCGTGACGGTTGCCGATGCGGAGAAGTGGCTGGCGGATTCCTTATGAGCGAGACCGCGACAGACGCCTGGAACTCCGGTCAACCGTACGAGCAGTACGTCGGCCGCTGGAGCGGGAAGGTCGCGGTAGCGTTCCTGCAGTGGATCCGCGCGGCGCAAGGGCTGGCCTGGGCAGATGTCGGCTGCGGCACCGGCGCGCTTATCTCGGCCATTCTGTCCGAATGCCAGCCCGCGTCGATCGCCGGCATCGATTCGTCGGCGCCGTTCATTTCGCTGGCGCGCCAGCGGCTGACGGACCCGCGGGTTCGCCTTGAGGTCGCGGACGCCACTCGCTTGCCCTGGTCTTCGGGGATCTTCGACGTCGCGGCCTCCGGCCTCGTGCTCAACTTCGTTCCCGACCAGGAATTGATGCTTCGGGAGATGGCGCGGGTGACGCGGTCGGGCGGAACGGTTGCCGTTTACGTCTGGGACTATGCCGAGGGCATGCAGATGATCCGTGCGTTCTGGGATGCGGCGGCCGAGGTGGACCCGCGCAGCGGGACGCTGGATGAGGCAGCGCGCTTTCCGGTCTGCCAACCGCAACCGCTGCAGGCGCTGCTTGAAAAGGCGGGACTCGGGTCGGTCGCTGTACGAGGAATCGAGGTGCCGACGGTATTCGAGGACTTCGACGATTTCTGGAATCCCTTCCTCGGCAAGACCGGTCCCGCGCCAGCGTATCTCGCGTCGCTGGGCGACGCGGATCGTGAGCGAATCCGGCAGCGTCTCGAAGCGCGGCTGGTCGTGCCTGGAAGCGGCCGTATCGAGCTGAAAGCGCGCGCATGGGCCGCGCAGGGTGTTGTCGCCTGAAGGCCCTTCGGATGACGACACAAGTGAGCGCGCAGCACCAACCGTGTCGATGCGGACCTCCCACGCCGACCGCAAGGGAGCGCCACTGATTCGGGCGGCCGCGGGCAGCGCGCCGCGGCTCGGCCGCCCGGACACGCAAGTTCGCTAGGCCGCCTTGCGTGTCAGGGGCGGTGTGCCGTCGTGGATCGCCCCGACGATCTCCTTCCTGAACTCCGGCGTGTCCTTGTGTCCATGCACCGCCACAGCATGCTGGACCGCGGCGTCGATGAGTTCCTTTTCCGAATCAGCCGAAATGGCCACGCTGCAGTTCATTTCGCTCGGAAAATCGCGGCAGTCGACGTACTTGCGTCCCATGGTGATCTCCTGTGTCTGTCGGCCCGACCTGTCAGCGAAACGCATCGCCGTCCTCAACACCCCAGTGAGCCGAACATGAAGTCTGGACAGCCGAGTCTTTCGCGTCAATGATTCGTATGTCCCGCGCTCCAGGCCTCTGAGGCGACGGCGGGACCGGCGTCCCGTCGGGTCGACCGTCGGAAGCGGCCGGGCGTGCGGTGCAGAAGACGTGGCGGGAACCGAAATTGCTGCGACCAAGTCCGCCTTGCCCGGCCAGCGGGTTCGGGAGGTTCAATCAGGAGACACTCAGATGACGAAAACCGGGAAATCCATGTTGGCGGCGGCGATCCTCGCGATTGGCGCTTACGGAAGCGGCACCGTGATCGCCGCGGACGTGAAGGTCAAGCTGTCGGGGGCGAACGAGGTGCCGCCGGTGACCACTTCGGCCACCGGTGAGGGCGTGATTTCGATCGCCGATGACGGCGCGGTTTCCGGCAGCGTTTCGACCAAGGGTATCCAGGCCACCGCAGCGCACATTCACGTGGGCGCGGCTGGAACGAACGGTCCGGTCGCGGTGCCGTTCACCAAGGACGGCGACACATTCAAGGCTCCAGCCGGTGCGAAGCTCAACGCAGACCAGATGAAGGCGTTCAAGGCTGGTGAGCTCTACTTCAACGTGCACAGCGCGGCAAACCCGGGCGGCGAGATCCGCGGTCAGCTGAAGTAGCAGGAAGCGCGAAGTAGCGAGAAGGGCAGCCACGCGTGCAGCGGCACGCGTGGCTGAGCTCGTCAGGTCCGCGCCAGCCGCGTAGCCAGGGCGCGGGACCGGATTAATTCAACTTGGCGACGGCTCAGGCCAGGCCGGTTGCCGAGAACGCGGCCCACACCGCCATCGAGCTGGCCAGAACGAGCACGGCAGCGCGCCAGCCCTGCTTGGCGACATTCACCCCGCAGACGGTCAGAAAAGTTCCGACCACGGTGCCGACGTAGACCACCGAGAAGGACTTCACGGTGACGCCGAGCGCGATGGCGAGCGCATAGACCACACCGCAGGCGGCCGCCGCGACGCCGATTGCCACGATTCCCTCGACGAGCGTCGGTACCCGCAGCGAGATGCCGAAAACATTCATGCCTGATCTCTCCCGTGGCACTTCGGCCACCTGTGTTGTCATGCCGCGATGCACCGCCAGACACGGCGGCTACGGAATTGTGCCCGGGGCCCGGACCCTTGCTCGGCGCGAGATGAGGCCGCTTTTCACCGTCATTTGGACTTTCTCCATGCGGAGAAATCGGTGCGACTCTGTTCGTCCGTCGGCGGATAAAGTCCCAGGATCGAAATCCTCGAAGGCGGTCATCTCGACCGCCTCATCGGCGCGTCGCCGCAGCTGGTCGGGGCGCTCGGCCGCTGGTGGTAGACGGGAAACGGCAGTTTCGCGATCTCAGGCGAATCGCGGAAGCCACCGTCTGCTTGGTGGCTGGATTCATCGGACTCAGAAGATGTCCGGCTCGGCCACCGGAGCACCGAACGTGGTTTCGAGGAAATCAAAGTCGCAGCCCTGATCGGCCTGCAGGACATGTCGGCCGAACATCCAGCCGTAGCCGCGCTCGTAGCGCGGAGGGCGTGGCCTCCACGCGTCCTTGCGGCGAGCGAGTTCTTCGTCGCTCACGTCGAGGTGGATGCGACGTGCCGGCACGTCGACCGTGATTCGATCGCCGGACTTAACGAGCGCGAGCGGCCCGCCGATCGCGGCCTCGGGCGAGCAGTGAAGCAGACACCCGCCGTAGCTGGTGCCGCTCATGCGCGCGTCGGACAGGCGCAGCATGTCCTTGACGCCCGCCTTCAGCAGCTTGGTCGGGATCGGCAACATGCCCCACTCGGGCATGCCAGCCCCCTTGGGACCGGCGTTGCGCAGCAGCAGGATATGGTCGGCCGTCACGTCGAGGTCGGGGTCGTCGATCGCCTTCTTCAGCGCCGGGTAGTCGTCGAAGACGAGCGCCGGGCCGCTGTGCTGCAGCAGGTGCGGTGCGCAGGCGCTCGGCTTGATCACGACGCCGTCGGGTGCGAGGTTGCCGCGCAGCACCGCGAGCGCACCCTCGGCGTAAATTGGCTTGTCGAGCGGCCGGATCACATCGTCGTTGTAGACGGTCGCTTCGGCGATGTTTTCGGCGATCGTATGGCCATTGACCGTCATCGCATCGCCATGCAGGTGGACTTCGATGCGTTTGAGCATGGCCGGCAGTCCGCCCGCGTAGAAGAAGTCCTCCATCAGGTAAGTGTCGCCGCTGGGCCGGATGTTGGCGATGACCGGCACCTTGCGACTGGCGGCGTCAAAGTCGTCGAGCGTCACCGGATGTCCGGCGCGGCGCGACATCGCGATCAGGTGGACGATTGCATTGGTCGAGCAGCCCATCGCCATTGCGCACGCAATGCCGTTCTCGAAGTTCCTGCGGGACAGCATCTTCGCCGGCGTCAGGTCATCCCACACCATCTGCACGATCCGACGGCCGCATTCGGCGCTCATCCGGATATGGTTGGCATCCGCCGCGGGAATAGAGCTGGCCCCGGGCAATGTGAAGCCTACCGCCTCGGCGATGCCCATCATCGTCGCCGCGGTGCCCATCGTCATGCAGGTGCCATGGCTGCGCGCAATGCCGGCTTCCATCTCATGCCAGGCCTCATCGCTCAAACGGCCGGCACGGCGCTCGTCCCAGTACTTGAAGGCGTCCGAGCCCGAGCCCAGCACACGGCCTTTCCAGTTGCCGCGCAGCATCGGACCGGCGGGCAGATAGATGAAAGGCACGCCCATGCTGAGCGCGCCCATTGTCAGTCCCGGCGTGGTCTTGTCACAACCGCCCATCAGCACCGCGCCGTCGACCGGGTGCGAACGCAGCAGTTCCTCGGTCTCCATCGCCAGGAAGTTGCGATAGAGCATCGTGGTCGGCTTGACCATCGACTCCGACAGGCTGATCGCCGGAAGTTCGAGCGGGAACCCGCCCGCCTGCAGGATGCCGCGCCTGACGTCGTCGACGCGCTGTTTGAAGTGCGCATGACACTGGTTGGCGTCGCTCCAGGTGTTGACGATCGCAATGACCGGCTTGTCCTTCCAGTCGACCGGGGCGTAACCCATCTGCATTACGCGCGAGCGATGGCCGAAGGAGCGGAAGTCGTCGGGAGCAAACCAGCGCGCACTGCGCAACGAGGAATAACTACGCCGCGTCATGTCGTCTCCGTGTAGTCGACCGCCGCGCATTCGAAGTACGACTTCAGATTGGCCACCAGGGCCTGGTGCAGCTCGGCAGCGCGCCGTGTCCGGGCGACTGTACGCGATCGCCGCGGTCCAGGCCGAACGCTGGTCGCTGCCGCCACACTTCCTGTTGCAACTGAAATGCGCAGCGGGTGGCCATGAAACGACTGCGAAGTCACCGCCCCGCAAGATTCAGCTCAGAACTTGTCGCGACGGAGACAGACGTGATAGACGACCACGAAGAGAGCATCGACAGTAACGGCGCTTTGCCGGCGCCTGGTCTGTGGGTGCCTGGCGCCGAGTCGGCCGCCGTCGGGTATGCCGACGAATACGCACTCAACGACATCGGCCTCGCGCTACGCCTGCACAGTGAAGGGCTATAGCGGACTCGGGCGGCGCGACTGACCGGTCGGTCAGTCGCCAGCGCTCGGTGCGATGGCGTTGCGAATGGCAGCGAACACCCCTGCAGGGACGACGATAGCGCGACCCGCGTTGGCTATCGCCCAAACGGCGCCGTCCGGACGCGCGGGGCTCTATGCGCGGCTGGCATTGACGGCGCTATTCTGGGGCGGGACCTTCATCGCCGGCCGGTTGTTGGCGCTGGAGATACCGCACTTTGTCGCTGCGGCCACTCGCTATGTCATCGCCACCACGGCGCTCGTCATCTACCTGCGGTTCCGCGAAGGCGGACTGCCGAGACCGGTCGGGCCTCAGTGGTTGGGCATCTGCGTGCTCGGCGCGACGGGCATCTTCGCCTACAACGCTTTCTTCTTCGGCGCTCTTGCCCAGCTTGCCTGCGAGCCGTACCGCGCTGATCATCGCGACCAACCCGGCGATCACCGCGGTTGGGGCATGGCTGATCTTCAGACTGCGATTCGCCTGGTGGCAGTGGCTCGGCGTCGCGATAGCGTTCGCCGGCGTGACGATCGTGGTTTCGCACGGTGACCTGGCAACGCTCGGCACAACCGCGATCGGCAAAGGCGAGGTGCTGATGTTCTGCGGCGCACTCGCCTGGGCCGTTTACACGCTGGTCGGCCGTTTGATGATGCGCCGAGCGGACGCGCTGTCGCCCCTTGCAACCACGACCTATGCCTCGGCCTTTGGCCTCCTGCTGCTGGCCACTGCGGCAGTGTTCGAACTGCCGCAGGTCTCGTGGGATCGGATTGGACTGAAGGAGCTTGCAGCCATTGCCTATCTCGGCCTGCTCGGCACTGCGGTGGGCTTTGTCTGGTTCTACGAAGGCGTGAAGGCCATTGGTGCAGCACGGGCGTCGGTGTTCACCAATCTTGTTCCGGTGTTCGGCGTGACGCTGGCGGTGCTGCTGCTGGATGAGCCGCTACTCGCATCGATGATCGTCGGCGGCTTCGTGACGCTGGCCGGCGTCAGCCTCACCAATACCGAGAAGAGATCCACCTGATCCGCGGCAGCTTGGTGTCGGCTGCTGCTGCGCTCGTCCGGAGCCCCGCAGCAGCGGCCGGCTGCCACATCGGGCTACTTCGTCGCCGCGTACTCGATGGCGACTGCGCGCAGTCCGGCCTGCTCGATCTGACGCAGCTGCTCGGGCGTGATGTCGATGCCGCCTTCACTGCCGTTCAGCAGACCGAGTCGGGCGGCTTCGCGCGTCTCGGCAACGATTTGCGCTCGTGATTTCACTGAAGACGCGCTGGATGGCTGCGCGCCGGCTTCACCAATCGACGCTGGAACCGCGGCGACCCGTCCAGACGAATCGGACTGCGCAGCGCGAATGGCGGCCGAAACATAGCCGTGGGGAAGCAGATCGACATCGTCGGCGAACGCGGGCGAAGCGGCGATCAGCCCGACGACGAACAGAAGTTTGCGGTTCATCAGTAGGTCCTCTCAGGTTCGGTTGCGTTGAAATTAAGGCACCAGGAGTCGTGCATCCACGACCGGTGAATGCATATTCGCGTTGATCTGTGTCGTAGGCGTTGCATTTCACGATTGCCGCGTTTCGGTTGAAACGCGGCGCCTTGCCGCATGCGGGACCGTCTGACGTGGCGCTCTTTCCGAGAGCCACGCTCACGCCGGAGTGCCGGACTGACGTCAATACAATGCCGGCATGACGCACGCCGGAACCGAATCCACGGCGGCGAAATCGCCGTGGTCGCCGCTCGCCAACCCGGTGTTCCGGCTGCTGTGGATCACATGGCTGACGTCGAACATCTGCATGTGGATGAACGACGTCGCCTCGGCCTGGCTGATGACGACGCTGACCACCTCGCCGGTGATGGTCGCGCTGGTGCAGTCCGCGTCAACGCTGCCGGTCTTCCTGCTCGGCCTGCCGAGCGGAGCGCTGGCCGACATCCTGAACCGCCGTCACTGGTTCATGTTCACCCAGTTCTGGGTGGCCACCAACGCGGTGCTGCTGACCATCGCGCTGTTCGCCGGCTGGATCACCGCGCCGCTGCTGCTGGCTCTGACCTTCGGCAACGGCATCGGACTCGCGATGCGCTGGCCAGTCTATGCGGCGATCATTCCCGAACTGGTGACGCGGCGCGAACTGCCCAACGCGGTTGCGCTCAACGGCATCGCGATGAACACGTCGCGCGTGATCGGCCCGGTGGTGGCCGGCGCGCTGATCGCCAGCGTCGGCACCGGCTTCGTCTACCTGCTGAACGCGGTGCTGTCGCTCGTGGCCGGCTTCGTCATCATGCGCTGGCGCTCGGAACCGAGGCCCAGCGTGCTGCCGGGCGAACGCTTCTTCGGCGCGATGCGGGTCGGCTTCCAGTACGTTGCGCAATCGCGTGCGATGCGTTCGGTGCTGGCGCGCATCGCGGTGTTCTTCCTGCAGTCGACCACGGTTTTTGCGCTGCTGCCGCTGGTGGCGAAACGGATGCCAGGCGGCGGCGCGTGGACCTACACGCTGCTGCTCGCATCGCTCGGCATTGGCGCGGTCGCGGCTGCGTTCTCGCTGCCGCGGCTGCGAGTCCTCATTTCGCGCCAGCGCCTGCTGCGCGATGGCACTCTGCTGCAGGCGGCCGCGATGGTCGGCCTCGGTTTCGCGCCGAACGTGTGGGTCGCGGTGCCGGCGATGATGCTGGCCGGCGCGGCGTGGCTTTCGGTGGTGAACACGCTGACCGTGATCTCGCAACTCTCCCTCCCCGACTGGGTGCGCGCGCGGGGCATGTCGATCTACATGATGGTGATGATGGGCGCCGCGTCAGCGAGCGCGGCACTGTGGGGCCAGGTCGCGAGCTGGATCGACGTCCCCTGGACCTATCTCGCGGCGGCGCTGACGGGCCTGACCGCCGGATTCCTGGCCAGCCGTCTCTACTCCGATCCCGAAAACGAAATCGACCTGACTCCGGCGCGACTGCTGCAGGAGCCGGTGCCGGCGTTTCCGGTCGAGCATGGAATGGGGCCAGTCATGGTGACGGTCGACTATCAGGTCGACCCGGCGCGCGCCGAGGAGTTTGCTGCGGTAATGCGCGAGAGCCGCGCAAACCGACTGCAGAAGGGTGCGCTGTCATGGGGCCTGTTCCACGACACGAACAAGCCAGGCCATTACATCGAATATTTCCTCGACGATTCGTGGGCCGATCACTTGCGCCGCTTCGACCGCTTCACCGCGGCCGATGCCGAACTGCGTGAGCGGCGCTACTCGTTTCACACCGGCGAAGAGCCGCCCAAGGTGTCGCGCTACATCGCCGAGCCGCTCGGCCGATAGGATTGACCGTGCGCGTTGTTGTACTCGGCAGCGGAGTGATCGGCACCTCGATCGCGTACTACGCGGCCCGCGCCGGCCACGAGGTCACGGTCGTCGACCGGCAGCCCGGACCGGCGCTGGAGACGAGCTTTGCGAATGCGGGCGAGGTCTCGCCGGGCTATTCGGCGCCGTGGGCCGGGCCCGGCGTTCCAGTCAAGGCGATCAAGTGGATGCTGATGACGCACAGCCCGCTGGTCATCTGGCCCCTGCTCGATCCGGCGATGTGGCGCTTCGGCCTGCGCATGCTGGCCAACTGTACCGAGCGGGCGTACCGGCTCAACAAGAGCCGCATGGTGCCGATCGCCGAGTACAGCCGCGATTGCCTGAAGGCGTTGCGAGCCGAAACGGGGATTGCCTACGACGAGCGGGACCGCGGCACGCTGCAGCTGTTCCGCACGCAGAAGCAACTCGACGGTGTCGGCCAGGACATCGAGATCCTGAAACAGTACGGCGTCGCGTTCGAGGTGCTCGATCGGGCGGGGTTCTGCCGTGCCGAACCGGCGCTCTCGTTCACGCAGCAGAAGTTCGTCGGTGCACTGCGTCTGCCCGGCGACGAGACCGGCGACTGCTTCCTGTTCTCCAATCGGCTGGCCGAGCTGGCGCGCGCGCTGGGTGTGCAGTTCCGCTTCGATACGCGCATCGACGGCATCTCGGTGGCGGCGGGCAAGGTCGACGCGATCCGTCTTGCCGGAGAGATCGGTGAAGGCCGATGCCTACGTCTGCGCGCTCGGCAGCTATTCGCCGCTGCTGCTTTCGCCGATCGGCATCGATGTGCCGGTCTATCCGGTCAAGGGCTACTCGATCACGCTGCCGATCGTCGATGCCGCCCATGCGCCGGAGTCGACCATCATGGACGAGACGCACAAGGTGGCGGTCACGCGGCTCGGCGACCGCATTCGTGTCGGCGGCACCGCCGAATTGGCCGGCTACAGCCTGGCGCTGCGCGAAGCGCGGCGCGCGACGCTCGAACACGTGGTCAGCGATCTGTTCCCGCGTGGCGGCGATCTCGCGCGCGCGACCTTCTGGTGCGGGCTGCGTCCGATGACCCCCGACGGCACGCCGATCGTCGGGCCGACGCCGCTACCCGAACCTGTGGCTCGCGACCGGCCACGGCACGCTCGGCTGGACGATGGCCGCGGGCACCGGCCGCGTGATCGCCGACCTGCTGAGCGGCCGCGCGCCCGAGATCGATCTCGACGGACTGACGCTCGCGCGCTACCGGCGCTGAGTGCCATCGCGCTGGCAACAGCCACGCACATCGGCTACCGTCGCGGCATGAATCCACCCGCATCGATCGACGCCACCAGCGAACTGCTGGCCTCGCAGAACTACGTCGCCGACCGCCAATTGGCGACCGCGGTGTTTCTGGCGCTGAAGCTGCAGCGGCCGCTGTTCGTCGAGGGTGAGCCGGGCACCGGCAAGACCGAGATCGCCAAGGTGCTGGCGGCGGCGCTCGATGCCGAACTGATCCGGCTGCAGTGTTACGAGGGCCTCGACATCAACGCGGCCGCGTACGAGTGGAACGTCGCGCGCCAGCTGATCGAGATCCGCCTCGCTGAAGCGTCCGGCACCTCGCGCGACCAGATCGCGCAGGAGCTGTATTCGGAGCGCTTCCTGGTCGAGCGCGCGCTGCTGCGGGCACTGCTTCCGCACCCGCGGCCGCCGGTGCTGCTGATCGACGAACTCGATCGCGCCGACGAGCCGTTCGAGGCGTATCTGCTCGAGGTGCTGTCGGACTTCCAGATCACGATTCCCGAGTGGAAAACCGTGCGCGCCGCCACGCCGCCGATCGTGATCATCACCTCGAACCGCACGCGCGAGATCCACGATGCGGTCAAGCGCCGCTGCCTGTACCACTGGGTCGGCTATCCATCGGCGGCGCGCGAACTCGAGATCATCCGGCGCAAGGTGCCCGACGCGGGCGAGATGCTGTCGGCCCAGGTAGTCGCCTTCGTGCAGTCGCTGCGCGCGCATCGAGCTCTACAAGCTGCCGGGCGTGGCCGAGACCATCGAGTGGACGCGCGCGCTGCTGGCGCTGGACGCGGTCGCGCTCGAGCCCGAGACCGTCAACAACACGCTGGGCGTCCTGCTCAAGTACCAGGACGACATCGCGCGCATGCAGGGCACCGAGGCCGCCCGACTCGTCGAGCGGATCCGCGACGAAGCGCGCGCCGTCGCCGCGGCGCGCGTCTGACCCGGCTACGGCAGCTTGCGATGATGTCGACGGCGGCGCAGGAGGTCCATCCGACCGGTCGGCTTGCCGAAAATGTCATGCACTTCGCGCGCGTGTCTGCGCGATGCCGGGCTCCCGGTCGGCACCGATCGCATCCTGCTTGCCTACGAGGCGCTGCGCGCCGGCGGCATCGAGTCGCGCGCGGACTTCTACGCGGTGCTGGCGGCCTGCTTCCTCAGCCGCGGCGATCATCGCACTCTGTTCGACCAGGCGTTCCATATCTTCTGGAAGGACCCGGACCTGCTCGGCAAGATCATGCAGCTGCTGCTGCCGCAGATGAAGCAGAAGGCCGCGCCGGCCGCCCAGCCGGAGAATCGCCGGCTGGCCGACGCGATGTTCGCCGGCACGAGCCCGCCACCGGCGCGGCCCGAGGATGGACAGCGGATCGAGATCGACGCCGCGCTGTCGTGGACCGACCGCGAGCAATTGCGCAAAGCGGACTTCGACACCATGAGCGCAGCCGAGTGGGCCGCGGCGCGGCGGCTGCTGGCGCGTTTCGAGCCGTTCTTCGCCCGGCTTCCGACGCGGCGCGAGGCGCCGGCCATACGCGGGCATCGGGTCGACCTGCGCGCGATGCTGCGCGCCTCGGCTCGCCACGGTGGCGAGATCGCCGGCATCAGCTACCGTCGGCGGCGCACGCGGTCCGAGCCGCTGGTGGTGATCGTCGACATCTCAGGTTCGATGAGCCGCTATTCGCGCATGTTCCTGCACTTCCTGCATGCGCTGACATCGGGCCGCGACGCGGCCGATCATCGTGTGCATTCTTTCCTGTTCGGCACGCGGCTGACGCACATCACGCGGCAGCTTGCCGCGCGCGACCCCGATGTCGCCGTGCGCGCCGTCGTGCAGTCGGTCGACGACTGGTCGGGCGGCACGCGCATCACGCAGGCGCTGCACGAGTTCAACCTGCGCTGGGCGCGCCGCGTGCTGTACGGCAATCCGACCGTGCTGCTGGTCACCGACGGTCTCGAGCACGGCGACACCGAGCCGCTTGAGCACGAAGCCGAGCGGCTCGCCAAGTCGTGCCGCCGACTGGTGTGGCTGAACCCGCTGCTGCGCTACGAAGGATTCGAACCGCGCGCCGGCGGAGTGAAGGCGCTGCTGCCGCACGTCGACGCATTCCTGCCCGTGCACAATCTGGCCTCGCTCGAGCGAACTGGCGGCGCATCTCGCAAAATCGGCGCGCGCGGAGCGCGGCATCGTCAAGGGAGCACGACAGTGGAACTGAAAGGCGAACGCAGCCTGCCGGTCGAGCGGGCGACGGCGTGGGCGGCGCTCAATGACGTCGACGCGCTGAAAGCGGCAGTGCCCGGATGCGAATCGATCACGCGAATCGACGACAGTCACCTCGACGTCGCAGTCAACGCGGCGATCGGGCCGGTCAAATCGCGCTTCAAGGGCAAGCTCGAACTGGCTGATGTCGTCGCGCCCGAGTCGTACACGATCCGCTTCGACCTGCAGGGCGGTGCCGCCGGTTTCTCGCGCGGCGAGGCCCGCGTGAGGCTCGACGCTGCCGAGTCCAGCACGACGCGGATGCAGTACGTTGTCAACGCCTCGATCGGCGGCAAGATCGCGCAAGTCGGATCGCGGCTGGTCGACGCTGCGTCTGCCACGATGGCCGACCGGTTCTTCGCGACGTTTGCGGCGGACCTCGCTGCGAAACATCTGCCGGCCGCCGGCGCGCCCGCGATCCCGGTTCCGCGCGCGCCCGGATTCTTCGCGACGCTGTGGTCGTTCCTCCGGCGACTGTTCCGAGGCTCGTGATGCGGGTTCAACCATGGAACGAGACGCTCGCGCCGCGCAGCCGCGAACTGGTCGAGGCGATCGAGGCGCGACGCGGCGGCACACTGCTGAACCTCGACCGGATGCTGCTGTGGTCGGAGCCCCTCGCACGCGGCTGGAACACTTACCTGCGTGCGATCCGCACCGAACTCGCACTCTCGCCATTCGTGCGCGAGCTGGCGATCTGCGTCGTCGCGCGGCTCACCGGGGCCGACTACGAGTACCACCATCATGCGCCTGAGCTGGCGAAAGCCGGAGCCTCCGAAGCGCAGCTTGCCGTGCTCGATGATCCCGATGCGGCGGCAGCGAGCCCGCTTTACGACGAGCTGCAGCGCGCGGTCATCCGGTTTGCCGCGGCCAGCACGCGCGAAGTGCGGATCCCTGAGGTGATATTCGACGAGCTGAAGCGCCATCTGGCGCCGTCCGAACTCGTCGAGTTGGTCGCAGTGACCGCGACCTACAACATGGTCGCGCGGTTTCTCGTCGCGCTCGAGATCGTCCCGGAATCTTGAGATGTCATACACGCGCAAGCCGGCGGAGAGTATCTTGACCGCTCTCGGCGGCGGCCCTGGGGCCGTCGCGGGTGCGGCAGGCGAAATGGGGCCCGTGATCGCCAACGCTGCAGTCGAGCGGGCCTCTCGCCGGACAAAGGGAGGAAATAATGGCGACTTATATCGTGCTGGCCAACTTCACCGATCAGGGCGCACGCAGCATCAGAGATACGACCAAGCGTGCCGATGCGGTGAAAGAGCTGGCCAAGAAATTCGGGGTGACCGCGAAGGAGTTCTACTGGACGATGGGAGCGCACGACGTGGTGGTGATCTTCGACGCGCCCGACGATGCGGCGATGACTGCGCTCAGCATGAGCGTAGCGTCGGGGGGCAACGTTCGCACGCAGACGATGCGGGCATTTTCCAGGGACGAGGTTAACGGGGTCCTTGGCAAGCTGGGTTGATCGAGGTGGGGCGCGGTTCGGAGAGCGCTCCGTCATCGCGCCCCGCCGGCGGCGAGTGCCGTCCCGAGGACTGCGGCAGCGCTTCGGCCACCAGTTCGGCGATATCGCGCGCCGCAATGTGCTCGTCCTTCTGCGCGAGGCCGTCGCCGAGCATCACCGCGCAGTACGGGCACGCCGTGGCGACCGCGGCCGGTTGGCGGGCCAGCGCCTGCTCGGCGCGCAGCACGTTGATGCGTGTGCCGATCTTTTCCTCGAGCCACATGCGGCCGCCGCCGGCGCCGCAGCACATCGCCTTCTCGCGCGACAGTTCGAACTCGAGCGGAGTGTCGCGCGAGACAGCCTGCAGCACGCGGCGCGGTGCTTCGTATTCACCATTGTGTCGCGCCGAGGTAGCACGGCTCGTGGTAGATGATCCGTTCGTGCGTGCGCACGACCTGCAGCCGGCCGTCGCGCAGCCATTCGTCGATCGCCTGCGAGTGATGCACGACTTCGTAGTGCCCGCCGAACTCCGGCAGCTCGTTCTTCAGCGCATTGAACGCGTGCGGATCGCTCGTGACGATGCGGTGCACGCCGAGCCGGTTGAGCGTTTCCACCAGCGCGGCGGCGAGCTGCTGGAACACCATCTCGTTGCCGAGTCGACGCACGCACTCGCCGGTCGATCCTTCGAGCGGACCGAGTATCCCGAGCCGGATCCCGGCTGCTTCGGCCACGCGAACGAAGGCGCGCGCGATCTTCTGTCCGCGCGGATCGAAGGAGGACGCCGAGCCGACGTAGTACAGGTAGTCCAGCTGCGCGACGTCATCGGCGCTGGCGACGATCGATAGCCCGAGATCCTTCGCCCAGTCGCCGCGCGTGCCGGCGTCCAGCCCCCACGGATTGCCCTGTGATTCGTAGGCGGCAAAGACGCGATTCAGCTCATGCGGAAACACGCCGTCCATCATCACCTGGCGCTGGCGCAGGCGATAGAACTTGGGCAGGTGCTCGAGCTGGATCGGACACGACACCTCGCAGTAGCCGCAGGTGGTACACGCCCACAGCGTGTCCTCGCTGATCGTGCTGCCGACGAGCGGCGGCAGTCTTGCAACATCGTGTGCGCGGATCGCATCGCGATGTTCGAGCAGATGGTGCTTGACGGCGTCGTTGACCCACTTCAGCGCGAGCGGCTTGCCGGTCAGGAAGGTCGGGCACGCGTCCTTGCAGCGGCCGCACTCGGTGCAGGTGAACGCGTCGAGACCTTCCTTCCAGGTCAGATCGCACGCGGTTCGCGCGCCGATCGGCAACGTGTCGGGATCGACATCGTCGGCGCCGAGCGGCTCGAGGTCGACGCGCGGGACACGGTTGGCGGGCACGTCGCGTCCAAGGTACACCACCGGCAGCGCAGTGACGATGTGGAAATGCTCGCCCACAGGAAGGATCGCGAGGAAGGCGAACACCGTCGCCATCTGCACCCAGTAGAACGCCTGGTACCCCAAGTCCAGCGCTGCGGGCGAAAGGCCGGTCAGCATGTGCGCCAGCGGGCCGCCGATCCAGGCCCAGCTCTGTTCATGCGCGATCGACGGCACCGACCCCGCCCACTTGGCGAAGCGGAAAGCGTCGAATCCGAAATCCGTCAGCATGATCAGCGCGATCAGCGTCAGGATCACCACGGCTTCGCGATTGGGCTCGAGCCGCGCCGGCCGACGCACGAAACGGCGCCAGAAACCGTAGCCGACCGCGATCAGCACCGCCAGCTCGATGAAGTCCTTGAACGCCGTGTAAAGCCCTCCTGCGGCACCGGGGATTGTCGCCAGCGGCGAGTAGCCGATGACGATCAGGTGCAGCTTGCGCACCAGCAGCGTCAGGAATCCGAAGAAGATCACGGCGTGCATCAGGCCGGGCCGGAAGTCGCCGGACAGCAGCCGTGACTGCGCGAAGCCGAGTCGCAACAGCCGAGCCATGCGCTGCCACGGATGGTCGAGTCGCGCTTCAGGTGCCAGCGCGGCGACGATCGCAAGCTTGCGCCAGGCGAGTGCGGCGAACGCCGCACCGCCGATCAACATCAGGAGGGTGATGAGCAGCGGACTCACGAGGTCGTCGCCATTGATCGAGGCGGCCCATTGTCCGGTTCCTTCGGGACGGCCGGCTGATGTCGATCAACCGCTGGCGCGCAATCCCCCGGCGCGCCTCATGGGTCGTGGCCCGGCGTTACTGCGTCGCGGCAGGCGAAGGTTCGTTTGGCGCGGCCGCGGGTGCGAAATACAGAATCCAGCGTGCAGCCGAACGCTCCTCTTCGACACAGATGCTGGGCGAGCACGATTGCATCCGGAAGCGGTCCGATTCGGCAGGGAAGGGGAAACCGGTGGTCTCGACTGCGGCACGCCGGTAGCGCCGAAGCTCGTCGGAATCCACGGTGCCGGTCTTCCACACGACGGTTCCGTCGACCATCCTCATCGCTGCCAGCCGCACGTCGACGACTCCGGCCGGCCGAAAGTTGCGGCGCTCTACCGTCCCGACGATGAATACGTACCAGGTGCTGGCTGCGTCGGCATGCTTGCCGAGCAGCAGGCCGAATGCGTCGTACCCGTCGCGCTCAGGGAGCAGCGCATCGATATCGGTGACGCTGAACACGATCTGGGAAGGTCGTGCCGTTGCCGGCGAACGAAGTCCGGGCAGCTGCGCCAGGACCGCCGGATCACCGCCGGCGCGGGTGACACGCTCCGCCAGGCGGGACTGCCACTCCGAAATCACCAGCCGTGCCGTTGTCTCGGGCAGGTCGCGCTGTGGCATCGGTCCCGTCGTACGCGGGGAGTGAACGGCGCAGGCGGTAAGCGTCGCCGAAGCGAGCCACAGCGCCGCCTGGCATGCTGAACGACGGACACGACGCGCGCCAACCGAAGAATGCCCGAGTTGCGGTGAAGTGGCGCTGGCAGAGCGAGGTTGCATCGGTGGCTGCGCTCGGTTGGGCTGTGCGCCGGGCGTAGCTCCGAGCGCGGCTGGGGCGTCGCTCGACGTGCCTCAGCGTTGCTGCGTGTCGCCGGCGCTGGTTGACGACTGGGCAGCCGCGGACGGCGCCAAGGCTCCCTGGGGCGATGGCGCCAGCGCGCCTGCGAGGCGTGAGTAGCCTGAGCCTGCGGCCAGGTCCGATGGCTTCGACCCCGCGACGTTGCGCGCACGCGCGTTCGCGCCGCGCGCGATCAGCAGGGCAGCCAGTCGTTCCTGCCCGCTGGCGGCAGCGATATGCAGCGCGCTCATGCCTGCGTCGTCAGTTGCTGAAGGATCCGCTCCGTGCGCTAGCAGCAGTTCGGCCAGTTGCACGCTGCGACGCATCGCTGCGTCGTGCAGAGCGGTCTTGCCGAACAGGTCGCGAGAATTCGGTTGGGCGCCGGCCTGCAGCAGCACGACGACCGCGTCGACGCGTCCACCGGCGACGGCGAGCTGCAGCGGGGTGACGCCATACAGGGCTGGACGGTCGGGGTCTCCGCCGCCTTCGAGCAGGGTTTTCACCGTTGCAGCGTCGCCGGAACGTGCGGCCGCGTGCACGGGGGTTTCGCCATCGACATCCGCTGCGTTGGGATTCTCTCCGGCAGCCACCAGACGCCGCACGTCGTCAGCGCGGCCGGCGCGCGCAGTCCACCACAGCCGGCTGCGCGCCAGCGCATCAGCATTCGCGCTCGCGGCAACGGCAACCGGCTCCCGCGAGGGATCAAAACACACGGTGGCGACAGAAACCCGCGATGCGCCGTCATCGAGGAAACCGTATGGCTCGCCGTAGTAAGTGGACAGTTCGCGCTCGACCGCTTCGAACTCGCCGCGGGTCATCGGCTGGCCGTAATCGCTCCGATACCACTCGAGGACGTCCTCGCAGCGCGGCCGGACGACCGCCCGCACCCGGTTGCGAAAGTACTTGACGTACTTGTTCGGATTGAGCACCTCGTTCCAGTGCGGCGTGACGAACGCGGTGAAGATATCGGAGTCCGGTGTCAGCTGAACCCGCCAGTAGGGGCCTTCGCGCACCAGCATCGGCGGCAACGTGTGCGATCCGATGCGGACCTCTTCGGTCAGGTTGCGATAGAACTTCAGCCCGGCGTAGTCCGCTGCGAGGTCGCCGTTGGAATGTATCCCGGTGGTGTACCAGCCGAGCATGCCGTCTTCCGACAGCAAGGGGTTGCGCGCCGTCGACTCGACGGACGACAGGCTCGCCGCGGTCTCGCCCATGCCGCGCGCGCGCCGGTTCAGGTACTTCGCGTGGTAGATGCGACCGACATTGATGAAATGGATGATCTTGTCGGTGCCGATCATCGTGCCGCCGACGTTTACCGTTCCGGCTCGGAAGAAGGTCCGCACAAACTTCGACAGGTCGATCACCAGCAACGGATCGTCGTAGATCGACTCGATCGGCCGGTACATGGTCACCAGCCCCGGGTACTGGTCGCGGACACCCGCGTGCAGCAGTGCGGCGTCGAGCAGCTCGTTGGTCGGCAGCGCCGCGAACAACTGCTGCCAGGTTTGCGTGGCGAGAGTATCAACCGACTGCAATGCCTCGATCTCGGCGGGTGGTTGGCCCGATTCGATCGCCGTGCGAATCGCGGCGTTGGTCGAGTTGGCGGCGTCGACCACCGCGCGATAGACGATGCGGGACAGATACGGCCCGAGATCGGCGAACTCGCGGCCCGCAGGCAGTGTGTATTGCTCGGACTCGTGCGCAGCGACGGCGCCGGCCAGAAGAAAAGAGGCAGCCAGGCTGGCCGCCGAAAGCCGAAGGAACGTGGTCTTCATTCCGTGAGGTGAAATCCGATCGTCGCGCCCGCCGCGGTCAATGCCCAGTGCACCGGGCAGTCCGTCGACCCGAACATGTAGCACACGTCGTGCGCGCAGTTCCGTGATTAGTCTGCATCCGGAGGCCTGCAACCGCCACATTCGCATACTACTTCGATCCTACATCGGCCCTGCGCATCAGTGAGTCCTGCGTCGACGCGACTCGCCGTCCTTCCAGGCTTTCCAGCGACGATGCACCCACCACCACTGTTCCGGTCGCCGCACGATCATTCGTTCGAGCGCGCGGTTGTAGGCGCGCGTGTTCAGGCGGATCGCCTCGTTGGTATCGGAATGCTCGATCGGTGCGAGCGGCGACTCGAAGCGCAGCACGTGGCGGCCGTCTTCGTCACGCCAGCTCGCAGCCGGCACGACCGGAGCTCCGGTGGCGAGTGCGATCACCGCCAGGCTGCGGAAGGTGCCCGCCGGATGCCCGAAGAACTCGACCCGTACGCCATCCTTGCGACTCGCATGCTGATCGAACGGAAAGACCACGAGGTCGCCCGCCGCCAGCCGGTCGAGCATCGCGTCGAGTCCGCCGCGCTTGGGCAGCACACCGAAGCCTGCCGCCCGGAAGCGGCGCGTCACGAGCCGATCGAGCCATTCGGGCCGGATCGGCCGGCGCACGAAGTGGAATGCGCCCCTTGGCCTGGGGAAAGCTGGCCAGTCCGGCTGTGGTAGCCACCTCGAAGTTTCCGAAATGTCCGGTCAGGATCAACACGCCCTTGCCTTGCGCATGAGCGGCCAGCAACGCGTCGAGGTTTTCGACCCGGACCATCGACCTGCGTCGGCCGGGCGACTGCCATGCGTAGCGGACGAACTCCCAAAGTAGCCGGCCGAGATGACCGTAATGCGACTGCGCGAGCCGCTCGATCTCGGCGGCGTCGACCGTGTCGCCGTAGACCCTTCGCAGGTTCTCCAGGACGATCTTGCGCCGGAACGGCAGCATCGAGTACGCGACACGCGCGGCCCTCGAAGGCGCAGCGCGCTCGGGCAGGGCCAGTGCGATCGCGCTGGCCTGCAGTCGGTCGTGCGTCAGCGAAAGGCTGATCGACCGCAGGCGATTGCGGCCGAGCGCGATTTCCGCGGCTTCGCTCAATTCGACGATCGGCGCGCCGTAACCGTCGCGCGCCACCGAAAAATCCGCGGCAACGATCGCGCCGAGCGCCGCTTCGCGGGGGAAGAGCTTCACGCAGGCTTCCTTGGCGGCAAATCGGGCGGCAAGGCTGGCCGCGCGGCCGTCACCGCTGCCGGCGTCGTCGAGCTCGCGCCGGGTGAAGAGCTTGAGTAGATCGGCCTCGGGCGTTTCCGCCAGCAGGCGTTCGATCCGCTCGATCGTCACCGAGTCGACGCCACAGCGCGAAGCGTCCGTCGCGGCCGGCGCCTGGAGATGGCTCACGATCGGATGGACTTTACTGCGCGGCGGCAGCGCGCAACAGGCAGGCGGAATTGGTGCCGCCGAATCCGCGCGAGAGCACGAGGACGACCTCGCTGCTCGGGGCACGAGTCTCGCGCTTGACATTGATCGGGCCGCACTGCGGGTCGATCTCGTCGAGCGTCGCCACGCCGGGAACCACGTTCGCGCGCAGCGCGGCGATCGCCAGGACGATCTCGATCAGCCCGGCCGCGGCGAGCAGGTGACCGAACGCCCATTTGAACGCGGTGACCGGCGGCATGTCCGCGCCGAACACGCGCGCCAGTGCGCGGGACTCTGACACGTCCGAATTCGGCGTGCCGTTGCCGTGCCCGACGATCGCGCCCACGTCGCGCGGACTCAGCGACGACGCGGCCAGGGCGGCTTCGATCGCCCGCACCAAACCGTCGCCGTGGCCGTCGACCGGCAGCAGGCCCAGGCCGTCGCTGCCGTTGCCCGAGCCCAGCACTTCGCCGAGCACGCGCGCGCCGCGCTCGCGAGCAGCCGACTCGGTTTCGATCACCAGCGCTGCCGCACCTTCGCCCATCGCGCTGCCGTCATGCCGGACATCGAAAGGTCGAAGCGGGCCGGCGGCGAGCAGCCCCATGCGCTGGTAGTAGAGCAGCGTCTGCGGTTCGATCGGCGCTTCGTGAGCGGCAACGACCGCGCGCGCGCATTCTCCGGCGCGCAGCGCATCGGCCGCCTCGGCCAGCGCCAGATGCCCGCTGATGCTGTGGTTGGTGATGCAGGCGTTCGGGCCTTTGAGGCCGTGCCGGATGCCGATGTGGCCGAGCACGTTGTTCGGTAACGATCGCAGCAACCACATCGGGTTGACCGTGGCCGTCAGTTCGCGGCCGAAGGCGGGCAGGTTGCCGTCGGCCGCCGCAATAAGGGGCAGGTAGTCGTACTGGTTGCCGAACGCGCCGCCGCCGCTGCCGACGAACACGCCGGTGCTATCGGCCAGCACGGTGGCTCCCTGCTCGTCGAGCGTGTCGCGCCATGCAGCGAGCGCCGATTCCTCGAGCGCTCGGTCGGCCGCATACAGTCCGAACACGTCGGTGCGGCGAATGAACTTCAGCAGCTTGCGATCGCCGGTCAGTGCGCCCGCGTTGTAGTCGACGACCTCGGCCGCCACCTTGACGGGCCACGCGCCGGCATCCCATTGCGTGATCGGTCCGATGGCCGATCGCCCATCGAGTATGGCCCGCAGGATGTCGGCGGGGCTGCGGCCGGAGCCACAGATCGCGCCGCAGCCGGTGATGACGATGCGCGGAGCTGCCATTGTCGGCCGTCAGGCGGTGTGCGAGGCGCGACCGTCGACCGCAGTCGGATGCCGGAACGCCAGACAGCTGTTGGAGCCGCCGAAGCCGAGCGAATTCGACAACGCCAGCCGCACGTCGCGCTTGCGTGGAGCGTCGCGCACCAAGTCGATGTCGCAGTCGGGATCGAGGTCGCGCAAATTGGCGTTGACGGGCAGCGTGCCGTGGTGGATCGCCAGTGCGCACACGGCGGCTTCCACTGCGCCGGCGCCGGCGATCAGATGCCCCATCACGCTCTTGGTCGAGCTGACCGCCACGTTGCGCCAGCTTTGGCCGAACACCGCCTTCACAGCAGCGCATTCGCTGCGGTCGTTCATCAGGGTCGACGTGCCGTGAGCGTTCAGGTAGTCGACCTCATCGAGTGTGCCTCTTGCATCGGCGATCGCCTGTCGCATCGCCTGGATCGGCCCGTCACCGGACGGATGCGAATCGGTGATCCGATAGCTCGACAGCGAGTTGCCGTCACCGGCCAGTTCGGCGTAGATGCGCGCACCGCGTCGCCGCGCCGACTCCCATTCCTCGAGCACGACGAAGCCGGCTCCCTCACCGAGCACGAAGCCGTTGCGGGTCGCGTCGAACGGGCGGCTCGCACGCTCGGGCGTGTCGTTGTCGGCCGACACCGCGCTGAGCAGGCAGAAGCCGGCCAGGCCGACCGGGCTGATCATCGAATCGAAGCCACCGGCGAGCACGCGATCGGCCACACCGCGGCGGATCAGCTTGAGCCCGGTGCCGATCGCCTGCCCGCCGGATGCGCAGGCCGTATGCACCGAACTCGCGTAGCCACGAATGCCGAACACGCGCAATAGCAGCGCGACGCCGGCGCTGGACTGGCTGCGGCAGAACACCAGCGGATCGGCCGCTGACTCGTGCGCCGCCAGCAGGCGATCGGGTTCGAGCTCGCCGGTGCGGGCGGCTTCCTTCTGTACCTGCGCCAGCTCTTCGTAGGTCACGCCCATCATGCCGGTGCCGACCACACAGCCCCAGCGATCGGCTGTCTCAGCAGTCGGCCGGATACCGGCGTCGTCGAGCGCCTGCGAAGCGGCAACGAGTGCAAAGCGGTGCGCGCGGTTGGCAAACTTCACCAGCTTGCGCTCGCCCGCGGCCTGCTCGACCAGCTCATCCGGCAGGCCCTTGACCTCGGCCGCGATGCGCACCGGGAAGCCGCTCGCGTCGAAGCTCGCGATCGGCGCGACTCCGCTGCGCGCGGCGAGCAGCGCGGCCCAGGTCGATGCGACATCGTTGCCGACCGGGGTGACGAGACCCAGCCCGGTGATGGCGACACGGCGGCGTGCGGTGCTCATTGCAATCCTCCCGGAGCCAATTCCATGCGCGCGCTGGCGACCGTCTTGCCGTCCGCCCGAGCCGCGAGCTTCATGCGCGTGCGCTGCGGCGTGGCCTCGAGCAGCTCGACATCGAGCTCGAGATCCGTACCCGGCGCGGTAAACGACCGAATCTTCACGTGGGTGACATTGCGCACCTCGAGTGGTGCGTTGTCCTGTGCGTCAGGACATTCGCGTGCCAGCGGAACCGCGAGCTGGGCGAAGGCGTCCATCAGCAGGGTGCCCGGAAACACCGGCCGGCGCGGAAAGTGGTCGTCGAAGTAAGCGGCCTCGGTGCGCTCGGGAACCCGGAGACTCGCTCGAACGCGCCGGCCCGGCGTGTGCTCGATGGTAGCGAGCTGCGGCATCGGCACGCCCGTGAAGCGTCCGGCGGCGACACCGCTTGTGAGGAGTGTCTCGAAGTCGGAACGCACTGCATCCGGCGCATCGAATTCATCCATCGGCAGCATCGGTCCGACGCAGTCCACGAGGTCGACTGCGCAAAGTCCGTCGATCGACGCGCGGCCGCTGTAAGCGACCGCCTCGGCATCGCAGCGCTCGATGTCGGCCTCGAGGGTGAGCACGACACCGGGTGCGACGGCGCGGTGATAGCGGCTTTCGGCGGCCAGCCCGGCGACCGGTCGCCAGGCGAAATCCAGCCGGGACATCGCGGACCAGGCGGCGAGCTGGCCAACCGCCTCGGCCATCAGTGAATTCGGAAAGCGCGTCACGTGCGGGGGTACCGTGTAGCTGCCCTCGATGCGGACACCGGGTGTGCAGTGGGTGATGCGATCGACGAATGAAAATGCGCGGAAGCGCTCGCTCATGGGCCTCGCGCTCCGCGCCTTCGAAGGATGATCAAGCCGCCAGCGGAGCCGCGCGCTGCGCGCGGATGACCACCTTGCAGAACGTCTCGGGCGTAAAAAGGCGCGGAATATCGGCGGCCTTCAGCGGAGAGGTGATGCGCTCGGCCGGTACCTCGCCCAGGAAGTCGCGCAGCCGCGCCAGGCCAGCTTCGGAAACGATGCCTTTGCTCTCGAATTCCGCCTCGGAGAGAGTGCCGCGGGCGTCTTCGACGATCTTGCCGCGCGGGATCTTCACGCCGAAGCCCCGTTCGAGGCGGAACACCAGGTCCAGGAAGTCGATCGACTCCGCGTCCAGCCCCTCGATCAGCGGCACCTTCGGCTTGACGTCCTCGACGTCGCAGCCGAGCGCATCGGCGATGATCTGCGCGACCTTCGGGAACACCGCGTCGATATCCTGCTGGGTTATGTCCTGTGCCATGGCCTGTTCTGCCATTTTTTCTCCTGTTAATCCATCTTGAAGCCGCCGTCGACGTGCAGCACCTCGCCGGTGATGTAGTCGGCAAACCGCGAAGCGAGGAACCAGACGGCGTGGGCGACATCCTCGGGCCGTCCATAGCGGCGCAAAAGGATGCGCGCCTTGACTTCATCGCCCGCCAGATCGCGCACCTGCTGCGACATCTCGGTCTCGATCACGCCCGGGGCCACGCAGTTTACCGCGATCTTTCGCGAGGCCAGCTCGACGGCCATCGCGCGCGTGAAGGCATTGATCGCGCCCTTGCTCGCCGCGTAGTTCGATTGACCGCGCCCGCCCTTGTCGGCGGCCACCGAGCTGAGATTGATGATGCGTCCGGCGCGCTTCGAGATCATGTGCGGAACGACCGCGCGCGTGACGTTGAAGACGCCGCCGATATTGGTGTCGAGCACGCTGCGGATGTCGTCGTCGCTGAGCAGCGCCAGCAGGTTGTCGCGCACGATGCCTGCGTTGTTGACCAGCACATCGATGCGACCGCGACTCTCGATCACTCTGCTCGATCGCCGCGGCGACCGCCGAGCCGTCGGCCACATCGACCTGCTGCGCCTCGGCCTTGCCGCCGGCCGACGTGACCGCCGCGACGACTTCGCGCGCGGCGTCGGCGTTGCCGCGGTAGAAGAACACAACGTCGGCACCGTCGCCGGCCAGGCGTTCGACGATGGCACGGCCGATGCCGCGGCTGCCGCCAGTCACCAGCGCGACCTTGCCAGCCAGGCCTGAATCGATGGTCATCCCGAGATCGCGAAGCCGCCGTCGACGAACAGCGTATGGCCGTTGATCATCGCGGCTTCAGGCAGGCAAAGCAGATAGACCGCTCCGGCGACATCGTCGGGCGTCAGCACCGGACCGGCCGGCGTGCCGTGCCTTGAACGAAGCGACCAGTTCCTCGCGGTTCGGGAAATAGGCGAGCGCATCGGTCTCGACGACGCCTGCGCTGACCGCGTTGACGCGGATTCCGCGCGGCCCCAGTTCCTGCGCGAGAGAGCGCACCAGAGACTCAAGCGCCGCCTTGGAGGCACCGATGAAGGCGTAGTTGGGCATCGCGCGCAGCGAGCCGAGACTCGACAAGGCGACGATGCGGCCACCCGCGTGCATCATCGGGACAGCTCGCTGAGCCAACAGGTTCAAGCGCGAAGGCGTTGGTCTCCATGCACCAGCGCCAGTGCTTGAGCGACATCTCGAGTGCGGGCTTCAGCACGCCGCTGGCAGCGTTGCTGACGACGATGTCGAGCCGCTCGAAGTGCGTGCGCAGCTCGGTGAACATCTCGTCGACGCTGTCCGGCAGTCCGACGCTCGCCTTCAGCGCGACGGCGCGCCGGCCCAGGGTGCGGAACTCCGCGCACAGCGCCTCCGCTTCGTCGTGGCTGTTGTAGTAATTGAGCGCGATGTCGCAGCCCGAGTGAGCAAGCTTGCGCGCGATCGCGCGGCCGATTCCGCGGGCGCCGCCGGTGACGAGTGCGGCCTTGCCGGCAAGTGGCAACGCGAGGTCCGTTCGGGTCGTTCCGGGAGCGGTTTCGGATGGCATGGGGAGTGTTGCAGTCGGCACGCCGAGGCGCGCGGCGGCCGCCATTGTATTTTGTTTGCACCGAACCTCGCGCAACGTGCTCTGCGGCTTGCTGCTCGGCTCGCCCCGGGAGACACTCGCCCAGTGCATTCAACTCTCGATGAAGTCTCTTGCACCGGGCGTCGCACGCTGCCGACGCCGATCGAGTGGTCGCGCTGATGAGCGCTGCACCGCTTTCTTCGCCCTCGCGGCCCGAACACTCGAGGCAGCGAGCGGCCTTGCTGCTTGCACTGGCGCTGGTGCTGGTGTGGGGTATCAACTTCAGCGTGCAGAAGGCGGTGTTCGCCACGCTGACTCCCGGCGGATTCCTGTTCGCGCGCTACCTGATCATGCCCATCTGCGCGATCGGGCTGCTGTGGCAGCGCTACGGGTCGCGCTGGCCGCGCCTGCCGCGCCGCGAGTGGTGGTCGTTGCTGCGGCTCGGCCTGCTCGGGCACCTGATGCATGTCGGGCTGGTGACTTTCGGCATCGACTGGTCGACCGCGTTCTCGAGTTCGCTGATCCTCGCCTGCGGGCCGGTGTTCACGCTGCTGCTGTTGCGCGGCCTGGGTATCGAGCGATTGACGCGGGCGCAGGTCGCGGGCGTCGGCGTGGCCTGTGTCGGTGTGCTGGTGTTCCTGTCGGACAAGCTGCTGGGCGCGCAATGGCGGGCGAGCGGAGGAGATCTGGTGCTGCTGGTCGCAGCGTTCTTCTTTTCCGCCTACACCGTCGCCGCCAAGCCGCTGATCGAGCGCCACGGCGGCGTGCTGGTGATGACGTATGCCACGCTCTTCGGCTGCGTGCCGGTGCTGATCCTCAGCCTGCCGGCCGGGCTGCGCGTCGACTGGACGGCGGTGCCGTTCGCCATCTGGGCCGGCCTGCTGTGGGCCGTCGTGGTGTCGGCCTTCATCGGCTGGATCGTCTGGGGCTGGGTCAACGCGGTGCGGGGTGTCGCGCGCACGGCGCCGTTGATCTACCTGATGCCGCCGGTCGCGGGGCTCGTCGCGTGGTGGGTCACCGGCGAGGGCTACGGAGCGATCAAGCTGCTGGGTGCGGCGGTCACGCTGATCGGCGTGGCCGTGGCGCAGTTCGCCCGCCGCGGCGACCCGGCAAGCGAGGTGGAAAGCGTGGGTGTCGTCGACTGACGCGAAGCGAGCGTACCTCAGGATGGCAGCCAAGCGATGCAATCCCCTAAGCGTCGGCATTGCGCTGCCCCCCGACGGCCAGCACAGAGCGGTTGATGGCACGGCGCCTTGCTTCAGCGTTTTGCGGTCGTCGGCGTCGCAGCGCACGGCTGCATGCCGGCTGGAACCCTGGAATTCGAAGTCACGGCGATTGATGCCGAGAGCAACGGCAGTGCCGCAGTCCGCGATGCGCATGGCCAGCCGTGATCATGCGAGCGCGTCAGGGCTCTGCTTTACGCGCAGGACAATGCGTGCCGTAACTTGACGGCGTGCGAGTCGCCGCAGGCCGTCGGCAAACGACGACATCGGCAGTACGTCCGAGACTTGAGGCCGAAGGATGCCTTGCGCCACCGCAGCGAAGAGTTGCTCGTCAGCGGCGCGACTTTGTTGCGGCTGCCGCTCCAGCCAAGCGCCCCAGTAGCATCCCACCACGCTGTAGTTCTTCAGCAGCGGCAGGTTCATGGCGAGGCTGGGTACTTCGCCGCTTGTGAACCCGATCGGCAGAATGCGGCCACCCCAGGCCATCGCCCGCGACACGGTGCCGAACAGCGAACCACCGACGGTGTCGAAGTACACGTCCACACCACGGCCCTCGGTCAGTTCAAGCAACCGGTCGCGCACCGGTTCGCACGAGTAGTCGATGGCGTGGGCCGCGCCCTGCTTGCGTGCCACTTCGCCCTTGGCTGCCGAGCTGGTGCCCGCAATGACCGTGGCGCCCATCTGGCGCGCCACGTCGACAGCTGCCATGCCGACACCACCCGCCGCACCGCTGACGAATACGGTTTCGCCCGGGCGCAGTTGTGCACGGGTCTGCAGCGCGTAGTAAGCCGTACCGTAGGCGAAACGAATGGTCGAGCCGATCTCGAAACCTACACTGTCGGGCAGTTTCACGACGCCCAACTCGGGTGCCACCATGCGCTCGGCCATGCCACCATGCCAGTGGCCGCACGCCACGCGGTCACCCACGCGCACGCGCTGGACGCCATCGCCAATAGCCAGCACCACCCCCGCAGCATCGCTGCCCGGTACGAAAGGCAGGGCGGGCTTCATCTGGTAGCGACCGGCCACCATCAGCGTATCCATGAAGCTCAATGCAGCCGCATGGACGTCAACCAGCACCTGGCCCGGGCCCGGGACAGGGTTCGCAAGCTCGCCAAACTCGAGAGCGTCAATGCCGTTGAAGCTGCTGCAGATGACGGCGCGCATCTCAGCCCAGCCCCTTCACGCGTACCGTGATGACTTTGGCTGTGGCGCACTCCACCGAACCTTGGCGCACGCTGCAGGCCACGACCGACTTGCGCCCACCATGCTCGACGATTCGCGCGCGCAGCTCCAGCGCCTGGGCCACCAAAGCCGGTTTGAGGTAGTTCACGCGCAGGCTGCCAGTCACCACGCCAAAGGGTGGCGGGCCGCTGCTCAGGTCATGGCCGACCTCTCGGCAACGCACTGACAGCGATGCCCAGATGGAGTGGCAATCCACCACAGACGCGATCGTGCCGCCATAGACGTAACCCGGGAATCCGATGTGCTCGGGCCTGGGTTGCCAGACACAGACGAACTCGTCGCCTTCCCAACGGCTCTTGATATGCAAGCCGTGTGCATTGAGCGCGCCGCAGCCAAAGCAATGTACCTGCAGGCGGTCCTGCAGGGCACGGCCATCGTCGAAGGGGTCGTGGGCCGCATCAGGTGCGCTCGGCCTCGGTGAATCGATGATCCTGTGTTCCACGGATTCCATCCTCAGGCTCCTGGTTGATCGAGAGTTTTGCCTGCCGTCCGCCTCGGCGATTTCGCGTGCGGAATCAGCATGCCGACCTGCTCGCGATACGTGCGATAGCGCTCGCCGAACTGCTGGAGAAGGTCGCGTTCCTCGAAAGCGATGCCGATTAGGATGTAGGCGCTGGTCCCGAGGGCGAACAGCAGCCGCCCGGCCGTCATGACTGGCACTGACCAGAAGCTCAGCAGCAGGCCTACATACAGCGGGTGGCGCACGTAGCGGTAAAGCAGCGGCGTCCTGAACCGGGCCTCGGGCAGGGCGCGCTGCGTCAGGTGTGCAAAGACCTGCTGCAGCCCGAACAGCTCGAAGTGGTTGATGAGAAAGGTGCTGACCAGCACCAACAACCAACCGAGCCCGAACAGGCCCCACAGCAGTGCCACGCCGGCGCTGTGTTCGACCTGCCACACGATCGGTGCCTCGATCGGCACCCAGAACCAGAACATCAACGCCAGCACGGCGCACGTGGCCACCACATAGGTGCTGCGCTCCACGGCCGGGGGGACGACGCGAGTCCACCAGCGCTTGAAGCCGCGACGGGCCATCACGCTGTGCTGGACGCCGAACAAGGCCAGCAGCAGCAGATCGGTGCCCAGGGCTTCGACCCAGGGGGCGCTGGCGCCGAAATCGACCGACTTGGGCACGAGCAGGTTGCCGCTGAAACCGATGAAGTACAGCAGGGTGGCGAGGCAGGCCACGTAGGCGGCCACGCCGTAGAGGAACGAAAGCAGTGCGCGCACGGCGAATTCCTTGTGTGTGTGTGTGTGCGCAACGATAGAAATTGGCCGTCCCTTTATCGTCCCTGTGCAACAGACCCCTGCCCGGCTATAAACGCCGCATGCTGTCGCGCTCCCCATCGCCCGCGTTGGAACTGCAGGTCTTCGGCGTGCCCATAACCGTCGTACAGGGGCGTGAAACGCGACTCCCGCTGAAGCGCGCCGTCGCGTTGCTTGCATATCTCGCCTTCAACACGGGGCCCGTGCCGCGGGCACACCTAGCAGCAATGCTATGGCCCGACGCCGACGAAGCGCGGGGGCGCACGCGTCTGCGCAGACTGGTCTACACGATCGAAGACGCGGTTGGCGGCAGGATTCTGTCGTCCGACAGCGATTGCCTCGCGCTCATTGCGCAGACCGTCGAGATCGATGCCCTTCGGTTCACACATTTCGCCCGCCGCGCAGTCGCCGCAGAGACGTTCGATGAGAACACCCTGACGGAAGCCCGCCAATGGGTCGTTCGGGCGCGCCGCCCATTGATGCAAGGCATCGCCTTCGGATCTGAAATCTTCGACGACTGGCTCAAGGCAGCATCGATCGAGCACGAGCACCTGCTGGCGCGCCTGCTCGAGCGCCTGATCGACGCGCTTGGCAGGCGGAGCGAGTTTGCGTCAGCGCTGGATCTTGCCGAAGTGCTGGTTGCGCTCGACGTGTACCGAGAACCAAGCTACGTTTTGATGATGCAGCTGCACGCCCTCCAGGGCCATAGCGCCGGCGTCGAGGCCACCTACACGCGCTGCGCCGAGGTCTTGCGAGCGGAGTTCGGCATCAAGCCTGGCCCGCACACTGAGAGGGCGTACCTGCGAGTGACGGAGGATCTGAAACGGCTGTCGTCCAGCCGGGTGGAGCGGCCGAGCGTGCGTTTCGCCGAAGGTGGCCTTGGCGCCGTCGCCTACACGACGTTCGGGGCAGGCGATCAAACCCTGGTGATCTGCCCTGGGTTCGTCTGTCACATTGAGATCGCGCTGGAGCACCCACCTCTTCGCGCCTTTGTCGAGGCATTGGCGGATCGCTTCCAGGTGATCATGTTCGACCGGCGCGGTGTCGGCTTGTCCGAGCGGTTGCGCGCCACGAGCACGCCTGCCGCCATGGCTGCCGACATCGCGGCGATCCTCGAGCATGCAGGCGTGCCGCGCGCATGGCTCTTCGGATCGTCCGAGGGCGGACTGGGAGCGATGCGCCTCGCCGTCGATCATCCGGATCGCGTGCAGGGCTTGTGCCTGTTTGGATCGCTCGCGCGGGGCTCAGCCGCGCCCGACTACCCATGGGCTCTGCCCGCATCCGCCTACGACGTCTGGCTGCAGCGACTCATTGCCGGATGGGGCGGACCGGTGGGCATCGAGACGTTTGCTCCGAGCGAGAAGGACGATCCCGCGTTGCGCGCTTGGTGGGCTCGCATCGTGCGGCATGCGGCGTCTCCCGGAGGACTCGAAACGATTCTTGGCGGCCTGCGCGACGCCGACATGCGTGCCGACTTGCACCGCATCGGCGTGCCGACGCTTGTGATGCATCGGCGCGGCGATCGAGCGGTTCGCTTTGAAGCGGGCGAGCATCTTGCGCAGAAGATCCCCGGCGCAGTTTGGCACCCGCTTGAAGGCGCCGATCACTTTTGGTGGTGTGGCGACAGCGCACCCGTCATCCAGGCGATCCTGAAGTTCGCCGCGCGATGACACACATGTTTTTGTTCTAAGGCGGTGCACTGACCGTCCGCTTCGTTGGAGCGTTCCGACGACCGCGCCTGGCCGACTAAAGAAGTCGATCAAGGGCTTGGGTCACGCGTCCCGTACCTGCAGCTCAGGTTCGCGCCACTTCCAGTCGTCCCGCCATCGGAAGATCAGGGCCACCACAAGTGCAGCGAGCGCTGCAACGGCCGCCACGGCAGCTCGTGACCTCGAAAACAGGGCCTGCTAGGTGTGAAGACCGAGCCAGGCGACCTTGCTGCCGGCGTGCCTGGATGACTACGTCGCCGAGGACAATCCGGTGCGCGCGGTCGATGCCTTCGTTGAAGAACTGGATCTGACGGCACTCGGCTTTGCCGGTGCAGAGCCGGCCGAGACCGGGCGACCTGCTATTACCGGCCGTGCTGCTTGCCTACATCTACGGCTATCTGAACCGCATCCCTTCCAGTCGCCGGCTCGAACGGGAAGCGCAGCGCAACGTCGAGCTGATGTGGCTGACCGGCCGCTGCGCCGTCGAGGCTTGCGCCCGACTTCAAGACCATTGCCGACTTCCGTCGTGCCAACGGCGAAGGCATCCGCGCGGTGTGCCGCCGCTTCGTGCAGCTGTGCCGGGAGCTGAAGCTCTTTACCCAGGCGATCGTGGCCATCGACAGCAGCAAGTTCAAGGCGGTCAACAGCCGCGACCGCAACTTCACGCCGAACAAGGTCGACCGCCGCCAGCAGCAGATCGAAGAGAGCATCCGGCGGTATCTCGAGGCGCTGGAGACCGCCGACCGCATGCCGCCAATGACGGCAATTGGCGTGCGCCGTGCTAAGGCGGCGCTTTCCAGTGGGTGCAAGCCCCACCCGGCGAATGCTCCAGCCGGAAGCACCGGAGCAGGCATGGAGGAGACGAAATGTCTGAAGCCTTCGGGTAAAGCGTGCCACGAATTGGTGGCAGCGCGAGTGTGCAGGCCGCAACGCGAGTGAACGCCGAGCAAGCCTCGAAAAGGACGATGCGCAGGCCGACCCGGCTGCCATACCGGGGAAGGCTGATACGACTGGGATGGATGAGCGAATGCAGCCAGCTCAGTCGCTGCGCCGGGGTAGTGGCGACAGCATGTACACCAGGAAAGCGCGCGCAACACGGGAAGCCCCGTGGCGTGGTCAGGGATGACCAACCGGACGCCGGTGACGGACAGGCCGGGCGCTGTGGGGTGGCGGAGAGGCTCGTAGTACCGCTGAAGCCGGGTAATGCCGGCGGAGGAAAGGGGCCTCAGTTCAAGACCAACGCAACACGTGGCGAGGGACGCGGAGATTGGGCAACCTAGCAACTCCGGAAAGTGTTCAGAAGCTGCAGACGGCGTTACACGCGAAAGCGAAGTCAGCGCCGGGCTATCGCTTCTACGCGCTGTACGACAAGATCTACCGAGAAGACATCCTGGCGCACGCCTACGCCCAGTGCCGCTCGAATCAGGGCGCGGCGGGGGTGGACGGACAGGACTTCGAGGCGGTCGAAGCGTACGGTGTGGAGCGGTGGCTCGGTGAACTGGCGCTTGCACTCAGGCAGGAGACGCTACCGACCGGAACCGATCAGACGAGTGTTCATCCCGAAGGCCAATGGCAAGCTCAGGCCGCTGGGCATCTCGACCCTGCGCGATCGGGTGGGCATGACAGCAGCGATGCTGGTGCTCGACCCGATCTTCGAAGCCGACCTTCCCCCCGAGCAGTACGCCTACCGGCCGGGCCGCAACGCCCAGCAGGCGGTGATCGAGGTGGAAGCCACGCTGTTCCGAGGCCACCCGGAAGTCGTGGACGCCGACCTCGCGGACTACTTCGGGTCCATTCCCCACGCCGAACTGATGCGGTCGCTCACGCGGCGCATCGTCGATCGGCGTGTGCTGCATCTGATCAAGATGTGGCTGGAATGCCCCGTGGAAGAAACCGATGACCGAGGCCGCAAGACACGCACGACCGATGCCAAGGACACGCGGCGCGGCATCCCGCAGGGCTCACCCATCTCACCGCTGCTGGCGAATCTGTATATGCGCCGGTTCGTGCTGGGGTGGAAGAAGCTCGGGCTCGAGAAGAGTCTCGGCAGTCGCATCGTGACCTACGCCGACGATCTCGTGATCCTGTGCCGGCGGGGCAAGGCGGAAGAAGCCTTGCGACGCATGCGTGAACTCATGGGACGACTGAAGCTCAAGGTCAACGAGGACAAGACACGAATCTGCGCGGTCCCGCAAGGCGAGTTCGACTTCCTGGGGTACACGTTCGGGCGGATGTACTCGCGGACGACCGGCAAGGCCCGACTGGGCCTGCGGCCGTCGAAGAAGAGCATCCGGCGCATGGTCGAAAAGATCCATGCGATGACAGCAGTGTCGATGACGTGGCAAGCGACCACGGAGCTGGTGGGTCAGTTGAACCGCACGCTGCGCGGCTGGGCGAACTACTTCCAAGTAGGCACCGTCCGCAGCGCATACCGGGCGCTCGACACCTACACGGCGACGCGGTTGCGCCGGTGGTTGCGCAACAAGCACAAGGTCAGGCGACGCAGGGGCGGGACCTATCCACTCTCGCACCTCTACGGGTACTACGGTCTCGTGCGCCTGTCCCGGCTTGGGCACGACGTGGCGTGGGTGAAGGCGTGAAGTCTTGTCCGAGAGCCGGATGCGGGAAAACTGCACGTCCGGTTCGATGAGAGGGATGTGGAAACGGGGTTATGGCACAGCTACTCGGGCACCGTCAGACGAAAGAGACGGCAACAGACAAGCCAAACCTACTGCTACCGCGCCACATCCCGACTCTACCGCGTGAAGACAAACTGGTTGCAACTGCGCGGCGAGTCCTGCGGGCGCTTGGTTTCTGCGGATGTGCGGCAAAATCTGAGTTCACCAGTTTGGACGCGAGGTACCCGTTCAATGGCATCCATTTGGCATCGTCGCCCCACGCTCGCCGATCTTCAAGCCATGTCCACCGACACAGCGATCGCGCATGTCGGCATCGAGTTCATGGAGGTAGGCGACGACTGGCTAACCGCGCGAATGCCCGTCGATCAGCGAACCATCCAGCCGTATGGTCTGTTGCATGGCGGAGCATCCGTGCTGCTCGCCGAGACGCTGGGGAGTGCCGCTGCGCACCACTGCGTCGACGACCAGACTTTTCTAACCGTCGGCATCGCGATCAACGCGAACCACGTCCGCGGGGTCCGGGAGGGGTGGGTTCATGGAACCGCTCGGCCACTTCACCTCGGTCGAACCACACAGCTCTGGGAGATCCGAGTCGTCGATGATTCCGCTCGGCTCGTCTGTTCATCCAGTCTGACGATTGGAGTTGTGCCTCGACAGGCTGCCCGCTGACGGCGACCATTGAACCGATCTTGGGCCGGCGCGCAGAACTGTCCTGTCCGGTATCGGGCGATACTGGCGCACGCGCCTACCGTCAGCAACTGGCCGGACTGAGACCCGCACGCTTCGAGAACGTGGCCAATCCTCGCCGGCCACGTCTACGACCCGGCCGAGATGCCGTTGTCCTTCACCACCTTGCGCCAGCGCTCGATCTCCCTCTGCGTGAATGCCTTGAACTCGGCCGGTCCCTGACCGGTGATCGTCATGCCCTGCGCGACCAGCCGTTCCGCAACGCCAGGGTCCCTCAGCGCTTTCTGGATTTCGGTGTTCATGCGTTCAACGATCGCTGGCGGTGTCCTGGCGGGCGCGATCACGCCCCAGTAGGCGAGTGCCTCGAAGTTGCGGATGCCCGATTCGGCCAGTGTCGGCGTATCGGGCAGACTCGGATGGCGCTTCGCTCCGGTCACCACGATCGGACGCACCGTGCCGGCTTTGACGTGCGGCATCACCAGGAACACGGTGCCGATGCCCAGCGGCGTGTGCCCCGCAACCACGTCGTTCATCAGCGGACCGCCACCGCGGTACGGCACGTGCGTCCACGACCATCCATCCTGTTTGCCGGCCTGGATCATCGCAAGGTGGCCGAGGCTGCCGGTGCCGATCGAGCCGATCGTGATGCCCTTGATGCTGCGCGCATCGGCGTTGACGTCGGCGAACTTCATGTAGTTCGACTTGCCGGAGGCCACCAGCGCCATCGGTGAGGTACCGATCAGGGTGACGTGCTCGAGATCCTTGATCGTATCGAAAGAGATGTTGGGAATCAGGCTCGGGTTGGTGCCATGAGTGTCGAACACGACGCCGAAGGTGTACCCGTCGGGGGCCGCTCTCGCCACGGCTGCGGTGCCGATCGAACCCGACGCGCCGCCGACGTTCTCTACGACCACGCTGTGGCCGAGTTGCTTGGAGAGTTGCTGAGCGAGGATGCGGGCGACCTGGTCGACCGAGCCGCCCGGCGGAAAGACCGAGATCAGCCGGATCGTCTTGTCGGGCCAGGTCTGCGCGGCCGCGGCGGACCAAACGAGGGCCAGCGCGGCGCCAGCCAACCAGCGGGAAAATCGGGCCATGCAGCGCTCCTAGGCAGCAGCGCTTCCCGGATGGCAGGCGCTGTCGCGCCGAGGATAGCGGGGCCGCTGCGACTCCGCTAGAAGAGCGCGCCGCGTGCCTCGATCGGCCACAGATCGATTACCACGTCGTTGCGCGACACGACGATCACGTCGTGCAGGTTGATCGTCGGATCGATGTGGCTCGGGATCAGCAGCGGCTTGTCGCCGAGAACCAGGTTGGGCCCCTCGTTGCCGACACGGATCAGCACCGTGTGTTCGTCCGAGACGCCGCGCACCTGCCAGCCCTCGAAAGCAGGCATCGCCGGCCCGCAGTCGGTCGAGAACGCTTTCAGCCCGGCATCCAGTGTGACCCGGTCGCCACGCGCACTCATGACCGATGTCAGGATGTACATCGCCGGCTCGAACGCCGGCGCGATCGGATCGAACTCGTTCTTGCCGTAATCGATGTCCATCAGCACGTACGAGCCCGGCTGCACTTCGTTGTACACGCCGCTGCCGGTTTCGTACGGGAAAGTGCCGGTGCCGCCGCCGGTCACGATGTCGCACGGCAGCGCTTCGGCCAGCAGGCCGTCGCGCGCCGCGCCCGCCAGACCCGCCGCCAGCGTGATCGCCTGTCGACGTTCGCGCACGGTGCGCCGGTGCTGGGCGGAACCGTGGTAGGCCTGCAGCCCGCGCAGCCGCAGGTTCTTGTGCAGCTTGACCTCGCGTGCCAGGTCGATGACCGCCGGCGTATCGGGAACACCGGCGCGACCGTGGCCGACGTCGAGTTCGATGTACACCTCGATCTCCGCGGCGAGTGCGCGGCACGCGGTGGCGAGTTGGCGCACCTGCCGCACGTCATCGACGCACATGCCAATCGTGGCCTTCGGATAGCGGATCGCGAGCGAGGCGAGCGCGGTGACCTTGCGTTTGCCGATGATCTCGTTGGTCACCAGCACGTCGTTGATGCCGCCCGCCAGGAAGACTTCAGCTTCGGACACCTTCTGGCAGCAGATGCCGACCGCCCCGGCCTCCATCTGGCGGCGTGCGATCTCGACGCACTTGTGGCTCTTCGCATGCGGTCGCACCCGCATGCCGCGAACCGTCGATGACCGCATCAGTCGCTCGAGGTTGGCCTCGAAGCGATCGAGGTCGAGCACCAGCGCCGGCGTGTCCACCTCGTTGAGGGCATCGCCGACGCGCGCGGGAGTCCAGCGCAGTTTCATGGCAGGAACCTATCTTGGAGTCCGCGGTGGTCGCGGCAAGGCCGCATCGGGTGCAGGTCTGGAGTCTAACGGCCGGTCCGGTCCTGGCCGCGCCCCTACAATCGCGCCTTCGGGTGAAGCGACACCATTGACGGCCGCGGCGATCGCGGTCTTGCCGACACATGAGCATCAAGAACGACAAGTGGATCCGCCGCATGGCGGCCCAGGGCATGATCGAGCCGTTCGAGCCGGGCCAGGTGCGCGAGCTGAACGGCCGGCGGATCGTCAGCTATGGCACGTCGAGCTACGGCTACGACATCCGCTGCGCCGACGAATTCAAGATCTTCACCAACATCAACCACACGATCGTCGATCCGAAGGACTTCGATCCGAACTCGTTCGTCGACATCAAGAACGACGTCTGCATCATCCCGCCGAACTCGTTCGCGCTGGCGCGCACCGTCGAGTACTTCCGCATCCCGCGCAACGTGCTGACGATCTGCCTCGGCAAGAGCACGTACGCGCGCTGCGGAATCATCGTCAACGTCACGCCGCTCGAGCCCGAGTGGGAAGGCCACGTGACGCTCGAGTTCTCCAACACCACGCCGCTGCCGGCCAAGATCTATGCGCGCGAGGGCTGCGCGCAGGTGATCTTCATCGAGAGCGACGAGGTGTGCGAGACCTCCTACAAGGACCGCGGCGGCAAGTACCAGGGCCAGCGCGGGGTCACCTTGCCGAGGACCTGACAGCAGAATCGGGCCGGGGAGCGGCCCGGGTCGACGGCTGGCGCGGACTGCCTGAGAGTGTGGCGGGGGCCGGATCGCGACGGCGTAGCATGCCCGCTCGCTGGCGCGCAAGGCGCCGGCGCCTTCGTTTCCACCAATGCAAGGGAGGGGAACATGGCTTACCACCTCGAAGGCCGTTTGCTCGAAGTCTGCAACTGCCGTGTCTTGTGTCCGTGCTGGATCGGCGAAGACCCGGACTTCAAGACCTGCGACACGATCGTTGCCTGGCATTTCGACAAGGGCACTGTCGACGGCGTCGACGTGGCCGGCCGCACGCTCGCCATGATCGCGCACGTGCCCGGCAACATCCTGCAGGGCAACTGGACGGCCGCGGTCTATCTCGACGACAAGACTTCATCCCAGCAGGAGCAGGCGCTGCTGGGCGTCTACACCGGCCAGAAAGGCGGGCCTGTCGCTGAGCTCGCCAAACTCGTCGGCAAGGTCGTGTCCGTGCAGAAAGTGCCGATCACGTTCGAAGTGACCGGCGGCAATGGCACGATCAAGGTCGGCGACGCCGGCTACGCGGAGCTCGAGCCCTACAAGAGCGCGTCGGGCGAGACGACGACGCTCGCCAACACGGTGTTCTCGACCGTCCCCGGCGCGCCGGTGTTCGTCGGTAAGGCGAAGGAATATTGGACCAAGAACCACGCGGGCATGGGCAAGGACATCAACATCAAGGGCCACAACGCGCTGCAGAGCACGTTCGTCTTCGACGCATGATGTGATCGGCCGGCGCGGGCATGCGCCGGTGAGCCGGTCCCGGGTTCCGAAGTGGCCATCGAAAAGGCAATGGCCGCGCCTGTCGCCAGGCGCGTGACCGACCCGCGCGCCGTGCTGGGGTTGCTGCTGGCGACGCTCGCGGCGATGGCGTGGGCGGCGCTGTGGCTGTGGAGCCTCAGTCCCTGGAGCCGCTACCTCGGTGACGGTGGCTGGGGCGACGCCGGGGCGCTGTCGGCGCTGTGTCGCGCCATTCCCGGTGGCGACATCATCGTGCCGGCCGGCCTGCATGCGATCGCCTGGGTCGTGATGATCGCCGCGATGATGCTGCCGACGACGCTGCCGCTGCTGCTGATGTTCCGCCGCATCACGCAGTCGCGCAGCGACGGCACGCGGCTCGCTGCGCTGGTCGTGCTGGGATTCTTCGCGGCCTGGTTCGGATTCGGCGTCGTCGCGCATGTCGCCGACGCAACGCTGCGCTCGATCGCGGCCGACTCGGCGTGGTTCATCGGCCATGGCTGGACGGTCGCCGCGGCGGTCCTGGTCGGCGCCGGGCTCTTCCAGTTCAGCGCACTCAAGTATCGCTGCCTGGAGCAGTGCCACGCGCCCTTCGGGTTCGTGGCTTCGCGCTGGCACGGGCGCGCGCCGTCGCGCGAGGCGCTGCGGATCGGATTCGATCACGGCGTGTTCTGCGTCGGCTGCTGCTGGGCCTTGATGCTGCTGATGTTCGTGGTCGGCATGGGCAACCTGGGCTGGATGCTGGTGCTGGCCGCGATCATGGCCGCCGAAAAGAATCTGCCGTGGGGACGGCGGCTGCGAACCCCGCTCGGAATCGCGCTTGTCATCTGGGGCTGCAGCGTCGCCTTCGTCAACGCCTGACCCCCGCAGCCGCATGGCAGGCGGTCAGTGGCGAAACGGCGCCGCGGTGGCACACTGCGGCGCCGTTGTTCTTCCTTCGCCACAATGACCTCGAAACGAACGTCGATCGCGATCATCGCGCTCTGCCAGGTCGGCGCGATGGCGCTCTGGTTTTCAGCATCGGCGGTCGTTCCCGCTCTGGTGGCGCAATACGGGCTGTCGAAGTTCGCGCAGGCCGCGCTGACCAGTGCGGTGCAGGTCGGATTCGTGGTCGGCTGCGTCGCCAGCGCCGTGCTGGGCCTGGCCGACCGCATCGATCCGCGACGTTTCATCGCCGCCGTCGGCATTCGTCGGAGCGCTCGCCAACGTGCTGCTGCTTGCGATCGACCCGACCACCTGGGCTGCGCCGGCGCTGCGTTTCGTCACCGGCATGGCGATGGCGGGTGTGTATCCGGTCGGCATGAAGCTGGCATCGACCTGGGCGCGCGGTGACATGGGTTTGATGGTCGGCATCCTGGTCGGCGCGCTGACGCTCGGGTCGGCTTCGCCGCATCTGTTCAACGCGCTGGGCGATGCCCTGGGCGGCTTCGACTGGCGGATTCCCGTGGCGCGTTGCATCGGCCAGCGCACTGGCCGCGGCCTGCTTTGATCGGTTTCGCCGGTATCGGTCCCGCGCGCGCTGCCGGCTCCGCGCTTCGACCCGCACGCGATCCTGTCGGCGTGGAAGGACGTGCCGCTGCGCCTGGCGAACCTCGGTTATCTCGGCCACATGTGGGAGCTCTACGCGATGTGGGCGTGGATCGTCGTGTTCCTGCATGCGAGCTTCGCGGTCTCGCTCTCAGCAGACGTGGCGCCGATCGCGGCGAAGCTCGGCGCATTCGCGACGGTCGGAGCAGGGGCGATCGGCTGCGTCGCCGCCGGTTACCTGGCCGACCGCGTCGGTCGCACCGCGATCACGATGCGTTGCGATGGCCGTGTCCGGCACCTGCGCCGCGCTGGTCGGCCTGCTGTTCGGCGGGCGCCCGCACTGCTGATTGCGGTGTGCATCGTCTGGGGCATCTCGATCGTCGCGGACTCGGCACAATTCTCGGCGTCGATCGCCGAGCTCGCGGATCCCACGCGCGTCGGCACCATGCTGACAGTCCAGACCGCACTCGGATTTACGCTGACGCTGACCGACGATCCACCTGATGCCCGCACTGGGTCGAGGCGCTCGGATGGCGCTATGCGTTCGCGCCGCTGGCGGTCGGGCCCGCGCTCGGCGTGTGGGCGATGCTACGGCTGCGCCGGCACCCGCGCGCGCTGGCGCTAGCGGGCGGACGACGCTGATCCGTGTAGGCTGCCAGCCGAGCAGAAGGCGTTGCGCATGAAGATCGACTTTGTTTCCGACGTGACCTGCCCCTGGTGCGCGATCGGGCTGCAGTCGCTCGAGCAGGCTGTCGCGCGCCTGGGCGATGCGGTGAAGGTCGACATTGAACCTCAGCCGTTCGAGCTGAATCCGGACCTGCCGCCCGAGGGCGAGGAGATCGCCGAATACGTCGCGCGCAAGTACGGCGCGAGTGCCGCCGAACTGGCCGAGCGGCAGCAGTTGATACGCCAGCGGGCAGCCGATGTCGGCCTCGAATTCGGCATGCGAACGCGCGTCTGGAACACGTTCGATGCGCATCGGCTGCTGCACTGGGCCAAGCGCGAAGGCAGGGCGCTCGCGCTGAAGCACGCGCTGCTGGCTGCTTATCACACGCGCGGCGAAAACCCGGCGGCGCGCGACGTGATGCTGCGTGCGGCGGCCGAGGCCGGACTCGACGTCGAACGCGCCCGCGCCGTGATCGAAGGCGATGAATACGCCCGCGAAGTGCGCGACGCCGTGCGGCACTGGCAATCGCTGGGAATCGACTCGGTGCCGTCGATCATCATCGACGGTCGCCACCTGCTCCAGGGCGGCCAGCCGCCCGAAGTGTTCGAGCAGGCGCTGCGCGAGATCGCGGCTACTCCGGCTTGAAGTTGATTTCCTTCAGTAACTTCCCGACGCGCTGGTAGTCCGCCTGCAATCCGCGCGTCATCTCGGCGCTGGTGCGCGGCTGGCCGACGTCGAAGCCGACCTCGCGCAGTTTTTCGCGCATCTGCGGCTGGGCCAGCACCTTCAGCGTGGCGTCGCGCAGGCGTGTCTGCACCGCATCGGGTACGTCAGGGGTGACCCAAAGTCCCATCCACGACACCGCTTCGAGTTGCGGGTAGCCCAGTTCCCTGAACGTGGGCACCTCCGGCAGCAGCGGCGAACGTGCTGGAGTGCTGACGGCGAAGGCCTTGATCTTGCCCGCGCGGATCAGCGGCAGCGAGGTCGGCATGCCGTCGAACATCAGCGGCACGTGGCCACCCATCACGTCGGTCAGCGCAGGGGTCGACCCCTTGTAGCCGATGTGCGTCAGCTCGATCCCCGCGGCGCGCGCCAGTTGCACACCGAGGATGTGCGACACCGTGCCGGGCGAGTACGACGCGTAGCTGAGCTTGCCCGGGTTGGCACGCGCGTACGCGATCAGCGCGGGGAAATCGGCGGCAGGCAGCGACGGCGTCCCGACCAGCACCAGCCCGCCGCGCGCCAGTTCGACCAGTGGCCGCAGCTCCTTGGCCATGTCGAGTTTCAGCCGGACGATGTGCGGGACTTCGCTGACGACCGAATTGACGGCGACCAGCACAGTGTAACCGTCGCGCGGCGGCAGCGATCAGGTCATTGACCGCGATCGCACCGGCCGCGCCGGGCTTGGGTCGACGATGAACGGGCGGCCCAGCTCGGCGGACAGACCATCGGCCAGCAGGCGTGCGATGATGTCCGCGGTCCCTCCGGCGGAACCGGCGGCGACGATGCGCACCGGCTTGGACAGGCCAGCCCTGTGCGCTAGCCGCCGGCAGCGCGAACAGCAGCGCGGCCGCCAGCGCCGTACGGATCGAGCGGCGACGCACGGCGGTCAGCGTGTCTGCGCGCATCGTCGTGCCTCCGGAGAAGCGCCGCTTATGACGCCCAGCGCAGCGCGGCCAGCACCAGGACTGCGAGAAAGACGGTTTCGCCGACCATCAGCACGATCGGCTTGATGCCCACCGTCACGAGTTCGCGCAGCTGCGTCTTCATGCCGATGCCTGCGATCGCCGCCACCAGGCACCAGCGCGACACGTCGTTGCCAAACGCGATCGCCGGCTGCGGGATCCAGCCGAGGCTGTTGATCACCACCAGCACCGCGAAGGCCACGACAAACCACGGCAGCAAAGGCGGGCGCGCGTCGCTGCCTTCCCCCTTGACGTCGCCGAGGCCCAGCCGGGTGATCATCACCGCGACGACGATCACCGGCAGCAGCATCGCGACCCGCATCAGCTTGACGAGTGTGGCGGCGTCGCCGGTCTCGCGCGAGATGCTGTAGCCGGCGCCGACGACCTGCGCGACATCGTGGATCGTGCCGCCGAGGAACACGCCGGCCTGCACCGGATCGAGCTCGAGTGCGCGGACGATCATCGGGTAGGCGATCATCGCCACCGTCGACAGCGTGCTGACGCCGATCACCGTGAACAGCGTCGCGCGCTCCTTCAGCGGGTGATTGGGCAGCGCGGCCGAGAGCGCCAGCGCGGCCGAGGCGCCGCAGATTGCGGTCGCCCCGCCGGTCAGCAGTCCGAACAGACCCTTGAACCCGAAGAGCCGCGCCGCGACAACCGACGCCGCGATCGTCAGGACCACCGATCCGACCACCAGCAGCGGCGGGAACCAGCCCAGCGCAGTGACCTGGGCGATCGTGATGCGCAGGCCGAGCAGTGCGACGCCGACCCGCAGCAATTCGCGGCCGGTGAACGCGATGCCGGCCGCGCATGGACCGTCATCGGACAGGAAGTTCATCGCGATGCCTAGGAGCAGCGCGAACAGCATCACCGGCGCGCCATAGTGCTGCGACAGGAAGGTCGCGGCAGCTGCGACCACCGCGCAGGCCAGCACACCGGGAAACAGCGAACGGGCACGCAGGGGCAGTCCGCCGATACTCAGTGCGGTCATCGCGGGGTTCCTTTGCGGAATGCGCTCAGGCGGGCGCGCCGTGGGCAGCGGTGCCCTCGACTTCGATCGCCACCGCCTGCACGCGTTGCATGTCGGGTTCGTAGCTGCGTGCCGCCAGCATGAAGAACGCGGCGGCCAGCAATCCGAACGCCGGAACGATCGTCAGCGCCGATTCCAGGCCGAGGGAATCGGACAGCACGCCCGTGAGGAAGGGGCCCGCTGCCAGCCCGAACAGGTTCTGGAACAGAGCCAGCACCGACGCGCCGGTTGCGCGCACGCCCGGGTGCACTACGTCGATCACCACCGCCGAAACGGGTCCCACCGTGCAGGTCATCAGGAACCCGCCGAAGGCGATCAGCGCGAATTGTGTCGGCACGTCGAGCGTCGGCGTGCCGGTCGCGGCGAAGGTCGGCATCAGCACCGCGAGCGCGACGAGGCAGAGCAGAGCCATCGCGCGCAGCTTGTTGCGCGCGCGCCGCACGCCGGCGCGGTCGACGACGCTGCCCCAGACCACGCTGCCAACAGCGCCGCAGAGGACCACCAGCGCCGCCTTGAGCCCCGCTTGCTCGGGGGCGAGGCCATGGAAGCGATTCAGAAAACTCGGCAGCCAGGACCAGATGGCCGACACGACGATCAGTTGCGACGCGCCGCCTAAGCATACCCACAGCATCGTCGGCGAACGCAGGAGGGCGTTCGCGATGAACTTCGCGGTGCTGCCGGTCGACTTCGTTGCCTTGTTCAGTTCCGGTGTGAGATCGACTGTCCGGTAGTCGCGTACTTTCAGGTACAGCAGCGCCAGCAGCAGGCCAGGGATGCCGACCACGCCGAAGGCCGCCTTCCAGCCCCACTTCGCTGCGATCAGGCCGCCCAGCATCACGCCCAGCACCGAGCCGACGGATGCCGCGGCAAAGAAACCCGCGAGCAGCGCCGAGCGCATGCGTGCCGGGAAGATGCTGGCGATCAGCGCGGCACCGACCGAGCCGTAGCCCGCTTCGCCCATGCCGACGAAAGCGCGCGCCGAGAGCAGCTGACCGTAGGTTCGGGTGAACATGCACGAGATCGTCGCGAGGCTCCAGATCGTGGCCATCACGACGATGCTCTTCACGCGGCTGTAGCGATCCGCCAGCAGCGCCACCGGCAGTGCGCCGATTGCGACCGTGATCGAAACGATCGAGACCAGCGCGCCGAGCTCCTTGTCCGACAGGCCCCAGTCGGTCTTCATGTGCGGGAAGAGCGACACGACGACCTGGCGGTCGATGTAGTCGACCAGCATCAGGCCGATCGTCATCGCGAACGCGAACCAGGCCTGACCCTTGCCGATCAAGTACTCGTCCGGCAGGCCGCGTTTCGAATCGAGCGCGTGCGGGTTCATCGAGGGTCCGGGGCAGGCGTGATTGGACGCGGGCGCGTCAGGGTATCAGCACGGTCGCGCCGACCGTCTTGCGTGACTCGAGCGCGCGATGCGCGTCGGCGGCGTCGGCGAGCGCGAAGGTCTGCTTGGGCTCGCTCTTGATCTTGCCAGCGAGAACCAACGAGAACAGTTCCTTGGCCATCGAGAGCATGTGCGAGCGCGGCGTGGCGTAGTGCACCATCGCCGGTCGCGTCATCCACAGCGATCCCTTGACGGCGAGCAGAGTCGAGTCGATCACCACCGGCCCCGAGCTGGTGCCGTTGGACACGAAAGTGCCGCGCACCTGCAGGCTGTCGAGCGAGGCCATCAGCGTGTCCTTGCCGACCGAGTCGTACACGACGGGCACGCCCTTGCCGCCGGTGATCTCGCGCACGCGCTTCGCGATGTCCTCGCGCGGTGCGACGATCGTATGGGCGCAGCCGTTTTCGCGGGCCGCCGCGGCCTTTTCGTCAGAGCTCACCACGCCGATCATCGTCACGCCGATCGCACGCGCCCACTGGCAGGCGATCAACCCGACGCCGCCGGCGGCCGCGTGGTACAGGATCGTTTCGCCGCCCTTTAACGGGAAGACCTGACGGAACAGGTACTGCACCGTCATGCCCTTCATGATGATCGTTGCGGCAGCGCGATCGGTGATGCTGTCGGGCAGCGGGATCAGCACGTCGGCCGGCATCACCCTCACATCCGCGTAGGCACCCTGCGGTCCGAGCAGGTAGCCGACGCGATCGCCGACCTTGATATCGGTGACGCCAGGGCCGACAGCTTCGACGACGCCGACTGCATCCGATCCGAGACCCGACCTACTCCCGCTGGCAGCGGCAGCGGATAGCGACCGGTGCGGAAGTAGATGTCGATGAAGTTCACCGCGATGAATGAATGGCGCACGCGCGCCTGGCCCGGCCCGGGTTCGCCGACTTCGACGGTCTCCAGCTTGAGGACTTCCGGACCGCCGGTCTCATGGAAGCGGATTGCCTTGGCCAATGTCTTCTCCTGCAGTAAGTGGCGGCGCTGGAGCGGGTGGTGGTTCGACTGCTTCGCGCGCCGGCCTCGTCAGCCGCTGCGCCCGGCGCCGACGACCATGTCGGGCGCGAGATTCAGAATCCGTGTGAAGAGCTGCCGGAACTCCTCGTCGTTGTCGGCGGAGAAGCGCGGGTCGCCGTTGTCCGCGAACGCGCGGTCGATTTCCGCCCAGTCCTCGGCGGTCAGATGCTCGCGCGCCGCCGGCAGGATCACCTTCGATTCGAGCCTCATGTGCTGCATCTGGGCCGAGGCGAAGCGCGCGACCGCCGCGGCGAAGGCGTCGAAACCTTGGTCAGGAGCCGCCTCGTAGCGATCGATGCTCTGCTCCAGCTCTTCCACGAAGTGCCGGCCGCTGACATGCTGCCGCTCGAGCTCGGTGAGCGTCTCGTTGAACTCCGACGTGCGCTCGCGCAGCTTGCGGAACAGGTACGCGTCCTCCTTTGGATGGTGCAGCGCCTCGGGAAAGACCTTGATGTAGTGCAGCATCGCACGGAGCAGACCGAACGACGGCGGCTTCCCCGTTTCGCGCGCTTCGCGGACCAGGAACTCGAGGCCGTGGACCACCGCCGCGAGCGAGCGATGCTCGTCGCCGATCGTGACCAATGGCCTGATCAGTTCGTCGGCCGGAAGATTGCTCTCGACCGCAGACACCAGCACCGGAATCGTCGTGTGTTGCAGCAGCCGCTGCGTTTGCGATCCGAGCACCAGTCCCTTCAGGCCGTGGCGGCCGTGCGAGGCGATGAAGACCAGGTCGCAGCCCCGCGCCTCGGCCGCCTCAATGATCGCCTCGTAGGGCCGGTTGCTGGTCACCGCGACCGAGTCGTGGTCGACGCCGGCCTCGCGTGCGACGACTTCGGCCTTCGACAGGAGCGCCCGCGCGTCTCCGGCCATGTGCTCCTTGAACCGCGCCGGCCAGATCGCGCGCTCGAGCGCGCCGTCGCTCGATGTTCCGTAGTCCTCCTGGGCGTGGAGGAACGTGACCTTCGCACCGAGCGCGCGGGCGAGCTCGACCGCCTTGCGCACCGCGTCGACCGACAGCGGCGAATCGTCGAGCGGAACCATCAGGTGGCGATACATGTGTGTCTCCCGGAGGCCGCGCGGTCAGAAGGGCCGGTCGCCGATGATCCCGGCGCGTTCGAGATTGCGCACCGCCGGCCAGAAGTCCTGCACCGCGTAGTGCTGCGTGCAGCGGTTGTCCCAGATCGCGACGGTGTTCCTGCGCAGGCGCCAGCGCACCTGGTACTCGGGGATGAAGGCCTGCGACTGCAGGTACTGCAGCAGCGGCGCGCCCACATGGGTGAAGTCCTGGCCGACGCGCACGTTCTCCGGCGTGTGGAAGTTGGTGAAGTGCGTGGTGAAGGCGTTGACGAACAGGATCTTCTCGCCGGTTTCCGGGTGCGTGCGCACCACCGGGTGCTCGGCGTCGGGGAACTGTGCCTTCAGCGCCAGGCGTTTTTCGGTCGGCATCGCGGCGCCGAAGGTGGCCTCGATGCTGTGGCGGGCCCGCAGAGAGGCGATCTGCGTCTTGATGTACTCGGGCAGCCGCTCATAGGCGAGCACCATGTTGGCCCAGAGCATGTCGCCGCCGACCTCGGGTGCTTCGGTACAGCGCAACACGGCGCCGAACTGCGGGCACTCGCGCCAGGTGGTGTCGCAGTGCCAGGCGTTTTCGTACTGTTCCTGGCGCGTGTCGGGACCCTTGTAGATGCGGACCAACCCCGGGTTCTCGGGGTCACTGCCGGCGACCGGATGGTCTTCGAGTCCGCCGAAGCGCCGTGCGAACGCCACGTGCGCGGCGCGCGTGAAGTCCTGGTTGCTCAGGAACAGGACCTTGTGCTTGAGCAGCAGCGACCTGATTTCGGCGAACAGCGCATCGTCACGCGCGGCGTCGGCCAGGCTGACGTTCGAGAGTTCTGCGCCGATGGCGCACGTGAGCGGTTCGACCTTCAGCGAGGCCTTCAGCGCACCGCTGCGAACCACTGCCGCCGCGGCGTTGCCACTCGATCGGGTTGCCGCAGTCATTCGCCTGCTCCTCTCGTCGACGTTGCCGGACTCAGGCGGCGGATGCCACGACTGGCGTCGCCGCCAGTTCGCGGATGAACATCGCCGCCTGCGGCCATTCGCCGAAGCCCGACGCCGGATTCAGGTGGCCGACTTCTCCGAGGTCGACGAAACGGCTGCCCCAGTCGCGCGCGAACTGTTCGACGCGCTCGAAACTGCCCAGCGGATCGTTGCGGCTCGCAGCGACGATGCTCGGAAACGGCAGCGGATTGCGCGGCACCGGCAGCCACCCCGCAGCCGCGAGCGAGTCCATCGTCGGATAGCCTTCGGGCATCGGTGTCTCGAAATCGGGCGGCGTGGCCAACAGCGCACCGCGCACGAGCTTGCGCGAGCGGCCAGGCGCACTGGCCCAATGCACCAGCGAGATCACGCCGCCGCTATGGGCGACGATCACCACCGGCCCACCGATGGCCATCAGCTCGCGGTCGATCGCGTCTATGCGCGTCGCCAGGTCGAGGTTCTCGCGGCCGAGCGGCGGCACGGCGCGCACGCGCGGCAGCCGCGCGGCCAGCTTGGTCTGCCAGTGCTCGTCGACGTGGTCGCGCAGCCCCGGGACGATCAGGACGGTCGGTTCGGCCACCTCTCGCCTCACGCGGCTTTGCGCAGGAAGCCCTGCTGCCGGCCCTTGGCGTTCGGGGCGAAGCCGTTGGCGGCCAGCGTCTCTTCCACCGTGTCGTAGAACACGCCGATCTTGCAGATCTTGCGCGCTTCCTTGCCGGTGGCGACCTCGCGGCCGAATTCGCGCGGCGATGCGCACCAGCTGCTCGATCTGCCTCACGGTGCTCATCTTGGCCTTGCGATCCTGGGTCCAGAGGTTGTCCTCGATGCCGCAACGCACGTGCAGGCCGATCGCCATGCCGATCATGTTGATGGGGAGCACGTTGCGCATGCTGCTTTCCACGGTCAGCACCGAGCCGTCGGGGATGGCGCGCAGGAAGTTGGCCAAGCTGTAGATGGTCGGCTGGTCCATGCCGCCGCCGATCGCCACCCAGTTCATCACCAGCGGGCCCTTGTAGACGCCGCGGCGGATCATGCGCTCCACCGTCTCGTAGCTGTTGATGTTGTAGAACTGGAAGGCGCTCTGGATGCCGGCGGCGCTCAGGCGGCGCACGTGCTCCTCGACCCAGCTCGGGGCGGAGGGGACGATCATCTCGCGGTAGGCCTGGTAGTTCTGCCGGCTCAGCCAGCGACGTGCCGGCGATGTCCTCGATCTCCATCTGCTCCACGACGTTCATCTGCGTGGTGTTGACGGTGACGGTGACCTGATCCGGCTTGGGATCGAGCTCGGCCAGCATGTGGCGCGTGTCGTCGGACAGCCACTTGGCGTGGGAGCCTTCAGTCTCGGGCGCGAAGGAGATCGAGCCGCCGACCTGGATGATCAGGTCCGGCACGGCCTTGCGCACGCCGGCGATCAACTCGTTGAACTTGGACAGGCGCTTGGAGCCCTTGCCGTCGAGCTCGCGCACGTGCAGGTGCAGCACCGTGGCGCCGGCGTTGTAGCAGTCCACCGCCTTCTGCACCTGTTGCTTCCATGGTGACCGCGATGTCCTCCGGGTAGTCAGAAGGAATCCATTCGGGACCATAGGGCGCGGCGGTGATGACGAGCTTGTCCTGGTTTTCGGGGAAGTTGGAACCGTCGAGGAAATTCATTGTCTGTCCTTCAGTGCGATGTTTCGATCCGGAAAAAGAGTCTCGCGTTGTGGCGCTGCGCTCAGAACGGCTTGTCGCCGATGATTCCGGCGCGTTCCATCTTGCGGTGGCATGGGGGGTAGTCCATCACCGCGTAGTGCTGCGTCGAGCGGTTGTCCCACATCGCCATGCTGTTCGGCTTCCAGCGCCAGCGCACCTGGTACTCGGGGATGAAGGCCTGCGACTGCAGGTACTGCAGCAGCGGCGCGCCCACATGGGTGAAGTCCTGGCCGACGCGCACGTTCTCCGGCGTGTGGAAGTTGGTGAAGTGCGTGGTGAAGGCGTTGACGAACAGGATCTTCTCGCCGGTTTCCGGGTGCGTGCGCACCACCGGGTGCTCGGCGTCGGGGAACTGTGCCTTCAGCGCCAGGCGCTTTTCGGTCGGCATCGCGGCGCCGAAGGTGGCCTCGATGCTGTGGCGGGCCCGCAGAGAGGCGATCTGCGTCTTGATGTACTCGGGCAGCCGCTCATAGGCGAGCACCATGTTGGCCCACATCGTGTCGCCGCCCACCGGCGGGCACTCCACGCAACGCAGCACGCAGCCGAATGGCGGCTGCTCGCGCCAGGTCGCATCGGTATGCCAGGCGTTCTCGTAGCGGTCGTTCGGCGAATCGGGCGTCTTGTAGATGCGGACCAGCCCTGGGTTCTCGGGGTCACTGCCGGCGACCGGATGGTCTTCGAGTTCGCCGAAGTGGCGCGCGAACGCGACGTGCTCGGGCCGCGTGATGTCCTGATCGCGGAAGAACAGCACCCGGTGCTTCAGCAGCAGCGCGCGGATCTCGGCGACCAGCGACTCATCACGCGACGCGACGCCGAGATTGACGTTCGTGAGTTCGGCGCCGATCGCGCACGTAAGCGGCTCGACCTTGATCGAGGTTTTCAGCGACTTCGCGCTGACGACGGCGGGTGTCTCGGGTGCGGTCGCTGTGGTGGCTAGTTGACTCATCTCGTATCTCCTTGGACCTGTATTGGGCGGGTACCGTACTGCTCGGCATCCGACCTTCGAATGGTGCGCACATTAAGCAGGCGCGAAGGGCAACCTCCCCCCCTTGCCGAGGGGGCGGCGACGCGCAGCGGAAGGCCGACGCGTCGATGTGTGCCGCTCAAGCCGCGGCCAGCAGTCCCAGCAGTTCGGCGCGTCGAACGACCTGCTTGCGCGTGCCGGCGCCGAGCTTGTTGAAGAGGTTCTTCAGATGCCATTTGATCGTCTCTTCGCCGACCTGCATGGCTCTGGCGATTTCCTTGTTAGACAGGTTGCGCGCCAGCAGCTCCAGTACCTCGCGCTCCTTGGGTGTGAGTGCCATGCTGGGCGTTACGCGTGGTGCGGGCGCTGTACGCGGAACCATTGGCCCGGCCAGCGCGTGCTCGACCGTTGCGCCTTGTCCCGACTGTTCGCTGATCACACGCTGGACCCAGTCTCCCAGCGCCGGATGTGCATCGACGAACAGCCGCTCCAGGCCGTAGGTTCGCGCGAGGTCGATCGCCTCCTTCAGCAGTGGAATCGCCCTTTCGCCGATGCGGTCAAGCACGAACGCGCGCAGCGCCATCACCTCGATGCGCACGCGGCCGAGTCGCATCGATTCGGCGAGCTCCGCGGTCCGCGCCAGCGGATCGAGCGCTGCTCGCCATTGCTGAGCTGCGATCGCGGCATTGGCGTGCGCGAGCTGCTGAAGCCATTCCGCGCTCTGTCGCCACAGCGGTCCGCTCGGGACTTCGTCGCTCGCCATCATTGCGTCGATACGCGCGGTGAGCGCGCGGCACGTTTCGGGACGAAATCGCCGGGCATGCAGTCGGACCTGGTCCGACAGGCTCGCAATCGCAAGCCGCGGCAGCCGTGCGACTCAGGCCAGCGGCGTGCATCGCATCGAGCAGCTCGAGCGCGCGATGCTCTGCGCCCTCGGCCGCGGCGATGCGCGCCGCGGTCTGATAGCCGACCATCACCGCTTCCGGCAGGCCGCTGCGTTCGAGCACGTCGAGGCGGTTGGCCAGCAGCGCAGACGCCTCCTGCGGCTGACCGCGCTCCCACACGGCGGCCGCAAGCAGCGCAGCCAGCATGCAGACGAGCGGATCGCGGCGGCCCAGTTCGCCCTCGGCGCCGGCCAGCACCGGCCGCAGCAGGTTCTCGGCGAGTCGGACCTGACCTTCCCACAGATACGAGAGCCCGACCACGAGTTCGCCCCAGCGCGCAACGTACCGGAACCCACTGCCGAAATCGCCGCGCGGCGCCTGCTGCTGGAAGAACCGCGCCTGCGCCGGATCGCCGCCCATCAGTGCGCGTTGGGCCTTGCGATTGGCATGCACGTAGAGCAGCAAAGGATCTGTCAGCGGAGGCGATTCGGCCCACGGGTCGTGCAGCGCCGCGAGCCGGTCCGGATCGTCGGCGTAGCCGGCCGCGCCACTGAGGATCAGCGCGCATTCGCAGCGCAGCGCTGCGTCATCACCGGCGTGCGCGAGGATGCGCTCGACCATCGATGCGGCTTCCCGGTTCCGCTCGCTGACCGCCAATGCCCAGGCGGCGGCCAGCAGCAGGCGAGGTCGGCGGTCGAGTTCGCCGCGCGGCAGTTGCGCGAGCCAGTCGAGCACCGCGCCGACGCTTCCGCGCTTCATGATGTGCTCGTATAGGCAGCGCTCCGCGTACTCGTACGCGGTCTGGCGCCGGCCCGAGGCAAGCGCATGCCGTGCTGCTTCCTCCAGCATGCCGTGCTCGGCGAGCCACTGCGAAGCGCGGCCCTGCAGCCCGGAGCGTGTCGGCGGAGGCAATTGCGCGAACCGCTGGCGCAGTGCGTCATGCGCCACCGCATGCATCCGGAGCCAGTCACTGCCCTCGGCAGCGACCAGCAGCGGAGTGTCGCGCGCCAGGCGAGCCAGGCGCTCGGCGGCGTCGGCCAGGCTGGTCATCGCGCCGCAAAGGTCTGCATGCAGGTCGTCGCAGATCGATATGCGCGTCAGGAACTCGGCGTCATCCGGCGCCAGGTGGGTTAGTAATGCGTTGACCAGGTGATCGTGCAGGTCGCCGGCTTCCGCCGACAGGTTCCGTATCGCTGCGCCGGGCTCGGCGCTGCGCGCGACGGCCGAGAGCACCAGCTGGAGGCCAAGCGGCCAGCCCTCGGTCAGCTCATGCAGCCGGGCCGCGCTATCGGCGTCAACCCGCGGCCCCATCCGGTTCCTGACCAGCGCGATCGTTTCATCAAGGCGGAAGCGCAGATCCGTGGCGCCGACAGTGACGCACTGCCCGTAGGGCACCATGTCTGCCACTCCCAGATCGCAGTCCGGACGCGCCGCGATGACGACGCGGAGGTTGGGCGGCGCGTTGTGGATCAGGTAGCTGAGCGCCTCGAGCGTTTTCGGCGACAGCCGATCGGCCTCATCGATGGTCAGCGCGATATCGAGCGCCGATTGCGAGACCTCGGCCAGCCAATCGGTGACATCCTCGAGCCCGCCCCGCGCAGCGCCCTCGATCAGCGTGTGGCCGAAGGTCGGGCGGGCGGAGCCGACCCGCACGGCGAGCGCCAGGCCCTGGACGAAGCGCTGCGGATCGTCTTCGGGCTGGGCCAACAGCCACGCCACCACGGTGCCACGCGCCAGGTGCTCGCGCCGCCACTGGGCGAGCAGCGCGGTCTTGCCAAACCCTCCCGGGGCCTGGATGGCAATGGCCGGGCGCTCGAGAAACAGCGGATCTTCAGAGGAAAGACGCCGCCGCAGCAGCAGGTCGCGCGGCACGCGGGCCGGCGTGACCCTCAGCAATAGGCTGGAGGTCGCCGAAGTGGCGGGCCGTACTGCAGACGCTTTCACACCGCCTCTTGTGTCGGAAAGACGTGGCTGCCGGACTGCCGCCGCAATGGGAAGGGACTCGGAGGCGCCGAATCAGCATGGCGCCGAACGCCCTCCGCGCCTGATGCCGCCAGCCAGCGGACGATTGTAGGAGTGATCGCAGCGATCCGCCCGATCCCGCCGTCCCCCCTAGGCGCAGGGGGGTAGCGCGGGCAGGTCGCGCCCTAGGCTTCCGTGCAGTGTGTTTCAAGAGGAGCTGCCATGTACCGGCATCTGCTAGTTCCGCTCGATGGCACCGACTTGTCGACCCAGATCGTCGGGGAGGCGGTCGAGTTCGCGCGTACGCTCGGAGCTCGCATCACGTTCTTTCACGCAGTGCCTGATCAGGCGGCATCGCTGCGGTCGGGACCGGAAATCGTGTGGACCGCTCCGGGTGATAACGCTTATGCGTTCGACGGGCGCGCGCGTGAACTGTTGTCCAAGGCCGAGTCAGCCGCGCGTGCGCTGGGCGTGCCGTGCGGCGCGGCAAGCGCGGTCAGCGACAAGCCGTACGAGTCGATCCTCGCCGCTGCACGCGATGCAGGCTGCGACCTCATTTACATGGCGTCGCACGGACGGCGCAGCAACGTCGGCATGGTGCTGGGCTCGCAGACGCTGAAGGTGCTGATGCAGACCGAGGTGCCGGTGCTGGTCGCCGCGACCAGCAATCCCGCGGCGCCGGCCCGCGCGATCGGCATCATCCGCGATGAGCATCGGTCGCTGGCGGCCGTGCTGCACGCGTGGATGCACCTGATCACCAACGCGCGTAACGCCGGCGCGGCAGCGGACAGAGCCGTGATGCGCGCAATCGTCCGCTACATCCGCGACTTCCCGGTCGCCCTCCATCACCCGAAGGAAGACGATTACCTGTTCGCCAGGCTGCGCAGTCGCACTTCGACGATGGATGCCGAACTCGACGAACTCGAGCGCCAGCACGAGCGCGATGAGCAACTCGTCGCCGAACTGTCGGCGCTGGTCGAGCGCGAGCCCTTCGACCTCGCCGCGCTGGAATCTGCGGTGAATGCGTACACGACCTTCATCTGGGAGCACCTTGGCCGCGAGGAGGGCGTGATCCTCCCAGCCGCCCAGAAATACCTGAAGGACGAGGACTGGGCCGCGATCGACGCCGCCTTTTCGGTCAACCGCGATCCGCGCTTCGGCGCCGATGTCGACCTGCAGTACCGGCGCCTGTTCTCGCGCATCGTCAATCTCGCGGCGCCGGCGGCCGAGCTCCGCTCGTAGCGCTACCGACGTTCATTGCACCATCGTCTTGGGGCGGGGTACGTCCGCGCCCGGCTTGCCGCGCTCGCCCTCTTGCGCGCCCTGCTGCATCGCTTCCTGCCTGGAGTTCTGTGCCGCCTGTGGTTTCTGCTGTGCCGGGTGCGCCTGTGACTGAGGGGCTGGCGCGGGAGTTGCCGCCACCGGGCCGGTCCGTTGCGGGGGGCTGGCGGCCGGCGCGTGTTGAGCCACTGGCGGTGCAGTTGGAGCTCGCGCGGCGGGCGCGGAAGGTGGGGTGACACCCTGCGGCGCCGAAGGTACCGCGACCGGGTTGGGTTGGCGGATGGTCGGCGGAGCGGCCGGCGGCGTGCGGGCCGGTTCGGCGCCAAACGGTTTCTGCAGCTGCTGATACGGCGGCAAGGTGTCCTGCGGGAAATTCGGCTTCGGTCGCGGCCCCTGCACGTCGGATCGTGGCGGTGGAACCGGCTGCGGTCTTGGCTCGACGCGGCGGATCGGCTCCGGCTGCGACAGCGTCGTGTCCGCCCCGGGCAGCGGATGAGACGGAGCGACGCTGAATTTCGGCGCGGTCTGCACGACGTTCTGTCCGCTACGCATCTGAGGCGGTGCGATGCGTGACGGCGGCGGCATGGGCTGGGCGACGTCGCTGCGCGGGCCGGTGGTGCTTACCGGGCGAGGCGGCGGCGCGATCGGGCGCAGATCGGCGACTTTCTCGGTCTGGGCAGGAATGCGGACCTTGGCGATCGGTTCGCGAAACCGCTGGTCCGGCACCCAGGTCGAGCCCGGATGCTGATTGACGTCCGAAGGCACACCGCGTGGCGGCCGGTTGATGATCGTCTGGTTGACGATCGTCACATAGCGCGTGTCGGCACGATAGTGCGGCCGATACGGATGCCACGGAGCCAGCGGATACCAGCCGACCACCGGCCCGCCGACGCCGAACGGCACGGCAGAGCCGGTCGTGCCGACGAACCCGACCAGCGCCGGTGCCCAGATTGGGCGCGCGACATAGCTTCCGGGCCACCAGCACCAGCGGCTGCCGACGAACACCCAGCGCCCGTAGTGGAACGGCGCGTAGCCCCACGGGGCTGCGTCGACCCAGGTCCATCCCCACGGCGAGACCCAGCGCCACCGTCCGTCGCGGTACGGGGCCCAGCCGACCGGAACCGCGCGCGGCATCCACAGCGCGCCGTAAGTCGTATCGACCGTCCAGTCGCCGTAGGCGTCGAGCTCTTCATAGCCGGTCATCGTCGGCGAGACGTAGCGCGCCACCTGCACCTGCGCGTAGCGCTCGTCGCGCGCCCACGCCCAATCATCGATCTGTGTGGAGACGGCCGCGGCGAAACTGAGGCTCGACTGTGTCATCACCAGCGCCTGGCCTGCGCTCACCGTGACACTGTTGGCGCCGTAGTTCACGGTGCCCTGGCCCTCGAAGGCGGTGACTTTCAGCGGCGAACCGTCGATCGCATCGACGCGGTAGCGACCCGGCAGCGCGAAATCAACGCGCACGCCGCCCACTTCGAGCGAAATGGCCTCGGACTGCTGCGCGGGTGCGAGCCGAAGGCTGATGAAGCCGCGTTCGAGCGCGAATACCGCGCGATCGATATCCAGCTGGCTGAATCCGCCGCTGCTCGATGCATCCAGCCTGAATGCATGGGGGCCGACGCGTACTTCCGCGCGGCCGCCACCTGTCGCCACGCCGGTGCCGGCCGTGACGACGTCGTTGATCTGTGCGCGGTCCCACCGCCCGTCGCCATCTTCCTCGACGCGCCAGATGCTGACGTCGCCCTCGATGTATGACACACGTCCGGCGATCAGCGGTGGCGCATCGGCTGTCGAATCGGCAGCATCCGCCGATGCCGAGTGCAGTGTGATGGCACCACCGCCGATCAGCAGGGCGGTCAGCAAGCCCAGCCAGCGTTGCATCGAAGTCTCCAATCGTTTCAAGTTGTAACCAGGGCGCCGCATTGCGGGGGGCTCATGCTCCTGTAACGCACGGCGGGCCCCGGTTGTTGACGCTGACAGCGTCGCATGTGACGTGCCCACTTGGCCGGCCGCGCTTGCCCTCCGGGCGCGACCGGGGATAATCCGCAGCCTTCCACGCCGCACAGGCCGTCCGGACCCCGCATGCGATTCCGCTTTCCGATAGTCATCATCGACGAGGACTTCCGTTCGGAGAACGCGAGCGGACTCGGTATTCGGGCGCTCGCGAAGGCGATCGAGGCAGAGGGCGTGGAGGCGCTGGGCGTCACGAGCTTCGGCGACGTCGCGAGCTTTGCGCAGCAGCAGAGTCGAGCGTCGGCGTTCATCCTGGCGGTCGACGACGAGGAACTCGCCGAGGGCAACGGCGACCAGGAGACGGTCGCCAAGCTCGCAGCCTTCGTGCGCGAGATCCGTCGCCGCAATGCGCACATCCCGATCTTCCTGTACGGCGAGACGCGCACGACGCAGCACCTGCCGAACGAGGTGCTGCGCGAACTGCACGGATTCATCCACATGTTCGAGGACACGCCGGAGTTCGTCGCGCGCTACATCGTCCGCGAGGCGCGCGCCTACCTCGACACGCTCGCCCCGCCATTTTTCCGCGCGCTGGTGCACTACGCGCAGGACGGCTCGTATTCATGGCACTGCCCGGGACATTCCGGCGGTGTGGCGTTCCTGAAGAGCCCGGTGGGGCAGATGTTCCACCAGTTCTTCGGCGAGAACATGCTGCGCGCCGACGTCTGCAACTCGGTCGACGAACTCGGCCAGCTGCTCGACCACACCGGGCCGGTCGCCGCGAGCGAACGCAACGCCGGACGCATCTTCGGCGCTGATCACCTGTTTTTCGTCACCAACGGCACCTCGACATCGAACAAGATCGTCTGGCACTACGTGGTCGCGCCGGGCGATGTGGTGATCGTCGACCGCAACTGCCACAAGTCGGTGCTGCACGCGATCACGATGACCGGCGCAGTTCCGGTGTTCCTGACGCCGACTCGCAACCACTACGGCATCATCGGGCCGATCCCGCTCGAGGAATTCCAGTGGGAGTCGATCGCACGCAAGATCGAACGCCATCCGCTGCTGAAGCACGCGCGGGCCGGGCGACGTGCCGGCGACGGTGCCGCGCGCGACAAGCCGCGCATCCTGACGCTGACCCAGAGCACCTACGACGGCATCGTCTACAACGTAGAGACGATCAAGGGGCTTCTCGATGGACGCGTCGACACTCTGCATTTCGACGAGGCCTGGCTGCCGCATGCGGCCTTCCACGACTTCTATCGCGAGATGCACGCGATCGGTGGCCGTGCGGCACGGCCTCGCAACCGTGAATCGATGATGTTCTCGACGCAATCCACCCACAAGCTGCTGGCGGGCCTGTCGCAGGCGTCGCAGATCCTGATCGAGGACGCCGATACCGAGAAACTCGACCGCTTCATGTTCAACGAGGCGTTCCTGATGCATACGTCGACGTCACCGCAGTACGCGATCATTGCCTCGTGCGATGTCGCGGCCGCGATGATGGAACCGCCGGGTGGCACGGCGCTCGTCGAGGAGTCGATTTCCGAGGCGCTCGAATTCCGCCGCGCGATGCGCAAGGTCGACCGGGAGTTCGGCCCGGACGAAAAGGGCGGATGGTGGTTTAAGGTCTGGGGACCGGAGCATCTGGCGGCCGACGGTATCGGCACGCGCGAGGACTGGATGCTGAAGCCGGGCGACGCCTGGCACGGCTTCGAGCAGATCGCGCCGGGTTTCAACATGCTCGACCCGATCAAGGCGACCGTGATCAATCCGGGGCTGAACCTCGACGGTTCCTTCGCGGATCCGGGAATACCCGCGGCGGTGGTGACCAAGTACCTCGCCGAGCACGGCATCATCGTCGAGAAGACGGGGCTGTATTCGTTCTTCATCATGTTCACGATCGGCATCACCAAGGGCCGCTGGAACACGATGGTCACCGAGCTGCAGCAGTTCAAGGACGACTACGACAACAACCAGCCGCTGTGGCGCGTGATGCCCGAGTTCATCCGCTCCTTCCCGCAGTACGAGAAGATGGGACTGCGCGAACTGTGCACGGCGGTGCACGCGATCTATCGCGAAAGCGACATCGCGCGGCTGACGACCGAGATGTATCTGTCGGAGATGGAGCCGGTGATGAAGCCCGCCGACGCGTACGCGAAAATGGCGCACAGCGCGGTCGACCGCGTTCCGATCGAGAATCTCGAGGGTCGCGTGACTTCCGTGCTGCTGACGCCGTATCCACCGGGAATCCCGCTGCTGATTCCGGGCGAGCGGGTCAACGCGACGATCGTTCGCTACCTGCGCTTCGCGCGCGAGCTGAACGCGCGCTTCCCCGGCTTCGGCACCGACATACACGGGCTCGTCAAGGAAGAGGTCGACGGCCGCACCCAGTACTTCCTCGACTGCGTGCGCTGACCGGCAGCGCTCAATCCAGATGATCGAAACCTTTTCCGGAGTGGCGGCCTTCGCGGTGGCGGCGTTCCTGGCCGCCTTCGTCGCCCTGATGGTGTTCATGGTCATGGTGCAGCCGGTGTGGTGCATCGTCGACTGCGCGGTCGACACGCGGCGCGGCACCGGCGGCAAGGTCGTGTGGATCATCCTGCTCGTCGTGCTGTTCGGATTGGCGAACTGGTTCTACGGTGCGTTCGCCGCGGCGGGTCAATGGCTGCGCCGGCTGACACGTATCGCCTGGCTGATGGCAATCGTGTTGATACTCGCCTTTGTGGTTCTCTACTGGAGCCACGCCGACTTCCGGCGCGGCATCGAGCGCGAATGGCAGCAACGGCACCGGATGATGGTGACGATCCCTGCAGCCGTCGCCCAGCTGCGCTGGGATGAACGCGGATGACCGAGCCGGTCATCGACCTGCGTTCGGACACGGTCACGCGGCCGACCGAGGCGATGCGAGCGGCGATGGCTGCGGCCGAGGTGGGCGACGATCAATACGGCGAAGATCCGACCACCAACCGGCTGCAACAGCGCGTCGCCGAACTGCTGGGCAAGCCGGCTTCGCTGTGGCTGCCGAGCGGGACGATGGCAAACCAGGTCGCGCTGCGTGTGCTGACCCGGCCCGGCGACGACGTGATCGTCAGCCGCGAAAGCCACGCGGTGTGGCACGAAACTGGCGGCTCGGCCGCAAACTCCGGCGTCCAGTTCACGGAGATCGGTGCGCGCGGCGTGTATGCCGTCGACGAGCTGCGTGGCGCCTGCAAGCCGCGCGGCCACCCAATCTACCCCCCGACCACCCTGCTGGAGATCGAGAACACGCACAACCGCTCCGGCGGAATCGTTTTTCCGCAGGCCGAGGCCGAGCGCATCTGCGAGTCGGCGCGCGAGCTCGGCGTTGCGAGCTTCCTCGATGGCGCGCGTCTGTGGAATGCCGCGGCGGCCAGTGGGGTGAGTCTCGCGCAGCTCGCCGCGCCGTTCGACCTGGTGGCGGTCTCGCTGTCCAAAGGGCTGGGTGCGCCCGGCGGATCGCTGCTGGCCGGGTCGCGCGAGCTGATCGAGCGGGCCACCCGCTACCGACGCATGTTCGGCGGTGCAATGCGGCAGGTGGGCATCTATGCCGCCGCCGGCCTGTATGCGATCGATCATCATCGCGAGCGCCTGTTCGAGGATCACGCCAATGCGCGCCGGATCGCTGACCGCCTGGCGGCCAGCCCGCGCATCGAACTGAACCTCGCCACCGTGCAGACCAACATCATCGTGTTCCGGTTGCGCGAAGGCGCGCCGGACGCGGCCACGGTGGTCGAGCGGGCCCGCGGCCGCGGGGTGCTGTTGTTTCCTTTCGGCGCCCGTACGCTGCGGGCCGTCACGCACCTCGACGTATCGACCGCCCAGTGCGCACGTGCGGCGGAGATCCTCGAGGAGATCATCGAGTCCAGACACTGAACCGCGGGGGAAAGCTCATGGCGAACAAAATCATCGTCGTTTTCGGTGCAACGGGCGCGCAGGGCGGCGGGCTGGCGCGCGCAGTCCTGGCGAATCCCGGCGGCGGATTCGCGGTGCGTGCCGTCACGCGCAAGCCCGACTCGGCGCCGGCCCGCGCGTTGTCCGCCGCGGGCGCGGAAGTGGTCGCCGCCGACATGGACGATGCCACGAGTGTCCGCGTCGCCATGCGCGGCGCGCACGGGGCGTTCTGCGTCACCAACTTCTGGGAGCACTTTTCGCCGGAGAAGGAACTCGCGCAGGCCGCGACCATGGCCGACGCGGCGGCGCAAGCCGGCCTCGCACACGTGATCTGGTCGACGCTGGAGGACACGCGCGCCTTTTTCCCCGCCGACGGGAAACGCATGCCGCTGCTGCTTGGCAACTACAACGTGCCGCACTTCGACGCCAAGGGGGAGGCCAACCACTTCTTCACCGAAAGGGTGCCGACGACGCTGCTCAATACGAGCTTCTACTGGGACAACCTGATCCACTTTGGAATGGGGCCAAAGAAGGGTCCGGATGGAGTGCTGGCCTTCACGCTCCCGATGGGCGACAAGAAGCTGCCCGGCATGGCCGTCGAGGATATCGGCAAGTGTGCATTCGGCGTTTTCAAAGAGGGCAAGGCGGCCATCGGCAAGTCGTACGGCGTGGCTGGTGAGCATCCGACCGGAGCGCAGATGGCGGCCGAACTGTCGCGCGCCCTCGGCCGGCCGGTCCGCTACAACGCGGTCACTCCCGAGCAGTACCGCAGCTTCGGGTTCCCCGGTGCCGAGGACCTCGGCAACATGTTCCAGTTCAAGGCGGAATTCGAAAGCTACTACTGCGGCGCTCGACCTCTCGATGTCGCGCGACGGCTGAACCCGGAGTTGCAGACGTTTGCGACCTTTCTCGCGCGCAACAAGGACCGCATTCCGCTGGAGTAAAGGTGCCTCCGGCGCCGGGTCACATGTATCTGCACGCCGGACTTGCTATCCTTCGGCTTCGCTGAAGTAGGCCGAAGCGGGAGAGTACGTCCGCCATGCGGGCGTCGCCGAAGGCGCAATCTCACCCGGAATCGCTCAGGTTCAAGAACCGCTTCGTTACCGGCGACTCTGGAGAGACCGCGCGCGGTACGACGCGCGGCGCCGAAGGGGCAGGGGCCGAGTTGCAGACGCGGCTCCCGAACTCTCAGGCACAAAGGACAGAGGGGTGGCGAGCCCGACAGATGTCGGTTTCCCCCTTTCTGTTTCTTCGCCTCACGCATGGGCAAGCGCACACCCCTTTACGAAGTCCACGTCGCCTCTGGCGCGAAGATCGTCGATTTCGGCGGATGGGACATGCCGCTCAATTACGGCTCGCAGATCGAGGAACATCACGCGGTCCGGCGTTCGGCCGGCATGTTCGACGTGTCGCACATGCGCCCGGTCGACCTCCGTGGCGCCGATGCACGTCCCTTCCTGCGCCATCTCGTGGCGAACAACGTCGACAAACTGACGCAATCCGGCAAGGCGTTGTATTCCTGCATGCTGAACGACGCTGGCGGTGTCATCGACGATCTGATCATCTATTTCCTCCGCGACGACTGGTTCCGCGTCGTCGTCAACGCGTCGACCGCCGACAAGGATCTCGGCTGGATGGAAGAGGTGCGGTTCGACGCCGGCTTCGGGGTGACGATCACACCGCGGCGAGACCTCGCGATGATCGCCGTGCAGGGGCCGCATGCCCGCGCGAAGTTCTGGCAGGTGCGACCGGCTGCCCGGGCGGCCACGGAGGGGCTTGGTCCCTTCTTCGCCGCGGAAGCGGGCGACCTCTTCGTGGCGCGCACCGGCTACACCGGCGAAGACGGGTTCGAGGTGATGGTGCCGGCTGCGCAGGCGCCGGCTCTGTGGAATGACCTGAAGGCGGCCGGCGTGGCCGAGGCCGGGCTCGGCGCGCGAGACACCCTGCGCCTGGAAGCCGGGATGAATCTGTACGGCAACGACATGGACGAAACCGTCTCGCCGCTCGATGCCGGACTCGTCTGGACGGTCGACCTCAAGACTCCGCGCGATTTCGTCGGGCGGGCGGCGCTGGAACAGCAGTTGGCCGATGCGGGCGCCCGCAAGTCGCTGGTGGGCCTGAAGCTGCTCGACAAGGGCGTGCTGCGGTCGCACCAGAAGGTCATCACGCCGGCCGGCGAGGGCGAAGTCACCAGCGGCACGTTCGCTCCGACGCTCGGGTTCTCGGTCGCGATGGCGCGTGTGCCGCGCGAGGTCAGGGTTGGCGACGCGGTGCAGGTCGACATCCGCGGCAAGTTGCTGGCGGCGCAGGTCGTCAAGCTGCCCTTCGTGCGCAACGGAAAACCGTTGATTTGAATCCCAAGGAGAAATCATGAAGTTTCCTGCGGACCTGAAGTACACAGAGTCACACGAGTGGATAAGGAAGGGCGACGACGGATTGCTGTGGATCGGCATCACCGACGCAGCGCAGGACATGCTGGGCGACATGGTGTTCGTCGGCGACTTCAAGGTCGGCGCGCAATTGAAGGCCGGCGAAACGGCGGGCGTGGTCGAATCGGTCAAGGCCGCATCGGATGTCTACGCGCCGGTCGACGGCGAGGTCGTTGCGTTCAACGAGACGCTCGGGACCGAACCGCAGCAGCTGAACTCGGCACCCTACGACGCGTGGATCTTCAAGCTGAAGTCGTCTGCGTCGATCGACGGTCTGCTCGACGCACGCGCCTACGAGGCCAGTGTTGCCGCCTCTAAGTAACCTCGCCGCCGCCAAGTAACCGACACTCATTCCCGCCCCGACGCCATGACCAAGCTGCACGCCCTCGAAAACCATGACGAATTCCACGCTCGCCATATCGGACCAAGCGCTGCGGAAATCGATGAAATGCTCGTGGCGGTCGGCGCGCAGTCGCTCGATGGGCTGGTCGATGCCATCGTGCCGGCAACGATCAAGCTGACTGCGCCTCTCGATCTGCCGGCGGAGGTAACCGAGGAGGAAGCGCTGGCGAAAATCCGCGCGCTGGCCGCAGGCAATGCCGTGTATCGCAATTACATTGGTCAGGGGTACTACGGAACGCACACGCCGAACGTCATCCTGCGCAACATCCTCGAAAACCCCGCCTGGTACACCGCGTACACGCCGTACCAGGCCGAGATCTCCCAGGGCAGGATGGAGGCGCTGATCAACTTCCAGACCATGGTCGCAGACCTGACCGGAATGGAGATCGCCAACGCCTCGCTGCTCGACGAGGCGACCGCCGCGGCCGAAGCGATGACGCTTGCCCGGCGCAGCGCCAGGAACCGCAGCGACGTGTTTATCGTCGCCGGCGACTGCCACCCGCAGACGATCGAGGTGATCCGCACGCGCGCCGAGCCGCTAGGCATCCGCGTCAAAGTCGGCTTCGCACCCGACCTGATGAAATCGGGTGAGTTCTTCGGCGTGCTGGCACAGTACCCGTCGACCACCGGTCTGATTCACGACATGCGGCCGTTCGTCGAACAGGCGCACGCGGCGGGTGCGCTGTTCTGCGTCGCGACCGACCTGCTGGCGCTGACACTGCTGGAGGCGCCGGGAACCTGGGGCGCCGACATCGTCGTCGGCAATTCGCAGCGCTTCGGTGTCCCGTTCGGCTTCGGTGGTCCGCACGCAGCATTCCTCGCATGCAAGGATGCATTCAAGCGTTCGATGCCGGGCCGGCTGGTCGGCGTCTCGATCGACACGCAGGGGCAACCGGCGTATCGGCTCGCTCTGCAGACGCGCGAGCAGCACATCCGTCGCGAAAAAGCGACCTCGAACATCTGCACCGCACAGGTCCTGCTGGCGGTGATGGCGAGCATGTACGCGGTGTATCACGGGCCCGAGGGCCTGCTGCGCATCGCGCGGCGCGTGCATCGGCTGACGGCGATTCTCGCCGAAGGGCTGCGGCGTGTCGGATTGCAGGTTAGCGCCAGCTATTTCGACACGCTGACTGTCGGCGGCGTGGACGCTGGCAAGATCCATGCGGCTTCGCGTGCAGCGGGTATCAACCTGCGTGCCTTTGGCACCCGTGATTTCGGCGAGCGCGCGGGAACCGTCGTCGGACTTTCGCTCGACGAGACGACGACGCGCGCCGATGTGCAGGGGCTGTGGAAGGTGTTCGGTGTGGCGGCGGATGTCGACGCGCTCGATCGCGAGATCGATGCCGCGCAGGAAACGGCAATACCCGCCGCACTGCGTCGCACGACGCCTTTCCTGACGCACCCGGTATTCAATGCGCACCACAGCGAGCACGAGATGCTGCGCTACATGCGCTCGCTGGCCGACAAGGATCTTGCGCTCGACCGCACGATGATCCCGCTCGGGTCGTGCACGATGAAGCTCAATGCGACCAGCGAGATGATCCCGGTCACCTGGCCGGAGTTCGCCAACATCCATCCGCTGGCGCCGGCAGAGCAGACGACGGGGTACCGCCGGCTGATCGCCGAACTCGAGCACATGCTGGTCGAATGCACCGGGTACGAGGCGGTCAGCCTGCAGCCAAACTCGGGCGCACAAGGTGAATACGCCGGACTGCTGGCCATTCGCGAATACCACCGTTCACGTGGCGAGGGCCATCGCAACATCTGCCTGATACCCGAGAGTGCGCACGGCACCAACCCGGCTTCCGCTCATCTGTGCGGGATGGAAGTGGTCGCAGTGAAGACCGATCGCAACGGTAACGTCGACGTGGCCGACCTGCACGCCAAGGCGGAGCGGCATTCCGCCAATCTGGCGGCGCTGATGGTCACCTACCCATCGACGCACGGTGTTTTCGAGGAGGCCATCGTCGAGATCTGCCAGACGATCCACGCGCACGGCGGACAGGTCTACACCGACGGCGCCAACCTGAACGCGCTGGTCGGGCTGGCCAAGCCGGGTGCCTTCGGCTCCGACGTCTCGCATCTGAACCTGCACAAGACGTTCTGCATTCCGCACGGCGGCGGTGGTCCGGGCGTGGGCCCGGTCGCGGTGAAGGCGCATCTGGCGCCATTCCTACCCGGACGGCTCGGCGGCGAACAGCCGGTCGGCATGGTCAGCGCGGCCGAATTCGGCAGCGCGAGCATCCTGCCGATCTCGTGGATGTACATCACCATGATGGGCGCAGCGGGGCTGAGGCGCGCCACGCAGGTCGCGCTGCTGAATGCCAATTACATCGCCAGGCGGCTGGCGCCGCACTATCGGACGCTGTACGCCGGTCGCAACGGCTATGTCGCGCACGAGTGCATCCTCGATCTGCGGCCGCTGAAGGAATCGAGCGGGATTTCGGCAGAGGACGTCGCCAAGCGGCTGATGGACTACGGATTCCACGCGCCGACGCTGTCGTTCCCGGTGGCGGGCACGCTGATGGTCGAGCCGACCGAGAGCGAACCCAAGGTCGAACTCGATCGCTTCATCGACGCGATGATCGCAATCCGCGAGGAGATCCGCGCGGTCGAGCGCGGCGAAGTCGATCGCGACGACAATCCACTGAAGAACGCTCCGCACACCGCCGCGATGGTGATGGCGGAAAACTGGGCGCACGACTACACGCGCGAACGCGCGGCGTTCCCGCTGACTTCGCTGAAGCGCCAGAAATACTGGCCGCCGGTGGGCCGCGTCGACAACGCCTACGGTGACCGCCACCTCATGTGCTCGTGCATCCCGATGTCGGCCTATGCCGATGACACGGTCGAGCCGGCGGCCGGCGTGGCCGCAGCTTGAGTCGCTAAGTGGCCTCGGAGTTCGGCAACTGATCGAACTCGACCAGTGCCGAGCCGACCGAGAAACTCGCGCCGAAACCGACCAGCAGCGCAGTCTCGCCCGATCGCGCGAGTCCGCTTCGAACGAGCCGGTCGAGCAGCAGTGGAATGCTGGCGCTTGACGTGTTTCCGGTATCTGCGAAGGAGGCACACAGGCGATCCGGATCGATGCCGGCTTTGACACACGCCGGGATCAGGATGCGCGTCAGATTCGCCTGGTGCGGTATCAGCCAGTCGATCCGGGCACCCGCGTCCTGTGCGCGCTGGATTTCTTCGACCAGGATGCGAGTGGCCCCGATGGCCACAGCGGGCCCGGCCATGAACCAGCGCGCCGACTTCGGGACCTCCTGCGACAGATGCGACGCCTGCAGTCCACCGCCCTTGATCATCCCGATCGAGTCGGAATCGACCATCGAACTCGCGCGCACGGAGCGCAGGGTGGCGATGCCCCGCGTTGCGCGCGCGAGCAGGACTCCCGCTGCGGCGTCGCCAAAGAGTGTGCTTGTGCCGAACGCCAGCGGATCGTACGCAATGCAGCGCGACGAGAACTCCAGCGCGACGCATGCGACCCGACGGTAGCCCAGCGCCTGTAACACGCTGCTGCCGATGGCCAGCGCGTACATGAATCCGGTACATGCATTGCTGCCGACATCAAGCACGAACGGTGCGCCAAGCTCGGGATGGCTGGATCTCGCAGCCGCGACGATCTGCTGTGACAATCCCGGAAAACCGTGCGTGCTGGACGAGGAAACGATCAGCGCGTCCAGCTCGGCCCACGGCTGCCCGGCCATCAGCCGCTCGAGCAGTTCGAGTCCGACGTCGGGTGGCGTCTCGTCCGCGTCGAAGAAACGTCGCGAACGTAGACCTGTCTTCTTCTCGATCAGCTCCGCACGCTCGCAAATGCCAGACACGATATCGGCAGCGGCATCATCGTCGATCTCGATGCCCTGCAGTAGACGTTGCCCGATCTCGTGGTTGGACACGACTGCGGTCGGTAGCGTGCTGGCCGTGCCAACGATGGAAACTGCCGTATTCAAGTGTCGGTCCGATCGCGCCGAAACCTAGATCTTATTCGAACGCGCCGGTTCGAGCAGGCAGGTCCTACACCACGGTCACTTTCAGGATGCCGACGAGCCTGCGGCCATCTTGTGCAGGAACGGGCTCAGCACATCCATCGGCAGCGGGAACACGATGGTCGTGTTCTTGTCCGCTCCGATCACCGTCAAGGTCTCCAGATAGCGCAGCTGGATGGCCTGAGGTTCCTGGGCCAGGACCTTGGCGGCCTGGTACAGCTTTTCCGAAGCCTGCAGCTCGCCTTCGGCATGGATGACCTTGGCACGCCGTTCGCGCTCGGCCTCTGCCTGACGTGCGATCGCGCGGATCATGGATTCCGTCAGGTCGACCTGCTTGATCTCGACGTTGGAGACCTTGATTCCCCACGAGTTGGTTTGTGCATCCAGTGCCTGCTGGATGTCCAGATTGAGCTTCTCGCGACCCGCCAGCATGTCGTCGAGCTCGTGCTTGCCGAGCACTGACCGCAATGTCGTCTGCGCCAGCTGGCTCGTTGCGTTTCGATAGTTCTCGACCTGGATGATCGCCTTTTCCGAATCGATGACGCGAAAGTAGACGACCGCGCTCACCTTGACGGAAACGTTGTCGCGCGAAATCACGTCCTGGGTCGGCACCTCGAGCACGAACGTACGCAGATCCACTTTGACCAGCTGCTGAATCCCGGGAACCAGGATCACGAGCCCGGGTCCCTTGACCTTCCAGAAGCGTCCCAGCGTGAAGACCACGCCGCGCTCGTATTCGCGCAGGATCCGTATCGACACCGCCACCAGAAAGCCGAGCAATACGAGCACGCCCACCCAGGCGAGATCCCAGATCATGATGTGACTCCTTTCGATTCGTCCGGCTGCGGTTCGACCACCAAGGTAGCGCCATCGAGGCCCTTCACGCGCACACGCTGGCCCTGCGCCACAGGCAGCGTGCTGCGCACGCGCCAGATCTCGCCCTGGATCCTTGCCCAGCCCTCGACGGTCAGTTCCGAGAGTGCTTCCCCGGAAGCGCCGATCAGTGTTCTGGTGCCGCTTACCACCGGGCGCCGGCGTGCCTGTGCTGCCATTCGGACGACCATGAATACGAACAGCCCGCTGACCACTGCGAGCGTCATGATGAGCGGCATCGGAATTCCGTAGCCGGGAATGTCGGTGTCGACCAGAATGACCGCGCCGATCACGAAGGCGAGAACCCCGCCGACGCCCAGTGCGCCGGACGTGGGAACGAAGGCCTCGGCGATCAGGAAGGCCGTGCCCAAGGCAATGAGCCCCAGCCCGGCGTAGTTGATCGGCAGCATCTGGAACGCAAACAGCGCGAGCAACAAACAGATGCCGCCGATCACTCCCGGCGCCACGAGGCCCGGATTGGAGAACTCGAATATCAGCCCGTAGATCCCGATCATCATCAGGATCAGGGCAAGACTCGGTGAGGCAATCACCGACAGAAGCTGCGTGCGCCAGTCGGGATCGAAATCCACGAGTTCGGCGCCGGTCGTATTCAGGGTCACGACGTTTCCGTTGACACTAACCCGCGATCCCTGAACCCGGTCCAGCAGGGTGTGCACGTCCCGCGCGACGTAGTCAACGACGTGAAGCTGCAGCGCTTCCTCGGCGGTCAGGCTGACCGCCTCGCGAACGGCCCTTTCCGCCCATTCGACATTGCGCCCGCGCAGTTGGCCGAGACTTCGAATGTAGGCGGCCGAGTCGCTGATCTGTTTCTTCGTGAGTGCACTGCGCGGCCCGGTCGCCGAGGGTTTCTCCTTGTCGGATGCCGCTCCTTTCTGTGGGTCGGCCGGCGCCGCGTCGGGTTCGGTCTCCGTCCCGCCGAGACCGATCTGCACCGGTGTCGCGGCTCCCAGGTTGGTGCCCGGGGCCATGGCGGCGATATGGCTCGCGTACAGAATGTACGTGCCGGCACTGGCAGCGCGCGCGCCGCTCGGGAAGACAAACGTGGCGACCGGAATCGGGGAGGCCAGAATCCCCTTGATGATGTCGCGCATCGCCGTATCCAGGCCGCCGGGCGTGTCCATCTTCAGCACCACCAGGCTCGAACCGTTTTCAGCCGACCGCTTCAAACCTTTCGAGAAATATGCCGCCGACGCAGGCGTGATCGGGCCATCGATGGTCAGCACCGTGATTGGGGCTGGACTTGCCGCCGCAAGCAGCTGCACTACCAGCAGAGACGACAACAGCGACATCGGTTGCACCCCGACAGGCCGGGGATCGCGCCCGGCAATCCGGCAGTCGGACCGCTCTGGACCTCAAAGGCCGGAGGCATCGGATCCGCAAAAAATTCAGCCGGCTGGAACATTGTGCGCTCAATCCACGCCTGATAGATCTGCGCTCCGATCACATAAACGGCCTGTTGCAGGCTCGCCGTGACTCGCCCTTTCCCAAGTACGACAATTCGCTAGGATGCGCGGCGGGGCGGGCAAATGGTGGCCCCACCGCAGCCAGGATCAGATGAAGGAGGAACCAACAGATGGCAAAAGGTCAGCTTCGAAGCAACAGGGAAAAGAAGAAGCCCAAGCAGTCCAAGAAGCCCGGCGGGCCCGCAGTGCCCTTTGGTTCAGCCAAGAGCAAGGCTCCGACGCCCACGAAGTAGGGCGGCTTGCATTGCCGTGAAGACAAGTGATCCCGGACGACTGGATCGCCTCGTGGCGCAGGCGCGACGCGTCGCGGACGAGCGTGCGCAAGGCTATCGGGAAAAGGCTTTGAAGATCTACCCGTGGATCTGTGGCCGCTGCGGCCGGGAGTTCACGCACAAGAATGTGCGCGAGTTGACCGTCCACCACCGGGACCACAATCACGACAACAATCCACCCGATGGCAGCAACTGGGAACTGCTGTGTCTGTACTGCCATGACAACGAACATCAGCGGCAGTTGGAAGCGGTTGGCGGAGCAGGCGTATCTCAGGCTGCCGGCCCCGTGTCGACCTTTTCCCCGTTTGCGGATCTGAAAGCACGATTGGAAAACAGGAAGAAAACGAAGTAGCAGAAGCCGGCAGTTCGCTGTCGCGGTGCGGTGCCGCCGGCCCTTCGCTTCCTGTTGTCGTTCGGCGTTCGGCTACTCCGACGCCGAGTCCGGCGACTCATCTGTCTTGCCGTCGAGGCGAACCACATGCCACGGCCAGCCAGGCATGTCACCGTTCACATCGCGTGGCCGCACATCGCCCCCGTAGAGATACAGGGGTCTGCCGTCGATGGCCCACTGGCGAATGCCGTCGGCGCGCTCAACGATTGAAAGCCTTCCTTCGCCATGCTCCGACGTCGACGCGCGGTACGGAAACCAGAGAGCCGTGCAGGCGAAATTGCAGTTGCTCTTGCCGGGCCGGTCATACGCGAACGTATATAACGTGCGGCCGGTCGCGTCGGTCAACAGTCCCGCAAGTTCCATCGTCGGCTTCGCCATGGCAGTGATGGATGCCAGTGCCATTGCGACCAGGAGCATCACACGCCTCATGCCATGTCTCCGACTGAAGCTGAGTGCATGGGCTTCCGCACCGATTCGTCGAAGATCTTCCGCAGCGTTTGCCCGATCGTATGGATTTCCGAACCGGCGAACAGTCCTCGGCTGGCGAGCAAGTCGTGCAGAGCTCGCAGCTGGTAGTGGGGCACCGCGGGATACAAATGGTGCTCGATATGAAAGTTGACGTGGTGCGGAAACAGCGCCAGGCGGGCGAGCAGCCAGGCGGGGTCCCCTGACGGAACATGCGTGCGCGCGGCGCTGAGCGGCGACGAAGTGTCCTCAACCGCTCCATGTTCGAAAACCGCGCGCAGTCGCAGGATCGCCTGCAGCACCGTCAACGCGGGCATTACCCACAGCAGCAGATACAGTCCCAGTGCCTGCCAGCCGCCGAACCAGAGGAGCGCCGCAGGCAGCGCGAGCTGCAGCCCGATGACGATCTTCTGATCGGACCGCGCGGCGATGCGCAGGCGGTCAGACGTGTCCACCAGCGGCTGGAGCGCACTTCCCGTTTCGGAGTTCTTCGCAGGATTGCCGAAGAAATAGCCATATGTCTTCACCGCGGTCACTCCACTGAGATCCTTGAGCAGTTTCTTCACCAGGTACCACTTGCCGCGCGGGTACCCACCGTGCAAGGCGATGTCCGGATCCTGCGGGCCGTAAAGATGGTTGTGGTGCAGGCGGTGAATCACGCGGTAGGTGCACATCGACAGCCCGGCGGCCGCTGCGCAGGTGCGTCCGACCAGATCGTTGATGCCGCGGTGCTCGAACAGACGGTAGTGCGCCGCATCGTGCGAGAGAAGGAACAGCGCATGCTGTTGCGTGGCGATGATCACGACCGCGGCCAGCGTCAGCGGCCACGACCAGTAAGTGAGTGCGACACCGGCGGTGACCGCAATGACCAGCCAGGTTTGCAGCACCGCCGCCGCCGAGCGCCATGTCACGATGCGCGTGAGCGGAGCGAGCTCTTCCGCCGAAATGCGACGCCGCGCATTGTTCGTCGCGTCGAAACGCGAACGCCCTGCGGCGCCGCCGTTCAATTGCGCATTCATGGTCCGGTCCTTCGCGCCGGAGTGCCAGCGCCAAGTGGCTGTACGGCACGCCAGTGGCGCCGGGCACGTTCGACCAGCGTCTCGGCAGTGATCGCATCCGGATCGAATTCGATCAACAGCACGCGGCTGAGTTTTGCCAGCGGTGCGACACGCGCGACGCCGTCGAGGTTCGCGAATTCGCGCAGCAGGTCACGGAGTTCGCTGCCAACCTCGGGGCGGGTCAGATGCAGGGTGAGGCTGGCCTTGTGGCTATTCGTTGAATCGATCATTGCCTGTCTCTCCATATGTCGAGCTAGTTGGGAATAGAGCGGTCGCCCTCATTAACGGCCCGACCGGTCTGCACAGATCGTTCTTGGTGCGACCCTGGCATCACCCATTCGGGCCGCCTGGGCCTCGATGAATGTGGATACCCAGGGGTTGACCAGCTCGCTCGCGTTGATGGGCGCCATGTGATTCGCGTTCAGCCAATTGACCTGGCTGTTCGGAAGCGCCATCGCGAGCATCCTGACGATGCGCTGCGCGACTTCGGGGCTGCGGGCGCCGCCCAACAAGAGCGTCGGAACGCGGATCGATCGAACGTCATCGAGCCGCATCGGACAGCTCACCTCGGCCTGGTAGTTCAACGCGGTCTGGGCGGCGCCCGCCGCCAACCTCGCCTTGGCGGGCAGAGACAGGTTTGCAAACGAGCCCGTCCCAGTCCAGAAATCGATACACGCCTCTGCGGCCTCGTAGTTGCGGTGCTTGCCGGCAAGGGCCGTCAGGGCGAGGCCGACCTCGTGCAAGGGAACCGCGACCGGGTCATCGGCAGTGATCCAGCGCATACGCGCGTGCGGTCTCGAAAGCAAGCTGAGAACCATGGGCTCGTAAAGCGCGAGGCTGATCGCGCGTGCTGGGTAGCGCTGCGCGAGTCGCAGGGCGACCAGTCCGCCGTAGGAGTGACCGACCAGGTGCACCGGCCGGCTTCCGACGACGGCATCGAGGCGGGACAAGACGAAGTCAACCTCGTCGTCGATCGAAAAGGCCTCGGGGCGGGTCGGCGAGTTGTCGCCGTAACCGTGCAGGTCGATCGCAATCGCCTGATACTGCGGCGCGAGCCGCTGCGCGAGCGAGTTCCACTGCGCTTTCGAACTCATCGACCCATGCAGCAGCACTACCGGCTGGCCCTGGCCGACCGCGATGACTCCGGGCCGTCTGATCGTGGGCGAGCCCGGTTCGGGAAGCGGCGCAAGCGCGCCGCGAATAGATGACTGCATCAGAAACTCCTTCGATCGGTTGATTTGTGCGCATCACCCAATGCGCCGCGCTCACTGAAAGTTCGTTGTCGTGCTTGCTCCAGAAGGTGAATGCATTGTGGGCAGCGCAACGAGTCGCCGCCTGAGACCTGAGTCCCAGACGGCGCAGTTGAGAGGGCGGATTGGTGGGACCGAGGTCCCGGATGGCGTGCAGTCAGCGCAGATTGACGCTGACACCGCGTCGTTCGACGCGGATTTGTGCTTGAAGCCTAGGCGGCCTTCCTGCCAAAGCCGCCATTGCGCGCGAGGACGATTGCACGCGACCGGTTCTCGACTTCGAGTTTGCCGAAGATGCTTGTGATGTGGTTTCGCACGGTCTTCTCGCTCAGTTCAAGATAAGCGGCGATCTGAGCGTTGTCGCGGCCCTGGGCGATCAGTTCCAGCAGATCGAGCTCGCGTGGGGTCAGCGCGGAGAATTCCGGGTCGACGCTGCGCCGGGTCGGCAGAAAATCACGCACTTCGTCGAGCCAGCGGCGCCATCCCGGTTCGCACTCAAGCAGCAGGTGGTTCTTGCTCTCGAGGGGCACGAAGCGGGCACCTGGAATCAGGCTCGCAATCAGCCGCCCCTCGTTGAAAGGGACCCGCGCGTCACCGGTGGCGTGCAGCACCAGCGTCGGGCAGGACACCTTGGGAAGGTCGGCCATGGCGTCGATTTCGTTGAACACGCGCATGAAGCGTCCGGCATTGGCGGGCGACGTCGAGATCCGCTCCAGCTCGTTGAACCACTCGTGCTGCGCCGGCGTTCCGCCGGGGATGAACAGGCTCGTGAAGAACTGGCGGAACGCCGGATTTTCCTGGCCCCAGCCCAGCTCGGCGAGCTTGTTCATCATCTCAGCCTCGTCCCGCAGCTGCGGCGTGTCCGCACGCCGCAGCCTGCCGCGCGCGTAACCCCCGTGCAGAATCAGATGGCTGACTCGGTCGGGATGACGAACCGCATATGCAACGGCGATCGATGCGCCCTGGGAAATGCCGAGCAACGGAAAGCGCTCGACGCCGACCGTATCCACGACCGTTTCAAGGTCATGCACCCAGGCCTCGAACGACAGGTCGGCAACATTCCAGTCGGAAAGTCCGCAGCCGCGCTCGTCATAGCGAATCAGCGTGTGATCGCGCGACAGTTCCGAGAGCATCGGGCTCCACACCGGGCTTTCCAGGTCGAACTCGAGGTGGCTCAGCCAGTTGGCGGCCTTGACGAGCGGCGGCCCGTCACCTGATGTGGCATAGGCAATCCGCTCTCCGTCGTGGCTCGTGCAGAAGCGGATTTGCTGTTTCGGGGTGGGCATAGCGGCTCCATTCCGAAAGTGATTCCTTGCCGGATTTCGACGCGTGCGTTTCCGCACACATGCTCTAAAGCGTGGCCCGCCGTGCCGGTGCAGAATGGGCTTGCGCGGGCGGCGCTTTGCGGGGAGCGAAATATAGGGAGCGCGGATCACTCGTACGATGCCCGCACCCGTCATTCGAAGTGACGTGCTTTGCCACCCCGAGCGGACACGCGCTCATGGCAATGGAAAAGGACACGATCTCGAATGTCTTCGTGCGCTCGGTGGTCGCGGCTTTGCGCGATGACGAGGCCCGGCTCGGGCGCGTGCTGACCGCGGCCGGGCTGAGTGCGGACCTGCTCGAAGCTTCCCATGCGCGCGTTCCGGCCGAGCGGTTTGCGGCACTGTGGGTCGCGGTCGCACATGAACTGGACGATGAATTCCTCGGCCTGGACTCGCGACGCATGAAGCTTGGCACCTTCGCGGTGCTATGCCAGTCCCTGATCCATGCGGAAACGCTTGAGCGTGGGATCCAGCAATGCCTGCGCGGCTTCGCCGTCATCTTCGACGACCTGCGCTGCGAACTGTCTGTCGATGGAGCGGAAGCGGTCTTGTCGGTGAGGAACCGCATCGCCGATCCGTCGAAGCGCGCCTTCGCCGACGAGCTGTTTCTCATCATCCTGCACGGCGTGATGTGCTGGCTGGCGGGTCGACGAATTCCACTGACTCGGGCATCGTTTGCCTTTGCTGAACCCGCCCACAGCGCTGAGTATCACGCGATGTTCTGCTCCAACCTCAGGTTCGAGGTGCCGCAAACCGAAGTCCGCTTCGAAGCCCGATTTCTGGATTGCCCCATCGTGCAGGACGAGGCGAGCCTCAAGGAGTTCCTGCGCAACGCACCGCAGTCGGTGTTCATCAAGTACAGGAACCGCGATGGCTGGGTCGCGCGAGTGCGGCGGCGTCTGCGCCAGTCGGGCGATCACTGGCCGACGCTTGAAGCGATGGCCGATTCGCTACACGTCACGCCGTCGACCCTGCGCCGCACGGCTCGAAGGTGAAGGCAGCACCTACCAGGAAATCAAGGACGGATTACGGCGCGACATGGCGATCGATCTGCTCTGCCGTACGACGCTCAGTGTCGAGGCCATCGCCGGCGAACTCGGGTACCAAGAGGTCAGCGCCTTCTATCGTGCCTTCCGGCACTGGACCGGCACCCGCCCCGGAAGCTACCGCCACGCCGCGTACGAGCGAGTTGGCGATCCACTCGTGTGACTTTGGGCGGTCGTTGAAGCTGGCGAGACTCCCGAAGCGCACTTCAGTATTGCGTATTGCGGCAGCGCTGTGGCCACGGAATTGCGCGACTCTCCCCGATCCGGACTGCGCAGTAAGCGCCGTGCGCACGTGGCATACCCAGCCGCGCTGGTTCCTCGTGCTGCGCCTCTCGACGAATCGGCGACCGGCGCGCTACTCTCCGCCGCCTGTCTGCGCTGGCCCATACGGGGGCGCGTCACGGCATCGGGGGAGTGAACAATGAAAAGGCTGCTCAAATGGATCGGCGGGCTGGTTGCCTTGCTGATCGTCGTCGGCATCGGTCTGGCGATTGCCGCTAATGTGCTCTATGAACGCAAGCGCGATCGCGTGGTCACGCTGACCGTCAAGGGTGTGAACGTCGTCAGCGATGAAGCTGCGTTGGCCCGCGGCAAGTACCTGTTCAACTCGCGCGGATGTGGCGGCTGTCACGCCCCAACTGGAGCGGGCGCGGTCGTCATCGACGATAAGGACGGGGGCTTCTACGTGCGTTCGCCGAACATCACGCCATCCGGCGTGGTCGCGAAGTACACGGAAGTCGACTGGGTGCGGACGATCCGGCATGGGGTCAAGCCGGACGGGCGCGCGTTGTTCATCATGCCAAGCGAGGACTACAACCGCCTCACCGACGCCGACGTGGCGGCGCTGATCGCCTATGCGCGCAGCCTGCCGCCGGCGACAGCCGGAGCGGCCGAATTTCGTGTCCCGCTGCCGGTCAAGGCGCTCTATTCCGCAGGCGCAATCCAGGACGCAGCCGAGAAGATCGATCACAGCTTGCCGCCGGCAACCCCGGTGCCCGAGGCGGTGACGCCGGAACACGGCAAATACGTCGCCAATCTGTGTCTCGGCTGCCATGGAGAAGGACTCTCGGGGGGGAAGATTCCCGGAGGGCCGCCATCCTGGCCGGCGGCATCGAACCTGACGCCGGGCTCGGGAACGGTGATGACCGCGTATGACAGTGCTGACAAGCTCAAGGCGTTGTTCCGCAGCGGCAAGCGCGCAGACGGAACTGCTGTCGTGGTGATGCCGTTCGAAACGTTGCGCGAGATCAGCGATGTCGATGTCGCCGCGCTGCATGCGTATTTGAAATCGCTGCCACCGCGGCCGGCCGGCAGCCGCTAGGGCGAGGCCTGCCGCACTGACGGGAGCTTGCCGCGCAGCGACGTGCGGCGCGGGTCAATGAGTGCGATGCTGCGGTTGGAACCCCCGCATGGCCGTCAGCATCTTCGACCTCTTCAAGATCGGCATCGGACCGTCGAGCTCGCACACGGTCGGACCGATGCGTGCTGCGCGGCTGTTCGCCATGCGCCTCGAACACGAGGGCCTGCTCGACCGCGTCGCACAGGTTCAGGTCGAGCTGTACGGCTCGCTGGGTGCCACTGGCAAGGGGCACGGCAGCGACAAGGCCGTCATCCTCGGGCTCGAAGGCGAGGAGCCGGCAACGGTCGACATCGATGCGATCCCGGGTCGGCTGGCGCAGATCCGTCAGATCGCGTCGCTGAAGCTCGCCGGCGTGCGTCCGGTGCGGTTCGTCGACCGCGAGGATCTGCACTTCTACACCAAGGCACTGCCGTTCCATGCCAATGGCATGCGCTTCGTCGCGCTCGACGCCACGCGCAACGAACTCTCGGCGCGCACCTACTACTCCGTCGGCGGCGGCTTCGTCGTCAGCGAGGAAGTGGCGGCCGACGGGTCGGCGCAGAAGCGCATCGCACCGGACACGACGGTCCTGCCCCTGCCTTTTCATAGTGGGGATGAGTTGCTGACGCAGTGCCGGAAGAACGGACTGTCGATCGCGCAGGTCATGCGTGCCAACGAGCGTCACTGGCGCGGTGATGCGGAGATCGATGCCGGATTGCTCGAGATCTGGAACGTGATGCAGGTCTGTGTGGCGCGCGGTATCGCGACCGATGGAGTGCTGCCCGGCGGGCTCAAGGTGAAGCGCCGCGCGGCAGAGTGGCATCGCAAGCTGGCTGCGCGCGGCAGCGCCGATCCGCTGGCGTTGCTCGACTGGGTCAACCTGTGGGCGCTGGCTGTCAACGAGGAAAACGCAGCCGGCGGACGGGTCGTCACCGCACCGACCAATGGCGCTGCCGGGATCATTCCCTCGGTGCTGCACTACTACACGCGGGCACTCGATGCCGACGATGCCGGTATCGTCGCCTTCCTGTTGACCGCCGGCGCCATCGGCATCCTGTACAAGGAGAACGCCTCGATCTCCGGTGCCGAAGTCGGCTGCCAGGGCGAAGTCGGCGTGGCCTGCTCGATGGCCGCCGGTGCGCTCGCGGCGGTGATGGGCGGAACGCCGGAACAGGTCGAGAACGCCGCCGAGATCGGCATGGAGCATCACCTGGGGCTCACCTGCGATCCGGTCGGCGGGCTGGTGCAGATTCCATGCATCGAGCGCAATGCGATTGCTTCGGTCAAGGCCATCAATGCGGCGCGCATGGCACTCGCGGGCGACGGCACGCATTTCGTCTCACTCGACCAGGTGATCAAGACGATGTGGGAAACGGGCGCCGACATGAAGACCAAGTACAAGGAAACGGCGCGCGGCGGGCTCGCGCTCAATGTGATCGAATGCTGACGGGCGCGACCGGCGTCCTTCTCGCAGGGCTGACGGTGACTTTCGTCTCGGCTTGGGTCGAACGGTTCTTTTTCTATCCGGACAACGTCCGCTATACGACACCGGCGCAGTTCGGCTTGCAGGCGGAGGATGTCTGGATCGCCGCGGCCGACGGTTCAAAGATGCACGCGTGGTTCCTGCCGGCCAGCGGCGCGGCGAAGGCGACGGTGCTGCACCTCCACGGCAACGCAGCCAACGTCAGCAACCATCTGCCGCTGGTGGCATGGCTGCCGCCGCGCGGATTCAACGTGCTCACGCTCGACTATCGGGGCTTCGGTCGCTCGGAGGGCAGACCCTCGCTCGACGGCGTCGTCGACGATTCGGCGGCCGCTCTCGCTTACCTGCGCCGGCGTCCGGGCATCGACACCGAGCGGCTGATCGTCGTCGGCCAGAGCCTGGGGGGTGCGACCGCGCTGCGTCTGCTTGCACGCGACTCGACCGGCGTGCGCATGGCCGTGATCGACTCGGCATTCGCCAGCTACAGGCAGATCGCGCGCGAGGCCGCGTCGACGGCGGGCATCCTCGCGCCGCTGGCACCTTTTGTGATGAGCGCATTTCCCGGGCCCGAAAAGGACCCGGTCACCGCGCTGCAGTCGGTGCACGTGCCGCTGATCTTCGTGCATGGCACGCGCGACGCGGTCATCGCGCATGACCACAGCGCCCAGCTCCATGCGGCCGCGCACCCGCCGAAGGAACTGTGGACCGTCGAAGATGCCGAGCACGTCGCCGTCTTCGGCAATGCCGGTCCGTGGCGCGAGCGCCTGGCCGCCGCGCTCGAGCAGGCGGTGCACTGATCGCGCGCAGCCGCTGCTTATGGAAAGGGCGCACCGATCCCTCGCAACATCGCACTCAAGGGATCAGTGATGGCTTCAGAAGGCGACAAGAGCCACTACTGATGGGGCGCGCAGCGAAACGTGCTCAAAAAGGCCAGACGGATGGGCAACGCAACTTGGCGGCTGGATAAGATTGCGCTTAACAAGTCGCCGCGGCCTGGGCCGACTCCCAGTAGCCGCCGTCGCCTAGTCGGGCCAGAATTGCCTACAAGCGGACTTCAGAGAGAATTGTGGGAGCGGGCAGACTGAGTTCGAGCAAGACTTGAACTCTGGCCACGACACCATGCCGACTAACCGACTCATTGTCCTGATCGGCGGCTCCAGTACAGGAAAGTCGACCGTTGCACGCACGCTGCAGGAAGTGTTGTTGCCAGAACAGTGGCTGCACTTCTCAACGGACACGATCCTCTACTGCCTTCCCCAATCCATCTTGGACGCCGCCAACGCTCGCAATGACTGGTCCAAAGTTGACGTGCCCTTGGTCAGGCGAACGACGCTGTCTTGTCTTCAGGCCGTCCTGAGCGCAGGGAACCGGGTCATTTACGACTGCGTCGTCCCGACTGAGCTTGCTGCCAGAGAGATGGTTGTCGCCCTTCAAGCCTATCAGCCGCTTCTGATCGCTCTCACCTGTTCCTGGGCGGAGATCGAGCGGAGAACTCTCGCGCGTGGCGACCGGACTTTGGAAGAAGCCAAGCGCGGATTCAAGGCCGCCGATGAACAGCTCGATCTTGACCGCGTCATTGACACAACTGGCCGAGACCCGCTAGTCGTCGCCCGCGATGTACTAGCAGCATTGCGGGACTGCCCGAGAGAGGCCTGGCGGCGCAACCTGGTGCGCCTAGGTGCAGACGCGGTCAGCTCTGGATCTTGTTGAGGTGCTCTTTTCCAAGCTTCCAACTGTCGAACACCCGGACGTGCGCATTCGCCCGATCGAGGCGGCTGATCTTGCGGCTTGGGCAGACTACCTGCGCGATCCTCTGGTTTATGAACACACGAGCTGGAATCTCCAGTCGGAATCCGAGCTCGAGAAGTACGTTTGGGAAGCGCAAGCGCATACGTTAGACTCACTGTTCCAAGTCGCGATTGTCTGTGTGCGTACGAATCGACTGGTGGGAAGCATCGGATTCCACACCGTCTCCGGCGCTCACCGCTCAGCCGAACTGTCGTACGACCTGGCGCCGACGCACTGGGGTCGAGGTATTGGGACCGCGTCAGCGAACGCCTTCACCCGCTGGGCTCATGAGTCGGCCGGTGTGACGCGGGTGCAAGCGACCGTCCTACAGTCCAATGCCAGATCGCGAGCGGTGCTCGCGCGGTGCGATTTTCTGCGGGAAGGCCTGCTTCGAAGCTATAGGCAGGTGCGCGGTCGTCCGGGCGATTTCTGGATGTACTCACATATCGAGGCTGACGCAGGCGCGTAGTGACAGTTTGCGGCCAGCAGCAGTTGTTAGGCGGGGGCGTGAAGATAATCGGAAGCGGACCTAACCGCGCCGTCAGTGGGACTTCTCGGCGACCCAAATCTCCTCACACGGCCATTTGCGTGCCCAGTTGACCGAGGACGTAACGTAGTAAGAATGATCGACCGCGTCGTCGGGCGGGTAGAGCTCGACGAGATCGACTACATCGAAGCCTGTGCGGCGCAGAAGGCGAAACAGATCGCCGTGTGGCAGTTGCCACTCCACGCCTGCCTCTCCCGGCCACTCGAGGCGCCCCAGCCCGCGCTGCGGCCGCTGAAGCGATTCGGCCGCTGGGCCCTCGTCCGTTGCGCAGAGAATTGAGAGGGTGCTGTTCCTGAGGAACCACAGCCGTCCGCGCGGACGGAGTAGCCGATGCGCCTCCGGTATCCAGAGGTGCGGGTCACACCAGATGCTCGCGCCATACTCGGACATGGCGAGGTCGAAGCTCGCAGATGGCAGCGGGACGCTCTCCGCACTCGCCTCCACCAGCGGAAAATTGATCCCCAACTCGCTTTGGCAGCGACGGGCGGTGGCGAGCTGCGCCGGAGTCACATCGACACCGACGGGACGCGCACCGCGTCGCGCCAGCCAGGCTGAGACATAAGCGCTACCGCAGCCGAGTTCGACGACGTCGAGGCCGGCAACATCACCAAGGGTGTTGAGCGATGCCTCAGGAACGCCGAAGACGCCCCACGTAATCTCTGCGGCCGCCCAGGAGCGGCTTGCCTGCTGGTCCGTGAAATCGGCGTTGGTCTTCGTCCAGCCCGCGCGATTGCGTTTTGCGTCGTCGGAGATCTCTGTCATCGCTTGCTTCGCTCGCCGGGCTGCGCCCTGAATGGTGCGCTATCCATAGTGCTCGTAAGCCACCACCAACGGCAACCGAGCACGGGCGAACAGAATCGAACCCAAAACCGCTCACAATTCGGCCTGAGCCGGCCATGACCTGCCGTTCCGCCGCACCGCACGATCTGCGCAATTGTGGACGCTTTTGGACTGCGCACACCTTCGCTAAATTGGACCGACGACTGTCCAGCGGAGCGTCGATCGAGCACTTGGATGCTGGTCGCAATTCACTTCGTGTTTGGGCTGCTTAGTGTCGTGGTTGTCCCTGCCTTCATATACCGTGGCCTTCGCGCGCAGCTGCCGACCGAGGCTGGCGTTGCGTTCGGAGTCGCCGGCTTGCTCTTGCTGGCTTTCGTGTTCTGGGTCGCGAAGATATTGAACGGCTACTTTGAGCAGACTTCGGTCGCTGGCTAGTCGAAAGTTGGGCGACTTGTTGGCCGACCATTGTTTCGTCTGGCGGCGGTCGGCCAATTTCGGACCTCCGTGTCAGCTGCCGGTCCACGCCGGAAGCGGACAGGATCCTCAGACTACGAACAGTAGACTGACTGTCGGTCACTGGACTTTCAAGAGGAGAGCGATCGATGCGCATTCTCGTTGTGGGCGCGAGCGGCACCATTGGACGCGCAGTCGTGGCTGCGCTTTCCGCTGGTAATGAAATCGTCGCCGCCAGTCGCCAGAGCGCCGACATCAGGGTAGACATCGCAGATCCGGCCCGTATCCAGGCGATGTATCGGTCCGCCGGCAAACTGGACGCGGTGGTTTGCGCCGCCGGTCAAGCCAAGTTCGCTCTGCTCGACAAGCTGACCGATGCCGACTTCCGCTTCTGCCTCGACAACAAGCTCATGGGTCAGGTCAACCTGGTGCGGTTCGGAATGGAGCACCTTGCCGACGGCGGCTCGTTCACCCTCACTACCGGCGTCCTCGCTCATGCGCCGATGCCTGGAAGCGCGGCAATCAGCCTGGTGAATGCTGGAATTGAGGGGTTCGTCCGGGCTGCTGCACTCGAGGCCCCGCGACGGATCCGGGTGAACGCCGTCAGCCCGCCTTGGGTGACCGAGACCTTATTGGCACTGAAGATGGACCCGTCCCAAGGTCTCCCGGCTGCAGTTGTTGCGCAGTCGTACGTTCAGAGCGTGATGGGCGGTGGAACCGGTGTGACGCTGGAGCCGTCGGCCTAGACGCCGATTCCGGCCAAAAGCAGCCGCCGGGGGCTATCGAAGTGGTTGAGACCGAACCGGACTAGAAGAGCCCGGTCGGACCGGGCTCAAGCAGCGATGCAGTGGCGCCTAGCGTGTGACCGCCGTGGCGTTACCGGCGATGAACGTGGGCGAGTGCTTGGCGGTCAGCAGAAGCGCGCGGTCTCTGTCCGCAAGACCCGCGACGGCGCTGAAGAGGGATAACGTCGTTGTGGCGGCAGCCAGAAATGCGGCGCTGGGAGTGATGAGTTTGCGGAACATGGCGATCTCCTGTTTCTTGGTGTCCAATCGGTGATCGCATTACATCCGCATCGCATCAGACGCGCGCCGGAGCATTGCTGCAGCCCAACTACGAATATTCACCGGGATCGCCGCTGTCGGCGGGCCAGTCCAGCTGCGTACAGCCTTCGGCCAATTGCCGACATTCTTGCAGGCTGATCGAATTGCCCTTTAGCGGACTCGTGCATCGTGCGAACGGGTGAGCTAAGGGCTTCAGCGTTAGCAGCTGGATCTGACCAACAGGTATTTGAACTGCTTGGTGCGCCAAGGCCGCTTTGGTGTAGAAGACGTTAAAGTAGATGTCTACGAGGACGCGACGTGACACCAGCAGAATCTGACTTCCTTCTCCGTCTCGCTGCCCTGTCTTTGTCGTTCGTGGGCTTTTCTGCGGTGGTGGTCACCCTTCGGGGTGCGCTCGGAGGCGAGCTTTCTGATCGACATCTCCGTTTCGTTCGTCTTTATATCGAAGGCGGACTCCTCGTTACCGCTTTGGGTTTAGTTCCGACACTCCTAACCCTTCTTCATATGCCCGAGTCCGCCACCTGGTCCGTGTCCAGCGCAGCGGCTGCTTTGATTTTCACCTTCGTGCTAGTCACACAGTTCCGCCGTCGCCGGGCAGTGGAGGGCCGGTTTCCGCCGTGGGTCGTCGTCATCTTTGCGATTTCGCTAGCGGTCGTCTTAAGCCTCTGGCTCAATGTCGCGGGGCTTCCCTTTAGGCCGAGCGTCGGCCCCTACGCCGTTGCCCTAACGTGGGCGCTTGGTGTCTTTGGTTTCATCTTTATCCGCACCATCGAAATCTTCCTGCATCGCGGACCTCCCAGCTGAAGGGGCTGCGCCTTCGGGTGTCCGGTCGCGGCCATGAGCCGGCATTTCGAAAGTTCGCTCATTTCCCCATTAGCAGACATTGAACACCGCTTGCGGGCCACATGGGTGGAGTCGGCATTGACTACACTGGTTGGACATGCGCCGGCGATCCCGGGCCGACTCAAAGGAGTTGCTCATGAATCTGCGCACCGTTCTGTTGGCGTTGCTGCTGGCGGCGTTCACCGGGTTTCTCGCCCTCAACTGGAACGTAGTCACCGCGCCAACGACACTGTCCTTTGGGTTCTGGACGGCGGAGGCGCCTCTTGGCCTGCTGCTGCTCGGCTTCACCGTGCTGATCGCGGCGATATTTCTCTTTCTGCTGGTGGTCCAGCAGGCGACAGTGCTTGTCGAAACCCGTCGGGCGGCTAAGGAGTTGGCCTCGCAGCGGACACTGGCCGATCAAGCTGAAGCATCGCGTTTCACCGCTCTGGGCGCACACCTGGACGAAGAATTGCGGCGGCTTGAGGCGCAGGCTGCGACGCGCCACGAGACGCTGTCACAGCGGATCAATGCTCTGGAACAGGCACTACGCGCGCACATCGATCAGGCCGGAAATTCGTTGGCGGCATTCATTGGCGAGCTTGACGATCGAGTCGAGCGGATCGCGGCTGCGAGAGGCCTTATGCCGCCGCACGCCTGACCAATTTCGTTGGTACGGCGCGGCGGGATCGAATTGCACATTGCAGACCTATAACTTCTGGTGGGGACTGGCGCCTCAGCTTCCAATCCGAGCACCTGCGTGGTGCGACGCTGGTCCGAAAGGCCTGGGCCCGAACCCGGCCGGACTGGGACCACGACTGCGCGTTCTGTTGGGCCAAGTTCGGCGATGCGAGTCATCCCGATTACCTTCAAGAGGGATACGCCACCACTGATGGCCACGACTGGGTCTGCCCAGGTTGCTTCAGTGACTTTCGAGACCGGTTTAGGTGGCGGCTCGCAAGTAAGGCCGACAGCTAGTGCACCCGGTATGTGATGGACGGTACGAGGCCAACAGCCGACATCCCGCTCTGCCGTCTCGTCAGCGACAAAGCGGACGCCTACTTGGCGCGTCTCCAGGTCACCGTGCCGACCCCGCCACTGGACGCAGTGGGTGTGATGTATTTGAGTTCGTCCTTGCTGCTGGATGCAAGCAGCCGCTTCTGCTCAGTTCCGTTCCAATTGGGAAATGTGGCGCTATCAACCTTGAAGGTGAGCGTCTTGTCTGCCGCGTTGACCGAATAGGTGCCGATCATGGCAATGCTCTTCGACACGACGGCTTTGTTTTCTTCTGGCGTGCCCGCCGCGCGACTGTTCGAGGCGAAACTTGGAAGATCAGGTCCGATGATCGTAAGCATGAAGCGACCATCGGCATCCAAAGTCATCATCCCCTTTGCACCGGAGCCAAACTGATCAGTTCTCGTACCGTCTCTTTCCGTCACCGACGAGACGAGTGTCCACGTTCCCACGACATCGCTCGAGCCCTGCGCCAATGCGGTGGACCAGCTGAGCATGACAGCCGGAGTTGTGAAGGCGGCTACGGCAGCAAATTTGATGGCGTATCTGCGCATTACGTGCTCCCCCAGTATCGCGATGGTCCCGGGAAAGTAACACCTAGAATGCTCCGGTGCGCCGGGTGCGTCCAGGCAGAGCACGGCCATGTGCCGGACGTTCGGGATTGCTGGGTGAACGGGTGGAACAGACTGGGTTGATCCTACCCACGTTCCGTGGACACGTTAACTGGCGACTTTCGTCGCCTCGAAGGCCAGCGGTGGCTCGTAGTTGAGCGTCGAGTGACGTCGCTGGCGGTTGTAGAACACTTCCATGTAGTCGAACAGGCTGGCGCGTGCCTGGTCGCGAGTCTTGTAGTCACAGTGCATCACCAGCTCGGTCTTGAGCGTGTGGAAGAAGCTTTCCATCGGCGCGTTGACGCTCCTATGTCAAGCAGGGCGCATCGACTCCTTCAAGTCGGCCAAGATCAACGGGTAAAGCTCGCGAACGATGTAGCGTTTGAGGCAGCGGTGGATTTCCTTCTTTGAGAGGCCCTCGCGCGTGCGCCTGGCAACGTATTGGCGCGTGCGTGCGTCGCTGCGCATTCGAACCATGGCGATGGTCCACAGAGCATTGTTGGCCTGCCGCTGACCACCCCGATTGAGTCGATGTCGGTTCATCTTGCCCGAGGACGCGTCAAGGGGGCTGACGCCGCACAGCGCCGCAAGAGCGGCTTCGTTGCGCAGCCGCGTGGGATTGTCACCGGCCGTGGCGAGCAAGGTTGCTGCGGTTTGAGGTCCGACGCCGAAGCGTGCGAGGAGCCTGGGAGCTGCTAGCTTCGTCAAACGCGCGAGCTGCTTGTCGAGTTCGCGAAGCTCTTCGTGCAACGCCGTCCATCGCTTTGCCAGTAACTGCAGCGTCGTTTTCAAACTCGCTAGGACGGGATTGACATCGTCCTGAGGCAGCGCCGCGCAGGCCGCAACACAATCCTCTGGCTTGACCTTGAGAACTACGTCGCGGATGAACGACGGCGCGCTGACAAGCAGTGCCCGAAGTTGGTTCACGGCCTGGGTCTTGGCCTTGACCGCGCTGCGACGAGCGACACTCAACGTACGTAGAGCCTCCGCCAGGCCGCTCTGAGCCTTGGGGATGCACTTTGCATCGTCGGCGAGTACGGCGCGTGCGGCACTCTCGGCGTCAGTCGGATCGCTCTTGCCGCGGCTGCGTCGGCGGGAACGGTCTGGACGGTTGACCTCGATGACCGCAATGCCACGCTCTTCGAGCAAGCGCGTCAGTCCAGAACCGTAGGACCCAGTCCCTTCAACCCCAGCTCGACGCAGCACGCCGAAGTCTTGCGCCCAATCCAGCAGCTGCTCGTAACCGCTGCGATTGGTGGCAACCGCCAGTGTGCCCTGTACGCGGCCGACCGCATCGATGACGACGCCGACATGAACGTCAAGATGCGTGTCGACCCCGAGAATGACCTCTGACTGGGTCTCTACCTGTTCCATGCGATCTCCTTCGAAAGGGCAAGGTTTGGCGTCGCCAAACCTTGCCGAAGGACAGGACACTCACGGTGCAGGACAAAGCTCCTATCAGGTCACTCGCAGCAGGCTCGGCGTTGCCGGGTTGAGCGCTGCATCGCGGCCGACAGGTCAACGCAAAGGCATTCCACCAGTCCCAGCACGGGTCAGGCCGCAAACAGCGCTCGAGCGAATCGTAGATTGAGTATCCCAGCAGTCGCCCTTTCGACTCATGCTCTGCCGAATCGGATAGCGGGCGACCAGTTCCCGGTACTCGGCGGCTGAGTAGGTCGTGCCCTGGTCCGAGTGCAGGACTGCAGGCGGTCCACGCCGGCCGATCGCCATCCTCAGGGCGTCCTTGGCGAGATTGCAGTCGAGGGTTCGACTCATGGCCCAGCCAACGATGGCGCGCGAGTACACGTCCAGTACGGTGGCCAGATACAGCCAGCCTTCGCGCGTCGGGATGTACGTGATGTCGCTCAACCAACAGGCATTGGGAGCGTCGCTCGTGAACACTCGACCGATCAGGTTGGGCGAGGCCTGGGTGCGGCGCGAGTCGGTGGTGACCCGGAACCGGCGAATGGCCTTGGGCACGATGAACGCCTGCCGCATCAGCTTGGCCACTGTGTTGCGGCAACAGGTCAGGTTCTGTGCTGTGAGCTCGGCGTGGATCCGGGGCGCACCATAGGTCTCGCGGCTGGCCATATGGACCTTGCGGATCTCTGTGGTCAGCGTGGCCTGGCGTTGCTGACGCGCACTCGGCGCACGTCCACGGGCCGCGTAGTACCCACTGCGCGACACCTGCAGCGCATCGCACAGCGCCTTGACCGGATAGCTGCGTCGATGCCGATCGATGAACGCGTGCCTCACTTCGATTCGCCCGCGAAGTAGATGGCC
>CAVPGM010000018.1:0-30770 GCA_963703945.1 uncultured beta proteobacterium | reverse complement strand
GCAGCAATCGATCGACGTTGCGCTCGATCCGGCACGGCATTCGCTCCCAGTCTCCCCGATCGATGTGCGGGGCGAGCGCCGACACTTGGAAGTAGTCCTCCCCCACGTCGATCGTCAGCGCATTGCTGATGCGAGAGCAGGAATCGGCCCGCTCATCATGCCGCCCGCGAGGTTTGTTGACGACCAACCAGCCAACCGGCGAAATCGTCCAGCGATGCCGCTCGGCTGCGTGGCCGTCCCACCCTTCGGCGACGCGTCCCGGCTGGCGCCACCCGACATGATCTTGTGGACCGCGGCCAATACGCGGCTGCGATCCGACCCGACCAGGACATTGGTGCCCTGCTCCAACGTGATCGGCCGTTCGGTATTCGAACGCATCGTCAAACAGGGTATGCCCAGTGCAGTAGTTTCCTCCTGCACACCGCCCGAATCTGTCAATGCCAGCGTGGCGCCGCGCATCAGGCCGACCATCTCGAGGTAGCCCTGCGGCGGCAGCATGACAACGCGGGCGCCGTCAATCACGTGCGCCAGTCCGAGCCTTTCGATGCTTGCGCGCGCGCGCGGGTGCACCGGCCAGATCAAAGGAAGCCGCTCCGAAACTGCTCCAAGGATGCCGAGAACGTTGGACAGGGCTGCCTGATCGTCGACATTTGACGGACGGTGCAGCGTCACCACGCCGTAGCCCGTCGGCTCATTCGCAAGCTGGGAATCGAATCCCTCTCGCTCCAACACTTCGGTCGGCCGTTACGGACTTCGGTAGCGCGGCGAAGAGCGAATCGATCATCAGGTTGCCGACAAACTGAACGCGGTCCGGCGCGATTCCCTCGCGAACCAGATTCGAAAGGGCCTCATGCTCGGTCGTGTACAACAGATCGGCGATCTGGTCGGTCAAGACACGATTCACTTCCTCCGGCATGGTGCGATCGAAGCTGCGCAGTCCGGCTTCGACGTGTGCGACCGGCACCAGTTTCTTGGCCGCCACCAGGCTGCACGCCAACGTTGAGTTCACGTCGCCGACCACCATCACACAGCAGGGCGCGACTCGATCGATGACCGGCTCAAAGCGCCTCATCACTTCCGCGGTCTGGAAGGCATGCGAACCAGAACCGACCTCCAGGTTCACATCCGGGGAAGGCAACTCCAGATCATTGAACAATCGCTCATTCAGCGCGAAGTCGTAGTGCTGTCCGGTGTGCACCAGGAACGGCCTCGGCAAGTCGCTACGCGCCTTGAGCGCGCGCAGCAGCGGAGCCATCTTCATGAAATTCGGCCGCGCTCCAACCACGCAGAGAATAGGGCCGGGCATCAGCGTCATACTCACGCGCCGCTCGTTGTCTTGCGCCTGCGGCGCGGGGGCTCCTGCCGCGGGGTTTCGTCCTCGGGCAAGGCGCGTTCCGGCTCGACGAGGCTGCGGACCAGGCCGAGCAGTTCGTTGACGTTGCGTTCCAGCGCATCGACCCGGTCGGCCATCGACAGCAGGCGCCGCACGTTGCCCACCAGATCGGGGTGGCCGGCACTGTGGGCCCCGGCATTGATCGCATTGATCGAAGCGGCTACCGGCTCGCGCAGCGGCGTCACCAGGGCCGCCTGGGGACCGATCTCGCCGGTGATCTCGGCGACGACTGCGTCGACCTCGGCAGCGCTGAAGCGATGCTGGCCAGACAGGAAGCCGGCCAGCAGCAGCCGGTTGCAGACCGCATTGATCCGGCGCGGAATGCCGCCGCTGGCGGCGAACACGCCGTGGAAGGCCGACGCGTCGAACTCCGGATCGCCCTTCCAGGCCACGCGATGCAGGCGGTGTTCGATGTAGGCGCGCGTCTCGTCCTCGTCGAGCGGGCCGAGGTGGTACGACGCGATGACGCGCTGGCGGAACTGCTCCATCGCCGGCGACCGCATCAGGTTGCGCAGTTCGGGCTGCCCGACCAGGAAGCTCTGCAGCAACGCCTGGTCGCCGCACTGGAAGTTCGACAGCATGCGCAGCTCTTCGATCGATCCGGGGTTCAGGTTCTGCGCCTCGTCGACGATCAGCAGCGCACGCTTGTTCTGCTGGAACAGCATCAGCAGGAACGCCTCGATCGCGGCCAGCAGTCTCGCCTTGTCTTCCTGCGGCACGCGGATGCCGAACGCCTTGGCGACCGACCGCAGCAGGTCGTCGGCCTCGAGCTGCGTGCTGACGATCTGCGCGGCCACGATCGTCTTGACATCGAGCTCCTCGAGCAGCGCGCGCACCAGCGTGGTCTTGCCGGCGCCGATCTCGCCGGTGATGACGAGGAAGCCCTCGCCCTGGTAGACGCCGTACTTCAGGTACGAAAGCGCGCTGGTGTGGCCCTTGCTGCCGAAGTAGAACGCTGGGTCGGGACTCAGCTGGAACGGCTTGCCGGAGAGGCCGTAGAAGTCTTCGTACATGGGCGCCCTACAGGCGATGGAACAGCCCGGTGAAGACGGCGAACTCGCTGGACTCGTGGCCGGACAGCGCTGCGCTGTCCGAGCTTCTGGTACTGGTAGCGCGGGCCGACGAACACCGTGTTGCGCGGCGACATCTGCCAGTTGCCCTGCAGGCTCGCAAGGCCCTGGCGCGTCTTCAAGCCCTTCGTTCGGTCCGAATCCGCGCGTGTGCGTGGTCGCTCAGCGTGCCGTTCAGCGAGATCACCGGCGTCAGCGGGTGGCTGAGCGTCATCCCGCCGCCCTGCTGGATGTTGTTGTTGAAGACTGAGGAAGGTCGGCGGCACGCGCGCATCGGGCAGCAATGCTCGGTCTTCAGGTAGAACAGGTTCAGCGCGAGCGTGTTGCGGACGCCAATCAGAACCCAGTTGACGTTGCCGCCGGTCAGGATATTGGCGCTCTGGTTGTAGATGTAGGCGCCCGCCGGAAGTGACTCCGGCAGTCCCTGACGCACGATCAGATCCTGCGCCTGCCTTGGCCGCTCGATCGGATCCGGGAAGCGCGCCACCAGAATGGCATTGAGCATGCCCGCGACGCTGTTGGTCGGCGGAATCTGCAGCAGCACCTGCGGATAGGTCGTGATCGTGCGGTAGAACGAGGCCGACGACGCGAACCGGCGCTGCCGGTGCGACGCCTCGAACTGATAGCTCGGGCCGTAGAAGCGCTCTTCCCAGTAGCCGACGAGGCTCGTCAGCGGCGTCGGCCGCCAGGCGATGTTGGCCCCCGTAAATCGGACCGGCCGTCTTCTTCGGCGGTGTAGGTCGATGTTCTCGTAACCGCCGCGCAGGCCGAAGGTGAACTGCGGCGTGAACGCGTAGTCGAGGATCGCCAGCGCGGTGTTCAGCGTCTGGTCAGGCTGCATGCTGGTTCTGGATCCGGGTGAGGTCGTTGCTCACCCGCAGCGTCAGGCCCGAGCGGTGTCGGAGCACGCACGACCTCGGCGAGCTGTTGCGGCGTAGTAGGCGTTGCCCAGCGGATTGTCGGTCTGCGTAGTCCACGTGTAGGAGTTGTCGCTGCGGACCAGCCAGGTCGTGTTGTGCCGAAGTTGCCCTTGAAGTACGGCGCGAGGCGAGCCTGCGACGTAGGTGTACTGGTTGTTGGTCGACGAGAACTCCGCGCGCGGCAGGAACGGATTGACGACGGACTGGTTGGCGACAGATCGAACCGTCGATGAAGAACAGATTTTCGATGGCCTCCAGGTTCGCCAGGACGTTGGCCTGCGGCAGGATGCGGCTCGTCTGCGTGCCGTCGACATAGCCGAGCATGTCGAGCGAAACGAATCCATTGACGCGCAGCCGCGCGCCCTCGCGGTGGAAGTTCCACGCCGGAATCAGCTCGATGATCAGATCGCCCTCGCGGGCGTTGGACGTCACCGTAATTGGCGTTGTTGGTCAGCGTCGCCTGCGCGGTGATGCTGGTCTCGCTCCACCAGCCCGACTCGGCGCGCCGCCGGCCATCGAGCGCCGCCGCCGATCTGGTAGCCCGCGGGCCCGGAAGCGTCGCGCCGCCGGTGCCCATCGAGGAATCCGGCTGGTACTGCGCCTGCGCCGGACCGCTAGCGCCGATTGCGGCCAGCAACGCCGAAGCAAGCCTCGACCTCAGGCCGCTCCGCGCGCTCGGGCGGTGTGCCGCAGGAGAAGTCAGGCGCATCGCCGTGTCGCCGCCGGCACTACGCGTCGTGCGAGCCGTACGAGCCGTAGTAGTTGCCGCTGTTGCTGGCCGACACCTTGTTCAGCAGTGTGACGACGACCGGGCAGTTCTCGATAGTCGCCAGCGCCTCGGTGACCGAGCCCTGCGGCGTGTCGTCGGCCGCGACGATCAGGATCACCTGACCCATGTGCGCAGCGAGCACCCGCGATTCCGAGGCCGCCAGCAGCGGCGGCGTGTCGAACAGCACGATGCGGCGCGGATCGTCGGCCGACAGCTGTTCGACGAGGCGCGTCATGCTCTCGCTCGCCAGCAGCTCGGTTGCCTGCGATTGCTGCGTCCCTGCAGGAAGGATCGACAGGCGTTCGACGTTGGTCGACGAGCACACATTCGTCGAGCGACAGCGCCGGATCGACCAGCAGGTCGAGCAGGCCGCGCGATGGCGGCAGGCCAAGCCGGTCGAGCACGGCCGGCCGCGAGGCGTCGGCATCGACCAGCAGCACGCTGGTGTCGAGTTCCATCGCGATGCTCATCGCCAGGTTGAGCGACACATAGGTCTTGCCCTCGCCCGCCAACGCACTGGTGACCATGATGCGGTTGGCGTTGGACGATCGGCGCAGCCGACTTGCCCCGCGCATTGGTCAGCAGCGGCCGCTTGATCACGCGAAACTCCTCGGCCAGGCGCGAGCGCGCAGCAGCGGCGTCACGTAGCCGTTGGCCGACAGCCGCGCGAGATCGATCTCCACGCGGGTGTGCGGCGCGCGGCCGTGCAGGAACGACCGCCGGCTCCGTGCGCGTCGCGCGCGCGGGCTGCCGAATGGCTGCACCGTGCGCCTCGAGTTCGCGCGCGACTCTCAGCGGCACGGATTCCTGCACCGACGCCGACTCGGCCAGCGACGGCCCCGAGCCCGCGGCGGCGCCGACGTCGACCCCGGACTGCCGCAGTTGCTCGAGCCGTTTGGCGGCCTGTTCGATCGTGCTCAAACTCGGCTCCTCATGCGCGCGCCGCCAGCGATACCCAGGCGATCCAACTACCGTACATCACCAGCAGGCTGGCCAGCCCACCGGCAAACGCCGCGTTGGCGGCCCGCTTCCTGCGAATGACCGGCAGCGTGGCCTGCAGCGAGATGCTGCCCAGCACGGCGCGCTGCGTGGTCGTGCGCAACTGCTTCGGATCGTGGAACGTCGGCAGGATCTGCGACACCGCCAGCGCGACCGCCAGACCCGCGGCGATCGCCAGGCCGAGCACCAGCGGCACCAGCGCGAGCCGGTTCGGGAACACGGCCTTCGGCGACATGCGCGGCGGATCGATGATGCGGAACTCAGCCATGCGCGCGGTGGAGTCGACATCCTCGGCCATCGAAGCCGACTCACGCCGGGACACCAGCTGCTCGTAGTTCTTGCGCAGAACGTCGTAGTCCCGATTCAGCTGCGCCATTTCCGCCTCGATCTGCGGTGCGCGGCCCGCGGCGGCCTTCAGCTGCGCCAGCCTCCCTTCGCTCTCGCCCAACGCGCGCGCGCAGTGCGGCGACGTTGGCTTCGGCCTCGGCAAGCGAAATCTTTATCTGCTGAAACACAGGATTCGTCGACGTCGTGAACTTGGCACGGATTCTGCGGCGGCAGCCTTGCGGCGCGCATCAAGGTCCTGCTTCTTCTGCTCCTCGAGCTGCTCGATCAGGCGTTGCGGTCGAAACGACGTCGGGATGCTGGTCCGTATAGCGTCGCAGCAACTCGTCGAGCTGCTTGCGCTGAGCGTCGATGCGCGCGTCGAACTCGGTGACGGAATGCCGCCGCCGGCAGATCGTCGTCTCGGGCAGCATGCACCGGATCTTCACCGACCAGTTCGCGCTTGAGCGCGTCGCGCGACTCCTCGGCCGCACGCAGTTCCAGCCGTCGCTTTCGCGACCTCCTCCGACAGTGCGTTCATTCGGCTGAAGTAGTCCTGCCCCGCGCCGCCGGTGTAGCCGAGGTTCTTCATCTTGAATTCCTTGACCCGGTTCTCGGCTTCCTCGAGCTTCTTCTCGTAACCCTTGATCTGCTCGTCGATGAAGCGCCGTGCGCCTCGGCATCGCGGCGCTTGTTGCCGACGCCCGACTCGACGAACAGCGAGAGCAGGTCCTGCACGACGCGCTTGGCGCGATCCGGGCTCTCGTCCTGATACGAGATGCTGTAGATGTTCTCGCGACCGCTGCCGGTGAACTTGATGCGACCGATCAGCGTATCGACCAGCCTGTCCGTTTCGATCGGCGTCTTCACCGTGACATCGAGATCGGAGCTGCGCATGATCTTCTCGATGTTCGGCCGCGCGATCAGCGTGCGCGCCAGCATCGAGATCTGCTCGTCGACATTCGGCTGGACCGCCAGTCCGGACATCAGCGGCTTCAGCACGGTCTGCGTGTCGACGTAGACGCGCGCGCGTCGCCTCATAGCGGTCGGGAATGCGCAGCAGCACGATCGCGCCGACCACCGCGACGGCCCACGCCACCGTCAGCCCGATCCAGCGGCGACGCCACATGCCGCGCAGCGCGGTCAGTACCTGATGGATCACTTCTTCCATCGTTCCTGCGTCAATGCGAAATGCGCCCCGAGCATTCGGGCTCCGTGGTCAGAACCAGCTCTGCGGGATGATCAGGATGTCGCCCGGCCGCACGTCGACGTTGGCCGAAATGTCGCCGCGACGCACCAGGTCGCCGAGGCGCACGCTGTACTGCTTGCCCTGCTCCGAACCGCGCACCAGCACCGCCTTGTTGCCGTCGGCGAAGTCGGTCAGTCCACCGACGACGATCATCACGTCGAGCAGCGTCATGTTCTGCCGATACGCGACCGCCTGCGGCTTGGTGGCCTCGCCGACGATGCGGATCTGCTCGGTCGTACGGCCCGTCGAAGCTGTTGACGATGACGGTGACGACGGGATCGCGGATGTACTTCGACAGCGCCTTCTCGAGGTCACGCGCCAGGTGCGGCCGGATTGCTTGCCGAGTGCCGGAACGTCCTCGACCAGCGGCGTGCTGATGCGACCGTCGGGACGCACCGGAACCGACATCGACAGTTCCGGGTTGCGCCAGACGACGATGTTCACGGTATCGAGCGGACCGATCACGTAGCGATAGTCCGACATCGCAGCCGAAGCCGGCGCGGGCGGATAGCGGTTCGAAGAACAGGCGACGAGCGCAGCGCCCAGCGCCATCGCGATCAGCATGCGGAACATGACAGTTGGCTGCCTCATAAACGGTTCCTCCGGAAGATCATTTCATCGCGGCCCGCTCGACCCGGCCATGCGGCCGATGCCCCGGCCGAGTCTAGTCCAGGCCTAACGACAGTGGTGCATTGCAGTAGCGCTTTCGTGCCTCGGCGATCGCAGATCCCGGCCTGCCAGGCCGGACCCGAGGCGACGTCATTCGTATCCCGCCGGCTACTGCGCTCCTTCGCCAAACAGGACCACGCGGACCGTCTCGGCCAGGATCAGCACGTCGAGCACCAGCGAGTGGTTCTTCACGTAGAACAGGTCGTACTGCAGCTTGCGCTGCGCGTCCTGCACCGAAGAACCGTACGGATAGCGGATCTGCGCCCAGCCGGTGACACCGGGTTTGATGCTGTGGCGCACATCGTAGAAGCGGATCTCGTCGCGCAGCTGGTCGACGAAGCACGGCCGTTCCGGACGCGGACCGACGAGGCTCATGTCGCCCATCAGGACGTTGAGCAGCTGCGGCATCTCGTCGACGCGCAGCTTGCGCAGCACGCGACCGACGCGCGTCACCCGGGCGTCTCCGGCGGCCGCCCAGCGCGGCACGCCGTCGACTTCCGCATCGATGCGCATCGTGCGCAGCTTGAGGCAGTTGAAAATGCGTCCGGCCCGGCCGACGCGCTCCTGGGTGAAGAACACCGGCATTCCGCCTTCGACGAAGATCGCGAACATCGCGAGAGCCAGCACCGGCAGCGCAAGCAGCAGCAGGACGGTCGCTGCAATGACGTCGAACGCCCGCTTGACCAGCGTACGCAGCGGGTTCTGCACAAAGCCAGCACCGTAGACGAGCCAGCTCGCCTTGAGCGAGTCCACCGGTACTTCGCCTCGCACGCGCTCGTAGAACGCCGAGAGGTCGGATACGGGCACGCCGCCGATCCTGCACTCGAGCAGGTCGTCGATCGGCAGCGCCCCGCCCCGCTGTTCGCGGGCCGCGACAATGACCTCGCTGACGTGGAAGCGTTCGACGATGGCCTGCAGCTTCAGCGTGGTCGGAAAGGTAGGTGCCCTGCCAGCACGCCCGTTGCCCATCGACTCGTCGGGAGAGCCGGCCGGATAGAAGCCGACTACCACCGCCCTGCGCGGGCCCTGGTTTTCGACGAGTTCTTCGACCGCAAGCGCATCCGGTCCGCTGCCGACGATCAGGAGACGGCGCGTGCCTACGCTGGTGATGACCAGTGCCAGCAGCAACGGGCGGACCAGGATAACCGACGACAGGGTGAACAACGCGGCGTAGGACAGCACGCTGCGCAACCCCTCCCTCGAAGGAATCACAGTGAACAGCACGTAGCGTGATCGGCACGGCAACGGCGAGTGCCAGCATCGTGCGCGTGACGACGACGCTGAGCGGCTTCTTCTCTCCGGCCCGGAACAGGCCGAACATCGTCCCGACGGCCGTGGTGATCGCGGCGAACTCGAGCGCCGGTATCAGCGCAGTAGCAGTTCCAGTCCCGTAGGGACCGAGTTGCATAGAAACGGCCATCAGCATCGAGACGATGCAGAAGGCGGCAAACAATGCCATGTCGGCGAACGAGGCGACCGACAGCGGGCGGCGCGAAATACTGATCACAGCAGTTCCTTCCTTTTGCCCCCTTGCGCGCCTAAGCGTCGGGCGGGTCTTACGTGGACACTATCTGGATGATCGTTGTCTTATGTGTCGGGTATGCGACTGCCCTGAAGCATTCCGGTACTGCCTCACCACGGGCGCCACCGAAGTAGTTTCAGAGAGGAAGAGCCGTCCTACCAGCCCGAGCCGTCGCAGCGGGCCTGTGGAGTATTCCTCTTGACACTGTTCGTGAGAACGTGCAGCGAACGCTGCAAGGGATGGGGAGGCGGCTTGTCCGCTCCGAGCAATCCTGTTCTGTGCGGCGGCTACCCCCTTCTATTCCCCGACATGGGGAGTGCAAGGCTATACAAGAGTCTAATGTCACGGCAATGGCTGTCTGTCGGCTGATTTCGCGAGGGTTTCCAGCCGGTGACGCGGCCGTCAGCGGCGGGTCTGGGCCAGCAGGTCGATCAGGAACCTCGAAGGAATGGCGTAGCTGATTCCCGACGGCTGCGAGAGCGCCGACTCCTTGGTGGCCTTGACGAACACCATGTTCAGGATGCCGACCACTTCGCCTGTCGTGGGGTCGTAAAGGGGGCTGCCGCTGTTGCCGGGAAAGGCCGTGGCATCGAGCTGGAATACCGAAAATGCCTCATCCCGCAAACGCCTTATCACCTTGGGATCGAGCTGATGCCCGCTGGCCGACGGCATCGCGACCGGGGCGATCGCGGCCACCATGGCCCGATGCGTGGCCGGAAACAGGCCCAACACCCCGCCGATCGGGAACCCGGTGAACAGCAGCTGATCGCCCTCGGAAACCGTGGCTGAATCCCGCAGTGTGAGCGGGCGCAGAGGAGGCCCGTCCATCTTCATCAGCGCGACATCGTGCTGGGCGTCTATCGCTATGCGCGCCAGCTTTCTCACACCGAGCCGGGACGGTTCGCCCCCAGGAAGCAGCGCCACCAGCACTTCGGGGTCCGCGCCGGGGTCGAGTGTCGCCGGGATCACATGGGCATTGGTCGCGGCCAGCGTCCCGTCGCCGACCGCAAAGCCCGTACCGAGAAATCGAAACTGCGGAACCCGGGTGCTCTGGAAAGTCCCGATCGCGACCACTGACCCCTTGACTGCTTGGATACCGCTGGGCGGTTGCGCCGCAGCAGATCCGATATTCAGTGCGACCGCGACGCAGCCGATCGCGCCCCACGCGAGAATCCTTGCGACGACTCCCATGAAAATGGGAACCGGGAGGTCCGTGTACGTCGAGGCGCCGGCCGCACGCGACCGCGCCCCGTCCGGGCATACGCCTAGAGCCGCCACACCTTCAGCCCCCGTGCCCGCAATGCGCCGGCGTCCGCCTGGCACTTGACGTCGACGAACAGGCCGCCGGGCCGCAGCTTGTCGACCCAGTCGTCGACCGGCCGTGCGCGGAATTGATCGTGCGCAACGGCCGCGACGATCGCATCCGCGCGCGCCAGCTTGTCCCAACTGCACAGCGTCACGCCGTATTCATGCATCGCCTCGTTGCTATCCGCCACAGGGTCGTGCACGCTGACCTTCACGCCATAGGACTCGAGTTCGCGCACGATGTCGATCACGCGCGAGTTGCGCAGGTCGGGGCAGTTCTCCTTGAAGGTCAGGCCGAGAACGGTGACCTTGGCGTCCTTCACGTGCGCACCCGTCCGGATCAGGTTCTTGACGGTTTCCTCGGCGACGAACTTTCCCATGCCATCGTTGATGCGGCGGCCGGCCAGGATGACCTGCGGGTGATAGCCCAGCATGTCCGCCTTGTGCGTCAGGTAGTACGGATCCACTCCGATGCAGTGGCCCCCGACCAGGCCGGGCCGAAACGGCAGGAAGTTCCACTTCGTCCCGGCCGCCTGCAGCACTTCCATGGTGTCGATGCCGATCCTGTGGAAGATCAGCGCCAGTTCGTTCATCAGCGCGATGTTCAGGTCGCGCTGCGTGTTCTCGATCACCTTGGCCGCCTCGGCCACCTTGATGCTGGAGGCGCGATGAACACCCGCCGAGACGATCTGCTCGTAGGTGCGGGCCACGCGCTCCAGCGTCTCGCTCCGAGTCACCCGCAACGACCTTGACGATGCGCGTCAGCGTGTGTTCCCGGTCGCCGGGGTTGATGCGCTCGGGCGAGTAGCCGACGAAGAAGTCGCGTTTCCACTTCAATCCGGACTCGCGCTCGATCAGCGGTATGCAGATCTCCTCGGTCGCACCCGGATACACGGTGGACTCGTAAACAACCGTCGCACCCTGCTTCAGGTTGCGACCGACCGAGACGCTGGCCCCAACGAGCGGCGCGAAGTCGGGCTGGTGCGCGGCATCGATCGGCGTGGGCACTGCCACGACGATGAAGTCGGCCTCACGCAGCCGGCTCGCATCGGTGGTCGGCTCGAGCAGCGTCGCCGAGGCCAGGTCTGAGGCGGCGACCTCGCCCATCGGATCGACGTAGCGACGATAGGCATCAACCTTTGCGTTCGACAGGTCGAAACCGATGGTGCGGAACTTCTTGCCGAACTCCACCGCCAGCGGCAGGCCGACGTAACCCAGTCCAACCACTCCGATGACTTGCTGTTTCAACACGGTTCCCCATCTTCCTGATGTTCAGATCTGTTTCAGCAGCGCGGCGACTTCCGCCTTGCCGGCGTAGTCCTGCTCGACGCCCTGCAGCTTGGTCAGTTCCTTGCGTGCATCTTCGGTGCGGCCGGCCTTGAGCAGCGCCTTGGCATAGTTGAATCGGATGTCGGGGCGATTGGGAGCCAGCGACACCGCGCGGGCCAGGTAGTCGACCCCTTTGGCGGTTTCACCTTTGGCCACCAGCAGCGCGCCGACCGTGTCGAGCACCAGCGGACTGTCGGGCGCCAGCTGCAGCGCGCGCTCCCCGTAGCCTATCGCCTTGGCGTCGCCGAGCTGGCCCAACGCCCATGCCAGGTTGTTGAGTGCCGCCACATTGTTAGGCTGCTGAGCGATGATCGCCTGGTACAGCGCGACCGACGCCTTGTAGTCCTTCGATCGCAGCGCCTGTTCAGCCAGGTAACTGCGGAAGACGGTGTCGTTTGGATGTTCGGCGATCCACTTGCGTGCGAACACGTCGGCGTCAGCCTTCTTGCCCGCATTCATCAGCGCGCCGTGCAGCTTCAGCGCGCTGGCGATCGACTGCGGGTCGGCCTTCAGGGCATCGCGATAGGCGCGTTCGGCCGGCGTCCATTGCTTGCTGGCCGTATAGATATCGCCTTCCAACAGGTACCCGCTTGCGGCCTTTGGAGCCGCCGCCTGCAGTGCCCTCGCTTGCTTCAGCGCGTCGTCGACCTTGCCGGCCATCAGATAACCGATCACCAGATCGCGTCCAATCGCCGCGTCGGTCGGCGCCAGCTTCTGCGCCCGCAGCAGGACCTCGATGCCCTTCTCCGGCTCCTTGCGGGCGTTGTAGACGGCGGCCAGCCGCACCAGCGGTGTGGGCGACTTCGGCTCGGCCGCGGCGAGTCGAGTGAACGTCTCGACTGCCTGGTTCGTTTCCCCGGCCGCCAACTGGGCTCGCCCCAGCGCGTCGAGTATGCGAGGCTCGTGGGGCAGGGAAATTGACGCTTCCTGAGCGGTCGCCAGTGCCGCCCGCGTGTCCCTGTCGTTCAGCTGCAGGTTGATCAGTGCGAGCTGCGCGGGAACTGACTGCGGCCTGACAACGATCGCCCGCTTTAGGACGGCCGCAATGTCCTTGGACGGCGCCTTGGTCGTCGCGAGGATTTCGGCCAGTCCGAGCAGCGCCAATTCGTTGTTGGGCTCTCGCGCCACGGCAGCCTCGAAACGCGCACGCGCCTCGGCCGGCTTGCCCTCCGCCAGGTCGATGCGCGCCAGGCCCGCCACCGCGGGCAGATAGGCTGGCTTGAGGTCGAGGGCCTTCTGGTAGGCCGCACGCGCGGCCGGCAGTTCCTTGCGCGCGGCATGCACGGAGGCAAGGACCTGGTAGACGTCCGGGTCGTCCGGTCGTTTCTTGACCAGCGCTTGCGCTGCCGCTAGCGCCTTTGCCGTCTCGCCACGTTGCATATAGCCGGCGATGAGCGCCAGATCGGCCTGCACCGGTGCGCCCTCGGCGCTCGTCGCTGCCTCCAGTTCGTGGATGCCCCGCTCGGGCTCGCCGCTCGCCATCGCGATCTGCCCCAGCCGGATGCGCGCCGCCGTCTCCTGCGGCTTCGACTGCGTCGCCGCCGAGAAGAAATGCGATGCCTGCTTCAGGTCTCCGTTGGCGAGATACGTTTCGCCGGCCAGCATCATCGTCGCCGGATCCAACGGAGTGCCTGCTGCCAGTAGCGGCTGGATCGTCTCCAGCGCGCGCGCCGGCTGCTTCGTCCCCATGTAGGTGCGCACGAGCAGCTTGCGGGCGCCTTCGTGCTGGGGCGCCAGCAAGACGGCCTTTTGCAGGTAGTTTTCGGCCATGGTCGTCTGCTTCTCCTGCAGCTCGACCGCTCCCAGAAGCACCAGCGAAGGCACGTGCTCGGGCGCCCGCTTGATGAGCTGCTGCGCCAGTTCGCGCGCCCGCGCGAGGTCCTTCTTGTTGAAGGCGATCAATGCCTCGAAATAAAGCAATCGAAGGTCGCCACCCCGCGCCTCGCGGGCTTCGTTCACCTGGGCGCTGGCCGCGTCCAGCTGACCATCGACGATCAGCAGCGAGATCAATTCCAGACGCGCCTGCGCCTTCCACGGCTCGGCCGCCACCGCGGCTTCCAGCGACTTGCGCGCTCCCTCATGGTCGCCGCGCCCCAACCGCAGCGACCCCTGCAGCAGCAGTGCGTCGTACGAGTCCGGATGCTTGGCGGCGATGGCGTCGACGGCAGCGATCGCCTCGTCGAGATTGCCGCCAATTGCGGCCAATCGCGCCTGGCCAAGTTGCGCCTGCACATTGGAAGGATCGCTGGCGAGCGCCGCAGCGAACGAGGCGGCCGCGTCTTCGGGCTTGCGCATGCGCAGCTGCGCCTGCCCGACCACGACGCGCAACGCGGCATCGGCGCGCGGATCATCGAGCCGTTTGCTCCCGAACTCATCGATGACCTTCGCGGCCTCGCCGCCGTCGAGCATGGCGGTCGCGATCAGCGGCGCGACGACATTGGGGGACTGCCCGAACTCGGCCGCCCGGCGGAATTCCTTCTCCGCGGTGGCCGGATCGCCCACCACCAGGTTCGACTGACCGAGCAACAGCCGCGCCTCACTGTTTTCCGGCTGCTTCTGCACGACGTTCTTCAGCTGGATGATGGCCGCCCGGTGGTCTCCCTTCGCCTGGTAGTCGCGCGCCGACCGGATCAGCGCGGCCGGGTCCTCGTTGCGGCAGGCCGAGAGGAGCATGCAAGCAAGCGCCGCCATGCAGGCGCCACGCAAGATCGGCCGCGCCACGGGATGAGATCTGTCGGTCATCGAATTCGCCTCGGATTCACTCCTGCTTGCGCAGGCCAAACCGGTTGAGCAGGTCATAGAGCGTCGGCCTGCTGACCCCGAGCAGGTCAGCTGCCTTCGACAGGTTGCCGTTGGCACGCGCCAGCGCCCGCACCACCTCGCGGCGTTCGGCGCTGTCGCGCGCCTCGCGCAGATTGAGCGGCTGTTCCTCGGCCGTCGCCTGGTCCATTCCCAGGTCACGCGCGCGGATCACCTGCCCTTCGGCAAGAATCACCGCGCGCTTGATGACATTCTCGAGCTCGCGCACGTTGCCCGGCCAGCGATGCTGCTCGATGACACTGAGTGCCTCGTCGCTCAGGCCGATGCGCCCGCGCTTGAGCTCGTCGGCGTAGCGTCGCGCCAGCGCATGGGCAAGTAGCGCGGCGTCGCCGGCGCGGTCGCGCAGCGGAGGAACGGTGACGACGATCTCGGCCAAGCGATAGAAAAGGTCTTCGCGGAACGAACCGGCGGCGATGCGCTCGCGCAGGTTCTGATGCGTTGCACACACGATGCGCACGTCGACCGGGATTTCCTCGCGGCCGCCCAATCGCTCGACCGAGCGTTCCTGCAGGAAGCGCAGCAGCTTCGCTTGCAGTGATGCCGGCAAGTCGCCGATCTCGTCCAGGAAGAGCGTGCCGCCGTTGGCTGTCTCGATGCGGCCGAGGGTCTGCTTCGATGCGCCGGTGAACGCGCCGCGCTCGTAGCCGAACAGTTCGCTTTCGAGCAGGGTGTCCGGGATGGCAGCGCAATTGATCGCGACGAAGCGCCGCTTGCTGCGTCCGGACGATTCGTGCAGCGCGCGCGCCAGCAGCTCCTTGCCGGTGCCGGACTCGCCCAGCAGCATGACCGTCGCATCCGTCGAGGCGACCTTCTCGATCATCCGGCAGACCGCCTGCATTTCGGCCGACGCGGTGATGATGCCGCCCACTCCGATACGCGCCTGCAGCAGCCGGCGGTTCTCAAGCTGCAGGTCATGCACGCGGAAGGCGCGGTCGATGATCAGCGAGACGACGTCTGCATCAAAGGGTTTGGCGAAGAAGTCATGCGCGCCCAGCGCCACGGCGCGCCGCGCGTTGGCGCTGTCGTTCTGGCCGGTGACCACGAGAACCTTGGTATCGGGCGCGAGTTCCAGAATCTTCTCGAGCGTGCGAAAACCCTCCTCGACACTGCCCGGTCTCTGGCGGCAGTCCGAGGTCCAGTGTCACGACCGCCGGCTCGATTCGGCGCAGCTGCGCGATCGCTTCTTCGCGATCCGACGCGACCGCGACGTCGTACGCGTCGAACGCCCACTTCATCTGCAGCTGCAGTGCTGGATCGTCCTCGACGACCAGCACCGCACGTCGTCCGTCGGTCATGCCGCGGCTTCTCCCTGCAGCCGTGGGGCGGCCACCGCGCGCAGCCGCACACGCACGCGAGTACCGGCCTGCGGCCGGCTTTCGACCTCGATCCGGCCCCCCACCTGCTGGATGTACTGCTGGCTTTCGAACGCCCCAATCCCCATGCCGGTGTCCTTCGTGGTCTGAAACGGCTTGAACAGCCGGTCGCGGATGAACTCCTCGCTCATTCCGATGCCACGGTCGTTCACGTCGATCAAGACATCCTCCCCTTCACGCCCGACGTTGACGTCGATGTCCGGCGCATTTCCCGAAGCATCGAAGGCGTTCTGCACGAGATGCGCGATCACGCGTTCGAGCCGGTCCTCGTGCGCCCACGCGAGGATACCGTCCGGCGCGCTGAGTTTGAGTCCCGAGCGGCCCGTCGTGCGTAGGCTCTGCACTCGCCTCACCACATCGCCGACGTCGACCGGATGCGCGCGTTCGCCCCCCGACGCATCCGGACGCAATTGCATCATCAGCTGGTTCATCCGGCCGACCACGTGCTCGATCGTACGCAGCATGTCCCGGTGGAAGTCCGGGTTGTCACGGTGCCGCTCGACATTGCTGAGCAACAACTGCAACTGCGCGACCAGGTTCTTCAGATCATGCACCACGAAGGTCGACATGCGGTGAAATGCGTCGAACTTCCGCGCTTCGAGCAGCGCCTCGGTCGCCATCGTGTAGGCCAGATAGCTGGCCGCCTGCCGGCCGGCAGTCTTCAACAGATCCCTCACTTCCCAGTCGATCTCGATCGGCACGCGCGGCGTCGTCAGCACCACGAAACCCACCAGTTCGTCGGCCGTCTGCAGAGGTACCACGAGCCACGCGTCGCGCAGGCCAGCGATCGACTCCGGCAACTGGAGCTGCTCGTAGCGGTCGGGGTGCGCGCGCACGTCGGCCAGTTCCAGCACCCAGCCGGTTCGGCGAAGCAGCGCGGGCAGCGGTGCGTCGCGTCCTTCGATGACGGCACTGGGTCCCATCGACGAGCGGGCGACCTGCTGGTATTCACCGGAGACCTGTCGCAGCCAAAGACCGCCGCCGGGGCTTTCTACGAGGTCGCCGAGAGCCTGGATGCACGCTGACCATGGCTGGTCCGCCGTGCTCGCCGTCAGCGTGGTCGTGAATCGCAGCCATTCCTGGCGGTAGTCGTAGCGGTAGGTGAAGAAGTGCTTTGCAACGAACACCCGCACCTTGGCGCGATACGTGGTCGACAAGCTGACGAACGCCAGCAGCAACAGTGCCGCAAAGACAAGTACTGCCTCGAGAGCGCGTCCCCATGATCCACCGACGTAGCGCAGGAAGAATCCCGCGCTGGCCATGACGAGCAGATAGACACCCGTCGCCGCCAGCGCCGTTGACCCTGCCACCACGCCACGCGACACCGACAGGTCGAACGACCAATTGCGTGTGCGCTCCAGCGTCAGTGCCAGCAGCGGCACGGTGATCGCCTGTGCAAGGCCGCGGGCCGCCCAGATATCAGGATCTAGCAGCCGGAACAGCAGCGCGTCGGAGTACAACACCACGTCGTAACCCAGCAGCCCGACGAATCCGAGCAGCAGCGGCCGCACATGCCAGCGCGACTGGGCCGGCGTTCGCCGGTAGCACTGCTCCGTGAGTAACAGCCCGAAGATCGCAATGGCAAGCGCCGTTGCGAACCCGAACTGATGGGTCAGACGATCGCCCTCGGGAAAGCCGGGAGGCGGAAGGCCGACCAGCAGTTGCACCAGCACCAGCACGACGCCGACACAGACCAGTGCGACCCACGACGCGCCGCCGCGCTGCGCTCCCTTGCCGGCGTCGCGCACGCCGAGAAAGGCGAGCAGGAAACCGAGTATCGCCATCGAGCGCAGCAGGTCCAGCACGAACGCCGACAGCCACGACGGCAGCGACGGTGCAACGGCGAACACGCAGGCACCGATCGATGCGGCGGCCGTCGCGACCCCGAACGCCAGCAGCATCGCCGGCTTGCCCCCAATGCGCCAGCGAACGGCCAGACGCAGCGCAAACCACGTGAAGGCGAGCGCGGCGACCCCGTAGGACCAGAGACCCGGCGCGGCGGCCCAGCTGCTATTCATGCGAGCAATGCTTCACGCGATCGGCTTGCGCAAGCGGAGGCGAGCTGCGCATGGCATGAAGTTGTCGCGGTCAGACTCGTCGTCAGGTGAAGGAACACAGCTTTTCTTTGGCATGCACCAATGACAACTCGCGAAGACTAGCGTGCTCCCCGCCCGGCCGGTCCGCGTTGCGCAGGCCGTTTGGTCTTGGTTTTCGTGAATCCCGATCCTGCCGGCGTCCCCTCCACGCCGTACGCCGACTCGCCGCGGCGCTTTCGCCGGTCGAGTGTCGACAATTCTTACAGTCGACGATGCTTGTAACAACGGCACCGATTCCTGTGGATGACGATTCAGTGACTTGGCCATTGTCACCCGGCTTGGAACAGGGCTTGCTTTCCTGCCGCTATCGCCAACACAAGGCGAACTTTCGGGGGACTGGGATGAGACTAGGCCTTGTAGCACCGGTCGCAGTTGCTATGCAGGCGTTGTGTTTTGGTGGCGTCGCTGGAGCTTCCGTAGTTGGCGATTTGGTGAACGCCGGCGCGACACTTCAAGCTGTCATCCAAGCCGGCGCGCCGCCGGACAACCCTGGGAATCGCGTCGACCCGAACGTTGCCTCGTCGGCGTTCACCGGCGTGGTCAGCATCAACATCCGCTACATGGACGCGGGTCAGCAACTGAGCTTCATCTGCTCCGGCACGGCGATCGATACGACCCATGTCCTGACCGCCGGCCATTGCGTTGACACGACGGGCAAGGGCAACGTCATCGATATCACACAGGCTGGCAACGATGTTCGGGTGGTCGTCAACAATGACGCTACCTTCACAGCGGCAACCGACCTGATCACTGCCAGCAAGGTCACGATCAATCCCAACTACCAGGGCTTCGATATCTGCCCTGACGGATCGATGGGCTGCGTGAACGACGACATCGCGATCATCGAACTTTCCAAACCGCTGCCGCCCGGAACCGCCACCTACGCAATCGCCACTACCGCCCCGACCGTTGGTTCGGTCTTCACGATGGTCGGATACGGCCTGAGCGGCGACGGCATCAACGGCTACACGGTAGATCCGAGCTTCTTCGTCAAGCGCGACGGCGCCAATGTCTGGGACCTGTTCGACACCAACGATGAAGCCAACTTCGACGCGTCGAGCCCGATGGAAGTCTGGTATTACGATTTCGACGGCACGAAGAACGGCGTCAATCGCGACACGTTCTGCTTGCTCGTCCTGGTGTGCAGTGCGCAACTGGCCAACGACGTCGAAACACATCTCGGTGGTGGCGACTCGGGCGGCCCGTCGTTCATCAAGGACGCCAATGGCAACTACATCCTCGTCGCCAACAATACGTTTCGGCGCCAACTTCCGCTACGGCACGGACACCACCAACGGTGACTTCGGTGACGCGGGCGGCGGCGTTCTGCTCTATTCCTACTTCGATTGGATACGTCAGACTGCTTCCGGAGCCGGGCTCCCTGGCTCTGGCCGGTTTGGCGCTGCTCGCGCTCGGCGGCGCTCGCAGGCGCCACCGCCGTCAGTAAGCCCACCTCGATGCAGACCAAGGGCCCGCTCCGTCGGGCCCTTTTCTTTGCCGCAGCCCCGCTCTCGAGAAGCCACGGCGACTTCATGTATAGTTACGGCTCTCACCCAGTTGCCGCGGGGTGGAGCAGTCTGGCAGCTCGTCGGGCTCATAACCCGAAGGTCGAAGGTTCAAATCCTTCCCCCGCAACCAGTAGAATCAAGGGCTTCCAAACGGAAGCCCTTGTCATTTCTAGGCCCGTGCCCGCGCCGTGCCCAACTCGTGCCCATCCCGTGCCCACGAGTTTTCTGCCGCTGGCAATAACGACCTTAGGTCTTCTTCTTTCGCTTTTCAGTTCCGGGCACGAACTCGAACAACTCGGCGACCGGGATCTTGAAGTAGGCGCACAGGCGATCCATCGCATCCAAATCGATGCGTGATGCGGTCTCCTGATATAGCAGCGTGACTGTGTTCCGGTGCAGGCCGGTGTCACGCGCAACGTCCGCGATCTTGAGCTTCCGCTCTCCCATGAGTCGCGACAGGTGGCACTTGATCAAGGCTGCCTCAGATAACGATATTTTACGCAGGATGACAAAAAGCCCTTGACAACGACTTCCTGTCGCTCATAATGTCACTCAAGGTGACAAAACGCGATTTACCAGTGCGTTTCGTCATCCACGTTCATTCTGCCCACTGTTGCACGGAGAGTAAATGGCGACATATCTCACGACAGAAGAGTTAGCGGCACGAATCAAGTACGACGTAAGAACCGTTCGAGAGAGACTGAAGGACAGCAAGCTGATCGAGGGCACGCACTACATCCGGCCATTTGGCGGTCGGAAGATTCTTTTCATCTGGGAAGCGATCGAAAGAGATATTGGAAACAGGTCCAAATCTTCGCCAGTCGCGACTCCGTTGGCCAGCGTTGGGGTGCTTGTTGGCTAGTGTCAGAGCGCGGCAGGACACCGGGCTGTTGTTCCTCGACTTCCGGTGGAACGGCACCCGCTACCGGCGGCAGACCACTCTCACCGATACGCCGGCGAATCGAGCGCAGTTGCAGAAGCTATTGACCAAGATTTCGAAGCAGATTGACGCTGGCACCTTTGACTACGAGACCTACTTCCCGGATGTCGCTTCCGAAAATTCCCGACGAGTCGATCAATCAATCTTCGCGCCTTTCGCACAGTCAACTGCTCCCAACCAGATTGCGGCAGAGCTCGCACCAGGGCCGAGCTTTCGGTTATTCGCCGACCAATGGCTGACAGAGCATCAAATCGAATGGCGCCGATCACATCTCAGAACGCGTGAAGTCCACCCTTTCTAAGCACCTTCTGCCCTACTTCGGCGACAAGCCGATCAGTCGGATTTCGCGCGGTGACGTGTTGACCTTTAGAACGACGCTGGCATCAAAACCCGGCCGCCGCGCGGAGCAGCGCATCTCGAACAAGAGGATTAACGGGATCATTGGTCCCCTTAAGCAGATCCTGAACGAGGCCGCCGACCGCCATGGCTTCCCGCCAATCGGAAGCCTGAAGCCCCTGAAGATTCGAAAGAGTGACGTTCAGCCCTTTTCGCTCGCCGAGGTCGAAACGATCCTAGCCACCGTTCGCGCCGACTACCGTGACTACCTCTTGGTGCGGTTCCTCACGGGGATGCGATCGGGCGAGGCGGACGGACTGAAGTGGAGATACGTCGACTTCGAACATCGGCTGATCCTTGTCAGAGAAGCCTTTGTGCTGGGAGAGGACGAGTACACGAAGACCGATGGGTCTCAGCGAGACATTCAGATGTCCACCCCGGTGCTCGAGGCACTGAGACGACAGGAGACAGCGACGAGGAGATTCTCGGACTACGTCTTCTGCAACAAGGAGGGAAAGCCAATAGACAACAAGAACTTCACTGAACGTGTCTGGAGACCCCTACTGCGCCACCTTGAGATGCCGATTCGCCGCCCCTACCAGATGCGTCATACCGCGGCCACGCTCTGGCTTGCCGCGGGCGAGAGCCCCGAGTGGATCGCACGTCAACTTGGGCACACAAGTACGCAGATGCTGTTCAAGGTCTATTCGCGCTTTGTTCCAAACCTAACGAGGCAGGACGGCTCAGCAATAGATCGGCTGCTCGTTGGTGCTCTAAGCCGAGCAAATGCTGGGGCCACCCCATGATGGCAGTTTGCAATCCTGAGACCAGTTTGTTGCTGGCGCGCAGCCACCAATGTCTGAAGCTGCGACGCTAACGGATAGATTGCGCGCTTTCGGCGACAGAAGGTCTCAGTTCGACCTCTTACAGTCACTCAACTTTGCGCTTTGGACTTTGGACGACTGCAATGCAGCGGGTCCGGCCGTTCGTGGCCGGCCGCTGGACTCACGGTCTCGGCCACCTTCCGGTCATTCAAGCGCCCAGGCGATTGCGGCACCAACGACCGGTCTCAAGGTACTGCAGACGTAGCGCGTCGCCGGCGCGGTGCAACGCAAGCTTGAGGCGGCAGCTCTATCAATGCCGACGCAACCGGCGCAGAAGGCCGATCGAATGTCTGCTGCTCACGGCGTCGAACTCACGCACCCGACCCGTTGCGGACATCGCGCGTGCCGAAGAGCGGACGCGATGCATTGCCCAGAACCGGCCATTCGCATATCGCGACCCGTTTCAGATATCGCGATCGAGCGAAAACGGACCCTCCGAACATTCCAGACAGCGAACATGGCTCAGCTTCGGAGCCAAATCTCTGGTTCGACGACGCGCGGGTGCGCGTTGAATCCACGCCTCGCCTGGGAAGCGAATCCCACCGCATGATTGCGATTCGCCCAACGAATCCGAAATAGGCCTCGATGCAGTACCGCCCTTAACCGCTCCCGGCACGGTAAGCGCGCGAGGACCCGTCGTGTGCCTCGGTGGGCGCAAACACGACGGCCCAGAAAGTCTCCGGAGCCGTGGATCAGCGGTACACCTCAAGATGCGGGCGCAGGCAAGCCTGCGGATTCTCGCGCGCATAGAACGCAGTCCAATCGTTGTCGCCAGCCGCGTGATAGGGCAGGTTGTTCCCCATCAGGAAGGTCAGCAGGCCGTCCGCATCGCGCGGTGCAAAGCTGCTGAAGTCCGGCTTCAACCCGAGGCCCCAGCGAACATAGTCGGTGACATCGACTCGGAACTGCTTCGTGTTGGCGTCGGTCGCCCGGGTCACGATCGTTCCCAGCGCACGGACTGGGTCCGCCGGGGTTGACCCGGCACCGACAAAGCCGTAGGTGCTGGCGGTGTCGTTCTTCGGGGCGTTGCTCCAGTTGATCGCCGATTCCGCGAGCAACGACGGCGACCAGTCCCTGTCGTCGATGACGCCGAATAGACTCACGGTTCGGGTCGAAGTCGGATCGGCCGTCGCCCAGCTGTTCTCTTGCAGGCTGACGACGAGATCGACCCGTTCGAACGGCTGCGGGATCCGCGCCGCGTCGAAGGCCAGATAGGACTTGTATGCCCTCAAGAGGCTGTTGCTGCCGACTAGCAATATGTTGAGGGCGGACTGGAGTGAGGATGGGTTCACAGTCGAGTCGGCGACCACCCCGAGCGGACAAGTCATCGCGCCGGGCGTTATCGCCAGCTGGAAGGAGGCCTGGTGAATTCGGCTGTTGCCGGTGGCAGTCACGATGATCGTCGATATGCCCCGGGTGGCACCTTCCGCCGTCAGAATCTGCAGCCGCGTGCCGTTACCGGATACCGGCGATGGCGGATTGAACTTCAACAGTGCGCCCACGGGCGCTCCGCCGACCGTCAGGTCCACATCGCCCAGATAGCCCAGACTGCGGTCGATGCCGATATCCACTGTCGCGCTCTGGCCCTGGGGCACGGCGATCGATGTCGCGCTTGCCGATACCGAGAAGTCATCGTTGGTCGGCATCGAGAAGTGACCTGTTGCGCACGAGTCTTGCGCCGCCGTCACGGCCACCCGCAGATCGACACGCCGTGCCAACGCACGCGCGCTGCCGACCACGCTCACCATCTGCTCGCCAAACGCCGCGTCGTCGGCAGCCGTCACAGACCAACCCGTCACATTGCCCTGTGTGGGATTGAATTCGAATGCCGCCGTCACACCTGGTGGCAGCGGAGCTGCGCTGAGGTTGATGGGGTCCGTGAACCCCGAGTCACGGTCCGCAACTACCGAGAGCTGGCAGGTCGTACCGCGAGAAATTGCGAGCGTCGGAGTGTCAAGCTGCAGCCGGAAGCCGGACAGGTCCTGAATCACGAGCGTCAGAGTGACTCTGCGTTCCACGTCCTGCCCATTGCGGTCGCGCGCCGTCGCACGCAAGACGAGTTGGTACTGTCCTGGTGACGCTGACCTCGGGACGTCGAGCGAGAGCGATTCGACCGTGCCGGCGACACCCGACGCCGGCGCAGACAAGGTGACCCCGCCCGGCGGGTCAATCAGCTCGAACGAGACCGGGAGGGTGCCGAAGCTGGCACCGCGTTCGATCCTAAGCTGAGCGGTCGCGGGAGTGCCCGGAAACGTCGCGATGCGATCGGGCAGCACGGCTACATCGAAGGCGTCAACGAAGTTGAAGAGCCTTGCCTTGCACTCGAGGTCCTGCTTCGGCATCTTGATGACGATCTTCGCGCTGCGCGCAACCTCGCAGTTCTCCCAGCGATCGAAGCGCCAGCCATCATCGGTCTGCGCCTCCAGCGTCAGGATCGCATCGGGCAGGACGCGCTTGGTGCACGGTGAACTTGGCTGAACCGGGCAGGTCAGCACTGCCGAGCGTTCGTCGACAGTGATCTGGCCGCCAGCCGGCTCGCCGGAAACCGTCAGCGTGTACTGGACCGTCGGGGGAGAAGGATTGGTCGACACGTCGACCTGAGGAGTGGGGTCGCAGGCGGCAAGTGAGACGGCGGCCACGAACCCAGCCAGCGTCGTCAGGAGTCGACCCGCGACTTGGCTGACCATGACCCTCATTGCATCGTCTCCGCTCAGTTCAGGTTCAGCGCGGGCACCTGCTGGGGCGTCAGAGCCATTGCGCTCGACGAACCGAGTCCGAGTTCGCCATGCGCGTTGCGCCCCCAGGACCACAGATTGCCGGCGCTGTCGACCGCGAACGACAACGCGTTGCCGGTCGCAATCGCGACAATTCCGCTGAGGCCCGGTACAGCCACTGGGCTTGCGCGCTTGTTCTGATCGCCGACACCGACTTCGCCCGCGACGTTGGCACCCCAAGCCCGGACGGATCCGTCGGTCAGCACGGCCAGACCATGCTGCACGCCGGCGGCAATCGCGGCCGCCTTCGCGGTACCGAGGTCCACTTTGCCGGGCGCGGTCCTAAACGCTGGAGGCTGCGCCAGCCCATCGCCGAGTTCGTTGCTCTCGTCCTCGCCCCAGGCCCAGACATCGCCATTGGCGTCGAGCGCAAGTGCGAACCCTTCGCCCGCGGCGATCGCGACGATGCGTGGCAGGCCTGCCACCCGATTGGGCTGGTTGCTCTGGAAGTCATTCGATCCAATGCCGAGTTGCCCCCGCTCGTTGGCGCCCCAGGTCCACACCGAGCCGTCATTGAGTAGCGCCATCGAAAACTCGCCGCCGGCGGCGATCGCCTGCACGTTGCTCAGCCCGGGAACGACATCGGCGCGCGTGCGATCGGTGTTGGTCATGTCGCCAAGTGCGCCGCGCAGGTTGCGCCCGGTCGCGAGCACGGTGCCATCGTTGAGAAGCACCAGCGAGTGCAGGACTCCAGTCGCGACCGACAGCGCGTTGCCAACCACACCGGTCGGGATGCGCGTCATCGCCACTGGCAGCGCGCGCGTGGTCGTCGTGCCGTCGCCGAGTTGCCCCAGGGCGTTGTTGCCCCAACCCCAGACCTCGCCGTTCGAGCGCACGGCCAGCGCCTGCCTTGCGGTCGGGCTGGTCGCCATCGTCGATGCGTTGGTGATCGACATTGCGACTGGAGCGTTGCTGTCGCCCGCCGCGCCGTTGCCAAGCGTTTCGCTGAGGTCCCAGCCCCAGGAATACATGGCGCCCGCGTTCGTGCGCGCGAACGCCGATCCGTTGCCTGCGGAGATGCGCGCACCACCGCTGGTCGAAGCCAGCGTCCCCACCGCGAACCACGAAAGACTCGTGACCTGAGCCGAGACCATGTTGCCGCTCACGGTCGCTCCCGCCACGCTCTGCCAGCCGGTTTGCGCGGCGTTTGTCTTGAGCAGAACAACAGTCGCACCGGCGGGCACCCGTGCCGGGTCGAACGGCACTTTCACGGTTACCAGAGCCGCGAAACTGGTGCCGTGCGGCGTGAACGCAAACGTCTGACCCGCCGCGGTGAACCCTGCAGGCAGCGTCGGCGCACCCGTTGCGGACTGATTGATTGCAACGTTCGTGTCTTGGGCGAGCGCACCCGCAGGCACGACGATCTGGGACCCGCTCGGTTCGGACACGGTACAGCCGCCGGTTCCACATGACGAAGCGGGCGACGCCGGCGGCGCCGGCGGCGCCGGACTCGCGTCATCACCACCGCCGCCGCAGCCAGCCACTGCGAGCATCGTGAAGGCGGCGGCAAGCGCTGCGTGTGCCGGCCTTGCACGCCAACTTCTAGTCGGTGTATTTGTCCTCATCGATCTGACTCCCCGCTGGTTCTGGACTCCGCGCGGTGTGGGTTGGAAACGATGCGCCAGAGTTCCTCCGAATCGCGGAACGCCTGCGTCTCGCCCGTCTCGGGGTCCTCGACGACACCCACTGTGACCATGTTGGGGACTCCGCTGCCTGCCGCCGGATACACCCGCACGATGTAGCTCCGCATTGGGCGCAGCGTGCTACCGCATGGCTCACCAAAAGCTCACGGATCAGAAGACCACGTCGGCTCTCTGCCGCGTGGTCAATGAGCGCGGATGCGCGCAGCCCCGGATGGTCAGACCGAAGTCAGGTCCGCAACTGGCGCGCGATCGTCTCGGTTTCGGCGGAGGGGGCGATGCCCAGTCCCGCGCTCAGTGTTCGCTGGCAGCGGCGCCAAGTGGCAAGCGCCTCCGCCGGCCGATCCAGCCGTTGATAGGCGAGCATCAGCCGACGGTAGAAGGCTTCGGCGAAGGGATCGAGGTCGACGCCCTGATGCAGGAGGTCGAGCGCCGCATTCCAATCGCCGGCTCGCTCGAAGCACTCGGCGGCGGCGTCGATTGAGCGCAGGACACGCGCACGCAGCCGCTCGCGCGTCGCTAGGAGCCAAGGCTGGGCGCTTTGACCGAGGAATGAACCCTTGTAGAGAGCCAGCACTCGGGCCAGCGGCGGCCGGATTCGATCCGGATCGGCACCCTCGTCCAATAGTGCCTTGAGCCGACCCAGTGCTCGCTCGAGCGCCCAGGCGTCTACCCAGCAGCGTTGCGGATCCAGACCGATTCGACCGCCGTGCAGCAGCACGATCTCGCGACCGACCAGCTTGCGCAGGCGATGCACCCCGGTCTCCAGCGCGTGATGGGCGGCATCGCCCTCGGCGTCCGGCCAAAGTGATTGCGCAAGCATCGCGACATCGACGTCACACCCACCGAGTGCAATCAAGGCCTGCAGCAGCTCGAGCGTCTTGCGCGGTGCCCGGCCCTCTGAACCAAGCGCAACACCGTCGATCTGAATGGAGAAGTGCCCCAGCGTATAGAGGCGCACGTCCCAAGGCCACCGCTCGACGTCGATGCTTGGGGGCGCCAGTCTGCGTTTGCGAACGAGCCGCATCACGTAGTCGGTCTCGATGCTGCGCTCGAGCGCGATGGCGCACAGCCTTGCCATCGTCTTCGGCACCCAGAACGGCACGGTATAGAGGTAGTCGTGCTCCCGGCCGAGGGCCATCGCCTGCGCCAGCGTCGCGATGGCCTGCGTCTCGTCGCCCTCGCGCATGAGCATGTCCGCCTCGATCAGCAGCGCAAGAAAGGCAAAACTGAGCGCCGGTAGTGCCTCGGCGAAGGCCCGCAGCGGACTCACGTGCGCGCGCGCGGCCGCGAAATCCCCCTGTTCGCTCTGCACCTGTGCCATCGCCGCATGGTTAAGTGCAACGATAAACGGCGCGCCAAGTTCCTGCGCCATTGCCCACGCGAGTTCCCCGACCGTTCGCGCCGCAGCGACATCGCCTCGCAGGAGATTCAGGCAGGCTCGAAGATGCGGAATGAACCCTCGATCGAGCGCACTCAACGGATAGGGCGACGTCTCCATCCGGTGCAAATGATCTCTCGCCTTGTCCAGATCGCCTTCGCTCAGTGCTGCGTAGGTTCCGACGCCAAGCACAAGGTGCTCGAAGACGTGGATGCCGTGGTTGCGGCCTATTTCTAGTGCCCGCTCTGTACTCGCGTGTGACCTGGCGTGGTCCGCCTGGAGCAGGCCGGAGTGGATGTCCCAGATCTCGAGGCTGAGCAGCACGACCGGCGGCGTCCGGCGCGGATCGAACAAGCGTCGCCCTTCGCGCACCAGTTCCTCGACCGCGGTGTGGTTGCCTTGCCACAGTTCGAACAGGAACAGGAAATTGCCGAGGAGGGCGAGCACGTGCGGTCCCATCGGACCGTCGATGAGGGCGCGCACGCGCCCCGCCCAGTCGGCAACCATCGGATGTAGCGGGGCTCGGAAGATGAGCGCCCGGCCGGCCGCGAGTACCTGCAGTTCGACGTCCGGCGTGTGGAAGTTGGGATGGCGCGCGAGAAGATCCTCCATGACGCTTATCCAGGCATCTTCGCCCTTGAACCCGTCCAGACCGAAGAAGTGTGTGTCAAGCACCGCCGCACACGACAGAAACTGTCCGCGGACGTCTTCGGTCGCCTTGAACATCGCATGGGCTGCTTGGAGCAGCTCGCGGCTGGCCGGAGGCTCGAACGGAAGCTTCGCCATTGCGCGCCAGTAGAGCATCCATGGCGCGTGCTCCACGACCGCGGCCGGCAGCAGGTTGATGAGCGCATCGAGTGCCTGGTTCCTGCCTTGGGCGAGAAATGAGCCGGCGTTGTCGCACACCAATCGGATCAGTTGCGGCCATTCGCCGGCCTCGCCATAAAGAGTGGCCGCAGCGTCGATCTCGCCAGCCTTTTCCATCAACAGGGCGGCGCGGGCGGCGATCTTGCTTCGTTCGGATCCGGGCAGGCTCCGTTTCGCGTTCGCGAGAAGGAAATCTCGCAGCAGTGGATGGAACTGATAGGCAAGTCCGGCACCCGCGCGCCGGTCGACGAAGAGACCCCGGCGGTGCAACATGTCGAGCAACTGCGGTGCATCGGCTTCGTCGCTCAAATCAGCGGCCATCGCAGCGCCGAAGCGGGGCAGGAATGCCACGCGCATCAGCATCTGTCTTACGCGCTCAGACAAGTTGGTGAAGATCTCGCTCGCGAAGTAGTCAAACAGCACCTGCGGCGAGTCGGTCGAAAGCACTGACGCGGCGACCCCCACTCGTCTTGTGTGCTCGAGGAGCAGGACGAACCCGGCCGCCCAACCGTCAGCCAGCGTGTGCAACTGCAGCACCGCCTGCCGGTCGATCGGACGTTCCAGTCCCGCCAGGAGCAGCGCTTCCTCGGCACTCAACCGCAGATCGCTCCAGTCGAGTTCAAACAGGGATTGGCTCACGCGAGCCCGCGCAAACGATTCGCCAGGGGCCGAGCGGCTTAGAACGACAATCTGTGCGTGCGCCGGCACCTCTTCGACGGCGGCGCGGATCAGGTCGGCGAAACTAGGGTGGTCACCCGCGTCCTGAAAGTTGTCGAGCACCAGAAGCCCGGATGCTGGAAGCCTCTCGAAAAGGCGGCGGAAGAATCGACGTGTGAACCCGGGAAAGTCCGCCAGATACTCGGGCGTCAGAAGCGGTAGGCGCGCCCGCTTGCCCCGACGCAGTGCTGACGCCGCTTCGCTCAGATAGTAGAAGACGGTTGCCGGGTCCACATCGCCGGCATCCACCTGGTACCAGAGCGTTGGCCGCGCGCGAGCATCCACGTAGCTCGACGCGAGAACAGTCTTGCCCGCCCCAGGTGGTCCGTATATCCAGATAACGCGCTTGTCCTCCGCGGCGTCGAGCTTTGCAAAGAGACGCTCACGCGGAATGCTTCCTGGCAGGCGTGGGCGTGAGAGCTTTGCAAGCTCCGGCTTTCGGTCCGCCATTTCTCCTCCGAGTCGAGCCGACAAGCACGGGGGCTCTCGCAATGCTTGTCCACCGCCGACTTCGCGAATTCCATGCCAATCGATGGCGGAACGCAAGAGCCAACTCTGCGCCGCCTTGCGCGCCGCGGCCCTTCTGATACATGGACCCCTCGAGTACGCTTCGCGACTATTCAGCGGAGGCCCAATTGTGTCCGCTCCCGGACCAGCTGCACGAAGGTGCTGAATGGCCGATTGTGGCGTGCGCCGTGATAAGGCGGCGTTTTCCAGTGGGTGCAAGCCCCACCCGGCGAATGCTCCAGCCGGAAGCACCGGAGCAGGCATGGAGGAGACGAAATGTCTGAAGCCTTCGGGTAAGCGTGTCACGAAATACGGTGACAGCGCGAGTGTGCAGGCCGTAACGCGAGTGAACGCCGAGCAAGCCTCGAAAAGGTCGATGCGCAGGCCGACCCGGCTGCCATACCGGGGAAGGTTGATACGACTGGGTGAACGAGCGAAGCAGCAGGCTCAGTCGCTGCGCCGGGGTAGTGGCGACAGCATGTACACAAGGAAAGCGCGCGCAACACGGGAAGCCCCGTGGCGTGGTCAGGGATGACCAACCGGACGCCGGTGACGGACAGGCCGGGCGCTGTGGGGTGGCGGAGAGGCCCGTAGTACCGAGGAAGCCGGGTAACGCTGGCGGAGGAAAGGGGCCTCAGTTCAAGACCAACGCAACACGTAGCGAGGGACACGGAGATTGGGCAACCTAGCAACTCCGGAAAGTGTTCAGAAGCTGCAGACGGCGTTACACGCGAAAGCGAAGGCAGAACCGGGTTATCGCTTCTACGCGCTGTACGACAAGATCCACCGAGAAGACATTCTGGTGCATGCCTATGCCCAGTGCCGCTCGAATCGGGGCGCACCGGGTGTGGATGGTCAGGACTTCGAGGCGGTCGAAGCGTACGGCGTGGAGCGGTGGCTTGGTGAACTGGCGCTTGCACTCAGGCAGGAGACCTACCGACCGGAACCGATCAGACGAGTGTTCATCCCGAAGGCCAACGGCAAGCTCAGGCCGCTGGGCATCTCGACCCTGCGGGATCGGGTGGGCATGACAGCAGCGATGCTGGTGCTCGATCCGATCTTCGAAGCCGACCTTCCCCCCGAGCAGTACGCCTACCGGCAGGGCAGGAATGCCCAGCAGGCGGTGATCGAGGTGGAAGCCACGCTGTTCCGAGGCCATCCGGAAGTCGTGGACGCCGACCTCGCGGACTACTTCGGGTCCATTCCCCATGCCGAACTGATGCGGTCGCTCGCGCGGCGCATCGTCGATCGGCGTGTGCTGCATCTGATCACGATGTGGCTGGAATGCCCCGTCGAAGAAACCGACGATCGAGGACGGAAGAAGCGCACGACCGAAGCCAAGGACACGCGGCGCGGCATCCCGCAGGGCTCACCCATC
>CAVPGM010000017.1:0-22749 GCA_963703945.1 uncultured beta proteobacterium | reverse complement strand
GCTGGATACGCGCCGACCATTCGTGTCCAACACGGTCAGCACCTCGCACGCATCGCCGAACGCATCACGCAGCGCCTCGAAGTAGCGCTTCGGAAACGGAGGCGTGCCGTGGCGATGAACATTGTCGGCATACAGATCGAAGAAACCGCTCGACGTCCTTGTCAACTTCGCTTCTCAGACCGCGCTGGATCCCCTTGCGAACCATCGCGCGCTGCTTGCGCGGAATCGCGGCCATGTTAGCTTCGACATCGGGAAGGATGCGTCTTGCGAAAAGTCACATACAGGTCCTGCCGCGGCCAGTCGGGCTCGCGGGCGGCCCGGTTGCGCAATTCGAGATGGTCTACACCGAGTTCCTGCGCGAGTTCGCCCGCAGCACGGTGAAGTTCGATCCGGCTCTCCTCGTCAATCGACGCGGCGCCCGCCGTACACCGCGAACGGCAGGGAAACGAGCGAGCGGCCGAACAGCACGCTCTCGATCTGCGCCAGCGGCAGCACTCCGCTCAGTCGGCCGCCGCGCTCCGCGACGAGGTAGTGAGTGCGGTGCCGGAAGACGCCTTCGATCAGCCCGCGCCACTCGATCTGATGGAAGAACGTCGCTTCGGGGCACGTTTCAACGAACGATGACCATGCCGCGCGGTCGGCCTCCTGGTAGGGGCGGACCGTCAGCGGCGCAGTGGCCGCAATGGGCACGTCATTCGGTCTCACGCGTCGAGGTCGAAAACACGGTCGACTCGGTCCCAGTGGAAGTCCCGCAGGAGTTTCTTGAGGCGAGGCTCGGTGCGTTCAAGATTCAGGTAGTGACGGAAACGGGTCTTCGCACTGATGCCGTCGATCCGCGGCTGCTCCGGGGTCGATCTCCCACGGATGAAAGTAGAAAATTGCCGGGCGACGCTCGACCCGATTCACGCGTCCGATCGCCCAGCGCGACACGCGATAAGGAGCCAGTCGAAAGTAGCCGCCGCCACCAGCCGGCAAATTGCGACCGAACAAACGCGTCGTGGTGACCGGAATCTCGAGCAGCCGATCGCGCACGCGGAACGGGAAACGCGGCGCCTCAGGCATTCCATAGTGATCGTGCTGCACCGGATACACGCTCGAGCTGTACTGGTAACCGGCCTCGACCAGACTGTCGAACGCCCACAGATTGGTCCGGCCGATCGAGAAACTGGGCGCGCGGTAACCACGTACGGTGACGCCGGCCGTGTCTTCCAGCACCGCCTTCGCGCGGCGGATGTCCACCGCGAACGCCTCCGCGGATTGATCCGAAGCACGCAAGTGCCCATAGCCGTGGCTTGCGAGTTCGTGCCCATTCGAGACGATGTCGCGCACCAGCCGCGGATAGCGATCCGCCACCCACCCCAGCGTGAAGAAAGTGGCCTTCGCCTTGCTGTCTGACAGCAGGTGCAGCAACTGATCGACGTTGCGCTCGATCCGGCACGGCATCCGCTCCCAGTCTGCCCGATCGATGTGCGGGGCGAATGCCGACACCTGGAAGTAGTCCTCGACGTCGATCGTCAGCGCATTGCTGATGCGAAGCGCAGGAATGGGCCCGCTCATCATGCCGCCAGAGATGTTTGTTGACGATCAGCCAGCCAACCGGCGAAATGGGCAGCGATGCGCTCGGCCGCGTGCCCATCCCAGCCTTCGGGGACGCGCCCACGACTGGCGCCCCCCGACATGATCTTCTGGACTGCGGCCAGTACGCGGCTGCGATCCGACCCGACGACGACATTTGTTCCCTGCTCCACCGTGATCGGCCGTTCGGTATTCGAACGCATCGTCAAACACGGTATGCCCAGTGCAGTAGTTTCCTCCTGCACACCGCCCGAATCGGTCAACGCCAGCGCGGCGCCGCGCATCAGGCCGACCATCTCGAGGTAGCCCTGCGGCGGCAGCATGACAACGCGGGCGCCGTCAATCACGTGCGCCAGTCCGAGCCTTTCGATGCTTGCGCGCGCGCGCGGGTGCACCGGCCAGATCAAAGGAAGCCGCTCCGAAACTGCTCCGAGGATGCCGAGAACGTTGGACAGCGCCGCCTGATCGTCGACATTTGACGGACGGTGCAGCGTCACCACGCCGTAGCCCGTCGGCTCATTCGCAAGCCGGGAATCGAATCCCTCTCGCTCCAACACTTCGGTCGCCGTTACGGACTTCGGAAGGGCGGCGAAGAGCGAATCGATCATCAGGTTGCCGACAAAATGTACGCGGTCCGGCGCGATTCCCTCGCGAACCAGATTCGAAAGGGCGCCATGCTCGGTCGTATACAGGAGATCGGCGATCTGGTCGGTCAAGACACGATTCACTTCCTCCGGCATCGTGCGATCAAAGCTGCGCAGTCCGGCTTCGACATGGGCGACCGGAACCAGTTTCTTGGCCGCGACCAGGCTGCACGCCAACGTTGAGTTCACGTCGCCGACCACCATCACGCAGCAGGGCGCGACCTGATCGATGACCGGCTCAAAGCGCCTCATCACTTCTGCGGTCTGGAAGGCATGCGAACCCGAACCCACCTCGCAGGTTCACGTCCGGGGAAGGCAACTCGAGATCACTGAACAATCGCTCATTCAGCGCGAAGTCGTAGTGCTGTCCGGTGTGCACCAGGAACGGCTTCGGCAGGTCGCTGCGCGCCTTGAGTGCACGCAGCAGGGGAGCCATCTTCATGAAGTTGGGCCGCGCTCCTACCACACAGACGATGGGGCCGGGCACGAGCTTCATACTCATGCGCCGCTCGTTGTCTTGCGCCTGCGTCGCGGGGGCTCCTGCCGCGGCGCCTCGTCCTCGGGCAGGGCACGTTCCGGCTCGACCAGGGCGCGAACCAGGGCGAGCAGTTCGTTGACGTTGCGTTCCAGTGCGTCGACCCGGTCGGCCATCGACAGCAGGCGCCGCACATTGCCGACCAGGTCGGGATGGCCGCCTCCGCTCGCGCCTGCGCCACGCACGCCTGAGCGCGCTGAACAGCGGCGCCGACTCGCGCAGCGGCGTCACCACCGCCTGCGGACCGATCTCGCCGGTGATCTCGGCGGCGACCGCGGCGACCTCCGCAGCCGCTGAAGCGATGCTGGCCGGACAGGAAGCCCGCGAGCATCAGCCGATTGCAGATGGCATTGATGCGGCGCGGAACGCCGCCGGTGGCGGCGAAAACGGCGTGAAACGCCGACGGGTCGAACTCCGGATCGCCCTTCCACGCCACCCGATGCAGGCGGTGCTCGATGTAGGCCGTGCGTCTCGATCTCGTCGAGCGGTCCGAGATGGTAGGAGGCGATCACGCGCTGCCGGAACTGCTCCATCGCCGGCGACCGCATCAGGTTGCGCAGCTCGGGCTGGCCGACCAGGAAGCTTTGCAGCAGCGCCTGGTCGCCGCACTGGAAGTTCGACAGCATGCGCAGCTCTTCGATCGATCCGGGATTCAGGTTCTGCGCCTCGTCGATGATCAGCAGCGCGCGCTTGTTCTGCTGGAACAGCATCAGCAGGAACGCCTCGATCGCGGCGAGCAGGCTCGCCTTGTCGTCCTGCGGCACGCGGATGCCGAAGGCCTTGGCGACCGACCGCAGCAGGTCATCGGCCTCGAGCTGCGTGCTGACGATCTGCGCGGCCACGATGGTCTTGACATCGAGCTCCTCGAGCAGCGCGCGCACCAGCGTGGTCTTGCCCGCGCCGACCTCCCCGGTGATGACGAGGAAGCCCTCGCCCTGGTAGACGCCGTACTTCAGGTACGAAAACGCGCTGGTGTGGCCCTTGCTGCCGAAGAAGAAGGCCGGATCGGGGCTGAGCTGGAACGGCTTGCCGGAGAGACTGTAGAAGTCTTCGTACATGTGCGTGCCCTACAGGCGATGGAACAGTCCCGTGAAGACCGCAAACTCGCTGGACTCGTGGCGGACAGCGCTGCGCTGTCGAGCTTCTGGTACTGGTAGCGCGTGCCGACGAACACCGTGCTGCGCGGCGACAACTGCCAGTTGGCCTGCAGGCTCGCCAGGCCCTGGCGCGTGTTCACGCCCTCGTTCAGGTCGAAACCTCGCGTATAGGTGGTCGCTCAGCGTGCCGTTCAGCGAGATCACCGGCGTCAGCGTGTGGCTCAGCGTGATTCCGGCGCCCTGTTGGATGTTGTTGTTGAACACCAGGAAGCGTCGGCGGCACGCGTGGATCGGGCAGCAATGCTCGTCTTCAGATAGAAGAGGTTCAGCGCCAGCGTGTTGCGCACGCCGATCAGAGCCCAGTTGACGTTGCCGCCGGTCAGGATGTTGGCGCTCTGGTTGTAGATGTATGCGCCCGGCGGAAGCGCCTCCGGCAATCCCTGCCGGGCGATCAGGTCCTGCGCCTGCTTCGGCCCGCTCGATCGGATCCGGGAAGCGCGCGACCAGAATCGCGTCGAGCATGCCCGAGACGCTGTTGGTCGGCGGAATCTGCAGCAGCACCTGCGGTAGGTCGTGATCGTCCGGTAGAACGAGGCCGACGAGGCGACCGCCGCTGCCGATGCGAGGCCTCAAACTGGTAGCTCGGCCCGTAGAAGCGCTCCTCCCAGTAACCGACGAGGCTCGTCAGCGGCGACGGCCGCCAGGCGATTGGCCCCCGTAGATCGGTCCGGCCGTCTCTTCCGCCGTGTAGGTGGTGTTCTCGTAGCCACCCCGCAGGCCGAACGTGAACTGCGGCGTAAATGCGTAGTCGAAGATGGCCAGTGCGGTGTTCAGCGTCTGGTCGGGCTGGAGCTGGTTCTAGATGCGTGTGATATCGTTGGTCACTCGCAGCGTCAGCCCGAACGGCGTGGGAGCACGCACGATCTGGGCGAGTTGCTTGCACGATAGTAGGCGTTGCCGAGCGGATTGTCGGTCTGGGTGGTCCAGGTGTATGAGTTGTCGCTGCGGATCAGCCAGCTGATGTTACGGCCGATGTTGCCCTTGAGGTACGGCGCGAGCCGTGCCTGCGCGTACGTGTACTGGTTGTTGGTCGACGAGAACTCCGCGCGCGGCAGAAACGGATTGACGCACGGACTGGTTGGCAACGATCGAACCGTCGATGAAGAACAGGTTCTCGATGGCTTCCAGGTTGGCCAGGACATTGGCCTGCGGCAGGATGCGGCTGGTCTGCGTGCCTTCGACATAGCCGAGCATGTCGAGCGAGACGAATCCATCGACGCGCAGCCGCGCGCCCTCGCGATGGAAATTCCACGCCGGGATCAGCTCGATGATCAGATCGCCCTCGCGGTCGCCGGACTCACCGTAATTGGCGTTGTTGGTCAGCGTCGCCTGCGCGGTGATGCTGGTCTCGCTCCACCAGCCGACCCGGCGCGCCGCCGGCGCGTCGAGCGCCGCCACCGACCTGGTAGCCCGCAGGCCCCGGAAGCGTCGCGCCGCCGGTGCCCATCGAGGCATCCGGCTGATACTGCGCCTGCGCTGGGCCGCTGGCGCCGATTGCGGCCAGCAACGCCGACGCAAGCCTCGACCGCATGTCGGTACCGCGCGCTCGGGCGGTGTGCCGCAGGAGAAGTCAGGCGCATCGCCGTGTCGCCTCCGGCCCTACGCGTCGTACGCGCCGTACGAGCCGTAGTAGTTGCCGCTGTTGCCGGCCGAGACCTTGTTGAGCAGCGTGACGACGACCGGGCAGTTCTCGATAGTCGCGAGCGCCTCCGTGACCGAACCCTGCGGCGTGTCGTCGGCCGCGACGATCAGGATCACCTGTCCCATGTGCGCTGCGAGCACGCGCGATTCGGACGCGGCCAGCAGCGGCGGCGTGTCGAACAGCACGATGCGGCGCGGATCGTCGGCCGACAGCTGTTCGACGAGGCGGCGTCATGCTCTCGCTCGCCAGCAGTTCGGTGGCCTGCGATTGCTGCGTCCCCGCCGGCAGGATCGACAGGCGCTCGACGTTGGTGGCGAGCACACATTCGTCGAGCGACAGCGCGGGATCGACCAGCAGGTCGAGCAGGCCGCGCGATGGCGGCAGGCCAAGCCGGTCCAGCACGGCCGGCCGCGAGGCGTCGGCATCGACCAGCAGCACACTGGTGTCGAGTTCCATCGCGATGCTCATCGCCAGGTTCAGCGACACATAGGTCTTGCCCTCGCCCGGCAGCGCGCTGGTGACCATGATGCGGTTGGCGTTGGCGATCGGCGCCGCCGACTTGCCCCGCGCATTGGTCAGCAGCGGCCGCTTGATGACGCGGAACTCCTCGGCCAGGCGCGAGCGCGCAGCGGCCGGAGTCACGTAACCGTTGGCCGACAGCCGGGCAAGATCGATCTCCACGCGGGTGTGCGGCGCGCGGCCGTGCGGGAACGACCGCCGGCTCCTGGACGTCGCGCGCGCGGACCGCCAATGGCCGTACCGTGTGCCTCGAGTTCGCGCGCGACCCTCAGCGGGACGGATTCCTGCACCGACGCCGACTCGGCCAGCGACGGCCCCGAGCCGCGGCGGCGCCGATGTCGACGCCCGGACTGCCGCAGTTGCTCGAGCCGCTTGGCGGCCTGTTCGATCGTGCTCAAACTCGGCTCCTCATGCGCGCGCCGCCAGCGATACCCAGGCAATCCAGCTACCGTACATCACCAGCAGGCTGGCCAGCCCACCGGCAAACGCCGCGTTGGCGGCCCGCTTCCTGCGAATCACCGGCAGCGTCGACTGCAGCGAGATGCTGCCCAGCACAGCGCGCTGCGTGGTCGTGCGCAACTGCTTCGGATCGTGGAAGGTCGGCAGGATCTGCGACACCGCCAGCGCGACCGCCAGACCCGGCAGCGATCGCCAGGCCGAGCACCAGCGGAACCAGCGCCAGGCGATTCGGGAACACGGCCTTCGGTGACACGCGCGGTGGGTCGATGATGCGGAACTCAGCCATGCGCGCGGTCGAGTCGACGTCCTCGGCCATCGACGCCGACTCACGCCGGGCCACCAGCTGCTCGTAGTTCTTGCGCAGCACGTCGTAGTCGCGGTTCAGCTGCGCCATTTCCGCCTCGATCTGCGGTGCGCGGCCCGCGACGGCCTTCAGCTGCGCCAGCCTCCCTTCGCTCTCGCCGACACGCGCACGCAGCGCGGCGACATTCGCTTCGGCCTCGGCGAGCGAAATCTTGATCTGCTGAAATACAGGATTCGTCGACGACGTGACCTTCGACGGATTCGCTGCGGCGGCCTTGCGTCGCGCCTCGAGGTCCTGCTTCTTCTGGCTCTTCGAGCTGCTCGATCAGGCGACTGCGTGCGACGACGTCGGGATGCTGGTCGGTATAGCGACGCATCAGTTCGTCGAGTTAGCCTGCGTCTGATCCGCGATACGCGCGTCGAACTCGGAGATCGAACCGCCGGCCGACAGATGCCGTGGCTCGGGCAGCAATGTACCGGTTCTTCACCGACCAACTCGCGCTTGAGCGCATCGCGCGACTCCTCGGCCGCGCGGAGTTCGAGCCGCGCTCTCGACACTTCCTCCGGACAGCGCGTTCATGCGACTGAAGTAGTCCTGACCCGCGCCTCCGGTGTAGCCGCAGGTTCTTCATCTTGAAATCCTTGACCCGGCTTTCCGCTTCCTCAGCTTCTTCTCGTAACTCTTGATCTGCTCGTCGATGAACTCGAGCTTCTTCTCGTAGCCCTTGATCTGCTCGTCGATAAAGCGACGTGCGCCCTCGGCATCGCGGCGCTTGTTGCCGACGCCCGACTCGACGAACAGCGACAGCAGGTCCTGCACAACGCGCTTGGCGCGATCCGGGACTCTCGTCCTGGTACGAGATGCTGTAGATGTTCTCGCGACCGCTGCCGATGAACTTGATGCGGCTGATCAGCGTATCGACCAGCCTGTCCGTTTCGATCTGCGTCTTCACCGTCACGTCGAGGTCGGCGCTGCGCATGATCTTCTCGATGTTCGGTCGCGCGATCAGCGTGCGCGCCAGCATCGAGATCTGCTCGTCGACGTTGGGCTGCACCGCCAGCCCGGACATCAGCGGCTTCAGCACCGTCTGCGTGTCGACGAAGACGCGGGCGGTCGCCTCGTAGCGGTCGGGAATGCGCAGCAGCACGATCGCGCCGACCACCGCGACCGCCCACGCGACCGCCAGTCCGATCCAGCGGCGGCGCCACATGCCGCGCAGCGCGGTCAGTATCTCTTGGATGACTTCTTCCATCGTGCCTCGTTCAATGCGAAACAGGAAGCCGCGCGCCGGAACGCCGAGTCAGAACCAGCTCTGCGGGATGATCAGGATGTCGCCCGGCCGCACGTCGACGTTGGCCGAGATGTCGCCGCGACGCACGAGATCGCCCAGGCGCACGCTGTACTGCTTGCCCTGCTCCGAACCGCGCACCAGCACCGCCTTGTTGCCGTCGGCGAAGTCGGTCAGTCCGCCGACGACGATCATCACGTCGAGCAGCGTCATGTTCTGCCGATACGCCACCGCCTGCGGCTTGGCCGCCTCGCCGACGATGCGGATCTGCTCGGTCGTACGGCCCGTTGAAGCTGTTGACGATGACGGTGACGACCGGGTCGCGGATGTACTTCGACAGCGCCTTCTCGAGGTCGCGCGCCAAGCGCGGCCGGATTCTTGCCGAGCGCCGGAATGTCCTCCACCAGCGGAGTGCTGATGCGGCCGTCGGGACGCACCGGCACCGACATCGACAGTTCCGGGTTGCGCCAGACGACGATGTTCACGGTATCGAGCGGACCGATCACGTAGCGGTAGTCGGACGTCGCCGCCGAGGCCGGGGCCGGCGGATACGGTTCGAAGAACAGGCGACGAGCAGCTGCGCCCAGCGCCATCGCAATCACCATGCGGAACATGACAGTTGGCTGCCTCATAGACAGTTCCTCCGGAAGATCGATTTCATCGCGGCCCGCTCGACCCGGCCGATGCGGCCGATGCCCCGGCTCGAGTCTAGTACCAGCCCCAGCGACAGTGGTGCATTGCAGTAGCGCCTTCGTGCCTCGACGATCGCCGATCCCGGCCTGCCAGGCCGGACCCGAGGCACCCGTTCGTATCCCGCCGGCTACTGCGCTCCTTCGCCAAACAGGACCACGCGGACCGTCTCGGCCAGGATCAGCACGTCGAGCACCAGCGAGTGGTTCTTCACGTAGAACAGGTCGAACTGCAGCTTGCGCTGCGCGTCCTCGCACGGAGGAACCGTACGGATAGCGGATCTGCGCCCAGCCGGTGACACCGGGCTTGATGCTGTGGCGCACATCGTAGAAGCGGATCTCCTCGCGCAGCTGGTCGACGAAGCATCGGACGCTCCGGTCGCGGACCGACGAGGCTCATGTCGCCCACCAGGACGTTGAGCAGCTGCGGCATCTCGTCGACGCGCAGCTTGCGCAGCACGCGACCGACGCGCGTCACCCGGGCGTCGCCGGCGGCCGCCCAGCGCGGCACGCCGTCGACTTCGGCATCGATGCGCATCGTGCGCAGCTTCAGGCAATTGAAGATGCGTCCGGCCCGGCCGACGCGCTCCTGGGTGAAGAACACCGGCATTCCGCCTTCGACGAAGATGGCGAACATCGCGAGCAGCCAGCACCGGCAGCGCAAGCAGCAGCAGGACGATCGCGGCAATGACGTCGAACGCCCGCTTGACCAGCGTACGCAGCGGGTTCTGCACAAAGCCAGCGCCGTAGACGAGCCAGCTCGCCTTGAGCGAGTCCACCGGTACTTCGCCTCGCACGCGCTCGTAGAACGCCGAGAGGTCGGATACCGGCACGCCGCCGATCCTGCACTCGAGCAGGTCGTCTCATCGGCAGCGCCCCGCCCCGCTGTTCGCGGGCCGCGACGATGACCTCGCTGACGTGGAAGCGTTCGACGATGGCCTGCAGCTTCAGCGTGGTCGGAAAGGTGGGCGCCCTGCCAGCACGCCCGTTGCCCATCGACTCGTCGGGAGAGCCGGCCGGATAGAAGCCGACCACCACCGCCCTGCGCGGGCCCTGGTTTTCGATCGAGTTCTTCGACCGCAAGCGCATCCGGGCCGCTGCCGACGATCAGGAGACGGCGCGTGCCTACGGCTGGTGATGACCAGCGCCAGCAGCAACGGACGGACCAGGATGACCGACGACAGCGTGAACAGCGCGGCGTAGGACAGCACGCTGCGCAACCCCTCCCTCGAAGGAATCACAGTGAACAGCACGTAGCGTGATCGGCACGGCAACGGCGAGTGCCAGCATCGTGCGCGTGACGACAACGCCGAGCGGCTTCTTCTCGCCAGCGCGAAACAGCCCGAACATCGTCCCGACGGCCGTGGTGATCGCGGCGAACTCGAGCGCCGGAATCAGCGCAGTAGCAGTTCCGGTCCCGTAGGGACCGAGTTGCATAGACACTGCCATCAGCATCGAGACGATGCAGAAGGCGGCAAACAATGCCATGTCGGCGAACGAAGCGACCGACAGCGGGCGGCGCGAAATACTGATCACAGCAGTTCCTTCCTTTTGCCCCCTTGCGCGCCTAAGCGTCGGGCGGGTCTTACGTGGACGCTACTCTGGATGATCGTTGTCTTATGTGTCGGGTATGCGACTGCCCTGAAGCATTCCGGTACTGCCTCACCACGGGCGCCACAGAAGTAGTTTCAGAGAGGAAGAGCCGCCCTACCAGCCCGAGCCGTCGCAGCGGGCCTGTGGAGTATTCCTCTTGACACTGTTCGTGAGAACGTGCAGCGAACGCTGCAAGGGATGGGGAGGCGGCTTGTCCGCTCCGAGCAATCCTGTTCTGTGCGGCGGCTACCCCCTTCTTTCCCCGACATGGGGAGTGCAAGGCTATACAAGAGTCAATGTCACGGCAATGGCTGTCTGTCGGCTGATTTCGCGAGGGGTTCCAGCCGGTGACGCGGCCGTCAGCGGCGGGTCTGGGCCAGCAGGTCGATCAAGAACCTCGAAGGAATGGCGTAGCTGATTCCCGACGGCTGCGAGAGCGCCGACTCCTTGGTGGCCTTGACGAACACCATGTTCAGGATGCCGACCACTTCGCCTGTCATGGGGTCGTAAAGGGGGCTGCCGCTGTTGCCGGGAAAGGCCGTGGCATCGAGCTGGAATACCGAAAATGCCTCATCCCGCAAACGCCTTACCACCTTGGGATCGAGCTGATGCCCGCTGGCCGACGGCATCGCCACCGGGGCGATCGCGGCCACCATGGCCCGATGCGTGGCCGGAAACAGGCCCAACACCCCGCCGATCGGGAACCCGGTGAACAGCAGCTGATCGCCCTCGGAAACCGTGGCTGAATCCCGCAGCGTCAGTGGGCGCAGAGGAGGCCCGTCCATCTTCATCAGCGCGACATCGTGCTCGGCGTCTATCGCTATGCGCGCCAGCTTTCGCACACCGAGCCGGGACGGTTCGCCCCCAGGAAGCAGCGCTACCAGCACTTCGGGATCCGCGCCGGGGTCGAGTGTCGCCGGGATCACATGGGCATTGGTCGCGGCCAGCGTCCCGTCGCCGACCGCAAAGCCCGTACCGAGAAATCGAAACTGCGGAACCCGGGTGCTCTGGAAAGTCCCTATCGCGACCACTGACCCCTTGACTGCTTGGATACCGCTGGGCGGTTGCGCCGCAGCAGATCCGATATTCAGTGCGACCGCGACGCAGCCGATCGCGCCCCACGCGAGAATCCTTGCGACGACTCCCATGAAAATGGGAACCGGGAGGTCCGTGTACGTCGAGGCGCCGGCCGCACGCGACCGCGCCCCGTCCGGGCATACGCCTAGAGCCGCCACACCTTCAGCCCCCGTGCCCGCAATGCGCCGGCGTCCGCCTGGCACTTGACGTCGACGAACAGGCCGCCGGGCCGCAGCTTGTCGACCCAGTCGTCGACCGGCCGTGCGCGGAACTGATCGTGCGCCACGGCCGCCACGATCGCATCCGCGCGCGGCAGCTCGTCCCAGACTGCACAGCGTCACGCCGTATTCATGCATCGCCTCGTCGGGATCCGCCAGCGGATCGTGCACGCTGACCTGCGCGCCGAAGGACTCGAGTTCGCGCACGATGTCGATCACGCGCGAGTTGCGCAGGTCGGGGCAGTTCTCCTTGAAGGTCAGGCCGAGAACGATGACCTTGGCGTCCTTCACGTGCGCACCCGACTGGATCAGCTGCTTGACGGTCTGCTCGGCGACGAACTTTCCCATGCCATCGTTGATGCGGCGGCCGGCCAGGATGACCTGCGGGTGATAGCCCAGCATGTCGGCCTTGTGCGTCAGGTAGTACGGATCGACTCCGATGCAATGGCCGCCGACCAGTCCCGGCCGAAACGGCAGGAAGTTCCACTTCGTCCCGGCCGCCTGCAGCACTTCCATGCGTGTCGATGCCGATCCGGTGGAAGATCAGCGCCAGTTCGTTCATCAGCGCGATGTTCAGGTCGCGCTGCGTGTTCTCGATCACCTTGGCCGCCTCGGCCACCTTGATGCTGGAGGCGCGATGCACACCCGCCGAGACGATCTGCTCGTAGGTGCGGGCCACGCGCTCCAGCGTCTGCTCCGTGTCACCTGCAACGACCTTGACGATGCGCGTCAGCGTGTGTTCGCGGTCGCCGGGGTTGATGCGCTCGGGCGAGTAGCCGACGAAGAAGTCGCGCTTCCACTTCAATCCGGACTCGCGCTCGAGCAGCGGTATGCAGATTTCCTCGGTCGCACCCGGGTACACGGTCGACTCGTAAACGACCGTCGCACCCTGCTTCATGTTGCGACCGACCGTGATGCTGGCGCCGACGAGCGGCGAGAAGTCGGGCTGGTGCGCCGCGTCGATCGGCGTCGGCACCGCCACGATGATGAAGTCGGCCTCGCGCAGCCGGCTCGCATCGGTGGTCGGCTCGAGCAGCGTCGCCGAGGCCAGGTCTGAGGCGGCGACCTCGCCCATCGGATCGACGTGGCGACGATAGGCATCAACCTTTGCGTTCGACAGGTCGAAACCGATCGTGCGGAACTTCTTGCCGAACTCGACCGCCAGCGGCAGCCCGACGTAACCCAGTCCAACGACTCCGATGACTTGCATGTTCGACACGGTTCCCCATCTTCCTGATGTTCAGATCTGCTTCAGCAGCGCGGCGACTTCCGCCTTGCCGGCGAAGTCCTGGTCGACGCCCTGCAGCTTGGTCAGTTCCTTGCGCGCCTCTTCGTTGCGGCCGGCCTTGAGCAGCGCCTTGGCATAGTTGAATCGGATGTCGTGGCGATCGGGAGCCAGCGACACCGCGCGAGCCAGGTAGTCGACCCCTTTGGCGGTTTCGCCTTTGGCCACCAGCAGCACGCCGACCGTGTCGAGCACCATCGGGCTGTCGGGCGCCAGCTTCAGCGCTCGCTCCGCGTAGCCGATCGCCTTCGCGTCGCCCAGCTGGCCCAACGCCCAGGCCAGGTTGTTCAGCGCCACCACATTGTTGGGCTGCTGCGCGATGATCGCCTGGTACAGCGCGACCGCCGCCTTGTAGTCCTTCGATCGCAGCGCCTGTTCGGCCAGGTAACTGCGGAAGACGGTGTCGTTCGGATGTTCGGCGAGCCACTTGCGTGCGACTACGTCGGCGTCGCCTTCTTGCCCGCATTCATCAGCGCGCCGTGCAGCTTCAGCGCGCTGCCGACCGACTGCGGATCGACCTTCAGCCCATCGCGGTAGGCGCGCTCGGCCGGCGTCCATTGCTTCGTCGCCGCATAGACGTCGCCCTCGAGCACGTACCCGGTCGCGGCCTTGGGGGCGCCGCCTGCAACGCACTCGCCTGCTTCAGCGCCTCTTCGACTTGCCGGCTATCAGGTAACCGAGCACCAGATCGCGAGCGATCGCCGGATCGGTCGGCGCGAGCTTCTGCGCCCGCAGCAGGACCTCGATCGCCTTGTCGAGCTCCTTGCGGCGAGTGTACACCGCGGCCAGCCGCACGCAGCGGTACGGTCGACTGCGGCTCCGCCGCCGCCAGTCGATTGAACGTCTCGATGGCCTGGTTCGTTTCGCCGGCCGCCAACTGCGCGCGCCCGAGCGCGTCGAGCAGCCGCGGATCGTTGGGCAGCGACGAGCTTCCTGCGCCGCGGTCAGCGCCGCCCGCGTGTCCTTGTCGTGCAGATCAGGTTGACGAGTGCGACCCGCGCGGCGACTGACTCCGGCTTGACCGCGATCGCCCGCTGCAGGACAGCCGCGATGTCCTCGGACGGCGCCTTGGTCGTGGCGAGGACGTCGGCGAGCGCGAGCAGCGCGAGTTCATTCTTCGGATCGCGCGCCACGGCCGTCTCGAAGCGCGCGCGCGCATCGGCCGGCTTGCCCTCCGCCAGATCGATGCGCGCCAAACCCGCCACCGCCGGCAGATAGGTTGGGTTGAGTTCGAGCGCCTTCTGGTATGCCGCACGCGCGGCCGGCAGCTCCTTGCGCGCGGCTGCACCGAGCCGAGAACCTGGTACGCGACCGGATTGTCCGGGCTCCTTCTTGACCAGACCCTGCGCGACCGCCAGTGCCTTTGCCGTCTCGCCACGCTGCATATAGCCGGCGATCAGCGCCAGATCGGCCTGCACCGGCGCGCCCTCGGCGCCGTCGCTGCCTCGAGTTGGCGGATGCCCCGTTCGACATCGCCGCTCGCCATCGCAATCTGTCCCAGGCGGATGCGCGCCACCGACTCCTGCTGCTTCGACTGCGAGGCGGCCTCGAAGTACTGCGATGCCTGCTTGAGATCGCCGTTGGCGAGATACGTCTCGCCGGCCAGCATCATCGTGGCCGGATCGATCCGGAGTGCCTGCGGCCAGCAGCGGCTGCATCGTCTCCAGGGCGCGCGCCGGCTGATTCGATGCCAGTAGCTGCGCACGAGCAGCGTGCGGGCGCCATTGTGCTGCGGCGCCAGCCAGACGGCCTTCTGCAGGTAGTTTCGGCCTGGTCGTACTGCTTTTCCTGCAGTTCGACAGCGCCCGCCAGCACCAGCGTCGGCACATGCTCGGGCGCCCGCTTGAGCAACTGCTGCGTCAGTTCGCGCGCCTGGCGTAGTCCTTCTGCCGAACGCGATCAGTGCCTCGAAATAGAGCAAGCGAAGATCGCCGCCACGCGCCTCGCGGGCCTCCTTGACCTGCGGCGCGGCCGCGTCGAACTGGCCATCGACAATCAGCAGCGAAATCAATTCGAAACGCGCGTTCGCCTTAGCCGGCTCGGCTGCCACCGCGCGCTTCCAGCGACGCGCGCGCCCCCGCCCGGTCGCCCGTGCCAGCTGCAATTCGGCCTGCAGCAGCAAAGCCTCCGCCGACGTGGGATGCTTTGCTGACGATGTCGTCGACTGCCGCGATGGCCTCGTCGAGCTTGCCGCCCATTGCGGTCAGTCGGACCTGGCCAAGTTGCGCGCGCACATTGTCCGGATCGCTGGCGAGCGCCGCAGCGAACGAGGCGGCCGCGTCGCTGAACTTGCGCATCCTCAGCTGCGCCTCGCCGACCACGACGCGCAACTGCGCCTCTGCCTGCGGATCGCCGAGCCGCTTCTCGCGAATTCAGCGATGACCTTTCCGGCTCGCCGCTGTCGAGCAGCGCCTGCGCGAGCAGCGGAGCGACCTACTCGGGCGGGGCTCCGTACTCGGCTGGCGCGGCGCAATTCCTTCTCCGCGCTGGTCGGGTCGCCGACGACGAGAGACGACTGACCGAGCAACAGGCGCGCCTCGGCGTTGTCCGGCTGCTTCTGCACCGCATTCTTCAGCTGGATGATTGCGGCCCGGTGGTCGCCCTTCGCCTGGTAGTCGCGGGCGGACCGAATGAGAGTCGGCGGGCGTCTCGTTCTGGCATCCAGCCGGACGAGGAGCAGCAGGCGCAGCGCCGCGAGCAGACGCCGCACAGGAGCGGCCGGCGCACGGACATCGACGTCTTCGAACGCATGAAGTGCCTCCTTACACTTCCTGCTTGCGCATGCCGAAGCGATTGAGCAGGTCGTACAGCGTCGGGCGGCTGACGCCGAGCAGGTCGGCGGCCTTGGACAGGTTGCCATTGGCGCGCGCGAGCGCGCGCACGACTTCGCGCCGCTCGGCGCTGTCCCGCGCCTCGCGCAGGTTCAGCGGCTCGTTCCTCCGCGCTCGAGGCCTCGAGCGCCAGGTCGCTCGCCTGGATCATCTGGCCCTCGGCAAGAATCACGGCGCGCTTGATGACGTTTTCGAGTTCGCGGACATTGCCGGGCCAGCGATGACGCTCGATGGCAGCGATCGCCTCGTCGCTGATGCCGAGTCGGCCGCGCTTCATCTCGTCGGCGAAACGCCGCACCAGTGCATGGGCCAGCAGCGCCGCATCGCCCGCCCGTTCGCGCAGCGGCGGAACGGTGACGACGATCTCGGCGAGCCGGTAAAACAGGTCTTCGCGGAACGAGCCCGCGGTGATGCGTTCGCGCAGGTTCTGATGGGTTGCGCACACGATGCGCACGTCGACCGGAATCTCCTCACGGCCGCCGAGTCGCTCGATCGTTCGCTCCTGCAGGAAGCGCAGCAGCTTGGCCTGCAACGATGCCGGCAGATCACCGATTTCATCGAGGAACAGTGTGCCCTGATTTGCCGTCTCGATGCGTCCCGGGGTCTGCTTGTTTGCCCCGGTGAAAGCGCCGCGCTCGTAGCCGAACAATTCGCTTTCCAGCAGCGTTTCGGGAATCGCCGCGCAGTTGATTGCGACGAATCGCCTGGTTCGGCGTCCGCGACGCCTCGTGCAGGGCGCGCGCCAGCAGCTCCTTGCCGGTGCCGGATTCGCCGAGCAGCAGGACCGTCGCATCCGTCGACGCGACCTTCTCGACCATGCGGCAGACCGCCAGCATCTCCGGTGCGACCCGTCACGATGCCGTTGGTCGCTCCGGTGCGCTCCGCCAGCAGCCGCCGGTTTTCGGTCTGCAGTTCATGCATGCGAAAGGCGCGGTCGATGATCAGCGACACGACGTCGGCATCGAACGGCTTCGCGAAGAAGTCGTACGCACCTTGTGCGACCGCGCGCCTTGCGTTGGCCGCTCTCGTGCTGGCCGGTCACGACGATGACCTTGGTGTCCGGCGCCAGTTCGAGGATGCGATCCAGCGTGCGGAAACCTTCGCTCGACACCGCCGGTATCCGGTGGCAGTCCGAGGTCCAGCGTCACGACCGCCGGCTCGACCCGCCGCAATTGCGCGATGGCTTCGTCGAAATCCGCAGCGAGCGCGACGTCGTAGGCATCGAAGGCCCACTTCATCTGGGTCTGCAGTGCCGGATCGTCCTCGATCACCAGCAGCGAGCGCACGTCGTCCCTCGCTCATGCCGCGCGCTTCCTCGCCTGCAGCCGTGACCGGCGACGACCGATCGCAATCGCACGCGGACCCGCGTGCCGCGCCTCCGGCGAACTCTCGACCTCGATGCGGCCACCGACCTGCTGCACGTACTGCTGGCACTCGAATGCGCCGATGCCCATGCCCGTTTCCTTCGTCGTCTGGAACGGCTTGAACAGCCGCTCCCGGACGAACTCCGGCGTCATACCGCGGCCGCGATCGGTCACCTCGATCAAGCACCTGCTCGTCCGCGCGCTTCACCCTGACGTCGACGTCCGTACGCTCGACCGACGCCTCGAACGCGTTCTGCACCAGATGCGCGATCACGCGCTCGAGCAGGTCCTCGTGGGCCCACGCCAGCATCCCGTCTGCAGCCTCGACTGTAAGGCCGCTGCGCCCGCCGCTGCGCAAGCGTCTGCACACGTTTCGCGCACACGAGCCGACATCGACCGGCCGCGCCCGATCGCGCGCGGACGCCTCCGGGCGCAGCTGCAGCGTCAGTCCGTGCATTCGTCCGACGACGTGTTCGATCGTCTTCAGCATGTCGCGCTGAAACTCCGGATTGTCGCGGTGACGTTCGACGTTGCGAAAGCAGGAGCTGCAACTGGGCGATCAGGTTTTTCAGGTCATGCACCACGAAGGTCGACATGCGGTGGAACGCATCGAATTTCTGCGCCTCCAGTAGCGCCTCGGTGGCCTGCGCATAGGCCAGATAGCTGCCGGCCTGGCGACCCGCCGTCTTCAGCAGATCACGGACCTCCCAGTCGAGTCTCGATCGCGATCGCGCGGATCGTCAGCACGACGAAGCCGATCAGATTCGTGTCGCTCTGCAGGGGAACGATCAGCCAGGCCTCGCGCATGGCACGGATCGCACCCGGCAGCTTCAGCCCGTCGTAGCGAGCCGCATTCGGGGACATGACGTCCGCAGATTTCGAGCACCCAGCCCGTCCGCCCGAGGAACGCCGGCAGCGGGTCATCGTGCCGCGATCGTCTGCACGACCCGCGGGAGCATGAACGCTCGACCTGACGATACTGCCCGTGCGCATCGACGCAGCCATAGCGCGCCGCCCGGGCTTTCGACGAGATCCCCCAGCGCCCGGATGCAGGCGAGCCACGGCTGCCCGCCGTGCCCGCAGTCAGCGTCCTCGTGAATTGCAGCCACTCGGCGCGATAGTCATAGCGATACGTGAAGAAATTCTTTGCCACCAGCACCCGGACCTTGGCGCGGAAGGTCGCCGACAAGCCGACCGTCGCCAGCAGCAGCAGTGCGGCAAACACCAGCGCCGACTGCAGCGCCCGGCCCCAGGATCCGCCGACCTCCCTCAGCAGGAATCCGGCGCCGGCCATGATGACCAGGTAGGCCCCGGTAGCCAGCAGCGCCGTCGATCCCGCCAGCACCCCGCGCGAGATCGACAGATCGAAGGACCAGTCGCGCGTGCGTCGCAGCGTCAGCAGCATCAGCGGCACGGTCACGGCCTGCGCGAACCCGCGCGCGGCCCACAGGTCGACATCGAGCACGCCGAACAGCAGCGCATCCGAGTACAGCACCAGGTCGAACGCGAGCAGGCCACCGAGCCCGAGTAGCAGCGGACGCACATGCCAGCGCGATGCGGCCGGCGTCCGCCGGTAGCACTGTTCGACCAGCACCAGCCCGAAGACCGCGATCGCCAGTTCATTGCCGAATCCGAGCTGATGGATCGGTCGCCAGACTCGGGACACCCGGCGGGCGGACTGCCGACCAGCAATTGCACCAGCACCAGCACGACACCGACGCTGACGAGCAGTGCCCACCCACGACGCCCCCCGCGCTGCGCTCCCTTGCCGTCGCGCACGCCGAGAAAGGCCAGCAAGAAACCGAGCATCGCCCCGAGCGCAGCAAGTCCAGCACGAACGCGATCCACCACATCCCAGCGACGGGGCCACAGTGAAGGCACGCAGGCGCCGATGGCGGCGGCGGACGTGACCACGGCGAACGCCAGCAGCATCGCGGGCTTGCCTTGGGTGCGCCAACGAACGGCCAGACGCAGCGCGAACCAGCTGAAAGCAAGCGCGGCAACTCCGTAGGACCAGAGACCCGGCGCTGCGGCCCAGCTGCTATTCATGCGGCCAAGGCTTCGTGCAAACCGCCTCCAATACGGTCGAACCGATCGTCCCCGCGCGTGGGATCGAACGATCGGTGGGACTCGTCGTCAAGCGAGGAGCGTTCGAACCAGGATGCGCGGCGCCAGGCCCAGCGAAGTCGAGTACCGCCACGCCGTACAGCCAGACGCCAGGGCTTGCGAACAAGTAAATGCTCAATGGATGTCTTTTCCGACCTTTCGACGGGTCTCCAGCGGAACGGTTCGTAAGATTACGAACCAAGGCAACAGATCGCTCTCTCCCTTGTCCGCCCAAACGAACTGTTCCTGTCGACGCTTCTTACAGTGACGTGGAAAGCCGAAAGACGCTGCTTGGGATCATGCAGGAACTTCAAGCACTTGAATGGCCAATATCCCACTGGAACACGATTTGCTTGGTGGGGATCTTACGTCGAGGCTCGACGAATTCCGGGGGAGAGAAGCGTGACGAAGACGAGGCGTGAGCTACTTGCCGCGGCGCTTGGTTTCGAGGTTGCGTCGGCCGGCGCAGTTGCGGTTTCAGCCTTGGATGTCCAATGGGTTCTATCAGCGGTGGAGGCGCGATGAATCGACGTTCTTTGGCTTGGACCGCCCTTGCTGCTGCGTTTGCAGCCATCGCTACACCGGCCTCCGCACTCAAGATCGAACTCATTGACGTTGGCGGCGTGGCTGGCTCCCCGGCAGAAAAGGGCTTCGCTGTTGCCGCTAATTACTGGGAAAGCGTCTTCTCCAACAACGCCGTCGTCAAGATCGAAGTTGGTTTCAGCGACCTTGGGCCCGACGTCCTCGGCGGCACCAGCAGTCAGCTTTATGTGTTGCCGAATTCCCTATTCATGAATCAACTTGCAGCCACTGGCAACACCGCTATCGACGCGATTGCGGTCGCGAATCTTCCGACGCTGGACTCCAATGGTGCACTCAAGGTAATCACTCCCGGTTACGTCGACCAAACTAACAAACTCGGCATTGACAACAGCACGCGCGTGTTCGATGCCGACGGCAGTTTGAACAACCGCATTCTCGCGGCGTCTGGTGCGAACCTCAAGGCTATCGGCTTTGGCCTCGGTGGTGCGGTAGACGCGAATATCCAGTTCAGCAGCACATTCGCGTTCGACTTCGATCCGTCGAACGGAATCGCGACCGGCTCATACGACTTTATCGGCGTTGCCATTCACGAGATCGGCCATGCTCTTGGCTTCCTAAGCGGCGCTGACGATTATGACTACCTCGGTTTCCCGAACGGGCCGTTGGCCCCTATGTTTGCTGACTACCCAGTGAATGATGACTACTGGGGCTATGCTGCCGACCTGTTTCGGTACAGCAACAACCCTGACGGCTTTGACGGCGGCGGCGCGAAACTCGACTGGGCACCCGGCTCAGACGCATACTTCTCGCTCGACATGGGGGCCAGCGCCTTCTGGAACGGCAATTACTCTACTGGCAACTACAACGGTGACGGATGGCAGGCTTCACATTGGAAGCAGAACGGGACCTGCGCGAACTTCCTTGGCATCATGAATCCTTATATCTGTAATGGTGTGCTTTCGGAAGTTACTGCACTGGACCTGGCCCTGTTCGATTCGATCGGCTGGAATACGAACTTCAACGTCCTTGAGAACCCTGGCTACGAGTTCAGCTCGGCCGATGCTTTAGCGGCGGTCCCCGAGCCTGGCTCGCTGGTCCTGGCGGGAATTGCTCTGATCGCACTTGGCGGGCGCGCGTCGCCGCCATCGCCGTCAGTGACCTAAGGACAGATGAGAAAAGAAGGGCCCGATGCGACCGGGCCCTTTTCTTTTGGGTGCGTCTCACTGCGCGAAGGACGGCCGCGACTTCATGTAAACTGATGAGTTGTCACCCATTGCCGCGGGGTGGAGCAGTCTGGCAGCTCGTCGGGCTCATAACCCGAAGGTCGAAGGTTCAAATCCTTCCCCCGCAACCAATCAAATCAGGTAGTTGCATCGCAAGGAGCCGCCGTTCGCGCGGCTCTTTTGCGTTGTGGCCCACCTCTGCTCCAAACGTCGCCGTCGCTACCGCCGCAAGAGTTCTTGCCGTTGCCGGCGAGGACTCTCGCAAGCAGTACACAAAGACCGATAGCTCACAGCGAGAAATCCGGATGCCGTCGCTCGTGTACGCGGTTCTTCGGCGGAAGGAGCATCGTCGCGCGCGATCTCAAGGTACGTGTTCTGCAGCCGCGAGGGCAACCCGATCGACAACGAGAACTTCGTCGAGCGGTTCTGGAATCCGTTGCTTGCGACAACACTGCCGCTTCTCACGTGGTCGGAAATCTTTACGTTTGAGATGAGGCGACCCGACAAATCAGATTTTCGAACAGCTTGGTCTTCAATAAATTATTGTTTTATAAGAATTAATTAAGAACGGAATTGGCTGGCATAACTAGTGCTTTCATCATCGGCGCAACCCATCTTGTTAGTGAATCAACTGTTCGGGGAAAACATGAAGAACATAAAACTAGTCTTATCTGCGGTTGCTGTCGCCGTCACTTCTTGTTTTGCGTACAGTGCATCAGCTGCCCCGTTGCCAGCCGGATGGACGTGCACCGGCAACTGCGGCACGAACACCGCTGCCGATGGCGATGTACCCCTGCCGCCCGGTGCTAGTTCCTACCAGTGGATATCGACCAACGGCGGCCCCGGGGGTGCCGGAATGCTGCCGGTTGGCCCGACCGGACAGGAAACCAACGGCTCAGGCGCGCACACTCCGACCTTTACGGTCAATGCCGGCGACAAGTTGAAGTTCTTCTTCGACTACATCACCTCGGACGGCGCGGTGTTCACCGAATACGCTTGGGCCGGCCTGTTTAGCGGCGCCAGCACCTTTGATTCGTATCTGTTTACAGCGCGCACCACGACCTCCGGCGACACTGTGCCGGGCAACGGGCTGCCCGGGCTTGGCGCAGGCGTGACGCTGGTACCGCCGAGCACGGCAATCATCCTGGTGCCACGAACTTCTCGCCCCTTGGCGGCTCTTCGGGCGCATGCTACGGCGGTCTCGGCCAAGGTTGCGGCAGCACCGGCTGGATCGAGATGAACTCGTCTTTACCACGGGCGGACCTACATCTCTGGGCTTCGGTGTCACGAATGCGTTGGATACTGCCTACGACACAGCGTTTGCGATTGCCGGTGTGTCGATCAACGACGTGCCGATCGATAAGGTCCCCGAACCCGCTTCCCTGGCTCTTCTGGGCATCGGTCTGGCCGGTTTGGGTGCGATGCGCCGGCGCAAGGCCTGACGACAACAACTGCGAAGTTCTTACCCCTCTAACGGCGGCGCCAGCCGCCGTTTTCTTGTTAGGTCTCCTGATCCCTTCCCCGTTTTAGGACCGCTCTGAGGTAGAGATTTCGGCTCCTTTGTGTCCGTCAGTACTTGGCGCGTCAAGCACTGACAGGCCGCATACTCGGCCGGTGTGGCCCAGCCGAGCGAACCGTGGGGACGAGTCTCGTTATACCCCGTCGCCACGCCTCGATCTTCTCGCGTGCGTCGTCGT
>CAVPGM010000016.1:0-60927 GCA_963703945.1 uncultured beta proteobacterium | reverse complement strand
GTTGGACGAGTTCTTGGCCACGCGATGGTATGTCATCGCGTCCGCGCACCGCTCCCGCGCCTCTTCGCGACGCAAAAGGTCAAGGCAATCTTTGCGTATCGGCACTCAGCGAAGAACTTTTGAACTCATTGACGCCCAGATCACCGAAGTCAGACTCGTCGCGAGAATCGCTGAAGCCACGGCGTAAACCTGTCGATCTCTGTCTGGTCTCGGCCGGCAGAACCGTCGATTCTTGGACGCCTATAGTTGGCGAGATCCGCGATCCGGCATGGAAGGCGGATCATCGCCATCGAGAGCTAGTCGAGGCAGCATGAACGATCTGTCAGCTTTCGCTGTGACCCGCAAATGGCCGCCGCTCCACCCGGAGCATCTGCAGCTTTATTCGCTGCCAACACCCAATGGCGTCAAGATCTCGATCATGCTCGAGGAAACGGGCCTACCTTACGAGACGCACCGCGTCGAGTTCGAATCAGGCGATCAGCGATCGCCCGAGTTCCTGTCGCTCAGCCCGAACAACAAGATCCCCGCCATCGTCGATCCCGACGGGCCGGGTGGCCGGCCGCTTGCTTTGTTCGAATCGGGTGCGATCCTGATCTACCTGGCGGAAAAGACCGGACAGTTTCTGCCGGTCGACGCGGCCCGCCGCTACGAGACGATCCAGTGGCTGATGTTCCAGATGAGCGGCATCGGCCCGATGTTCGGCCAGGTCGGCTTCTTCCACAAGTTCGCGGGCCGCGACTACGAGGACAAGCGGCCGCGCGATCGCTATGTTGCCGAATCGAGGCGGCTGCTCGGCGTGCTGGATCAGCGGCTGGACGGCCGCGCGTGGATCATGGGCGACGAGTACACGATCGCCGACATCGCCACCTTCCCGTGGGTCAATAACCTGATCGGCTTCTACGACGCCGGTGATCTGATCGGCATCGCGGATTTCGCGCAGGTCACGCGCGCCGTGCAGTCCTTCCTTTCGCGTCCCTCGGTAGTGCGGGGCCTCAGGATTCCGCAGAAGTAGCACAGTTGCCTTCGGAGGTCCGACGAGATGACTGAGAGCCGTCCGAGTATTGCCGACAAGCGTCGTGCTTTCCGGCAGTTGCACGAAGCAGGTTGCTTCGTCATTCCGAATCCGTGGGACATCGGAAGTGCGCGCTACCTGCAGAGCCTCGGCTTCAAGGCGCTGGCCACGACCAGTTCCGGTTTTGCCTGGTCGCGCGGCCGTCGCGACGGCGCAGCGGCGCTCGACCTCGTGCTCCAGCATCTGGCCGACATGGTGGCGGCGACCGACTTGCCGATCAACGCCGATTTTGAAAGCGGTTTTGCGCGCGATGCGGCTGGCGTCGCCCGGAACGTGCGCCTTGCGGCCGAAACCGGAGTGGCCGGAATCTCGATCGAGGATTCGACCGGTGACGCGGCGACACCGCTCTACGAGTTGACGGTTGCGGTCGAGAGAATCCTGGCAGCGCGACGCGCGATCGACCAGGCGGGCGGCGATCCGCTGCTGGTGGGACGCGCCGAATGCTTCCTGGTTGGCCGGCCCGATCTCGACGAGACCATCGGCAGGCTGCAGGCTTATGCGAACGCTGGTGCCGATTGCCTCTACGCGCCGGGTATCCGGACGCATGAGCAGATCGAAGCCGTCGTTGCCGCGCTCGCGCCGAAGCCGGTGAATCTGCTGGTGGGTTGGCCCAGCGACATGACGATGCAGCAGATCGCAGCGCTCGGCGTGCGCCGGGTCAGCGTCGGCGGCGCACTCGCACGCGCGGCGTGGGGTGGATTCATGCGCGCCGCGCGCCTGCTCGCGGAACAAGGGCGGTTCGACGGATTGCTCAACGCGGCTTCGGGCAACGAACTCAACTCGCTGTTCAATGACGAGGCGCGCTAGCGCCGCTCGATCCAGTAAAGCGCGCCGAACGCCAGCGACAGAACGACCAGGCTGGGTAATGCCGCCACCGCTACCGGCGGCCAGGTATTGAGCAAGCCGATGTGCGCAAACAGTTTGTTCATGCCGTAGAAGGCCACGCCCAGCATCACGCCGGTGAAGATCTTGAAGCTCACGCCCCCGGCGCGCACGTGCAGGTAGGCGAACGGCAGCGCGAGCGCCATCATCACCAGCACCGCCCATGGATAGATGAGCTTGCTCCAGAACGCGATCTCGTAGCGTTCGGTCTGCTGGCGGTTCTCGGCCAGATGCCGGATGTACTGCGCCAGATCCCAACCGGCCATCCGCTCAGGCTGCACCAGCAGCACGCCGAAGATGTCAGGCTTCAGATCCGAGTGCCACAACAAGTGCGGCAGTTTTGACCACTTCGGTGCGGGCTTCGGTCGGTAGCGCGGCCCCGCCGGCGATCTCCGGTACGCGGGTTTCGACCGCGTCGCTGAGCTCCCACCCGGCTCCGGGAACGTACTTTCCGACATCGGCTGTCAGCACCGACCGCAGCCGGTAGTCTCCGTCGAATTCGAGTATCCGCCAGCCGCGCGTGCCGACGTCGGGCGACACCTGACGCACGTTGATGAAGCGATAGGCGCCGACGCCGCCCGTCGGCAGCCTTGACGACGTCGCGCACCCACACGCCGCTGCGGAAATCGCGCACGCTGATCTGGCTGCCGCGTGCCTTGAGCCGGATCTGCTGCGCGAGCTTCTCGGCCGGCGGCGAGAGGAACTCCCCAAGCAGATACGTGATGGCGACAATGATCAGCCCGATGCCGCCGAGGCTCAGCATCAACCGTCGCGTGCTCATGCCGGACACGCGCATGATGGTGAACTCGGAATTCGCGGCGAGCTTCGACAGTGCGTAGATGGTGCCGATCAGCGCCGCGATCGGCATCAGCTCGTACATGCGCGACGGCAGAGTGAAGGCGACGTACGACAGCGCGTGCCGCAGCTTGAAGCCGCGCTGGCCGATCTCGTCGAGCTGCGCGACCAGATCGAAGAAGGTGAACAGCGACAGCAGCGCAAACAGCACGAATCCGGTTGCCGTCGAGATCTCCACCCACAGGTAGCGGCGCAGCGTTTTCATTTGCCGCGCGTTTCCGTCCAGTGCCGCAGTGTCAGTCGCCGAGGCCACCAGCGCTGCAGGTACACGCGGCGCGCAAAGAGCACCGCGACGCACGCGAGAACGATGGCATGCACGATCCACACTCCGACGACAAAGTCGACGCGATCCTGCTGCACCCACGCCTGCACCGTGTTCAGCACGTTGAGGTAGATCGCGAACGCGAGCACCGCGACGATCAGGTTGAACGAGCGGCCGACGCGCGGGTTCGTGTGGGCCAGCGGCATCGCGAGCAGCGTCACGACCAGCGCGCAGAGCGGTATGCCGAGACGCCACACAATCTCGGCCTTGGCGAACGACGTCGGTTCGGCGATCAGGTCGCGCATCGACTTTGTGCGCGCGCTGCGCTCGGACAGCGGCCGATCCGGGCGGCTTTCGATGCGGATCGCGTAGCGGTCGAACTCCATCGTCCGGTACTCGGCCGACCCGGGCCGGCCCTCGTAGCGACGGCCCTGCTCGAGCACCAGGAAGCGGTCGCCGTTGGGCGCCACTTCGATCTCGCCCTTGGACGCGACGATCACGCCGTCGCGCCCCTGGCTGCGCATGCTGACGAACACGTTCCTGACCTGCCTGCCCTCGAAGTCGACCGACTCCACGAAGAACACGCGGTCGGCTGTGCCTCCCGACTCGATGAAACGGCCCGGAGCCACGCGGCTCACGTCGTCGCGCCTGGAAAACTGCTCGCCGCAATGCCTCGATCTGCGAGGTGGCCCACGGGGTCACGAACATCGACAGCAGCGCCACCGAAACGACGATCGGCCAGGCGAAACGCAGCACCGGGCGCAACCACGAAAGCAGGCTCTGCCCCGAGGCGAACCAGACGACCATTTCGGAGTCGCGGTACGCGCGCGACAGCGTCATCAGCACCGAGATGAACAGAGTCAGCGTCAGCACGACCGAGAGCCAGGTGAGCGAGGTCAGCGCGAGCAGCTGGAACACCGCCTGGTTGTCGACCCGGCCGCCTGCCGCCTGTCCGAGGATGCGCACCAGTCCCGACGGAGAACAGGATGGAGAACAGCACGGTGAACACCGCGCTCGCGGTGCTGGTGAGCTCGGCGACGATCGAGCGCCGGAAGATCATCGGCGTGGGTCGCTCATAGGGGTCAGCGCGATGCCGCTATATACTGCCCGGCGCGCCAACGGGGCCGCCCTCGCGCGAAGGGGCCGCGTCGACCTGCACTGCGCCGGACGCCGCCTCGCCGACGGATCACACCCTGCCATCGCGAGACTTTTCAGAGGAAGAACGCAATGGAATTTAGCACAGCGACCGCGCAAGCCCCGGCGGTGAAGGACCGATGCGATCGCCGTCGGCGTCTTTGCGGATGGCGATCTGACGCCCGCTGCGCGCGCCCTCGACAAGGCCTCGGGCGGTGCGGTCAAGGCGGCCGTCAAGAGCGGCGAGATGACCGGCAAGCGCGGCATCCAGGTCGTGCTGCGCGACCTTCAGGGTGTCGCTGCTCCGCGTGTATTGCTGGTCGGGCTCGGCAGCCGTGACGATTTCAACGACCGGGCGTATGCGGAAGCGGTGCGCGCGGCAGTCAAGGCGTGTCACCGGCATCGGCGAGATCGCCGTTGCCGCCACCGAGTGGCCGGTGAAGGGACGCGACGCCGAATGGCATGCGCGGCAGTTCGTGATCGCTGCGCGCGAAGCAGTCTTCCGCAGCGACGAGCTCAAGAGCAAGAAGGACGACGTCAACGGTCCGGCCAAGGCTGTACTCATGGTCCCCGCGCGCGGCGCCGGCGCCGAACGTGGCGTCAGGCAGGGCACCGCGATCGCAAACGGCATGGAATTGACCAAGCGGCTCGGCAACCTGCCGCCCAACATCTGCAATCCGTCGTTCCTCGCCGACCAGGCGCGCAAGCTGGCCAAGGAATGGAAGCTCGATGTCGAGGTGCTCGACACCAAGGAACTCGAGTCGCTCAAGATGGGCTCGTTCCTCGGCGTGGCGCGCGGATCGGCGCAGCCGCCGCGCCTGATCGTGCTCAAGCATCGGGGCGGCTCGGCAAAGCTGCGCCGGTCGTGCTGGTCGGCAAGGGCATCACGTTCGATTCGGGGGGCATTTCGCTCAAGCCCGGCGCGGCGATGGACGAGATGAAGTTCGACATGTGCGGCGCGGCAAGCGTGATCGGAACGATGCGCACCGTGGCCGAACTCAAGCTCAAGCTGAACGTGGTCGGTGTCGTCGCGGCCTGCGAAAACATGCCGTCGGGCACTGCCTCGCGCCCGGGAGACATCGTCACGTCGATGTCGGGGCAGACGATCGAAATCCTGAATACCGATGCCGAGGGCCGGCTCATCCTGTGCGATGCGCTGACCTATGCCGAGCGCTTCAAGCCTGCCGCAGTGGTCGACATCGCCACGCTGACCGGCGCCTGCGTGATCGCGCTCGGCAACGTCAACAGCGGGCTGTTCGCCAACAATGACGATCTGGGCGACGAGCTGCTCGCCGCCAGCCGCGCCGCGAGCGACGCCGCGTGGCGCATGCCGCTCGGGGAGGAGTACCAGGAGCAGCTGAAGTCGAATTTCGCCGACATGGCCAACATCGGCACGCCCGGCAACGCCGGGGCGATCACTGCGGCCTGCTTCCTGTCGCGCTATACCAAAGCGTATCCGTGGGCTCATCTCGACATCGCGGGCACCGCCTGGAAGACTGGCGCGGCCAAGGGCGCGACCGGCCGACCGGTGCCGCTGCTGTCGCAGTTCCTGATCCGCCGCGCGGGGTGACATCACCCACAGCCTGTGCATGAGCCGGATCGACTTCCACTTCAATGCCGAGCACCGGCTGCATTACGCATGCCGCGTGACGCGCAAGGCGCGGGCCGCCGGCAAATCGCTGGTGGTCTACGCGCACGACGCCGATCGCCTCGCGCAGTTCGATGCGGCGCTGTGGACCTTTTCCGCGCTCGACTTCCTGCCGCATGTCTACGTGGACTCGCCGCTGGCGCGGCACACCCCGGTGCTGCTGACGCTGGAGGCCGCGCGCGCGCCGTCGACCGACGTGCTGCTGACGCTCGACGACGATCCACCGCCGGAATTCGACGCGCTGTTTGCGCGCTTTCCGCGCGTGATCGAGGTCGTCTCGCGCGAGGACGAAGACCGTGCGCGGGCGCGCGAGCGCTACCGGCTTTATCGCACGCACGGTCACGAGGTGACCTCGCACGACGTCGTCGGCCATGAGTGACAAGCGCAATCCGCTCGATCGCCTGACCCGACCCGGCGGGCGTCAGCTGTCCGACGACGAGTCGATTCCGGTGTTGACCGAACGGCTGTCGCTGCCGTCCATCGACCTCGACATCTCGTTGCCCAAGCCGCCACCTCCGGTGGTCGCTCCGATCCCGCCACCGCCAGCTCCAATCGCGGCTCCAGCTCCGGCTCCGCCGCGTCCGGTGGCTGCGCCACCTCCGCCTGCTCGGCGGCCGAGCCGGTTCCGACTCCGTTGCTCGCGCCGCTGCACTGCCGCGCCGGTCCCGGCTGGCGCCCCTGCCAGCCCGGCCCGCAGTGACTTCGCCGGCGCCGCGGCCCGCAGCCACGCCTCCACAGGTGCCGACCTACGCGTCGACACCGACCGAACTGCCGCAACTCGTCGAAGTCGACTGGACGCGGGTCGAGCACGCGATGCGCGAGGCGGTATATCGCGAACTGCAGCCGGCGCTGGCCGATGAGGCGGCGCGCCTGCTGAGGGAGCGGATGCAGCCAGCGCTCGAGCGCGTGGTGCTCGCGACGACCGCCGAATTGCGACAGTCGTTCGAGCAGCGGCTGCGCGAGACGATCGCGCGCGCGGTCGCCGCGGAAATCGCGCGTCACCGCGCGCGAAGCTGAGCTCCCCGTAGTGAACGACATCGCATCCCCGGCGAACGCGCCGCTTGCCAAGAGTTTCGAGCCGGCCGCCATCGAGGCGCGGTGGTCGCAGCAATGGGAGGCGCGCGGCTACTTCGCGGCCGGACTCGACCCGGACAAGCCGGCGTTCACCATCCAGCTGCCCCCGCCCAATGTGACCGGCATCCTGCACATGGGCCACGCGTTCAACCAGACGATCATGGACGCGCTGACTCGCTATCACCGGATGCTCGGCTACAACACGCTGTGGCTGCCCGGCACCGACCATGCGGGCATCGCCACGCAGATCGTGGTCGAGCGACAGCTCGAAGCCAACGGCATCGACCGCCGCACGATGGGCCGCGAGGCGTTCACGAAGCAGGTGTGGGACTGGGTCGAGTACTCCGGCGGCACCATCACGCGCCAGATGCGCCGGCTCGGCGCATCGGTCGACTGGAGCCGCGAATACTTCACCCTCGACGAAAGCCTCAGCACTGCGGTGACCGAAGTGTTCGTGAGGTTGTATGAACAGGGACTGATGTATCGCGGCAAGCGCCTCGCCAACTGGGATCCGGTGCTGAAGACGGCGGTATCGGACCTCGAGGTGGTCAACGAGGAAGAGGAAGGCAAGCTCTATCACCTGCGCTATCCGCTGGCGGACGGCAGCGGGCAGCTGGTGGTCGCGACTACCCGCCCAGAGACGATGCTGGGCGACACCGCGGTGATGGTTCATCCGGATGATGGACGCTACGCGCACCTGGTCGGCCGCCGTGTACGGCTGCCGCTCGCCGAGCGTGAGATCCCGATCATCGCCGACGAGTTCGTGGACCGCGAGTTCGGAACCGGGGTCGTGAAGGTCACACCGGCGCACGACTTCAACGACTATGCGGTCGGACAGCGGCATGGCCTGCCGATGGTCAACATCTTCACGCTCGACGCGACGATCAACGACGCCGCACCGGCGAAGTACCGCGGACTCGACCGCTTCAAGGCGCGCGAGGCGGTCGTGGCCGACCTGCAGGCCGCCGGACTGGTGGAGCGGATCGAGAAGCATCTGCTGAAGGTGCCGCGCGGTGACCGCACCGGTGTTGCTCTCGAGCCGTTGCTCACCGATCAGTGGTTCATGGCGATGAGCAAGCCGGCGCCGGCAGGAACATTGCATCCGGGCAAGTCGATCGCGCAGGCCGCGCTCGAAGTGGTCGAGCGCGGCGAGATACGCATCATTCCCGAGCAGTGGCGCACCGTGTACTGCCAGTGGCTGCAGAACATCCAGGACTGGTGCGTCTCGCGCCAGCTGTGGTGGGGCCACCAGATCCCGGCGTGGTACGACGCCGACGGCAACGTCTACGTGGCCCGCAGCGAATCCGACGCGCTGGCGCAGGCCGGCGGCAAGTCGCTGACGCGCGATCCGGACGTGCTCGATACCTGGTTCTCCTCGGCGCTGGTGCCGTTTTCAACACTCGGCTGGCCCGACGAGGCAGCGATGAAGGCCGCCGGCTTCGATCGCTTCCTGCCGTCCACCGTGCTCACCACCGCGCTACGAGATCCTGTTCTTCTGGGTCGCGCGCATGGTGATGATGACGCTGCACTTCACCGGCCGGGTGCCGTTCCGCGACGTGTACGTGCACGGCCTGGTGCGCGACGCCGAAGGCAAGAAGATGAGCAAGTCCGAAGGCAACGTGCTCGACCCGGTCGACCTGATCCAGGGCGCGCCGCTCGAGGAGCTGCTGAAGAAGGCGACCACCGGACTGCGCCGGCCCCAGGACGCACCGAAGATCGAAAGACGCGTGCGTACACAGTTTCCCGAAGGCATGCCGGCCTACGGAGCCGACGCGCTGCGCTTCACGATGGCGTCCTATGCCACGCTGGGTCGCAACATCAACTTCGACACCAAGCGCTGCGAGGGCTATCGCAACTTCTGCAACAAGCTGTGGAACGCGACGCGCTTCGTGCTGATGAACGCCGAAGGGCGCGACTGCGGACTTGATGCGCAGTTGTCGGTGGAGCTGTCCGCAGTCGATCGCTGGATCATCGGCGAACTGCAGCGCACCGAAGCCGCGGTAGCCGATGGCTACGCACAGTATCGCCTCGACAATGTCGCTAACGCGATCTACAGCTTCGTCTGGAACGAGTACTGCGACTGGTATCTGGAGCTCGCCAAGGTGCAGCTCGGTGCCGGAAGCAGTGCGGGAAGCAATGCGGGCAGCGAGGCGCAGCAACGCGGCACGCGGCGCACGCTGGTGCGTGTGCTCGAGGCCGCGCTGCGTCTGGCGCACCCTGTCATCCCGTTCATCACCGAAGAGCTGTGGCAGCCGGTTTCGGTGCTCGCCGGCAAGCGCGTGGCAGGCGCGGAGTCGTCGGTCATGGTGCAGCCGTACCCGCGCGCACAGCCGGAGAAGATCGACGCAGCTGCAGATCGCGAGGTCGGCCAGCTCAAGCGGATCGTCGATGCTTTGCGCAACCTGCGCAGCGAAATGAACCTGTCACCGGCGCAGAAGGTACCGCTGCTCGCGGCCGGCGATGAAGCGGCGCTCGCGGCGTTCGCTCCGTACCTGCAGGCGCTCGCGCGACTGTCCGAGGTCCAGGCGGTCGCCGACGTCCATGCGAATGCGCACGGCTCGGCGGCGCCGATCAAGGTCGTCGATGACTTTCGCCTGATGCTGAAGATCGAGGTCGATGTCGCCGCCGAGCGCGAACGACTCGGCAAGGAAATCGCGAGGCTGGAAAACGAGATCCGCAAGGCCGAGAGCAAGCTCGGCAACGCGACCTTCGTCGAGCGTGCACCGGCCGCCGTGGTGGCTCAGGAACGGGAGCGGCTGAGCGGCTTCGGCGCGACGCTCGCGACCGTGCGCGAACAGTACGACCGACTGCCCCCGGCCTGACACCATCGCATCGCCGATGCGATGCGATCCGCTGCGCACCGCACTGGCCGGACCTACTGTGGCTGGGGGGGAAGTTCGCGGGCGCGGGCGCAGGCAAGGTGTATTCGGACGGTGGGGATGGCGTAGGCGCAGCCGGGACGGATGCTGGCGGTGTCACCGCAGGTGCCTTTGCCGGAGCCGGTACCACGATGCCGGGCGCCAGCGGAATCTCGTCGACCGCCTCCGCTGCCGTCACGAAGTGGCGCGTCTCGCCGAAGCAGATGTCGGCAGCCCGACCTTCTCGTCGTAGTGCAGCGTCACGCGTTTGCCCATGACGCGGTTGATCTGCTGGGCCACGGCCGTCGTCCCACACGGTGAAGAGAAACTTCTCCGGAGTGGAGCCGGGCATCGTGACCATCGCCATTTCGCCTTCCCACGTCTTGCAGAGCCAGCCCTTCTTGCTGAACTTCTGCACCCAGCCAGCGCGTTCGCCGCTCGAGTAGTTCCAGTTGAGCGCGAACATGAAATACCCGATAGCCAGCAGCGAGCGGAACGATCACCAGCCAGAAAACGAGCTTCAGCCTGGACGGGCCGCGCCGCGCGGTGGTGGGCGGTGCAGAGCCAGGTCGTGGGGCAGGAGTGGGTGCTCATCGTCGCTTCAGGTAGTGAATGAATTCCTTGTCGACGGTCTCCTGCGCGACGCAGCTCATTGCCCGTCTGGCGGGCGAATGCCTGGAAGTCCCGCACCGATCCCGGATCGGTCGCGAGGATCTTCAGCACCTGGCCGCTGGTCATGTCCGACAGCGCCTTCTTGGCGCGCAGGATCGGCAGCGGGCAGTTTAGGCCGCGCGTATCGATCTCCTTGTCGACGGTCGGGGTCGTCTCCATGCCGGGCTCGATGGGCAAGAACCTATGGAAAAGGAAGAAAGTCTACCGGCAGTCCGCGACTGCGCATCCAGTCGGCCATCGCGAAACCGGTACCCAGCCGCCAGGGCCGCAGGCGCGCCGGCTCGATCAGGCGATAGTCGACCAGTTCCTCGCCGAGACGCACCGTCCCTTCGGCCTCGACGTGGTAGGCGATGATGACCTCGTTCCTGCGCCGGAACTCGTAGACGCCGATCAGCGTGGCGTCTCGTGTGCGGAGTCCGGTCTCCTCGGCCACTTCGCGCGCCACCGCGTCCAGCGGTGTTTCGTCGCGCTCGAGGAACCCGGTGACCAGCGCGAACATCTTCTCGGGCCAGGCGCGGTTGCGCGCCAGCAGGATGCGGCCCTCGAGTTCGATCAGCGCGGCCACGACTGGCGTCGGATTGTCCCAGTGCACCCAGCCGCAGGCCGGGCAGGCGCTGCGCTCACGGTCGCCGTGATGCCGGCGCGTCAGGCCCGTCGCGCAAAGCGGGCAGTAGCGAAAGTCGGCCGTGGTCACGCCGTGATCAGTTCAGCGCTCAGCGCGGAATCTGCGGCGGCCGCGGATGCAGCCGCGCCATCGCGGTCACATCGGCGTACGCGCCGTCGCGCAGCGCGTAGGCGCGGTGCACGCCTTCGACCTCGAATCCGAACTTCCGGTACAGGGCAAGCGCGGCCGCGTTGTCGGTGAACACCGTCAGTTCGATCCGTAGCGCACCGAGCCAATGGTCGGCGAGCTCGATCATCGTCTCCATCAGCCGCGTGCCGACTCCGCGGCGCTGCCAGTCATCGCGGACGCTGATGCCGAGTCCCCATGCATGCTGGCGGCGCAAGTTCTTGTTCCCGTGCAGGCCTGCGTGGCCGATGATCTCGTCGTCGGCCTCATGCCGGCAACAGCGACGAAGATGTAGTTCGACGCCGCATCGCGCCCAAGCCGCTCGGTCCATTCGGCGATCGACGGATACGGGTTCTGCAGCGTGCCCGCCGCTGTGCTGCGCGAGGCGAAAATGCGTGCAAAGCCCGCCGCGTCCGCGGGTTCTGCTCGCCGGATCCGGACGTCGCTCACAGCCCCTCGCTCAAAGCCGCTGCTCGGCCCACGCCTTCACGCTCGCCAGCGCCGCACCGAGCCGGCCCGGCTCGGTGCCGCCGGCCATGGCCATGTCGGCACGTCCGCCGCCCTTGCCCCCGACCTGCTGCGCGACGAAGTTGACGAGGTCGCCCGCCTTGACCTTCGACGTCGTGTCGGCCGTCACTCCGGCGGCGAGCTGCACCTTGCCGGCGTCGATCGCGCCGAGCACGATGACTGCGGTTTTCAGTTTCGACCTTGAGCTGGTCGAGCGTCTCGCGCAGCGATTTCGCATCTCCGCCTTCGAGCGTCGCCGCCAGCACCTTGATGCCGCGCACGTCGACCGCCTGACCGGCCAGGTCATCGCCCTGGCTGGCCGCGAGCCTGCTCTTCAGCCGCGCCAGCTCCCGCTCCATCGCCTTGACGTTCTCCTGCACCTGCGCGATCTTCTGCGTCAGTTCGGTGGGCGGTGCCCTCAGCAAGTGCGCCGCCTCGTGCAGGTTGCGATCCATAGCCTGCACGAACTCGAGCGCGCCACGGCCGGTGACCGCCTCGACACGCCGCACGCCGGCCGCGACTCCGCCCTCGGCGACGATCTTGAAGAAACCGATGTCGCCGGTGCGAGCGACGTGCGTGCCGCCGCACAGTTCGGTCGAATGCTCTCCCATCGACAGCACGCGCACCTCGTCGCCGTACTTGTCGCCGAAGAAGGCCAGCGCGCCGGCACGGATCGCGTCGTCGTACTTCATCACGTTCGCGGTCACCGGCGCGTTGGCGCGAATCGCCGCGTTGACCATTTCCTCGATGAGCCGTATCTCTGTCCGGCGTCACCGCCTTGTCGTGCGAGAAGTCGAAGCGCGTGCGCTCGGGGTCGACCAGCGAACCTTTCTGCTGCACGTGCTTGCCGAGCACCGCACGCAGCGCCGAGTGCATCAGGTGCGTGGCCGAGTGGTTGTTGCGGGTGCGCTCGCGCGCCGCCGCGTCGACCGCTGCCTGCACCACGTCTCCGACCGCGAGCGTGCCGGACTCGACGGTTCCGTGATGACCGAACACATCAGCCTGGATCTTCTGCGTATCGACCACGACGAAACGCACGACGTGATGGTCGCTGATCGCCTGCAGCACGCCGCGATCGCCGACCTGCCCACCGGACTCGGCGTAGAACGGCGTGGTGTTCAGCACCACGATGCCGCTCTGCCCCCGGTCGAGCCGCGGAACCGACGCCCCGTCGTGGTAGAGCGCGACGACCTTGCCATCGTCGACCAGCGACGAATACCCGGTGAAGCGCGTCTTGTCGCCGACGTACTCGACGCCGGAGGCCATGCGGAACTTGCCGGCGGCGCGTGCCTGCTCGCGCTGGCGCTCCATCGCGTCGTTGAATCCGGCATGGTCGATCGACACACCGCGTTCGCGGCAGATGTCGCCGGTCAGGTCGACCGGAAAGCCGTAGGTGTCGTACAGCAGGAAGACGGTTTCTCCGTCCAGCATGCGTCGCGTCACCCGATTTCATCTGCCCCAGCGCGGCGTCGAGGATCTTCATGCCGTTTTCCAGCGTCTCGCCGAAGCGCTCTTCTTCCTGTTCCAGCACCGCCTCGATGCGCGACTGCTGCTCGACCAGCTCGGGATAGGCCGCGCCCATCTCGGCCACGAGGTCGGCAACCACCCGGTAGAAGAAGGGCTTGGTCTGCCCCAGCTGGTACCCGTGTCGCAACGCGCGGCGGATGATCCGGCGCAGCACGTAGCCGCGACCCTCGTTGCCTGGTATCACGCCATCGGCGACCAGGAACGCGCAGGCGCGGATGTGGTCGGCGATGACCTTCAGCGAGTTGTTCGACAGATCCTTCGCGCCGGTCTCGCGCGCCGCCGCCCGGATCAGCCGCTGGAACAGATCGATCTCGTAATTCGAATGCACGTGCTGCAGCACCGCCGCCAGCCGCTCCAGCCCCATGCCGGTGTCGACGCAGGGCTTCGGCAAGGGTGTCAGATGACCCTTGTCGTCGCGGTCGAACTGCATGAAAACGAGGTTCCAGATCTCGATGTAGCGATCGCCGTCGGCGTCCGCCGACCCCGGCGGCCCGCCGGCCACCTCCGGTCCGTGGTCATAGAAGATCTCGGAACATGGGCCGCAAGGGCCCGTGTCGGCCATCTGCCAGAAGTTGTCGGACACGTATTTCGGCTGTCCGGGCCTGTCGCCGATCCGGATGCAGCGATCGGCGGGAACGCCGATCTCCTTCGTCCAGATGTCGTAGGCCTCGTCGTCGTCGATGTAGACGGTGGTCCACAGCTTGTCTTTCGGCAGGCGGTAGACCTCGGTCAGCAGTTCCCACGAGTAGCGGATCGCGTCCCGCTTGAAATAGTCGCCGAAGCTGAAGTTGCCCAGCATCTCGAAGAACGTGTGATGCCGCGCCGTGTAACCGACGTTTTCCAGATCGTTGTGCTTGCCACCCGCGCGCAGCGACTTCTGGGCCGTGGCGGCGCGCTTGTACGGACGCTTCTCGCGGCCGGTGAAGACGTCCTTGAACTGAACCATCCCGCTGTTGACGAAGAGCAGGGTCGGATCATTGGGCGGGACCAGGCTCGATGCCCGGACGACCGTATGGCCCTTCGATTCGAAGTAGGCCAGGAACTTCTCGCGGATGTCTGCGCTTTTCATCAATGCCGGGGCGCGGCGATGCCGCGCCGATCGCTCGGAATGGGTCCGGCCCGGATGATACTTGCGCGTTGCGCAGTCAATGGCGCGCGGTGCGCAGCTGTCAATGGTGGCAGATCGACGCGAGCGCTTCGATGGTCGGGTTCCCGGCGCCGGCCATGCGCGCCGCATGCGCCAGCCCGGAGACGCCGAACACCACGATGACAGCGCCCGCGGCCGGCTTCAGCCAGGCGCGCACACCGGCGGCGACCGCGTGATCGGCGCGGCCCAGCCGGACCACCGCGACATCGACGGCGACCATGTTGGGCAGAGTGCCGATGCCGAAGGCCAGCATGACCGCGGCGCCCTGCAGCGGACCTCCGGCCACGAGCGCCAGCGGCAAGGCGGCGTAGACCATGCCGCACGGTATCCATCCCCAGGCCAGTCCGGCTCCCAGTGCCTGCGGCAGCGAGCGCGGCGGATAGACGCGCCGCGCGTACGGCGCGATGAGCCGCCACAGCCCTAGTCCCAGCGGCTCGAGCCGCCGGAGCCACGCGGCGCGGCCGAAGAGCGACGCGCCGATGGCGAGCAGCATCAGCGAGCCGGCCACCAGCAGTCCGACCTGCAGCGGCAGCACGTCGACCGCATAGAGCGCACCGCCGAGGGTGCCGACCAGAGCACCGGCCATCGTGTAGCTGGCAACACGGCCGACGTGGTACCCGGCAGCGAGCCGTGCCGCGGAGACCTGCGGCGGACGATGGAACTGCAGCGCGCCGACGAAACCGCCGCACATGCCGGCGCAGTGCATCCCCCCCAGCAGGGAGAGCGTGAATGCGGCCAGCGCCTCGGTGGTCGGAAAATCCATGTGGGGACCCAGTATGCAACTTCCGGCCGCGCGCCGCCGGCCCGGCGAAGCGGTTGGCGATCGGCCTACGGTCGGGCGATCAGACGATCTTGCTGTAGCGGCGGGCGCGCTGGTCGGCCCGCAGGTAGCGGTCGAACGTCATCGCCACGGCCCGCACCAGCAGCTTGCCCTTGGGGGTGACGCGTGATCCACTCGGGCGTGTTCTCGACCAGACCTTCGTCCTCGAACATCTTGAGTTCGCGCGAGTTCGGTCTTGAAGTAGTCGTCGAACTTGATCATGTGCACGGTCTCGATCGACTCCTTCGCGACCTCGAAGTGGCACATCAGCGCCATGATCACCGCCCGCCGCAGGATGTCGTCGCGGTCGAGCGCGATGCCGCGCACCGTCGGCAGCATGTCGTGGCTCGAGCCGGTCGTAGTACTCCTCGACGGTGCGCACGTTCTGCGAGTAGGTCGGGCCGATCTTGCTGATCGCCGATACCCCGAGGCCGACCAGGTCGCAGTCCGGGCGCGTCGAATAGCCCTGGAAGTTGCGATGCAGCCGTGCCCTGCCGCTGGGCGCGCGCCAGGTCGTCGCCGGTCTTGGCGAAGTGATCCATGCCGATGTAGTGATAGCCGGCGTCACTGAGGCGCCGGATCGCGTCCAGCATGATGTTGAGCTTCTCCTCCGGCGACGGCAGCTCGACGGCCTCGATGCGCCGCTGCGGCTTGAAGCGGTCCGGCAGGTGCGCGTAGTGATAGAGCGCAATGCGCTCCGGGCTGCAGCACCAGCACCTTGTCGAGCGTCCGCGCGAAGGTCTCGCGCGTCTGCTTCGGCAGGCCGTAGATCAGGTCGAGATTCACCGACCTGAAGTCGGCGCCTGCGCGCCGCATCGATCGTCGCCTGCGTCATCTCGAAGCTCTGTAGCCGGTTGACCGCCCGCTGCACCTCCGGTTCGAAGTCCTGCACGCCGACCGACATGCGGTTGAAGCCGAGCTTGCCGAAGCGTCACCACCTTGTCGGGCGGCGTCGACCGCGGATCCACCTCGATCGAGTACTCGCCATTCTCCGCCGAGCGGGAAGCGCGCCGTCAGCAGTCGCCATCAGCCGCGCCAGTTCGTCGTTCGACAGGAACGTCGGCGTGCCGCCGCCGAAGTGCAGTTGCTCGATCTCCCGGCCGCCGGTCAGCTTGGCATGACGAGATCGGCCTCACGCTCGATGTAGGCGATGTATTCGGCGGACTTGCTCTGGTCCTTGGTGATGACCTTGTTGCACGCACAGTAGTAGCAGACGCGTGCTGCAAAACGGCAGGTGGACGTACAGCGACAGCGACGCGGCCGCGACCGCGGTTTCGCGCGCGGCGAGAGCCTCCGCGAAGGCGTGCGTCTCGAACGCCTCGACGAAGCGGTCGGCGGTCGGATAGGACGTGTAGCGCGGACCCGGGACATCAAAGCGCCGCAGGGTCGCCGGATCGGGCAGCGACACCTGGCCGCGAGCGGTCATCAGCATGCCAATTCCTCTGCCGGCCCAGACCGGCCGATCGGGGTATTATTTCGGGCCGACCCGCGTCCAGCTTGACCGGGGTCAACTGGCCGGCCGCTGCATCGCCGGAAGACAGAACAACAGGCGCCGCAGCACCAAGCCAGAAGAGCGCTTTGCCGCAATCCGTTCTGTGGCGCGCGGCGCTGCTGGGGACGTCTCGCGAAGGGGTCTGTGCGCATGAACGCGCCTGCGATCAACATCGCCAACCTGAGGGTCGCCTGTTCCAACTGCAACCTGCGGGAGCTGTGCCTGCCGGTCGGGCTGTCGCTGAAGGACGTCGAACGGCTCGACGAACTCGTCGCGACGCGCAAGCGGGTCAAGCGCGGCGATTCGCTGTTCCGCGCCGGTGACCGCTTCGAATCGCTGTACGCGGTGCGCCTCGGGTTTCCTGAAGAGCACCGTGATGTCGCAGGACGGCCGCGAGCAGGTCACCGGCTTTCACATGGCCGGCGAACTGGTCGGGCTGGACGGCATCAGCACCGAGACCGCATTCGTGCGACACCGTGGCGCTCGAGGACACCGAAGTCTGCGTGATCCCCTACGACCGGCTGGAGGACGTGGCCTCGGCGATGCCGGTGCTGCGCAACCACTTCCACAAGGTGATGAGCCGCGAGATCGTGCGCGAGCACGGCGTGATGCTGCTGCTCGGCAGCATGCATGCCGAAGAGCGCCTCGCCGCCTTCCTGCTCAACCTGTCGCAGCGCTTCGAGGCGCGCGGCTATTCGCGCACCGAGTTCGTGCTGCGCATGACGCGCGCCGAGATCGGCAGCTTCCTCGGCCTCAAGCTGGAAACCGTCAGTCGCGTGCTGTCGCGCTTCGCGCAGGACGGGCTGATCGACGTGAACCAGAAGCACGTCCGCATCGTCAACCCGGACGGACTGCGCCAGATCGTCTCCGGCCAGGGCAGCTAGCCCAGCGCGCGCTCGCAGCGTCAGCTGCGCTCGAGCGGCACCGTGGCCGGATCGACCAGGTCCTCGCGCTTCGGGCACCCGTCGGGACGTTCCTCCGCCGTCAGCGTGCAGCGGTTCACTTCGAACGGCGAGCGCGCCAGGAATACCGTCAGCGCACTCGACACGCTGCCCAGCGCCCAGAACGCAAAGAATCCGATCGTATAGACCGGTCATGCGGTCGACTTCGACCGGCATGCCGAACAGGTGCAGGTCGCTCGGATCGAACCAGCGAAAAGAACAGCAGCTCGGCGACGCAGGCCACCAGGAAAGACGGCCAGAGTACCCATCCGAGTCGATGCGCAAAACTGTCGGCCATGTCTTCCTCGCCTCTGTGACCGTCTCGTTTGATCACCGCGCCTGCAGCGTGAAACGCCCGCCGCGGCCCGCCGTCAGAGAATCGTCGATGCGCCAGTCACGCGACTCGAGGACCACCTGCCAGGTCGACGGTCCGCCCGGGTCTGCGGTTGGCGATGCCGTCAGCGTCCCCAGCGTAGACAGCGCGGCGCTGGTCGGGATCGAGAGCCGAGCGCTTCAACAGCGCAGCACGGTCCGCGTCGGGCCGGCCGGGATGAACCAGCCGCAGCTGCACTGTTCCTCGGCGGCAGGGATCGCATCGCGCGCCTCGATCTCGATCCGCACCGGATCGCCGTCGCCAATCCGGCCAGTTCGACTCGCGCGCCTGAGTCCCAGCTCGCGTGCGACCTGCGCGCGAGCCACCTCCTCGTTGATCGCCAGGCCCTGCTTGTAATAGTCGGCCGCCACCGGTCCGTCGAAACCACGCGCGGCAAGGTACGGCCGTGATGATGCCGCCGATCACCGCCGTGGCCGGCAGCGCGATCAGGAACCACGGCCAGCGCCTGGCGATACCACGGCGTCACGCCGCCGCTCATCGGGTCGTCCGTCGCGTGCTCTGATGCGCCGGGCGCGGCTCACCGCCGCAGTCCCGAGAAACACGGTCTTCTCGCTCACCGCGATGCCTGGCTGGTCGAGTCGACTTGACGGTGATCGATGATCTTGTTCGAACCGGCGGCACGTCTTCGGCGCGTGCGCGCAGCCGCACCAGCACCGATCGCGTCGTTGCGCCAGGCAGGTCGAAGGTCGGCTCGGACGCGATCTCGCAGTCCCGGCAGCCCGCTCGCCGAGATCGTGAAGGCGCTGCGGCGTGTTCGCCGGTGTTCATGACCTGCAGGCGGAACGTGTTCTCGACGCGCCCGTCCTCGGCCTCGCGCGCCAGTGCGCCGCGATCGCGAATCACGTCGACCTTCAGCGGCACCCGCAGCGCTGACCGCGACCACCAGCGCGAGCGTTACTCGCCGCGAGGATGCCCGCTGTAGACCAGCACGCGCGGCCGCAGCACAGTGGCCCCAGATGCCGCTGCGCCGCGTAGTGCTCCTTCAGCGCCCGCTCGGTCGAGTAGCGGATCAGGCCCTTCGGCAAGCCGACCTTGTCCATCACGTAATCGCAGGCGTCGATGCATGCGGCGCAGCCGATGCATTCGTACTGCAGTCCGTCGCGGATGTCGATGCCGGTCGGGCACACCTGCACGCACAGCTTGCATGCGACACAGTCGCCGAGGTTCTGCTCGGCGCGCGACGATTCCTTGCTGCCGGCGCCGCGCGGTTCGCCGCGCTCGCGGTCGTAGGTGACGATCAACGTGTCCGGATCGAACATCGCGCTCTGGAAGCGCGCATAGGGGCACATGTACTTGCACACCTGTTCGCGCAGCCAGCCGGCATTGCCGTAAGTGGCAAAACCGTAGAACAGGATCCAGAACAGCGACCAGCCGCCGGCCGCGAAAGTCGCCACGTCGATCGCCAGCGACGCGGATCGGCGTGAAGTAGCCGACGAAGGTGAAGCCGGTCCACAGCGCCACCGCGATCCACGCGGCGTGCTTCGCGCTCTTCAGCGCGACCTTGCGCGCCGACATCGGCTCCTTGTCGAGCTTCATGCGCTTTGCCCGATCGCCCTCGATCTGGCGCTCGATCCACATGAAGATCTCGGTGTAGACCGTCTGCGGGCAGGTGTAGCCGCACCAGAGTCGGCCGCCGACCGCGGTGAACAGGAACAGCGCAAGCGCGGCGATGATCAGCAGTCGCCGTCAGGTAGATGATGTCCTGCGGCCACAGCACCAGGCCGAAGATGTAGAACTTGCGCGCGGCCAGGTCGAACAGCAGCGCCTGGCGGCCGTTCCACTGCAGCCACGGCAGTCCGTAGAACACGATCTGCGTGACCCACACCGCAGCCCAGCGCCACTTCTGGAACACGCCGAGCGAATCGCCGATCCGCTGACGCGGGTAGATCTCCTCGCGCTTCGCGTACAGCTGGACCTCGACTTCGCGCACGGGCACGGCGTCGCGCGCGACGGCTGTAGCCGCAGGCGTTCGCTTGACTTCGACCGCGTTTTCCATGGGGTTACGGGTCCGGAAATGAAAACGCGGCACCCCGGCACGGAAGTGCCGCGCTCAGTCATGATGCTTCCCTACTTCGCCGGGGCGGCGACGGGCGGCCGGCGCCGCGGCAGGCGCTCCGCCGGAGTTCGACAGCGACCAGACGTAGGCCGCGACCAGATGGATCTCCGGGCCACGTGAGCGAATCCTTCCAGGCCGGCATCGCGCTCTGTCCGGGGATCAGGCTGTTGGTGCCACGCCCGCCGATGATCGTCTGCGAAATGGTCGGCACTGTTCCACCGTAAAGCCAGTCTTGTCGCTCAGGTTCGGCGCACCGAGTGCCTGGTTGCCCTTGCCGTCGGCCCCGTGGCAGGCCGCGCACACCGTGTCGAACTTGCCTTGCCGCGCGCGGCGCTTGAGCCGAGTCGTGCGCCGAATCCGAAAGCGACAGCACGTAGTTCGCGACGTCGGTGACATCTTCGGCGTTGCCGACCGCCGCACCCATCGGCGGCATGACGCCGTTGCGGCCGTTGGTGATCGAAGCCACGATCGCGTCCGGCGCGCCGCCGTACAGCCAGTCGCTGTCGGTCAGGTTCGGGAAAACCGCGCGAACCGCGCGCGTCCGAACCGTGGCATTGCGCGCAGTTGTTCAGGAAGATGCGCTCGCCGATCTGACGTGCCTTGGCGTTGGCGGCCACCTGCTCGATCGGCTGCTTCGCAAATGCCGCGAAGATCGGGCCGAAACGGGCGTCGGCCGCTTGACCTCGCCGTCGTACTGCCCGATCTGCGTCCACTTCAGCACGCCCTGCCACTGCGTGCCCAGCCCCGGATACAGAACCAGGTAGACGATCGAGAACAGCACCGTCAGATAGAACAGCCAGATCCACCAGCGCGGCATCGGGTTGTGGTACTCCTGCAGATCACCGTCCCACACGTGTCCGGTGGTCTCGATCTCACCCTTGGCGTTGACCTGCGCCTTGACGGTGCGACGGCCCTGCAACCACAGGAAGACCGCGCAGCCGACGACCGACACGATCGTGATGATCGCGACGTAGTAGTCCCAGAATCCGCTGTAGAACTGGCTCGCCCCGATATCGCTCATTTCGTCTTCCCCTGTTCCCCGCTGCGCTTCGCTTCCTTGTCGTCAGCGAACGGCAGCTCCGATGCTTCCTTGAAGCCCTTCTTGGCGCCCTTGCTGTAGGCCCACACCACGATGGCGATGAAGCCCACGAAACCGAGCACCGTCAGCACGACTCGCGTGTCATTCAGATCCATCGCCCCTCAGCGCAGGCCCTGCAGTTCCACACCCAGTCCCTGCAGGTAGGCGATCACGGCGTCGAGTTCAGTCTTGCCCTTGACCGCGGCAGGCGCCTGCGCGATCTGCTCGTCGGTATACGGCACGCCGACCATGCGCAGCGCCTTCATGCGCGCCTGGATGTCGCCGCCGTCGAGCGTGGATCTTCTCGAACCACGGATACGACGGCATGTTCGACTCGGGCACCACGTCGCGCGGATTGTTGAAATGGATCCGGTGCCACTCGTCCGAGTAGCGCCCGCCGACGCGCGCCAGGTCGGGACCGGTGCGCTTGCTGCCCCACTGGAACGGATGGTCATAGACGAATTCGCCGGCGACCGAGTAATGGCCATAACGCAGCGTCTCGGCGCGGAACGGCCGGATCATCTGCGAATGGCAGTTGTAGCAGCCCTCGCGGATGTAGATGTCGCGGCCGACGAGCCGCAGCGGCTCGTACGGCTTGATGCCCTTCACCGGCTGACGTGCGTCTGCCGCTGGAAGTACAGCGGCACGATCTCGACCAGCCCGCCGATCGCGATGACCAGGATGACGAGGACGATCAGCAGCGGAACGCTCTGCTCGATCTTGTCGTGTGTGAGTTTCATCTGGTTCCTCTGTGTGCGGGATCAGGCGTGCGCCACGGCGACGGGTATCGGCGCTTCGACCGCCTTGCCTGCCGCGATCGTCTTGAACATGTTCCACGCCATCAGGACCATGCCGGCCAGGTAGAGCAGGCCGCCGACCACGCGGATCATGTAGAACGGATACGTCGCCTTGACGCTCTCGATGAAGGTGTAGGTGAGCGTGCCGTCGTCGTTGACCGCGCGCCACATCAGTCCCTGCATCACGCCTGCGATCCACATCGCCGCGATGTAGACCACGATGCCGATGGTCGCGACCCAGAAGTGGGTCGTGACCAGTCGCATCGCTAGTACATCTCGGTGCGACCGTACAGGCGCGGCAGCAGGTAGTAGATGGCGCCGATCGTCACCAGGCCGACCCAGCCGAGCGCGCCCGAGTGCACGTGCCCGATCGTCCAGTCGGTGTAGTGACTGAGCGCGTTCACGGTCTTGATCGACATCATCGGCCCCTCGAACGTCGACATGCCGTAGAACGACAGCGAGACGATCAGGAACTTCAGGATCGGGTCGTCGCGCAGTTTGTGCCACGCACCGGACAAGGTCATGATGCCGTTGATCATGCCGCCCCACGACGGAGCCAGCAGGATCAGCGAGAAGACCATGCCGATCGACTGCGCCCAGTCGGGCAGTGCGGTGTAGTGCAAGTGATGCGGGCCTGCCCACATGTAAGTGAATATCAGCGCCCAGAAGTGCACGACCGACAGCCGGTACGAGAAAATGGGCCGGCCCGCCGCCTTCGGCACGAAGTAGTACATGATTCCCGAGGAAGCCCGCGGTCAGGAAGAAGCCGACCGCGTTGTGGCCGTACCACCACTGCACCATCGCATCGGTCGCGCCCGGGTACACCGAATACGACTTCCACAGGCTGGCCGGCACCTCCGCGCTGTTGACGAGGTGCAGCACGGCGACCGTGATGATGTACGCACCGTAGAACCAGTTCGCGACGTAGATGTGCTTGACCTTGCGTTTGACGATGGTGCCGAAGAACACCAGCGCGTAGGCGACCCACACCAGCGTGATCAGGATGTCGATCGGCCACTCGAGCTCGGCGTACTCCTTGCCGGTCGTGATTCCCAGCGGAAGCGTCACGGCCGCCGCGACGATGACGAGCTGCCAGCCCCAGAAAGTGAACGCCACCAGCGGGCCGCCCCACAACCTCGCCTGCGACGTGCGCTGCACGACGTAGTAGCTGGTCGCGAACAGCGCGCAGCCGCCGAAGGCGAAGATCACCGCATTGGTGTGCAGCGGACGAAGGCGACCGAAACTCAGCCAAGGCACTCCGAAGTTGAGCTCGGGCCATGCCATCTGCGCCGCGATGATGACGCCGACCAGCATGCCGACGATGCCCCACACCACGGTCATCACGGAAAATTGCCGCACGACCTTGTAGTTATAGGTGCCCGCAGTAACGGCTGAGTTCATGTGTTCCTCGTGCTGTGAACCGTAGGCGGCCGCACGGGCTGGCGCTCCGCGCGTTCCGGTGTTGAACGGGTTTCCTTGTTCTTTCGACTGCCGGCCGTCGCAGCGGCCGTGCTCCGGGACCCGGATGGCATGCTAAAAAGCCCTGCTGCAGTTCGGTTGATGCAGGTCAACTTGCAAGATGGAACGGGTCAGGATGCAGCTCGGATTGTCGGTCGCGCGACAACCGAAGTCCATGCGCAAGTAATGTTTACCGCGGTGCTCGCGCCGGCGGTGGGCGGCTCAGGAATGCGGCGGCGGCGCGATGCGCTCCTCGCGGTCGGCGTCATCGTCAGGTAGCTCGCGCAGCACGCGGTCGCCGGCCTTGTCGATGTGCTCGAACTGGCCCGAGGTCACAGCCCATACCAGTAGTGCGGTCACGGCCAGCACCAGCAGGACCGACAGCGGGATCAACAGGTAGAGCGAATCCATTAGGGCCTGTTCACGCTAAATGCGGGAGATGCGTTGGGCCGCAATGCGGACGGATGCGCGAAGGGCGGCGCCGCGAATGGTAGCTCCCATTCGCAAGCCGCCCGACAAAGCAGACGCCGCATTGCGGCCCAACCCTGCGGGAAGGCGAATGGCGGGCGCATTGCGTCCGCATTTAGAAAATGAGCGCTTCGCTGATTGGCATCAGCCAACGGCGCTCGCGGCGCCTCGCACTGCATCCCGCCATTCGCCTTCGCACTCCCGGCTTTAGCGTGAACAGGCCCTGGCTCAGCGCGGATGGGCTCCGGCCGTCACGACCTGCTTGGCTCGCAGCGCATTGGCGATGACCGCCAGCGAGCTCGCCGCCATACCGGCGGCGGCGATCGCAGGCGACAAGAATCCAAAGGCCGCCAGCGGAATGATGACGATGTTGTAGGCGAAGGCCCACACGAGGTTCTGGCGCACGATGCGTCGCGCGCGGTGCGCTGCAGCCAGCGCGAACTGCACATCGACGAGACGCGAGTTCAGGACGATGAAATCGGCGCGCGTCTGCGCCAGCATCGAACCACCGGCCAGTGCGATCGACACGTCGGCCTGTGCGATCACCGGCGCATCGTTCAATCCGTCGCCCAGCATCGCGACTCGATGCCCGGCACTCTGCTGGCCCGCCACCCAGCCGCGCTTGCTGTCGGGCGTCTGGTGCGCAAGGGCGCGCTGGATACCTAGCGAGCGCGCCACCGCCTGCACCGGCTCGCGGCGATCACCCGACAACAGCACGACCTCGATGCCGCGATCGACCGCGGCATCGACCAGGTCAGGCGCATCCTCGCGCAGCCGCTCGCCAAAGGCGAACACCGCCAGCGCGCCCGCCTCGTCGGCCAGAACGACGTAGCTCGAGGCAGCCAGTCCTTCCTGATTGACGATGCCCGCAACGCCGCCGCGCTGCGAGGACAGTTTCTCGGGCAACGCGAAGTCGATCTTGCCGAGCCGGAAACGCTGCTGCTCGACTGTGGCCTCAATGCCGGCCGAAGCCTCCACGCGACCGTCGGCGATCGCAGGCAGCACGACCGGCAGCGACTGCGCGGCCTGCAGCAGCGCGCGTGCGTATGGATGGGTCGACATCGTTTCCATCGCCGCGGCGATGGCCAGCAAGTGTTCGGGATCGGCTTCGCGCAACAGCAGCTGCTTGAGCAGAGCCGGATTGCCCGTGGTCAGTGTCCCGGTCTTGTCACAGGCCAGCACGTCGACTTCCGCCAGCGTTTCGAGCGCCGCGGTGCGCGCCAGCAGCACACGGCGCTGCGCCAGTGCCGACTGGGCTGCCGAGAATGCCGCCGGCGCGGCGAGCGAAAGCGCGCAGGGGCAGGTAGCCACCAGCACCGCGATCGCATTCGGCAGGGCCTGCGAGGAGTCGACAATCCACCAGCCGACAACGGTCAGAAGCGTGATTCCGAGCACCGCCCACAGGAAGTACCCCGCGACGCGATTGGCGAACTCGACCACGCGCGGACGTTCGCGACCCGCCTCGTCGACGAGCCGCTGCAGCGCGGCGAGCGAAGTGGCCTCGCCGCGCCGAGTGACTTCGACCACCATCGGCTGATCGAGGTTGACCGATCCGGCCAGCACCGGCGCGCCGGCGGACTTCTCGACCGGTGTGGACTCGCCGGTCAGCCAGGCCTGTGAACAGCTCGAGCGACCGTGCACGACCACGCCGTCGGCCGGCACGGTTTCGCCCGGCGGAACCAGCACGCGCTCACCGACACGCAACCGGTCGGCCTGCACCGTCTCGGTGGCAAGCGACGACGGAAAAGCGACCAGTCGCTGCGCGCTGAGCACCGACTGCCGGCGCGCGGTTTCGATGTGCTCTCTTGCGGCAGCCAGGCCGCGCGCCAGCAACCAGCGCGTGGCCAGCACCAGCGCGACGAACATCGTCACCGAATCGAAATACACCTGGCCACGCGCCATCAGAGTGGCGAGCGCGCTCGCGATGAAGGCGGCGAAAATGCCGATCACCACCGGCACATCCATGCCGATGCTGCCGATGCGCAGCTGGCTCCAGGCGGCACGATAAAGGGGCTGTGCGCTGAACAGCATCACCGGAAGCGTCAGGATCAGGCTCGCGATGCGCAGCAGCTGTTCGATGTCCGGCGCGACATCGCCGGGTGCGGCGAAGTACAGCGGCACCGACAGCATCATCACCTGCATCATCATCAGTCCGGCGATCAGCACGCGCAGCAGTTCGATGCGTGCACCACGTCGTTCGTCGCGTACCGCGGCGCCGGTCTCGTAGCCGGCGCGCCGGATCTCGCGCAGCAGGTCGTCGCGGGTCAGCAGCTTGTCGTCGAATGCCACGAAGGCGCGCTGCGCAGTGAAATCGACGTGAGCCTGCGAAACCCCGGAAAGCCTGCGCAGCCGGTGTTCGATCAGCAGGCCGCAGGCTGCGCACACCATGCCACGCACCTCGATGCGGGTCTGCGCCACCGCGGCGAGCGGCCCGGTGGCGACCGTGGCGTCCGCCCCGGGCGTGATCGCTGCATTCAGCGCCTCGCGATCTCGCGCGCCCGCCTGCGCCAGGAACAGTTGCTCGGCGATGAACGCGCAGCCGTTGCAGCAGAAGGGCCGCAACGTCGCGCCGATCTGGCGCTGCACGACCTTCAGACCGGCCAAGGAGTCGCCGCAATGGTCACAGATGCCCTCGGCAACCGGGGCAAGCGACGCAGTGCCCGTTCCGGCCAAGGACGATACCTTGGCCTTGCGTATCAGCTCAGATGGCATGCTGGAAAAAGAAAATGCGGCGACCGCAAAACGCATCGGGAACCGCGCCAGCGTACCCGATACGTCCCTCCCTTGCGGCGCCGCGTGAGAACGAACCGCCGAAAGGCACACTACGCAAGACGGCACGGCGCCCGTTGACGAGCGTCAACGGAGCGCGGCCGACGTTGCGCGGTCGGCCGAAAGACGGCGCTCACCCCACGATCGCGGTACGTCGCGGGCGGCGGTCGAGCCAGGTCACCCTTTCGGCGCTGGACCGAGCGTAGGACTGGCGCTGGGCGATCAGGAGAATTCACCCTGCGCCGTGTCGGACCAGTTCCGGTGCGATTCGGCAAGGCGCCCGCCCTGCGGACGACAGGCAGCCGGCGCACGGCCGGCGATCGCCTCGCCAACTTGCACGACTCGCAAGCACAATCCGGGCTTCCTGACCGGAGACGCAAGCAGATGAGATCGCGCAGGATTCTGATGGCGAGCGCGCTCGCGGCGGCAGCGTCGTTGGCGGCCTGCGGCGGCGGTGACAGCGCACCCGCGCCGGCCCGCTGCGCCGGCCCCTGCACCGGTGCCAGCGCCGCCGCCCGTTCCTCTGCCGCCGCTGATACCCGATGTCGAAGTGCGCGTATCTGCCGATACACCCTTCGCGCCGGACTGTTCGGGCACGACTGACGGCACGGAATACCGGAACGCCGAAGTCGAGCCGCAGCGCCGCGATCAACCCGCTCGATCCAAACAACCTGGTGATCACCTGGCAGCAGGACCGCTGGTCGACGGGAGGCGCCAGCGGCAGTGCTGTCGGCAGCCACGCTCGACGGTGGCGTGACATGGACCCGAACGACGCTGCCGTTCTCACGTTGCGGTGGTGGCAATGCCGCCAACGGCGGCAACTACGGCCGCGCAACCGATCCGTGGCTGACGTTCGCCCCCAACGGCATCGTCTACCAGATGGCGCTCGGCGTTCGAGGGCGACATCGCTGAAACCCGGCTCGACGAGCGCAATGCTGGTCGCGCGTTCGATCGACGGCGGCCGCACCTGGGGCGCGACCACTCCGCTGATCGTCAGCGGCAGCACGTTCTTCAACGACAAGAACACGATCACCGCCGATCCGACCGACGCGCGCTACGTCTACGCGGTGTGGGATCGCCTCGCGCTGCGCCGGTGGCGGCCCGAGCTGCTGGCGCGCACCACCGACGGCGGTGCCAGCTGGGAAGCGGCGACGGTCATTTACGACCCCGGGCCGCAGTCGCAGACGATCGGCAATCAGGTCGTGGTGCTGCCCAACGGCGCGCTGATCAACGTGTTCACGCGAATCGATCCCGGCTCGAACAACACCAACGTTGCGTCGGTCCAGGTGATCCGCTCGACCGATCAAGGTGCGAGCTGGTCGGGCCCCGTCAAAGTGGCGGATCTGCTGGCGGTCGGCGCGCGCGACCCGGCGACCAACGTGCCGATCCGCGACGGCAGCATCATTCCGGAGATCACGGTCGCGCCCAACGGACAGGTGCTGATCGTCTGGCAGGACTCACGCTTCAGCGGCGGCACGATCGACGGCATCGCACTGTCGCGCTCGACCGACGGCGGCCTGACGTGGAGCGCGCCGGCGCAGGTCAACAGCGCGCGCACGGTGCCGGCCTTCACACCGTCGATTCGCGTGCGCCCCGACGGCACGATCGGTATCACCTACTACGATCTGCGCAGCAACACAGCCGATCCCGCCACCTTGCCGACCGACCTCATGCTCGCGCGGTCGACAGACGGCGTGAACTGGAACGAGGTGAGGATCACATCCACGTTCGACCTGATCACCGCGCCTCAGTCCGGCGGCTATTTCCTCGGTGACTATCAGGCGCTGGTCGCAGCCGGCAACGTCTTCATCCCGGTCTATGTGCGCACCACCGGCAGCACGGCCAATCGCACCGACGTTTATGCCGTCTTGACGCGCTCGCTCACCCCAGTGCCGCTGCACGCGCAGGCCGTCGCGACCGCCGCCGCGCTGCCTCCGCTCGCCCCGGATACCCTGCAGCGTGCGAGCGACAACGTGGTGCGCGTAATGGAGCGGCGCATTCCCGGATGGACCAGCTGGCGCGCCGCCACCACGGTCCCGCGCTGAAGGCGCCGCTCAGCCCGCAGGCTGCAGCAGCGCACCCATCTTGGCGTGCACCAGGTTGATCGCCTTCAGCGGGCGCAGCCAGACCTTGAAGTCGACGATGCGGTCGGCATCGTTCCAACGGATCAGGTCGATGCCGTTGATCTCGATGCCGTCGACGATGACGACGAATTCGAACGCCGCCTCGCGCTCGCCGACGAACTCGCGCACGTAGCGGAACGTGTCGTTCCCGAGCACGGCGACTGCGGCCGCAAGGTACATCGTCGTCAGCGGCCGCCCGCGCTGTGGTGCATGAACGACCGGCGAGTGGAAGACCACGTCATCGGCCAGCAGCTGATCGAGCGCATCGACATCACGCTCCCGCACGATCCGGTGCCACTCTTCGCAGGCCTTGCTCACGTCAGACCCTCATCCTGTTGTGCTCGTCCGAAAAACCACTGGCGCCGCAGCCCCGAGGTTCTAGACTTCGCCTACTTTCGCCCGGGCCCGACCATGGACACCCTCGATACCCGCCGCGCCACTGTGCGCACCCGCATCGGCAGCCTACGCCAGGCGATGGCGCGCAACGGCCTCGCAGCTCTCATTGTGCCGTCCAGCGACCCGCACCTTTCGGAATATCTGCCCGAGCGTTGGAAGGGGCGCGAGTGGGCGAGTGGCTTCACCGGCTCGGTCGGCACGCTGGTCATCACCCGCGAACACGCCGGCGTATGGGTCGACAGCCGCTACTGGACACAGGCCGAAGTGCAGCTCGCGGGCACCGGCGTCGACCTGATGAAGGTGCCGGGCGCCACCAGCCTCGCACACGTCGAGTGGCTTGCCACGACGCTTGCGCGCGGCGACACCGTCGCTGTCGACGGCGCCGTGCTGGCGCTCACCGCCGGTCGTGCGCTCGACGCTGCGCTCAGCGCCAAGGGCATCCGGCTGCGCACCGACCTCGACCTGCTCGCCGAGGTGTGGCCCGATCGCGCCACCTTGCCGATCCCGCCGATCTACGAGCACGTCGCGCCATACGCGACCACTGCCGCGCGCCGACAAACTCGCCGCCGTGCGCGAGGAAATGCGCAGAGCAGGCGCCACGCATCACTTCATTTCGACACTGGACGACCTCGCGTGGCTGACCAACCTGCGCGGCGCCGACGTCAGCTACAACCCGGTGTTCGTCGGCCATCTGATGATCGACGCGCGCAGCGCGAAGCTCTACGTCGCCGACGGCAAGATCGAGAACGGATTGAAGGCGCGGCTCGCTGCCGACGGGATCGAGGTTGCGCCGTATACGCAGGCGGCTGCCGCGCTGGCCGCACTGCCGCCGGCTGCAACGTTGCTGATCGATCCTCGCCGCATCACGCTCGGCATGCGCCAGGCGGTGCCGTCCGGCGTCGAGGTGATCGAGTCGATCAACCCGACGACGATGGCGAAGTCGCGCAAGACCTCGGCCGAGATCGACCACATCCGCGCAACGATGGAACAGGACGGTGCCGCGCTCGCCGAATTCTTCGCGTGGTTCGAGTCCGCACTCGGCAAGGAGTTGATTACCGAACTGACGATCGACGAGAAGATCACGAGCGCGCGCGCCCGGCGACCGGGTTTTGTCTGCCCGAGTTTCACGACGATCGCGGGGTTCAATGCGAACGGTGCGCAGCCACACTACCGCGCAACCGAGGAGTCGCACGCGACCATCGGCACCGCCGGCGCGACCGGTAACGGCATGCTGTTGATCGACTCGGGCGGACAGTACCTGGGCGGCACCACCGACATCACTCGCGTGGTGCCGATAGGTCAGACCATGCCTGAGCAGCGCAGCGATTACACGCTGGTCCTGAAAGGCATGATCGCGCTGTCGGTCGCGCGCTTCCCACGCGGGACGAAGAGCCCGCTGCTCGATACGCTGGCGCGTGCGCCGATCTGGGCGGCCGGCATCGATTTCGGCCACGGCACCGGTCACGGCGTCGGCTACTTCCTGAACGTGCACGAGGGCCCGCACGGCATCACGCCCTATCTCGCGCCCGAGCCGCAGACAGCGATGGAGCCCGGCATGATCACGTCGAACGAGCCGGGCATCTACCGGCCGGGCCGTTGGGGTGTGCGCATCGAGAACCTGGTGCTGAATGTGCCGGCCGACTTCGGCGAGTTCGGCGAGTTCCTGCGCTTCGAGACGCTGACGCTGTGCCCGATCGACACCCGCCTGATCGACCGCACGCTGATGCGTCCGGACGAGGTGAGCTGGCTCAACGCGTATCACGCTGAGGTCCTGCGTCGCGTCGGCCCGCACCTGGGCGGGGCCGCGGCGCAGTGGCTCAAGGAACGAACGGCCGCCATCTGATCGTCAGACACAGGCAAGTCTTCGATGCCCTGCCCTCCCTCTCGGAGGGAGGGCGGGGAGGAAGCGGTGCCGTTGTCATTCGGCGGAGCGCTCGGCCGCTCGGGAGCGGAGCCAACTGATCAAGCCGTCAAGGGTGCACGTGCGATCGCGAAGCGATCACGTACACCCGAGGCGAGGTCGCGCAGGCGGACCTGGTTCAGCGTGCATCGCTGGCTCGGCATCGGACTCGGCGCCTGGTTCGCGCTGGTCGGCATCACCGGCGGTCTGCTCGTCTTCGAGGACCCGATCGATGCATGGCTCAATCCGCGCCTGCTGATCAGCACGGAGAACGCGCACTGGCTGCCGCCAGAACGGCTGCTGCAACGGGTCGAAGCCGAACACACGCTGGGACAGGTCGAGCAACTGCGGCCGCCGGTGGCACCCGGCCAGGTGTACCGGCTGATCTTTCGCACGCAACCCAACAAACGCGCCAGTGTGCAGCGTATCGAGGCGACGTTCGCGCCGGCAAGCGGCACCCTGCTCGGCACGCGTCCGACCCAGCAGCTGGGACTCGCACCGCCGCTGCTGATGAAGTCGGTCTACGAGTTTCATCGCAATGTGCTGCTGGGCGAAGCCGGATCGAACATCGTCGGCATCGCCGGTTTTCTGCTGCTCGGTTCGGCCGTGACCGGCGGAGTCGTCGGCTTCCCGCGGCGCGCACGCGAGTGGCGGCGCCTCGTGCACATCAACGTCCGCGCCAGCACGACACGTATCCTGTTCGACGTGCACCGCTCGCTGGGTGCGCTCGCCGTCACGCTGCTGCTGCTGGCAACGATCACCGGTGCCACGCTTGTCTACCTGAACTACGTGCGCGATGCGGTCAACGTTCTTTCGCCGGTGAAATCCTTTCCGGTCGTGCCGTTCGACCGTGGACCGGTCGCCGAATCGGTGACCTTCGCTCGCATCATCGCCAACGTGCGCGCCGCCTATCCGCAGCAGACCATCGTCGATATCCACATGCCGTTTCGGCAGACCGGCGGCTATCTGTTCTACCTGAAGCAGCCCGGCGATGTACACCGCAGCGGCGACACCATCGCGTGGGTCGATCCGGTCAGCGCGAAGATCCTGGTCGAGCGCAGCAATCGCACGCGCACCGCGGGGGAAACGCTGATGCACTGGCTGTTCCCGCTGCACAGCGGGACCGCCTTCGGAACGCCTGGCATGGTTGCGATGTGCCTGACGGGCCTGACGCCGATCGTGCTGGTATTCACGGGGCTGTGGGTCTGGCTGCGCAAGCGACGCGGCCGGAAGATCGGCGAACGTCGGCGTGCCGCACGCGCGGCGTCGACGTCGTCATCGACAACACTGCGTACCGCGCCGGCGCCGGCCACTGAGATTGGATCTACCGCTCGCCTTCGCCCGGATCGCGCCGCAACTGGCCGAGCCGAGGCCGCCAGATCGCGACCGCCATCGCCACAAAGGCCAGCACCAGGCTGACTATCGTGCCAACCTGCTCGGCGTTGAAAGCCTGCGTGAGCGCATCGAGTGCCGGTGCGCCCAGCGCGGCCTCCGTGGCGATCGCGGCCGCGCGCACGACGGCCGGCCGCACGACCGCCAGCGCCACTGCGGCGATCACCAGCGCAATGCCGGCCTTCAGCCACACCCAGCGCGCATAGACAAGCTGCGGCCGCGCGATCACCAGCAACGTGCCCGATACGAGCAGCACGACAAGCGAGGGCACCACCACCGACTCTCCGAGCGCGACGATCGACTGGCGCAGAGCGGCCAGCGCGGTCGGTGGCGCATCGTCGGCGAACTCCGCGAGCACCAGCGTCGACGCCAGTCCGCCGACGAAGCCGATCAGTCCTGCGTAGTGGAGAAGCTTCAGCGACAACCTGAGCACGCGACGCTCCGCAACCGGGGAGCACAGTGTGCCGCGCTTTGCCCGCTGCGGAAATCTATGTGCCGGATCGCCGCGCCGCGAAGCGCCGCGCGGCTTCCCGCAACGTCAGGCAGCCAACTGCAGCGCTGCAGCGCGCCGTTCGGCGATGAAACCGACTGACGCGTCAACGACGTGCAGATCGCGCAGCACACGACGATGTCCCAGGCCATCGGTGACCAGCAGACGCGCATGCGGGGCCTGCGCGTAGACGTGTCCATGGGCAATCGGCACTTCGTTGTCGCCGCTGTCGTGTACCACCAGCAGCGGAGTGTGAATCCGGCGCGCGAATGCCGAGTCGGCGACCAGCTGTTCCAGCGGCACGCCTGCAGCGGCCTCGGCCTCGCGCTGCACGTCGTCGAGCAGCGTGTCGGGCGCACCGAGGGTGCGTGCGACCCAGCGCAGGAACGGACGCGGATCGGTGGGTGGTGCGATCAGGACCGCAGCGGGCACCGCTGCGGAACTGCGCACCAGCACGCGCGCCACCGCGGCGGCGCCCAGTGAATGCGCGATCACCCCCGCCGGACGACGCAGACGTGCCAGCATCGCCTGCACGCTGCGGACCATCACCGGCAGCGTCGTCAGTTCACCCGGGCTTGCGCCGTGCGCGACATGGTCGAACGCCAGCACCGCGTGACCGGATGCGCGCAGCGGTCCGATGAATGGCTCGAGTTGCTGCGCCCAGCCATTCCAACCGTGCACCAGCAGCACGGTCGGCTCGCGTGTCGTGTCGCCCCAGTGATAGGCAGCGACGGGCCCGTCCTCGAGCAGCAGCGTTTCGCTGCGCGGCGGCTTCGGCCGTGAAGCGCCTGCGCTCTGCCGCAGCGCGCTCGGTCGTGAAGAAGCGTCGTGCGACGTGGCGCGCCGTGCGCTGTGGCGTAACCATCGATCCGAAGCGAATACCGGCGCGGCCTGCCGTGAACAGTAGCGACCGACCGGTCGCTTTTAGGGTATGCGCAAGCATGGGAGGACCTCCTGCGACTTCAGTGGGACGTGGGGGGAAAAGCGTGTTGAACGCTTGCTCGGCGTCGCGAATCGCGTCGCGCTGGCCGAGCAGGCGGGCCAGACTGTCGGCGGCCGCAGCGAGCCCGGCCACCGTCATGACGATCTGTCGTGGCGTCATCGCCGTCTGGATCTGCTTCAGCTCGATCGCCTTGCTTGCCTGGCGTTCGAGATAGGCCAGCCACTCGTTCCAGCCCGAAACCAGCGCGTCGCGCACCTCGCCGGGCTGATCGTCGAACTCCAGCCGCGCTGAATTGAGCGGGCAGCCGCCGTCGAGACCCGAGTTGGTGATCCAGCCGAGCCAGTTGCGGAAGATCGCGCGCATGCGCGGGGCGCCGGCAGCAGCCGACAGCGACGGCAGCAGCACGCGTTCGCGGAACAGTTCCGAGGTGCGATGGATCACCGCAAGCTGCAGCGCCTCCTTGGTCGGGAAGTGTCGCAGCAGGCCGCTCTTCGACCAGCCTGCGCGCTCTGCCACCGGCGCCAGCGTCAATGCAGCCACGCCAATCCGGCTGGCTTCCCTCATCGCGGCGTCGATCAACGCGAGCCTGGCTTCGTCACCTCGTTGCATGGCCCGAACATTAGCGACCGATCGGTCTCTTGTCAAGGGGTCCACGCCGCCCGGCGTGAAGGCGACAAAACAACTGGTGTAACAATTGCGGGGCAAGGTCACACCGCCGCCCGCCCCTCAACATGAGGATCCACCGATGAAGATTCGTTATTGGCTGTTTGCCCTCGTTCCCGTGGTCTGCTTCGCCGGCGGTGTCGCCGCCCAGGGGGTGATCCTCGACATCGTGGCCAACAAGGTCATCGACAAGTATCAGAGTGCGACCTGCGAGCAACTGTGGCAGCAGAAAGCAGAACCGAAGTCACAGCGCGAGCAGGAGGCTATTCAGTTCCTGCGCAGCGATCCCACGGCACGAACCGCCTTCATCAACAAGGTCGCCGGCCCGGTCGTCAACAAGATGTTCGAATGCGGAATGGTCCCCTGAGCGGCGGGTACCACTTGAGATTCTCTGGCTGGAATGCGAACGAATCGGACGACCAAACCTAATGGTCAAGTGCCCCTACTGCAGTCACCCTGCAATGAGTCTGGCGCGCAAGTCGGGTCTAGGTCCAGGCCGAGCGATCAATTGCCAGTCATGTGGCAAGCCCGTAACACCGCATTCGCTGGGTATCTTGGCGGCGATCCCCGCCTTTCTCGGCGGCCTGGTCGCATTGAAGTCCGGATCCGTGCTGATCGGGAGTGCTGCGATCCTGGGAGGGCTCGTATTGATGGCGTTCATTCAGACCTTCCTGGTCCCACTCGTACGGAGCGGAGCCACTGCCGGTGATTGAGGCCGTGCTCGGCCAATCGCGGTCCGGGTGCGCCCAGAAGGAATTTTCGTGAGTCCAGGGCTGCATGAACTTCAATTGGTCAACGACACCAGCGCGCATCGCTATCGCTTGCTTCTGGACGGACAGGAACTCGGTTTCGCCGAATACGATCCGATCGGCGAACTCGCGGTGCTGATCAAGCACACCGAGGTCAGGCCTGAGTTCGAAGGCAAGGGCTACGGCTCCGAGCTGGTGCGCCGGATGCTCGAAGATGTGCGCCAGCAAGGCAAAACCGTGATTCCGATCTGCCCCTACACGATGAACTTCATCCGGCGTCATCGCGAGTACATCGAAATCGTGCGGCCGGACATGCGCGCAGCGATCTAACATCGAGCTGCTGAATCAGGCTGGACCGCGCGGCGAAGATTGGTGCTGTTCGCTACACGACAGCCACCGCGCACTTGGACCCGGCCACTACGGCTCGCCGCCCGTCGTGTCGCGGCGGGGGACGCGATGCTTGAAGAACAGCGCCATCATCCGCTCCTCGCCCACCGCGCGGCTCAGTTCACGGATCACGCAGTAGTTGAGGATCAGCACGACCAGAACGATCTGGATGGCCCAGAAGTGGGGCCAGACGATCTCGGACATGAGCTTCTGGTTGCCTGCGACAATGCCGCCGGCTTCCTTCGTGAAGTCGTAAAGCCGCTCGAGGTAGTGGATGAAGGTCGCGACGCAGAAATAGATCAGCGTCTTCCATGTGATGTTGTAGACGAGTGGTTTCTCCGGGAAGCGGTTGATCGCCGGCAACAGGTCGGCCAGCAGGACGGCTTTGCCGATGATGAGCGCGCTGACCGCAATCTGGGCCGATGAACTGATCGGCAGGCCGGTGCCCTTGGTCATCAGCACGCGGACGAGCGCGACGATGTGCAGCGCGACGAAGAAGAATATCGTCGGCGGAAGCAGGGCAGCAAACTCTTCCTTGATCTTTTCGACTGCCTTGCTCACGGCGTGTCCTTCGATGTCCCCGACCCGGGCATTCTGTCACGCGCTCCGGTCGCTGGCCGAGGTCGTTACACCGACGGGCCAGTCGGACCGCCGTCGGCCTGCACGAGCCGATAGCCGACGCCTGTCTCGGTCTGCAAATAGCGGGGCCGTGTCGGATCGGGTTCGATCTTCTCGCGCAGTTGCTTCATGTAGATGCGCAGGTAGTGCGGCTGATCGACGCGATCGGGGCCCCACACTTCCTTGAGCAGCTGACGTTGCGTGGCTACCGCGCCATCGTGCCGCGCGAGCGCGGCGAGCAGCCTGAACTCGATCGGCGTGAAATGAATCGCACCATTGGGGCCCGTCGCGGTGCGTTGGGTCAGGTTGATTGTCACGTGGCCGAGCTGCAGCGGCCGGTCCATGTCGGCCGGCCGCGCCGCGCGCCGGAGCGCCGCCCGCACGCGCGCGAGCAGCTCACCCACCGCGAACGGCTTGGTGACGTAGTCGTCGGCGCCGGCATCGAGAGCAGCGATCTTCTGCTGCTCGTCGACGCGCGCCGACAGTACAACGATCGGCAGCGACGACCACTCGCGGATTCCGCGCACCACGGTGTGACCTTCGGCATCCGGCAGCCCGAGGTCGAGGATGACGAGATCGGGCTTGTGGCTGGACGCCTCGATCAGGCCACGCCGCGCGTTCTCGGCTTCGATCACGCGAAAGCCTTCGGCCGACAGCGTCGCGTGGAGGAGTCGTCGCAGCTGCGGTTCGTCGTCGATGACGAGCACGGCATGGGCCGCGGCGGTCATGCGGCGGCCTCCTCGCTCGGCACTTCGGGCGCATCCGCGGGCAGCGGCAGTCGAGTGACGAACCGTGCGCCGCCATCCGGCGCCCGCTCGGCGCGAACGTCGCCGCCGTGTGCGCGTGCGATCGCACGGCAGATGGCAAGTCCCAGTCCGACACCGCCGATCGAGCCTTCGATCCGTCCGCGCTGGAACTTTTCGAACAGTGCCTCCGGCTCGACTCCTGGCGGGAAGCCAGGACCGTTGTCGACGACCGTCAGCTCGACCTCGTCGTCTCCCCGCTGCGCGCTGACGACGATGCGGCTCCCGGTGGGTGTGTATTTCGCCGCATTTTCGAGCAGGTTGAACAGCAGTTGCTCGAGCAGCACCGGGTCCGCGAAGATCAGCGGCGGCGCGTCGTCGAGATGTGTCTCGACCACGTGGTCGGCCAGCAGGCGTTGCAGTCGCTGCAATGCCGCGCCAACCACTTCCTGCAGCGAGACCCATTCGGGCTTCGCGACCGCTGGACCGGATTCCAGCCGCGTCATGTCCAGTACGTTGGCGATCAGCTGGGTCATCTGAGTGGATTCGTTGACGATGCTCTGCGCCAGCTCGCGCTGCGCATCGAGCGGAAGCCTCGTGTCGGGCTGCGCCAGACTGCTCGCGGCACCGGTGATCACCGCCAGCGGCGTGCGCATGTCGTGCGAAATCGCCGCCAGGAGGCTGTTGCGCACCGATTCCGTTTCGGCCGCGACCGTGGCGGCCTGCGCCTGGTCGGCCAGCCGCGCGCGTTCGAGCGCGAGCGCAAGCTGGCCGGCGAAGGTGTCCAGCAGATGCGCCTGCTCCGGCAGCAGGATGCGGCGCGGATTCGCCGGCAGCACTGCCAGCACGCCGAGAGCATGGCGCGCCGCATCGCTGCCGATCAGCGGCAGATAACGTGCCGCAGCACCCGGCAGCGTGTTGGTCCCGAGTCCCGCAGGCTGCGCATGGTCCTGCACCCATTGCGCCACCGGCACATCGGCACCACGCAGCGACGCCGCCTCCGGCGACGAGCGCGGCAGCTGCAGCGCGCCCCGCTCGTCGGGCAGTAGCACGACCGCCTGCGATTCGAAAGCCTCGCCGATGTGTCGCACTGCCACGCGTGCCATGCCGTCGACACCGCGCACCGCCGCCAGTTCGCGGCTCATCGCGTACAGCAGCGCGGTGCGCCGTTCGCGGTGACCGGCCACGCGCGCCTGCAGCCGCACGCTGTTCATCAACGTGCCGATCAGAATTCCCACCGCGGTCAGCACCGCGAAGGTGATCAGGTACTGCCCGTCGGCGATGTTCAAAGTGAACAGCGGCGGCACGAAGAAGAAGTTGTAGGCCGCGGTGCTGGCGAGCGAAGCGAACACCGAAGGGCCGCGGCCGAAGCGCCACGCGATCAGCGTGATCGACAGCAGGTAGATCATCACGACGTTCGGTTCGTTGAGCACCGAAGTCGTCACCCACGCGAGTGCCGTCGCCGCTGCCACGCCCACCGCAGCCCATGCGTACTGCGGCCAGCGCCGCTTGCCCGACGGCGGCGCATCGAGGAAGGCCGCGCTGCGCGCGAGCAGCGGGCTCTTGGCGATGCGCATCGACTCTGTCGTCTTGACTACCGTGACATCGATACCGCGAATGTGCGCCAGCACCTGATCCACTGTCGAGGGTCGCAGCCAGCGCGCCAGCCCCTTGCGGCTCGGCTCGCCCAGCAGCACGCGCGTCACGTTGCGCGTCTGCGCGTAGTGCACCAGCTCGGCGCCGGCCGAGGGGCCGCCGAGCGTCACCGTTTCGGCGCCCAGCGTTTCGGCCAGCCGCAGCCATGCGATGCGCTGATTGCGCTCTGCGTCCGGCAGACGGATCAGGTCGGGCGTCTCCACGTACACCACGATCCACTCGGCATGTAGTGCGGCTGCCAGCCGCTTGCCGGCACGCACCAGCGTTTCGCCGTCGCTGCGCGGACCGATGCCGACGATGATGCGCTCGCCGGCGGCCCACGGCGCGCCGATGCCCTCGGTCGCGCGATAGCGGTCCATCGCCGCGTCGACGCGCTCGGCGGTCTTGCGCAGCGCCAGCTCGCGCAGTGCGATCAGATTGCCCTTGCGGAAGAAATTGTCGAGCGCAACTCGCACGCGCTCTGGCACGTAGACCTTGCCCTCGCGCAGCCGCTGCAGCAGATCGTCGGGCGGCAGGTCGATCAGTTCGACCTCATCGGCCGACTCGAACACCGTGTCGGGCACGGTCTCCTGCATACGTACCGTCGTGATGCCCGCAACGACGTCGTTCAGGCTCTCAAGGTGCTGGACGTTGACCGTCGTCCACACATCGATGCCGGCCGCGCGCAGTTCCTCGATGTCCTGCCAGCGCTTGGCGTGACGGCTGCCCTCGGCGTTGGTATGCGCGAGTTCGTCGACCAGCAGCAGCTTCGGCTTGCGTTGCAGTGCGCGATCGAGATCGAACTCGCGCACCTGCGCCGGCCCCTGCTGCAGCAGCAGGTACGGAATCGCTTCCAGTCCCTCGAGCAGCTTCTCGGTTTCGGACCGTCCGTGCGGCTCGACATAGCCGACCACGACATCGACGCCTTCGGCCCTCATGCGGCGCGCCGCTTCCAGCATCGAGTAGGTCTTGCCGACACCGGCCGTCGCGCCGAAGAAGATCTTCAGCTTGCCGCGGCGCGCCGCCTGCTCCTCGGACTGAACGTGCGCGAGCAGTGCGTCCGGGTCGGCGCGGCGGTCTTCCATCCGGCTAGCGTAGTCGATTGCGATGGCTGCGGCCGCTACGTCGCGACCCGCGCGCGGCACGCTCGACCAGAACGGCGGCGAGCACCAGCGGCACGACGACGGCACCGATGATCATCGCCACCTCGGTCCACGCCATGGCGACTCCGATCAACGCATGGCGTCGAGCGCGAGATTCAGAGGCACTACGTTGACGCGCGGCTCGCCCAGTGCACCGAATTGACGCGGCTCGGTGTAGGCCGCAACCAGCGCCCTCACCTTGTTCTCGTCCAGGCCGCGCGTGCGCGCGACGCGCCGCAGCTGGTACTCGGCCGCGGCCGGACTGATGTGCGGATCGAGCCCGCTGGCCGATGCCGTCACCAGATCCTGCGGTACCGGCGCAGCGTTGTCCGGATCGGCGGCCTTCAGGGCCGCGATGCGCTCCTTCACCGCGTCGACCAGCGCCGGGTTGGTCGGGCCAAGGTTGGAGCCGCTCGATGACATCCCGTTGTAGGGCTGCGGCCCGGTGGCCGACGGGCGGCTCCAGAAGTACTTCGGGTCCGAGAACGGCTGTCCGATCAGCGTCGAGCCAACCGCCTTGCCGTCGGCCATGATCAGGCTACCGTTGGCCGCGTCGCGCATCGCCAGTTGAGCCACACCGGTGACCACACCCGGATACACGAGCCCGGTCACGATCGTCAGCAGGACGAACAGGGTCGCCGCGGTAGAAATGTCGCGTTTCATGTCTACTCCTAGGCCAGACCGACGCCGACCAGGAACAGGTCGACCGCCTTGATGCCGATGAATGGAACGATCAGCCCGCCGATCCCGTAGATCAGCAGGTTCCGGCGCAGCAGCGCAGCAGCGGTGTCCGCGCGCGTCGGAATGCCGCGCAGCGCGAGCGGAATCAGCGCAACGATGATCAACGCATTGAAGATCACCGCCGACAGGATCGCCGAAGCCGGCGATGCGAGCCCCATCACGTTGAGCGCATTGAGCTGCGGATAGGTCGCCGCAAACGCCGCCGGAATGATCGCGAAGTACTTGGCGACGTCATTGGCGATCGAAAACGTCGTCAGCGCGCCGCGCGTGATCAGCATCTGCTTGCCGATCTCGACCACCTCGATCAGCTTGGTCGGATTCGAATCCAGATCGACCATGTTGCCGGCTTCCTTGGCCGCCTGCGTGCCGGTGTTCATCGCCACCGCCACATCGGCCTGCGCCAGCGCCGGCGCGTCGTTGGTGCCGTCGCCGCACATCGCGACCAGCCGCCCGTTTGCCTGCTGATCGCGGATCAGCTTGAGCTTGGCTTCCGGCGTGGCCTCGGCGAGGAACTCGTCGACGCCGGATTCGGCCGCGATCGCCGCCGCGGTCAGCCGGTTGTCGCCGGTGATCATCACGGTCTTGATGCCCATGCGGCGCAGTTGCGCGAAGCGCTCCTTGATGCCGCCCTTGACGATGTCGCGCAGCTCGATGACGCCCAGCGCGCGCCGACCTTCGGCCACGATCAGCGGTGTCGCGCCCTTGCTCGCGATCTGGTCGACATGCGTGCGCAGCTGGCGATCGAGCGCCTTGCCCTGTGCCTTCAGCCACGCCTCGATCGCATCGGGCGCGCCCTTGCGGATACGCCGCTCGCCGATGTCGATGCCGCTCATCCGCGTCTGTGCGGTAAACGGCACGAAGGTCGCGTTCATCTCGTGCAGCTCGCGGCCGCGGATGCCGAAGCTCTTCGCCAGCACGACGATCGAACGGCCTTCGGGCGTTTCGTCGGCGAGCGATGCCAGTTGCGCGGCGTCGGCGAGTTCCTGCTCGGTCGACGCCGCCGGGCGCGGGCCAGAACTTCGCGGCCTGCCGATTGCCCAGCGTGATCGTTCCGGTCTTGTCGAGCAGCAGCACGTCGACGTCGCCGGCGGCCTCGATCGCGCGCCCGGAGGTCGCCACGACGTTCGCCTGGATCATGCGATCCATCCCCGCGATGCCGATCGCCGACAGCAGGCCGCCGATCGTGGTCGGGATCAGGCAGACGAGCAGCGCCACCAGCACCGTCAGCCCGATCACCTGCCCCTGATTCGAAGTGGCGACCGAGTAGATGGAAAACGGCAGCAACGTGGCCACGGCGACCAGGAATACCAGCGTCAGCGCCGCCAGCAGGATCGACAGCGCGATCTCGTTCGGCGTGCGCTGGCGCTTGGCGCCCTCCACCATCGCGATCATCCGGTCGAGGAAGCTGTCGCCCGGATTGGCCGTGATGCGCACCACCAGCCAGTCGGACAGCACGCGCGTGCCACCGGTGACCGACGAGCGATCGCCGCCGGCCGCACGAACGACCGGCGCCGACTCGCCGGTGATGGCCGACTCGTCGACCGACGCCACGCCGTCGATCACGTCGCCGTCACCGGGGACGAGGCTGGCCGGCGTCGACCAGCACCACGTCACCCTTGCGCAACTGGCTCGAATTGACCGTGCTGCGCGGCGCATCGCGCCGCGTGCCATCGAGCTTGACGGCCGGCGTGTCCTGCTTGGCGCCGCGCAGGCTTGCCGCCTGCGCCTTGCCGCGCCCCTCGGCCAGCGCTTCCGCGAAGTTGGCGAACAGCACCGTGAACCACAGCCAGACCGAGATCGCGGCGGTGAACCCGTCGCGATCGACGATCGCGAGGACCGTGGTCAGCGCCGCTCCCAGCCAGGTGACGAACATCACCGGATTGCGCCACTGCGCCATCGGCGTCAGGCGCTTCAGCGAATCGACCGCCGCGCCGCCCCATCAACGCCGGGTCGAACGTGCGGACTGCATGTTTGTGTGTAGTCATGTCAGATTCCTGCCTACTTCGCGGCAAAGAGCATCAGGTGCTCGACGATCGGCCCGAGCGCCAGCGCCGGCACGAAGGTCAGCGCGCCGACCAGCAGCACCGTGCCGATCAGCAGTCCGACGAAAAGCGGCGTATGCGTCGGCAGCGTTCCGCTCGAGGCCGGTATGAATTTCTTGGCGGCCAGGCTGCCGGCGATCGCCAGCACCGGCACGGCCAGCCAGTAGCGCGACAGCCACATCGCCACGCCGAGCGCGGAGTTGTAGAAGGGCGTGTTGGCCGAGAGGCCCGCGAACGCGCTGCCGTTGTTGTTGCCGGCCGAGCTGAATGCGTAGAGCACCTGCGAGAAACCGTGCACCCCGGGGTTGGACATGCTGGAAACGCCGGGCTCGATCACCACCGCTAGCGCCGTGCCGACCAGCACCACGAACGGCGGGATCAGGATCACCAGCGACGCCATCTTCATCTCGTACGCCTGGATCTTCTTGCCCAGGTACTCCGGCGTGCGGCCCACCATCAAACCGGCGATGAACACCGCGATGATCGCGAACACCAACATGCCGTACAGGCCCGAGCCGACGCCGCCGTACACCACCTCGCCGAGCTGCATCAGCCACATCGGCACCAGGCCGCCGAGCGGCGTGTACGAGTCGTGCATCGAATTGACCGACCCGTTGGACGCCGACGTGGTGGCGCTGGCCCAGATCGCCGAGGTCGCCGCGCCGAAGCGCACTTCCTTGCCTTCGAGGTTGCCGGCGCTGGTTTCGACGCCGAGCGCCGTCACACGCGGATTGGCCGTCTCTTCGGCGCCGACCGCCGCGAAGGTCAGCACCAGGAAGATCGCGCTCATCGCGCCGTACACCGCCCAGCCCTGGCGCGCAGTCGTTGACCAGCCGTCCGAAGGTGAAGCACAGGCCTGCCGATATCAGCAGGATCGAGATCACTTCGACGAAGTTCGAGAACGGTGTCGGGTTCTCGTAAGGATGCGCCGAGTTGACGTTGAAGAAGCCGCCGCCATTGGTGCCGAGTTGCTTGATCGCGACCTGCGACGCCGCCGGCCCTTGCGGCAGGCTCTGCGTGGTGATCGTCTCCTTCTTTTCGGGCGCGCCGTCCTTGGCCGGTGTGACCACCTCGACCGATTGCATCAGTGGGACGTCGACCGCCTTGCTGAAGTTCTGCACCACGCCTTGCGAGACCAGCACCAGCGCGACGATCAGCGACAGCGGCAGCAGCACATAGAGTGTCGAGCGCGTCAGGTCGACCCAGAAATTGCCGACTCCGTTGGACTGCTTGCGCACGAAGCCGCGGATGAATGCGACGAGCACCGCCATTCCGGTCGCGGCCGACAGGAAGTTCTGCACCGCGAGCCCGAGCATCTGCGTCAGATAGCTCATCGTCGATTCGCCGCCGTAGCCCTGCCAGTTGGTGTTGGTGGCGAAACTCACGGCGGTGTTGAACGACGAATCGGGCGACACCGCGCCGAAGTCCTGCGGATTCAGCGGCAGCACGCCCTGCAGGCGCTGCAGCGCATAGACGACCAGCGCACCGAGCAGGTTGAACAGCAGCATCGCGACCGCGTAGCGCTTCCAGTCCATGTCGTCGTCGGCACGCACGCCGCTCAGCCGGTACAGCAATCGCTCGACCGGGCCTAGCACGCCCGACAGGACGGTCTTTTCGCCGATGTAGACGCGCGCCATGTAGGCGCCCAGCGGCCACGCGAGCGCCGTCAGCACGACGAAATACAGGACGATCTGCAGAACGCCATTGCCACTCATCAGAGATCCTCCGCCTTCAGCAGCGCCCACACGAGGTAGATCGCCACCGCGACGGCGAGCGCGAGGCCTACTGCATGCCAGGGGCTCATCATTGATCCTTGCGCGTGTGTTGCAGCCGATCGCACAGGCCGATCAGCAGCGCGGTCAGCCCGGCCAGCGCAACGATTGCGCCAACAAATACGAAATCCATCACGACCCCTCAACGATGGTTGTCGATGTGTGCAGGCTAGGCAGCGCCGCGTAAAGACGGCGTCAAGATTTCACTTGGCGACTAGATGACCGCCTCGAAAACGGAGGGGCGTCGGCGCTTTGCGCAGCCGGCTCCCACCCGTCTTCGGATCCCCGCGAACCTGCCGGGTCGCCTAACTGAGAATCAGTAATGCTGCACGCGTCCGAACTGGGCGCTGGTTGCGGTCGACATCACGATGTGCAGCGCTTCGTCCACGGCCTGGCGGTCGGTGACAAGGTGCAGCGTGGCGAGGGGCTCTCGCGATCCCAGCTCGATCCCGGCTGCGATGACGATGCGCTCGATGCGGTGGTCGAGCCTGGCGAAAAGTGCGCGCCTGAGCAGTTCTGCGTCGTTCGCTGGAACGGTGATGGAAAAGCGCGACCGCCGCCGCGGTTGGTTGCGCCGGGCGGGGAGCGTCCGGGTAGATAGCGAGCTTTCAGCTTGCATGAGACTCCTTCGGTGCCGGCGCGCGCCCCCTGCTACGCGGTAGAGCATCGCGTGGGTGCGTCGCCGGACTGATGCCAATCTAGGGAGTGGTGCATCAAGATGGCGTAAATTTTTTCCGCTCGGCGCGGCAACCCGCGCAACGGCTGCGCGGCCTTGCGTAGACCTTGCGCGGTAGCATCGCCTCCCATGTCTGCCGGCGCCTTCCGTCGCGTCTTCGCCGCCGAGGTGGTGTCCACCTTCGGCTCGCTGATGAGCCGGCTGGCGATTCCGTGGATGGCGGTGCTGGTGCTGAAGGCCGAACCGACGTCGATGGCGATGCTCGCGATCGCAGACGTCGCGGCCGGCGCGCTGGCAGCGCTGCTGCTGGGCGCGCTGGTCGACCGCTGGCCCAAGCGCCGCACGATGATCGCCTCCGACCTCGCGCGCGCGGCGATGCTCTTCACCGTGCCGGTGATGGGCGCGCTAGAGCTGCTCACGATCGGCTGGCTGGTGGTCGTCGTCGCCGTCAACGGTGCGCTGACGGTCGCGTTCGAACTTGCGCAGTCGGCCTGGATCGCGCGCAGCACCGCGCACGAGAACCTGACTCAGCGCAACTCGGCACTGGCCGCGGGTAACGCCGCCACCGAGGCCGCATCGTTCGGCATCACCGGGTGGCTGTTCCAGTGGCTGGGCGCGATCGTCGTGATGGTGGCCGACGCGTTGACCTACATCGCCTCGGCACTGCTGCTGGCAAAGATCAGCGAACCGACGCAGCTGAAGGAGGAGTCGCCGCCCGCCACGACGCTCGGCAGACGGGCGCGTGCTCTCGCCGCCGAGGTGCAGGCCGGGCTGCGCGCAGTCGCGGCCGACACGGTGCTGCGCGGACTCGCGATCGTCGCCACGCTGGTCGCGTTCGCCACCAGCTTCGCCAGCACCACCTACATGATCTACGTGTCGCGTGACATCGCGCTTCCGACCGGCACGCTGGGGCTGCTATTCGGCCTCGGCGGCATCGGGTCGCTGGTCGGCTCCTGGCTGACGGCGCGCACCGCGGCACGCATCGATGCGCGCGCCTGGCTGGTCGCGAGCCTCGCGCTGTGGGCGCTCGGCAGCGTGGCGACGCCGCTCGCGACCACCGCGGGGTTCATCGGCATCGCGCTGATCGCCACGCAGCAGCTGGTCGGCGATGCGGGCGGCATGGCGTACCACATTGCCGACCGCACGCTGCGCCAGTCGTACGCTGCGCCCGAGTTCCTGGCGCGCGTCGATGCCAGCGTGCGCACGCTGGGGTACAGCGCGACGCTGGCCGGCGCACTCGTCAGCGGCGTGCTGGCCGAACGCTACGGCGCACGCGCGCTGCTCTTCGCCTCGTCGGTCGGCATCGGCGTGGCGGCGCTGGCCGCGGCGGCGCTGCTGCGAGCCCCGCAGCCCGCAACTGCCATCCGCTAGTTTCGCCTCGCGTCGCTTTCACCCATGCGGTCTTACAGCCGCATTCCGCATATTCATGTGAAGAATTGGTCCCACGTTCGGGTAAGCGATGCCTGCGCACGTCGACCAACGGGGGCGTGCGGCAAAACCGATATCGGAAACCGCCGCACTCGACCTTCACCCATATATAAGGAGCTTCAAATGAACGTCCGTCCTCTGTTCGCCGCCCTCGCCTTCGTTTCCCTCGGCGCGCCGCTCGCCGCGCATGCCGACGGGCCGTCGGGCGACATCAACACCGTGTTCGCAATCGACCAGGCCGTCAAGTTCGAGCCCGCGGAGTTCGACCGCAGCAAGATCACCATCTACATCGAAGGCGTGCTGCCGGCGACGGCCGCCGCCGACAGCGTGACGCGCGAGCAGGTCCGCCGTGAACTGGCCACGATGCCGCAGGAGAAAGTAGGCGCCTGAGTTCGATCATCGGATCGCGCGGAGCACCAAGCGTGGCGTTCCGCGCGATCAAGTTCTTCCCCTTGTGACGCTGCACTACAGTGTGCGCGCGTACAGAGCCTCCACGGTCTTCTGTGCGCGCTGCAAGGCGCTGTAGTATCGCCGCCCATGTCGTCCGCAAAGCAGACAGAATGCGGTGCCTCATTGACGGATTCGATCGAATGCCGCGAACCTTGATTGGTGTGCTGGCGACCGCGTCGCTCCTCGGTTGCTCCGCGCACACAGCACAGACCCGACACGTTGAACCGGTCAAACCGCCCGACGCTCTGACGATGACGGGCGTTCCGCCGGTGCCCGTCAGCCTTCCGACTCGCGTCGGCCAATACACCGAGTTCAAGGGCGCGGGCCTGCTCGACTGGTCTCCCGACGGCAAGCAGCTCCTGGTGACCTTTCTGCGCGACCGCAGTACACAACTGCACAGCGCCGGTGGGCCCGGGCAGTCACTGCAACCGCTCACGTCAGCCGTCGAACCCACCCGAAGTGGCGTCTACCTGCCAAGCGACCCTAACATCGTTGTGTTCGAGCGCGACACGGGCGGCAGCGAGACAACGCGGATATACCGACTTGACCTGAAGGCCAACAGCGAAACGCCGCTCACCGACGAACGACTGCGATGTGACACCGGTCCGTTCAACACGGCCGGCACGCTGATGCTCATCACGTGCTCCAAGGTCGATCGGCATGCTGGGGGCAATGCCGAGCGCACCGGCGGCGGTGTGACGGTCGAAGTGAGCCTGCTTGACATCAAGGCCGGCACCCAGCGCCCAGTTGCTAGTCTGAATGGGGCGGGCTGGATCCCGCTGGACATCTCTCCCGACGACCGCACAGCGCTGCTGCTGCGCTACCGCTCGGCCGCAGAGTCGGAGGTCTGGTCCCTGGACCTCGGCAACGGCACTTCGCGCCGGGTGCTGCCGCGCGACGGTGAGCCGACCGGGCTCTACGCTGCGATCGGGTTCGCCCCAGATGGCAAGCGCATCTTCGTGGTGACGGACCGGTCCGGCGAATTCCGACAGCTCTATCGCTACGACCCCGCGCAACATCGCTTCGAAGGCATCACGACCGACGTGCCGTGGGACGTCGAGGATGGCCACCAGACGCGCGACCGGACAAGGCTCGCGATCGTCACGAACGAGAACGGCCGAGGTGTGCCGCGACTGTACGACTCCACAACGTTGCAGGCGCTACCGGTCGCACAGCAGCCAGGAATCAATGTCTCAAGCGTGAAGCTATCGCCCGATGGCAAGGCACTGGCGTATTCGGGGTCCTCCGCCGCGGCGCCCTCGGAAGTGCACGTCATCGAGCTCGGCAATCAGCAGGTCAGCCTCTGGGCAGCGGCGGACACCGCAGGGATGGATACGTCGGTGTTCCAGCCGAAAGAGACCATCGAGTGGAAGAGCTTCGATGGCCGCACCATCTCCGGGCTGATCCAGCGTCCACCGAAGAAGATCACCGGCAAGCGGCCAGTACTCATTGAAATTCATGGCGGGCCCGAGGCGCAGGCGAAACTCGACTTCAGTGGCCGGTACAACTACATCATCAACGAGATGGGGATCGCGCTGATTGAGCCCAATGTTCGGGGATCGACCGGCTTCGGGAAAACGTTTCATACGCTCGACGACGGCAAGCGTCGTGAAGACGCGGTCAAGGACATCGGCGCACTCCTCGACTGGATCGCCGTGCAGCCCGATCTGGATGCGTCACGCGTGGTGGTGCAGGGAGGCAGCTACGGCGGGTACATGGCCAACGCGGTGGCCGTTCACTACTCCGGCCGTATCCGCGGTGCGATGACGGCAGTCGGGATATCCAACTTCGTGACCTTCCTCGAGCACACCGAGAGTTACCGACGCGATCTGCGCCGGAGCGAATATGGCGACGAGAGGGATCCTGCGATGCGGGAGTTTCTTGTGGCGATCTCACCGCTGAGCAATGCGCAGAAGGTTACCGTTCCGCTGTTCGTGATTCATGGCCGGAATGACCCGCGCGTGCCGGTGCAGGAAGCCGAACAGATTGCGGCGACCGTCAGCAAGAACGGCGTGCCTGTATGGATCCTGATCGCGGAGAACGAAGGCCATGGCTTCGGCAAGAAGGAGAACGCGGACTATCTGTTCTACACGCGCGTTCTCTTCCTGGAGAACCTCCTCCTGACGAAATAACGCAGTGATCCAGCATTGTGTGTCGCGCCTTCGAACGGCCCAGAAGCAGACGAAGAAGACAGGCGCGGATACAAGGTTCACGTCCCGGAATTACACTCGCGCCGCTGTGCAGCGAGCCGGCAACGCGTAATGCAGCCCAGACCAGAGGACGACAGGACATGCCAGCCAGAGGGCGAACGCGGTGATGGCTAGCACTTCATTGCGTTGGCATACCGCCTGCGTTGGCTTTCCAGCGCGCCGCCACCCATGACCACGTCGTCGATCTCCCGCCGCCTCGCTGCTGTCCTGATCGCGGACGTCGTCGGCTACTCGCGCCTGATGGAACGCAACGAGACCGGCACGCACACCCGGCTGCGCGCCGTGCGGGCTGAAGTCACAGATCCCGCAATCAAGACCCTCGACGGCCGCATCGTGCGGACGGTCGGCGACGGGCTGCTGGTCGAGTTTCACAGCGCCACCAACGCTCTGCGTGCGGCGGTGGCGATCCAGCGCGACATGCGCGCACGCAACCAGGGGGTGCCGGTCGAAGAGCGCATCGAGTACCGCATTGGCATCAACCTCGGCGACATCATCATTACCGGAGACGACATCGAAGGCGATGGCGTCAACCTGGCGGCACGCCTGGAGGCGCTTGCCGATCCCGGTGCCATCTGCGTGTCGCAGGCCGTGCAGGAGCAAGTGCACGAGGACATGGGCATCGCGTTCGTCGATGCGGGCGAGCAGCGCGTGAAGAACATCGCGCGGCCGGTGCGCGTCTATCGTGTTGTATTGCAACCGCTGACTGGCTGGGACGCGGTGCGTGCGCGCTGGCGGCGCTGGCGACGCGACTCCGGCTTGCGGGGCACCGCTGCAGGAATACTGGTCGTCGCACTGGCCGCCGGCGCCGGCGCCACGTGGTGGTCGCAGCGTGCCTTCAACCCGCCGCGCCTGTCGATTGCCACGGTTCCCTTTGCCACCATCCCGGCGGACGTTCAGAACGCCCAGCTGGCCAGCGCGTTGAACGCCGAGCTGCGCAATGGCCTGAGCCGGCTTGGGAGTGGAGGGCTCTTCTCCGTCCCGAAAACCGAACTGCCCGGTCAGGATCCGCGCACGGTCGCGCGCGAGCTCAATGTGCGGTATGTCCTGACCGGAATGCTCAAGCGCAACGCCGACCAACTCGAGGTGCAGGCGCAGCTGGTCGACGGCGAAAGCGGCGCGTCGGCATGGTCGGATCGGTTCGCGTATCCGCAGGACGCCTCCAACCGCGCCGATCGCCTCGCGGCGGCACGGCTCTCCGCGGCGCTGCGCCTGGAGCTGCTGCAGCTCGAAGCTCGGCGCGCCGAGCGCAAGCCGCCCGCGGAGCGAGACGCCACCGATCTCGCGGTGATCGCCTATATCGTGCTTTACGGACCGGACTACTCGGACCGTGATCGCTTGAAGAACGCGGGCGAGTGGCTCGCCACGGCGCTGGCCAAGGAACCGAACAACGTGCTGGCCCTCACGACGCGCGTCGATTGGCTGATCAGCCAGACGGAATATCTGGCGCCGGCCGATGCGGCACCACTCAAGGACGAGGCGCGGATGCTGGTCAAGCGCGCGCTGGCCGCCGCACCCAACGACGGCGAGGTGTGGTCGTCATACGCCACGGTGCTGGAGCTCACGCGCGAGTATGGCCCCGCGCTCGAGGCGATCGACCGGTCGTTGATGCTCGACCCCGCCAACGTCAATTCAATGCTGTACCGGGGCCGATTGCTGATGCTGCAGGGACGACCTGACGAAGCACTGCGCCAGGTGCGGGAAGCTGCCGAACTCGCCCCGCAGGTGCAGGACGTGGTCGGGTCGGCGGCGCTGGTGGAGTGCCAGGCGCTCTATATCAAGCGCGAATACGCAGCGGCGACGGCGGCGTGCGAGCGCGCCCATGGCCTCGGAGTAGGCGGCTACGTGACAGCGATGCTGCTGGCCGCTCTCTACATGCACGGCGGCGAGCCCGCCAAGGCGCAGCAAGCGAAGGAGCGCGCTCTGAAGGAATTTCCGGAGTTGCGACTGAACACATTCTTTCAGGATCGATTGGATGGGCCGATCGGACCGCGCTACCGCGAGTGGTCCGCGGAGCTCAGAAAGTTGGGGTTTGCCGAATGAACACGCATGCGAGGAAGAGCCTGCCGAGCGAGCAGGAGGTGGCCGATGCCTGCGAGGGCGTGTCGCTGATTGAATTCCGCAAGGAACACCGGCGGCAGATCCTGAGCCCTGACGAGCGTCGTGTGCTGCTCGACGGGATCGAGCGTGTCATGGAGGGCGTCTACACGCACCTGCCGCTCAAGCGCGCGCGCTACGGCTTCGATCCGGTGCAGCGCCTGCGGATCGTGCGAACACAGCTCGAGGCGCTGAGCGACGAAGCCTTCAATGCCGAGGTCGGCGACATCTTTGCGCGACTGCGCGACTGGCATACCGGCTACTGGCGCCCGCGCTCGGAGGGCAAGGTCGCCGTGCTGCCGTTCATCGTCGAGATGTGCGGCAAAACGGAAGAGCCGCGCTACCTGGTGAGCAAGGTTGGCAAATGGGTCAAGCTCGACGGGTTCGAGCCCGGCGTGGCGATCGATACCTGGAACGCGGTGCCGATCGACCGCATGGTGCTACGGCACGCCGAGCATGAATCGGGAGGCCGTCCCGACTCGCAGCGTGCGATGGCGCTTGGCACACTGACCATGCGACCGCTGTTCAAGTTCGAACCGCCGGACGAGGAGGAAGTCCGGATCGGCTACCGGGCGCTGGATGAACGTGGTCGACCCAACGGTGAGAGGAAGTTCGCGACTTTCGAGTGGCGGGTGGTCGACACCGGGTTGGTGGACCGCTTTCGCGGCGACAGCGCCATCCAGAGGCATCGGCCCGGTGTGCGGGTGATGGCGGTCAACCCGACGGCGGCGGCGGTGAAGAAGGCCAAGCTGATGATGTACGCGTCGGCGGCGATGCGCCACGAGGACCATCTGCCGGCGGAAGCCAGGGACAGGGTGCCCGCGAAGGGCATACAGACGGAGCCGATTCCGGTACGCCTGAAGGGAGGCATCCTGCGCGCGGCCAAGGTCCGGGGCCTGCGACAAGGTGAGGAATACGGCTACCTGCGTATCTTCACGTTCGATGTGCCGCGCACACGCGGCTTCCTGCTGGAATTGGCGCGGCTGCTGGCCGAACTGCCGCAGCGCGGCCTGATCGTCGACATCCGCGACAACCCGGGCGGCGTCGTCGTCGCAGCTGAAATGGCCCTGCAGTTCTTCACCCCGCATCCGATCGAGCCGGTGCGGTTCTCGTGGCGCGCGACCGACTTCACGCGCCGGTACTGCGAACTCGACTTCAACGAGAAGCTGCAGGCCCCATGGCGGCCGTCCCTCGAAGCGGCGATCCGCAATGGCGAGCCGTATTCACGCGCGATCGGCATCACCAACCCGGGCAAGTGCCCCATTGTCGGGCAGGTGTACGGAGGGCCGGTGCTGTTGGTGGCCGATGCCACAACGTATTCGTCGGGGGATCTGTTCACTGCCGGCTTTGTCGACAACAAGATTGGTCAGTTCATCTGCGTGGGCCACAGCACCGGTGCCGGCGGCGCATGCGTGACCGAGTACGAGGACCTGCAGGCCGAGCTGGCCGATACCGAGCTGGAACTGCCGGTGCTTCCAGACGGCGCGGGAATGGGGCTGGCGCTGATGCGAGCGACGCGTGCCGGCGATGCGCTCGGCACACCGATCGAGGATGTCGGGGTGGCGGCGCAGCCAGACGATCGCTACTTCATGACGCGCGCTGACCTGATGGAAGGCAACCGCGACCTGCTGGCGAAGTGCGTCGATCGGCTGCGGCACCAGCCGTGCACCGGTCTCACGTGCACGCTGTTGGCGGACAAGCAGAAGCTCAGGATCTCAACCGATGGGCTCGATCAGATCGACATCCGTCTCGATCACCGCTCGCTCAAGTCGCGCGATGCAAGCGACGGCCACCCCATTGAAGTCGAGCTGCCGGCCGGCACGCAGCGTGTCGAAGTGACCGGGTTGTGCAAGGATGAACTCAAGCAGCGCCGGGTGATCATTCTCGCCTAGAGCATCGCAGCGCTACCAGCTGGCGACGAGCGCATCGCGCGCATCGCCCGGCTGGTCGTCGAATTCGAGCCGGACCGCATTGCCGGACAAACAGAAGTGCAGGTTGCGAGCCACGTCCGGCAGTAGCATCGCCGCCGGCGTAGCCGCCGGTGCGCTGGCCGGACTGCTGCTCGGCGCGCTGCTCGACCGCTGGCGCAAGCGGCGCACGATGATCGCCACCGACCTCGCGCGCGCCTGTCAGCGCGCCGGCCCGCCGAACGCATAGCTGACGCCGAGCCAGGCAGTGCGCGGTGCACCGGGCGCGTAGAACGTTGCGTTCACCACCGGCCGCGCGCCGTCGATCACCGGAGAGGCGAAAGGTCGCGCAACAAAGCTGCCGCTGTCGGTGAAGCCCGTCGCTCCAAGCTGCGCGGCTGTGTAGTACTGCTTGTCGAACAGGTTGTTGACCTGGAAGAACAATTGCAGCCCGGGTAAGGGGCGCCACGCCCCGCCGAGATTGACCACGGTATATCCGGGAATCTTGCCGGGGCCCAGGTAGTAGACGCCGTCAGGCTGGTGCTGGTTGTTTTCATTTCCGCGGGCATAGAAGCCGGACTGCCGCGAGCAGATCGAGATTGAGCGAAATCTCCGGCGTGATATCCCAGTCCGCATAGGCCTTGAAGAGCTGCTGCGGGATCAGCGGGATGCGATCGCCTGCATGCACGACGATGTTGCCGTCGAAGCCGGGCGCCGGCGCGTCATTGCTGCTGTTGCCGGCACCATGGATCGTCTCGGTCGACTGGTATGTCGCGTCCAGGTACGTGTAGTTGGCACCGAACCGCACTGGGCCGACACTGGCAGCAATGCCGGCCTCAATTCCCTGCCGGCGCGTCTCGCCGAAGTTGCGGAAATAGCCGAACCCGGTCTGGTCGTCGGCCACGAACAGAATGTCGTTCTGGTTCTCGGTCCGGAACACCCCGAGGTTCCAGCGCAGCTTCGAACCAGGCCCACTGCGCACACCGAGTTCCCACGTCCTGGCAACCACCTGGTTCAACGGGGGGTCCCCGGCCATGGCATTGGGCAGCTTGCAGGGCTGGTCGGGGTTGGCGCACCCCAGTTCGATGGCCGACGGCGCGCGGTTGCCTTCGCTGTATCCCGCATAGCCGTTGAAGTAGGTGGTCGGCGAGAAGGTCAATCCGAGCGCCGGGTTGAACCGGCTGTAGGTGTAGTGGCCGTCCAGCGATTCACTCCCGCCGCCCGGGTTCAACTGATCTTCGTTGTCGACGTGCGTCCGGTTGTAGCGCCCCGACAGCGTCACGCTCCATTGCTTGCCGAGCACAACCGTGTCTGTCGCCGTAGAAGGACACGGTGCTCGAGGTACCAATCAGATTCACAGAGGCATCGAACGCATTTTCCGAGTTCTGCGAGCCGTCGGCGTAGGCATCGACACCCACGACCGCACGCTGTGGCGTGAGGTAGCCGAACTGCCCCGTCTGCGAGAAGGTCACGCGGCTCGCGTCGTACCACGCGCCGAGGATGAACTGGTTCGGTTGGCCCGCGAGGTCCTGCGCGAATGTCACCTGGCCGGAGGTTCCCCAGTTGGATTGGGACGTTGTTCGTGCGATTGAGCAGCCCGTTGCACTTCTCGTTGGGTTCGTCGTTCAGAAGCGCGTTCGCGATGCAACGCCAGTACGGAAACGGTGTGTTGGAGGCATTCTCCCCGGACGTCGGGTAGCCGGAATATCCGGCGGCGGCCAGCGCCGCCTGCTCGGCCGCGCTCGGTTGATACAGGGCCTGGTCGAGCGATTCCTCGTTGATATCGCCGTTGTAGGTCGACGTCTTGATGTTGCGGTAAAAGACGTTCCCTGAAAGGAAGACACCTTCCACCACGGTGTGCTGGCCCACCAGGTTGACGAACAGCGCCCGGTTGTCCGTGGTGTCCGGCTTCGTGTACACGCTCGCGTAGTCGCGGGCGAGGAAGCGTTGTTCCTGCAATCCGTTTCCGGTGAGGTCGTTGTCGGCATAAGCCACGGTCAGATAGGCCGACGACGACGCTCCACGCCAGCCGACCTTGGCGAAGATCTGCCCAATGCGCGACGGCGACTCGTCGCGCCACCCGTCCTCCCGGAACAGATTGCCCGTCGCATACGCATCGATCCCGCTATCCCAGGAGGCGCCCGACTCGAAGAGCAGCGACGCGCGGCCGTACTGGCCGTAGGTGCCTTGCACAACCGTACCCGGATTGGAGCGCCCGTCCTTGGTCTCGATGGAAAGAGCGCCACCCAGGGTGTTGAGACCGAACAACGGGTTCGAGCCCGGCTGCAACGCAATCGACGCGATCGCACGCAGCGGGATGAGATCCCAGCTCACCACGTCGCCAAAGGGCTGGTTGAGGCGTACCCCATCCATGTAGACCGAGAGCCCCTGAGGTGTGCCCAACAGTGGCGAAGCGACATAGCCACGATAGGTTACGTCGGCCTGAAATGGGTTGCCTTGAATATCGTTGACGTAAACGCTGCCCAAGAACCGATTCATGAACCCGGAAAGGTCGGTCGCGTTACTACGCAAAATGTCCTGCGCTCTGGAGGTTTGAACCGGGGCAGGTATCTGCTCCAGCGGCAGGCCGAGACCTGGCAGCGGCGTGGTCCCGATCACCTCGGCGGCGGGCAGGACCACCGCTTCTTCGGCAACTGAATCGCCAGGTGAAAGAAACAGAGCCGAGCGCGAGCTGCGCAATGACGCCAAGTACTCGAAACTGAAAGGCGGTCCGCTGCCGGCACCTGCAGGTTGCTCGGCAACCCGTCAATCAGGCCTCGATCTGCGGACGGTAGGCGTGCGATGCACAAGGTTCACAGCGCGGCAGCGGGTACCGTCAGGCCGGCGCCGACGCCGAACTCCGGGCCGGCCGTCCGGCGGCCCGACGCACGATCGCGCCGATCACCGCAACCGCCCACCCCTGCACGCGCGGCGGCAGAGCGAGCGGCTTCAGCAGCATCTTGGTCGACATCGCGACCGGCATGCACGGCGTGATGCGCTCGCGCATTGCGCGCTGGAACGCCTTGTAGTCCGCGGGCGAGCTCTCGCGCTGCGGGTAGCGGCCGTTCCACGCGTGCCTGAATGCAATGTCGCCATCGTCGTCGAACGCTTCGAGCACGCGCCGCAGCACCGCGCGCGCCACGCGCCAGCGCGACGGCCGTCCGTTCACCGCGCAGTAATGTCGGTAGGCGTCGTGGAAGTACGAGTAGTGGCGCACCTCGTCGCTCTTCAGCCGCGCGGTGATCTCGAGCAGCACCGGCTCGTCGGTGTAGTCGTGGATCGTCTGGTACAGCGTCGCGGTGCCGGTCTCGACCACGCAGCGCGCGGCCATCTCCAGCGCGCGTGAAGGTTCGAGCTCCTCCTGCGTGCAGGCAGCCGCGTACTCCGGATAGAACCCGCCGAACGCGCGCTCCCAGCTGAACTCCGGCCACACCGCCTCGACATACGCGCGCAGCGCGGCGCCGTGCTGCAGTTCCTCCGGCTGCCAATGCGCGCGCAGCCAGGTCGCCAGCTCGGCGTCGCCGGCGTAGTACTCGATCAGGTTGGAGGCGTAGTGCTGGGTCGCCGCCTCGACCAGCGCCGAGGTGGCGAGCACGAAGAACAGCGTCTCGTCGTTGCGGACCTTCTCGTGCCGCAGACGGGAGAAGTCGATGTCGGCCAGCCGCCAGGGCAGAGCCTGCGCGGCTAATCCGGTCGCCGGCACGGCGACGGTCGGTTGAGCGGTACTCACTTTCTTTCGGCGAAGATGAATTTCTTGTGACCAAAGTGTAGCGGCTGCGCGCGGATCGCCCGTCGAAGTCCCGCTACGCCGTTCTATGAGGGCCGGCCCGCTTTGCCCTGAGCACACGGGCGCGCCAACGTGCGAGACCGACGGCGTAGCTGATGTAGTAACCCGCCAAGAGACCGAAGACCGCTACCGTGAGTGGACTCTGAACGAACTCCGAGGCACTGCGAGGAGCTGTTGGATCGATGACGTAGACCTCGTAGAGGCGATAGGCAATGCGAGCAACGAAGAGCAGGAAGAGCGCAATGCCCATCGGGGCGTTGGGGGTGTAGAACAGCCCTTGCCGCGGGATTGCCTCGAATCCTGTTCGCTTCAGTCCAAACAGGCCGAGAGCGAAGCCGACACCAAGTGCGAACAGCAGCCAAACGAGCCGGTCCGGATGCGAAAGCGAAGGTAGGGCAACCAGGACCACGAGCACAGAGAAGATGACGAGCGTAATCGGGGCACGGTACTTGGACAGCCTCTGCCTGCCGATCATTCGACGGAATCTGGCATAGGCGCGCCAAGCAATCAAAGTGCCAACGGCCAGGAACGCAAGAGTTTGGGGACTGACGGACTGCACTGGTTGACGCCTAACGTTTAGATGCCGTTCTCGCCTTGAAGCAGCTTGACGTAGACGATGTCGGAGTAGCCCTTCGGCCGACCTTCTATCGCGTACCTTCGCTCGTAGCCAAGATGCTCGTAGAACCCTGGAAGTTGTGCGTCAGAAGGACCACCTGCACGCAAGCACAGCGTCGAGCCGCGAAGCGGCGTCGGCTTGAACGCCCATCATGGCACCCCGGGTCGCCCCCCGGTACTCGCGGAGCGAGTCGCCGGCTGCATCTGCGATGTCAGGGTCGGGCCAGCTTTCGATGCTGGTGCGGTTGGCGATCCTGTCAGCGCTGCATCTGCATCAGCCGCTCCATCGGCATCACGTTGTGCTCGAGGCGGGTCATGATCCAGAGCGACCCGAACACGAGCAGCATCACGATGAGCAGGCCGAAGGCCAGTGCCATGACGTTGTTGACGCTGTCGGGCCCCGAGGTGATGTGCAGGAAGAAGACGAGATGGACGCCCATCTGCGCGATCGCCAGCACCGAGAGCGCGATCGGGATGCTGGGCTGCCAGACCAGCGTGCTGCGGGCGATGTAGAACGAGACACAGGTCAGCAGCGTCGCCAGCGCCAGGCCGACGAGGTAGCCGCGGATCGCATGGGGAACGTCGGCGGGGCCGAGTTCGTCGCCGGGGGCGACGTCGCCGTGGGCTTCGTGAAGGGAGGTGCTCATCGCGGTGCTACTCCGACTAGGTAGACGAGACTGAACAGGGCCACCCAGATGATGTCGAGGGTGTGCCAGAAGAGCGCGAAGCACAGCAACCGGCGCCGGATGTCGGGGCGGTAGCCCTTGGCGTAGACCTGCGCCATCATCGTCAGCAGCCACAGCAGGCCGGCACTCACGTGCAGGCCGTGGCAGCCGATCAGCGCGAAGAAGGCCGACAGGAAGGCGCTGCGGCCGGGGCCGGCGCCCTCGTGGATCATCGTCGCGAACTCGTGCAGCTCGATCGCAACGAAGGTGGCGCCGAGCACGAAGGTCACCGCCATCGAGCCGTAGTACAAGCCGTTGCGCCGCGCCTGCGCGCCGATGCCGGCGAAGCCGCAGAACACGGTCGAGAGCAGCAGGCACCCGGTCTCGACGGCAACCGTCGGCACGTCGAACAGGTCGCGGCCGCTCGGGCCGCCGGCGGTGGCGTCCGTGAGCACCGCGTAGCTCGCGAACAGCGCCGCGAACATGATGATGTCGCTGATCAGGAAAATCCAGAAGCCGTAGGCGACGACGATGCGCTTGGACGGTCCGTGCGCCGGCTCCTCGGTGAGCGCCTGGGCGTGGCCTCCGCCGATCGCCCGTCCGCCGCCGGCCACCCCACCCGGGTACGCCTGCGCCCCGGCGCTCACGAGAGCGGCCTCAGCGTCGGCAGCGCGGCCTCGCGTGCGGCGCGATTGGCCCGGTCAACGCTTGCGACGGTCGCCGCGGGAATCGCCTCCTCGTGCTCGTCGCGCCAGGCAACGACGACGAACACGGCCCAGGCGCCCACGAAGGCCACGGCGACGAGCCACCAGATGTGCCAGATCAGCGCGAAGCCCATCGTGGCCGCGAAGAAGGCGCAGATGAAGCCGGCGGAGCTGTTGCGCGGCATGTGGATGTCGTGATATTCGGGCTCGGGCCGCAGCGCCTGGCGCTCGATCGCGCTCTGCTTGCGCATCCAGTACGCCTCCACGCCCTCGACGTCCGGCATCACCGCATAGTTGAACATCGGCGGCGGCGAGGGCGTCATCCACTCGAGCGTGCGCCCGTTCCACGGGTCGCCGGTGACGTCGCGCAGCGCCTCGCGGTGGCGGATGCTCCAGACGAGTTGCACCACCTGAAGTGCGACGCCGACGCCGATAAGCAGCGCGCCGCCCGCGGCGACGATGAGCCACGGCTGCCACTCGGGCACATCGTAGTGCTGCATGCGACGTGTCATGCCCATGAGGCCGAGCACGTAGAGCGGCATGAAGGCGACGTAGAAGCCAACGAACCAGCACCAGAACGCCGCCTTGCCCAGGCCCTCGTGCAGGCGGAAGCCGAACGCCTTGGGAAACCAGTACGTGTAGCCGGCGAACAGGCCGAACACGACGCCACCGATGATGACGTTGTGGAAGTGGGCGACGAGGAACAGGCTGTTGTGGAGCACGAAGTCGGCCGGGGGCACGGCGACGAGGACGCCGGTTATGCCGCCGATAACGAAGGTCACCACGAAGCCGAGCGCCCAATACATCGGCGTGGCGAACACGACGCGGCCGCCGTACATCGTGAACAGCCAGTTGTAAATCTTCACGCCCGTGGGCACGGCGATGATCATGGTGGCGATGCCGAAGACCGCATTCACGTTGGCGCCCGTGCCCATGGTGAAGAAGTGGTGCAGCCAGACCATGAAGGAGAGAATGCAGATTCCCATCGTGGCCGCGACCATCGAGCGGTAGCCGAACAGCGGCTTACCCGAGAACGTAGCGAACACCTCCGAGAAGATGCCGAACGCCGGCAGCACCAGGATGTAGACCTCGGGGTGCCCCCAGACCCAGATCAGGTTCATGAACATCATCGGGTTGCCGCCGGCCTCGTTCGTGAAGAAGTGAAAGCCGAGATAGCGGTCGAGCAGGAGCATCGCCAGGGTGGCGGTGAGGATCGGGAACGCCGCGACGATGAGCAGGTTGGAGGCGAGCGTGGTCCAGCAGAAGATCGGCATGTGCAGGTAGGTCATGCCGGGGGCGCGGACCTTGAGCACCGTGGTCACGAAGTTGACCCCGGTTAGAAGCGTTCCCACCCCCGAGATCTGCAGCGCCCAGAGGTAGTAGTCGACACCGACCCCGGGCGAGTAGGCCAGCTCCGAGAGCGGCGGATAGGGCAGCCAGCCGACGCGCGCGAACTCGCCGATGAACAGCGAGATGTTGACCAGCAGCGCGCCGGTGGCGGTGAGCCAGAAGCTGACCGAGTTGAGCACCGGGAAGGCGACGTCGCGGGCGCCGAGCTGCAGTGGCACGGCGAAGTTCATCAGCCCGATCACGAAGGGCATGGCGACGAAAAAGATCATGATCGTGCCGTGCGCCGAGAAGATCTGGTTGTAGTGCTCGGGCGGCAGAAAGCCAGCGCTGCCCAGGGCGACGGCCTGTTGCGAGCGCATCAGGACCGCGTCGGCGAAGCCGCGCAGCAGCATCACCAGCGCCAGCACGATGTACATCACGCCAATGCGCTTGTGGTCGACGCTGGAGAGCCACTCCTTCCAGATGTAGGGCAGATACCCTTTGACGATCACCCAGGCGAGCACTGCCGTGATCGCCAGCGCCGCCACCGCCGACGTCACCATGATGATGGGCTCGTGGAACGGGATCGCGGACCAGGTCAGCTTGCCGAACATCTGGCGTTACC